>NZ_OX366335.1:0-1200000 GCF_947250635.1 Wolbachia endosymbiont (group B) of Parapoynx stratiotata | reverse complement strand
TTCAGGCTTGCGGGAGTTCTTGATAGCTACAAACGTTAGTTTACCTGTGAGTAAGGCTGGGAAAATTAAAACATTTTTGCAGATGGTTGCTATAGTAGCGTTAATAATGAGTGATTATGAAGCAACTAAATATATAGGTGTGGTTTGCTTATGGGCTGCGGCTGTTATGACTATGTGGTCAGGCTATAATTACGTTCTAGCTGGCATCAAACAGATTGACTAAATTGCTTAAGAGTATACAAAGAAAGTTAATAATTTCATAACATTGACTTAGTAATTAAAATCCTATATAATGTATTAGTTCATAAGTTGGTCTGTTCATATGACTAGTATTACAGGCACTAAGTTTTTTTTAAAAAGATCCAAAGGTAAAAAAGGTGCTAAAATGGAAGATTTTTTTCGAGATTTCTGGTCAACAGTTGATGAAGAAGAAAAAAAGAGAAAAAAACTTGAGCAAGAATTATTAATACTTGAAGAAGGAAAAAAAAAGCAGAAGCTGGAACAGGAGTTATTAACGTTAAAAAAAAGAGAGCTAAATAGAAAATGTGTATCATTGGCAACAATGGTTCCATTTGCATTGCTGATGGCAATTGAGCTCGAAAAAACATGTAGCGATCAGGTATTACTTGGCCTTATAAGCGGTGCATTAGGCCATATTATATTACCTTTCACAGTCTTATCTCTTATTTGCACGCTATATTTAATTTATAATAATAGAAAAATAGCAGAAAAAGAACGAGAGTTGGAGAATATTGGAGATGGAGAAAAAGAAAAGAGAGATATTCCTTATACAGTTGATGATTACTTTAACTATGCTGATGCTGCTTTAGTTACATTAGTTATTGTGGCTAACATAGTAAGTGAAGCATTGGAGCAAGGAATAATAGGAGACGTAGCTTTTTCAATTTCTAGTCTATTTTACTTTGTAGCGAGTGCTACTTTCTGCTATCGCGAGTACAAGAAAAGTAAAAAATATGAAGTAGAAAAAGAGCAAGACTTTGATGAGAAATCTGAAAAAAAGATAAGCAATATGTCTTCAGCTAAGTTAATGCTCGCTGGTTCTTCTTTATTACTAATCAGGAAAATAATATTGATTTCTGGAGTAGCATTAGCATCATCTGCTGTTGGGCCTGCTTTAGGTCTGGTAGGTATTGCTCTTTTGATGGTAGGAAGTGGATTGATCACACATTCTTATAGTAGAAAGCTAGAGAACGTAGAAGTGAGTGGAAAGGGTGTTGCAATAGGTGGTGGTGCGAGCAATATAGGTAATGGTGGCCAAGAGCCGCTTTTCGTTCGATGATAATGCCAAAAATTTGTTTATTTAGGTAATATTTAGTCTATACTTTATTTTGATCAAAAAAAATCTTATGTATAAGACTTTAATCATATGCTTTTTTCTTCTGACTTGCCCCTTCACGCAGTTATATGCGAATGATCTTGAACACACTGAAACTGAACTATATGAGGAGGCAGTTAAGCTTTATGATCAGAAAAAATATAAGCAAGCTATTAGAGCATTTCAAAAGATAGAGGATTTGTATCCTTTATCTTATTGGGCAATGAAAGCCAAATTATTGTCTGGGGTTTCTCACTATAATATGGGTAAATACAGCGGTGCTGCAAGTGATATGGATGATTATATATACGTTTATCCAAATGGTGAAGATTTGCCATATGTATATTACTTAAGAGTATTATCTTATTACATGCAAATTAACAAAGTGCAGCTTGGGCAACAAATTGCATATAAAACTTTAGAGCTAGCTACTGAATATATTAATCTTTTTCCGAATAGCGAATATATAGAAGAGATCAAAGAAAAAGAAAAATTAATCACAGAACATATATCAAAAAAAGAGTATTCTATTGGTGAATTTTACCTAAAGCGTGGTGAATATTTAGCAGCAATTAAGCGTTTTCAAGATATGATAAGCAATAAAGATTCTAAATATTCTTCTAGAGTTATTAGTTATTTAATAACAGCTCACTTAGCTCTTGGCCTTGACTTAGAAGCTGAGCAGTATGAAAATATGTTAGTAGAAGGGGTGAATTAGTTTTCTTATGGCTGGTCATTCACAGTTTTCAAATATAAAACATCGAAAAGGTGCTCAGGATGCAAAGCGCTCGCAAAAATTTACGAAGCTCATTAGGGAAATAACAGTTGCTGCAAAACAAGGGCTACCTGATCCCGAGCTTAATCCACGTCTTCGCTCTGCTATCTTTGCTGCGCGAAAGGAAAATCTACCAAAAGATAAAATAGAAACAGCAATAAAAAATGCAGCTGGTAACGTTGCTGGAGAAAGTTATGAAGAAATACAATATGAAGGCTGCGGACCTTCTGGTGCTGCACTTATTGTCCATGCTCTGACAAATAATCGCAACCGAACTGCTTCTGAGATACGTTATATCTTTTCTCGCAAAGGCGGTAATTTGGGAGAAACAGGATGTGTGAGTTACCTTTTCGATCATGTAGGCTTAATTGTCTATAAAGCAGAGGGTATAAATTTTGAAGATTTATTTAACTATGGAATTGAATTAGAAGTATTGAATGTTGAGGAAAATAACAAGGAAGAATTATATGTTATAACTTGTGCAGTAAAAGACTTTGGTAAAGTACGTGACGCTTTCTATACAAAATTTGGAGAACCAGAGCTTGCTCGTCTTTCATGGCAACCAAAGGACCTGATTGAAGTTAGCGACAAAGAATTAATTGATAAATTATCTACATTAGTTGAAGAGCTAGAAGATAATGATGATGTGCAGTATGTTGAAGGTAATTTTATTTTTGCTGATAAACTATGAGGCTGGTAATATTTCTACTGCTTTGTATTTTACCAGCATATGCGACTGAAACATCTGCAGTGCCGCTTCAGCATGGGATCAGGAAAAAAGAGCCAGTGTCAAACAAACAACTGTACGAACATTGTGATATGAGCGCCAAGAAAGATGTCATCCCAGTGCCTAGACACTGGGATCCAGAGAATTCAATTGCAAATGGACACACCAAGCGATTGTATAATAAAGACTGGTCAAGCATTGGAATGACACTAACCCACTCTCCAGTGTTATTCCAAGACGGGATCAGAAAAAAAAAAGCTGCTTTGGTGACAGAAAGTGATAGAAAGTTGTTATTCATATCCAGTGACATAAAATCCTCTTTTTTTGATGCAGGAGGTTTGGCGCCAGATACAATAATGAGATTAATCAGCATATATAAAGATTATGGTGTAGATTTTAAAAAAGACATTGTGCCCAAAAGCAAGTTGGAAGTTCTGTGTGAGAGTGATCAGAAGGCTGAAGAAAAAATTTTATATACTTCACTCACAACAAGCAATAAAGCTATAAGTTTATATTATTATGAGTCACAAAACAGCAAAGAAGAGTATTTTAATAAAGAGGGTGTAAGCTTGAAGAGTAGCGAAATTTTTGTAAGTCCTTTAAACGGAGATTTTCGTATATCCTCGAATTTTGGTAATAGAAATCATCCCATTCATGGTAAAATTGCTTTTCATAAAGGAGTAGATTATGCAGCTAAACTTGGCACTCCTATACACGCCACTGCAGAAGGTATAATAGAATATATAGGAAAGAATGGTGGCTATGGGAATTACATCAAAATAAAGCACAACAATAAATATTCAACTTGTTACGCACATATAAGCAAATTTAGTAGCGATGTAAAGTTAGGCTCTAAAGTAAAGCAGGGACAAATCATTGCTTATGTTGGCAGCACTGGTGTTGCAACAGGACCTCATTTACATTATGAAGTTATATATAATGGTAAACATATTGATCCGCTTACGATAGCTCATGGCAATGAGATAAAGTTGCCTGATCGTGAATTAAGAGAGTTTAAATTATTTGTAAGTAAGGTAGATGAAATAATCAGCAGAGAGGGTGCAAGTGAAAAAGCAATCTGATGAAGACAGTACAGATAAAAATACAATAAATGATAGAAATCTAAGTAAAATTCGGGCTTTTCCTGTACTAATAGCGCTAGGGTTAATTTTATTGGTACTTTTTGTGTATGACAGCACAATTGCACTTGGAGTTGCTGCTGTTTCAATATTGACTTTTTCTCAAGGATTTTTCGTTAATGATCCTAATGAAGCAAGAGTGATAGAGTTTTTTGGTCATTATATTGGAACTTATTTTAAGTCTGGAATATGCGTAACGCTTCCATTTTCGAGTAAATATAGAGTTTCTTTGAAATTTCAGAATATCAATACAGAAAAAATTAAAGTTAATGATGCTAATGGAAGTCCGATAGAGATTTCAGTAGTAATTGTTTGGAGAGTTAGCAGTCCTGCAAAGGCATATTATAATGTTAATAATTATCATGATTTTGTTTTTGTGCAAAGTGACTCGGTAATTAGAGAACTGGCAAGTAATTATCCGTATGATAGCGAAAACGATGAAGAATCTTTGCGTAAAAACTCTGACAAAATTTCAAATGAATTGCGGTCAATGCTACAACAAAGATTGAATATTGCTGGAATTGAAATTGCAGAAGCGAGAATATCGCATTTGGCGTATTCATCTGAGATTGCACAAGCAATGCTGAGACGTCAACAAGCACATGCCATCACCTCTGCAAGAAGGCATATAGTGCAAAATGCAATAGGAATTATCGAAGAAGTAATAGCCCATTTTGAAAAAAATAAAAGCTTACAATTGGATGGAAAACAAAAGGTTCAATTGATAAACAATTTGCTAGTTGCTCTGATCTCTGAGCAGGATGCACAGCCGACTATTAGTTTGGATAATAATTAGCATAGAAGCCGATTGGGTTTCATGAATGCAAGTCACTGTTAATTTCTTGATTAATAGACTAAATGATGTTATAAATTACACGCATTAGGGGTGCTCTAAAAAAGCTGAGAGTACATAAAGTACAACCCTTTGAACCTGATCTTGTTAAAACAAACGTAGGAAAATGTATGTATATAAATATTGAAGAATGCTTTGGCTTCATCGCGTTCATTACATCTCTCATTGGGTTATTGCCTCAAGTATATAGAGCATATATCACAAAACTTACTCGTGACGTATCGATGCTAATGTTGGTGAATTATCTTATTTTTTCATCATCTTGGCTTATTTACGGTATTTGTCAGGGTTTAACTTTTGTGATACTCAGTGATATTGCTGGATTAGTGATCAGTATAATATCAATTGTTCAAAAATGTTACTACGATGCAAAAACTGCACGGAGCGTTTTATAACCATATGCTACATTGTAGCGTGGAGCAAGAATATCGTTCTATTGTAGTACTAAATGGAGAAATACCTGATTCATCGTTTTTTAAACAAGATATACCTGTTATTGCTGTAGATGGAGGAGCAAATAAGCTTCTATCAATTGGCGTAAAACCTGATCTTGTAATAGGAGATTTGGATAGTATAAATCCGAATTTACGTGCTAATTTAAATACAGTATATCTACCTGATCAAGATTATTGCGACTTTTCTAAAGCAATGGTTCACTTAAAAACAGTAAAGTTATTGCCATCAATAGTAACGGGTATTACTGGAGGAGCAATTGATCATATACTACAAAATATCAACATTTTTTCAAGTATAGATAGTATCTTTTATATGCCTTCGCCTCCCATGGTGGGGTACGCCTTACAAAAAGGTATTAGCTATTTTTCCTCTTTGCTAAAAAATACTAAAATATCCTTACTTGGTATACCGAAAGCTCAAATATCAACTAAAGGATTAAAATGGGAACTGTACCTTAGTAACCTTGCTTTTCCAGGAAAGAATTCTTGCTTTAATCGAAGTTTAGGCAATGAGTTATCTATAGAAATACACAGCGGCGTGTGTTTAGCAATGATATATTTAGAAGCAGTAAATGATGATGGTGTGTATTGAGTTAAAACATTAAGAAAAAAAAAGTAGAAAAACCGTGTTAACACTAATTCTAAAAACTGCAGGCGCCTGTTGTTAGCTAAAGTAAAGGTCAAATATCTGGAATTCTGGACATAAAATCCTCCTGTATAAAAAAGATTCAGAATGTACACACAACAGATGTGGCTGAATTTTTATTGAAAAATTGGTTAAAAGGTCTGCAGACCGAGATAGATTTTGAGCTCTCTAAATATCTCTACCATCATTATAATGGCATCTTGAGTATGCGGAAGCAATTTTTTCATTAAAATAAAAAATTTTATTTTACAGCGCGGCTACTTGAATGACAAGAAAAGGCCAGTCGGATGATAAGAAAGGAACCAATGAAAGCAAATAGGTGTTATTCCAGCGTGTGACGATGGAATCCACTCTTTTCGTCATCTCATCAACTTAGGATTACTTTTGTACCTAAAATTTCTGGATCCCAGTGGGCTTTGTTGAATCGCTCAAGTGAAAAGAACTGGCAGTTACTGACAAAATTCATTATAAATAGCCATTTAACTGTTGAAGAAAAAATATGCCACAAAAAATGAAAGTCAGTAACCAAAACGAATATAACAAATTCCTTGAAAAAAGGGGGAATATTTTTCGTTACATCGATGAAGCTATCGAAAATTGGTATGAAAATAGTCCAAAAATGCAGGGCGGCAACTATATTTATAGTGATAAAGTTGTGATTTTAGTGCATATAATCGTTAATCTTTTTAGAATTGGCTTAAGACAAACGGTAGGGTTTGTAAAAGGATATCTGCAACAAATAGGAAGAGATTTGCAGCTATTCACAAGCATCAAAAAAAACTTAATATTAAGATAAATGATTGCAGAAAATAATATAGAAGATATCGAAATTGCTATAGACAGTACAGGAATTAGTATATACAACAACACACAGCAAGGAAAATAGCACTGACAGAGTGGCTATGAGCAAACGAGAAAATTGCACGTAATGTTGAATATAAACAACAAAAAAGCCATAGCTGTAAAATACAGTAACGGTGTCTACTCTGATCACTTGTGATTTGCTAAAAGAAGTTGATTTTCAGCATGCCATAAAAGCACTATATGCAGATAGGGCATACGATAGGCAAAAACTTTATAAATTGTGTAAGAAATACGATATAAAAACAAAAGTTCTACCAAAAAAGGATGCAGCAGAACATCCAGAAATAGATTATATGTCTGACAGGAATGCTGCTATTAGGTTAATAAAATTATACGGTGAAGATGGCATGAAAGAATGGAAAAAGAAGTAAATTATGGGAAAAGATCTTATATTGAAGGGTTTTTCTCAAGATTAAAGCAAATATTCGGATTTAGTTTTAGGAATAAATCTGAGATAAATCGAGAAAAAGAACTAAATGCTATTTGCTTAATAAATTCGCTGATATTGGTATGGCTAAATTTGAGATAGTTACATGAATTTACCATAAATCACCATCTCATAAAGTGATGGGGAGTGTTAAATAAACTGTGTCAAATCGCATTTTTAGTTCAACTCGATTTTTAACCTACCAGGAAAAAAGATATCAAGTTGAGAGATAGTTAAAGCCCAATCATGTATAGGCATAGTCCATTTCTCTCCTGCCTTCTTTATAGCACAATATGCCTGTTTATACAAGGCATTTGTGCTAGTAAATGAGCCCTTGGTTTTAGTAAATTCTCGGCTATTTCTCTACTTGATATGTTTTTTTCAAATCATTCATGAAAACTTTTGCTCGATACATATTTCAGTGAATTTCTTATCTGATGTACTATACATTTCTGCTTTAGGAAATACGCTATTTATAGCTGTAGGAAAGCTTTTTAACACAAAGCTATCAGAATATCATCTACTCCTTTCTCTTTTAAGTCATTTAACATCCCTAGCCAAAAGTTAGCTCCCTCACTTTCTGCTATATAAAAGCCTAAAACTTCTTTTCTGCCATTTTGCTAATATGTTATACATACATTTGCTTACACAATGCCCGTCCTCCTTGACCTTAAAAAACCATGAACACTATTGGATATACAGATTGCAGCGGACGACTGCGCCATTCGTTGATTACCAGTAACAATTTGTCAGTAATACTTGATATCTCTGCTGCAGATATTTTATATTTCTTCTACATGCGATGCTATATCCCATGCCACTGGCATATGTACTTAAAACCTTTGCTTCAAGTTCGGTTGTTTGCCTTTTTCTGACTACTTGTGGCTCGAAACTTCCTTCTCTATCTCCTGGTGTCAATAGTTCAAATACTTGTCCGTAAAGTCTTTGAATTTCTTCGGTTGTTTTCTTCGCTTTCAGCCGACAAATGGTTTTCTATCTCGCCTTCCCTCTAGCAGTTTTTTGATAAATGGTGTTAATGCTCCATCTCTTCCTGTCAATGGTCTTCCTTCTCGTATAGATGATAAGATATTTGTTTCTAATTCTTTATAGTCTACCAAACTGGTAGTTCTGTTTGCTTGACTCATTGTCAAACCTCCATTTTTTTATCAATTTATTACTTTACTTCTCGGTTTGACACAGTTTATTTAACACTCCCCTTTTTGTTTAGTAATGGTTAATGCTTCCTTCTATAATGCAAAACCCATACTCACCCAACCCAATCAATTACTTGTAATCTGGATTCCAGTTTTAAGCTACTCGGATGACAGAGAAAGGGCTACTTGCATGAAATTAAAAGGAGCACCGAGCAGATCACTTCTTCACAAAGATCTTATCAGCAACACGCATATCAATTACGCTCCAATTGCTAAAAGTAAAGTCGGTTGTATTTTGCAAGTGGCTTAAATAATCCCATGCGCTATAAGGATTATCTTCAGGCAATTTTACTGTGGCACTGTTATCGAGTATGATATTCCATCTTCTATTGCCTACATAAACACAAGAAGAAATATGATCACTTAATTGAGTTTTCCTCTCTAGTATATCTTTAATGAATTTTAGGCTTGATAACGAATTTTGTCCTTTGATTATAACGAGGTTATCTATCTGGTAATCATCTACGATTACTTTACCTTCAGAGTCAATTACTGAAGTTCTGTTATCATCTTTCCAAAGAGCAAAAGGTTTGTGTTCATTTACATCAATGCGTAAGGTGTTGGGTAAAATCCTATAAATTCTTACATGTTTTATCCATTCGCTTACAGATTGTATATTATCTGTTAGTTTTGAGAGTGATACATACATGATAGGTTGTGTTCTATCTACTAAACTTAGAATGTCCTGTTCATTTGTAAATTTGTTTCCAGTAACGGTTACTTTGTCGATTGAAAATCCATTGCTAATTAATAAGCTCGATAAGCGATCATTACACCAAGTAAAGTAGTAATTGAATCGATTTGTTATTTTATCAAGTGAACTATAAAGTACTAGTGTAAGGAAAAGTGCAGTTATAATCATGAAAGCACACTTGCGCAAAAAACTCCTTTGGCTTCTAGTAACATTGTTCAACATCGGCTTGATCTTTAATATTCTTGTGGTGTAAACTGTCTTTGACAATAATTTTAATTAATTCATTAAAATCAATTCCTTTTGTCAATTTTGCAATTTCTGGTACTAACGATAATTCAGTAAAGCCAGGATGTGTATTAATCTCAAGCATTTTTAAAGTGTTATTTTGGGGATTATAACGGAAGTCTGAGCGGGAAACAGTTTTGCATCCTAAAAATTGATGAACTTTTAGTGCGTGTTCCAAGGTCATTCTATATATGTTGTCAGGAATTTTAGCAGGAAATATATGTTCTGCAAATCCATCTGTATACTTTGCTTCATAATTATAGAATTTATTTTTTGGTCGTATTTCCATAGTGCCAATTGCTTCATTCAGCAACACAGCAGTATGTAACTCTATACCCGGTATGTATTCTTCTATGATCATCTTTTCCATTATAGTAGAACTGTTATTTTTCAGCTCTAAGTAATCCTCATGTGAGAAAATCATGTGTACTCCAATGCTTGAGCCTTCGTTAATCGGTTTTAAGACGTACGGATAATCAACTTTAATATTATTTTTTAGCACATCTTCTCGACTAATTACATAACCTCTTGGAGTGTCGATATTAAGAGAATGGAATATATGCTTTGACATCACTTTATTCATAGCAACAGCCGAAGCCATAACTTCTGAGTGTGTATATTTTATACCTAAAATCTCCAGTAAACCTTGAATACAGCCATCTTCACCATAAGGTCCATGTAGAGCAATAAAAGCAAGAGCGGGATTAGTTTTTTTAAGCTTTTGAGCAATGTTGCTATCAACATCTATTTCTATTGCATTATATGAAAGGCTATCAAGCGCCTTCTTTACTGCTTTTCCGCTCATAAGCGATATTTCTCTTTCGCAAGAAAATCCACCACTTAAAATTGCTATAGTTGGAACCATAAGCACCCTAATATTTTGCTATATATCATATATAAAAGATACTTTTATCTTCAATAGAAAAAACGCTTTGAAAAATTCCACAGCTGTACAGATATTGCAATTTGCAGGTGGCAAGTAGTTTTATGTAAACTGGTTCCTTTGTGATCAGACACCAGATTGCAAGTAATACATTGGGTTTTGCATTATAGAATAGGGTTATTGCAAAACATATTTCCTTCAAACGCAAATGGTGTCCCTATATCCTATTGTAACGATAGTTACTTCATGTTTTTGGTGTCTGTATAATACACATCGCCAACTCTTAGTCTTCTAAACCCTTTAAAGCTATGGTGCAAGATTCACTGAATCAACTGTAAGACGTTCCTGTATTGCTTTATTTACTTTTGATTCCATATTTAATATAGTATTAATACTTTTATACTATATTAAATATAATATTAATTAAGGAGAATATTATGTCAGAAAAAGATAATAATCAATGTTCATTAAGTGAAGTTTGTATTAAATCAATCACTGGACCGTTATGGGGAGCGCATTATAACTCAAAGAAGACAATTGAAACAATTAAAGAAGATTTCAAGAATCTAAGCAATAATATTCATTTAACCAATACCAAGTTATGGGGAGAGTATGGTAATTTAAAGAAGACAATTGAAACAATTCAAAAAGATTTCGAGAATCTGAACAATGAACTTAAACCAGACAATATTGATAGTAATATATCATCTGCTGATATATTTTCTGATGAAACGCACATTTACGATTCAATGTCTATTTAACCAAAAAGATGTGAGGCTTCTTTTGTACTCTCTATTTATTCTGAACTTTTCAATAAAGTAATAAACGTATCTGAAAAGTAATTATGCTAATATAAATATTACAATTTTATTAACACATAAATGCTACCGTGGAGTTAGTTTTTTAATTTAGGAGTATATTATGGTTATGTCTACACAAAACTCGAATTCATTAACGTTTCAGGCACGCAACCTATCTCATATTTGCCATAAAAACTGTGAAGAGGCGTTCAATGAAACAGACAAACCTCTGTGCAAGGCTAGATGTGATGCTTTCTTTCCAGTGCCTGAACCTCGTTCACAAATTAGTGAGAAATTAATAGACATTGCAAACAATCTCCGTTTTGAGAGTGCACAATTATCGTCTATGGCAGATGAAATAGATGCTTACAGTTCAATGTCTATTTAATCAAAAAAGTGTGAGTCCACTTTCGTACTCTATTACCCTAAATTTTCGTCAAAATAAGCTGTTTTATCCTTTTTTTCTTTATACTCTTCTGCTGTATCTAGGGGTTGCTTTTTAGCTGTGACATTTGGCCACTTTTGCGAATATTCTACATTTATGTTGTAAAATGATTTAAAGATTTTTTGTTCATTGTTCAGTAAGCCTTCATCTAGCTCTAGAATATCTTTTATGGAATCATCAGTTACAATTGCATCTACTGGACATTCAGGTATACAGACTCCACAATCAATACACTCATCTGGGTTAATCACGAGCATATTTTTACCTTCATAAAAGCAGTCAACGGGACATACTTCTACACAGTCCGTATATTTACATTTTATGCATTTATCTGTAACAAAATGCGTCATAAAATACTGTATATTTGCATTATCTTGGGTACACTAAACTGATAAGAAATTCAAGCCTTTTATGAAGATAAATAAATTAAATAACGAAGAATTAGAAATATGGCTAAGCTTGGCTAGAACTGTGGGACCAGTAAAGTTTTTTAGTATACTAAGAGCATGTGGCTCACTAGATGAAGTGCTTAAGTATCTTAATGAATTGGCTAACAAGGATTATGGAATTAAAAATGTACAAGAAGAAATTAAGAATGCAGAAAAAATTGGAGCCAAAATAATACCAGTATGTGATCCAGATTACCCTGACATTTTAAGGAATATACCGAGTTGTCCTCCTGTAATAACTACACTTGGTGATATATCATTGTTAAGCCGTGAGATAATTGCAATAATCGGTGGACGTAATTCTTCAATCAATGGAAGAAATTTTGCCAATAAGTTGGCACTTGATTTAAGCGAAGTTGGTTTCATCGTAATTTCTGGACTTGCAAGAGGGATCGATACTGCAGCAAACAGTGTAATATACAAAAATCACCCAACCATTGCTGTCACAGCAAGCGGAATTGACGTAGTATACCCAAGAGAAAATTTTGATCTATACAAAAGAATCACTGAAAATGGCGGGTTAGTAATTACTGAGCTTCCATTTGCTACTAAACCAAAGCCTCAGTATTTTCCCCAAAGAAACCGAATTATATCTGGCCTTTCACTCGGTGTTGTGGTAATTGAAGCATCAAAAAAGTCTGGTTCTCTCATCACAGCAGATTTTGCTTTGAATCAAGGAAGAGAGGTGTTTGCAGTTTCTGGTTTCCCTTTAGATTCACGCTGTAGTGGTAGTAATTATTTAATTAAGAACGGCGCTAAACTTGTTGAATCCGCTGATGATATAGTAGAGAGCGTGAGATTTAGTTTACCTCTTCAGCAAAAAAATCTATTTGATACCGTTGCTGACCAAAAACAAGAAAAATTACAACAGGCAAAATCTGTTATAGTTGATCATATTAACTCTGTACCTGTTGATATAGATGAACTTATATTAGCAAGCGGACTTTCTACCAACATAGCTCTAATGGCTCTTTTGGAACTAGAGACGGAAAATAAAATAGAGCGTTCGCCGGGGAATAAAATATCATTAATTTTCTAGATTGCTTTAGTTATAAATCCACAACCGTACAAACATTATGATTTGAGTCCACCAAGAAAGATGTCATTCCAGCGTGTGACGCTGGCTTTCCGTAATCTCACTAAAAACGTTGTATTTTTACATAACTTTTATACTTACTAACTTAATATATAATCAGAATTCCTAGATTCCAGACTCATGCATCAATAGACCTGCTGCAAAAGGTAATGATAAAATGATGGAAGAGGAATAAGCAGATAGAGTAAGGTAAAAAAATGAGCTTTAGTTACCACAATATAAAGAAACACCCAAGAAATTTTCGTAATATAACAGGCTTAACTGTAGAAGAATTTGAAAAGGTGATAGAAAAAGTGGGGAACGTTCAAAAAAGTGTGTCAAGCCGAAAAGAAAAGTAATAAATTGATATAAAAAATGGAGGTTTGAAATGAGTCAAGCAAATAGAACTACCGGATTAGTAGACTATAAAGAACTAGAATCAAATATTTTATCATCTATAGCTAACCCAAGAAAGGTTTAGCTATATGGCAAAATTGGTTAGAATGGTATAATAAGTAATGAGAAAGAAGAAGATGCCAAGTCCATATAGTGAGGATCTGAAAGAACGTGTTCTCAAAGGAGTCGATAAAAAAACAATGACGATAAAAAAAATCAGTCAAATATTCAAAGTGAGCATAAAACCAATATATTTGTGGAGGAAAAGGAAAAAAGAAACAGAAACCATCTTCAGGCTATCACAAAGGATATGGCCATAAGATTAAAGATATGGATAGATTTATCAAATTTCTGAATGGAAATCAGGATATTAGAATTGAAAAGATAATTGAAGAATTTGGTAATATGTGTAGAAGCACAGTATATAACTACCTTAGCAAAGTAAACTATACATATAAAAAAACTTTTCTTTATCGAGAAAGAGATAAAGAGAAACGCAAAGAGTTCATAAAAAAAGTAGAAGAAATAAATAAAGGAAACTTGATATACATAGATGAGTCTGGAATAGAGGACAATGAATTTTATGAATATGGGTGGTCTCAAAGAGGCAAGAGGTTATTTGCCCAGGGTTCAAAAGAAAGAAGGTAAGCATAATTGGAGCACTGAATGAAGGAAAAGTTAAAGCACCATGGATAATTGATGGCTACTGCAACAGCGAGATTTTTGATGCTTATGTAGAAAAGGGAACGTTCAAAAAAGTGTGTCAAACCGAAAAAAAAGTAATAAATTGATATAAAAAATGGAGGTTTGATATGGGTCAAGCAAATAGAACTACTGGTTTGGTAGATTATAAAGAATTAGAAACAAATATCCTGTCATCTATACGAGAAGGAAGACCATTGACAGGAAGAGATGGAGCATTAACACCGTTTATAAAAAGGTTGCTAGAGGCAAGTCTGGAAGGTGAAATAGAAAGCCACATGTCAGCTAAAAGTGAAGAAAATAACCGAAGAAATGGAAGGAATGCAAAAACTTTACGTACAAGTTCAGGCTCATTTGAACTATTAACACCAAGAGACAGAGAAGGAAGCTTTGAACCGCAAATAGTCAAAAAAAGGCAAACAAGCCTACATCCAGAACTTGAAGCAAAGGTCTTAAGCACATATGCCAGTGGCATGGGATACAGAGATATAGCTTCACATGTTGAGGAAATATATGACCACAAAATATCAGCAGCAGAGATATCCAGTATTACTGATAAACTGCTACCAGTAATCAATGAATGGCGCAGCCGCCCACTGCAATCAGTGTATCCAATAGTGTTTATGGATGGCATGTTCTTTAAGGTCAAGGAGGACGGACATTGTATAAGTAAATGCATGTATAATATATTGGGCATAAATCAAAATGGCAGAAAAGAAGTATTAGGTTTTTATTTGGCTGAAAGTGAAGGAGCTAACTTCTGGTTGGGAGTTCTAAATGACCTAAAAGAGCGAGGAGTAGAAGATATTCTAATTGCCTGCATTGATGGGCTAAAAAGCTTTCCTGCGGCTATAAATAGTGTGTTTCCTAAGGCAGAAGTACAGCTATGTATAGTGCATCAGATAAGGAATTCACTGAAATATGTATCTAGCAAAGATGTAAAAGTTTTCATGAATGATTTGAAAAAAATATATCGTGCTTCAAGTAAAGAGATCGCTGAGAATTATCTGCTTGAGCTGGAAGAAAAATGGGGAGAGAAGTATCCTTTAGTTATAAAATCCTGGCAGAACAATTGGGAAAACTTATCCAGTTATTTTAAGTATTCTGGGCAAGTTAGGAAGCTGATTTACACCACCAATCCAATTGAGGGGTTGCATAGACAAATCAGGAAATTTACTAAAACTAAGGGTTCATTTACTAGTACAAATGCCTTGTACAAACAGGTATATTGTGCTATAAAAAAGGTAGAGCAAAAGTGGATTATGGCTCTCCCTAATTGGGCTTTAACTATTTCTCAACTTGATATTTTCTTTCCAGATAGATTGAAAATTGAGTTGAACTAAAAATGCGGCTTGACACACTTTTTTGAACGTTCCCGTAGAAAATGTACTTGTCCCTGTATTTAAACCTGGACAGACTATTGTTCTCGACAATGCGATAATCTGCAAGGACGAAAAATTTGATAGAAAATATTGGGTGTAAAATTTTGTTCTTGCCTCCATACTCGCCAGATTTAAATCCGATTGAGAAGTTCTGATCAAGCACGACATAAGAAAGGCTTTACAAACCTTTTGGCCCAATATTAATTCGGCTATTGATTTTGTTTTTTAGTGCTCGGGTAAATCTTACTTCGGTTAGCTATAGCAGCTATAATGTTCTTGCAACAACTAATTCACTACGGCAACTGCACCGTGACAGTGTTTGTATTTTTTTCCAGAGTTACAAGGGCACTTGTCATTTCTTGAAACTTTTGGAAGTCTGCTATTTTTAGTAGAGCGTGACCTATTGCCTATTTCTTGATTGTCTAGCAACTTAAAGTGCGCTAGGCGGTGAATGGTAAGCTCCCCCCACTTTTCAAGCATCGACTCAAACATTAAGAAAGCTTCGCGTTTAAATTCATTCAGTGGGTCTTTTTGCCCCATGGCACGCAAATTTATGCTTTGTCTTAGGCTCTCTAAGACCGAAAGGTGCTCCCTCCATAAATGATCAAGTGTCATGATCATCACTTGTTTCACTATCGTATTCCACAAATCTGTAGTTTGTTGACTATTGAAATATTTTTCTTTCTCAGTAAAAAATTCTTGTATCTTGTCATTTATATAATCCAAGGCTTCTTGTTTATTCAAAAACTCTTCTAGATTAAGCGTTATCCCGTATCTTATGTGGAATTCTTTTGCAATATCTTCAACATAATCTTCGTAATAACCACTTTGTACTATACCTTTTATTATATCCTCATTTACTTCACTATATACTTCAACTAAATCATTGATTTCATTGTTTAAAATATGATTTCTCTGCTTAAAAATAACTTTACGTTGATTGTTGATTACATCATCAAACTTTAGCAAAGACTTCCGCACATCATAATTTCTAACTTCAACTTTCTTCTGTGCTTTTTCAAGTGCTTTATTAATCCATGGATGATGAATAGCCTCGTTGTTCTTTAGTCCCACTCTTTGCAAAAAATTCCTCATTCTATCAGAACCAAATATCCTCATTAAATCATCTTCAAGTGATAGAAAGAACTTAGAAAGTCCAGGGTCACCTTGACGGCCAGAACGGCCACGCAGTTGATCATCTATTCTCCTGCTTTCATGCCTTTCGGTTCCAATAACACATAAGCCACCAGCTTTTATAGCAATTTCCTTATCTTTTTTTACTCTTTCGACTATTTCTTGATATTTTTTTTCTCTTTCATCAGCATTTTTTATTTTCTCGAGCTCTATTTTTGCAATCATTTCAACATTTCCACCAAGCTGAATATCAGTTCCACGTCCTGCCATGTTTGTTGCTATAGTAATGCTGCCTGGTATTCCGGCTTGCGCTATTATATACGCTTCTTGTTCATGATAACGAGCATTCAATACTGAATGCTTAAGAGAATGGCTTTTCAAAAGATCGGAAAGTTTTTCAGAATTTTCAATACTCACAGTGCCAACAAGCACTGGTTGAAGGCGTTTGTGGCATTCTTCTATGAACTTCAATACAGCATTAAATTTTTCTTTTTCTGTGCCATAAATTTCATCATCAACATCTATTCTCTTAACAGGCACATTAGTTGGAATTTTTACTACATTTAATCTATATATATCACGAAACTCCTCTGCCTCTGTTGCTGCTGTTCCTGTCATACCAGAAAGTTTGTTGTACATACGAAAGTAGTTCTGAAATGTGACTGATGCTAAAGTTTGACTTTCATGCTGAATTTCAAGATTCTCCTTTGCCTCCAGTGCCTGGTGAAGACCATCAGAATATCTCCTACCTTCCATCATGCGCCCAGTAAACTCATCAATAATTACCACCTTACCGTTTTTCACTATATAATCTTTATCAGCAGTAAACAGCTTATGTGCACGAAGTGCTTGATCTATATAATGAGTCAGTATAATATTGCTAGTATCATAGAGCGAGGAATTTTCAGGAATGAGGTTATACGATTTTAGTAATTCCTCCACTCGTGAAATGCCATTTTCAGTGAGGAACACTGCTCTACTCTTTTCATCGACTTCATAGTCAGAATCAACTAATTTGATTACTATTTTATTGATATGCTTATATATCTGATTATTTTCCTCAAGTGGGCCAGAAATAATGAGCGGAGTACGCGCTTCATCAATCAGTATGGAGTCTACTTCGTCTACTATTGCATAATTGAAGCCTCTCTGAACCATATCTTCTTGAGAAAATTTCATATTATCTCGTAGATAATCAAAGGCAAGTTCATTATTTGTTGAGTATACTATATCTGCGCTATAAGCCTTTTTTCTCTCGTCGTCTTTCAAATTATTTGTAATAAATGCAACAGAAACTCTAAGAGAATTATATAATTTACTCATCCACTCTGTATCTCGTTTTGCAAGATAGTCGTTAACAGTGACGACGTGCACACCTTTTTCTTCTAAGGAATTTAAGTATGCAGCTAAAGTTGCAACAAGTGTCTTCCCCTCTCCTGTTTTCATTTCTGATATCATGCCGTTATGGAGCACCATTCCACCAATTAGCTGAACGTCGAAATGCCTCATGTTAAGGAATCTTCGCGATGCTTCGCGTACAACCGCAAATGCAGGTACAAGAAGGTCATTGAGTGTTTTTCCGTTTTTCAGTTCTCGTTTAAATTTCGCGGTTTTACCAGCAAGCTCCTCATCAGATAAGCTCTGCATTTCTGGCTCTAGCGCATTAATCTGCTGAGCAATTTTTCTGAAGGATTTTATTATCTTCTTGTTCGTTGATCCAAATATCCTTTTTATAAAAAAAAGTGACAACGTAAAGATGAAGAATATAAGAATAGTTGTTAAAACTAACGTAGAGTCTGGCATAAACTTAGGTAAAGTTTTATTTAATATGAGATTATATTACTAAACGTAACCTGCGGCAATTAGATTCAGAAAATCTTTATTTACAAACTAAGGAAAAGATTCTTGCAGATGAAATGTAAAAGAGTCTATTTATTTTATTAAATATTATAATTAATAATTAAACTTTCTTGATAAATTATTAAAATAGTGTTAAGCTACATTTATAAAACGGTTAGTGGAGTTACAATATCAAGCAATATTATAAAAGTAAAATTAGAGAAAAATAGTTGTCCTTTTGAAGAATTAGAAGAATTTTTTGCTTCATTAAAATTTGGTACAAAAGGGTTTAAAGATTCTTCAATAAAATTAGTTTGCCAAGGATGGTGTGTGCCGTAGAGACACAAAGAATGATCAGAAATGAGCAAACTAAGTGCTTAAGCTGCACAATAGATGAGGGAAGGTCCCTCAAAGTCGGCTTGCAAGAGCAGGCTTTAAACAACCATAAGCTGCTTTGATAAAGAGTCAAGGTAGTGAGCGTTATGGAAAAGGCACAAATACGTGTCATGTACGAAATAGAGAGGCGAATGAAAATGAACCACTGATGAAGTGTCGAAAGGGCTGAGACGACGTCAAAACCAGGAGCTCCCATCTCTCCTGGGATAGATCTACAAGGAACTTGCTTACTGGGTAGGTGGCGTCCGGCATATAGGTGGCGTGAAACTATTATAGGCTATTGTGTAGAACTGCGGGAACCTGTCGTTTCGATGACAAGGGAGAAATCCAAGAAGCTAAACTTCAAGGATGAGAGTACCGATGCGAAGAACAGGGGCGGATCAGCTTGTAGTAGTGAAGAAGTTTCTGTAATGGAAAGGGAGCGAAGGAGCTGAGTTATTCAGTTTTAATTATGTATCAACCGAAAGGGAGGAGTTAATGAATAAAACAAAGTCTTTTGATATACCAAAGCAACTTATTTGGAGGGCTTATAAACAAGTATCGAAAAATAAAGGTGCGGCTGGTGTGGATGAGGTATCGATAACAAAGTTTGAAGAGAACCTGAAGGATAATCTGTACAAACTATGGAATCGGATGTCATCAGGAAGTTATTTTCCAGAGCCTGTAAAAGCTGTAGCAATACCGAAAGATACGGGAGGGGGACAAAGAATTTTAGGTGTTCCTTCAGTATTCGACAGGATAGGGCAAACGGCTGCTTCTATGTATCTTGAGCTGCTAGTAGAGCCAAAATTCCATGAAGATTCATATGGTTATAGACCAAATAAATCAGCACTGGATGCGGTAGATACTGCAAGGAAAAGATGCTGGAGGTATGATTGGACGATAGATCTAGATATATCCGGGTTTTTCGACAATTTGGATCACGAGTTGGCATTGCAAGCTATCAAGAAGCATACAAACTGCAAATGGATCATACTGTATGTTGAAAGGTGGATGAAAGCCGCTATTCAGCTAGAAGATGGCAGTAAGGTAGTTAGGGAAAAGGGAGTTCCGCAAGGAGGTTCAGTTAGCCCAATCATTTCGAATATATTCATGCATCACGTATTTGATATATGGATGAAACAGAACTACCCTACAGTACCATTTGAGAGGTATGTAGATGATGCAATAGTGCACTGCAAGACGCAAAAACAGGCAGAATTTATGAGAGTAATGATCAAAGAAAGATTAGCTAAATATAAGCTAAAGTTACATCCTGATAAAACACAAATTGTGTATTGTAAGGATGGCAACAGGAAGAATATGTTTCCTACACAAAGCTTTGATTACCTAGGATATACTTTTAGACCTAGAAAAGCAAAGAGCAAGATAGGGAAATATTTCGTTGCATTTCTTCCAGCAATTAGCAATAAGGTTAAGAAAAAGATTACTACAACCATAAGGTCATGGAAAATACTACGAAAAACACACATAACATTAGAGGAGATATCAAAGAAAGTAAATCCAATAGTCAGAGGCTGGTATCAGTACTATGGCAGGTTTTACCAATCGGAGGTGTATAAACCTCTTAACAATGTAGAGCAACATCTAGAAAAGTGGACAAGAAAGAAATATCCGAAACTTGGAAAAAGACTAGCAAGGCAACTTCTAGGAAAAATAAAAGAAGAGAATCCAAAGACTTTCTACCACTGGACAGTAGGGTTAGGTCAAAAGGCTGAATAATGGAAGCTGTATAAATCGAGAGATTTACGTACAGTTTTGCGAGAGACTGGCTGGGGAAGTTCCGCCGTTCTACTCTCCAAGATTTCACCTTAATTCTACCAAGAGAAGCAGTACCTTAATTCTTTCGCTTTGAAGCTTTTATCTTTGCTTAGTAAGGGAAATGAGCTGGCTTTACCTATTATATTAAAATACCTTTCTTGCAGAACTGTATTTAAAGATTTTGGTCAAAAACTACAGGCTAAAATGGATCAAGATATAAAAGAACAAAACGATTCTAAAATTTTTCAGGAGATTGAGTTATGCAAAAAAAGACATTTTAAATCTTCTAAATGGTGGTAAATCAGTATTAGACGTTCAATTGAAGCAGCGGTATAAAAAATACTATTCGTCAATAGATAATGAGATTGAAGAGTTAAAGACTAAAATTTTAAAAGAACTAGAAGATTATATTAGCAATACTAACGTTAATAAAATGTATCGAAGCCTTAATAGTAAAAAGAAAAACGAAGAATCATTAAAAGAAGTAGCGTTAGGATCTTGTTCATTGGGTGGAATTTGCGTGTTAATATTTTTTTCACTTGGTTTTTTTATTTTTTTAGCAACAACCATTGATCCACCTGCTCATATGAGTATGTATAAAGTAAAGGTTTTTAGGTGTATAGGAGCTTCACCTTTAGTTTTTGCAGCATTAGCACTAACAGTAGCAGGTGTAGCTTACTTAACAAGTTGTTATCTAAATCATAGTTTTACAAAAGAAATACAAGACTATATAGAGCAACCAATAAAATGTATGGATAAGGCAACTAATAATAAAGAATTAGACAATTTTCCTTCTGACAATTATGAAAAAGTACAACCTTCAGCACCGCTTGAGGAACTACTACCTTCATACGAAGAATCGTGTTACAGTAGTTTAGGTTATATTCAACCATCTAATCCAATACAGCAAAATAAGTTGTTGTAGTGAAGGTATAAAGAGAACAAGCAAAATTATATTTATAATTTTGCTTCCTTTATCATGACTTAGAACATGCAGCAACATGACGATTTGTCTATGCTTTATCAAGTATATTAATGGGTAAATGAATTTTAATACAATCTTATTATACTTATAAATACGTTATATGTGAGAAGATATGGAAGATTTTATAACTGCAAGAAGGAAAGATGATGCTGTGATATCTGTTTGTCAGGATAATGAGAAAAAGAACGTATTAATCTCGGGACTCAATCAAGCTGCAAGGAATTTATTAAAATGTGAGGAAGGGAATTTACTTAATAAGCCGTTAATCAATATTTTAAGTAAAAGAGCAGCTGAAGATATGAAAAGCTATTTGGAGTATACTGAAGATGGGCGCGATTTACCCGATATATTGCCAAAAGTGATAGGCTTTTCTCTAATTGATGCTAAAGGAGAAGATATAAAAACAAAGGTAAAAGTTTTTCGCACCACGCAATTTACTAATAGCAAGATTAATTATGAGCTATTGATACGTGACATTAGCCTGTTTCATAAGCTAGCAATGTTTAGGGATAAATATCTGATGGGTAAGAAATATAAAAAACACAACTTGTTTGATATACCAGACAATGAGTCTACTATTTTGGAGTTATATGTTGTATTGAATTTTGCCTTTGAATATCAAATTAATGCAGTTATAGGGATAATAGGTTTTAATAGTAAATTGAATGAGACAAACAATGCATTGAGTGTGATCATAGAGCATTTTTATAAAAATTGCCGTAGTGATGATTTTCTAGGATGTATTGATGAGAATAAGGTACTTTTTATTTTGATGAACTGTGATGCAAATAACACATCTAAAATAGTTAATCGTATACATTCTTCCATTAACAAGCAGTTATTAAAGCGAAAACTATCAAGTATATCAATTATTTATGGAAATATAATTCAAAAACATAGTGTGAAGAATGCTTAAACGCTTTTGTCATTAATTGCTTTGTAGTATCTAAGTTCTACACAATATAAGGATTGTTTTTTATTTCTGTTAAGCTTATATTAAAAATTTAAGCTTGCCTATGAGGTTACTGATCACACTATTTTCATTATTATTCGTGGTAGGGAGTGCTAACGCTAGGGTAATTCTAGATAAGGAGATATTTTATGCAGAACTAGATGGAAAAATAGATTTAAGATTTGGCTACGCTTTCAACAGAGATTCTTTTAGCTCTACAAAAGACAAGACCTCAAGCTATTCAGACCTGCGCTTTCTTTATTTGCAGCAAGTTTATCCAAATACACAAATGGGGTTTAATGTTAAGGTAGGAGTTTCTGGTATTGCAAACTTAAAGGCACTAGACATAGAAAAGTTAGAAATGGAGAAGTGGTATTTTATCATAAAGAACCAGGAATTTGGATCAATTGAATATGGTAAAGGAAGTTTAGTTAGTCAGAGTATGTTAATTAACACTTCAAAAATTTACACAGCTGCCGGAGGAATAAATGGTCATTGGACAAATTACTCAAATTTGCGCGGTAATGAAAAAAAAGATAATGATCCTGGGTATGATAAAGATGAGGTATTTTGGGTAAAACCCAATATTTACAGCGACTATAATGGACTAGAGCTGAAGTTAAAACAACCAACGATAAACTATCTTTCTCCTGAAATCTATAACTTTCAACTTGGACTCAGTTATGTTCCAGGAAAAAATAATTTGCAATATAACAATCTAATAGCCGCTGGTCTTTCCTATAAAAATGGCTTATCAGATGAAATAAATTTTACTACTGCTTTTACTGGTGAGTTTGCAAGAGAAAATTTAACTGATTGCTCGGATGGTACTTCTGAAAATTATAAATGCCGTAATCAATTGCTACACTGGAATTTTGGCTTGAAGCTAAAACTTTTTGAACTTGATTGCATTTTTTCGTACGGTAATGGCGGTAAATCTGGTGAGAAACGTAGTCCTGAAACAAGTAATATGAATTATATAAATGCAGGTGTTGCTTATCATTCTGATTCTCGTAAAGTGAGCTTAACATATTTTAGTAGTAGCAGGGATATTGTAGGCAAAGGTACAAACGAATTAACATCACAGGCTTTCAGTCTTGAATATCCATTAGCTCTTGGCACTTCATACTACTTCGATATTGTAAAATTTAGTACCAAAGAACCTGAAATCGAAAGTAATAACTCCGGGTATGTGCTTTTGGCTGGGCTGAAGCTAAGTTTTTAATGAAATAACCGGTTTGTAAGTGTTGTAATGTGGTAAATAGTAAGCAATGAGAGTAAAATCGAGTTGTTAATATATGTGCTATTTGATATGATAAAAATAACTATTATATAAGATTTTTAATAAAAAGACATTATGTCACTAATCCAAGTGTAGGCGATTATTAATTAGTAAACCAAATCCTTCACAAAAGAGTACCTCATTTGATTCTCTTTTTTCTTTTTTATATATAGAAAAATTAGATAGTATTGTGAGTGCGGTTTTTTCTGTATTCTGATGCTTCTCAATTCTATAGTTCTCGGGTTAAATTTTCTTTTTTTACTGTTATTTCTCTTTTTCGTCGTAAAAAAGAATAGAAAGCTAAGTGAGGAGAAAGCAAATCTTGAACTTAAATTAGAGCGTGAGCTTCAAGAGGCAAAGCGAACTTTACTGAATAAGGATGAAGAGATAGTTGGGTTGAAAGTCAAAAAAGCAGAGCTTGAAGTAATTCTACAAAAAGAGCGTGAGGAAAAGAAAAAGGAAATAGAATTACTGACAAAAGCAGAGGAGAGGCTTACAAATACTTTTAAAGCGCTTTCTCTTGATGCTTTGCAGGTAAACAACAATAATTTTCTGAATTTAGCGAAGGAAGTAATCGATAGTAAACTAAAAGAAACAGAAAGTGATTTCAAAAAAAGGCAAGCAACGATCAACGAAGTTGTCACTCCAATAAAAGAAAAGTTAGAAAAATTCGATAGTGAAATACGTGACCTAGAGAAGGAGAGGGTAGGGGCCTATGAAGGTTTAAGGGAGCAAATTGGAGCATTAATGAGTCAAACTTCTAGCCTTGCTAACGCCCTGAGGAAGCCTCACATTAGGGGAAAATGGGGTGAAATGCAGCTAAAAAGAGTAGTAGAAATGGCGGGAATGATTGAATATTGCGATTTTTTGACTCAAGCCTCAGTAATTGATAAAAATGAGGACAATTTGTTGCGTCCTGATTTGATAATAAAAATGCCATCAGGAAAGCAAATAATAATAGATGCTAAAGTACCACTTGATTCTTATATGGATGCTATGTCGCAAAATGATTTGCAGATACAAAGGGAAAAATTGAAGAATCATTCTCTGGCAATAAAAAAACATATAAACGATCTAGGCAGAAAGGAATATTGGAATCAGTTTGAAAATACGCCAGAACTTGTAGTACTTTTCTTAACAGGAGAAGGAGTTTTCAGCGCAGCACTGGAGTGTGAACCAGCTTTGATAGAAATTGGAATAGAAAAAAAAGTTATTATTGCAACACCGATAACTTTAATTGCGCTGCTTAGGGCAGTAGCCTATGGATGGAAGCAAGAGGTGATAGCAGAAAATGCAAAGAAAATAAGTAAACTAGGCCATATTTTATATGAGCGAATCTGCACAATGGGCGAAAACTTTGACAATTTACGCAGGAGCTTAAAAAGCGCTGTCGACCATTACAATAAAACTGCTGGCTCGCTTGAGGCAAGAGTATTTCCCGCTGCTCGAGAATTCAATAAGCTTGGTATACATGCAAAAAATAAAGAACTCACTGCTGCAAAAGAGTTGGAATCTTTACCACGCAGTTTACATGCTGAGGGGTTGAAAGTAGATTAGTATTTCAGGTCTACTTAACTTACATTTGCTGATTAAAACAACTTTCTAAAAATTTTTTTTATGTAGCTCAATTCCTGCACATCATTTGCTGCATAAACAGGTATAGTTTGTTGCTCAGTACCAGGTATTTCTACAAAAATTTTGCCCACTTCTTGACCTTTTTTAATTGGTGCGGGTACCATATCTTTATACTCAATACGCACTTTAATTTTATCATGTAATCTGCGGTTATAAGTTATGGTAACATCGTTTGCAACTGTAACGGGCACTTTTTTATCTTTTCCATAAACAATATTTATTTCTTCAACTACGCTATCCTTAGCAAATATTTTCTTGGTATTAAAATGATTTAAGGAATATTGTATTAGTCTTTTTGCTTCCTCTATTCGCTCTTTCTCGGTGTCCAAACCATTCACAACAGCAAAAATTCTCCTATCGTTCCGTTTTGCAGATGCTATAATGCCATAACCACCAGCACTTGTATGACCTGTCTTTAGACCATCAACTCCAATATCATGGAAAAGTAAAAGATTTTTATTTTTTTGTACAATATCGTTATATGTCAAATATTGTTCAGAGAATAGATCATAGTATTCAGGAAAATCAGTAAAAATCCTTTTTGCCAGTGTTACCAAGTCTTTTGCGCTCATAAAATGGTTTTCATCTGGCCAACCGCTTGAGTTAACAAAATGACTATCATTAAGATTTAAATCTTGTGCAACTTCATTCATTTCAGCAACAAAATTCTCTTCCGATCCTGCAATACCCTCGGCTAGCACTATGCATGCATCATTACCTGAGGCGATTGTAACTCCTTCAAGTAATTCTTTTACCGTAACAAATTGACCTTCTTTCAAAAACATAGAAGAGCCTTTCCTTTCCCATGCTTTTCTACTTACTCGAAATTTATCTTCCATTTTTATTATTCCAGCTTTTAGATAGTCAAAAGCTACATATAAAGTCATTAACTTACTCATTGAAGATGGGGCCATTTTTTCACTGGAATTATGGTCAAAAATGAAAGAGTCTGAAGCTAAATCTAAAACAACTGCTTGCTTTGCTTTAGTTCTAAACTGATATGAGTACGAATTAAAAGGGAGTATAAAAATTAATAGCAAAGTTACTAATTTGCTTAACATATTTATAATTTTAAATTTATAGTGTACTAATTAATAGTATGATTTTGCACGAGCATTTCAATAGATCTCTCGCATAAAACTTCCTTGACAAACTGCGCCAGCCCCCTTATTATGACAATAAGAGTATTTATCCTTGTTTTCGATCCGCGCGGGTTCAACAACAAAAATTCAGTAAAAAACTCAGATATTTATTGGCAAATTACATAAAAATTATAGCGGCTGCATGTCTTTTTTATTTTTTCTACATTCAGCCAAAACGCGCTTATTTTAAGCGTTAGCACATTATTACAGCGCCAATTTACATTATTAAACTCGTTACATGGGGATTTTTTTGCCTTTTTTTCGCTTGGTAAATTTATTAATATTTGCAACAAAGCCCACTGGGATAGAGGCTACTTGAATGACAAGAAGGAGGGAGCAGGAGATGACAATAGAGGGGCTACTTTCATTTGCTGTCTTCAAAAATTTACAATTATGCTTCATGTGTTTTATTAAATATTTTACTTAAAAATTCAATTTCTTATTATAAGAGATAAGCAATTCATGAATAATGAAAGATTACAAAAAAGGTCATAGAAAGCGCCTAAGAGAGAGAATTATTTTAGATAACGGACAATCATTGCTTGATTATGAGATTTTAGAACACATTTTATATTCAGCATATAGTAGAATCGATGTAAAGCCAGTAGCAAAGAGTTTGATAGAAAATTTGGGCAGTTTAAATAAAGTTTTTAATGCCGATTTAGAAGCACTGCAAAATATTGAAGGAGTTAATAATGCAGCCATATCTGCTATCTTTTGTGTGAAACAGGCTTTTGTTCGTTCTGCACGAGAAGAAATAAAGGACCTACCTATAATCAATAACTGGGAAAATTTGCTTGATTATTTAAAAGTAAGTATAGGAAGCCTTAATAAAGAAAATTTTCGCGTCATCTATATGAATAAAAGATATCGTCTAATAGCGGAAGATCTGCAGAACTTTGGTACAGTAGATCAAACTCCTATTTACGTTAGAGAGATCATAAGACGCGCTCTTTTGATTGGCTCAACATCGATTGTAATATCCCACAATCACCCAAGTGGAGATATACAGCCTTCAAGTAGCGATATGTTTCTCACTAGACAGCTTGCAGAAGCTTGCAAAAGCATAGGAATAGAATTAATAGATCATATTATTATCACATTTAGTAGCTATTTTAGTTTCAAGGAAAATAGGCTTTTATTAGAGTAGATCTAAAATTGCTTTTGCCATTTTTCTTATTATGAAAGTAAAGCTATACATGAGGTGGTTGCCAGTGGAACAAAAATTTTCCTTCTGGAAGACAATGTGTGATTTAGGTAGTGGCAAATTGAAAGAAATACATGGTATTTGCCACTATTAGAAATCTCCTGTTTTGATAAGACTTATGAGGTCTTTATTGGTTTTTGAATTTTGTTGAAGCACTCACATGCTTACTCTAATATTTTGTTCACAGAGCCTAGTTAGCTCAATTTCAACGTTAATTTGTGAAGCTCTGAGTTCTGTTAGGGGATTTTCTGGTTGAATATCTAGCTTATTCTGTATGTTCGGTAAACAAATTAAAGCCGAATCAAAAATTTCATCATACTGCTCTGCTTCATGCACACAATTGATTATTTCCTTAAATTCTTCCACATCTTGCGGCGTATCTTTTAATATTGCTCTTATTTGGTTTAGGTTTTGACGAATTTTTTCCTGATATCCAGCAATTCTCTCTTGATATATATCAATCATTTTTTGACATGAGGTACCTCTAAATGGATGTTCTTTTTTCTCTTTTATGTAAGAACTTTGAAAATCTTTACAGTTAAGGATTGCTTCTCTATGTTTTTTTATGTCATTAATTGCACTGACTATCGACTTATCTATTTTCTCCAAGTTTCCTTCCTGTTCTTTTCTTCCAATTATACTTTTGGATTCATTCTTCGCCTGGTTCATTTTATCAAATAGGTTTTTGCATTCTTTATAAGATACCATTGGTTGTAACATTCCTTCTTCTATACATTTATTGTAAAAATTCTTCAACTCATCGCTTGATAGTATTCGTATAGCATCTTCCCTTTTACCTTGTGATTTAGGATACTTTTTGTTCAGTGAACTAATATAATTTAATAGGAAACTCTTAGTTAAATCTTCCTTTTTAACTTCTGATAATTTTTCTAGTGTTTCTATATATTTCAAAGTTTCCGCAAAAAGCTGTGCACCAGATGTAGCAAATCCTGGCAGTGGTTTGCTCTGCGCCTTATAAAAATCGGTTTGTAAAAAATCTTCGGCTTGTTTTTTTATTACTGAAAGTTCATTGAAGGCTTTTTCTGGATTGATTTTTTTTAAAATACTAGTAGCTTTTTTAATCGCTCTTTCTCTCTTTTTATTATCTTGTTTTTCGTTTAAGATTAAGCTTTCAGCTTCAGTAAAAGCATTCCCTTGGGCACTTTTGGCAATATTACAAACAACGTTTTTTACAACTTGCTTAGTTGCTACATAATCTATTTCCTTTGTAAAGCAATCAATAAATAGCTGCCAAATTTTTTTGTTAACGGACTTACTTGTCTTATGTTCTAAATCTTCTACATCTTTGAATCCTAAAATAGTATAGAGATTTTTTTCAATTATTGGTTCAGCATGTTGTTTTGCCACTTTACCTTTTATATTGAATAGAAATTCACTAATCTTAGTTGTGCCCATAATATTACCTCACAATATTAATGTTATATAATATAAAGTATAAAAGCTTAATGCTTAATTTTTACTTACTATTAATATAATTGAAGATTAACTTTGTTCCTATATTAAAACTTTAACTCCCAATTTATTATTAGTAATATCATTATATGAATCTTATGCCTGAATTTGGGAATATATTGTTATTGGTAGCCTGTTTGTTATCTTTAACGTATTTGTTTCTACCGTTTAGTTCTTACCGATTCGTCTCCTCTGCCATATTTTTTTGTGTGTCAGCATCAATGGCTATTTTGATCTACTGCCACATTAAAAATGATTTCTCACTTGAAAACGTATATTACCACTCACACACAACAAAACCTTTAATCTATAAGATTTGTGGTGTTTGGGGAAATAAAGAAGGGTCTATGTTGCTTTGGACCTTAGTGCTTGTCATGTATTTATTACTAATGGATATTTATATACCTTCTGTCATCCCAGTGCCCAGACACTGGAATTTAATTGCAAATGAGTACATCAAATGGCAGTGTAATAAAAACTGGATTCCAGTGTCAGCTACTTGCATGACACCAGAACGAACTAATAGTAGTAAATTAAAAAAAATATCTCTTATCACCCAAGGCTTGATTTGCTTTTGTTTTTTACTGTTCACTTTACTTGAATCCAGCCCCTTCACTAAAATGCCAGGCATTGAAACAGATGGACTGGGTTTTAATCCGATATTGCAGGATATAGGCCTTGCTATTCATCCACCGATATTATATTTGGGGTACCTTGGATTTAGCGTTCCTTTTTCGCTCTCTATAGCTGGATTAATTGCAAATACTGAAGGAAATGTTTGGGCTAAAATTGTCAGGCCTTGGGTACTTATTTCTTGGTCGCTGCTCACTTTGGGCATCAGCTTGGGTAGCTGGTGGGCATATCGTGAACTCGGTTGGGGTGGATTTTGGTTCTGGGATCCAGTGGAAAACGTTTCTTTGATGCCGTGGCTAATTGCAGTGGCGCTGACACATTTGTTGCTCGTTGTACGAAATTTCAATACTTTAAGGAACTTTACTATTTTACTTACGCTCACAACTTTTATATTGAGTGTGACTGGAACATTTCTAGTCCGCTCAGGAATACTTACCTCAGTGCACACGTTTGCAGATGACCCAAGATATGGACTGTATATATTAGCTCTACTTGGTGTAATTACAGTCAGTAGCTTAGTAATATTTGTAGTGTTTACGAGAAAGAATCACACATCTTTCCAGTATTCGATATTGGAATCTGAAAAGAAATCTGCTACTCAAGTGACAGAGGGTAGAAGATTCTTTTCACGCCTTACGATGATGCTGATGAACAATTTATTATTCATCACTGCCTTTTTCATCGTGTTCGTTGGCACTTTATACCCTACAGTGCTTGAGTATTTAACCGGTGAATTAATTTCAGTTGGAGCACCATATTACAATTCTTTATTTAACTCTATTGCACTAGCTATTCTAGTGCTCACCATGATAGGGCAATACTGCAGTTGGCAGGGAAATAGTCTATTGCCAATATTCCGTGAATATAGATTTTCATTTTGTAGTGCTGCAGCTATTTTGCCGTTTATCTTTTACATGGAGCTAATGATTGTGCTATCAATTACCATCTCCATAGCATTATTAATCTTTGTTTTAGAAGCATATAGTAAAAGAATTTGTTTGTTTAAGGTAGCGTTTGGTGAATCAATTTTACTCGCAAGAAGAGTTTCTAAGTCCTACTATGCAATGATGCTTGCTCATGCTGGAGTGGCAATTCTAGTGCTTGGTATATCTTATTCAGTTGGTTGGCAGGAGAAAAAAGAAAACTACTTGGGAATAGGAGACAGCATAACAGTCAATAAATTTAAAGTTACTTTACGAAATATTGAGCTAATAAAAGAAAAAAATTTCCATGCAGTGAGGGGTACAATGGATATCAGGAATTTGCTTAATAGTAAGGTAATAGGTGATGTAACTCCTGAATATAGATTTTACCTTGCGGAAGGTCAGAAAAATGTTGAAAGCAGTATCTACCACAATTTATTTTCTGATATTTATGTTGTAATTGGAGAGATTGATAAGAGTAAGAGCAAAATCGCAGCTAAAGTGCACTATAAACCTGGAATGTCTATAATCTGGCTTGGATCCTTTCTTATTGCTTTTGGTTCGCTCCTTGCTGCTTTGCCTTCTAGCAAAAAAGTAGTTCCTTCAGTATCATAAAGTTTGCATTTTTTGGCAATTTAAACTTAAGCTAAGCAACACTAACCTTGCTAGCGAATTTTCTCTATGTTCTGTTGTACAATAGGCAATAAAGATATATTTTCTAATGAAGAACTTACATGATATATGGAATCTACTTCCTCAGGCCTTTTAAAATATCCCTGCTTAATAGCGTCGTAGACAGAAGAACCACCAAGCAAGCAGTTCTCACCTAACTCTTCTTTATAATTTTTAAACTTTTCCAATATTTCCTCCTTGTTACTCACTTCTACTATAATTTTTCCTTCATCTTGCACATCAGAATACAATCTAGCATCTACTTTTCCCAAATCAGTATGAAAAGTCAGTACTATATTACCTATAAGGTCAGTATAATTTCTTACCCCACCTTCCGTTAAAATTTCTATCTCGCTTTCACCGATTGCTATCACGTCTCTTCGAAATTCTGTGCTTTCATCTGTTCCATTTATGATTTTTGCAACCTCGACTATACTATTCTTTGAATATTTCAAGTAGAAAGTGAAGTTGTCCATTTTTGCCTCTTTTACCTTACCAGTAGTTGCGTTTTTTGCAGCTTCCAAAAACCTTAGAGAATAATGTATATAGCTTTTACGTGCTTCTTTCAGATTAGCTTTGTGGTCTTTAAACTTCTCTAGTTTATCAATTACAATTATACTACTTAAAGTTTCAAATACTGCACCTCTTTTTACCAAATTACATACTATGCGACTAGCAACTTCTATGTCCCTTTCAACTTGAAAAATCTTTAATTCACTAATTCTTCTTATTACATAATCTGTAAAATTATACTTATTCTCATAAGTATTTTCATATATATTTCCCTCACAAGTAAGATTGAACCTTACCCTAGATTTTATAGCTTCATTTACAACCTGTTCTAGCTGATTTATGTCTTGAACTTCATCTAATTTACAAAAATATTTATCTGGATCTTGCTCATCTAGTAGAAAATCCTCTCCCCATAGATTTACACTTTTGCACAAATACTTTTTTCCATTATAGTCAACTTGTGTTTTTTTACGAAAAGTTCCATAAATAACATCATCAGTTAAAAAGTACTCTTTAATATTAAGGTTGGGATTATTAACTGCAAATTCTATTGGGGTTTTACCTTTTTTATCCTTTATATCAAGATTAGCTCCTTTCCTTAGAAGCAATTTGATAATTGTATCACAATGACCAGAACGAGTAGCATAATGTAAAGGTGTTCTTCCTGTGTCGTCCTTTTCATTAGGATCAGCACCTGAATTCAACAGTAAATCTATGAATTCTCCCGCATTGCTACATTCCATACTTGATAGAATATGCAGTATTGTCAGTTTAGATTCTCCTCTTTTAAGGTTGAGGATGGTTTTTAGATCTTGATTACTTTTATGATCCAGTAAAAATTTTTTAATTTTTTCAACATCGTTCTTATAATCCTTATAAGTAACATGTGGAAAGTCTTTAAAAGTACTTAAGAATTTTTTATTCAACTCCTTCTGACTCTCTGTTAAGTTGGACATGTCAACAAGCCACGTAGATATCAGCTTACCAAATGCACCTCTTTCAGCAATATCAGTTAAAGAACAGTCATTGCGAAGTACCAGTGAGTATTTAAGGGAACGTTCAAAAAAGTGTGTCAAACCGAAAAAAAAGTAATAAATTGATATAAAAAATGGAGGTTTGATATGGGTCAAGCAAATAGAACTACTGGTTTGGTAGATTATAAAGAATTAGAAACAAATATCCTGTCATCTATACGAGAAGGAAGACCATTGACAGGAAGAGATGGAGCATTAACACCGTTTATAAAAAGGTTGCTAGAGGCAAGTCTGGAAGGTGAAATAGAAAGCCACATGTCAGCTAAAAGTGAAGAAAATAACCGAAGAAATGGAAGGAATGCAAAAACTTTACGTACAAGTTCAGGCTCATTTGAACTATTAACACCAAGAGACAGAGAAGGAAGCTTTGAACCGCAAATAGTCAAAAAAAGGCAAACAAGCCTACATCCAGAACTTGAAGCAAAGGTCTTAAGCACATATGCCAGTGGCATGGGATACAGAGATATAGCTTCACATGTTGAGGAAATATATGACCACAAAATATCAGCAGCAGAGATATCCAGTATTACTGATAAACTGCTACCAGTAATCAATGAATGGCGCAGCCGCCCACTGCAATCAGTGTATCCAATAGTGTTTATGGATGGCATGTTCTTTAAGGTCAAGGAGGACGGACATTGTATAAGTAAATGCATGTATAATATATTGGGCATAAATCAAAATGGCAGAAAAGAAGTATTAGGTTTTTATTTGGCTGAAAGTGAAGGAGCTAACTTCTGGTTGGGAGTTCTAAATGACCTAAAAGAGCGAGGAGTAGAAGATATTCTAATTGCCTGCATTGATGGGCTAAAAAGCTTTCCTGCGGCTATAAATAGTGTGTTTCCTAAGGCAGAAGTACAGCTATGTATAGTGCATCAGATAAGGAATTCACTGAAATATGTATCTAGCAAAGATGTAAAAGTTTTCATGAATGATTTGAAAAAAATATATCGTGCTTCAAGTAAAGAGATCGCGGGAACGTTCAAAAAAGTGTGTCAAGCCGCATTTTTAGTTCAACTCAATTTTCAATCTATCTGGAAAGAAAATATCAAGTTGAGACATAGTTAAAGCCCAATTAGGGAGAGCCATAATCCACGATGGAGTAAAAGAACAAATATTACATAGTCCTTGCAGGTGGTCATATCGCACTAAAAATGTTAATGTAGGAAGAGTAACATCTTTAGCTAACGGCATTGAGTGTATGAAGTTAGGGCCTAACACTGAAGCGTGTCCAGGCCCTAGTACTAAAGAGCCTAATACTCACCTCTCTATGATCGAGAAACTATCATTGTTACCACTTTACTCAGCTGTAGGAAAATATGAAGCTGTTATAAATAGTTAAATAATCCTCTAAATTCCAGCACGTAGCACTCGATGCAAGTAGCTGAAACTGAGGAGTACATTAGCTATGTTAGATTTTAGTTTACACAATAAAATTTTTATAAGTAAGATGTCAGAAGGTATCAAAACTATATTAGTAGAAGACAATAACGTTAGGCTCGATAGGTACATCAGAAGAATTTTTCCCAATTTGAAACAATCTGCAATTGAGAAGTCTTTAAGGAAAGGATTAATCAAGGTTGATAATTGCACGGCAAAATCCAGAGATAGGGTAAGCTCTGGGCAAACTATAACGATAAGATACTTAGATTATATTGAAAACACTAATTCTGATCGTAAATATAATGAAAAGTTAGTGAATCTACTAAGAGAGAACATATTATATGAAGACGAATATATACTAGCTATAAACAAACCCGCAGGGGTCATCGTTCAAGGTGGTATAAAAGTAAAAATTAGTATTAGTGATTTGCTTGATCAAATAATAGAAGGGGAAGTATTTAAAATTGTCCATAGACTCGATAGAGATACAAGCGGAGTAATAATATTCGCGCGCAATGCCAATGTTGCAAGATACCTTATGGAAGAATTTAAAGGACGTAGGGTAAAAAAAACTTACCTAGCATTAACTTCTGGTATACCGAGCAAAGATAGTGGAACAATAGACTATCCATTGGCAAAAAAATATGTTTCAGGGCAAGAAAAAGTGGTTATTGATGAAGACTCACCTCAAAATGCCACTACGCATTTTTCAATCATATCAAGGTTAAAACATAATGTTGCTTATTTAAAATTACAACCAATTACCGGTAGAACCCATCAGTTACGTGTACATTTAACTCATATAAATTGTCCTATTCTTGGTGATGGTAAATATGGTGGTAAAAAAGCTTTTATTGATGGAGTAGCAAATCAGATTCATCTTCATTCGCATTCTTTATCTTTAAAACTGCCAAATAATAAAGAAATCACTATTACTGCTCCTGTCCCTGGGCATATCGAAAAATCTATTGAAGTGCTGTCTTTCAACTGAAACGACTTCACCAATCAACTTTTCTGTCTTTGGCTTTAATTTGAAGCACAGATATTAGGCTAATTAATGCGCAGGCAGTAAGATAAATCCCTGCTGCAAGTTTTGTTTCGGTTTTTTCTATAAGCCACATGCATATCGATGGAGAAAGACCACCAAAAATACCTGCAGATATGTTATGTGCTAAGCTAAAGCCAGTGCATCTAACTTTCGTTGGAAACAATTCGCAGGCAAGAGAATTATATATTCCAAAAGATGCACCTATCGGCACACTTATTAATAGGAAAGTGAGCGTTACAATATAGTGGTTATCATGTGATAATAGCGAAAGTGCTGGCAAACTGATGCAAGCTAAAGCTACTAATGTGGGAATTATCACGTTTTTTCTTCCAACTTTATCAGACAGTATTGCAAACAGCACTGCAGACGTTCCAAATGTAATTTCAACCATAATCCTTACTACATTTTTAATATCGATGCCTGAGAGAATAAGTTCTTTTACAGATATGTTGTAAAACATGATTGCTGAATAAACAATTGCATTTTGGGCAATGCCAAGTCCAATTGCTAGCACAAATGCCTTTTTATAGTCCCTGATTAATTCTAAAAAGGGAGAATTAGATAAGCTTTTATTTTGGTCATGAGTTTTATATGCTAGACTCTCTTCCATTATGTACCTTATTAAAAAGCCTATTACACCCATAACAGAGCAGAAATAGAAGAGCAACCTCCAGCCCCAAATTTCATAATTTTCACCTGTAAACTTTTTGCAAACAGCTATCATTACAAAGCATGTAATAGAACCAAGAGCACCACTAAAAGCTTTCATGCTACCTAAAAAGCCTAGATTTTTTTTGTCGCTTGAATGCTCTATTAAAAAAGCTGAATTGATACTTGTTTCTCCACCTGCTGCCATTCCTTGTGTTATTCTACAAAGCAGAAGCAGTATAGGAGAAAATATTCCTATTTCTTTAAAGCTTGGTATAATCGCAATTGCAGTAGATGATATCGAAGCTAATATTACGGAAGTCAGCAAAATTTTCCTTCTGCCGTATTTATCTCCAATGTAACCAAAAATAAATGCACCAAGTGGTCTAAATCCAAATCCAATTGCAAAACTGCCAAGAAATTTGATTGTGCTTAAATAATCACTTTCTGAAGGAAAAAAAACGTTGCTTATTATATGCGTTAAAACTCCAAACAGAGTTACTTCATACCATATAATCATATTGCAGATTATGCTTGATAGTATTGCTTTTTGAATATTGTTCATAACTTCCAGTTTACCACACTCCGCTATAAAAATTTTTATTCAACAACCTTTAAAGACAACTCACGTAAATGCTTATCCTCTACTTTAGAAGGAGCACCCATTAGAACATCTTCACCTTGCTGATTCATAGGAAAACAGATTACTTCACGAATGTTCGGCTCATCAGCAAGCAGCATAACCATTCTATCAACCCCTGGTGCTATTCCACCATGAGGTGGCACTCCAAACCTAAATGCACGCACGAGCGCACCGAATTTTGTATCAACTTCCTCTTTACTGTAGCCTGCAATGGCAAAAGCTCTGTACATAATATCTAGTTTGTTATTACGAATTGCTCCACTTGACAGCTCTATTCCATTGCAAACAAGATCATATTGGTAAGCAAGGATATCCAGTGGATTCTTTTCTTCTAAATCTTTCAAGCCACCATGTGGCATAGAAAATGGATTATGAAAGAAATCAATTTTTTTACTTTTATCGTCATACGCAAAGTAAGGAAAATCAATTACCCAACAGAATTTGAAGATATTGTCATCTATAAGACCTAGTTCTGATCCCAAAAGAATACGCACTTTCCCTGCAATTGTTGCTGCCTCATTCTCTTTGTCAGAAGCAAAAAACACACTATCTCCAGGTTCTATATTTGTTATTTCTTTTATGGAATTTAACCTATTTTCATCAAGGAATTTAGCAATTGGTCCTTTTGCAATTCCATCTTTATCGAACGTTATATATCCAAGACCTTTAGCACCGAATTCTCTTTGCGCATGTTCTATCTTTTTATCAAAGAAGCTGCGTGGTTCCTCTGCTGTTTTAGGAGCAGGAATGGCTCTCACTACCATACCGCGTTCAATATTGCTTTTGAAAATATTAAACTCTGAATCACGGAAAATTTCTGTTACATCGCTAATTAATAATGGATTACGCAAATCTGGCTTATCAGAGCCATATTTGAGCATTGCATCTTTGTATGTAATGCGTGGAAAATCTTTATCGACAGACTTGCGAGAAAATTTCGCGAACACTTTATATAAAGTAGATTCAATAACCTGAAATATATCTTCTTGAGTCACAAAAGACATTTCAAGGTCGAGCTGATAAAACTCCCCAGGAGAACGGTCAGCCCTTGCGTCCTCATCACGAAAACAAGGTGCAATTTGAAAATATTTATCAAACCCTGAAACCATAAGCAACTGCTTAAAAATCTGTGGAGCTTGTGGTAATGCATAGAATTTACCAGGATTTAGTCTGCTTGGCACTAAGTAGTCACGTGCACCTTCAGGAGAAGAGGCAGTAAGTATTGGAGTTTGAATTTCCAAAAATCCTTGCTCTATCATGAGCCTCCTGAGCTCTGAAATGATCTGTGAACGCAGAATAATGTTGTTACGGGCTTTTTCACGTCTTAAGTCAAGAAAACGATATTTAAATCTCATGTTTTCTGGGTATTCTTGCTCACCGGCGATACTTGCTAATATACTCCTTTCTTCTTTTGCTATTTCTTCATCACAGTGGAACTCAACTTCCGATTCAACTTGTAAATTACTAACTATAACTTCAATTTCTCCTGTGGAAATAGAGCTATTTACCGTGTCTTCAGTTCTAGCTTTGACTATTCCTGTGACAGTAATCACACTTTCTGATTTTAAATTTGAAATTTCATCAAAAAAGTCTTTGTCATTATTAAATACCAGTTGAGTAATTCCATAAAAATCTCTTAAATCAACAAAGATTAGGTTACCATGGTCACGTTTACGGTACAGCCACCCAGAGAGAGTAACTTCCTTTTCTACATCATTCTTCCTTAATTCATTACACGCGTGAGTTTTATAGCAGTTCATTTAATTGAAATTTCTAGAATACAGAAAGATTATAAAATAAATTAACCTTTGGGCAAGCTAATATCTAAAAATCCTTTATAAGCAATTCTGATTTAGATATACTTTTTTATTATGTGTGTTGAGGTGTATTTATGAACCCTAAAGAATTAAAAGAAATTTTAGCTAAAAAAGAGAGGGTGAATGCTGTAATAAAAGATCTTGTTGATACTGTCACCAAAAATGATTTAGAAAAAGTAAAGTCAATTTTTGAGGAAAATAGTTCCATTATTCGAGATGTTGTCACTGAGGTTAATTCCCAAAGCGGTACAAATTTATTAAAGTGTTCTACTAATAACAAAATGGCCGAATATCTAATAGAAAAGGGTATAAGCTTTAGCGCTGCAGTCACAAAGGCAGTTAAAAGAAGAGATTTAGAGTCAGTAAAATCAATCTGTCAGATTAACAGCTTAATAGATAAAGATGAGTTATCGCAAAATCCTGAGCCACTAGAATCTGCAACTTATGATCACAAATTTAATGATAAAATTGCAAGGTATTTGATTGAACAAGGTGCAAATCCTAATGCAACTGATCATCTTGGTCGTTACTTACTTCATCTGCAAACTGCACAAGGCAATTTCGAAGGAGCTAAGGCTTTAATAGAAAACGGTGCGGATGTTAACTTAATAAATCAAGAGGTAAAAAGCTATCAGAACTTAATTATTGGTGGTAGTGCGTTAAAGGGTCAAACTGCGTTGAATTTTGCAATTAGAATATATTACAGACATAAAGACATAGACGATCAAAAATCTGATAAAACCTTAAAATTTATAAGTTATTTAATAGAACACAAAGCAAACTTAAATATCAAAGATTGTAATGAGATGGTCCCTTTAGATATTGCTATATTTCATAATTCTCCAAAGATAGTAGAATTATTGATAAAAGCTGGTGCTGATCTTAATGTTGGAAGGGAAAAAGCAGAAGGTGTTTTAAAGTATGCAATTACTGAAGGGCATATAGATATAGGGAAAGCTACAATTCGATATATTTTGAAACATGACTCACACTGGTTAACAACTTCAAATAAACCAGATCTTCTCAATGACCAACAAGAGTTATCAGTCTACTGGGACGAATATAAAGCTCAAGTTAAAGAACTTCATGATATAGTGGAAGATAGAATTAACTTGACTGGTGACGGCTCTACCCGTCCTATAATGAGAACAGTGAGTGGCTTTTTAGATCATGAAAGTAGAAAAAATCTAGTAAAATCATCATTCATATCTAGTGCTGAGGCACCAGAAAATTTTTGTCCGAGAAAGCTGGCTGTTATAAGTGTAGCTGCAATAACCTGTGCTTTAGCGATATACTTTCTTGCTCCATTAATAATGGGTTCCTCTATTGGGGTTGGCACTCAATTGGCATTAGGAGCTGTAGGTGCAGTTGTAGGTGGTGGAATTGGAATCTTGACCAATGTGGCAATAGATCAATGCTACGTTAATTTAGCTGCTCAGAAAGCTGACTAAAATTAAAGCGTCATAGATTGCTAAAACTCCATGATTGTGTAGTAATATAATATTACTTTCCTCAAGCCTTTAGCTCCTCAAATACTTCTCTTGCTCTGTTTAAAACAGAATCAGGAAAACCGGCAAGTTTTGCTACATGTATTCCATATGACTCATCTGCAACGCCCTCAATTACTTCATGTAAAAAGATGACTTCTCCTTTCCATTCTTTTATTTTCATACAAAAACATTTCACATTTTCTAAGTATTCACCTACTTTAGTTAATTCATGATAATGAGTTGCAAAAATGGCGCGGCACTTATTTACATTGTGAATATGTTCAATCACCGCCTGTGCAATAGATAATCCATCATACACCCCTGTGCCCCTACCAATTTCATCAAGTATCACCAAGGAACGGTCCGTTGCCTGATTTACTATCGTTGCTGTTTCGATCATCTCTACCATGAAGGTAGAATAACCAGCTGTTATATTATCTGTTGCACCAACCCTGCTAAATATCTTGTCAATCACTCCTACATGCGCACTCTCTGCTGGCACAAATGACCCCATGTGAGCTAAAACTGCAATGAGAGCGTTTTGCCTCAAGAAAGTGCTTTTTCCAGCCATATTAGGACCAGTAATTAGATGTATACCAGCTAAATTGATGCTATTTGCAATGAATTTATCGTTAACTTCAACCACTGGATGTCTTCCGCTACAGATATTGAACTCTTTGCTGTCATCAATGATGGGTTTTACGTAATTATTTTGCACTGCAAGCTCTGCAAACGCGGTTCTAATATCAAGTTTTGCCAAAGCATTTGCAGCAAGAGCAATTTTTTCAGATTCTTTAGCGACTTCACTACACAGTTCACTAAAAATTTTCATTTCTAAGCCGATTGCAGCATCACGTGCCGTAAGAATTTTATTTTCTAGTTCTTTCAACTCATTAGTAGTGTAGCGCATGCTATTTGCTAAGCTTTGTCTATGAATAAATATATCCGAAGTTATTTTGTGATTTGCCGACACTTCAACGTAATAACCGAGTATGTTGTTATGTAATATTTTAAGTGCGGCAATACCAGTTAGGTCGCGATAAGATTCACGGAGTTTGGTTATTAGTTTATTACTATTATTTAATATGTAGGATAACTCAGATAATTCTGAGTTGTATTTTGAGTGAATAAATCCTCCTTCTTTCACGAAACTGAGGTTATTATCAAGTATAGCACTATTTAACAGTTCAAATAGGTCTTTATGATTGCCAAGGCTTTTATGTATTGTGCTTAGTTCACTTTCGTCACTACTTATCACCTGAGTAGTAGACACTGGTTCCTTTTCTCTGGTCAAGCACTGGAATGACATCTGAGAGTTAATTTCTGATTTTTCACTTAAACAATAATTATGCAAGGTAGACAGAAACTCAGACAACTCTAAAGTTTTTCCTAGGCCTATTTTTAATAGGTTCATATCCTTTGGTGAACCACGCCCTAGTATTAAGCGCGATAAAGACCTCTCAATATCTGGAATGTTAGATAATATCTCTCGTATTTTTCTGCGTGGCTCATGATTATTTACAAAAAATTGAGCGGTGCTGAGCCTCAAATTAATTGCCTTAGAGCAAGCAAGGGGTGAAGCGAGCATTTGTTTGAGCAGGCGTCCACCAGAGGCTGTTACTGTGTGATCAATAACTGAAATTAGTGAACCTTTCTTTTCACCAAATTGAGTTGAAAACAACTCAAGGTTTCTCCTTGCTGAAGCATCAATAAGCATGAAATTTTGTTGCTTATAGGTTTTTGGGAATTCAAGCCTTGGAATGGAGCCCCTTTGTGTTACTCTGACATATTCAAGCAGTGCACCACACGCCATGATTTCTACTTTGCTGAAATTTCCTATACTCCCAAGTTCCCTGATTTTATAAAACTCGCATAACGTTCTGTGAGATTTACTATACTCAAAAAAGCTCTGTGCGTGTTGCGTAATTGATATTTTATAATTTTTTAAAATCGATCTAATTTTTTCGTCCTCAGTGAATTTTTCAGAAATTAATAATTCTCTTGGTGATATACGCAATAAATCACTATCTAGAGCTTTCAAACTCGTTAAAATGTGAAAAAATTTTCCCGTCGATAATTCAAGCCAACTAATAGCATATTCGTCATTTTGTCCAACTATGGATGCGAGATAATTATTGCTTTTATCCTCCAGTAGTGAATCTTCTATAATTGTACCTGGAGTTACAACTCGCACTACATCACGTTTTACTATGGATTTATATCCCCTCTTTTTTGCTTCATCAGCAGTTTCTAATTGGTCACAGATTGCTACTTTGAATCCTAAATCTATTAGCTTGTGCAGGTAAGACTCACTACTGTGTGCTGGCACTCCACACATTGGTATTTCTTGCCCATTTGAATTGCCTTTCTTGGTTAGCACTATATTCAGCAATTTCGCAGCTTTAATAGCATCATCGAAAAACAATTCATAAAAATCGCCCAGTCTATAAAACAATAGATGATCCGTGTATTGAGCTTTCAAATTTAAATATTGCTCCATTACAGGGGTATTTTTTTCTCTTATTAAGTTCATAACATTTTTAAACATGTTAGCAGCAAACCACTTACTCTGGTGTTGGTTATTTTATTATGGATCAATAATTTTTTTTAGCTATAGTACAAAAACAAATAGTTTGAGGTAGAATTATGGAATATGAACGGTTGTTAAAAATATTAAGGACAATAAGTGACTTAAATGAGAACAATATAATCGAAAGGATAAAAGAGGAATTGGAAAAAGAAGATCCAGACACGTATAAAAAGTGGCAAGATAATGGATTTAACATAAATTATACATTCGATGATCAAAGTACATTGTTACATATAGCTGCTAGAAATGATCTTGTAAAGATAGCAGAGCTTTTAATAAAAAAAGGGGGTAATGTTAATACAGCAGATCAAGATGGATGGAATCCTTTACACTTTGCTGCTGCAAGTGGTAGTATAGGAGTGGTAGAGATTCTCATAGCAAACGGGGCTAATGTTAATGCAGCAGATCAAGATGGGTGTACTCCTTTGCATTGTGCTGCTCACAATGGACATAAAGAGATAGTAGAACTCCTATTAGACACGGGGGCTAATGTTGATGCAGTAGATAAAGTTAAGATAACTCCTTTACACGCTGCTGTTCGCTTTGGTTATACAGAGATAATAAAAGTTCTCATAGCAAACGGGGCTAATGTTAATACAGCAGATCAAAATGGGTGTACTCCTTTGCATTGTGCTGCTCACAATGCAAATAAAGAGATAGTAGAACTCCTATTAGACACGGGAGCTAATGTTGATGCAGTAAGTCAGGCTGAGAGTACTGCATTACATCATGCTGTTTCTGCTGAAAATTGCCAAGTGGAAATAGTAAAAGCTATCATAGAAAAGGAAGCTGCTGTTGACATAGCGGATAAATACGGGCGTACTCCGTTATGCTGGGCTATTAGAAATGGCTATTCAGAAATAGCAAGAATTCTACTTGAAAACAAAGCAGATCCTTTATTGGGACATAAAAGTTTTAACACATTAAAGCTCTTGATTGAATTAATAAAAAATGATTTTAAGCACTCTAAGAAAGCAGAAGAAACACAGCAACAAGAGGATGATGAATATGAATTGATTAAATACGGGAACGTTCAAAAAAGTGTGTCAAGCCGCATTTTTAGTTCAACTCAATTTTCAATCTATCTGGAAAGAAAATATCAAGTTGAGACATAGTTAAAGCCCAATTAGGGAGAGCCATAATCCACTTTTGCTCTACCTTTTTTATAGCACAATATACCTGTTTGTACAAGGCATTTGTACTAGTAAATGAACCCTTAGTTTTAGTAAATTTCCTGATTTGTCTATGCAACCCCTCAATTGGATTGGTGGTGTAAATCAGCTTCCTAACTTGCCCAGAATACTTAAAATAACTGGATAAGTTTTCCCAATTGTTCTGCCAGGATTTTATAACTAAAGGATACTTCTCTCCCCATTTTTCTTCCAGCTCAAGCAGATAATTCTCAGCGATCTCGGGAACGTTCAAAAAAGTGTGTCAAACCGAAAAAAAAGTAATAAATTGATATAAAAAATGGAGGTTTGATATGGGTCAAGCAAATAGAACTACTGGTTTGGTAGATTATAAAGAATTAGAAACAAATATCCTGTCATCTATACGAGAAGGAAGACCATTGACAGGAAGAGATGGAGCATTAACACCGTTTATAAAAAGGTTGCTAGAGGCAAGTCTGGAAGGTGAAATAGAAAGCCACATGTCAGCTAAAAGTGAAGAAAATAACCGAAGAAATGGAAGGAATGCAAAAACTTTACGTACAAGTTCAGGCTCATTTGAACTATTAACACCAAGAGACAGAGAAGGAAGCTTTGAACCGCAAATAGTCAAAAAAAGGCAAACAAGCCTACATCCAGAACTTGAAGCAAAGGTCTTAAGCACATATGCCAGTGGCATGGGATACAGAGATATAGCTTCACATGTTGAGGAAATATATGACCACAAAATATCAGCAGCAGAGATATCCAGTATTACTGATAAACTGCTACCAGTAATCAATGAATGGCGCAGCCGCCCACTGCAATCAGTGTATCCAATAGTGTTTATGGATGGCATGTTCTTTAAGGTCAAGGAGGACGGACATTGTATAAGTAAATGCATGTATAATATATTGGGCATAAATCAAAATGGCAGAAAAGAAGTATTAGGTTTTTATTTGGCTGAAAGTGAAGGAGCTAACTTCTGGTTGGGAGTTCTAAATGACCTAAAAGAGCGAGGAGTAGAAGATATTCTAATTGCCTGCATTGATGGGCTAAAAAGCTTTCCTGCGGCTATAAATAGTGTGTTTCCTAAGGCAGAAGTACAGCTATGTATAGTGCATCAGATAAGGAATTCACTGAAATATGTATCTAGCAAAGATGTAAAAGTTTTCATGAATGATTTGAAAAAAATATATCGTGCTTCAAGTAAAGAGATCGCTGAGAATTATCTGCTTGAGCTGGAAGAAAAATGGGGAGAGAAGTATCCTTTAGTTATAAAATCCTGGCAGAACAATTGGGAAAACTTATCCAGTTATTTTAAGTATTCTGGGCAAGTTAGGAAGCTGATTTACACCACCAATCCAATTGAGGGGTTGCATAGACAAATCAGGAAATTTACTAAAACTAAGGGTTCATTTACTAGTACAAATGCCTTGTACAAACAGGTATATTGTGCTATAAAAAAGGTAGAGCAAAAGTGGGATTAGGGAACGTTCAAAAAAGTGTGTCAAACCGAAAAAAAAGTAATAAATTGATATAAAAAATGGAGGTTTGATATGGGTCAAGCAAATAGAACTACTGGTTTGGTAGATTATAAAGAATTAGAAACAAATATCCTGTCATCTATACGAGAAGGAAGACCATTGACAGGAAGAGATGGAGCATTAACACCGTTTATAAAAAGGTTGCTAGAGGCAAGTCTGGAAGGTGAAATAGAAAGCCACATGTCAGCTAAAAGTGAAGAAAATAACCGAAGAAATGGAAGGAATGCAAAAACTTTACGTACAAGTTCAGGCTCATTTGAACTATTAACACCAAGAGACAGAGAAGGAAGCTTTGAACCGCAAATAGTCAAAAAAAGGCAAACAAGCCTACATCCAGAACTTGAAGCAAAGGTCTTAAGCACATATGCCAGTGGCATGGGATACAGAGATATAGCTTCACATGTTGAGGAAATATATGACCACAAAATATCAGCAGCAGAGATATCCAGTATTACTGATAAACTGCTACCAGTAATCAATGAATGGCGCAGCCGCCCACTGCAATCAGTGTATCCAATAGTGTTTATGGATGGCATGTTCTTTAAGGTCAAGGAGGACGGACATTGTATAAGTAAATGCATGTATAATATATTGGGCATAAATCAAAATGGCAGAAAAGAAGTATTAGGTTTTTATTTGGCTGAAAGTGAAGGAGCTAACTTCTGGTTGGGAGTTCTAAATGACCTAAAAGAGCGAGGAGTAGAAGATATTCTAATTGCCTGCATTGATGGGCTAAAAAGCTTTCCTGCGGCTATAAATAGTGTGTTTCCTAAGGCAGAAGTACAGCTATGTATAGTGCATCAGATAAGGAATTCACTGAAATATGTATCTAGCAAAGATGTAAAAGTTTTCATGAATGATTTGAAAAAAATATATCGTGCTTCAAGTAAAGAGATCGCTGAGAATTATCTGCTTGAGCTGGAAGAAAAATGGGGAGAGAAGTATCCTTTAGTTATAAAATCCTGGCAGAACAATTGGGAAAACTTATCCAGTTATTTTAAGTATTCTGGGCAAGTTAGGAAGCTGATTTACACCACCAATCCAATTGAGGGGTTGCATAGACAAATCAGGAAATTTACTAAAACTAAGGGTTCATTTACTAGTACAAATGCCTTGTACAAACAGGTATATTGTGCTATAAAAAAGGTAGAGCAAAAGTGGATTATGGCTCTCCCTAATTGGGCTTTAACTATGTCTCAACTTGATATTTTCTTTCCAGATAGATTGAAAATTGAGTTGAACTAAAAATGCGGCTTGACACACTTTTTTGAACGTTCCCTGAGTTGAACTAAAAATGCGGCTTGACACACTTTTTTGAACGTTCCCAATACTTTATAATGTCCAAGTGGATGAATGTGGATATCTAGCTTATTTTTGCTAACATCAATGCCAGCAATGATATTTGATGAATTCATAATTCCTCCGTAAGAATAATATAATACTGCATTTTCCACCCTTATATACGAGCCTAAAAACTCAATCAGTTGTTCGGAACTATTCAGTATATAAACAGAGAAGAGAACCTTGCTCCAATACGGTCCCTTATGACCAAGATCTATGACGGTTCCTCTTCTCTATACATCTTTATATTACTACTTCTTAATACTTATAAAGACTTGTTTTTAACATATAAGATCTTTGGTGAAATTATCCAAGTCTTTTAAGCGAAACGTTTGAATATGCTCAGGTTTCCCTTCTTGTAAGTAACAAACAGTAAAACTATTGGTATGTAAATCGACTCCAATGTGACGCATATTTTTTCCTCCAATTGCATATTTCAATATATCAGAGTAGAATATTGCCGGTTGTTCCAAACTCCTATACGAGGTCATCACATTTTGTGAGCCTCACGATGATTTTCGGTGGCAGGGGCAGTTAATCTCCCCCACGAAGTCTTCTTTCTACTCCCTGGGCAGAAAGTGCTTCAGAAAAACATCCAACCTGCCACCTATCCACTCTGAGAAGTCATTATCTTCTCTTGCTTCCAACCAAGCAATACTTATTCATACCATCTCCCTATTTTTCCTCCAGTTCAAGTAAATAATTCTCGGCAATTTCTCTACTTGATATGTTTTTTTCAAATCATTCATGAAAACTTTTGCTCGATACATATTTCAGTGAATTTCTTATCTGATGTACTATACATTTCTGCTTTAGGAAATACACTGTTTATTGCTTTAGGAAAGCTTTTTAACACATACAATCAGGATATCTTCTACTCCTTTCTCTTTTAAGTCATTTAACATCCCTAGCCAAAAGTTAGCTCCCTCACTTTCTGCTATATAAAAGCCTAAAACTTCTTTTCTGCCATTTTGCTAATATGTTATACATACATTTGCTTACACAATGCCCGTCCTCCTTGACCTTAAAAAACCATGAACACTATTGGATATACAGATTGCAGCGGACGACTGCGCCATTCGTTGATTACCAGTAACAATTTGTCAGTAATACTTGATATCTCTGCTGCAGATATTTTATATTTCTTCTACATGCGATGCTATATCCCATGCCACTGGCATATGTACTTAAAACCTTTGCTTCAAGTTCGGTTGTTTGCCTTTTTCTGACTACTTGTGGCTCGAAACTTCCTTCTCTATCTCCTGGTGTCAATAGTTCAAATACTTGTCCGTAAAGTCTTTGAATTTCTTCGGTTGTTTTCTTCGCTTTCAGCCGACAAATGGTTTTCTATCTCGCCTTCCCTCTAGCAGTTTTTTTATAAATGGTGTTAATGCTCCATCTCTTTCCGTCAATGGTCTTCCTTCTCGTATAGATGATAAGATATTTGTTTCTAATTCTTTATAGTCTACCAAACCGGTAGTTCTGTTTGCTTGACTCATTGTCAAACCTCCATTTTTTGTTTCTATTTTATTTTTACTTCTCGGTTTGACACAGTTTATTTAACACTCCCAAGCTTAATAGACAAATGGTAGGCAAAAAGCTTGTTACACCACCTCCAACGTTTCCATTACCCTTTTCCTTAAGTCATAACTATATGCTACTGGCATCCTTACCTTCACTACTATAAATCCATATCTTACTCTTTTTGGACTATTATGAGAAGGGCTATAGTTCCTTCTTTCTTTATCATTTATTTTGATAGTTCCAATCCTATCCTATGTTTATCACTATAACCAACACTGCCTGGCTCTAAATTAAAAAGCATCTTCGCTCCTCTTGTTTTTACATTTTAGTATAATGCAGATAATTTGTATTATCATAATCCTGGACCATATCTCCTTGCATTTACTTTGAGTAGTTGATTTTTATTAACCCCCTCTAGAAAGCTAGATGGATTTTCTATTGTATAATCTGACTGTTTAATAGCCTTATCTAACTCTTCAAATACGCTGCTATTTCTTTTAAAATACCCATATTCTATAGCTGTTAAAACACTTTTCCCCCCTAATAGACAATTTAGCCCTAAACTTGATTTATTCTCTAATTTGTTAAATCTTACTTCATCGACAAGCCTCACCTCTATTTTATTACTATCTTTCTCATTAGGACATAGATAAATACTGATCTCTCCTACTTCAGTGGTAAAAGACATTTCAATGATATCTCCTGAGATGTCTGTATAATTTCTCCTTCCTTCTATGTTTTCAACTCTAATTATACTTTTTCCAACTTGAACTATACCAATATTTAGATTTAAATCTTTAGCTTTTTGATTATTGAATATCTTTGCAACTTCAATAGTACTATTTTGTGGGTAATCTATACAAAAATATCCATTATCTATTTCTAGTTCAAAGTCATGTTCATCAATTTGCTCACTTTTACTTATAATACTTTCAAGTGCTAACTCCTTCAGCTTTGAAAGGTTTGCTTTTCTCTGACCTAAGGTATCTTTATCTGAACAAATTACGTTTACTACATCTCCATGCTCTTCATCGCTAAATCTGTTTAAAGATGCACCTTCTGATATTATCTGAAATATTTTTTTCTTGTGTAAAAACTCATAAATTCGAGTAGTGTCAGCAGATAAATATAGCTTTGGGAATGTGTCAGCTATACGATCTATCAAGGACATATCAGATTTATATGGAAAAGTGAACATTATTCCTTGTTTCAGTGCTTCGTTTATAACTTTATCAAGTTCTTTTTCGCACTCCTCATAATCTTCTTCGCTACCAGAGTAACCTAAAATATCCAGATAATCATGGATCTTATTTATTTTTTGCCAAATACTTTCATACTTTTCTTCTTCTCTTGTATTCGGTTTCACTTTCGCTAAAGAAAAAGAATCTTTTTGACGAATTAAAACAAAAGTATCTTTTTCTTTATGAATTATGGCTTCATCATAGAATAGTTGACTGTAACGCCTACCAAAACTTTCATCATAATCAGGGCAAGGGCTAACATTGTTGTCATCGTCACTTTCACTATCCGTTTCGTTCCATACTTCAATTGGGAAATCATTATTTTCAAGGTTTTCATCTTCACTTGTTCGACAATTTTCTGTTTTTCCATATAGCCAGGTTGATTTCTGGTCATCGCTACTTTCATCGTCAGCTTCATTCCATACTCCAATCTCGAAATCATTATTTTCAAGGTTTTCATCTTCACTTGTTCGACAATTTTCTGTTTTTCCATATAGCCAGGTTGATTTCTGGTCATCGCTACTTTCATCGTCAGCTTCATTCCATACTCCAATCTCGAAATCATTATTTTCAAGGTTTTCATCTTCACTTGTTCGACAATTTTCTGTTTTTCCATATAGCCAGGTTGATTTCTGGTCATCGCTACTTTCATCGTCAGCTTCATTCCATACTCCAATCTCGAAATCATTATTTTCAAGGTTTTCATCTTCACTTGTTCGACAATTTTCTGTTTTTCCATATAGCCAGGTTGATTTCTGGTCATCGCTACTTTCATCGTCAGCTTCATTCCATACTCCAATCTCGAAATCATTATTTTCAAGGTTTTTATCTTCACTTGTTCGATAATTTTCTGCTTCTCTATCTGGTAAGGTTGATTCTTGGTCATTATTATCAATAATATGTTTAATTTTCACTTCAGGTACAAACTGAAGCTTTGCTATTTCTTCTATTACGTTTTCTTTGTTTATTTCATCTGCAAGAGACACTTCATTACTAATATAGAAATTTTTCTGTTTTAAACTTTCGTTTTCCTTCTGCAGTCTATTGAATTCTGCAAATAGTTCTTTATACTCTGATAAATAAATACAAAATTGATCTCTTACATCATTAAGCTCCTTCTCTTTTTCTAATATCTGATTTTCATAATCACCTTTCAAATCCTCTATACTGTTTATCAGCACTGTACTTTCTTTTCTTACTCTATTTAACTCATCTTCAGTCAAAACCAGTTTTTGCTGTAACTCTTCATTTATTTTGTCTGTTAACTGAATTTCATTCTTTGCCTCTTTTAATTGATTATTTAAGTTCTTAATTATATCACTTTTGTTCTGAGTTTCTAATAATAATATTTCTATTTTCTTTTTTAGCTGTTCGATGTCTTGATCATTTTCAGTTAAATTTCTCGTCCTTCTTTGTAATTCAACTTCAAGCCTTTTAATTTTCCCTTCTAGGGTTTGCATTTCTCTGGTAAGTTCACTTACTTCTTCGTAATACTCTTCTACTCTTTTCTTATAGTGTTTTTGTAACTCTACATTTTTTTTAAGATCAAAATTTTCTTGTTGTAGATTTTCTATTTTACTTTTCAAACTATCTATTGCTTGATTTTCTTCATTGCTAATCTCAAATACCTCTTCAGGAAAATCTTCAAATTCACAAGATGAATTGCCTTCAAGGTCGTTACTACCAAATAAATTATATTGTACTACCTGCTTTAAACTAAACATACCTATACCCCCTACTAAAATAAACAAGTAATATATTGTATGCGCTATATATCATAAATACAATCAATTTGAATATAATCTATTTACTAATTCGTATTGTGAATTTTTATAGAGTAGGTTTAGGTGTAAAATATTATAATACCATTAAAGCAGGTGAATAAAGCACTGTCTTTTTGAGAGGATAAATTTAATGAAAAGACCATACTAATTAGTGTTATAAGGAATTGAATTATTGACTCTTCTGAAATTGCAAAAAAGATCGTATATTTTTGAGAACAAGCAGCGTAAAAATAAGGTTATAAAAATAGAAGATTTAAATTATTTCAATAAGCTTAGGCAAAACAGTTCGTATGTAGATATGGATGAAATGGGCTAATATGGCTAGTTTTAGCGTATAGCAAAGTCAGAATATAAAAAAGTTCGTATGTATCATTTGGTAGACCATGCCATCCCAAGAAAAACACTTCTCACCGCCCTTCGTTTTTAGTGCTGAAAATGGTTATTTTACTTGAGATCTTAATAATATATTTTGCTAAATTAATACTAGTTTATTTTAGAATAATCACTAAGGTAGACTTATAAAAAACAGAATTAAAAAATGAACAAAAGATCGTATATTAAGCCTATTAAGAGCCTTTTACTAAAAACCACTTTAGGTTAGAAAATTTTTCTAAAATAGTAATTGACAAAGTTTTAAAGGTAGAGCAATATGCCTAAAATATATTAAATCTTGTTAGGGGGTAAGTATGGATTACGAAGATGTACAAAAGATATTACTAACGTCTATCAAAGAAGATGATCCTCATAAAGGGTTTAAAGGGTTAGAGATTAAGAGATATTGTATTGCATATCAGGGACTATTTAGTAGATGGAATAGCATAATACTACCACCTTTTTTAAAGAAAATTCTAGAAAGCGAAATTTGTTGGAAAGCCGATGATACCTTAGGTTATATTAAACTCGATAGGTATGCACTAGGGAAAAAATTGTTAGACTTGAAAACTGAAGATGAACAGAAATCTCTTCTTGATTCCTTTGACCGTTACAGAATTGCCTGCTGGTGTTGTTTTGAAGACGAGATAAGAGCTATTTTTGAGGAATTTAAATTAACATTAGGTAATAAGCCAGTAGAGAGTTTAGTTAAGGGATGTGATAACGGGGCTTTAATGGTCTACTGGTCACATGCTATGAATAACCAGGAACATCAGTTAGAATTAAATAATGAGCATCCATACGTTTACGCTTTTAAATGTGCAATGCTGGAAAAGCATGTTGAAGCTTTGGAATTCTTCTGGAATAAGTTACAGTCAATTGGTTCTGTATCCCCAAAAAGGAAAGAAGATTTATTAATGGAGGTAGCATATAATAAAGGGCGTTTTTCCACTGACGATGTTGGTATGGTTGATTTCTGTCTACGTTACCTTCATGAAGATAAGTATCATGAGTTATTGAAAAGGGATTTTAAACAACATGGGTGTTATTATACTTTAAGTATATTAAGAAGAAACCATTCTTTCGAAAATGCTAGAAAGCTATTTGAACATTTAAAGCCAGAAGATTTATCTCCTGAAGCTTATAGTACATCAATGTTTTCGGCATTAAACTCGCTTGTTTCTGCACCAGATGATAATTTTATCAAATCTGGTAGTGATATGCTTACCTCTATGTGGAATAGTCCTGGCTTTGAGTCTCATAAACAACACTATTTAAATAAGCTAAGCGAACAACTCTCATCAACCAGAGATTTGGTTGCTTCTCTTATTAAGGGAAATAAAGCTGTTAAAATATTATCTGAAATTGTTAACTCCCTTAGCCAAGAGCAAATGTACTCTATTATGGAAGAAGATAAATCAGAATATGAGCTGTTTATGAGAGTTAGAAACACGCAATTGCATCGTGGGGCAGGTGATACTCAGTTACCAAGTTCATCATTAGATGTAGAAACTATACAGCAGAAGGTAAGTGGTGTTAGAGGCGAAGTGTAGAGTTTCTCTTTTGGAAAATTCAGTTACTTAGACTTAAACGAAAGCATGCAAAGAGCTTAGTGAGGATAAAATTTGTAAAGGGTTAAAATCGGGGGCTAGTTATGGTTAATAACGATCAACAGCAAGAAAAACCACAAGATTTCGAGCTAATGGAGTTACTTTTTGGGAAAGTAGATTCTTCAACTTCTGATTCACTGGATAAATCTTTTGAAGCAAGATATCAGTCGTTGGTTGATCAAATACAATCTTATTTACATTCTAGTGAAAAGCCTGGCTTTTTTCCTCATCGATTTTTAGGTTCTTTTTCCAGTGTATTAGATACTAAACTTAATGACAAGTTAGGCATAAAGAAATTGCACTTTCGTTTTGAGGGGGCGAGAACTTTAAAAGTTGTAGCAGAAACAGAATCCAAAATACATGTTTTTATTTTCACTGAAGATATAGAAGCTCAACATTCTAAACAAACAAATACTAAGAATTTCGAATTCACCACAGGTGAGTGGAAGAATGTGATGGGTAGAGATTATACTAAATCAGATGCGCATAAGCTTCAAATTGATGTAATAAAAATTTTAAAAGATAAGTATGAGTTAGTAAAAAGCAGATCGAAGTCAGATAAAGATGTTAAATCGAAGAAGTTATATTTATACTTGAGGAATAACGTATTGAAGTGTAAAGCTAAGGATGTATATGGAAATACTCAAACGATACAAATTGGTCCTGATGAATTAAAAGGTAATAATGCATTTAAAAATAAATTTTTTGATGAAATCAAGCAGTTTTTAGATAAGTCAGGTAAAGATCTTAGTGATGATGTTAGAAAGGAGTTATCAAGAATCACGTCAGCAAAAGGATATACCTTAAAGAGTGATGGAGAAGATGAAAAAATAAACATTAAGGTAGAAAGTAAAAAGAAGATTGTAGATCAACCCATCGAGCCTATAGTGAAGTTTCAGGAAGTGACAAAAAGGTTGGGTAAGTCTGTTTATTTAGAAAGTTATATTGAAAAGCTTGCTAACCCAGATGCAGAAATAGATCAAGTTCAGGAAAATCTTAAAGCCATTCTAAATTATATTAAAAAAATTCATACCAATTTAGACTTACAAGCTAATGTTTATGGCATTAAGGCTCGTGAAGCTGCTCAACATGGCTTTGTAGCAGGAATATTCGATAATTTTCGATATCGTGATAATACCAAACTCTATTTGGAACAATTTGCTGGTGGAGGTTACGCTGATATTGTTTTGCTTGTTCGTGGGCCTAATCGTGCTATTGATTCAGTTCCAATTCTTATTGAACTCAAGGCTGGAACTGAAGGACAAGTTGATCCAAGTGATGCACTTGAGCAAGCTAAAGATTATATAAAAGGTTTTAGACCAAATAAGATGAGGATTTTAACCAATGCAGATAATGCCATTGCTGTTGGGTTAAATTTAGATGACGCGGAACCGTTTAAAACCGAAGTACAACCTATTAAACAACCACCAGCTCCTTTGATGGAGGAATTTATCGAACTAGTTGGCGAGTGGGATAATCAACAAATTTCTGAGGAAGATTTTAAGCAAGAAATAACGGATTTGTTATCAAGTGAATACCATACTTTTCCAGCAAATAAAGAAACAAAAGATCATTACTATTTCAGTCGAGACATATTAGGTCAATCAATTTTAATCAACAAGATTGGTCAAGATCAAAGTAACATTAAAAAATATATATACTCATATGGTGAGTACCCTCTGGATTGGTCTGGAGGAACGGAGTACACTTTGTCCAAAAGCCCGGTTATGACATTAATATTTGTTCAAGGTAATGAAGGGCAAGAAAACACAGCATTCATTTTTCATATACGAGAGTCCAATACAAAAGAATTCTATGCTGATAAAAAAATTCCAGTGCTGAACATACCTGAAATAGGAAGAGTAGGCAATGTTATAGAAATTAAAATGAGTCTCAAAAAATATGAAACAGGGTTATCTTTTGAAGACCTTTTTGAAATAGAACAGATAAGTAAATATGAATCAAGTGGTAATGATCAACAATTTACAGATGGCAAGTTTATTGAGATACCTAATTCTGATGAATTAAAGGCAAAATTTGATCAAGCAATCACTTCTCAACATGCTTCCGACGGTGAGGGTTCATTGCAAGCGTATAAAGTGTTGCTTACTGAAGTAGCAGATACGATTTACCCTATTAAAGATTTGATTACTAATGAAGCAAGGTTACAAGCTGTTCTTAATGGTTTACTTAGTAGTTACAGTGATTTGAAGCTAAAAGAGACTTCTACAAAACAACAAGATTCTGCAAAGACTGTAATTATACCTGAATTTCAAGTAGGAGCAGGTGGTCGTGTAGATATGGTAATTCAAGGTATTGGTCCTTCACCTCAGGGTACTAAAGAATACACTCCTATAGCGCTAGAATTTAAGCTTATAGATAAAAACTTAGATGAAGAAGGAATGAAAAAAGAAGTTGATAAATTAACAAAAGAACAAAATGTTAGATATGCTAAAGGGGCGGCACTGAAAGCAATTACAGATAGTGATAAAATGTTTTTCATGGGTGTGGTTGTTAATATGAAGGCTAAAGATAAAAATTCTTTAATATTAACGAGTGATGAGTTTGTTTCTGCTATAGTAGTTCATAGTTCTATTGACATAGCTAAGAGAAAACATTTAGAAGAAATACAAGAGGTAACTCAGAGACTCAAAAATATTGGTATACAAGAGGAGAATTTACGTACATTAGAATCTGCAACAGCAGAAAAAGATTATCATTATTGGCTTCAACAACATGATATAGCTGATATTGCAAGAATAAAATACGATTATGGAATTGACACATTGTTTGAAATAGTGGGATCACCAGAACATATAGTTAATCAATTGCAACAGTTTCAAGATAGAGTAACAACAAGAGGTGAAAGAAGGCCATTAACTTTAATTGTTAATTTAGATAATAATCACTGGGTTACGTTGGTCATCTCCCATCAAAATGGGCAGTATAATGGATACTATGTAGACTCGTTGGGTAATAATGTTCCAGATAATATTCGTCAAGTTTTACAACAGGCTCAAATTACCGTTAATGATGTTTCTGTTATTCAACAAAGAGATGGTTATAATTGCGGCTTATGGGCGTTAGAAAACGCTAGAGATATTAATACTGTGTTGCAAGGAAATAGATTAAGTAATATTCCTGATGAAATACGTAACCATTTGCGAATTCAAAGAAGAGAAAATCATTTTATACGTATGAGAGAAGGTATTTCAAACACATTAAGTATAGATCCACAACGTATAGCTAACTTAGAGGCTGTACTTGCTGGGACACAACAACCAAAATTCGACCTAAATAGTTGCGTAGGAGGAGGTAGAAGTAGAAGAAGTATCAATCCTTGTTTATTTTCAAAGGGTGATGTGGAAGAGTTTAGTAAAGGGAAAGTAGATGGAAATAATGTGGACAAAATTATAGTTGATAGCGAAAAATTTCTAACTTATGTTAAAAATAGTCAAGATGAAGCAAAAAATGCTCAACTAGTGGAGTTTGTTAGGAACAAAAATATTGAAGGTGACTATAAATATTTAGTTGATAAGGTAATTGAAGATCAAGGATATGAGCGCTATGTCCAGAATGAACGTATCAAGGATTTGCACGGTGATATTGTACATCAAGAGAGTAGTTTAACAAAAAATCTAAAGCTAAAAAGCAGGTTAATGAATGCTGCTGGTGGGATACAATTAATAAGAGGGATCCATGGTGCCATTGTGTCTTGTAAGGATGGAACAGCAACGGATTGTGGATTAAATCTAGGCGGAATAGGATGGTCTTTTGCATCTCAACCAATTGAGAATGTAATGGTTAAAATTACTCCAAGAGTTGTAACATCAGCTGAAAAGGTTGTAGGAAAAGTTATACCAGGTGCTTTAGGTGAACAGACAAAATTTGCTATTCGAGTTGCAGGAGTAAAATTTGGAAGTACAATAGCGAAAGGTACAGCAGGAGCTTTAACTGGTGTCTTTGATATTGTTGATATAGGCATGTCAGCAAGTAATCTTGTAGATTGTAAAAAAAGAGAGAATAGTGATAATCCATGTGGAGAGAAAGAAATAAGAGATAATATAGCATCTATATCTTTTTCTGGTGTGTCATTTGTTTCTGGTGTTGCTCTTACAGCAGCAAGTATGCCGGTAGTTGGTATTGCAGTTGGGTTTGGGCTCATGGTAGGTTGCGGAATTTATAGTGGTGTTAGCAATATCGTAGAGTACAAGAAAAAGTATGATACAACCCATGGAGAGAATTGGAGTATTTTTTGGCGTACACTTCTTTTTCAACCTATGGCAGCTGATGTGCAGCATCTTGCAGCTAGGAAAGACATAGTTAATAGTTTAGCTAAACAAGTTTGGAAGGCTTTAAATAATGCTCCTAATAGTGTTATTGCTTATGGTGTTGGTCTTGGAAAAGTAAGTGGTAATACTCTTCGTCCAGATTATGCAACGATTATGATGAATAGGAAAAATGCCAATACAAAAAATCTTTCACGTGTTGTACCTGATTATATCAAAGGTGCTAACATGCTTTGTTTACCACAGATTACTAATCAAGATTATGAGAAAGGTATTAAAAGCTCAGTTAAGTCGGCTGTATACTACTGTGAAAATGCAATGGTTATTAACCAAGGTGGTAGAGTAAACGTGGCGCAGAAAGACAAGACAATTGTTTATGATCTACAAAATGTAAACAGAGGTACAATTGTTGGAAGTAATGAGTGGCACAATAATTTTCTAATTGGCTCAGGTACAGCAGAAATAACTGGTGGTAATAATGTAGTGAACAGGTTTGTTCTTGTAAATAACCCTAGCTTTTCAGGCAAAATGATTGGTGGAAGTAACTCTATTAATATACTTGATCTAAGTCAATTAGCAGAAAATAAAGTTACAGGTGTGATTGACTATCGTTTTAAGCCTAGTGCCTCTGGGTCATTAAAGGCAAGAGTAAATGGTCGTTGGCTAATCAATGATCAAATTGATAATAATGGCATCTTTAATTACTACTATGTTGGAAGAAAGAACAAGGTGGATGAGATTTCGTGCATGGGTTATTCTGAACACTTTACAGGAACCGATGATCGTGACGTTATCATAGATAGTGGTGGTGGCTCTAACAACAATGAGAAAGATGTAGTTGAAAGTTGCAAAAAAGTAATTATTTCGCCGTATACTAGAGTCAAAGGTAGAAAAAGCAATTATACTTTTTACGTAAAAACTGCAGACTATAAGGGTAGGGGGTTATATTCAGAAATTGACGTAGATGGAACAGGAACTGTAAGTTTTCCTGAATTTGATTTATTAAGTGATTGTGATCAAATAACTTACTCTAAAAACAGTAATACTTTATCTTTGAAAATAAATTTTGGTCAAAATAATCAATTTACTCTCGATATAAAAAATTACGTTGAGCGAAGCAGTAATAAGCCTTACTTTGTACTAATAGATAAAAATGGTAGTAATATTGTTCCTAAGATTGAAAGATCAGATTCATCAACTATAAAAATTACTTCATTTGAATTACATTCAGAACATTCCTTAGATAATTTTGACGATGTTGCAAGTCATTATAAGAAAATTCTAAACAATAACAAGGATTACAAAGTCTTTAGTGTTATCAGAGATAGAGTACAGAATCATGGTAATAGTGCAGTTCCACATATGGTTTTTGGTTCTCTGGAAGATGATGTAATAAACTTCGATCAAGGAACTATGTTTGCTAGGGGAGGAGGAGGAAGTGATGTGTATTTTATTAGCAATGATATAAATAGTAGAGAAGTTAAAATTGATAATAACTCAAGTGATAAAAAACTAGATACACTATTTATGTCGGCAGTTGAGAAAGATTTTTCAATCCAGCAATGTGATCTGTATTTAAAATACAATAATAGTAACATTCGAGTGAAAAATTACTTTCAAGATCCTAATTATAGGCATCTTATAGTTATGAACAAAAAAGGAGAAACTTTTATCCCCAATATACAATCAATGTTTTGTTCTCCCTCTTCTTCGGGAAAGGGTAAATTAGTTCCTTTTTTCCACTCTACACAAGCTCAAAACATGTTTGTGTTACCTAAAGATTTTCAAGATGATCATGTAGTGATAGATTCCCGTCTTGAAGATATTGAAAAATATAAAGATAAAGATGACCTCTTATTAATAAGAGAAAGTGAAATTCCTTTTATTATTAGAATAGAAGGGTTTTATACTAACCGAAATAAATGGAAAAATATTTCTTATTCTTTATGGAATAATAATGACCTTTTCCTATCTTCTGGCTTATTAGAAAATGTTGATAATGTAGTGGAGTATAAGGATAAACTTAGAGGTGATTATGAAAGAATTGTAAAAGAATATATTGAAGACTTTAGTGATTCTACTAGTATCATTCAGCACAATCAAAAATTAGAAAAAAATATCTCTATTTCTGTAGGACAAGATGAGGAACGAATAGGAGTAATGGTACTAAAAAATATTACTCCGGATCAGGTTGAAGTTTCTAGTAGTGGTACAGATCTGATATTTCGTGATAAGAAGTCTAATCATACGATCAACATGAACAATTGGAATAATTCTGAATCTTATAGAATTTCTACGTTGGAGTTTGATCTAGGTTTAGAACCAATAACGCTCCGTAGATTAGATAGGTTTAGTTTATCTGAGGTAAGAAAAATACAAGCTTTAATTGATAAAGCTTCAGAAAATTACCAAAATAGAAGTAAATATACTCCTAAAGTAGAAAATGACTTTAAATGTTTAATATCAGTTGACGATTTTGAAAGAGAAAATAGAGACTCAGCACATCAATGTCTTGGTTTTCCTTCACTGCAAGACCGGGTTAGCTTTACAGAAAGTTCCTGTAATTTAGAACAAATTGAGGAATTAAAAAATAAAACGCCAAGTAGTAATCAGATTTTAACATTGCTTGAAAAGTTAGAAAATGATCTTTTGCTGAATGGTTATGATTCAGACATAATAGATCAGTGCAATAAGCGGATGATAACTTCAGGATTGGGGGTATTAAAACCATTGGTAAGCACAGCAGTTTATGAAGGTAAAGAGGATGAAGTTAAAGTTCTTCTTGATAAAGCTGCTAAAAAAAGTACTGCTGATGTTGAACATAAAAATCAGTGTTCACAGAACTGGACAGCTTTGAATTATGCTGTTTACAACGGTAATGTGAAATTAAGCAAAAGTGTATTTAAATCATTTTTAGAGAAGAAAGGTGACATTAATGCCTTAACTAGTTGCAACGATGATAATTGGGCACTTTTACACTATGCTGTTCATTACAGCAACTTTGATATGGTTAGTTTTCTTGTAGATAAAGGTGCTAACATTGAAATTAGAAGTAAGGAGGGTCAGACACCCCTGCATTTGGCTGTTGAAGAAGCCAAGCAAAATATAATTAATCTTCTTCTTGATAGAGGTGCTGATATCGAGGCTAAAAACAACGATGGTAGAACACCTCTGTACTTAGCTGCTTACAATAATGACTCAGGTGTAATTGAACTTCTTTGTAACAGGATCAAGACTAAAAGTAATGACGCATCTAAAATGATAAAACAGGTTGGATTTTTAAAGAAGGAAGTTGTTAACCAAGCAAATATTCCATCTAATGCAAAAAGATTGGTAGAGTCTTGTATAAGTAGTTTAAGAGATTCAATAAAAAGTGCAGCCAAAAAGGTGCTAAAGGAGGGTATACTGCATAGTCGTAGTGCTTCGACTATTGAACTCATAGATAAGGTTTATAATTTCGATGAAAGGTTGTTTAATGAAGCAATTAAGGAAGCTGTAAATGACACATACGCGGGTGTAGGTATAGAAGGAATATTAAGGTTTATACGCAGTCACCATTATATTGGTCAGTTTATTCCAGGTTATATAGCTGCGTTTGACAAAATACCAAAGAATGATGGTGCAATGTTCAAATTAGCTTACTCTATTAGAGAGACCATGACAACGCCTAGCGTCAATTCAGAAGAGAAATCTGATCTTGAAAAGCTAAAAAACAAATTACCAGAATCAGTGAGAAATGCAGTATTTTCTTCAGAGATATGTATTAAAAATGTTGAGTATGGAAGGTATTTGTACTCACCTAATAATGATTGCATGTACCACTTAAACAAGTGTGACAGGGATAGGCGGTATGTGTTCACTTGGCCTTCAAATGGAAATAGTGATCAATTTAAGTGGAAGGTTGAGCTCAATGGCGATAATGTGTATTTAAAGAATGTTGAGTATGGAAGGTATTTGTATTCGCCTAATGATGATTGTACATACCACTTAAACGATTGTGACAGGGGTAGGCGGTATGCGTTTACCTGGCCTTCAAATAGCAATAGTGATAAATTTAAGTGGAAGGTTGAGCCTAATGGTGATAATGTGTATCTCAAGAATGTTGAGTATGGAAGGTACTTATATTCACCTAATAGTGCTTCTACTTTCCAAGTTGACAATAACAGGCGGTATGTGTTTACCTGGCCTTCAAATGAAGAGGGTGGTCAATTTAAGTGGAAAATTGAAAATTGTGGATCTACTCGCAAGAGACGTAGCATACGAGAATTAAATGGTTATAATCAAACTGCAGTGGACTATCAGTTAATATTAACTGAAGAAAATAGTCAGCAAATAGCAAGTAGAATATCTGCTATAGTGGAAGATGTTGAAAGGCATACCTTTTTAAATCAGTCAAAAAATAAGTTATATTTAGATAGTTATTTAAATAATAGAGGGAGAAGCAATGCTGCGGATTCTATGAGGAGAGATGTATGTAATGAACTCAATGCAAGTGAGAGAAGAAATATTGTTCTAAGCGGAAACGATGTATGTGCAATTACTTCAGGTTATGAAACACTTGATATTGAAAACTTCCCTATTCAAGAAGTAGTGATTAATGATGATGTCAATGGAAAGAAAAGTTTAAGAAGTACATTAGACCTACATCAGTTGGTGCAGCAGATAAATAGGGATTTGAGTATAAAACCGATACCAACAGTTATTAAAGGCAAAAGTGATTTATTAATTAAGTTATCTATATCAGCTACCGGCTTGCAGCAAGATGTAATAACAGTTAGGTTGAAAGATGCCCTTGTAAATAAGTGGTATAAAAAATTACAAATTATTTTTGATAATGCACCGATGGAAATCGATGATAGTTTAGGTTTAAAGTCTTCGTTCTTTATTTCTGATGAGAAAATTATTGTAGTAACACCTCAAGACGTGGAAGAAAAGAATAAACTAATCATATCTAAAAAAGCAGGGCAGTATACCTATCTTCATGATAAATATGATCTGATAGTTACCAATGCCTTTAATGCTGATATAGAAGCAAGTGAGTTGTGTATTATACATTTTAAAGATTTTTATAAAGAACTTAAAATGGAAACATTATCTATAAAATTTGCTGACAAAGAAATATTATTAAGTAACGAAATAGATAAAATACGTAATTCAGATAGTATTGATGAATTAAATAATGTGAGTTCTATTATTAATTCACAAAAGAATTCTATACCTTTAGAGGCTCCAAACAGTGGAGACATAAATGCTCAAGGTAAACTTGGTAGGACATCTTTGCATCTTGCTTCTGGAGCTGGTGAATGGGATAAGGCCAAACTTCTTCTTGACAGAGGTGCTAATACCGAAATTCAAGACGAGTTTGGTTACACACCAATATTTCTTGCTACTCAGTCAGGTAAATGTAGTATAGTAAAACTACTCCTTGATAGAGGTGCTAATATTGATGCTCAAGATAAGGAAGGTAAAACACTTTTACACTTTGCTGCATCAGGAAATAATTTGGATATGGTTCAATTCCTTCTTGACAGAGGTGCAAGTATCGAAGTTCAAGACGGGCGTGATTGGACACCGATACTTTATGCTGCTCAGTCAGGTAAATGGGGTGTGGTCAAGCTTCTTGTTAGTAACGGTGCAAAATTTAATAATGAGATAACGTATCAGGGAACGCCTTTACATTTTGCTGCTCAAGAGGGTAATCTGGATATAGCTCAATTTCTTCTTGATGAAGGTGCTGACATAGAGTCTCAAGACGACCATAATAGAAAACCTCTACATCTTGCTGTTGAAGCAGGAAGGTTGAACGTAGTAAAACTTCTTCTTGATAGAGGCGCTAGTGTCAATGCTAAAGATGAGAATAATAAAACACCTTTAGACTTAGCTACTAAAGGAGATATGATAGAAATTTTGAAGAAGGCGGAGTTGGATCAAGGGTTATTAATTAATGCAAGGGATGGTAATCTTGATAAAGTAAAAGATCTTATTGCTCAAGGTGCTAATTTAGAAGCTAAAGATAATAATGATAATACTCCTCTACATAATGCTTGTAATAATGGTCACTTTAACGTAGCAAAATATCTTATCGAAAAGGGAGCTAGTTTAAAGGCTAAAAATAAAGACAATAAAACACCTTTAGAGTTGGTTGAGCAAAAGGGTTACACAGATATAGTGGAAATTTTAAAACAAACACAATTAAATCTGGATAGAGAATTATTGATTGCTGTAGAAAAAGAAGATCTTGGTAAAGTTAGAGACAATATCAGACGAGGTGCTAATGTTAATGCTCAAAGTAGGCTGGGTTGGGTCTCTGTGTTCTGGGCAATTCAAAAGGATAATTTAAATATAGTTAAACTTCTCATAAATAACGGTGCTGATATTAATGCCAAAGATAATGAAAGTTGGATGCCTCTTCATTGGGCTGTTCAATTGGGTTCATTAGATGTAGTTAAGTATCTTGTTGAGAGAGGTGCTAATATTAATGCTTTAACTGCCGACGGTAGAACACCTTTAGACTTAGCTGCTCAAAAGAATCGCGTAAATGTAATAGAATTTTTGAAAAAAGCACAGTTAGATTTGGATAAAGAATTATTGACTGCAGTGCAAGATGGAGATCTCAATAAAGTTGAAGGCCTTGCAAATCAAGGTGCTGGATTGAATACTAAAGGTAGTAATGATTGGACACTTTTACACTTTGCTGTTTTTAGCAACAAGTTCGACATAGTTAAGTTTCTTCTTGATAAGAACGCTAATATTAAAGCTAAAGATGTGTATGGTAATACACCTTTACATGTGGCTGCTCAGTATGATAGTAAGCTTGAAATAGTTGAATTTCTTTTAGATAGAAATGCTAGTGGCATTAATGATGTAAATAATAACGGTTCAACACCTTTACATTTAGCTATACAAGGAAATAAACCAAGTACAGTCAAACTTCTTCTCAATAAAGGTGCTAATATTAACGCTAAAGACAAGGATGGTAAAACACCTTTGGATTTGGCTGTGCAAGAAGGTTATACAGATATAATACAAATAATAGAACAAGTACAGTCAGATTTAGATAAAGAATTGCTGACTGCAGTACAAAATGGCGATCTCAATAAAGTGAAGAGTCTTATTAGTCGAAATGCTAATGTTAATACTAGAGATAAGTACAGCTGGACACCACTACATTGGGCTGCATACAAAGGTCATTTAGAAGTTGCAGAGTTTTTGGTAAAGAAAGGCGCTGATATTAATGCTGCAGATAAAGGCCCTTATGGTAAAAAGTCTATACATGTTGCTGCTGAGAATAATAGTAAAGATATCATAGAGTTTTTTCTTAGCAAGGGAGTAAGTATTAATGATACTGATAAACAAGGTTACACACCACTGCACTATGCTGCATGGAGAGGACGTTTAGAGGTTGCAAAGTTTTTGATAGAAGAATACGCTAATTCAATATTTAAATACAATAATGGTAGCACTCTTCCATGTAATGCTTCTTTAGGTAATCATTTAGATATAATTAAATGTTCTATGGGTGAGAAAAATATTTTAGAAATCAGAGATAATAGTGGCAGAGTTCCCCTGCACTGTGCTGCTTCCAACGGTAAATTAGATATAGTAAAATATTTTATAGATGAAGAGAAAGTCGATGTTAATGTTAAAGATAACAATGATGATACCCCTCTGCACCTTGCTACTGGTTATTTGGATGTAGTAAAGTACCTTATAAGTAAGGGAGCCAATATTAATGCTAAGTGCAAGGCTGGTAAAACACCGCTAGATATTGCTGCCTATCAAAAACTTAGTGATGTTGTAGAATATTTGAAGCAAACGCAATTAGACTTAGATAAAAAATTGTTGATCGCAGCAAAAGGTGGTGATCTTAATAAGGCTATAGATCTGATAAGCAAGGGAGCTAATGTTAATGTTAAAGATAACAATGATGATACTCCTCTGCACCTTGCTGTTGGTTATTTAGATGTAGTAAAATACCTTATAAGTAAGGGAGCCAACATTAATGCTAAGTGCAAGGCTGGTAAAACACCGCTAGATATTGCTGCCTATCAAAAACTTAGTGATGTTGTAGAATATTTGAAGCAAACGCAATTAGACTTAGATAAAAAATTGTTGATCGCAGCAAAAGGTGGTGATCTTAATAAGGCTATAGATCTGATAAGCAAGGGAGCTAACGTTAATGATACTGATACACAAGGTCATACACCACTGCACTGGGCTTCTTGGAGTGGTCATTTGGATGTAGTAGAGTACCTTATAGTTAAGGGGGCCAACATTAATGCTAAATGTAATGCTGATGGAACACCGCTAGATATTGCTAGAAGCGAAGGACACAATGATATTGTGGAATATTTAAAAGAAAAACTCAAGGAAGAAAGAGAAAAACCTGTGCAACGCAGACGTCGTCATCACCATGGAGATCATGCTCGTCATCATATTTCAAGAAAACCACTTGCTATAAATCAACCTGAGATAGCAGCAAGTAGTGGCACAAGACCATCTTCATGGATAAATGTATTTGGTTGGATAAGAAGCTCTGTGAGTGGGTTATTAGGTTCTAGAGCTGCTTTACCTGAGAAAACATTCACTCAAAGTTCAATCTCACAAATTAGTCCACCAATCGATGTAAATGGTACAATAATGTTACTTGATTTATTAATTAGAAAAGTTACAGGTCAAAAGTATATTTCTACAGTAGGTCAGTCTATATCCCCACTAGAAGCACAGGGCTATGCATTAAATATTACAAAGGAATTTGAGAAAGTAGTAGAGCAAGCTGGATTAAAAAGTGGTGTATCAATGCATCGATTGAATATTGATTTTGTGGGAATGCACAAAGAGATTACTGGAAAAATCATGGGTGGTAAATTCAATGAAATTTCAGGGATTTTAAAATCGTATGTAGAGAAAGCATGTCCTGATGAAGAAGCTGGTAAATTAAATCCGAAGAAATTTGACAAGTTTATAGCTCAATTTAATAAGGGTCTGCTAAATCAATCAATAGAGCAGATATTACACAACAGAGATGGTAGATTAGAAGTTGATGATGCAAAGCAAATGAGTTTAGAGCCTCAAAGTTATTTAAGTAATGCTTCAGTTCAAGGCCATTTGACTAGGAATAAGGTTAAATTAATTTCTTAATCTCATCTAAAGAAAGGCCCGTAGTTTGTGATACAACGTCAATAGAGATGCCAGCTTTAAGTAAATTTTTTGCAACTTCAATTTTACCTTCAATTTTACCTTTTTGATGGCCGATTTGGATACCTTCTTGTCTACCTTCATGTTTAGCATCATCGAGTTTTTGTTCCAAGATAGCAGCTTCTTTCTGTAAATCCATGACCCTTTCTTCATAAGCTACGAGATCTTTCTCATTCCAATGAAACTTGTCTAATTCATCATATGCTAGCTTTATTATCGGTGACTTTTCTGCTATTTTCCTTAAATCTTCATCAGTTGTTTCTTCTGCATATTTGAAGAAAAATAGCCAACGATCTACTACATTTTCTAGCTGTTCTTCTCTACTCTTAGGAAACTTTGGTAACTCAATGAAAATAAATTGAAAATCTTTTAAGTCATGCTCGTTAGTTTTTTCATCTCTTATGGTATGGCTAGATATATAATCAGGCTTATCAGGAAATAAATTACAATTGGAAATAGCAATAAAGAAAACCTTCTTTAAATCAATGTACTTACCACCTTTATCAGCCTGCCTTGAGTAAGCCTTAGCAGCATATAATTGAGCACGTTTTTCAAAGCCTTTATCACGAGCGAGTTGCATCTCAATCACGTATCTGGCCCCAGTGGAATCTCTGCACAGAACATCAACAATACTCTGCTTATCAGAGGCAATTTCAGGGTCCATAATGGTGCTGAGGAACTCAACATCTTGAATAGCATTGACTCCAGTAAAGCCTAAGATATCATTCAAAAAGTGAATAAGGATATTCTTATTTTTTTCAGTACCGAATATTTTTTTAAATGTTAAGTCTAATTTTGGATCGAGAAACTTCGAAAGAGCCATAGCGCGAGTACCTAAAAAGCATTAATAATTATACACAATTGTGAAGAAATATTCAACGTTTTTATGCTAAAGTCTATTAAAGTTAGCTAAATTTCAAGAGTTGGTAAAAAACTACCTTCATAGATGACCCTAGTACGCACCTTGGACGTCCTTTTATAGATCTTTTTATCAACTCTTCTATAAGGTACATTAAAAGGCCAACAAATGGATTCGTGATTTAGCAGCCTCAAAGATACCTATTTAAAGTGTGAACTTCTTAGCTTGTCACAGCATAGAAGTTTAATATACTACTCTTCAATAAAGATAACAATATGCTAGCAAAACTTCTATATAAAATTTCTAAAATGGCAGGTTACGAAAAAGAATGACCGCTAGCGACCTTGAATCTTTAGATTACAAACTAGGACAGAAAGTAAGAAGTTGTAGGTTAGCAAAAGGATATACTCAAAAAGATTTAGCGGGAAAAATCGGAACAACATATCAGGTAATACTGCAATATGAAAAAGGAACACGCAGAATTTCAATTAAGAAGTTATATGAATTAGCAGAAGCATTATCAACAACTGCTAGAGATCTAGCTTGCGGACAAGAAGTATCAAATAAGCAAAGGTATGAGGGAGAAGAGATAGTAAATCTAGTAAGAAGACATAAAGAGATTAAGGATCAAGAATTACGCGAAACGTTTTATTTATTAACTAAATTCATCTGTATTAGTGAGGAAGAGAGTGGAAAGGCAGTAAAAGTAGAGGTGGCAAAGGGTTTAGTTAAGGAAGGAGTTTCTGCTCATGTTATCTCTCAAACGACCAGTTTATCTATTGATGAATATGATAATGATGAGAAAAAAATTTCCATTCCGTATAAAGTAGGTCAAAGAATAAAAGAATGGAGGTTGAGAAGAGGATACACTCAGGAAGATTTAGCAAGTAAAGTGGGTATAATAAATCAAAGAATATATGAATATGAACAAGGACGAGCTGCTGTTTCACTTGAAATGTTAGATGAAATAGCAAAGGTACTACTAATTAATATTACAGATCTGCTTCCAGAAACAACAGAAAATGAGAATAGTGAAGCAGAGCTATCAAGGTTAATAGAAGAATACAAAAAGATTAAAAGCCAAGAACTACGTTATGTACTAATAAAGTCTCTGCTTGAAATCATACAAGTTTGCAAAGAGAAAGTAAAGAAAATAGAAAAGATAAAAATTGCAAAGAACTTAGTTAAGGAAGGAATTTCTATCAATATTATTTTAAAAACAGTGGGCATCTCTTTAGACGAAATTCAACAAATTTAAAATAAAAAAATCAGTATCTATTAATATCTTTACTTTTTGATGAAAAAATAAGTAAAAAAGATTGAAAAATTGATTTGACTTCACTCGAAAGCTATGGCTCTATGCCAATGCTGACAAAAAAACAGCAGTAAATATATAAAAACATTTTGTTATTAGTGAAGGGTAATTTTTATGAATAATAAGAAAGATCGTAGAGAAGAAATAGAATTCAGAGCATTAGAAAGCAACGGTAAAGCACTACTTGATCGTGAAGTAATAGAAACGTTTCTAAGTGCAGTGCATGACAGGGAAGAAGCTCGAATTATTGCTAGAAAGCTAATAGATAGTTTTGGAATAGGAGGAGTTTTAGGCCAGGAAATAGATGACTTGAAAACTATAGAAGGGATAACTGACTCTACAGTAGCAGTAATTTTATGCCTAAAGGAAGCTTCAAAGAGAGTACCAAGAGAAGAGTTAAAGAAAGGACCTGTAATGGATAACTTGGAAACCATAGTAAAATATTTAAGGGTGAGTATTGGCTATTCAGAGGAGGAAAAGATGAAAATAATATATTTTGATCAAAAGTGCCGTTTAAAGGGGGAAGAAGTGTTTACTGGTACAGTAGATAAGGTACCTTTTTACATAAGAGAAGTAACAAGAAAGGCATTAATAAGAAAAGCGACGTCAATAATAATATCGCATAACCACCCAGAAGGAAGGTTAAAGCCATCTGATGGGGAACGTTCAAAAAAGTGTGTCAAACCGAAAAAAAAGTAATAAATTGATATAAAAAATGGAGGTTTGATATGGGTCAAGCAAATAGAACTACTGGTTTGGTAGATTATAAAGAATTAGAAACAAATATCCTGTCATCTATACGAGAAGGAAGACCATTGACAGGAAGAGATGGAGCATTAACACCGTTTATAAAAAGGTTGCTAGAGGCAAGTCTGGAAGGTGAAATAGAAAGCCACATGTCAGCTAAAAGTGAAGAAAATAACCGAAGAAATGGAAGGAATGCAAAAACTTTACGTACAAGTTCAGGCTCATTTGAACTATTAACACCAAGAGACAGAGAAGGAAGCTTTGAACCGCAAATAGTCAAAAAAAGGCAAACAAGCCTACATCCAGAACTTGAAGCAAAGGTCTTAAGCACATATGCCAGTGGCATGGGATACAGAGATATAGCTTCACATGTTGAGGAAATATATGACCACGGGAACGTTCAAAAAAGTGTGTCAAGCCGCATTTTTAGTTCAACTCAATTTTCAATGGGAACGTTCAAAAAAGTGTGTCAAGCCGCATTTTTAGTTCAACTCAATTTTCAATCTATCTGGAAAGAAAATATCAAGTTGAGAAATAGTTAAAGCCCAATTAGGGAGAGCCATAATCCACTTTTGCTCTACCTTTTTTATAGCACAATATACCTGTTTGTACAAGGCATTTGTACTAGTAAATGAACCCTTAGTTTTAGTAAATTTCCTGATTTGTCTATGCAACCCCTCAATTGGATTGGTGGTGTAAATCAGCTTCCTAACTTGCCCAGAATACTTAAAATAACTGGATAAGTTTTCCCAATTGTTCTGCCAGGATTTTATAACTAAAGGATACTTCTCTCCCCATTTTTCTTCCAGCTCAAGCAGATAATTCTCAGCGATCTCTTTACTTGAAGCACGATATATTTTTTTCAAATCATTCATGAAAACTTTTACATCTTTGCTAGATACATATTTCAGTGAATTCCTTATCTGATGCACTATACATAGCTGTACTTCTGCCTTAGGAAACACACTATTTATAGCCGCAGGAAAGCTTTTTAGCCCATCAATGCAGGCAATTAGAATATCTTCTACTCCTCGCTCTTTTAGGTCATTTAGAACTCCCAACCAGAAGTTAGCTCCTTCACTTTCAGCCAAATAAAAACCTAATACTTCTTTTCTGCCATTTTGATTTATGCCCAATATATTATACATGCATTTACTTATACAATGTCCGTCCTCCTTGACCTTAAAGAACATGCCATCCATAAACACTATTGGATACACTGATTGCAGTGGGCGGCTGCGCCATTCATTGATTACTGGTAGCAGTTTATCAGTAATACTGGATATCTCTGCTGCTGATATTTTGTGGTCATATATTTCCTCAACATGTGAAGCTATATCTCTGTATCCCATGCCACTGGCATATGTGCTTAAGACCTTTGCTTCAAGTTCTGGATGTAGGCTTGTTTGCCTTTTTTTGACTATTTGCGGTTCAAAGCTTCCTTCTCTGTCTCTTGGTGTTAATAGTTCAAATGAGCCTGAACTTGTACGTAAAGTTTTTGCATTCCTTCCATTTCTTCGGTTATTTTCTTCACTTTTAGCTGACATGTGGCTTTCTATTTCACCTTCCAGACTTGCCTCTAGCAACCTTTTTATAAACGGTGTTAATGCTCCATCTCTTCCTGTCAATGGTCTTCCTTCTCGTATAGATGACAGGATATTTGTTTCTAATTCTTTATAATCTACCAAACCAGTAGTTCTATTTGCTTGACCCATATCAAACCTCCATTTTTTATATCAATTTATTACTTTTTTTTCGGTTTGACACACTTTTTTGAACGTTCCCTTTTCAATCTATCTGGAAAGAAAATATCAAGTTGAGACATAGTTAAAGCCCAATTAGGGAGAGCCATAATCCACTTTTGCTCTACCTTTTTTATAGCACAATATACCTGTTTGTACAAGGCATTTGTACTAGTAAATGAACCCTTAGTTTTAGTAAATTTCCTGATTTGTCTATGCAACCCCTCAATTGGATTGGTGGTGTAAATCAGCTTCCTAACTTGCCCAGAATACTTAAAATAACTGGATAAGTTTTCCCAATTGTTCTGCCAGGATTTTATAACTAAAGGATACTTCTCTCCCCATTTTTCTTCCAGCTCAAGCAGATAATTCTCAGCGATCTCTTTACTTGAAGCACGATATATTTTTTTCAAATCATTCATGAAAACTTTTACATCTTTGCTAGATACATATTTCAGTGAATTCCTTATCTGATGCACTATACATAGCTGTACTTCTGCCTTAGGAAACACACTATTTATAGCCGCAGGAAAGCTTTTTAGCCCATCAATGCAGGCAATTAGAATATCTTCTACTCCTCGCTCTTTTAGGTCATTTAGAACTCCCAACCAGAAGTTAGCTCCTTCACTTTCAGCCAAATAAAAACCTAATACTTCTTTTCTGCCATTTTGATTTATGCCCAATATATTATACATGCATTTACTTATACAATGTCCGTCCTCCTTGACCTTAAAGAACATGCCATCCATAAACACTATTGGATACACTGATTGCAGTGGGCGGCTGCGCCATTCATTGATTACTGGTAGCAGTTTATCAGTAATACTGGATATCTCTGCTGCTGATATTTTGTGGTCATATATTTCCTCAACATGTGAAGCTATATCTCTGTATCCCATGCCACTGGCATATGTGCTTAAGACCTTTGCTTCAAGTTCTGGATGTAGGCTTGTTTGCCTTTTTTTGACTATTTGCGGTTCAAAGCTTCCTTCTCTGTCTCTTGGTGTTAATAGTTCAAATGAGCCTGAACTTGTACGTAAAGTTTTTGCATTCCTTCCATTTCTTCGGTTATTTTCTTCACTTTTAGCTGACATGTGGCTTTCTATTTCACCTTCCAGACTTGCCTCTAGCAACCTTTTTATAAACGGTGTTAATGCTCCATCTCTTCCTGTCAATGGTCTTCCTTCTCGTATAGATGACAGGATATTTGTTTCTAATTCTTTATAATCTACCAAACCAGTAGTTCTATTTGCTTGACCCATATCAAACCTCCATTTTTTATATCAATTTATTACTTTTTTTTCGGTTTGACACACTTTTTTGAACGTTCCCGATAAAACAATTGATGAATGCAAAGAATTTTTTGATAGTGATAAAAGAACTAGTTTTGCAGAAGAAAAAGGAGATTGTGAAGTTTGCAAAGAAGTAATTTGGGATTCTTCGGAGGTAGTGCCAGTGTTTTTTATATAAATGATATTTTGAACAGGGAATGGAAATTTTATAAGCTTATATGATTTTGATGCATGTGTCGTTAAAGGCAAGACTTCAAGATTGGAGTCTTGCATAACCATATGAAAAATCAATAGCCTTTCTTCTTTGCCATTCCAGCGTTACGCATTGGAATGACAGAGCTATAGTTGTCATCCAAGTAGCTGACACGGAGCAACACGTCATACCACCGCGGCCGCTAACAAGTAGCGGAACGACAGTTCTTCAAATTGTCGGTAAACCTAAGTCGCTTTAGCTATAAATTACATCAGATAAACCTTCAACTTCCCCCACTTGTCCGCTATACTGCTATAGATTTTATAACAGTATAGTGAATGAGCATTTTTAAGCGGATTTTTTCTCTAATTTCTGGCAAATTAAATGAATTGAAACGAAGGGGTATTATAAGCACGAATGCAACAAACTTTATTGTGGAACCTCCAAGCAATAGAGCGCATGGAGATATTTACACAAACGTTGCTATGGTGCTTGCAAAACATGAAAAGAAGAATCCCATTGAAATCGCAGAAGTTTTAGCTAAAGAGTTTGAACTTTTTGATGAAGTTGCAAAAGTGGAAATAGCAGGTCCTGGGTTCATCAATATGCACTTGAAAATGGAAGTATGGCATGGGATTTTAAAACAAATAAATGAGCTAAAAACGGAGTTTGGCACTCTCAACATTGGAAACAATCAGGCCATCAATGTTGAGTTTGTATCCGCAAATCCAACTGGGCCACTACATATTGGTCATGCAAGAGGGGCAGTGTTTGGTGATGTTTTAGCAAATTTGCTAAAGAAAGTTGGTTATAAAGTTACTAAGGAGTACTATATCAATGATGCTGGAGCGCAGATAGATACGCTAATTCGGTCAGTATATTTGCGGTATAAGGAAGCTCTGGGAGAGAAAATTAGCATCGAAAAAGGTTTATACCCAGGTGAATATTTAAAACCAATAGGGGAGGGGCTAGCTAAAAAATATGGCAAGGAGCTTAGAGAAGAGGAGGATAATCAAATAATTAGAGAGTATACTTTAAGTTCCATTTTAGAGATAATAAAGGAAGACATGAACTTACTTGGAGTAAGTCATGATGTCTTTACTTCAGAGTATGAGCTACAAAAAAGTGGCAAAATCGAAGAGAGTATAAAGATATTATCTGATAAGGGTCTTGTGTATGAAGGATACTTGGAGAAACCAAAAGGCAAAGAAAGTGAAAATTGGACTTCCAGAAAAGAAATGTTATTTCGCTCTACAACATTTGGTGATGATGTTGACCGCGCACTGAAAAAAGAGGACGGCAGTTGGACTTATTTTGCCTCAGATATTGCTTACCATTTTGATAAGATATCACGTGGTTTTAACAATATGATCGTAGAGCTCGGCAGTGACCACGGCGGTTATGTCAAAAGGCTTAGAGCAGTTGTCTCTGCGCTCAGTGATGATCAAGCAAAGATAGAGGTAAAACTGCATAATATTGTGAATTTCTTCGAAAATGGCAAACCTGTTAAGATGTCGAAAAGATCAGGAAATTTTCTTACAGCTAGGGATGTAGTGGAAGAGGTTGGCAGGGATATAACTCGTTTTATAATGTTAACACGCAAGAATGATATGGTCTTGGACTTTGATTTTGCTAAAGTTAAAGAACAGTCAAAAGACAACCCTATTTTTTATGTGCAATATGCGCACGCCCGTGCTCATTCGTTAATGCGTAATGCTCCAAAAGAGCTCCCAACAACAAACCTTTCACTTTTAAAGACAGATGGCGAGCTATTCCTCATAAAAACCTTAGCAAAGTGGCCAGATGTGATAGAAATATCTGCAAGGCTTTGTGAGCCACATAGAATTACTTTCTACTTACTTGAAGTTGCAGAAGCGTTTCACGTTTTATGGGGATATGGCAAAAGTGATTTAAATATGAGGTTTATACTGGAGAATAACTTAAATCTCACCGCTGCAAGAATGTTTCTTGTCCAAGCCTTAGCACACGTCATTGCTTCTGGACTTTCGATTTTTAATATAGAGCCTTTGAAAGAGATGAGTTAATTTTAATGCGTAATATTAAATGTGATAATAAATTATTGATGTAAGTACAATAAGGCCAAAAATTATACAAGAGGTCTGTTAAAATCACGTATGTCGATTGTCTTGAAGTCACACAATTGTTCTGTAGAGCTATGTCCTGTAATAATTACTGTACCGTTCTGCTCAGAGCGTATTGAGATTAGGTTCAATACTAATTCACATGTTGTGCTATCAAGATTACAGAAAGGTTCATCTATCAGCCAGATATTTGCATTAGAAATTAAAAGGCGGGCAAGCGCAACTCTTCTTTTCCAGCCTGCAGAAAGTTCACCATATCTAATGTTAAATACAGGTTGCAACTCTAAACAATAAGCAGCTGCCATAACTGATTCTCTAGTGTTCCGTATTCTTGCCCAGAATTCTATGTTTTCACCAATTGTTAAGCTATCTTTACAGGCGTTTTTATGTCCTACGTAAACCATGGAAGATATAAAGGATTTTGGATCATCATATATGTCTTTTCCGTAGTATCTTATATTGCCTGATACTGGCGGTAAGAGTCCAGATAAACTTCTGATTAAGCTGGTTTTGCCGCTACCATTTGGACCAGTGATTAAGATTTTTGATTTTGGCTCAGCTTTAAAATTGAGGTTTTTAAATAATACTTTGTTATTACGAGCACAGGATAGATTTTTACATTCAAGCATGGATTATCTGCCTTTTCCTTTATATTTACCCTTAGTTGAAGACTGAGCTTTTATAAATAGCTCCCAAAATCCTTTTTTATCACCTTCTCTGTGTATCAATTGTGCAAAATGCTTCATTAAACCACTACCCATCATAACCATCTTTGTCCATTTACCTAGTGGCTTTGTTATATCAACTATTTCTAGATCTTCTTTGTAAACTTGAATATCTTTTTGCTTCTCGCTTAGCATTTCCTGTTGTTTCATCAACTCTTTTTGCTTATTTTTTTGATATAATTCATTAAATCTTCTATTTTCTTCCCACTCTTCTTTGAGAACTTTTAGAGGAAATATAATTTTTCTAATGTGATTTTTGTATATTTTTCTCAAAAAGAGAAATACTGCAATTATAGCAAGTAATATCGTGCTATATGTAATGATTTGTCCGAACGGCATTTTTATACTTAGCTTATTGGCAAGCGGTATTTACAATTATACCATAACTATAGAAATTTTACAATTTTTTTCTGGATAAAGATAGTAGACTAAAAATTTCTAAAGGACAAAAGCAACGTATTTACGTACAGGCTATCAACTACTACACTCAAAACTGACAAGTGATTAATCATTGGAGAGTAGAGGAATCACGGCTCTCTAATGAATAAAGATGGACTGTGTCAAGCTGGTGAGTAAGGTGGAAATTGAAAGAAAATCTAATTGTTGGTTATCATGCTAGATCTATAATATAAGTTATAAAATTTTTAATCATTTTGGCTTATAATAATTTCTGAGTTAACCTGAGATTTCCTGAACTGTGGTTTCTTTTACTCACATTAAATTTGTAGTTTTTTTATTTTAATACAATTTCAATTTTGACTGTAGAGGAGGTTCCGATGTCAAAAAATACCTATAGTGATCAAGTTAATAGTAGTTATTTATATACCAATAAACTTTTTTATGGTAAAGAAGGTATAGACGAAATGACTGAGGGTGAAACTACGACTGAGAAGCAATTCACAAATATAGTTCCGATAGTAAAAGAGGATTTTGAACTAGTAGAAAAGGAACTTACGAAATGCGCAGAGGAGGTTAAGCGAGCAAAAGCAGAGACTGAGTGGTATAAAAAAATAGCTGAAGAATGTAAAAAAGGAAGTGGTACGGGCGAACCTGTTACTGATGAAGGAGAGAATGAAAATGGAGAAATTACATCTCAAAAAGTAACCTCAGATTGTTCCAAGTATGAAAATTGTGGGCCATATTCTCATTTTTATAAAGTTGATAATAAGATAGGTTGTCAAGGTTTTAGTGCATCTGATTTACTAAAGGAATTATATCCTGAGATGTACAGTAATCCTAAGATTGCAAAATATATAGAAGAGGGAGCAAATGGTAATTATGGTGCAGTAAATTTTAAATTTGCCTTTACAGAGGATCTTAATTCAATATCCTGGCTTGGTAATATAGAATGTGAAAAATGTGTGGATAATCAAAGAGAGTTAGCGTGTCAAGAAGAAGAGATTAAGAGTGTCTGTTACCCGAACGTTTACCATAGTAATCCAGAATTCAACAAGAGCTTTTTTTCCAGAGGAGCATGTCCTAATCTCTTTAGAGAGTCCAGTGAAACAAGTGTTGTAAAAGCAAAACAAGTTGCACCATTGATACTTGTTAATACCTTAGGACAAATGATAGATAAAGAGGGTAATAACACTAAAGTATACTATGATGCATTGAAGCGTTATCTAAATGATGATAGTAAAATCAAGGATTGTGGAGATAATCAAAAGTGTAAGGATTATATTCCAATTATGGAGAAAGTTGCATGGAATAGTGATAAGGAAGTACTATTAAAAACTGCTGTTAATAATACGCAAGAAGCAAATCCTTACTATTATGGAAATGAGGATAATTCTACTTCCGTTGAATTTGGTTCTATATAAGGCTGAATTTGTCTAATTTTTTCTACACTAGACACAATTTAGTCGTATCTGAACAAATACATAATCTATATAAAGAGGACGTAGGTACCATCTGTCCTTTTAAGGCATTTATGTCAATGATATGCGTAATCCATGATTTTAAACATGATGATCCTCCTAAGTAATACAAAAAAACTCAGAAAAATGTATATAGCTATGATAGAAGTTATCTATACATAAGTACAATATACTTTAACTAGAGATTATAAATTAATGAAGTTGAAAAGTCTGCAGACGAAGATAGATTTCGAGCTCTAGAATATCTTCACTATCAAAATAACAAAGCTGTCAAAATTTGTCAAGTAATTTTTATCGCAACTGTACAAACATTGCACAGGACAAATTTAAAATGCTGTAAAATGGTGTCTGTTCAGACGCATGTGAAACCAGTGCTTCTTTTCATCCCACTTTCATGCGGCTAAAACCCTTTTCATAATCTCCTATCTATCATTTCTTAAACCACTCCCCTAAGTTCTCAATTTCTCAAAGAAATCTTTTAACAAAAGAGAACATTTTGTTTCTAATATTCCACCATAAACTTCAGGTATGTGGTTACAGAATTGAAATATTCTAGTGCCGTTTTCAACTCCTCCACCTTTGGGATTGTAAGCCCCGAAGTACAGACGTTTAATTTTTGCAAAAGAGATAGCTTGAGCGCACATCGGGCACGGCTCTAACGTTACGTACATTTCAGCTTCATAAAGCGTGGAAGTTGAAAATGCTTGTCTAATTGTTAACATTTCTGCATGTGCAATTGGATCATTAGATATATTGTGTGCAGAGGAGATGATATTGTTTCCATTAACTATTACAGCACCTATTGGCACTTCGCCATCTTTCTGAGCAAGTTTTGCTTGCTCTATGGCAAGTTCCATGTATTGGTACTTAAACATTAGGTGCTTGGGTAAATATAATTTTCTTTTCTTGGCTTTTCTATTTTTTCTAGGTTATAGAGTTCACTAAGGACTATTGTCCTTTTTACAAGGCTATCTATTTCTCGCTTTAAATATTTTTTTATTTCTTCTACCGATTTTAGTTCGTTTATAGCTACAACTACTTCTTCCATTATATCCTCTATAATTTGATCCTCCTCTAATTTATATATTATTTGTTCTACATGCCTATTCAATTCCTCGAAGGTCGCAGATCCATATGTAATGCTATCTTTACTATTTCTTAGTAACATTTTTTACCTCTCTATTAGAATATAGTTTATTAAGTTCTATTAAACTCTATTGTCAATAGCTGCCTTAATAAATGATGTAAAGAGAGGATGAGGAGAAAATGGTCTTGATTGAAATTCTGGATGAAATTGCACACCAATAAACCATGAGTGATTTTTTAGCTCCACTGCCTCTATGCATGTTTTATCTTCTGATATACCACTGCATATCATTCCATTCTCTTCTAAGTTATTTTTATAATCTAAATTAACTATATATCTGTGTCTGTGTCTTTCTGAAATAGTGACACTACTATACACATTTGCCATTTTTGAATTTGGACTTACATTACACTTGTATGTTCCAAGTCTCATGGTTCCACCAAGATCAACGTTCTTACCATCAGCGAGCTTGATGATTGGGTGTTTGCAAGTATAAAATTCTTCAGAGTGTACATCTTCAAGCTTAATAACGTTACGAGCAAATTCAATCACTGCAAGCTGCATACCAAGACATATTCCTAAAAAAGGAATGTTATTTACACGGGCATAGTTTATTGCTAATATTTTACCTTCTATTCCATTATCACCAAATCCTCCTGGAACAAGGACTGAATTAGAGCTTTGTAATTTTTCTCTGATAAACTTTGCATCTATAGATTTTCCATTCTCTTCTCTTGAGTTGACCCAATTTATCTTCACTCTAGCTTTATTACTAATTGCACCATGGTTTAATGCTTCAATCAGTGATTTATATGCGTCAGGAAATTCAGTATATTTTCCTACTATGGAAACGATAACTTCTTGTGTTGGATGTCTCATAGAGTGTACTATTTGGTCCCATTCAGGTAAGCTTGGTTTTGGCTTACTTAAGTGAAAGTGATCCAAAATTTGTGTCCCGAGCCCACATTGATTATACAAGGACGGTAACTCGTATATATGGTTTACATCAGGAGCAGGTATTACGTTAGATAAAGAAACATTGCAAAGATTGGCTATCTTTTCTTTTTGATTATCGGAAATTTCTTTTTCACTGCGACATAATATAATATCTGGTTGTAACCCCGCAGAGTTTAACTCTCGAACTGAATGCTGTGTCGGTTTTGTCTTTAATTCTTGTGCTGCAGTGAGATATGGTATTAAAGTTAAGTGAATAAGGATAACTTTTTGCTTTCCTAGTTTATAATTAACTTGGCGTATAGCTTCCAAAAACGGTTGGCTTTCAATATCACCTACGGTTCCGCCTATTTCGCATATTACAAAATCTAAATCTTCTGTACCATTAAAAATGAAAGATTTGATTAAATCTGTCACATGAGGAATGATTTGCACAGTTTTGCCTAGATAATCACCACACCTTTCCTTCTTTAATAATTTATTATATACTTTACCAGTTGTTATATTGTCGTCCTTGGTTGCTTTAATTTTAGTAAAACGCTCGTAATGTCCAAGGTCTAAATCAGTTTCAGCACCATCCTCAGTAACAAATACTTCCCCGTGCTGAGCTGGGCTCATTGTTCCAGGATCAATGTTGAGATATGGGTCAAGCTTTCTGATGCGAACATTGAATCCATGAGCTTGAAGAAGTGCTCCCACACTTGAAGCAACTAAACCCTTACCAAGTGATGAAACAACTCCACCTGTAACAAAGATAAACTTGGTTTCTTTCATTAATTTTCAAATGGAACAGAAGTTGATTGGCCTTCTTGCTTCTTTTCTGATATAATCTTCTCTGCAATTGATTTTTTATGTACATCTTTTGAACATAATCCTGATAGTAACAGTGTATTTATAATGAACAGCCCAGCAACTATAGAAGTTATTCTACTGAGTGGATTTTCAGAAGACTTTACCGGAATTATTGAATTCATTCCCTGTTGTGAATTACTAAAGCCACTTAATGAACTACTTCCAGGTGGCTGCAGGAGCACTAAAATTACCAATACAACAACTAATATTATTTGAAGTACACTAAGTACTGTTACTGACATTATGAATAGAGCTAAAAATAAAGATTTTAGGAGCATAAGGATCATAAGTCAAGAATATCTTTACCCGAGTAACTTGACTACTGGAACCCAAGTATGTATTAAACCTTATTTAAATTATGAGCTATCAAATTTTAAAATACAAAGATTATGAACCAAAAATGGATGAAAGTTCTTTTATCGCAGATGGTGTGCGTATCATAGGTAACGTTGAAATAGGAAGGAATGCGAGTATCTGGTTTAATTGTGTGATCAGAGGAGATGTTGGATCAATCAAAATAGGTGATGAAACGAATATTCAAGATGGCACCGTAATTCATGTAGATAGAAATCCAGGCGGTGACACGATTATTGGTAGTATAGTGACGGTTGGACATTTTTGTGTGTTACATGCATGCACGATACATGATAAAGCATTTATTGGTATGGGCTCTGTTATAATGGATCATGCGATTGTCGAGTCTGGAGCTATGGTAGCTGCTGGCTCACTGGTGACACATGGAAAAGTGATAAAAAGTGGTGAAGTATGGGCTGGCAGGCCAGCACAATTCTTCAAAAAAATGTCAGATGAGGAAATAAAACATATTACACAATCTGCACAAAATTATATCATGCTGATGAAAGAATATAAGGCTATATGCTAGGTTGAGAAATCTTCAGCTCTGATGCACATTCTACGTTAACTACTTCAAAAGTTTCTTCAACTATATAATGCTTATCAATATAAGCTTCTTCAACTCTAGGAATATGCTGATTAATAAAACTACCTCTGACTAGAATATCCTTTACTGGCCAGTTTGTTTCTATCTGAGTACCTGATGATTTAGCTGCACATTTTGTCCATGCTGACGTTAGAAAAAGAGATATAGTATTGTTTGAGTTAAGAAAGAAATTTACACGACTCCTGCAGTATTCAAGCGATTTGCCCACTGGATAATCTGGTATTTCACCTACAACCTTTCTTATTAACCAATTGCACTCTTTGGTAAATATGCTTGCTTCTTTTGGAACTTGTAGCGGTATTATAATATCATTGCTAATTCTATTTTCTTCTTGAGAAAAAAGTTCGGTGTAAGCTCCTTTTTTACTGTGTTTCTCAAAATACTTAGGAAAATAAATATTGAGATATTCAGAGTGTAATTCTATTCGACTTTTCTGATCATTTTCTAAGATAAACGTATATTTATCACCATTTTGCTTAAGTTCGCATAACTTAAATTTACTAAGGTCAGAGTCTGGAAATGGCTTTTCAATTTCAAAAGCAAGTGTAAGAGTGTGCGTTGTGTGATCAAATTCATTTTTTTCTTGTAGACCATCTTGTAGACTATAGTACTTATTTTTTTCATACTCTTTTCCTTCTATGTTAGCACTCACTTCCTCTTCATCCAAATTTTCAATAGCATCAAAAAATTCTTCTTCATCCAGATCTCTTTCTTTTTCACCTGGCTCTTGTTCTTTCAGAGAATCATACCATACATCCTCTTCATTAACTTTCTCCTCTATTGTATTTTCTACACTTATTTTTCTTGTATGATCATTTCCATTGCTAGCAGTTGTTTGATGATGTGTATCGTTAGTTTGAAAAAAGCTCTTTACTTTTGATATTAAGCTAATCCATGAAAGTCTGACTTGATTAAGTAGCCATTTAAAACTCTTCATTGTTTTACCCCAACCTAATTACTAAAAATTGTAACAGAATAAATTAAATATGTCAATAAGATACACAAATTGTACTAACTGGGAATTAGTGGCAGCACTTAACATCTGTGTAAATTTTGACATAGGCGTTTTCTGCATTTTAACCAAATCAGTAAGGAGAACACCATTGATATTCTCCTTTTAGAAGCAACTTGAATAAAACTGATAAAGTTTGAATTAAAGTGTGATTAGGAAAGTGAGTGATGAGAACTCTTTATTTGGACTTCTTTTGATTCATCTATTTTAGTATTAGGTCTTAGTGCTTCATATGTAGCACCACCAGCTACGAGTGCAGATGCTGTAGCTATGCCAATTATTGCTAATATACTTAGTCTAGTTGTATGTTCAAGTATAGTACTTGCTACCAGCCCAACAGCAAGACCAACACCAATAACAGCAGTGTACAACATTCTAGGATTATTTGAATTAGGCATATAGCTCACTAACTCTCTGCAACACTTTTCTGATTCTTTCTTTATATCCTCGAGCTTATTTAGATCTTCTTCTTCTATTTTAGCATTTAATTCTAGTTTCTTACATAATTCTTGCATTTCTTTTACTTGTTTTTCTAATTTTTTTAAAAAATTTATTATTTTTGTTCCTTGTAATTTTATTATTGTTTCCTTAAGTAGTAACGTTGATATTGGCATTGCTATTTCTTCTATCTCTTTTTCTGTTTTCCTTTCCAATTCCACTACTTTTTCTATTCCTTCGTCTGATATTTCAGTGTCTTTTTTTAGTTCTATTTCAAATTTTCTTTTTTTCAACTCTGATTTTGCTTCTTCTAATGATTCTAATGCATTCCATAGCTTTTCACCAGAATTCTGACTCCGTTTTGGTGACATAGACTGACTGCCTTTGAACTTTTTTGGTGATATGGGCTGATTTTTACCATCTTTAAGCTTTTTTGAGTTTTCACCAGCACTTACTTTAGCCATAATAAACCTCGCATATTAAATAATGCTATTACATAATATCTTTAAAGCTCAAGGTCAAATAGTATCTTTACATAATATAAATCATAAACAGAAAATTTTAGTGTAAATTGCCATATTTACTTTGTGCTACGGTTTGAGATAGAATAACAACTTGCTTCAAATATGGAAAGGCAGTACAACTCTATAATCAAGTTACTGAACTCTCATTTACTCCTCTTTTTTTGTAAAACAATCTACAATTAATTAGAAGATCTTCAGATAGACGTTGATCATTGGTTGTGTTTTTACAATGAGACAAGACCTCATTCTAGTAAATATTGTTATGGCGATGTAGACTTTCCTGAATAGAAAACATATTAGAAAAATATTAGTAGCATTACATAAGAGACTGATATTAGTTTTCAATTTTTCTGTTAGTTAATTCTTGCTTGCTAGGTTAAGTTGTGTCTGGTAACCATAATGGCAAATCTTGTTAATTTGAGGTGTGGATTTTAGCCTCTCTCATCCTTACATTAGTTACATATTCTTTCGCAGAGGGCTAATGATAGCAATGAATTTATTAGTAAAATTCAGTAATTTATAACTGACAATTAGAGCTGTTAATTAGCAACTCACTTTAAATAAGTTACTCAACTGTGACAGATTTAGCTAAATTTCTCGGACAATCTACATCTAACCCTTTTTTTTCTGCAATAGAATAAGCAAGAAATTGCATAGCAACACTGTAGATAATTGGAGAAACAAAATTGTCAACTTCTGGAAGTTGCACCACATCTATGCAAATTCCCTTTAAGAGCGGTGCTCCTTGCTTATCACTAAAGGCAATTACTTTACCTTTTCTTGCAATAATCTCTTGTATATTGGATAGCGTTTTAAAGAATAAATTATCGTAAGGAATAATTGCGATAACAAGTACAGTAGAGTCTATCAAGGCGATAGAACCGTGCTTCATTTCTCCCGCTGCAATACCAATTGTGTTGATATATGAAAGCTCTTTTATCTTCAATGCACCTTCCATTGCAACTCCATATGAGCTTCCTCTCCCAATTATAATTATATTATTGTGCTCTAATATACTGCCTGATATATGTTGTATTTCCATCACATTCAAAACATGCTCTACATGTTCGGGAATGGAATTAATAGCACCGCTTAGTTCCTTTATCCTCTCTCTACCCAGTATACCTTTTATTTTTCCAAGCTCTACAGCAAAGCATGCTAAAATTGCAAGCTGCGTAGAAAAGGTTTTTGTCGAAGCAACACCAATCTCAGGTCCAGCAAGAGTATGCAATACAATATCTGAGGCTTTTTCTATGCTGCTATTAAATGTATTAATTATGCTAATGATCATTTGTTTCTGCAATCTCGCATAACGTAGTGCTTCCATAGTATCTGCAGTTTCACCAGATTGAGAAATGAATAAGCCAATACTACCTTCTTCGAGCTTGACGCTGCTATACCTAAATTCTGACGAGATTTCTAGATATACCCGAATTTGAGCAATACTTTCCAGCCAACACTTTGCTATTAGTCCAGAAAAATAGGATGAACCGCATCCAACTATAGTAATGTAACCTAGTTCAGAAAATAATTCTTTGTTGATTTCTTTATATTGTTTATAAAATTGATTTATTGTTTTGTTTAATGCATACGGTTGCTCAAAAATTTCTTTTAGCATAAAGCTAGGGTAACCATTTTTACTAATTAGAAAATTTCTTGGACTGCTATTTTCTGTTCTGCGTTTAACTTGTATACCATTATTATATATACTGAATTCGTTAGATTTTATTACTGCAATATCATTATCTTCTAAATGCAATATTTTTTCTACAAATGAATTCAAAGTATTAGTATCAGAAGCAGCAAACACTTTATTACAGTTATATCCTATTGCTAAAGGCAAATTTCTTTTTGCAACAAATAAAGTATCTGGATATTCTGCAAATAATAAAGCCAAAGCAAGTGAACCTTGTAAATTGTTTAGACACTGTAATATAGAATCAACTGGTGACAATCCTTCATTAAGATATGCAGTTAATATGTTTGGTATTACTTCTGTATCAGTGTCGGTATGAAAAGATACTCCCTTTTCCTCCAGATCCTTTTTTAATATATTGTAATTTTCAATTATGCCATTATGAGCAACAACAACATTATTTATATAAATGGGATGAGCATTTTTAAGATTTGGAGCTCCATGTGTAGCCCAACGAGTATGTGCTATACCAACTTTGCTACTAGATATCTTGCTCTCATGAACAACTTCACACAATCTTTCAACTTTACCTTCTGATTTTTTTACTTCTATCTTACCTCTATTATTTATAATTGCTATACCTGAAGAGTCATAACCTCTGTATTCCAATTTTTGCAACGCGGTTAGTAAAGTTGGTATTACTGAATCACCGCTACTTACTATACCTAATATTCCACACACTTCTTAAATTATGAAGCATTTTTGTCTTTTTTACTTTCCTCTAGTTTATTTTTCTTGCCATTCTTTTCAACTTTGCTTTTTTCAATAGATTTAGCTACTGGCTTTTGAATTTCTTTATTTAAGATTTCAGATATAGCAGACTTTAGGATTTTTATTTCAATTTTTGGTGCTATTTCTAGTATTAGTTGTGCATTTACTTCGTCAACTTTGTTTACTTCACCTATTATTCCACTAGAAGTAATAACCGTATCACCACGTTTTATTTGATCTATCATCCTTCTATGTTCTTTTAGTTTTTTGTGATTGGGGCGAATAATGAGAAAATAAAATACTACAAATATTAAAATGAGTGGAATAAAGTTAGCAACAGATACTGATACATTGTTAGTCGCATCTGCCGCAAAAACCTCAGAAATGAACATATTTAATCCCAATTATTAATAATAAAATTAAATAGATTAAGCAGCAATTACAATATCATGTCAAGTCTCTGAAAGAAATTAATTCAAATTAATAAGAAACTTAAAGAATTTTAAGGTGTTTCTGCTGTAATGGCGGGAGTGATGAGACTTGAACTCACGACCTCATGCGTGACAGGCATGCGCTCTAACCAACTGAGCTACACCCCCCATTGCTTTTTAACGTTTGCAACCTTAAAGCTAATCAACGTGTTGCCACTTGTCAATATTTTTTGTTTGCGCTTTTTTGTCTTTTTTATTACCATGTAAATAACTTAATTTCACACATGGCTTATGCAAGTAGTCCCGTTAGGGTTATGCCATGGAGGATAAACTATTTGGAGGAGTAAATATGACAAATTTGCCTAAAGTTACTATACGTGATTTAGCTGAATCTGGTGTGCATTTTGGCCATAAAGTTAGTCGCTGGAATGCGAAAATGGCCCCATATATATATGGTATACATCAAGAGAATCGTATACACATAATAGACTTACGAAAAACATTACCATTGTTAGAGGCGGCGATGAAAGCTTTATACGATGTTGCATCTCAAGATGGTCGCATTTTATTTGTTGGTACGAAATTTCAAGCTTTAGATATTGTTGCAAGTGAAGCAGTTCGTTGTGGTCAGTATTATGTAAATGATCGATGGCTTGGTGGTATGCTTACTAATTGGAACACTGTTTCTTTTTCGATAAAAACTTTGATACAATATGAGAAAATATCCAATGATGAAGATAGCATCTTAACAAAAAAAGAATTAGGAAACATTGAAAAGAAAAGAAAAAAGCTTGATAAAGAATTGGGTGGAATTAGAGAAATGGGAGCAGTTCCTGATATTTTATTTATTATTGATACTAACAAAGAGCATATAGCGGTTAAAGAGGCTAAAAAACTGGGTATTCCTGTAGTTGGAGTACTTGATACCAATTCTGATCCAGATGGTATTGCCTATCCTATACCAGGAAATGATGATTCAAGAAAATCAATAGAGCTCTATTGTAAATTAGTTGCTGATTCTATATTAGCTGGAATAGAGTCTAGTTTGACAAGGTCTAGAGTTAAGGATGATGAGCTTATTCAAGGAAAAGAAGAGGATATTGTGCAAACTAAAAAGAAGCGTATTAAGGTTGAAACAGCAAAGGAGGTAGTAGTAAGTAAATGAAGATGGATTCAAGTAGTATAAGGGAATTACGCGATAGAACAGGGCTTGGCTTAAGCGATTGTAAGAAAGCGTTAGAAGAGTGTGATGGTGATATTAAGAAAGCCGTTGATAGGTTACGTACAATAGGATTTGCTAAAGCTGACAAAAAGTCTGATAGAGTAGCTTCGGATGGGCTTATTGCTATGTGCTTGGCTAAAAATTATGGTGTATTGGTTAAAGTCAATTGTGAAACTGATTTTGTTGCTAGAAATGAGAAGTTCATAGCATTAGTTTCAAATTTAGCATCAATTGCTTGTCAAGAACGTTGTACTAGTCTTGATGAGTTAAAAAATGCCAAATATGAAGATGTTGGTACAGTGCAGGAAGCTATTATGAGTGGTACATCGGTTCTTGGTGAGAAGTTAGAGTTAAGCAATCTTTGCTACCTAGAGACTAAAGATGGGATTATTTCTGGATACGTACATGGTGATATGCATGGCTTAGGTAAGATTGGTGCTTTAGTAGCATTGCAATCATCTGGTGATAAACAAGAGATTGGAAAGCAAATAGCTATGCATGTAGTTGCTATGAAACCTGAAGCTTTATCTATAGATGATTTAGATCAAGAAAAATTAAACAATGAGCGTTCTATAATTGAGGAGCAAGTAAAGAGCTTAAATAAACCTGAAGAGGTAGCGAAAAAAATAGTAGATGGACGAATGGCTAAATACTATGAAGAAGTTGTTCTGCTAGAGCAGAAGTTTATAAAAGATGATAAAATGAAGATTGCTGATTTTATAGAATCAAGTGCTGTTAAATTAGCTAATTATAAGTTACTTACTTTGGATGGTGCAAATAAGTAACAAAACTTCAGAAGTAAAGTACCCCAGAGTGTTATTCAAAATCTCTGGGGAGGCTTTGATGGGATCAAAGCTATTTGGCCATGATATGGAAGTTATAGATAAACTATCCAAAGACATAGTTGAAGTTTGTAATCTCGGAGTTCAAGTTTGTATTGTTGTTGGTGGTGGGAATATTTTTCGTGGTGCATCAGCATCTTTAAGTGGCTGTGAAAGAGCAAGCAGTGATTATATTGGAATGCTTGGTACTGTCATTAATGCTTTAATTTTGCAAAATTTTTTAGAAAAAAGCTCTATAGTCTCTAGGGTGTTGTCTGCTATACCCATGACTACTATATGTGAGCCTTATATAAGAAGGAAGGCTATTCATCATTTAGAGAAAGGTAGAGTAGTCATTTTTGCAGCAGGCACAGGTAACCCATTTTTTACTACAGATACAGCTGCAGCTTTACGTGCTGTTGAAATGAATTGTGATGTTATTTTAAAAGGTACTCAAGTAAGTGGTGTATATTCTGCCGATCCAAAAAAAAATGAGAATGCTGTGATGTATGATAGGCTTTCTTATACAGATCTGCTAACTCGTGATTTAAAAGTTATGGATGCATCAGCAATTTCACTTGCTCGTGAGAATTCTATCCCAATTGTAGTTTTTTCTTTAAAAAGAGAAAAAATGGTTGATATTATTAAGGGTCAAGGCACTTATACTATAGTTTCAGATTGTAAACATTAGGTAATTTATGTTAAACGAAATAAAAGCTAAAACAAAAGAAAGAATGCTAAAAACTATTCAGTCTTTTCACGATGATATGAAAGGTGTACGTACTGGTAGAGCTAACGCATCATTACTTGATGGTATAGTTGTAAATATCTATGGTGGACATCAAAAACTGAACCAAGTTGCAGGAGTTTCAGCTATAGATAACAAAACTCTATCAGTTAAAGTTTGGGATGCTACTGTTATCGGTGAAGTAAAAAATGCGATAATCAATGCTAACCTGAATTTAAATCCTGTTGTTGAAGGAAATACTATACGTATAGTTCTTCCAGACTTAACACAAGAAACTCGTGAAAAATTAGTGAAATTATTGCATCAATTTTCTGAAAATGCACGAGTTGCAATTAGAAATATACGCAGAGATGTTATGGAAGAAATAGAGGAAATGAAGAAAAATAAGGAAATCTCAGAAGATGATTTTCATGTTGCCAAAAAGGAAATACAAAACATTACTGATGATAATGTAAAAAAAGTCGATGATGACTTATCTATTAAAGAAAAGGATATATTGCATCATTAAGTTAATATGAAAGAATTTTTCAGTATTGAAAAACATAAGAGGATTCGATATAGATACAGTTGTATGAATGCTGTGATTCAGATCTCATCATTACGCACACATTTGATCGTTATACCTTTTGAAATCTAGAAAAAAAGCTTTTCAGTTTGATTTTTTATTACGATAATTAAGTTTACACTCTTGAGCGAAAACGATGCTGAAACGCCTTTTCCTTATTTTTGCATTTGTATTACTCATCCCACTGTCAAATGTTGATGCCAGAAGATATATCAGAATTGTTGGATCTTCAACTGTTTTTCCTTTTATCTCATTTATATCTGAAGAATTCAGCCGTATATTTTCCTTTAAAACTCCAGTTGTAGAATCGATAGGAAGTGGATCAGGGTTCAAAATGTTTTGTTCAGGAATAGGGGAAGGCACACCAGATATCACTACTTCATCTCGCCCTATGAAGGAAGTAGAGAGAGAATTATGTAAAAGAAATAAAGTGAATGAAGTAATAGAGATCATAATTGGCTATGATGGAATTGTTATTGCAAATTCAAATCAAAGCCATAGATTTGATTTTACAAAAAATGACCTGTTTGAAACTTTATCTTCATATTCTGAAGACAATGATAGATTAGTAAAGAATAACAAGAAATTTTGGTCTGATGTAAATCAAGCTCTACCAAAAACAGAAATTAAAATCTATGGCCCACATCAAAATACAGGTACACATGAAACTTTGATTAATTTTATTATGCTTGATCAATATTCATGTATGAACTCAAGGATTTTCAAAGAGAATTATCAAGACCAAGAAAAAAGAAAGAAAGCATGTAGTAATATCAGAGATGATGGAAGATATATAGAAGTTGGAATTAATGAAAACATAATAATACAAAAATTGAAGAGCAATAAAAATGCTTTAGGAATATTTAGCTTCAGCTTTTTAGCGAAAAACCAAGATGAGATTCAAGGAAGCACAATCGCAGGAATTGAGCCAACTTATAAAAATATATCATCGGGGGAGTATATGTTAGCAAGGCCTTTATATCTTTATATAAAGAAAGAACACTTAGATACTGTTGATGGATTAAGGGAATTCATTAGAGAAGTTGTAGACTCTATTAGTACTGAAGGTGGATATTTATCTAGGCTTGGCTTAATTCCACTTTCAAGCGAAAATATGAAAAAAGTCTTGGAAAAGGTTCGTGATATAATATGATGACTTTGATATTTTTTTATTGGAAGTGTTAAATAAACTGTGTCAAACCGAGAAGTAAAGTAATAAATTGATAAAAAAATGGAGGTTTGACAATGAGTCAAGCAAACAGAACTACCGGTTTGGTAGACTATAAAGAATTAGAAACAAATATCTTATCATCTATACGAGAAGGAAGACCATTGACGGAAAGAGATGGAGCATTAACACCATTTATAAAAAAACTGCTAGAGGGAAGGCGAGATAGAAAACCATTTGTCGGCTGAAAGCGAAGAAAACAACCGAAGAAATTCAAAGACTTTACGGACAAGTATTTGAAATATTGACACCAAGAGATAGAGAAGGAAGTTTCGAGCCACAAGTAGTCAGAAAAAGGCAAACAAACCGAACTTGAAGCAAAGGTTTTAAGTACATATGCCAGTGGCATGGGATATAGCATCGCATGTAGAAGAAATATAAAATATCTGCAGCAGAGATATCAAGTATTACTGACAAATTGTTACTGGTAATCAACGAATGGCGCAGTCGTCCGCTGCAATCTGTATATCCAATAGTGTTCATGGTTTTTTAAGGTCAAGGAGGACGGGCATTGTGTAAGCAAATGTATGTATAACATATTAGCAAAATGGCAGAAAAGAAGTTTTGGGTTTTTATTTGGCTGAAAGTGAAGTTCTGGTTGGGAGTACTAAATGACCTAAAGGAGAGAGGAGTAGATGATATTCTGATAGCTTTGTGTTAAAAAGCTTTCCTACAGCTATAAATAGCGTATTTCCTAAAGCAGAAATGTATAGTACATCAGATAAGAAATTCACTGAAATATGTATCGAGCAAAAGTTTTCATGAATGATTTGAAAAAAACATATCAAGTAGAGAAATAGCCGAGAATTATTTACTTGAACTGGAGGAAAAATAGGGAGAAAAATATCCGTTGGTTTTGGCAGAATAATTGGGAAAATCTGTCTAGTTATTTAAAATATTCTGGCCCTGTAAGAAAATTAATTTATACCACAAATCCTATTGAGGGACTACATAGACAGATCAGAAAATTTACTAAAACCAAGGGCTCATTTACTAGCACAAATGCCTTGTATAAACAGGTATATTGTGCTATAAAAAAGGTAAGAGAAAAATGGACTATGCCTATACATGATTGGGCTTTAACTATCTCTCAACTTGATATCTTTTTTCCTAGTAGGTTAAAAATTGAGTTGAACTAAAAATGCAATTTGACACAGTTTATTTAACACTCCCATTCTTCTATCAGTTAATTCATTCCCGTCAGATTAAGTTGTGTTTAGCACAATTTGTTCCACTGTTCTTCATATAAAATTTCCACACCCAATTCCATTGCTTTTTTATATTTTGAACCTGGATCTTCTCCTGCAATTAAATAGTCAGTTTTAGTAGAAAGGCTTGAACTGATCTTTGCCCCTAAAACTTTAGCTCTTACTTTTGCCTCCCCTCTGCTCATAGCACGTAGCTTACCAGTAAACACTATAATTTTGTTATTCAAAAAAGAATCGCTAGAGTTGGAGCTCACGGGAAGAATTTATATGTTTACAGTGCTCCTCATTTATTTACACTACCATCACACTCTGGAACCATGTATCTAAACTTCTGCTGAAACCTTACTGTAATTGTCCTTAGATTATCATTAAATAATATTAGAAATTTAAGCATCTAGACCCATCTGTTGTAAGAAGATAATGTTTTGCCAGTCAATATTATAAATTGACTATAGCATCTTGCTGACGGCTAAGATTTACGTTGACATCGTTAAGATAAATCTTACTGGCTGGCTGGTTATCTATTTTTCTCCTTTTAGTTTTTGTACTCTCTGTGTCTAGAAACCTTTTGTTTCCTAGCAGTAACTCTTCACTTGATACTGAAGAAGAACTTTCCCTATTTTTTTCTACATAAAGCTCTTTTAAGATTGAAACACCCTTAGCATTCAAATCAGATTTTTCAAATTGTAAGAGCGATTCTCTTTTTTCTACCTCATTTTTTAAATATGTTGATTTATCTTCATCTCTAGTAAACAACTTTTGTATAGCATATACAGTATCTAAAGTATCAAGATGATTTATCCCTATAACCTTCTCTTGTAATTCTTGCAATCGTTGAAGTTCTTGTAATGCTTTTTCTTTATCCTCTAAGCAACTATGTAAAACAGCTATATAAAACTTCACAGATAGTACGTTAGGATGATTATCTAAAAATCCATAATTTTTTTGTAGCTTCAGCACTTTCTCAAAATATTGCAATGCTTTCTCTCTTAATTCTCTTTGAATTACTTTTCCTACCTCTATTGCAACAAAATAAGGAGCCGGTTGTAAGTACTGACTACTCTCTTGATTTATCAGAATATCTTGTAGCTGCCTAAATAAAGCTTTTATACTCAATTCACGAGGTAAATCTTCTTTATGTGGTAACGCTTCTTCATTTATAGTTACTTTTTTTCTTTCTTGACTCATAAAGAAATATGCTAAGGCATAGATATATTTTGTATCTAAATTATAAAATTCATACACCTCGGAAGGATCAAGATAAGGATCATCATCGGAGTTAAAATCACTTATTTTAAGGAAAATTTCATTTCTCAGTTGTCTTACATAGTACAAAGTTGTAAATGCATCAGTATATCTTTTTTGCATTACAAATACTTCAGCTATAATAACTGCCATATCTAGATGTTCTTCTATAAGTTCCATGATTTCTTCGTTAAATGAACTAGTAAATATAAAGTTATTGTATTTACTGTACGACAATGCTTTTTTATAATTTTTTTGTTTGAGATAAATAGAAAGTATTTTTTTATCCAAAGCAAGAGAAGGAAATACATCATTTACCTTCTCTAATTTTTTCAAATCTAGAAAGACTTTTAATGCTTTATCATACCATCCCAAACCAGCTCGCGCACAGGCAAACTCATATTTGATCAACCTTGAATATCCATCATCTACAGCAAGTAATTGATATAATTGCGACGTAAGATTGATAACTTTTTGATACTCATATAACTCATTTAAGCCACTTAAAATTAAACAAGGAAGATTCTTATTTTCTTCTATTAGATAGTCATATTTTTGACCATGATCAAACAAAGATAAGAGGTGAACTACATCTAAAAACCCTCCTTCAGTTTCAGATACCAATTCTATTATACAACTTAATATGTATTTTTCCTCATCTATGGTAAACTGTGAACGTATTACTTTTTTTATTAATTCATGCATAGTATAGACCTTGTATTTACCTTCCTTTTTTGGATAAATTATCGAATATTGTTCTAGCAATTTAAAAATGGAGTATAGCCTATCCTCATATCTAATCCAGGGAAGAAATAAATTGGGATCAATTGTACCATGACCAAAATAAGCCATAGCATTTAAAATTTTTAGAACTTTCTCTCCAGAACTCATCTTTTCTATTGTTTCCATCGAGATTAGTAATGTTATTTGCAGTATTCTATCGTATTCATTTTGTCTAGTGTTTCGTGGAAATTTCTGATTAAAACTTTCGTATTGTATTAAATATTCAAAAATTCCAAATGCTTCGCTCAAAGAGCTTGATCCTTTGTTTTTAATACATGCTACTGCTAGATTTATAGCTAATGGAAAACCTTCGAGTTTTCTTATTAGTGCTTTTATTTTTTCATCTTGCGACTTATCTGCTATCTCTAAAATTCTTTTTACAAGTTGTATAGCTTCTTTTTCTCCAAGACTATCTAAAGACACTTCTGCTATATCTTGATAACCTTGATCAGAAGAAGTAAATAAGCAGTCAAAACCACCTCTTTTACCTCTGATCTTTAAAATTCTCTCTAGATCTTCTTTTTTAACTCCCTGAAAAAGGAATAGGCATTTTTCCTCTCCTTTATTTCTTTCTCTTTCCATACACATGCTTAGCCTATCTCGGACAAGGGAATCAAAAGAACTTTCCATGGACAATATATCTTGAGTATTTACCTCATAGATATGAAGATAAACTCCTTTGTTTTCTTCAACAAATTTTCTAGCTAGTTGAGTTTTGCCAATTCCAGATGGACCTACTATTATTACTTCTCCCCCATGTAATTTTGTATATATCTCCTCTATTTGTTTCTTTCTTCCAGTGAATTCTTCTACTGGAGCACATACATCCTTAAAATTCATTTTCCCAAGTAGAGATGATAATCTTTGTATATCTGATACTTTTATACTAGGCCAAAAACTCCTAGATCTTGCTGTATTACCATGCTCTGATTCAAGTAGGTTGCTATAGTTTTGAGAGACTGTTTCAGCATGATTTACAAATGCTTCTTTTACTTTTAGATAATAAAACGAATTTGGAATTGTTTTTAAATTTTTTTCCATCAAAGATACAACATCACTATTTTTTTCAGTTCTTCCTATTAACTCTTTGCCTCCTATTATATGTTGTTCTTTTTTTCCTTCTTCTTTAACTAAGTATTTCAAATTCATATCTAAATTTTGTTTGCGCTCTTGACAACAAAATAAGATATGCTCGTTTAAAAAGCTTACCTCTTGTTCAATATGGGATTTAATTTTTACTATAAGATCCTCAATTATCTTTTTGCTTGGCATTTGGATTTCTTTATTGACAATATAAAATACCTTCTCCACTTTAGCCTTAAATTCTTGTATATTTAAGGCATCTAAAGTATACACATAGTTTTCAAGTTCTACGTTTGTAGCTTCTACTCTAATATATCTTGTATCATATGTTCTTTTCGACTTTTCACCCATAAGGGAACGGCGATAACCATACTGACTAGATTTATCCTCACTTTTCTTTCTATAATAGACGAAAGAGCCTTCACTGCCTTCTGCAATTCCGATATTTTCATATAGGTCTCTAAGATTATAACTTATTTCTCCATACTGCGCAGACATACCTTGAAAGTATGTATTTAGAACAAGGGTTTCAGCTATTCTTATATTGCTCAAATCTCCCTTGTATTCTTTCTGAATGTAATATTCAATTATCTTATCTACGATATCATCTGCTATCTTTGAAATATGATCAAAGCCTATTTTCTCAAACTGCATTTCAAAACTTTGAAAAATATTGCATCCAGCATCCATTAATATTTTTCTAAAGCCCAGTTTATATTCATTAAACGTTCCTATTAAGTCTGATAGATTAATAAAACTTTTTGTCGCTTTTGTTACATTACCTTCTCTCAAAGATGCTTTCATACCAAACATCTCCCAATCATCATGTGTTGAACATCCAAAAATACTTTGCACAAACCTGTTAATGCTCACCCCATCCGAAAATATTCTGTTCCCCTCTCTCAGTGTACTTGCAAGTATATCATATATAATAAGCCTCGTTTCAAATGATTGAATGAAACTCAGAACAAACTTCATCAAATTTGAATACTCTACTTGATAAAATTGATAATGATTATTTTCTTTATAAGACAAGCGTATTTTGTTACAGTATTTTTTCTTTTCATTGTATATAAGATCTTTTGAATCTTTCTCAGACACTATTATCGCTGTATTTAGTAGATCAGACATTGCATTTATTTCATGCTTTCCACCCCAAGTTTGAGTCATTTCCATGCATTTCAAGTATGTATCAAATATAAATTCCTGAACTTGATCACGTTTTTTTATCTTATTAAGTTCAGTACAAATTTCCTTTATTGCACTTTCATCAAAAAAATTGGGTTGGAGTTTACTAGTGTCAATATTATACTGCTCAATTTTTTCAGCACCGAATTCATGTTCAAACTCTTTTTTAAAGGTACCTCCTGTAAAATAACTTCCACTGTGACTCTCAAAAAGATCCATAATTTCAACCTTATTTTCAAATCTTCTTTGGCTGAAACATACTTCATCAGCAACCTCACAACGAAATGTCTTCGTTACTAATTGCTTCATTACACTATCTTCATAAATATTTGCATTACTTTGTATTAGCCTTTGAATTGAATGTACATCATAGTCGCTCGCAAATAATTCTTTAAACCTTTCATGAAAGGCATAATCATCAAATTTTACGGGAGTTAAGTAAGCTAAAGCAACGGACCAAAATAAGCAACTGCCATCTCCCGGTACATCAACTTCTTCATATGAAATAAGCGGTTGCAGTATCTTAGCGATATCTTTTCTGTTATTATCTTTAGCAATATCTATAGGAGTCTTTCCCTCTCCATTTAAAACATCAACTTGCGTTCCTATCTTTAGCAAAAACCTAACAATTTTTGATTCTCCAGCACGAACAGCAATATGTATCGGTGTATCATTATATTGATTCACCTGAAAATTAACGTTTAGACTCGGATATGCTTCAAAAAAACTTTTTAGCTTTTCAAGCTTTCTATCTTCTATAAGATTAGAACCCTCTAGAATACTAGTAAATTCTTTCTGTATTTCACTTATTAATAGTGTCTCGCTCAAGATTGGCTCAAAATGAAAATCTCCTTTATTTATTATATGTATAGTATCTTTTTCATTATAATCTGTACTTACAAATTTGGATCCTAATCCATAAATAAGAGACCCTGACCATTCATATATGGGAAGATATTCAATAACATGCAGCTTAACATTATATTCATTACAAATCATTCTTCCCTCAATTTCAGGTCTGCCACATATAGGAACCTGCAACGTATTTCCATACTTTAAATCAGTTAATGATGAAGCCACTTCTTTATTGTCCTTCTGCATTCTTTCTATATCTTCATTACTGTATTCTATACCAACCAAATAAGTCTTCCATAATTCATCATCATCAATACCAGGCCCTGGAGGTATTACTGTAGAATCTTCACGGTTTCTAGCATCGGCTATAATCTTTTCTTTCATTTCTTGACTACTTAAAGCTTGCTTCCTACAAATTTCTCTCAAAGATTTCACAGTAAAGTTTGTTTCAGGCTTTAATTGCTTAAGTCCTTGTGCAACTGCATCAAAGAAACAATCCCCTCTTCCAATTGCTTTCCCTATTGTAAAACCTTCTGGCAGCTTTAATATTTGCTGATTACTAGATGGCAGTATGTCTTCTTTTTGCATTCTTATTAACCTAGATTGATTATCTGTTACTTGTTCCTTTGTATTTTCTTTACCTAACATAAAGCCCCCTATATTTTAATATTCATATTTTGATTGTTTTGTCGTACACCTCTTTTCTGAAGATTGGTTTTGACATCTCATTCATTTGATTCTTATGCAGCTGTAACAAACCAATTTGCTGTAGAAACTTTACGGTAATCCTAAGTAACTTTGATTACAGTGCGCCTTTCTTTTGATTTCTTACTAAACTAGATATATTCTTAAAAAAGCCAGGATTGCTTTCTGAATGATGTACATAATACAATTTATCTAACACCCCATGTATTCTTTACATTGAATCACATTATAGCTAAAAAGATCTAGCAGAGCAAGAAATTTTTAGCATTTTATTTTAGTTTGTATTTTTAAAACTAAAGCCAGTACTTGCAAAAACACTTCTGTTTTTTTACTGCAATGTACTCTTTCTATTTTTAAGTACTAATTCAACTTTACATATTACTCAAAACTGAAACAATACAGCCATTTCCGATAACTAAAATCAGCAAGCGTGAGAGCTTTTTGTTTTGGGATCCATTGGTCTACCGCGCGATACATACGAACTTTTTTGTATTCTGACTTTGCTATACGCTAAAACTAGCCATATTAGCCCATTTTATCCATATATACATACGAACTGTTTTGCCTAAGCTTATGGAAATAATTTAAATCTTCTATTTTTATAACCTTATTTTTACGCAACTTGTTCTCAAAAATATACGATCTTTTTTGAAGGAGTAAACAATTGAATTGTTTATAATACTAGCTAGCATGGTATCTTCACTAAAATATTTTTTGAAAAAGTTAATTGACTTATAAATAATTCTCTACTAATACTGGCATGTGTTTGTTTATTCTGCTGAAGTTGCTCCATACAGGTTTGCTGTAAAAACTTCAGCAGTTTCCGTACTCCTTTAAAGCATAATCCATCACGCTCTTAATAATAGTGATATCAAATATAGGTCTTAACTATTTTAATCTATAGTAAAATTAGCTCAAATTTGCAGTCATAAGCAACTTTTAACCTATCTACATACTCCATTGTTACTCACCATAAAAACTTAACAAAAATATGAGTAGTAAAAAGATTGTGTTGAAATTAGCTTGACCAATATTATATATTGTACATAATATATTCTATATCTAGGCTAGGAGGTAGTATGGATACAGAGTCAGTAAAATATGTTGTAGAATCTATCAGTGAACAAAAGCTAGGAGAGGAATTAAATACTGAGCCATGGCATTCAAAAATTGAGCGTAATAGCAATGAGGAACCAACGCCTGAAGATGACATAACAGATTTAGATGATTATAGTTTGTTTGTTCAAGGAATAAGTAATCGTTCGGAATGTTATGACCTTGATCAGAGACATGAAACTAGGGAGGCTGTTGACACATGTGTAAAACATACATTGTCGTATCAGAGTGAAACTGATGATAGTGATTTATATTGGAAAAATTACTCTATTAGTCCAAGAGACTCTGCTTTAATTAAGTTAGATCTACTACTGACTGAAAGTGAGAGAAGTCTAATTGATGAATTTCGTAAAGAGTTAAAAGATGTAGTAACAAAAAATGATCAAGGTTATAGGGATAAGCATGAAAATTTTACAAACACTGCTTTAGAGCGTATAGAGTGCATAACAAATAAATATTTGCAAAAAGGGATAAGACTCAATTCAAAATATAACGATGATAAGTATACTATAACAAGTTTAATTTTTAAGGAAATAAGAAATATCCCTGATAGAATACGACAGCATAAGGGATTACCACCTTATGAGAGTTTATCAGACGATAGTGAGACTATAACAAGTTTAGTTTCTAAGGGAATAAGAGATATTCCTGCCTACGAGGGTGTATCAGATGATAAAAATATAGGTATTATACGCAATATCATGAGTAATTTACTATTAAAAGGTGGAAGAGTAAAATGCAGTTCCTTTTATGATGATAAGTTATTGTATGCAACTTATGGGTTCAGTTATGAGATTTTTGCAGAACGTGAAGAAATCGATAACAAGCTAAAAAGTGTAGCAGATGAAGGTATTATAAACAGTAGTGCCCAAGGCAAAGCTTTACACGTAGAAATGGATAATGGATATTTTTATGTAAAATATTCGCAAGATAGCACTGTTGAGGTTGCAAAAGTTATAAATAATCCAAAAGTGAAAGATTTAAGTTTTAGACATCATATATTTCATGTTGGAAAGAGTATAGTAAGAGTTGAAAATGTAGGAGGAAAAAGAAATTATACAGACGTTTTAGAAGGTGGCATTGAAATGTCTTTTACTACTGAAGTAGGAAAGATTAGTATTCATCTACGTTCTAGTGATAAAGACAACAATAAAATTGAAGTAAAGATAAGTGACGATGACAAGAAGAAACTTGATCAATTAAAAGATAAGGAAGAAATAGGAGAAAATTGCTTACTTGGTGGATATTCAGTACATGATGCGATTAAACGAGGATATTTTGAAAAACATGAAACACTACGTCAATCTTCTGAAAAAATTACCTTATCTAATGAAAAGAAAAAAAATAGTTGGTGTGAGATAGTAACAAATTCAAAACAGACAACAAGCCGTACTGTAGGGTAAATGCTAAACTGCTTGATTGTCTAAAGATCTTATATTACTCACCATAAAAACTTAACAAACGACGTGAGTAGTAAAAAGATTATGGTTATTGATTTAATGTTATATATTGCATATAATATATCATATGTTTTAGCTCAGAGGAGTAAGTATGGGTAAATTTACTGGGATAACAAAATCTATCATCAATCAAATAAAGCTAAAATCCAAACCAGAGCCATCTGATTTTGAATATGAATCAATTATAGAACATCTATCATCTAAAGAGCATTTATTAAATGAGCTGATGAATGATATGTGGTACTCAGGAGACTTACCATCAGTCAGAAACTATAATGAACCATTATCTTTGATAGATAGCAAACTTGGATTAAGTGAACAGATTTGTGTTTGGTTTGCTCTAGATCATGACCTTACACCAAGTCAAAAAAATTTAAACAAAAAGTTACTTAGTGCTCTAAAATGTTTAACTTCTAACTGTGGTTCATTTGATAATACTGAGCCCCTTGAAGAATTTTTACATGATAATAGAAACAATAAAGATTTAAAAGTAATTCTTAACCTAAGAAGAGGAGAATCTCAATCAACAGTATTGCATGCAATTGCAGGAGCAAAGATTGGTGGATTTCGTCGCACAGGAAATCAGGCTATAGATTTACTCTTAGAAGCAGGCGCAGATCCTAACATACAAGATAATAAAGGAAAAACACCATTATACCTTGCTGCTGCCAAAGGTCACCACGATAATGCAAACTCTCTTCTTTTGAAAGGAGCTAAACCTAATATAACAAGTAGAAAGGGCAAAACTCCACAACAAATAGCAACTAATAAACTCTGCTATAATATAGAAGAATTATTTTTAACTGATAAACAGAAAAAGTTGAATAAGGAATTGTATGACTTACTTGTACTCGATTCAGACTGCACTAAAAATTTAAAGGAGTTTTTAAGTAAGCATAAAAGAGATTCAGACCTAAAAGTAGTGCTAAATATTAGGCAAGGAATGGGTGAATCAAAAGTGTTTTCGTATGTTGATCGTTTTGCTTGGGATAATGAAGATCTTGCTCAAGAGTTAAGAAAAATATTTCTAGAAGCAGGAGCATTAGATTATGGTATAAATATTTATCGTCAGCAAAAGAAAGGACAGGTCAGTAAATTACTCGTTAATTTAACCTCAAATCAAAAGGAAAAGTTAAATGAGTTTTCTGATAAGGTGTTTCAGGCTCAAAACATGGCTGAACTTGAAGAGATTGTAAACGATGCTATAAAGTCTGGTGTACGATTAAACTATTCTCTTTCACAAGATTTCTTTTCAGGTAATGAGTACACTTTTACCGATTATGTGATGAAAAAAATCAGTGAGTTGGAAAAAAATCCTAAAGTTGCTAGTAATATAATATGTCAATTAGTATCAAAAGGGGCAGTGTTTGGTAATACAGTTGATGCTAACACACTGACATCAGAATTTAAAGAGCATAAAACTAACCTAAAAAAAGCTTATAGAGATTATATTAGCAATTCTCATAAGTTTATTGAAATCGCAAAAAGTGCAACCAATAGCGAGCTAAAAGATGCAAGAGTAGACAACTCCGTTTTTTACTTAGAATATTCTAAAGATAGTAAAATAGACATTATAAAGATAACAGATGGGGCAAGGGATTTAGGTCTAACAGATGGAGATGTAAAGTGTGGAAGAAATATAGTAAAGATCGGTAATAGTGAAGTAGAAATTAAAATTGAAGATGGCATAAGGAATTACACAGATCTTACAGAAGGCAGCGATGTAGTATTAACTTTCTATACTAGTTTGGGAGAATTAGAAGTTAGGTTATATCCTGATGAGAAAAATAAAAATTGGATAAAAGTAGAGGTGAGTGAAGAAGGCCTACTTCTACTTGATAAAATAGAAAGTTATAATGAAGCAATAGAAGATTGTAATGAGGGAATAGAAAATTATGAAGAAATAGGACAAAATTGCTTACTGGGAGGTTTATCAGTCATTGAAGCCATAGACCGAGGTGTTTTTGCTAGATCTGGTGGGTTAATGCGTCCTGAATTAATAAGCGAATCCAATAAGCAGAAGGGTTCATGGGTAAAACGTGAAGAATTAAGAAGAGTTTCTGATTCTAGGGAAAAAATTGCTAATTTACCATAAAAGTTGAAAATTATTATTTAAATATAAATTACTACAGTTAATAAATTATTGCAAAGGAGTCGAATCGATATCAATAATCTTTTAAGAATACTCTTTTATGTTGTTTTTCAGGAAAATGAGATGTCATTGTACAGGAGCTGGCCACAAGGTGTATTTTCAGGATATGAGACTGTATTAAAACACGATTGGCTGAGCCGACCTTTTACAGAATTTTTTTTCCAGATCTATAGCTCTTTTCACAATAATCCAAATAAATCATAATATGCTACTGGCCTACTATAGCCATAAACACATATCTTACCCTGTTCGGACTACTATAAGAAAAGCTATACTATTAAAATATGCAGCTAAATTGTATACATTGTCTACCACTGTTGCATCTAGTATGCTAAAATCTTCATCATCTATATTAATATTTTCGCATAATTGATTTTGTAACATCGACTTACATCAATCTCAATATCTTTTGGCATGGCCCTTTGTAGCAGCTCCTTCTTGCACATACTCTTTTCAATCTCCCGTTGCTTTTGTAAATTAAGAGGGAACGTTCAAAAAAGTGTGTCAAACCGAAAAAAAAGTAATAAATTGATATAAAAAATGGAGGTTTGATATGGGTCAAGCAAATAGAACTACTGGTTTGGTAGATTATAAAGAATTAGAAACAAATATCCTGTCATCTATACGAGAAGGAAGACCATTGACAGGAAGAGATGGAGCATTAACACCGTTTATAAAAAGGTTGCTAGAGGCAAGTCTGGAAGGTGAAATAGAAAGCCACATGTCAGCTAAAAGTGAAGAAAATAACCGAAGAAATGGAAGGAATGCAAAAACTTTACGTACAAGTTCAGGCTCATTTGAACTATTAACACCAAGAGACAGAGAAGGAAGCTTTGAACCGCAAATAGTCAAAAAAAGGCAAACAAGCCTACATCCAGAACTTGAAGCAAAGGTCTTAAGCACATATGCCAGTGGCATGGGATACAGAGATATAGCTTCACATGTTGAGGAAATATATGACCACAAAATATCAGCAGCAGAGATATCCAGTATTACTGATAAACTGCGGGAACGTTCAAAAAAGTGTGTCAAGCCGCATTTTTAGTTCAACTCAATTTTCAATCTATCTGGAAAGAAAATATCAAGTTGAGACATAGTTAAAGCCCAATTAGGGAGAGCCATAATCTGTACTAGACACAACTTAATCTGACAGCAACGAATTAACTGACAGAAGAATTGAGGTAGTTAAAACTAATATCAGTCTCTTGTTTAACGTTACTAATATTTTTCTGAAAAGCAATGTGTTTGCTATCAAGAAAAGTCTGCATAGGCGTTTTACCATAGCAATATTTACCTGAGTGAGGCCTGGTCTCATTGTAAGAGCGTAACCAATGATCAACATCTATCTGCAAATCTTCTAAAGAACTGTAGATTTTCTTTCTAAAGATAATATTGTAACACTCATCTTGCATAGTTTTATGAAACCTTTCGCATATGCCATTAGTTTGTGGTGAATTGGCTTTAGTTCTTGAATGATCAATATTTTCAATTCCCAAATAAAGCTGATAAGCGTGATTTTCTGGTTTACCACAATATTCTGTACCTCTATCAGTCAAAATGCGCAATAATGGCACGTTTTGTACATCGAAAAATGGTATTACTCTATCATTCAGCAAGTCGGCAGCGGTAATAGCAGTTTTATCTGTATAAAGCTTAGCAAAAGCCACTCTCGAATATGTATCAATAAAAGTCTGCTGGTAAATGCGCCCAACGCCCTTGATATTGCCTACGTAATAAGTATCTTGAGACCCTAAATAACCTGAGTGTTCTGTTTCAATTTCACCGTGAGCTTCTCTTTGCTCTTTAACTTTTTCCAATGCTGCAAGTTGCTCTTCAGTTAAAATTATGCCGTCTTGTGCAACCTTTGCTTCAAGGGCTTTAAGTCTTTTTTTGAACGTTTCAATGTCATTTCTTAGCCATACAGATCTTACGCCACCTTCGGAAATTATTACACCCCTTTTTCTCAGCTCATTTGCAGCTCTTTGTTGTCCATATGCTGGAAATTCTGTAGCTATGCCAATTATTGCCCTTTCTATATCTTCGGAAACTCTGTTTGCTAATAGGGGTTTTTTCTTACTTATTTCATGTAATGCTCCTTCTCCCCCACTTTCATATAACTCCTTAAATCGATAAAATGTATCACGCGAATAACCCATCACCTTACACGCTTGTGATACGTTACCTAATTGCTTTGCTAGTTCTAATAACCCTAACTTTGGTTTTAGTATTTTTGTTTGTATCGTACTCATATCTAACACTCCTTTCTTTTATTATTTTATAACTTACTTTTTTAAAGTGTCAGATCAAGTCTTGTTTAATACACATAATCCACTTTTGCTCTACCTTTTTTATAGCACAATATACCTGTTTGTACAAGGCATTTGTACTAGTAAATGAACCCTTAGTTTTAGTAAATTTCCTGATTTGTCTATGCAACCCCTCAATTGGATTGGTGGTGTAAATCAGCTTCCTAACTTGCCCAGAATACTTAAAATAACTGGATAAGTTTTCCCAATTGTTCTGCCAGGATTTTATAACTAAAGGATACTTCTCTCCCCATTTTTCTTCCAGCTCAAGCAGATAATTCTCAGCGATCTCTTTACTTGAAGCACGATATATTTTTTTCAAATCATTCATGAAAACTTTTACATCTTTGCTAGATACATATTTCAGTGAATTCCTTATCTGATGCACTATACATAGCTGTACTTCTGCCTTAGGAAACACACTATTTATAGCCGCAGGAAAGCTTTTTAGCCCATCAAGGGAACGTTCAAAAAAGTGTGTCAAGCCGCATTTTTAGTTCAACTCAATTTTCAATCTATCTGGAAAGAAAATATCAAGTTGAGAAATAGTTAAAGCCCAATTAGGGAGAGCCATAATCCACTTTTGCTCTACCTTTTTTATAGCACAATATACCTGTTTGTACAAGGCATTTGTACTAGTAAATGAACCCTTAGTTTTAGTAAATTTCCTGATTTGTCTATGCAACCCCTCAATTGGATTGGTGGTGTAAATCAGCTTCCTAACTTGCCCAGAATACTTAAAATAACTGGATAAGTTTTCCCAATTGTTCTGCCAGGATTTTATAACTAAAGGATACTTCTCTCCCCATTTTTCTTCCAGCTCAAGCAGATAATTCTCAGCGATCTCTTTACTTGAAGCACGATATATTTTTTTCAAATCATTCATGAAAACTTTTACATCTTTGCTAGATACATATTTCAGTGAATTCCTTATCTGATGCACTATACATAGCTGTACTTCTGCCTTAGGAAACACACTATTTATAGCCGCAGGAAAGCTTTTTAGCCCATCAATGCAGGCAATTAGAATATCTTCTACTCCTCGCTCTTTTAGGTCATTTAGAACTCCCAACCAGAAGTTAGCTCCTTCACTTTCAGCCAAATAAAAACCTAATACTTCTTTTCTGCCATTTTGATTTATGCCCAATATATTATACATGCATTTACTTATACAATGTCCGTCCTCCTTGACCTTAAAGAACATGCCATCCATAAACACTATTGGATACACTGATTGCAGTGGGCGGCTGCGCCATTCATTGATTACTGGTAGCAGTTTATCAGTAATACTGGATATCTCTGCTGCTGATATTTTGTGGTCATATATTTCCTCAACATGTGAAGCTATATCTCTGTATCCCATGCCACTGGCATATGTGCTTAAGACCTTTGCTTCAAGTTCTGGATGTAGGCTTGTTTGCCTTTTTTTGACTATTTGCGGTTCAAAGCTTCCTTCTCTGTCTCTTGGTGTTAATAGTTCAAATGAGCCTGAACTTGTACGTAAAGTTTTTGCATTCCTTCCATTTCTTCGGTTATTTTCTTCACTTTTAGCTGACATGTGGCTTTCTATTTCACCTTCCAGACTTGCCTCTAGCAACCTTTTTATAAACGGTGTTAATGCTCCATCTCTTCCTGTCAATGGTCTTCCTTCTCGTATAGATGACAGGATATTTGTTTCTAATTCTTTATAATCTACCAAACCAGTAGTTCTATTTGCTTGACCCATATCAAACCTCCATTTTTTATATCAATTTATTACTTTTTTTTCGGTTTGACACACTTTTTTGAACGTTCCCAAAACTAAGGGTTCATTTACTAGTACAAATGCCTTGTACAAACAGGTATATTGTGCTATAAAAAAGGTAGAGCAAAAGTGGATTATGGCTCTCCCTAATTGGGCTTTAACTATTTCTCAACTTGATATTTTCTTTCCAGATAGATTGAAAATTGAGTTGAACTAAAAATGCGGCTTGACACACTTTTTTGAACGTTCCCCAATACCTTTCAATAGTTTTGGTGTTTTCATAGTTTCTCTCCTTTTGTTGTTTTTATAAATGGTATAATTACGCCGCTAATCCATAAAATTTCTCCCTTTGCTCACCCCAAAGCATCGGTATTTCCCTTAATTCAGCTAACCTCAAATCTCTTGGCTGCCTCCCATTTACTATGTCTTCTTTAATCTTTGGTGCTAAATAATTCAGCCTCAAAATTTGCTGTATACGTCTTGTACCTATATTAATTTTGGCACTCAGCTCTTTCACACTTCCATATTTTCCTGCCTCCAGTTGACGTTTCCACGAATGAGCTCTTACCACTGCTTTCAGTAGTGCATTGTTTGTTTTGCCTTCTGGCTCAGTTACTGTGCATTTCTTTCCTTTCTTTTTTATTGGTATAAATTCCACCTTATCCTCTAAACTCACCTCTATTCCATCTTCTTTTATCATTACTCCTTTTATTAACTTTTTCACTACTTCTTTCTGCTTTCCAAAATTTAAATTTTCCCATTTTTCTTCGGTCTTTTCTCTCCAATTTTCATATATCTGCTCCGCTTTTCTCATCACTTCTTTTTCTACTTCTCCTGCTACTATTGTTCGATTTACTGATTCACAATTCTTTCCCCTTAAGTGATTGTTGCATACATAATATCGGTACCTTTTATTTTCTTTTTTTGAGTATGTCAGTGTCATATTTACACTACAGCTCTTACACTTAATTATTCCCCTAAGCAGCGCTTCCTCATATTTTGCTTTTCTATATGGCTGATTACTTATCAATTCCTGCGCTTTTTGCCATTTTTCTTCCTCTATTATTGCTTCATGCTTTCCCTCATACTGTTTGTCATAATGTCTTATCTTTCCCACATATATTGGATTTGTTATTATTCTTCTCACCGTTGCTTTTTTAAAGATATCCGTTTTTGCTTTTGTTCGGTATCCTTCCCTGTTTAACTCTCTTGCCAACTCTGCCATTGACTTCAGCTCCAAATATCTTTCAAATATATGCTGCACTGTTTTTGCTTCTTTTTCATTTATTATTAATTCCTTATCTTTTACATCATACCCAAGCGGTAAAGTTCCTCCCATCCATAAACCTTGTTCTTTTGATGTTGCTATTTTATTTTTTACTCTCTCTACTATCATCTCTCTTTCTAGTTGTGCTGCTCCTGATAATACTGTCTGTACGAATTTTCCCATTGGCGTATTATTGTCAAATATCTGTGTTACTGCTACAAAGTTTACTCGGTGCCTTCTAAAAAATGACGTTACTTCTATGCTGTCTTTTGTTTCTCTTGATAACCTATCTAGTGTATATACTACTACACAGTCTATCTCTCCTCCTCTGACATCTTCAAATAATTCCTTTATCGCTGGTCTTTCTAAATTTTTTCCTGAATATCCTCCATCATCGTACTTTTTTGCCAATGCTACCCAGCCTTCTTTGCTCTTTATATACTTTTCACATGCTACTCGTTGCGCATCAAGACTGTTAAACTTTTGTTCTAGTCCATCCTCATTTGACTTTCTCGTATATATTGCACATCTTACTTCTTTTAGCATTTTCAACTTCCATTTTTTTCACGCATTCCAAATAATAAAGGGCCGTTGTAACTCATTCCCATTATTTTTCCGGCTACTGCTGACAATGACGTAAAAAATTCTTCTCTGTAGATTAAACCCTTATCTGTTACTATTACCGCATGCGTCTCTTCCCCTCTCTCTAATATTAGCTCTGTTCCTGCTACTGGCAGTTTATCGCTACTTATTCTTTTTCCCTTCTCTAGCCGATCTGCCAGATACTCTAGTCTTTTTCTCCCCTTTCTTGACATTTCTCCATACGCTTTTTCCTGCATTCTATAAGCTAATCTTGGTATCAGATATTTCTTTGAATGTTTAGGTGCCTCTTCCCCAAATACCTTCTTCCACATTCTCCTTAGCTCTTCTAACGTTTTTTTCTCCAAATTCATTACTTTCTTTTCTATTTCTTTCTCCATATTTTTAGCCCTTCATAAATAGCTTTTCAATTCTGTCTGTTTCTTTCTTTAATACCTCGGTTATCTTTTTGCTACTTTTAGCATAATCCATCCCTGTCATTCCAAATTTATCTGCTTGCTCTATTTCAGCCCCTGCTTTTACTAGCTCCTCCACTATTTCCACTTTCCCCACCATACATGCAAGGTGCAATGGAGTGCATTTATTTCCATATTCTTCCGCATTTACATTCCCTCCTGATTTTATCAATTCTCTCACGTTTTCTAGACGTTTCTCCGTTACCGCTAGATGCAGTGCTGTATATCCTTCCGCATCTGCTACATTCACATTCGCTCCTTTTTCAACTAATAACTTCACTGTTTTTGCGTCTACCGCGTAATGCAGAGCTATTCTGTCTCTTGCATAAATATTTTTAAATGAGTTCTCTAATAGTGACTCCTCTTTTCCTTTTTTACTCATGACCTACCTCACCTTTTCTCTGAATTTAAACCCCTTCTTTAAGCCCTCCTTTTCACCACCTCATCTATCATTTCACTTACTTGGCTCATTATTTTGCTTGCTAAATTTTCACATTCTTCCTTTATTAGTGATTTATCTTTCTTCCTTATTTCTCCTATCTCTATTATTTTTAGCTCCGGCATATAGCTCCCATTCAACATGTCTGCTATTTCTCCCACTATCCTCTCTATTCCATAGCACGTCAGTTCTCTACTTTTTGTTATTCCTCCTTTTTCTCTCAGAAATTTACTTGCCCTTTCACTCTCTTTGCTATCACACAGACGATACTTTTCACTTTCCCAAATGTAATACATTGGTGTTGCACCATATTTATTCAGTTGATTAACCTCAGCTCCTGCTTTTACTAGCTCTTTTATTATTTCAACTCCTGCTCCTCCTATTTTGCACGCAGAGTGCAGTGGCGTACATCCAGTGACATATTGAGTGGCATTTACTTCTGCTCCCGACCTTAGCAGCACTTTTACATTTTCTAAGCTTTTCGCAAATACTGCACAGTGTAGTGGCGTATAACCATTTTTATCTCTTGCATTAACCTCTGCCCCTTTTTTTATTAATAATCTCACTGTTTTGTAATCGGAGATTTCTACTGCTTGATGCAAGATCGTTTCTCCTTCTTCATTTCTTTTATTAATATCGTTACTTGATACTTCTTTAAAAAACTTACTCTTTCTAAAACTCATTTCATACCTCACAAAATTAGCTTTTCTAGCGCCAGACAAATTTCTTATATTTACCTGCTGCTATTCAAGTCATGTCCTTTTTAGCATGAGAAAGCAAGTCCTTTTCTTTTTATTTCATACATTTTAACCTATTATTAATATAATATATGAGGATCTAAATATAAGTACTTAACTTATTAGAGATATTACTTGACTATTTTTCCAACTTCTGTGCAAATGTCGATGTTCATGCCACTTCAGTACTCCTGGGTAAAACACTAAAATGTAATTTTCTAATTCGTGTATTGAATCTTCTTTTCCTGAACTTCTATCATTTTTGCAACTAACGTGATATTCCGTTAAATTAGCTTTCGCAACCTTTTGATCAGTAAGATTCTTTGCTTCATATTCATAGCTGATATTAAATCTTTCCAAAATTGGTGTGTATTCCAAGTTCCATAGCTGATCAGAAAGTTTATCATTACCAAGGAAAAGTGTGCCTCCTATCTCTTCTTGATAACAAAGAGGAAAACAGCTATTTATTTCTCCTAATTTCCAGCTATCTGACAGTACAATCTGTGCTTTCGCAAACTTAATTTCTGGTAATAAACTTTGTGGTAATGGATATAGTGCTTTTACGTTATACCACTGATGACTTCTTTCATAAATGCCTTTGTAATCCTTTGTGTGAGGCTCTGTTTCTCCAAGTACTGCTACATCTAATCGATATATGTCATTACTAAATGTTTGTTCATAATGCTCTCTTAAATAGTTGTCTACAATCTCTACTAACGGACCTCTAGAACTGAAAAAATTTATTCTTCCAAACGATAACACTGGCCCATTTTTTTCAACTTTTATACCAGAGTAGTCTGATAACAAACTTCCAAATAAACTTTCATCTAAAATAAACCTATCAACGTTATAGTGATCATTGAAAATCCTCATTAGCCGCGATCTTGCTGGTAACGATAGTTTTGCAAGTTCTACTACTGCATCTACAAAAAAGTCATTTGGAACATCTTTTATTCCTATTTGTAATTCAAAGAAGTGTTTACCAGGTGGTTCTTCGATGATTGTAATATCTTCTATATTTGCCCATTTTAGTGCTACTTTTAGTGATGCTGGAGTTCCTCTCAGTCTTTGAAATTTTACTCCTTCTATTACGGCTTTTCTTCTATCTTTTACCCAGCGCAGTATTTCTTCTAAACCATATTCTTCTATTATCCACGGCAGTATTTCATCTTTAAGACTAAACTTAAATCCTCTGATACAGCTCGGATCAACCTTATAATCTGTTGCATCAACCAGTGCTTGCTCTTGCTTTGTTGCGTTTGGGGGTAATAACATTAATTCAACTCAATCTTTAAATTTTTCAGGGAACGTTCAAAAAAGTGTGTCAAACCGAAAAAAAAGTAATAAATTGATATAAAAAATGGAGGTTTGATATGGGTCAAGCAAATAGAACTACTGGTTTGGTAGATTATAAAGAATTAGAAACAAATATCCTGTCATCTATACGAGAAGGAAGACCATTGACAGGAAGAGATGGAGCATTAACACCGTTTATAAAAAGGTTGCTAGAGGCAAGTCTGGAAGGTGAAATAGAAAGCCACATGTCAGCTAAAAGTGAAGAAAATAACCGAAGAAATGGAAGGAATGCAAAAACTTTACGTACAAGTTCAGGCTCATTTGAACTATTAACACCAAGAGACAGAGAAGGAAGCTTTGAACCGCAAATAGTCAAAAAAAGGCAAACAAGCCTACATCCAGAACTTGAAGCAAAGGTCTTAAGCACATATGCCAGTGGCATGGGATACAGAGATATAGCTTCACATGTTGAGGAAATATATGACCACAAAATATCAGCAGCAGAGATATCCAGTATTACTGATAAACTGCTACCAGTAATCAATGAATGGCGCAGCCGCCCACTGCAATCAGTGTATCCAATAGTGTTTATGGATGGCATGTTCTTTAAGGTCAAGGAGGACGGACATTGTATAAGTAAATGCATGTATAATATATTGGGCATAAATCAAAATGGCAGAAAAGAAGTATTAGGTTTTTATTTGGCTGAAAGTGAAGGAGCTAACTTCTGGTTGGGAGTTCTAAATGACCTAAAAGAGCGAGGAGTAGAAGATATTCTAATTGCCTGCATTGATGGGCTAAAAAGCTTTCCTGCGGCTATAAATAGTGTGTTTCCTAAGGCAGAAGTACAGCTATGTATAGTGCATCAGATAAGGAATTCACTGAAATATGTATCTAGCAAAGATGTAAAAGTTTTCATGAATGATTTGAAAAAAATATATCGTGCTTCAAGTAAAGAGATCGCTGAGAATTATCTGCTTGAGCTGGAAGAAAAATGGGGAGAGAAGTATCCTTTAGTTATAAAATCCTGGCAGAACAATTGGGAAAACTTATCCAGTTATTTTAAGTATTCTGGGCAAGTTAGGAAGCTGATTTACACCACCAATCCAATTGAGGGGTTGCATAGACAAATCAGGAAATTTACTAAAACTAAGGGTTCATTTACTAGTACAAATGCCTTGTACAAACAGGTATATTGTGCTATAAAAAAGGTAGAGCAAAAGTGGATTATGGCTCTCCCTAATTGGGCTTTAACTATTTCTCAACTTGATATTTTCTTTCCAGATAGATTGAAAATTGAGTTGAACTAAAAATGCGGCTTGACACACTTTTTTGAACGTTCCCATTTTTCAAATTTGCAGATTCATTTCCCAGAACCACAACATCCTCTCTTGGCTCGATCAATTCCACATTTTCTACACCATCTACAAATAGATTCGCTATTATCCATGATCTTGTTACACTCCACCCTAATCTTTTTGCTAATTCAAACTTCTTAATAAACTGCTTCTTGATTTCTTCCTCTGATATTAAAGGACTTATGCTCATTCTACTGTGGATATCTATTTCCATAATATTGCAGCCAATTACTGTTACTGTATCGGTTAAAACCCTTATATCATCTCTAGTAACCTGCTTTTTTACAATTTCTAGTAGCTCTTCTGACACTATGCCAGTTTGTGTTGATAAGATTGAGATTTGTACTTTCCCTGGTATAGTTGATTCCACTAGTGCATCTTTTACTCTACTATCTGCTGACAGTGCATGATATTTATAATATTCCTTACTTCCTCCTGTTAACCAACCTGCTATTTTTGCTTTTACCCTCTTTCTAAATCTTTCATCCTCTTCTTCTTTTTCTCTCTCTACTCCATAAAACTCAGCCAAATTATCAAGATCTTCTCCTGTCGCAAATTTAAGTAAGTTACTCTTTACTGCTTCATTTATTCTTTCTCTAAGCAAAAGTTCTCGCCATGCTGCTACTTCTAATACCTTCATCGCTGGGTCACTTTCTACTAATGCTGTAAAACTTTTCACTAACTCTTCCTTCATCCGAGAAAAAATCTCTTCAAAGCTCAGTGATTCAATAATATTTGGCTGCTGCATCTTTATACTACAACCCCATCGAAGCGAATCTTTCTTCCCATTGGCAGATACAATCCTTCTAGATCAAGCGTCACTTTTCCTTCTTTTACTCCTTCAACTTTTACTTTTTCTAACTTAAATCTCTTCTCAAATTTCCCCAGTGCTTCTGCAGTTGATGCGTAAATTTCCAAAGTTAAATCCCTATTTATTGGCTTATCCAATAATTCAAATAGCCTAGACCCGTAATTCCTCATCATAATTCGTGATCCTATAGGAGTCGTAAGTATATCAATTATTGATTGCTTTAAGTGCTCTATTCCTTCTAACGCTTTTCCTGTTTTACCATCCATACCCTTCATTTCTATTTTGCAAAGACGCTTTTACTGCCTTTTATTACTTTTAACCCACAAGATACTGAATCCCCTACTCTTCCTACACCATGACCATTTGCAAACACTGTTTTTGATCCTTGAATCATTACTTTTCCTTCGTTAAAATTGTCTCCTTTCCTACAGAATGGGAAATCATTTACAAAAACATTATTACTGCCGCTAATGCAAAAGTGTGGTGTTGCTTCTCCACAATAATCTCCTACTCGTACAACCGATTTATTCATTTAATTAAGGTTTATTCTATCTGCTTTCAGTTTTATTTCGCTCTTCGTCATCTCTATGCTCGATTCCCCAGCTTTCAGTGTTATTTTGTCTACTACTTCAATCTCTAAATGATGCTTCTCTTTATCATATAACAATCTTGTTCCATCCTGAAACTTCACACTATTTATTTCTTTTTTATCCTCTGGTGCAGAGTATTTTTCCTGATATATTCCTCCTAATACCACTCCTAATGATAGTTCACCAAGAGGAGAAAATACCATTACTTGTTCATCGATATCTGGTGGAGACCAATTTCTATCTTTTCCTGCTTTGCTTGTTATCCATGGTAAATAATCTGTTAAAAATTCTCCTATTTTCACTCTTACTTTTGCTTTTTCACAATCTATTTCTTTTACAACTCCTATACGGACAATATTGGCTAATTTCCTCTGTAATTCTGCAATCGCAAAATTATTCTCTAACATTTATTTCACCGATTTCTATTTTGTGTGGCATAAATTTTCCTTCTTTCCAAATAGATCGCCCTACGTGTATTGTATGCACCCATTCTACCATCCACACAAGATATGCATCTAATTCAGGTCTAAATTCGTCAACTTCTGCAGAGATAAATTCTCCTGGTGAAACATTTTTTACGTTCCAAGTATTTTTATCTACTACTTTTGCTACTTCTGCTGCTAATGACCTGACAATAATAGCTGCATTTTCTATTGTGCTATCAATCACAATCCTCGCTTCAAATCTTGCTTTCAGCGCTAATTCTTCTGTTCCAGGATCATGTCCTTTTTCAAATCCGCTAAGTTCCACAAACACCGCTGGCGCTACTAATTCCTTTCTTATCGATGGATAAATTTCACATGTCTGTATTGCTGGTATTTCTTTCTTCAGTGTGGTGCAAATTGCGTTATGCAAATCTTTAAAATTCATACACTTCCTGTAATATAACTTAATTCACGTTCAAAAAATTTTGTAAATACTTTCTCAACCTCATAATTAACAAGATTCCCTATTATCCTTGAAGCCTCAGGTTCTAGTGGCAACTTAACTTCCTTTATTGGCAATGCTGCCCTTCCTTCACGTTTAAACATACCGCTATTTCCTTTTGGCATAACTGCTGCAAATCCTCCTATAAACTCATGCTTTCCTACTTTCGATCCTCTTCTTGTTTTTTGTATTTTGCCAATTGCCGATGCTTTAATGTCATAGAGATTTGCTCTAATTAACACTTCTAATCTGCTAGTTTTCGCCTTAAAAATTCTTAATCTCTTTCTTATCAAACTTAATTTTACCTTCTTTTCCTCACTGATTTCCTTAGCTGCTTTTGATTTTAGCCATATTGCTGTTTTGTTTAATGCACTCACTGTCGCTTTTTCCACTTTTTTCCTTTCAGCATCTATACTTTGTATAATACTACCGGTGTTAATACGCATTTATACTCCTGACGCTCGAATTTTCCATACCATTCCTGAATTATCTTGCAGCGGTGGAGAATATACTTTATATTTACCGTCACCTATAACAAAAATATCTCCTACAATTGGCTGCAGTACATCAAACGCACTTACTTCCAACACTAAAGTTTCTCCTACAAATTGCCCTTCACCAATCTCGTATAATTTATCTGGCTCTTGCTTTAATACTTGTACCATGTACGCCTTATTTTTCGACTCATACAAAGCTAACTCTCCTAAATGGGCAAAACAATCTTTAAATAATCTCTTTATATTTTTCTGCATACCATTTTTTCTAAAAGTCTTTACATATTATTTTAAACATATTGCATATCTTATATTTTTATGGTATATTTTTATGGTATATTTTTAAGGTCATAAATAGAGTTTTCTATGTGGGGACCCTACTATGTTGTTACTATTTTCGCTAAAACGGCCGGACGATGGCACATTGGCAGAGGATTTGACTGCGTATGTAAATCGGTCCCTCTATCAAATCTTCTTGGCTCTTGTTTTGCATAAAGCGGTTGTCCTAGTGTGTTTACCGTTTCATTAAAATCTGCTGGTGCAAAATATGTTGTAAATGTGCTCGCTGTTCCTACTGGAAAACAGTGCCCTGTATCTCTTTCTATAAACCTTCTTACGGTTCCTTCAGGATCAGTTGCTTGCCCTCTATATTCCTCAAATGTTATACCACAAAACGTAAATCCTGACCTCATATCATTTCGAAGCGCTGCTCCTTCTTGCCATCTCTCGTATGCTTCTTTCACTTTAGTATGTGAAGTTAATGCATCAAAAAATTCAGGGCTTACCAAGGCATGTACTCCTGTCATATATTCACCACTTAAGTTATCTTCTATATGCCGGAGTACTTCCAGACACTTACGCTTTACATCAGTTGTTGCAGTTCCTAGTGCAAAATTTACTACTTTTGGTGTTATTTCAAATTCGTTGTACAGATTTAATAATTCTGACCCATCAGCATCTAAAATTATTCCTTTCAGCGCTCCCATTCTCAAATGCTCCAACGTTATTGCATGTTTGTTTCTCATTAGCTGCAAATGATCCGTTACTACATCTGCCAGCGCTTTAAGTTCACTCTCTGATCCAAATGCCTTTATTCCCTGTACTTCCTCTGGTAACACTACATCATCATGTGGAATATGTGGAATCGTAAACGTTCTTACCTTTCTTTTTCCTCTTTTTCCTACTGTTGCTGGTGCTCCTGGAACTTGTGTTGGCAACAGGCTTAAAACTCCATTATGTTCTTCTATGGTGATATGTCTAAATCTTACTGACCTATTTGGAAACAAGTTTAAATTTTCAACACGTCCATAATTTATCGGCAATATATTTATCGCATTTGTTAGTGCCGTCATGCTAAATGCTGTATTTGTAAATGGATTTTGCATTCTTTTTCCCCCTTATTAATTTAAGTTACACTCCCTTGCGGATAATGATCCCTCGTCCTTCAAGTTGCTTTATTGCTGCATTTTTCTGCTCTTCAGTGATATTTGCTGGCCACACAACTGCATGATCTGCTAGCATTGCTATACGTGTAATGATTACTGCTTTGGTGTTTTCTGTTGCGTTTACATCACTTGTTATTACACCTATTGCTGTTTGTGTGCCATCTGTTCCAGTGGAATTAAGTACTCTAATAAAACCATCTTCCGTCTTTTTGGCAACTACTGCACCAAGCTTAAGATTTTGACCTTTAGCTACTGTTATTTGGTCTCTTGAATATAGGTTGGACACTTCATATTTCAGAAGATCGCCTAAATTATTTCCTTCAGTTATACTTATCATTTCTTTTTCTCTCCTTTTTTTTATTTTTTACCGCCGTGTTTATAACTGCTATACACCGCGTGTTATTACCTTATAATTAGCCATTATGGCGCATTTTGGACACTTATTTACCGCAGAGCACTATATATGGCGGTTATAAAATTTAAATGCACCGACTTTTCGCTACCTGTGTCATCAAATCTTCCTGCGAATTCCGCGGTATTGCACTCAGTATCTCTGTCTTTTTCGTTCGCTCTGCAAGTAACTCCATTAAAACTTCCCGTGCTTGCTCAACACTTACGCCTTGCTCTATAAATTCTCCTATCTTTTCTGGCATTCGTGATAAGTTACATAAACGTATTAATTCAAGAACTTCAGTACGATACTTAGTTAAATTGTCAGTTTCTAGGTCATTTGTAGTTTTTTCATTCATAGTAATATCCCCTTTTTTATTAATAGATTTAAACTCTGAAAGAATTGTAATTCCATCTGCAAGACCTATTTCTACTGCTTTCTCGCCAAAATATAGCCCTGCTTCTGTTGATCGAATCTTTTCAATTGAAAGACCTCTGTTCCTTGCTATCAGCTGCACAAACATTTCATATAGTCGGTCTACTTCTTTTTGTAAGCTTTCCAGACTTTCAGACGTCATTGGCTCATGTGGATTTAAATCATTTTTTCTACTTCCTGCAAATACTGTGGTATATTTTATTCCACATTTTTCATTAAATCCACTTTGATCTATATGACTTGCTATTACTCCAATACTGCCAACACCAGAAGTTCTGCTCACAAATACCTTCTCAGCGCTAGAGGCTATAGCATATGCAGCAGAGTATGCATCATCATTTGCTATTGCCACAATCCTCTTTTTTCTCCTTGCTTGGTAAATAAAGTCGGAAAGGTCGAATAAACCGTTTACTTCTCCTCCGGGGCTGTCTATGTCCAAAATTATTGTTTCTACTTCTTTATCTATTAAAGCTTCTTCTATCTCTTCACTTATCTTCTCATACGATGTCATCCCCAATACATCATCAAAAACTTCTGACTTTTTCGTCAAGATTCCATGTATTGGTATTATTCCTCTTTCACTATTTCTTACCGCATGTTTTATATTTTTAAAGATAGGCTGCTTTCCTGTTTGTAGTGACAGTAATTCAAAACTCCTTGGTTCTACCATTACACATCTGTTTAGCCATATCGCTTGGTTTTTCATATTATCTCTTGATTAGTAGTAACGTCGGAATCAAAACTTAAACCCAAGGAACTAGCACGTCTTTGATCTTCTGCAATTTCTTGGTCTATTTCTTCTACATCATAACCTAGCTCTGAAACCACTTCTGATCGACTCTTAAATCCATTTCTTACTGCCATTTGTTGTGCTTGCTGGTCTTTTAAAGGATCCACCCAATCAAATCCCTGTGGTATCCATCTTACTTCTTCTTTCGCTGCTTTTACTACTTTTTCATCTATACTCAGTTCTCCACAAAGTACTGCTAACTCTAGCCATCTACTCCATACTGGCCTGCAAAACTGAAATACTATAATGTTGTGTTGCAGCATAGCGCATCGACGACGAAACTCTATTAATCCAGCTCTGATTGATGAGTAATTAACACCTGTTAAATCTCCTGTTAGCTGTTCATATGTTATTCCTGTACCTATTGCTATTGCCCTCAGTTGCTGTCTCATGAATGCTTCATAACTTCCTCCAACATCTGATGGCTCTGAAAATTTTATGTCCTCTCCTGGGTCTAAAAGCTGCATTGTTCCAGGTTCCAGGCCAGATAGTGCTACTCCTTGCTCATTACTTTCACCTTCTCCCATGATATTTGCTTCTGGATCGAGTCTCGTAATAAATCCAGCAAACATTGCTGCTGTCTTTTTTCTCACTAATTCTGCATCATCGTATTGATCAAGTTCATAAAGCTTTAGCAGTATATTAGAAAGCCATGGCTCTCCTCTAATTTGCCCAGGTCTTAGTGGTCTATAGATATGTAAAACATCGTTTGCTGGTACTCTCACTGATTCTCCAAATGAGCCTTCTCCTGGATGTTCTCTAAATAAGTAATATGCTTCTCTTTGCCCAAGTCTATTGAACTCAATCCCGTTTCTTATTACATTACCATTTGCTAAAGTTTTATTTGTTTTATTTTCTAAATGTTCAGACTCAAGTACTTGCAGTTGTAATGGTACAGAAAATCTATCCTCTAGCTTTCTCGTTCTTAAACGTATAAAACATTCTCCTCCCTCTATCATACTTCTGCATACTAGAGCTTGTAATCCATAAAAATCACTTACTCCGTTACTATCTGCTTCATCTGTCCATCTTAGCCATAATTCTTGTACTTTCTTTCGAAATTCTCCATCCCTTGCTTTTGATTGCGGTTTTATTCCTGTTCCAATAGAGTTACTTACTATTGTATCAATAATATTTGCTGCATATGGATTTTTTCTCACCATATCACGTGATCTACTACGTAAAGTTTCAAGGTTTTGAGACAGCAAATTGTTTATACTTCCTAACTCTGGTTGAAAGTGAAAAAATCTTCTTCCTGAGCCTGCAGCATCCCAGGCTGAGCTTTTTATCTTTGGTTTGTTAAATAGTTGTTTGAATGATTTTAATAACATTTTGCCTCTTTGATTATGCAACAAGTTGTTGCACAATTTGACATTGAAAAATTATAGCAAGTTGCTAGAGAATTTGGTCAACAGATTGTATGTAGAGAGTCATTACTCTGGACTACGTTTATAAATTTCTTTTCGATGTCCTATTGCTGCAATTTTGACCATGTGCTCTGAGTTATCTATTAAGTATATGACTCGATAATCGCCAACACGCAACCTAAAGTAGCCTACCCATTTATGCGATAAAGCCTCACCTACTTTATCAGGAATAATTGTGAGACGTTTTTCTATAGCTTTTTGCACCCTTAACCGTATTGTTTTCGGAAGAGAAGGAAGATCTTCGGTATCTACACCTTCTAAATAACCAATTTGGTAAATTATTCCCACTTGATATCTTCATGTCTAATTATTTTTGCTCCAGGAACATTACGTTTAGCAGCAAGTTCAAGTAGAGCTATTTCTCCTTCATCCATTTCGTCACCTTCAGATAGTTTACTTACCTCAAGTTCTTCTTCTACTAGATCTTTTACAATTTCTTCAATAGTTCTATTTTGAACTTTTGCCATTTCTATAAGGTAGTGAGCAAATTCCCCCTCAAAATTTACATTAACATTAAGCCTTTCTTGACTTTGATCCATATTTTAACTAGAAAATACCAATCTTAAACTATAACATTTTTACACAATTTTGTCAATCCCCTTACTTGTCGCAATCACAATTCTTCTCTTCGGTCTCACACCTGCAACTTTCAGTTCAGCTTTAATACGTTGTCTTAAGTTTAGTAAATCATTTATCTGAACTTCAGCATATCTCACAACATGGTCACCATATGCAATTGATACTACTCTCTCTCCATTTTGTAGTTTCTTTATCGCTTCTTCGACTTGAATTAAATATTCTTCGTTATACATTTCACTTCTCATTCAACCATTGGCTTTGCCTTACTTTTTTAGGCTTTTTGCTTTCCATTTTTCCACTCAAACTATTCCATTTACTCTCTGGCCAACGATCGATTCCAAGCGCAATAGATGCAGCTCTCGCATAAATTCGGCAATCTAGCACTTCATTTCTTTCTCTTACCTTTTGCCACTCTTGTTTGGTGTATCCTTTTACTACCTTGCTGACTAATTGCTCTGCCGTTAGCTGTTTAAAATATTCAGGTGCATACTCGGGAAAATGACAATATCCAGGTAGAGCTTTTCCCTCTTCTTCTTTCAAAATATTAAGTAATTGAAAAAGCTCTGACTTTAATATCGATACTCCTACTGGCCATAGCTTTATTCCTCTCTTTAGCTTTTGACCACCAACTGTTATATCTACTCTACTTGGGCTGCTCAGCGGCACTAGTGCTTTATTTACACCTTTCACTGCCATTACTCTTCCAGACCCTTGATGACTTCTCACCCAGTTGTAAACTTCCTGCGTTGCATACCCTGCATCAACCGCCATCATACTTATCATATATTCAAGCCCATTTTCACCAATAAAATGATGATTGAGGAGCTCCGAAAGCTTTTTCCATACTTCTCTACTTCCTGTATCTCCTTCAAATACTCGGTAGTCTATTGACCAACTTTCACGACTTTTTCCCCATGCTACAACTTCTACCTCTAGACGATCTTTTTGGACATCTACTCCTGCAGTAAGTACCACTTCTCTCCTTGGTACTGTGCCAATCTGAAAAAATTCTCTCCTGTTAAATAATTGCTTCCAATCAGGTACTTCTCCTTTATCTACCCAGGTTTCTCCAAGCGTTGTGTTGATCCAAACTTTCAGTAATTGTTCACTTTCCTTTGCATGCAGAAAATCCTCTACTGCTTGTTGCCAACTATACCACCCAACTGGGCTATAAAGACTTGAAAGGTGAAATCCTATTACTTTGCTATTGTGTACTTGATTTGTAGCTCTCCATTCTCCACGTTCAAGCATCTCTGTCTTTTGATGATTTTCTATCTTTTCACCACATTCTATACATATATAGTGTGCTGTACTTGGATTTTTATCTTCCCATTTTATTTGTGACCATTTTAGAACTTGATAGTAATTACAATACGGACAGGGAACAAAAAAATATCTCTTATCTGTTGCTTCAAATTCTTTCTCAATTCTGCTTATTCCATGAATCGTTGGTGTCGATACTAAAAAAATCTTTCGCCTTGCAAATGTATTAGTTCGAGCAATACTGAGCAGTACTGGATCTCCTTCTCCTCCTGAATCTCCTGGGTAGGCATCTATTTCATCAAGAAAGAGATATTTTACTGGCATAGATCTCAGTCCTACACTACTATTCGCTCCAGTTATTACTACTATTCCACCTGGAAACTCCTTACTTTGTACAGTATTCCCTGAATCTCTTGACCTTGGGTCTTTTACTTTACTTTTTAAACATGGTGTACTCTCTATTAACGGTGCAAATCTTCCCTTCGACCAACGTTTTCCCATTTCAACTGTTGGCTGTACTACCAGCATTGGACCTGGTGTTTGATCGATGATATAGCCAATCCAATTGTTGCCAGCTTCTGTTCCCCCAATCTGCGCTCCTTTCATGAATACTACTTTTTCTGCAGGTGAAGATGGTGATAGTGAATCCATTATTTCTTTTAAATAAGGAGTTCTTTCTGTTCTCCATTTACCTGGCTCTGATGCTGCAGTTGGCGCTAAAACTCGATACTCATTCGCCCACTCTGATACTTTAAGCTGGGGATCTGGCCTTAAACCTTCAGAAAAAGATGTAGCGTATATCATTGTCTGCATCTACTCATAACTGGTTCTATCTCGACATCATTAACAATAGAACTACACTCATCCAATTCCATAAACATCTTTTTCTGAAATTCCTTTTCTATATATCTTTTGCTCATCTCACTTATCATTATTGCTATAACAAGCGCAAATACCCCTGTTATTGTTGCAAAAATGATTGCACTGCTTATTGTTGTTGCTGTTAAACCTATATATGCTGCCATTGCTACTGCGCTAACTGTAATACAGATGCAGATAATATTATTATGTTTTTTCATCCTTTTATCTGCTATTTCTCTCTGTGCTATATATTTATTATGAAGGGTTGGAAAATTAACAACGGTATCTCTGCAGAGCAAAGACCCATTTTTTTCAGTAAACAAAACTTTAAGTAACTCTAAATTGTTTGATTTAATTGCTAAATGTAAAACAGGTGTATAATTTGCTCCTTTTTTCAGCAATAACTTTACTACATGTAAATGCCCTTTTTCCGCAGCAAGGTAAACCGGTGATAAACCTTTATTATTTACAATATCAATATCGATTTCTTCTTTTAAGATAGACTCTACAAGCTCAATTTCTCCTCTTTGTGCAGCTAAATGTAGTAGACTATTCTTTTCAGAACCGTATTTATTACTCATCAAAGCCTTCTTTATCTCAGGTTTAGCGTAATCAAATGGTGTCTTGCCGCTATCGTCTTTTACCAGAGGGTCTATATCTTCTCGCGTTAGTAAGACCTCTATTGTTTTAAGTCTTTCAGCGTAATGTAGAGGTGTTCTATTTTCGTAGTCCTGCAAATTGACTTGAGCATTAGGCTCCTTTATTAAGCATTTGAGAATATCAAGACATAAATCCCTTTCATCGTAATTAGTATTACTTACAGCTATATGCACAGGTGATAATTTCATCGAGTTTTGTCCTACACGTGCGCTATTTACATTTGCTCCTAGCTCCAGTAATAACTTTACTATCTCCAATTTTTTGTTGTTAACTGCATAGTGCATCGGTGTCTGATTTCGTGCATCAAAAACCTCGATTTCAGCATTTCCTTCTCTTATCAAAATCTTTACAACTTCTGCATGTCCTATCCCTGCTGCTAGATGTAATGGCGTATGATGCAAAGCATTTCGTACATTAACGTTAATACCTTTTCTGATCAAATATCTCACTGCATTAATTTCACCTATCATTGCAGCTAAATGAAGTAAGCTATCTTGTTCTGACCCGTACTTGTTATTAATTAACGCTTGTAATATTTCTGCTTTTTTCCCTTCTTTGGCGTAATCAAGAGATGTTTTACCTTCATTATCTTCCACAAAAGGATTAATGTTCTTCTTCGTGAGTAACAAATCTACCATGCTTAATTCATCAAACTCTATAGCGCAATGCAGTGGAGTTTTTCCGTTTAACCCTCTGACATTAACATCTAATCCAGGTTGATTGATTAAACACTTTATTAACTCTAAACTTAAGTTATCAGCCATTTTGTATTCAAAATCTTTTTATATTTTAAATTTAGCGTTAGATAATTCTTCAAGTGAGTTTGTAATCTCTTCAGTTAGCGTCTCGTGAATTTTTTCAGTGTCACTCAGTGATGCAAGCAGTGCTGAAACTCTATTTGGAACATTAAGCAAATTATTACGTACAACTCTTGCTACGTTAAATGCCTCACTTTTTACTTCCTCTACTGCTACAAGTTCTCCTATTTCAGCTTTTGCCTTTGCTTCTAGCAACCTTCCTCGCTCCATTTCATTTTTTATTCGCGTTTTTAGCAACATTGTAGAAAGGTTATTTGTATTTTCGTTTTCTGGATTTTTCCTCCTAAGTGGCTGACTTGGATCTCTTATTGCTGCCACCGCTTCATTTGCTTGTTCTCTATTGATCAAACCATCCTCCAACTCAACTATTCCTTTTTTTACTAAATAACAGACATATTGCTTTGATACTCCTATCTCTCTTGCCCATTCTGTTTGTGTGATTTTTTCCACTCTTTTCCTCCTCTCTTTTCGCTCCTTTTTACGAATTTTCTTCTTGAATCTCTGAAAAGGTTTTGCCAGTATCAGCAATTTCCTACCTGTTTATACTTGCCGGCGTCTTAGAGATATTTTACTAATATAGAGCGAAGTACTCCGGTTTATAGCTGCTTTCTTTTTACATAGTGAAATTTGGCCATTTTCAACTAATACTATAAATTGCATCTTTGTAGTTATGAGATTCAACCACTACTTGCTCTAGCGTTAAACTGCTGCATTTGGCATCTTTACTATGGTTTTCTTCAAGCACTTTTGTCCTTGCTTCCTTTATTTCCTCAATGAACTTTCCATTAACTTTTTCTGGTTCAATTCTTTCCTCACAATATACAAGATTTGTGCAATTTGTTTTTCTGTAGTAATGTACTCCAAGGAATATCACTGATAGTGCAAGTATACTCGAGCCTATAAGTAGTGATAACCCTACGTTATTAATCAAAGCGTTCTGGTAAAACTTCTGTACACTATTAATACCACCTTCTACATACAGTAATAAAGGCAATACTATATTTGCAGCAACCAAACTGCTTAATAATGCTGTAAATAATGGCCTATCTTTGATTACTGATTCTACTTTATTTCTTCTACTAATGACTTTGTCGTCAATATTAATGAAGTTGTTCTTACCCTCCCAAGCGTTAAGTGTAAAATGCGAATGAGTACCATTGCCGTATTCCAGTTTGACTGATTTTATTACTTTATCTTTTGATTGATACTCTCGCACCTGATTCAAAGTTTCATTCGCATTCTTTCTCCCTATTTGACACTCTTCAGTATCTCTAAATTGCTTTATTCCACAAAATATCGGACTAATTGCAACCAATAATGCAACAGCTAGAATTGGTATAGTTACATAGATGACACTGTTTGCAAAAAATGCAATAAATTGTGCTTTATCCTGTAAATATACCAAAGCTGCAGAAACGCTAAGTGCAACAGCAGCTATACCGAAAATTATAAATTCCTTCTGCTGCACTGCATATTTTACTCTTGGCAAAATTCTATTTGTTTTCTTTTCTTTTTTAATTAACGGGGTTTCTTCATTATCACTTTTTTCTGATGAGCTAGTTGAAAGTGTAACTGGACTATCATGATTTAATGACATATTCTCCCATCCTTGATTGCCACAAGACTCACTCATTTCTGTTACTTGAGAATTTGATCTTGTCATCTCTGCACTTCTATTGTCTATTCCACTATCACTTCCTTCCAAACTCTTTTTTAAAAATTTTGTATTCAGATCTACAGGTTCACCAATTATATCTTCTGATCCTTTCTTAATTGATGTTTCTTCAGAATTTGACTTTTCCATCTCCGGACTTTGATCGTTTATTTCACCATCTAAACCTCTTTTCGAGAATTTTTTATTTTTGTCTATAGTTGCATACATAGGTTCTCCTATAGCTTCTTGCTCATCACATTTTTCTCCATTTAATTGGAAAGAAGAATGTGGTAGCTTTGGTGGTGCAATATCCTGAATAATACTCAACCGATGATTTTCTGCTGTTCTAGGTGAAGGTGGAGCTACATTTCTAATATTGTCCTTCTCCAACATTCCATTCCTAGGTAACGGCTTTGGTTTATCTCCTAATTCTTTATCCTCTTCCTCTTTTTGCATTTCTTTTGTATTGTCTATTTTGGGGTTGGAAGATGTGTTGGATGCTGCCTCAAGCTGATCAAGAGAATACGGACGGTTATATTCTATTCCATTTGCCTCACAAACTGCATTAAATTCGTCCTCTATGTCTTTACCATCATCAAATACTAAAGAAGAACAACTCACTGAAAAATCAGCACCTGCTTCGTCTATTTTTGCTGTAATACTGCTATCGCTACTATTGCTAATCACATTTAAAGAAGCTAGTTTACATTCAGTGTTCAGGTCAGGTTCTTGCTTCGTACCTTTTTCAAACAATTCAATTCTCTCCTTAACAGATAGTGTAGAATTTGAAACATTATTTTCTACTTCTTCAGAAAACGATGCTTCATTATTTGTTTGCGACGTTACTACTCCAGCTGACGTCTTTTCTTGATTCATTGAGTACACCACATTTAATCCAAAGTTATTTGTTACGCTAAACTCATTAAAATACGGTATATACCAGTAAATTAATATTACAACTACCAAGGCTTACTAAATTTCTGTTTGCGTTATCTTTTCCACTTTTTTCTTACTGTTTTTCTTCTTGAATCTCTGAAAAAGTTTTACCAGCACCAGAAAGAATTGCTTCCCTACCTGTGTACACTTGCCAACGTTTTATGGTTACATCTACAAATTTTGAATCTAGCTCTATTGTCCTACAAATTCTTCCTGTTCTCTCACATGCAATCAGTGTACTTCCAGAACCGCTAAATGGATCAAGTACTATGTCTCCTGATCTGCTGCTGTTTACTATTGCTCTCTCCATTAGCTCTACTGGCTTCATTGTTGGGTGCAGTGAGTTATGTATTGGCTTATCATAAAACCACAGATCACTTTGATTTCTACCTCCATGCCACTCACGTTTATTGCCCCTTTTCCACCCATAGAGCATTGCTTCGTATTGTCTTTGATAATCAGACCTGCCTAGTGTAAAATGATTCTTTGCCCAAATGATAAATGTTGACCATTTTCCTCCTGCCTCCTCAAATACTTTTTGCAACGTTGAAAACTCTGATGATGATGCACAGATGTAAATTGCACCTTTAGTATATGCTAAAATATGAGTACAAATATCATAGAGAAAAAGCTCATACTTTTCACCTTGATTATCGTTTAGTATCTTTTTATCCTCTCTTTCTTGACTGCTACCATAATCAACATTATATGGAGGATCACAAACAGTAATGTCTGCCATTTTATCATCTAACAGCGCTTTATATGATTCAACTACAGAGCTATCACCACAATAGATTCGATGATCACCTAAAATCCATAGATCACCTGGTTTTGTTATTTCTACCTTTTTGTCATCACCAACCAAGTCAGAAAAATCTTCTTTTTCACTATCTAAATCATCAAGGAAATGTTGAACTTTTTCTAATTCAAATCCAGTCATTTTAAGATCAAACTGTAAATCTTCTAACTCTTGAATTTCTACTTTCAAAAGCTCATCATCCCACTTTGCCCAATTAGCTGATTGATTTGCCAGTAATCGAAAAGCTTTAGTTTGTGGTTCATTTAAATTATCACTTAAAACCACTGGAATACTCTCCATACCAAGCTTTCTTGCTGCTTTAAGTCTTAAATGACCATCAACCACAGTTCCATCGCTTTTTGCAACTATTGGTATACGAAAGCCAAATTCCCGAATAGAAGCACACATTCTGTTGACCACATCGTCATTTTTACGTGGGTTACGCTCATATTCAACTAGGTTTCGAGTAGGATAGTAGTGGATTGCTAAATTCATATCTTAATAATTAAAAAGTTAATATTCAAAATATATCTGACGCTAGAGAAGGCCTAGGGTCTGACCCACCAAACCCGCCATTATGGCCGAAAGGACCCACTTTTTATGGATTTTTCATCTTATTAATATCTTTACTGAAATCCATAACATAGAACATTAATGCTAAAGCATCAGATTCATTATCATCTTTAGGCAAACCCCCTTTTTCCTTTACAGCTTCAATAACTTCACTCTTACTTGCATTACCTTTGCCTGTTATAAAGCGTTTTATAGTTTTAACATTAACACCTTGGTAGGGAATATTGTTCTCTTCACACCAAGCAGACAGCACTGCAAGAAAACCACCATAGCAATGAGCTGCATCAGTTCCTAGATGTCTTCTTACTTCCTCAAAATACACTGCAGTGAACTCATGTTTCAAAGAATTAAGCCAATTGTGAAAACTTAAAAAACACATTCCACCTCCACTGAAACGGCTACCATGAAAGCTTTTGCTTCCACTTTCAATTACTCCATCTGTTAGAATTGCCCAGCCCGTTTGTTTGCCAAGATCTAATGTTAAAATCGACGTACAAAAACTCCTTTGTGTAATTAAAGTTCAATGCCCTGTATAATATATATGTACGATGACTCGCAAATTCGTCCGCAATTTTGAAAAAAAATTAAAAAAAATTTTCATATTCCTTTTCCTACCATTTAAGTTTTTACTTATCTCAATAGCTATTTTACATAACTTATATTACACCAATATTTATATTATTATATTATCATATATTATATTTTACCTGTATTTAAATATATATATAATATATATAAGACTTCAGTAATCCGTAAGTCCTCTTCACTGGCCGATTTTAGCCACTTAACTTTAGAAACGACTTTTAGGAATAGAACATAAAAAAGACAATATTATCAATAATTTAACGATTACTGCTTTCTGAAATACTAATTAGTAATTCAGAAATTAGGTACGAAATTGGTAGTTTTTTACCTATGAAAAAGTAGCTTCAGTAGTGTATCAAAACGTTTAAATCTTATTTTAATTTTTAAAGATTTTATTCTTTTAGATAAAAAAATTATTACTACTTTTTTATAATAAATTAGTCATACAAAGTCTTGGTAAAAATCTCTATTCATGAAACTTTTGGAGTTTTTATGAAGAATTCTTATCAAGGAATCGATTCTACAATTGTTAAACATGTGAGATTTCAAGCTTCGCGCCTTAAATCCAAAAGCTGTTTTATTAACGAAAGTCTCGAAGATATAGAACAAGAGCTTTTTTGTCAGGTTTGGCAATATCTTAACCAGCACGATGAGAAAAGAAGTAGTTTTAGTACTTTCGTTGCTAGATTAGCTAATTATTGTGCTCGCAATATGTTACGCAATCAGTTATGTCTAAAACGTAATATAACTTTTGATGATATAAACGACGATATTCCAGATCATAGGAACTCGGAAATCGAAGCGATAATTCGCACTGATATAAATAATATAATTTCAACTTTGTCTGAAAAAGATAGTAATTTATGTCAATTACTTAAGGTATTTACTATTACTGAAGTTTCTATAATAACCAAAATACCAAAGACAACTATCTATCGCACACTAGAACGAATACGCGATAAATTCTCAGTTTTAGAGTAAGTTATAAGCTCTCGATTATATTTGCTCAAAATTTTTTTTGCAAATTGCGGACGAATTGCCTAGGTCATCGTACATATATATTTAGGTACTGGGAGAAAAATGAAAATAATGAACAGCAATGAACGGCTAAAAGTTCAAACAGGTATAAAAATGGTCATCTTTGGTCCTTATGGTATAGGTAAAACTAGTCTCTTAAAGACCATAAATGAACCAACACTTTGTCTTGATTTTGAGGCAGGTTTACTTGCTGTTCAAGATTGGCAAGGGGATTCTGTAAGTATTCGTACTTGGAATGAGGCAAGAGATATTGCATGTCTCATAGGTGGTCCTAATCCTGCGTTAAAATCTGACTCAGCATATAGCCAAAGACACTATGAGCATGTATCCAGTAAATACAAAGAGCTTTCTTCAGAGTTTTTCAAGTATCGATGTATTTTTATCGATAGTATTACAGTAGCCTCTCGTTTATGTCTATTATGGGCAAAAATGCAACCTGAAGCTTTTTCTGAAAGATCAGGAAAACAAGATATGAGAGCTGCTTACGGGTTACTTGCTCAAGAGATGATGGCTTGGCTCAATCAGTTTCAACATATTCCAAATAAAGACATCATTACAGTTGGAACTCTTGGACAATACCTCGATGATTTCAATCGCTCGACTTGGCTACCTCAATGTGAAGGAGCTAAAACTGCAAGTGAAATTCCTGGGATAGTTGACGAAGTAATTAGTATGGTTGGAATCAAGAAAGATGATGGTACAGAGGTTCGTTCATTTGTCTGTCAGACGATTAATTCTTGGGGATATCCTGCTAAAGATCGAAGTGGTTGCCTTAATATGGTTGAAGAACCGCATCTAGGAAAACTTCTTACAAAAATTAAAACTAAAGCTTTTGCAATTCAACCTGTCACGCCCAACATATAGGAGGTTATTATATGCTACAAAACTTTTTAACTATTGGTCAAAAAATTCCTTTTTTCAGTGTGAAAGAATACTTGGACGATCGATCGCCAACACCAGAGGATATAATCTCACCAAGAATTTTAACAAAAAGAGGCTTATTGGTACTGGGTGGCCCACCTAAAATCGGCAAAAGCGACTTTTTGATTTCATGGCTCGTTCATATGGCTGCAGGTGTTTCTTTTCTTGGTATGGCTTCAAATAGACCTTTAAAAATTTTCTACATGCAAACTGAAATTGAATATGAATATATGAAAGAACGTTTGCAACAACTTGATAATGAACTTTTGAATGTAGCTGCTAACAACTTAATCATTACGCCAAAAGTGCACTTATCATTTAATCATGATGAAATAAGTGAAATTAAGGAGATTGTAAATGAACGCTTTAAACCTGATGTTTTGGCCATAGATCCATTACGTAACATCTTTAGCAGTGAATATGGGAATGAAAATGATAATAGTGCTATGCTGTTCTTTCTGCAAAAGACTCTTGAGAAGCTACGCAGTGCTATCAATCCAGATGCTTGTATTGTACTTACTCATCATACAAAAAAATTATCAAAAAAGATGCTCGAAGAAGATCCATTTCAAGGCCTAAGTGGTGCTGGATCTTTACGTGGATTTTACAGTACTGGTATGGTGATGTTTGCTCATGATGAAGAAAGCAGTGCACGCCAGATAGTATTTGAGCTTCGCAATGGTGAACGCGTGCCAAACAAACTTGTCGATAAGATAAATGGTCATTGGCAGCTAATGGAATAGCTAACTTTCACTTTAAAGTCAACTTATAGGAGAGCGTATGCTACAAGATTTTTTAACTGATTTTAATAATGCAAAACTGCAGAGCAGTTTAATACCGAAAGGTACAATAGTCAAGGTAAAAATGGCAATAAAGCCTGGAGGTTATGAAAATTGGTTCACTAAAAACTACACTACTGGCAGTATCTATTTAAATGTAGAATTTACCGTCACTGAAGGCCCATATGCAAAACGCAAGATTTTTCAGATTATAGGTATCAAAAATGGCAAAGCAGAAGGTGAAGAAGACATCTGGGGAGAATCTGGACGTTCTATGCTGCGTAGTATTTTGGAATCATCCAGAAATATTCATGCAAATGACACTTCAGAGAAAGCAGTTACTGCTAGAAGAATAAACTCTATAGCTGATTTCAACGATTTAGAGTTTACAGCGAAAGTAGGCGTTGAAACTAATAATACGTACGGAGATAGAAATAGGATTACTACAGTTATTACTCCAGAATTACAAAAAAGTTTTCAAGATGATTGGTTGCCATTTTGAAGTATGACGAAGGAAAGTTGTGGGCTGCTGTTATTACTAGAGCTATTCAGGATGCAGCAGGAAAAAACCCTAAACTTAAAAAAGAGGCTTGTCAATGGATTCGCTCACGATCTTTTGAAACTGTTTGTGAGCTGGCTAATCTTGACTTTAAACGTCTAAAAAATATGTTGAACAAATTTGGAATAAACAAGGAGAATTTTATGGATTTTTCATCTAAAAATGCTTTGAAAATAAAATCGTTATTAATTAATAATATCAAAGATTGTTTATCTTATTTGTTGCCTGATGGCAAATCTTACCAAGATAAATTCTATATTGGAAGTAGAAATGGAAATAAGATAATAGTTGAAATGGAAGGAGAAAATGCAGGAAATTGGTACAACCTGATCGAAGAAAAGAAAGGAAATATAATAGACCTTTGGACTTTAGTTAAAGGTAATATAGATTCTGCTGAAACATGGTTGAACGGTAAAGATGAAAGAAGTTCCATATTACAAGAAAAACAAAACGAAGGAAAAGCATTTTCTGTAAATCATTACTTAAATGACAAATCACCAATGCCACAAGATATAATAGGCCCAAGAATTTTGACACCAGGTGGTCTTTTGGTCATAGGTGGTACTCCAAAGATTGGCAAAAGTCATTTTCTTCTTTCTCTATTAGCACATCTGGCAGCAGGAAGATCATTTCTTGGCATGAAACCTACAAGACCGCTAAAAATATTCTATCTACAAAATGAAATGGAATATGATTATATTAGAGAACGTATACAACAACTCAACAAACTTCCTCATTTAGCAACAGAAAACTTAGTTGTGACGAACAAGATGAATTTGACCTTAAATGAAGAAGGTATAGAAAAAAAAAATATGGTAGAGGAAAAGTTTGATTTAGTTGTGATTGATTCTCCTTATAATTACGTTAACTATGGTCTACAGCATGCAATAGAAAAACTACGTTCCAAGATTAATCCTATGGCTGGAATAATCATCACAAATCACACCAAAAAAGTATCTACCTCTACATTGGAAAAGAATCCATTTCAAGCTCTCGTTGGTGCTAATGCTTTAAGAAGTTTTTATACATCTGGAATAGTAATATTTCAACCCAATAAACGTACAAATATCTTGCAAGTAGTATATGAACTTAGAAACGGTAGATCTATACCAACAAAATTCATCAACAAGATTAATGGATGTTGGAAATCTGCTAACGTTATAGCTAGAACATAAAAATTCTTCAGGTAGGTATGGATATTTATTGTTCACAAAGAAATGGACATTATAAATTATTAGGGAAGAAAGAACAGTTAAGAACTCAACTCCTATCAAATATAAGGTCATGTCTTTCTTATTTACTGCCAAGAGGAACTTTTCGTGGTGATAAGTTCTATGTAGGTGATCTACAAGGCAATAAAGGACAAAGTATGATAGTGGAGTTAACTGGCAGTAAAGCCGGATTATGGCATGATTTTTCTACCGGAGAAGGAGGAGATATTTTTGATCTTTGGGCTGCTGTTACTGGAAAAAATCAATTTACTGATACGATAGAAGATATTGCTAAGTGGATTGGTTATTCGGAAAAAAATAACACTCTGGGGCAACCAACGGCATCATGGAACTATTACGATAAAAGTGATCAAGTGATTGTTACAGTTTATCGTTATAACACTGATTCAGGAAAAAGATATCTTCCTTTTGATGTAAAAAGGTCTAGTTTTACTCTACCAGAGACCAGGCCTTTATATAATATTCCAGGTATCATGAAATCTGATAAGGTAATTTTAGTTGAAGGTGAAAAGTGTGCAGATGCTCTGATAGAGCAAGGTATGACTGCCACAACTGCAATGTTAGGAGCAAATGCACCAATAGAAAAAACAGACTGGTCACCACTTAAGGGTAAGCATGTTATTATTTGGCCAGACAATGATGAACCAGGTAAACAATATGCTGAGAAAGTTGTGAAAAAGCTTACTTTTCTTGGTGTTTTATCACTTACTCTTCTTGAAATACCGGAAAATAAACCAAAGGGATGGGATGCGGCAGACGGCATACAAGCAAATATAGATATTTCTGAATTCATTGAAAGTAACTCGAGAAAAGTAATTGTTAAGCAATTGCTTAATATTCAAGAATGGAGCATAGAACGTTTTATAGGTCCAGTACCAGAGCAAAAGTTTCTTGTTGAAGGGTTATTTCCTTTAGGAGTGACATCTATTCTAGCTGCAATGGGAGATACTGGTAAAGGTATGCTTCTGCTTGATTTAGCACTGAAAGTTGCGAGTAGAAAAGATCAGCCATGTGGTTTTGGTCCTTTAGTTACTGAACATGGATCTGTGGTAATTTTCTCAGCAGAAGATGATATGAGTGAAATACATCGTCGTTTGGAGCGTCTTGACTCACAATGCGAGAGATTAAAATATAAAGATAGGCTCTTTATCGTACCATTACCAAATGTTAGTGGATCACTTACAATCATAAAGAGTGTTTCAGGTAAAGTGATAGAGACTTCTCCTGAATTTGAATCGATAACAAAACAACTTAATAAAATAAAAGACTTAAAATTAATCGTATTTGATCCACTTGCATCATTCGTGCATGCTGATTTAAATACTGACCCAGCCGTAGGCGATTATTTGATGTCTTTATTATCTGATTTAGCAGGTAGCACTGGAGCATCAATAATTACTGCCCATCATATGAGAAAGCCAAAAAGTGAAAAACCTATATCGACTGTTGAGCAAGCACGTGATGCCATTAGAGGTACATCTGCTCTTGTTAATGGTGTTAGGTGTTCATACGCTTTTTGGTCTGTGGAAGATGCAGCTAAACCGACAATTTTTAAATCAATAGGAGAATCTGTAAGACAGAACGCATTATTTTATGGAGCAATTGTTAAAGCAAACGGTTTGGCTGATCGCACTTTACGCACTTATTTAAGAAATGAAGAAACAGGATTGTTAGAGGACATAACTGAAAGATTAAGAATAAAAAATATGAACGAAAAAGATTCAAAGCAGCATCTTATAACTGCAATTACACGAGCAGCAATTTCTGGACATCCATTTACCCATACAGGAAGTACAGGAGTGTATAAACAGCGGCATAGACTACCTGAGGAGTTTCACAGTATAGGAAGAGATAGAATGGAGCGTATAGTTCAAGAGCTGTTACAAGCACGGAAGTTGGTTAAAGGAATGGCTACTGGTTCAAAAGAAGATAAATGGCTTGACATTCCTAGCGGACCATTTGCTCGCGGTGTTGGAAAGTTTAGCTGTGGAGCTGAGCTATTCTCCTAAAAAATTTTCCTGATATAAAAAAATATTTTGATTTTTGCGGACGAATTTTGAACTCACCGTACATATATAATATAGGGGGAAAAATGTCAATACTCACACAGTCAGGAAGAGCAGCAATAGCAGCCAGCATCAAAAAGCAATCTATCCATCTTGCTTGGGGAACAGGTGATTCAAGCTCTGGAAGTAGCCACAAAGTAGAAAAAACTTTCGTTAAGGGTGAAATAAAATTTGATCATCAACCTATTTTTGATCGTCAACCTATTAAAGATGTGAAGGTTTTTACAGGGCAAACAACTTATCAGCCAAGTATTGACTATACAGTTAATGGCAGTACTGGTGTAATAAAACTTACGGAAAATAGCTCTATTCCAGTAAGTGATAAAGTTACTGTAGAGTATAGTGAAAGCACACCACCAGAGCTGATAACTTCTGAAAAGCTGCTCAATGAACTTGGCAGACGTACTGCAGACGAAGTGCTATTCTGCACAGGTGATGAAAACGGTGAACTTATAACTCCATCTGGAAGGTTTAGGCCCTCAAATGTACCAACTAATAATCTCTATCTCAAATTTACTTTCGATTTCACAAACGCAGCAAATCAAGTTATACGGGAATTAGGGGTTATGGTTGGTACTAAAGTAAAAGAAGAATTACCTATAGGACGGAGATATTTTGAACCACAAGATATAGAAGACCCAGGGATCTTATTAGTTTTAGAGCATACAGTACCGCTCATTAGGACTTCAGCAACCCGGGAAACTTTTTCGTTTGTAGTGACATTTTAGAAAAAGAGAAAAAAGATGACCTTAAATAGCTATTATAACCGCTTTAATCCTGACAAAGAATACGAAAAAAGCTTGTTTCTTGCAGGAAGAGGTCTACAGTCTGCAGAATTAAACGAGACTCAGGAGTATGCTCTCTCTAAGCTTAAAGGCATAGGCGATGCAATATTTCGTGATGGCGATGTTATAACAGGAAGCAATTGTATTATAGATGGGGAAACTGGTAAAGTTACACTTGAGTCAGGAAAAATCTATCTTCGTGGAGCAGTTAGAAAAGTAGAAGCAAAAGAGTTTGTTATTCCACTGAGTACCACAGTGCGTATCGGTGTTTATTATCTAGAATCTACGATTACAGAACTTGAGGACGAAAATCTTCGTGATCCTGCTGTTGGTACACGTAATTATCAAGAAGTAGGAGCTGCAAGACTTAAAGTTTCCACCATTTGGGGTTATCAAGCAGAAGGTGTTTCTTCCACTTTTTCTGTAAATGGCGAATTTTATCCAATTTATAACATTGAAAATGGAGTATTGATAGAACATTCACCGCCACCACAAGCAAATATAGTAACTACTGCTCTTGCTCGTTATGACAAAGAAGCCAATGGTTCCTACGTCGTAAATGGTCTTGAAGTAATGTTCCTGCAAAAGGAAGAGGGAGAAGGAGGAAAAAAAATATTTGTGATTAATGAGGGCAAAGCTCATGTTGATGGCTATGAGATTGAACTTCCTCACAGTATTCGTGTTTCTTTTGATGAAGATCCGGATATAAAATCAGTTGAATCAGAACCACATACTTTTCAGCCAAATAGCCAAAGAGTAATGGAACTTAAAGTTAATGATTTTCCAATAAGTGAAATTAAAAAAGTAGATATAACCGTTCAAAAAACCATTACCATTACTCATGGTTCATATTCAGGAGCTGTTGATCCAATACCTGACTCTGCAGTACTTGAGATTATTCAAGTTAAACAAGGCAATGTTATTTATGAAAATAGTATAGATTACAAATTAAACGCAGGAAATGTTGATTGGTCATTACCAGGTAAAGAACCAGCTCCTGGAAGTAGTTATCAAATAACTTACCGCTGTCGTACTCATGTAAGTCCTGAAGATATAAGTGAACAGGGATGCAAAGTAAAAGGAGCAGTTGATAACAGCTTGGTTTTGATTGATTACACCTGGAAAATGCCCCGCTATGATTTAATTACTATCGATAGCAAAGGGGTGGTAAGAAGAATAAAAGGAATTTCCCACTCTTGGAGACCATCGATGCCTAAAGCACCTAGCGGACAACTTTTGCTCTGCTACATTCATCAGACATGGAAAAACGGAGAAAAAGAAGGGGTAAAAATAGTGAATAATGCTATTCATGCTGTACCGATGAATGAGCTTGAAGCAATGAAAAAAGGAATAAATGATCTTTATGCGCTGGTTGCACAGGAACGTTTACGCAGTGATGCAAATTCAAGAGAACCTACAACGAAAAAAGGAGTATTTGTTGATTCGTTTTTTGATGATGATATGCGTGATCAAGGAATTTCGCAGTCTGCAGCAATAGTAAACAAAGAATTAATTTTACCAATAGATGTAACGATTGCTGATATTGATGGAGGAGAAAAAACTTATTTGTTGCCGTATGAACTTGAACCGGTACTGGAGCAGCTTTTACAGACTAAAGGAGAAAAGATCAATCCATATCAAGCTTTTGATCCAGTCCCGGCACAAATTACTCTAAATAAAAATATAGATTACTGGACGGAGGTTACCACGAATTGGAAAAGCCCAGTAACCAGAGTATTTAATATTACGGAAACAACAGAGCTGCTGTCAAGTACTTCATATGAAACTGAATTTATGAGAGAAGCAGTACAAGATTTTGAAATTGAAGGTTTTGAGCCAAGTGAGCAGCTTAAAGAAATAAAATTTGACGGAATAAACATTCAACCTATAACTTAAAATTGGAAAAATAAATGTTAACAGCTAACAACCAGGGAAAATTAAAGGGAAAAATAAAAATCCCAGCAAACATTCCAGCAGGTACTAAATTGGTGCAATTTTATGGGAATAAAGGAAGCTATGGAGAGACAACTTATACTGGTAAAAAAACAATTACCATAGAAGAGAGAAGAAGAGTTATCGCAGCAAGAAGAGTTGATCCTTTAGCGCAAACATTTACTTTAAATGAGAGCAGACACATAGGAGGTCTAGAGTTATGGTTTATAAATAAAGGCAAAAAACGTGTTGTTGTGCAGATTAGAGAAACAGCAGTGGGAATGCCCTCGCAGACTGTCATTGCTGAAAGCTATATTGAGCCAAAAGATATAAAGATAGATGGCACAGCAACACGTATTACTTGGTCTCCTGTCTGGTGTGAAGCTGGCAGAGAATATGCAATAGTTTTACTTACCGATGATGCAGATACTGCAGTAAAAATAGCAGAGCTTGGCAAGTATGATGCAGTAAATAGCCGTTGGGTAACAAGTCAGCCATATCAAGTAGGAGCATTACTGTCATCTAGCAATGCAAGCACCTGGACTCCACATCAAAATTTAGATTTAACGTTTCGACTACTAGCTGCAAAATTTAGTGAAGTTTCTCATGTTGTTGACCTGGGCAAAGTTACTGTAAATAATGTATCAGATTTAATTGTTTTGACGAACGTCGAAAAAGTAGCATTTGATACCAATGTAGAATTTATCTTAACAGATGAAGAGGGAAGAGAAAACTTTTTGTCTGATAATTTGCCGCTTGCACTGCGTGAAAGAATAAATGGGGAATTAACGGTAAAAGCAAGCCTAAAAGGAGGGCGAGAGAAAAGTCCAGTGCTATATCCTGGGTTACAGCTAGTTATGGGTAATCTTTCTAAGAGTGCAGATTATGTAACTAGAAGCATTACAGCAGGAGCTAACACTAAGATTACCATAACATATGATGCGCTGATACCTGGCACTGCAGATGTTAAAGCGTATGTACAAAAAAACGTGGATTGGCAATTAGTAAATTTAACATCAGGAAAACCAATTGGAGAAAATTTGGTAGAGAGAACTCATGTGCTAACAAACTTTAATGGTAATGAGACAAGGGTAAAATTAGCTTTGAGTGGAACGGTTGTTTATCGCCCTAAAGTCAAAAATCTACGAATCATTATCACTTAGCAGAATGTCAGATGATAAAACAAGCAGAGGGTATCCACTACCACATCCAGAAAATATTGCTGTGCAGGATGTTGTTCGTATCCGTACCACAATTAAGAAAATAGATGAAGATATTACCGAAAGAGAAGATGAGCATAATCAACTTAAGAGTAATTTTGAGCGGTTTAATTTTGAGACTTTTTTAAATTTTTGGAAATGAAAGAAGCAATATACCAAAGGATAAAGGATTTAGCAGCAAATAGCACACCTGATCAACTGGCATATCTTGCAAAATCGCTGGAATTGATAGCAGATAAAAAAGCTATTTCTGATATTGCGCAAATGACTAAAGTAAAAGAAATAATTGATGCACTACAAAAGAGGCTTAAGGATTTAGCAGCAAACAGTACACCAGATCAATTAGCATATCTTGCTAAAGCATTGGAATCAATAGTCGACAAAAGTGCAGTTTCTGAAATTGTACAGATGACTGATGGTAAGCTAAAAGAACTTCTTGATAGTGCAAAAAAACACTTAACTGATCTGGATAATAAAAAAGCTAGTTCTTTAGCAGTGATCTCTGAATCAGAGAAGCAGTTATTAAAGAGAATTGATGAAAAAGGAACAACAAATTTATCGCTACTTGATACGAGAAAGAATGCCAATATTGCAGCAATAAATAGCATTAGTAATAGTCATAAAGATGGTCTTAAAGGTTTAGTAGAAGATTTTCGTGCTGTTAATAATGTACCATCTGGCTCATCAATTATTGGGGAAATAGAAACTCGAATTGAAAACATCCTGAATGAGGTAAAAACTCGGGATGAACAGTTAAAAGTGTCTCTTATAAATGAAATAAGAAAGCGCAACATGGTTGAACCAGGGTCATTACCTTTCTTATTTGGTGTACTTGGCAGAAAAAATAATTATTTTGGCCACGGAACTTTTACGACAGAGCTTGGAAAGTGGAGTAGTGATATAACAAAAACTGACTATATGTTACAACTACTAGCAGGTAGCCATACGTACAATACAGATTACGTTAGTTTTTATCGGCCAAGACAACTAAGTTTTATAGAGGGAAGTAAAGGAACATTTATTTACGGAGAGTTATGCACAAAAAGTTTTTCGGGTAGTTATGATGAGATATACTATTACCCGTATGCTGCACTTGGAGTAGTATTTGTAAAAAATACAACCAATGTGAACATAAATAAGACAATGGAATTTGTTGGATCATCGTATTCGAGTACGGAGTATGGGGGAGCAGGATTATTTGTGGGAACTCCTGATAACACTAATTCTAATAAATCAAGTATTTCAAAAATAGTATGGAAAAATGTTTACCAATACACGAGTTCTGATAGCAAGTTAGCCGGATCTGGTAATGTGGAGATTCCAGCAGGAAAAACAGTTGCAATATTACTTTACACATCATCTTATCTGTATTCCAGAACACAAGTTAGTCAAGGTATGCTTGCATCAAATTATGTACACAACTATGGTCAATTTATTCAGTGGGGGATTTATAACATACGTAGCAATTTTCTCACCACAGGGCTTGAGGTAGATGTGGAAAGGACGCTCAGGGGTTGGCAATGTCCAGGATTATCTAACACGTATGAGATTTGGAGGTAACAAACAATGTCTATCTACATTAGATTTGAAAATGATAAACAAGTAGAAACAACAACACTTGAAAGCAAGCCAACTGAAAATGATTGGTATGAAGCACCAGAAGATTTTGATTGGCAAAAAAGCTATTGTTTAACAGAAGGAGGAAAAATTGCTCAGCGTACTAAAGAAGATATACAAAAGGAGTTACTGGATAATGCGAAGCTTTGTGCATTTGATAGTATGCGTTTCTATTATGATAATCATACTCACCAATATGCAGGTCATTCTCACCAAAAAGCTAAATCTTATGAGATTCAAGCGGAAGCCGCAAAAAGCATTCTAGCAGCACCAGAATCTATAGATGAAAAGGATAAAGAAATTATAGAACCTTTAGCAAAAGTCCGTGGTATTACGGTTATTGAAATGGCAAGAATAATTGAGGAAAAAGTGAAAAAAGCAGTAAAAGCAATAATTAAATGTGAAGAGCTTGAAGATTTAGCCAAAAGAAAGATTGAAGAAGCCAAAAGTGAAAATGAGCTACAGACTTTGCTAGATGATTTCAGGAAGAAAATACAAAGAAATGGCTGAAGAATTTTTACATGGCGTAAATGTTATTGAGGTAACCTCAGGAGCAAAGACAGTACGTACAGCTAAATCATCAGTGATAGGTGTAATTGGTACTGCACCTGAAGCAGATGAGCAAAAATTTCCGCTAAATAAACCAGTGTTAGTTGCAGGAAGCTTAAAGGAAGCAGCAAAGCTCGGAAAGAGTGGCAGTTTACCTTCTGCAATAAATGGAATATTTTCCCAGATTGGTGCAACAGTAGTAGTTATTCGAGTTAAAGAAAGTGAAAACAGCGATCCAAAGCTCAAAGAAAGTGAAACTATTCAAAGTATAATCGGTGGAGTTGATAAAGAGACTGGAGAATATCAAGGGATAGAGGCATTCCTCAGTAGTGAAAGTATAGTTCATGTTGCTCCAAGAATATTAATTGCACCTCAGTTTACTCATCAGTTACCTGAAATAGATGGAGTAAATCCAGTAGTGAGTGCTTTAATTTCCATAGCAGAAAAATTAAGAGCAATTATTGTTGCAGACGGACCAAATACTAATGATGAAGAAGCAATAAAATGGAGAAAAAGTGTAGGCAGCTCAAGAGTTTACGTAGTTGACCCATGGATTAAGTTATTTATTGAAGGAAAAGAAAAAATCTTGCCATCGAGTCCATTTGTAGCTGGTTTAATAGCTAAAATAGACAGCGAACAAGGCTTCTGGCATTCACCTTCAAATAAAGAGATAAATGGTATTGTTGGCACAAGCAGGCCTATTGATTTTAGCTTAGGTTATGCAAATTGCAGAGCAAACCACTTAAATGAAAATGAAGTAACAACGATAATTCATCAAAACGGCTATAGGCTTTGGGGAAATAGAACATGTTCAAATGACTCAAAATGGGCTTTTCTGTCAGTGAGAAGGACTGCAGATTTAATCAATGATAGTCTACTTCGAGCTCATTTATGGGCAGTTGATCGCAATATCACCAAAACTTATATAGATGATGTGATTGAGGGGGTGAATTCTTATTTGGCCAATTTAAAAGTACAAGGAGCGATTATTAGCGGAAAATGTTATGCAACTCCAGAGCTCAATACACCAACAAATATTGCAAGCGGGAAAGTATATTTTGATTTCGAATTTACACTACCATATCCGGCTGAGCAAATAACATTCAAATCTCATCTCGTAAATAATAGTGTAATAAGTTAGGAGAAAGCAAAGTGTTACCGAAAATACTGAGAAATTTTAACGTATTTGTTGATGGCCGGGGTTATGCAGGAAAAATAGATGAAATAACCTTGCCGAAGCTTACCATAAAAACCGAAGAGTACAGAGCTGGTGGTATGGATATTCCAATAAATATTGATATGGGCATGGAGAAACTTGAAGCAGACTTTACTTTCGCTGAGTATGATTCAGAACTATTTAGACTTTTTGGCTTGATAGATGGAAACTCAGTATCTTTAACGCTCCGTGGAGGAATGCAAGGTAATGATATTGAAGCAGTAATAATCAATTTAAGAGGCATTTTTAAAGAGTTTGACTTTGGCAACTGGAAACCTGCTGAGAAAGCAACGCTGAAGTGTACTGTAGCTGCCCATTATTATAAACTTACTATAGGTGGTAATGAATTAATAGAGATCGATGCTGAAAATATGATTAGAAAGATAAATGGCGTTGATCAAATGGCCTTGCTACAAACGATTCTAGGGATCTAATATGGTTGACAAAATTACATAAAAATGTTAAAATATAAGAAGTTGTAGGTATATAGTTAATATGGATTCTAAAGCTCATACAAATTCCATAGAGCAGCTAACTGGTTTACTTGTTAGTGTAGCACAATCTCAAGACAAGTCCGTTTTAAAGTTATTAACTGAATTAATGGAAGAAGAAATTGAAGATATGGAATTATCTAAGATTGCTGACGAACGCTATAAAGAAAAGAGGGTTAAACATCAAGATGCCTTCTGGGATTAAGCCTTACAATATAGACTATTCAGAATCTGTTATAAAGAAAGACATTCCGGCTCTTCCAGCAAAAGTAAAGTTAATGATTAAGAAGGCAATAATGGAGCGTCTAACAGTTGATCCAATTGGACTTGGAAAGCCATTAAAGCATAACTTAAGTGGACAACGTAGTCTACGGGTGAGTACCTATCGTATACTTTATTATATAGATGCACCAGAACATACAGTAGTTATTACTTCAATTGAACACAGAAAAGATTCTTATCAAAGCTAATCCTATTTATAGCACCATACAAAGAAATTAGTTATGTAAAAGCCGATATAGACTTTTATTTAATTAACTTTTTAAGGAGGAACATGCGTGCGCCAAGCAAAGTGCGTAAAGTCCAGTTGGTGAAAATCCAACCCAGGCAAAGCCTAGCCAGCAGGCTGGAACAAACCACTATGCTGCGTAAGGTAACGAGCGTAGTAAAGCTAGTGGAATGGACAACACAGGGTACAACGAAAGTGAAGGTATTGAGTCCCGAAATTCTCGATGTCATAGAGGTCGACACGTTGCATATAGTGGAAGACAGCAAGAAGGGTAACAATAGGGCAAGTTATCACTCACTCTATCGGGATCTGAGGCCGTATCACGTGTTGAGATGGAGTTTACGTAAACTTGGGAGATCCTTTGTATTCCTATTAAGGTACGTTGGAACAAGTCAACAAAGGCGAGTACTGACGGAAGATATAAAGGAAGTCGGACTGATTGATAGTACTCAGAGTGTGGGAAAGCCACATACAAGGGGAAGCGGTCAGCAATATAGTGACTGGTTTAGGAATTGCTATGCCAATACAACGGAGGTTGGAATAACGTGCAAAGAAAACTAAATCAGATAGCAGTAAGAGCCAGGCAAGATAAACGATTGAAATTTACATCGTTAATTCATCTGATAAACGCAGAGAATCTTGCTGAATGTTATAAAGAGCTAAAGCATAACAAAGCATGCGGTATAGACCAGGTGACAGTAGAAGCTTATGGAGAAAATCTTGAAGAGAAGCTCAACACTCTGGTGGATAGTATGAAAAGAAAGCGATATCAACCGCAACCAGTGAAAAGAGTATATATACCAAAAGCTGGAAGCAAAGAGAAACGCGGGCTTGGAGTACCGTCTACAGAAGATAAGTTAGTCCAGATAATGCTGAAGAAGATATTAGAAAATATTTATGAAGCTAACTTTCTGGATAACTCATATGGTTTTCGTCCTGGTAGAAGCTGTCATCAAGCGGTAAATGCACTAAATAAAGCAGTTATGTACAGACCAACTAACTATGTAGTAGAAGTTGATATCAAGAAATTCTTTGATAATGTCCAGCACAAATGGCTAATGAGATGCTTGAGAGAACGGATAACAGACCCAAACATACTGTGGTTAGTAAAACGATTTCTTAAGGCAGGAGTAGTCGAAGCAGGACATTATGAAGCAACTGAACTAGGCACACCTCAGGGGGGAATAGTAAGTCCTATACTAGCTAATATATACTTGCATTATGTGCTGGATTTGTGGTTTGAAAAGAAATTCAAGCTAAGATCTAAAGGTTATATGGAGCTAGTTAGGTATGCAGATGATCACCTGATTTGCTGCGAAAGAGAAAAAGATGCTAGAGAACTCTTAGAGTCACTGAAACAAAGGCTAGGAAAATTTGGACTGGAAATATCTGAAGACAAAACAAGAATAGTAAAGTTTGGCAAAAAGGAGTGGCAACAAGGAATAAGGGAGAAACGAAAAACGGAAAGTTTCAACTTTCTAGGATTCACCCATTATGGTACAAGGAGTCGTAAAGGTAGAGTAATGGTAGGTCATAAAACCTCGAAAGAAAATCTATCTAGAAAACTTAAAGAAATCAAAGAATGGGTGAAAAAGATCCGAAATAAAGTTCACCTTAAAGATTGGTGGTCAATACTTAAAGCAAAACTAACAGGACACTATAACTACTTCGGAGTTAGCGGAAATTACCGGTGGTTGAATAAATTCTTCTGGCGGGTAATCAAGCTAGCGTATAAATGGATGAACCGACGTAGTCAGAAGAAGAGTATGAATTCAAAGCAATTTATACGGGAACGTTCAAAAAAGTGTGTCAAACCGAAAAAAAAGTAATAAATTGATATAAAAAATGGAGGTTTGATATGGGTCAAGCAAATAGAACTACTGGTTTGGTAGATTATAAAGAATTAGAAACAAATATCCTGTCATCTATACGAGAAGGAAGACCATTGACAGGAAGAGATGGAGCATTAACACCGTTTATAAAAAGGTTGCTAGAGGCAAGTCTGGAAGGTGAAATAGAAAGCCACATGTCAGCTAAAAGTGAAGAAAATAACCGAAGAAATGGAAGGAATGCAAAAACTTTACGTACAAGTTCAGGCTCATTTGAACTATTAACACCAAGAGACAGAGAAGGAAGCTTTGAACCGCAAATAGTCAAAAAAAGGCAAACAAGCCTACATCCAGAACTTGAAGCAAAGGTCTTAAGCACATATGCCAGTGGCATGGGATACAGAGATATAGCTTCACATGTTGAGGAAATATATGACCACAAAATATCAGCAGCAGAGATATCCAGTATTACTGATAAACTGCTACCAGTAATCAATGAATGGCGCAGCCGCCCACTGCAATCAGTGTATCCAATAGTGTTTATGGATGGCATGTTCTTTAAGGTCAAGGAGGACGGACATTGTATAAGTAAATGCATGTATAATATATTGGGCATAAATCAAAATGGCAGAAAAGAAGTATTAGGTTTTTATTTGGCTGAAAGTGAAGGAGCTAACTTCTGGTTGGGAGTTCTAAATGACCTAAAAGAGCGAGGAGTAGAAGATATTCTAATTGCCTGCATTGATGGGCTAAAAAGCTTTCCTGCGGCTATAAATAGTGTGTTTCCTAAGGCAGAAGTACAGCTATGTATAGTGCATCAGATAAGGAATTCACTGAAATATGTATCTAGCAAAGATGTAAAAGTTTTCATGAATGATTTGAAAAAAATATATCGTGCTTCAAGTAAAGAGATCGCTGAGAATTATCTGCTTGAGCTGGAAGAAAAATGGGGAGAGAAGTATCCTTTAGTTATAAAATCCTGGCAGAACAATTGGGAAAACTTATCCAGTTATTTTAAGTATTCTGGGCAAGTTAGGAAGCTGATTTACACCACCAATCCAATTGAGGGGTTGCATAGACAAATCAGGAAATTTACTAAAACTAAGGGTTCATTTACTAGTACAAATGCCTTGTACAAACAGGTATATTGTGCTATAAAAAAGGTAGAGCAAAAGTGGATTATGGCTCTCCCTAATTGGGCTTTAACTATTTCTCAACTTGATATTTTCTTTCCAGATAGATTGAAAATTGAGTTGAACTAAAAATGCGGCTTGACACACTTTTTTGAACGTTCCCATTTATACACTATCTACAAGTTAATCCATTACCAAAACCAAGAATATGCTACTCATTATATACAAAATAGGAAATGCTGTGAATACTACATTGTGGAGCCGTGTGCGGGAAAGCTGCAAGCACGGTTCTGGTGGGGGAGTCATAGCGATAAAACTTAATCAGGAGGATTTAAAACTATGACTTCTACCAAACAAGCTATAACACTTAATAACCCAATAACAGTTGATGGAATTTCTGTCTCAGAATTATCGATACGTGAACCTAAAGTAAGAGATTTACTTGCTATAGAACGCATAGAAGGCGAAGCTTTAAAAGAAGTAGCTTTAATTGCTAATCTAGCATCCGTACCAAAAGAAGTAGTTGAAGATTTATGTATTAAAGATTATGTAGAAATACAGAAGGTGCTAAAAGGTTTTTTGTCGCCGCTGGAACAGAGGAGTTAAGATTCAATATTTTAAAACTTAGCTCAACAACAGGAAGTGGAATTGAGCAAATTATTAATATGAGTACAAAAGAGTTTCTAAAGTGGTTAGAAGTAAGTGAAGGAGTAACAAAAAAATGTCAATGCTTTCAATAAAAATAGGTGCAACGTTAGATGGCAGTTTTAATAATGCAATGACAGGTAGTGCAGCAAAGCTTTCTAAGTTGGGTGATAGTATAAAGCAGCTTGATTCATCAATGAAATCGGTTTCCAAATTTAAGCAATTAAATCATGATGCCCTTCAAGCCATGAAGAATTGGAAGGAAGCGGAGAAGAAAGCGAAAGAATCAGCTACAGCAATTGCTAAAGAGAAGAAGGAAAAAAAAGAGCCAAGCAAAGCACTGAGAAATGAATTCGAAAAATTGAAAGCATCGGCATCAAAGGCAAAAGAGGCTTATATTAAAAAGAGAGATGCACTTCACACATTAAATGAAGAAATTAGGAAAAGTGGAAAGGATGTTAAATCTTTAGTGAGAGATCAAACTAAACTTGGTTCATCTATTGAAGTACTAAAAGGAAAATACAGTAAATTAGGATCTGTAATACAAAAACAGCAAAATGCTTTAGCAAGAAAAGCGCATTATAGATCACAAGTAATGGAGACTATAGGACTAGGTCTTTCGCTTGCAGCGCCAATTAAAGTTGCGATTAACTTTGAAAGTGCTATGGCTGATGTTAAGAAGGTTGTAAAGTTTCAGAATGATGAGGAATTTAATAAGTTTAGTGAGAATATAAAGAAGTTATCCCGTGAAATACCTCTATCAGCTACAGAATTAGCACAAATAGCTGCAAGTGGTGGACAACTTGGAATTCAAAAAGATAAGTTAATTGGATTTACAACAACAGTAGCTAAAATGGCCACAGCATTTGACATGTCTGCTGAACAAGCTGGTGATTCTATTGCCAAACTCGCTAACATTTATGGAATCGCAGTAGAGAAGATGGAAGAAGTTGGTGATGTTATAAATTACCTATCAGATAATACTGCAGCTAAGGCGAACGATATGATTGAAGCACTCGCTAGAGTGGGTGGTAATGCAAAACAATTTGGTTTAGATATTAATCAGACAAGTAGTTTAGTAAATGCCTTCGTTAGTTTAGGTAAACAACCTGAAAAAGCAGCAACTGCTGTCAATGCTCTGCTTTCTAAACTTCAAACTGCTGAAGGGCAAGGAAAAGAGTTCAAAGCAGCATTGGAATCGATAGGTATCACTGCAGAGGAAATGTCACAAAAGGTTGCTGAAAACGGGCAAAACGCTCTACTTCATTTTTTTGAAATTTTAGAAAAAGTAGGACAGGAACGTTCACAAATCCTTCTCAATCTCTTTGGTCAAGAATATCAAGATGATATTGCATTGATAGTTGGGAGTTTGGAAGAATATAAAAAAGCAATAGATTTTGTGGCTGATAAAGAAAAGTATAATAAATCTATGCAAAAGGAATTTAATAACCGTGCAAGTACTACAGCAAATAATTTGCAGCTACTTAAAAATACAATAGCAGAGCTAGGAATGAACTTAGGGTCAGTTATGCTACCTCCTTTAAATTGGATAAGTAAGATTTTGAGGTCAATATCTACAGGTATAGCTTGGTTCGCAGAGAAGTGTCCAATTTTAACTACAGGAGTTATGAGCATAATTTCAGCTCTTATTATTGGCAAGATTGCAGTGGTAGGTTTTGGTTATGCATTTGCATTGGCTGGAGGTGGAATACTAACTTTTAAGGCTATTTTGCAGGGAACACTTTTGCCAGTATTAACTTCGTTATCAGCGCGAGTAATTCCAGCAGTAATCATGGGACTGAAAGCTTTAACGCTAACCAATCCTATAGGAGCTGCTATTGCTGGACTATCAGTTGGTGCAGCGCTTGTAATTGCTAATTGGCAAAAGGTAAAGGACTTTTTTTCAAGTCTCTGGAAATCAATTACAAAATCTATAGAAAATTGGATTGGTATAGGAAAATTTTTTAATGATAGTCCAATAAAAGCATTAGAGAAACCAGTAGAAGCAAAAATAGGCAGTGCAACTAGTGAAAATAATGTTTTTAGTAAAGGAAATCCTTTATTGAATAATAATGCTTTTAGTAGAATTTCGAATAGTAGAACGAATATTGAAAGTGTGATTACAGAAAAAAGTTCTGTAGCAGATAATTCAGAGAAAGTTTTAAAAGACTGTGAAAAGTGTGAACAAAAAATTTTCAATCAAACTTTTACATTTAATATAAGTATAAAAGCAGAACCTAACCAAGATGTACGTAGTCTTGCTGATGCAGTAATAAAAAGAATAAGGGAAAAATCTCGTGATGTTTTATTTGATTCAATAGAACCAATTTACTAATGCTATCACTTGGTCAACATAAGCTTTCTCCAACAAGTGTAAGGTATAGTAAAGAAAATCGTTGGAGTACAATTGAGTGCATTGGTAAAATACCTTCATTACAAAATATTGGTCAAGGTGCAGAAAATATAGACTTAGAAGGAGTAATTTATTTCCATAATCTGAATGATTTAAATCAATTAAAAAGTATGAAAGAAACTGAGAAAAATCATGAACCAAGTATCTTAGTAGACAATTTAGGGAATGTTTTGGGAAGATTTGTTATTGTGCGGTTAGAAGAAAAGCAAACGTCGTATTTTCCCTGTGGATTACCAAAAAAGGTTGAATTTAGCTTAAGTTTAAGGAGTTATGTATGACAGTACATTATATAACCCGAGAAAATGAAATGTTAGATTACATATGTTTTAAGCACTATGGATATAGCTCTGGAGCAGTAGAAATAGTATTGGAGGCTAATCCTGGTCTTGCAGAGTATGGAAGTTTTTTGCCTACAGGATTAAAGATCAGGTTACCTAGAATACAAGAGCAATTAAAAAAATCGAAGTTAAAAGTGTGGGAATAAATGAAACCTGAATTTAGCATTGAAGGAATAAAAGATCATGTAATATCGGTGCATCTTACTGATGAATCTGGTACTATAGATGATGTTGCAGAGGTATGCGTTGATTATGGCAATGAAAATGTGGAAGTTCCAAATGAATTGAACATAGCACTAGGTTATAAGGAATTTGGAATCTTTCCAATGGGTATATATACAGTCAACGAAGTGACTATACAGGGTCCACCTAAGACTCTACTAATCAAAGCTCATGCAACAAATTTAAGAATATCTTTGAAGGCAAAAGTATCAAAAGAATGGCGCCAAATTACCATAGAAAACTTAGTAAAAGAAATAGCCCAAAAACATGGATATGGACATAAAGTTGCTGAGGAATTTAAGAATGTATTAATACCCCACATTAATCAGGTAGATGAAAGTGATATAAGTCTGTTAACAAAGATCGCAACAGAGCGTGAAGCAATGGCCAAATTAGCTGGTGGGTATGTATTGTTTATTTCAAAAAATATGGCAAAATCAGCCACAGGAAAAGCTTTAGGAACAACAACTATTAGACCTCAAGACACAATTAATTGGAAAGTGCATTTTACCGTACGTGATAAGTATAATTCAGTAGTAGCAAAATGGCACAGCTATGAAAAGGGCGAAACTATTAAAGAAACAGTTGGTAGTAGCGAGCCAAGTTATATTATGCTGGAACTTTACTCTAATGCAGAGTCAGCGCTGAGTGCAGCAAATGCCAAGTTGAAACAATTGAAGCGTAACAATGAAACTTTAGATATAACTATGCCTGGTAATCCAGAGTTATTTGCAGAAGCTAAACTTAATCTTATAGGTTTTAATCAAGCGGTAGATGGTGAATGGATAGTTAACAGAGCGGAGCATACTTTAAATAGCTCGGGTTACCTTACTATGTTGTCAGCATCTTTGAGTAAGTAATGTTAAGAAAAAAATGAGTAATGATCTATTTAATATGAAGAAACTGTGTGCGAAATATGAAAAAAATAAAGTCTAATGAAAAATATAAGTTACATTTCGCATGGTTCGCACTATTAATAGTATGTCTTGTTATTACATATTGCTATCAAAAATCTAAAGCTACAGATAATTACAAAACAATCTTACGCATTGCTTCTGAAAATTGTAATCTAGATGTAGTAAAGTTTTCAGTAAAGAACCTATTGAGCATTAACACACAAATTCCTAGATTAACGGCGCTACATTGTGCAGCAGAAGGAAAATGTCTAGAATTAGTAAAATTTCTAGTGAATGAAGGAGTTGATATAAATGATACAGGTAGATATAAAGGATGGACAGTATTACATTCTGCCGCATACGGAGGCAATTTAGAGATAGTTAAGTTCTTATTAGAAAGAGGTGCTAATCCTAATACTAGAGATACAGATGGAAAAAACCCTCGGGATGTAGCTGTAATAGAATCAAGGCACAACAAAGATAAACCTTACAGAGAAATTATTAAGCTACTTGCAAATGCAGAGGAACAGCATAAATCAAAATAGTAGTTACTAAAGTAGCTATCCATAATAAATTCACATTTTAAATCATTATGCAAAATCAAAAAATCCCAATTACATTAATTATCACGTTATTAATCCAAACCGTAGCATTGATATGGTGGTTATCCAAGTTAGACTCAAGGGTACAATTTCACGATAAACTTATTGAATATGGTTTAATGGAAAAAGTGTTAGTACTTGAGGAAAGGGTGAAAAATCTTTCTGAGGAATTAGATGAATTCAAAGATAACTTAAAGTCTGGTGTATAATGCTTAGACTGCGATTGGCGATTTTTCCAATTTTTGACGTATTGTTCAACTAGTGGAGAATCTCCTGTTATGATCAGTAGGTTTTCAGCATTTCTTTGCTGAGCGGCATCTGAAAAGTTAAATGATCCGGTTATGATTTTTTGCTCATCAATAATAATTACCTTGCTATGAGCAATAGCGGGTTTAAAGTCAATCCATATCGGGATTTTGTGCTCAAATAATTCGTTAATTACACTATGTTTTGAACTAGTTTGTGATTCATCTAGAATAACCTTAATATCAACTCCACGCTTTTTAGCTTGAACCAAGGATTCAGCAATAGGCTTTGAGGTAAATTGGTATGCCTGAACCAACAAGGATTTTTTAGCATGACCCACGGAATCAATTATTAGGTTGGTGCAATTTTCTCCAGGCGTGAAGCAGACTGTGGCTTTTAGGCAGGAAACACATCCCGATAAAAGCGAACAAGTTAATAAAATCAATAAATACCTAACCATGGCAAAATACATCCTTTCAATTGACGGCGGAGGCATAAGAGGCATCATACCAGCCATTATTCTAGCAGAAATAGAAAAAAGAACAAGAAGAACTATAGCTGAAATCTTTGATCTAATGGCTGGTACTTCAACCGGTGGGATTGTTGTGGCAGGATTATGTAAAAAAGATAAACCTCAATATTCTGCTAATGATTTAGTCGAGTTCTATCGGGAATATGGACCATATATTTTTAAGTCTTCATTTTTGAGAAGATCAATATTATCTTGGTTTAACTGTACACAATACCCACATAAAAATATTGAGTATGTACTTCATAAATATTTTGGCGATGATGTCTTTAAAAACACTTTAAGTAATGTGTTGATTACGAGTTACGATATTCACAATAACTGCCCATTTTTCTTCAAAAGCTGGAAAGAGGATAGGAATTTTATTAAATTAAGGGATGTATTAAGAGCAGCAACTGCAGCACCTACTTACTTTGCACCTAAATATCTTAAAATTAACCAAAAGGAAATGGTATTAGTGGATGGAGGGGTTTTTGCCAATAATCCAGCGGCTTGTGCATATGCAAGTAGTAAAAGGTTATTTCCAAATGATGATATTGTACTGTTATCGATAGGTACTGGAAGAACAGATAGAAGCATAGCCAATTCAAAGAGATTTGGAAAAATAGGCTGGGTAAAACCACTACTACATGTGATGTTTGCCTCAAGTTTAGATGCAGTAAATTACCAACTTGATCAAGTTATAGCTGATAAATATATACGCATACAATCGCAATTGAAAATAGCATCACCTGACATGGATAATATTACATCAAAAAATATCAAATCTCTTCAGCAAGAGGCAAAGGCAATGATAGAGAATAATCAAAAAGTAGTCGATAAATTTTGTAACATTGTGTCTTAATTTACATCAAGTAAAATATAAAGCTTTCATTGAGCCAGAAAAGTAAAATAAGCAAATTTGCCTTGTTGAGAAATCTTATTATCTTTGTGTACTACTTTCTTTTTCACTACTAAAAAATCCACGTAAATGGTTAAAAACCTTTTCAATAAAAAGCTCGCTTTCCTCTCCTGTAAAAGCTTCTTTTATTTCATGCAAACTACTTGTTACCTTATTGCTATTTTTTATGACTGAGTAGCTTTCAATAGCTTGGCAAGCAGACAAAATAGTTATTGCCCCTATTATAGTTGAAACAATTATGGCAATTAAAGGTGCTATTGTTGTAAGTACTGCTGCAATTAATGAGATGCCAACACAAAACGCAATAGCTGAAATGCAAAATGCTACTGTATGTTTCTTTTCATGACTAACCATACACACCTTCTTAATAAATCTGTTAAAAGGATAACTTATTTTTTTAGTACCGTCAATATTTTTAGAAAAATTGGCATACTCAAGATAATCATTTGTGATACCAATGAATTACATTAAGCAAATTCTAATTTAGTTAATTCACTTCAATCTATTTGAACATTATATATTAAACACAGAAGCACAAGAATTTCATTCAGTAATTTAGATATATTAAATATACAATTATTTTTATTGATATTTTAATGTATTATTTATGAGTAAGTAAACTACTGAAATCTTTAATCCAGGTTAAGTTTTGAAAGCATGATTTTCAAGCTCCTCAATAGAAATGTCCAGCATAAGTAGATTATTTGCAACCTTTATCTATATTAAGTATATAACTACTTTTACTTATATCTTTAACACAATTCAATTTTCACACTCATCAGTAGTTAGGCCACTTGCTCGCACAATAATATCAATAGCAACACCTGCCTTTGCTAGATTTTTCGCAACTTTGATCTTTTCTATTTTTTTAACTTTTTTCTTGCCATTTTTCATACTTTCAGATAGAGATTTGACTAGTGATTCTTGTTCTCCGTACTCATCCATTAAACTCAATAGCTTTTTGCTTTCTCTTGTTTTAGGTAGCAGAACTTTAATATTCACTGATAATCCTTCTGCTATTTGATATAATTTGTCAAATGATATGGCAGTGTATCCTATTTCATATTCGTGTATTTCCTTGAGTGTTAAACCAACTTTATCCGCCAAATCTTTTTGAGTATATCTTCTTATCAACCTCCATTCTCTTATTCTTTGCCCTATTCTGTAGTATATAGAATCAGTGCAGACTTCTTTCTCTGTATTATCATACTCGTAAATAGATAAGCCGGTTGCTTGGGAAATTATGTCAACTGAAACTCCTTCTTTAACTAGATTTTTTGCTACTTCTAATCTTGCCTCCTCTTGATTGATTTTCTCGCTAATATGAACAAACCTGATTAATGAAGGTACTATTTTGCCTAACTTTTGATTCTCATATATTTTTGTTAGATAGAGTATTTCTTCGTCTTCATCTTCATACTCTCTTACTGTTATTGGTTTAGGTAATAGATCTACAACATTAACTGACAGTACTCTTGCTATTACATATAGTACTTCAATCGGAATAGGAATATACCCATTTTCATAATTGGTTACTTCTTTATATGCTAATCCGATTTTACTTGCTAACTCTGCTTGAGTACACCTTTGCATTAATCTACAATCTTCTATTTTTTGCCCTATTTTGTAGTGTATAGAACTAACATCTCTTACAGAAACAAACATATATACCTTACTTAGAAATAAATTTTCATGCAATTTGATCAGCGGATAAACCAACTATTTGCAAAATAATATCAATAGAAATTCCCCCTTTTACTAAATCCTTTGCAACTTTGATCCTTTCCGCTTTTCTTACTTTTTCTTCACAAATCCGTATGCCTTCAAACAAAGATTTTATTAGTGCATTACGTAGTTCTTGACTTTCAATCTTTTTGTATTCTTCAATTAAATTCGGTAGTTCATTTTCTACTTTACTACCTTCCTCTATTAGCAGATCTGTAATATTAATCGATAATGTTTCTGCTATTACATATAATTTTCCCAGTGGAGTAGCTACACGTCCTTGTTCATAGTTGCTTATTTCGTGACGGGTTGTATTCATTTTCTTTCCTAAATCTTTTTGAGTATACTCTTTTACTAGCCTCCATTCTTTTATCTTCCTTCCTATTTGGCAGTAAATAGAACCAACTTTTTCTTCAACACATTCATCAGCAGAGAGACTGATTGTTTTTGCAATAACATCAACAGAAACTCCTGCTTCAACCAAACCCTTTGCAATTTTTACTTTCTCTGCTTTCCTACTACTTTTTTCACTAACTTGGACAAATTGGGTTAATAAACAAAACATCTTACGTAACTCCTGATCATTAATCTTTTTATATTCTCTTACTAGATTTAATATTTCTTCTTCCTCATCTTCAAGACAGATTTTTTCATTTGATACAGGAATAAGATCGGTAATACTGATTGATAGTGCCTCAGCTATAGCATATAACCTTTCAATTGAAATTCTACGATTCCCTTTCTCATATTGCAGTATTACCCAGTATTTTACACCAATTTTCTCAGCTAAATCTTTCTGAGTATACCCCCTCTCTAACCTCCAACTTTTCACTTTTTCCCCTACTTCATAGTCTAGAATTTTTTCCACGCAAAGAACCATACATATAATATTTTCTACTATAGCTCAAAGGCTCCAGATATAACGGTAGAAAAAACCTCTGGAACCTTAAAGTTTGCTGTAGACGCATTAAAGTTCCCTAAAGGTTTCTTTACTACCTCCACATACCCTATTTACCCATGAAGACAATACTTCATCATTGCTAATCTCTTTTATAGCATACTTTTCATTCCATATGCCACATCTAGTGAAATTACCTCTTTCTACCACTTCCTTAAGCTTCACTCCCCCAAAAAGGCAATTTTTTCCAATTTCTTCGCCTCTTTTTTGTAACTCAGCCCACATTTCCTTGTTTTCTACTCTGACTTGTACTTGATCATATTTTTTTACATCGTGGTACAATATAATATTTAGCTTACCAATGCTTGTAGGAAACTCTAATATAATAGAGCTTTCATCTGACATATCGATATAGTTTCTTATACCTCCCTTCTCACTTTTAACCTCAACTGCATCATTGCCAATTTTTAAAATATTAATTCCTAACTCTCTCAGTATTTTGGCTACCTCTACCTTGCTATCCCCAGAAAATTCTATATACGATGTTGTATTATCTATCTCAACATCTATTAATTCTCCTTCTTGCATAGCATTTTCGCCAGCTTTCTCTAGTTCTTCTAGTCTCTCATCTATCTGTGGCTGAACTTCTGGCTGTAGCTCATTATAGATTTCACCTATTAGTTTATTCTGCAATAAAGTATCATGAAAATCTGCACCACTTAGCATTAATTTACGCATTATCTTTTTTCGATCAGTCTTATCAAATTTATGAAAATGTGTACCCAATACTACATACTCTGCAATGCTCCATTCCCCATCGTTATATGCATTTATTCTTGCTCCAGAGGCTAGTACTTGGTCTATAGTTTTGTGCAATTCATTTACGTTTTTTGCCTCTACTACAGCACTCTTAAACCAGCTCAACTTTTCACTTTCGCTTGCACTTGGTTTTATTTTTTGCAAATTTGAAGCAAATGGATTTAAATCTTCTGCTTGATCATTTAAAGGTTTTGTGCCATAAACATAGTCAAGGCTTTTCCCGTAGTTGATTTTGTTTTCGCGAATGTTTCTGCTAGGGGAGGCCTCCCGGTTTATCTCCTTCTGGTTATTAATTTTACTCACAAATTTAGACTGCTTTATATCAACGCCTTCAAGAGCACCAAATATTTTCTTGTGATTAACATTAGTCTTTTTATTCCGATCTTTACTAGTCATATAAACCTCATATTAAAAATACTTTTTAAGCGTACAATAAACTTTATACATCTTACTACTCATTATAAATTATAATGAGTAGATTTGCAAATACTTTCTACTATAACAATCCATTTTCTCGAAAGCTGAAATAGCCTCCACTTGTGATGATAATATGGTCAAACAATTTTACGCTTACGGGAACGTTCAAAAAAGTGTGTCAAACCGAAAAAAAAGTAATAAATTGATATAAAAAATGGAGGTTTGATATGGGTCAAGCAAATAGAACTACTGGTTTGGTAGATTATAAAGAATTAGAAACAAATATCCTGTCATCTATACGAGAAGGAAGACCATTGACAGGAAGAGATGGAGCATTAACACCGTTTATAAAAAGGTTGCTAGAGGCAAGTCTGGAAGGTGAAATAGAAAGCCACATGTCAGCTAAAAGTGAAGAAAATAACCGAAGAAATGGAAGGAATGCAAAAACTTTACGTACAAGTTCAGGCTCATTTGAACTATTAACACCAAGAGACAGAGAAGGAAGCTTTGAACCGCAAATAGTCAAAAAAAGGCAAACAAGCCTACATCCAGAACTTGAAGCAAAGGTCTTAAGCACATATGCCAGTGGCATGGGATACAGAGATATAGCTTCACATGTTGAGGAAATATATGACCACAAAATATCAGCAGCAGAGATATCCAGTATTACTGATAAACTGCTACCAGTAATCAATGAATGGCGCAGCCGCCCACTGCAATCAGTGTATCCAATAGTGTTTATGGATGGCATGTTCTTTAAGGTCAAGGAGGACGGACATTGTATAAGTAAATGCATGTATAATATATTGGGCATAAATCAAAATGGCAGAAAAGAAGTATTAGGTTTTTATTTGGCTGAAAGTGAAGGAGCTAACTTCTGGTTGGGAGTTCTAAATGACCTAAAAGAGCGAGGAGTAGAAGATATTCTAATTGCCTGCATTGATGGGCTAAAAAGCTTTCCTGCGGCTATAAATAGTGTGTTTCCTAAGGCAGAAGTACAGCTATGTATAGTGCATCAGATAAGGAATTCACTGAAATATGTATCTAGCAAAGATGTAAAAGTTTTCATGAATGATTTGAAAAAAATATATCGTGCTTCAAGTAAAGAGATCGCTGAGAATTATCTGCTTGAGCTGGAAGAAAAATGGGGAGAGAAGTATCCTTTAGTTATAAAATCCTGGCAGAACAATTGGGAAAACTTATCCAGTTATTTTAAGTATTCTGGGCAAGTTAGGAAGCTGATTTACACCACCAATCCAATTGAGGGGTTGCATAGACAAATCAGGAAATTTGGGAACGTTCAAAAAAGTGTGTCAAGCCGCATTTTTAGTTCAACTCAATTTTCAATCTATCTGGAAAGAAAATATCAAGTTGAGAAATAGTTAAAGCCCAATTAGGGAGAGCCATAATCCACTTTTGCTCTACCTTTTTTATAGCACAATATACCTGTTTGTACAAGGCATTTGTACTAGTAAATGAACCCTTAGTTTTAGTAAATTTCCTGATTTGTCTATGCAACCCCTCAATTGGATTGGTGGTGTAAATCAGCTTCCTAACTTGCCCAGAATACTTAAAATAACTGGATAAGTTTTCCCAATTGTTCTGCCAGGATTTTATAACTAAAGGATACTTCTCTCCCCATTTTTCTTCCAGCTCAAGCAGATAATTCTCAGCGATCTCTTTACTTGAAGCACGATATATTTTTTTCAAATCATTCATGAAAACTTTTACATCTTTGCTAGATACATATTTCAGTGAATTCCTTATCTGATGCACTATACATAGCTGTACTTCTGCCTTAGGAAACACACTATTTATAGCCGCAGGAAAGCTTTTTAGCCCATCAATGCAGGCAATTAGAATATCTTCTACTCCTCGCTCTTTTAGGTCATTTAGAACTCCCAACCAGAAGTTAGCTCCTTCACTTTCAGCCAAATAAAAACCTAATACTTCTTTTCTGCCATTTTGATTTATGCCCAATATATTATACATGCATTTACTTATACAATGTCCGTCCTCCTTGACCTTAAAGAACATGCCATCCATAAACACTATTGGATACACTGATTGCAGTGGGCGGCTGCGCCATTCATTGATTACTGGTAGCAGTTTATCAGTAATACTGGATATCTCTGCTGCTGATATTTTGTGGTCATATATTTCCTCAACATGTGAAGCTATATCTCTGTATCCCATGCCACTGGCATATGTGCTTAAGACCTTTGCTTCAAGTTCTGGATGTAGGCTTGTTTGCCTTTTTTTGACTATTTGCGGTTCAAAGCTTCCTTCTCTGTCTCTTGGTGTTAATAGTTCAAATGAGCCTGAACTTGTACGTAAAGTTTTTGCATTCCTTCCATTTCTTCGGTTATTTTCTTCACTTTTAGCTGACATGTGGCTTTCTATTTCACCTTCCAGACTTGCCTCTAGCAACCTTTTTATAAACGGTGTTAATGCTCCATCTCTTCCTGTCAATGGTCTTCCTTCTCGTATAGATGACAGGATATTTGTTTCTAATTCTTTATAATCTACCAAACCAGTAGTTCTATTTGCTTGACCCATATCAAACCTCCATTTTTTATATCAATTTATTACTTTTTTTTCGGTTTGACACACTTTTTTGAACGTTCCCGTAGAGCAAAAGTGGATTATGGCTCTCCCTAATTGGGCTTTAACTATGTCTCAACTTGATATTTTCTTTCCAGATAGATTGAAAATTGAGTTGAACTAAAAATGCGGCTTGACACACTTTTTTGAACGTTCCCACGCTTACAGTACTACATGCTGCTGCTAAGCTCTTCGTTACTGCTTGATCTTCTTCTGATGGCTCTAAGCTCCCTCCAGGATGGTTATGTGACATTATTATTGATGTTGCATTTTTCATTAATGCCTTTCTTGTAATTTCCTTTATGTATACTGGTGCTTTTTCCATTTCACCAATATAGGATTCTTCTCCAATTAGTTGACGCCTTTTATTCAAGTACAGTATTTTTACACATTCCCTCTCTGCATGACCTATACTTACGTTTAAGTACTCTACTATCCCTTGTAAGTCCATGATTGGCTCACTCTTAAGCTTTTCTTTCAGTACCCTTTCTAGTGTTTCCTTAACACACATAATCATTGCTACTGCAGAATCAGTTACTCCTTCTATAACTTTCAGGTCATCCATTTCTCTACCTAAAATCCTTCCTACTCCTGTATAAGTATTCACCAAATTTTTAGCAATTTCTTGAGCCTGTGGGCTTTCATGTACTGCACTTAGAAACGTTTCCATTATTTCACGATCAAGTAGTGCTTTGCCTTTGCTTTCTAATATTCTGAATTCGATTTCTTCTTTACTTTTATTCATATAATTTACCTTTCACTAACAACAAACTTTTTTTAGATATTTACTGCTGTTTTTTATCAGCATTGGCATAAAGCCATAGCTTTCGAGTGAAGTCAAATCAATTTCTCAATCTTTTTTACTTATTTTTTCATCTAAGAGTAAAGATATTAATATATACTGATTTTTTATTTTAAATCTGTTGAATTTCGCCTAAAGAGAGGCCTGTTATTTGCAAAATAATATCGGTAGAAATTCCTCCTTTCACTAAATCCTTTGCAATTTTCATCTTTTCTGCTCTTTTCACTTTTTCTTCGCAAATTTGTATGCTTTCAAACAGAGATTTTATTAGCGCATAGCGTAATTCTTGACTCTCAATTTTTTTGTATTCTTTTATTAAATCAGGTAGCTCACTTTCTACTATCTCATCTTCCTCTATGAGCAGATCTGTAATGCTAATTGATAATGTTTCTGCTATTGCATATAATTTTTCCAGTGGAATGGCCACACGTCCTTGCTCATAGTTGCTTATTTCATCACGTGTTGTATCCATTTTCTCAGCCAAATCCTTTTGAGTATACTCTCTCACTAGCCTCCATTCTTTTATCTTTTTTCCTATTTGGTAGTAGATAGAACCTGTTTTTTCTTCAACATACTCATTAGCAGAGAGGCCAATTGCTTGTGAAACAATATCAACAGAAATTCCTGCTTTAACCATACCCTTTGCAATTTTTACCTTCTCTGCTTTTTTACTACTTTTCTCACCAACTCGGGTAAATTTTGTTAGCAAGTAAAACACCTTGCGCAACTCTTGATCATTAATCGTTTTATATTTTCTTACTAGATTTAATATTTCTTCTCCCTCATCTTCAAGACAGATTTTTTCATTTGATACAGGAATTAGGTCTACAATACCAATCGACAATATCTCTGCTATAGCATACAACTTTTCAATCGAAATTTTACGTGTTCCTTTTTCATATTGTAGTACTACTTGATACGTTACACTGACTTTCTTCGCTAAATCTTTTTGAGTATATCCTCGCTTTAACCTCCAGTTCCTTACTTTTTGTGCTATCTGATACCTTATTGAGATGTTTGCCATAAATATTATACATGTTAATACTACCAAACAAAGATATACAAAAACTTCTATGTTTGCATTTTAGTTGAATATTTCTTCAGAATTGTGTATAATTATTAATGCTTTTTAGGTACTCTTGCTATGGCTCTCTCGAAGTTTCTGGATCCCAAGAATGATGTCGCATTTCGCCGTATCTTTGGCACTGAAAAGAATAAAGACATCCTCATTCACTTTCTCAATGATATTCTGGGTTTTACTGGCAAAAATGAAATAAAGGATATAGAGTTTTTAAGTACTATTCAAGACCCTGATATTGCCTCTAAAAAGCAAAGCATTGTTGATGTATTATGTAGAGATTCCACGGGGGTGCAATGGATTATTGAAATGCAGGTCGCTAAAACCAAAGGCTTCGAGAAACGTGCCCAATACTATGCTGCTAAAGCCTATTCAAGACAAGCCGATAAAGGTGATCAATACCAGGACCTTAAGGAAATTATCTTTATTGCTATAGCAGATTGTATTTTATTTCCTGATAAGTCTGAGTACAAATCAAAGCATACTATTCGCGATGAAGATACTAATGAACGTGATCTAAAAGATTTTTACTTTATATTTATTGAGTTGCCTAAATTTCCAAAAACAAAAGAAGATCAGCTTTCAAGTATAGTTGAAAAATGGGTCTACTTCTTTAGATATGCAGATGAAACTAGTGAAGAAGAGCTAGAGAGAATAATAGGAAGTGATCTAATAATTAAAAGAGCGTATGAAGAATTAAATAGGTTCAACTGGTCAGAAAAAGAATTTATAGCCTATGAACAAGAGATAAAGCGTATTCGTGATGAACAGGCTGTCCTCGCTCAAAAACTCGATGATGCCACTCAAAAAGGTAGACAAGAAGGTAGACAAGAAGGCATCCAAATCGGCCATGAAAAAGGCAGAAAAGCAGAGAAAATTGAGGTTGCAAAGAATCTACTTAAAGCAGGAGTTTCTATTGACATTATAACTCAAACTACTGGTCTTTCTGTTGATTATATTGAGAAAATTCAAGAAAAGAAGTTTTAGCCATAACGTTTTTTTATTAAACCCTCTATTCTGGTAATTTTAATATTGCAATCCATTCTAATTTCTGTATAATGCCTTTTTTACATGACACTGTTAATACTTAATAGGGGGGATAATGCCAACACAGAAAGAGCTTCGGGCTACGATGTCCAAAAAATTACAGGAAGCTATTAAACATCCAGATCCAGCAGTTGTTGCCGGGAGGAAGTCAGCTATCAAGAGATGGGTGGGAGTCCTTCAAGATAACTTTATGGAGCACATAAAATACTTTAAGGGTGATAAGTTGAAGTTTTTGCACAATGTATTTCAAGATGAAGGTTGCTGGTCAGGTGTAAGGTTGGATAATGCTGCTTTAGGTCAAAGTTTTACTGAAGAAAAAATAGGTGGAATAGATAATCCACTTCGCAAATATGAGATGGCTTGTAGTTACTGTGTAGTGGATAAAATTCATCCTCTCTTTCAAAAAAGATTTGAATCTTATAGGAACAAGTTTCCTCCTGGTGCATTTGATGGTAAAACTGAAACTGAAATTGGCAAATACGTACGAAACTCGTTACTAGATAGCATAAAGAGGAAAGGTCCTGTATTTGATTTCTGGATCGATAGAGAATCTGGGGAATTAAAGAAGTATGATGCAGTAGAAGGTTTTGACAGTGCTGTAAAACTTAAGTGGAGCGAAGGGGTAGAGTATTTTTATAATCAGTTAGAGGAAAAAGATAAGGAAAAGAAGCTCACAGAAGCTATTCTTGCTCTTTCTCGCGTTCAATCTGTTGAGAAAGACGCCCCTATTTTAGATTTTTGTGTAAATAAGATAGTCGATAAAGATACTCTTTTACAGAAATTATCACAGAAAGATAAAGGAGTATATTCCCTTTTTGCTGAATTAATAGAGTCATGTTTTTTTGATACGGTTCATGATTTGGTACAGTGCTGGTGTTATAAAGAAGTTTCAGCAAGAGGAGACTGTTCGGACAAAATATTCTCACAGCGAGACTATGAGCTTTTTCTTTCCTCTCTTTCAGATGTGATGTTGAAAAATCCTGAATCAAATGTTCAAGCTAGATCTCTTATTATGGAATTTTGGGAATGTGGTAGCTTGTATCAATACAGAAAAGCTGCTGTTAATACTTCTAATTATACAGTTCCTACAAGTGGTGTATTTGCAGAGTTAATAGTCAATTGGAGACGAGAAGACATTTATAAGACTGATGAAGAAAAAGAAATAGAGAAAAAAGAAATATTAGATATGATGTCATTTGCCAAAGATTGCTTTCCTGAAAAGTTTGAGCTCTTTAAAAAACTAATAATAAGAGACCTTAGATTATGCGGTAGGGAAGGTAAAAGAGTAAATGTAGATTACGGTCTGTTTGCAGAAGAATTATTCTCTGAGTTAGAGAAAACAATTTTACCACCTGGTCCTGTAGGTGATGGTCCTTGCAGTAATTTGCGATCACGATCTAAAGCTCATGGTAGTAAGAAAACAACTTTGCCAGTTGATGATAGTCCGCAGTCTGAGCTTGGAACTCCTAGTGTAAGTGGTGTTTCTTCTTATAAGAAAAAAAGCGTCTTTACGCTTAGTGGTAATAAGTAATCCACTTATGAACTCTTGGTGTTTCTGGTCGTAGTAAATAAGGGGTATTTTGTATGAGTAATGGTGATGGACTTATTAGGAGTTTGGTGGATGGAGATCTTGAAGGATTCAGACAAGGATTTGAATCTTTTTTAGATCAATGTCCATCTTTCTTGTATCATGTAAGTGCAGGTCGTTTCCTTCCTGTATTCTTTTTTAGTATGTTTTCTACTGCACATGATGCTAATATCTTAAATGCAAATGAGAGAGTCTATTTTCGTTTTGATAACCATGGTGTTAATCCACGTAATGGTGAAAATCGAAATACGGCAAACCTAAAAGTTGCTGTTTATCGTGACGGACAGCAAGTTGTCAGATGCTACAGTATTTCTGATCGTCCTAATAGTGATGGGTTGAGGTTCAGTACAAGGGAGAGAAATGCTCTAGTACAAGAGATTAGACGGCAAAATCCAAATTTAAGGGAAGAAGACCTAAATTTTGAGCAATACAAAGTATGCATGCACGGAAAGGGCAAGAGTCAGGGAGAGGCAATTGCAACGGTATTCGAGGTAATTCGTGAAAAAGATCGTCAAGGTAGGGATAAATTTGCCAAATATTCAGCATCTGAAATCAATCTTATTAGACGGCTCTTAGGAGATCACAGACTAACAATTAAGGAAATAGAAGGAAGACACCTCAATCAAAATCAGCGTAGACAACTTGGTAGGTTGGTCAATTTTGCGCAAGTAGCACAGGGTCAACAAGGAATTGATAATTTTATGGAAATGCTAGCGAGTGATAGAAGACAAGATGTAAGAGATAGAATACGCAGAGAAATTTTGCCATACATAACTGACATCTATAATAATTACAGACAAGTACTGGAAAATAATATTGAAAATCGCAATCAAAGATTTGAGGGTCACGGGTTTTTATTAGGTTTCTTAGCAAATTTTAGTCATCGCTACACAATAGGCATCGATCTTGATTTATCTCCTAGAAACACACATGTTGCATTTCTTGTACGTCATCAAGCAGAAAGAGAAAATATTCCTATTGTTATTAATCTTGCTATATTTGACACACCGTCAGATGTTACATTAAACTGTGCCATAGGCTACGCTGGAAGGTTACACACTTCTTCATTTATACCTATCCATACTGAATCAAGAAATACTGTCTGTGTTGGATTAAATTTTAATTTAGATCTAGATCCTTTTAGTGTTGATACAGTAGAACTTCAACAGGATAGATTTCCTTTAGTACAAAGATTATTTGAGTGTTTGGAGAATGAAGGCATTAGAGAAAATGTTAGAGATTTCTTGCTTCACCATCTTCCTGCTGAAATACCAAGAAATGCAGAGAATTATAATAGAATATTTGATTGCATAACTGGCTTTGCTTTTGGAAGTAGTGCTTTTGATAGGCACCCTTTAGAACTAGAAGAGGAAGACGAAGCACCTATAACAAAGTACATATTTAGACATGGTGATGAGGGTTTAAGATGTTTAACTATGGTCTTTCATGCTGAAGGTTCTGATATAGTTATACTTCATATTAGAGCTCACGATGCGCAACAACAAGGAGCCATCAATTTACAGACTCTTAATGTTAATGGAAATGATGTTCATGTGTGGGAAGTTTCATGCACACTTAATAATCAACTTGAACTAGATATTGATCTACCAAATGACCTTGGTTTATATCACGATTACCAAAATAATAATGCAAATAATTTTCTTGCTGGTGATCTTGTACAAGTGCCCAATACTGAAAATGTACATAATACTTTAAATCAAGTTGTGAATGATGGCTGGAAAAATATAGCTCAGCATAGAGGATTATTTCAAGAGATCTCTGGAGCATTGATGCCGCTTGTGGATACAATAAATGTTAATAGTGAGGATAAGTTCCGTTCTATACTACATGGTACATTTTATGCTAGTGATAATCCTTATAAAGTGCTTGCTATGTATAAAGTTGGTCAAACATATAGTTTAAAAAGGGGGCAGGAAGAAGAAGGAGAAAGGGTAATACTCACAAGAATTACAGAACAGAGATTAGATCTTTTATTATTAAGACAACCTAGAGAGAATGACCTAGATACTCACCCAATTGGATATGTGTTAAGACTTGCTAATAATGCAGAAGAAGTAGGACAACAGCAAAATGATGCGAGACAAGAAATCGGAAGACTTAAGAAACAACACAGAGGATTTATACCTATTACTTCTGGAAATGAGGTGGTTTTGTTTCCTATTGTGTTTAATAGAGATGCACGCGAAGCAGGTAATCTTATACTTTTCCCAGAAGGGATAGGAAGAGAAGAGTATGTACACAAGCTTGATCGTCATGTTCGCGGTTCAAGACCAGGAGGATTAGTGGGACCTGAAAGTGTTATTGATGAGAATCCACCAGAAGGTCTATTATCAGATCAGACTCGTGAAAACTTTAGGCGTTTTTACGAAGAAAAAGCACCAGGACAAAATTCGATTTTTTTGCTTGATATAGGCGACAATCTACATGTTCCGTTTAGTTACTTGCAAGGTACTAGAGCACAGGTAATAGAAACATTAAAGTCAAGAATAAGGGGAGGTGGTACTCCTACAGCACAAGGAATATTACAACAAATAAATGCTATCCTTCGTAGAAACAACGCTCGTGAGATAGAAGATGTGCATGATCTACTTGCACTAGACTTTGCAACAGATAATCAAAATTATCGTTATTGGCTACAAACTCATGACATGTTTTTCGCTGCACAACAATATACTTTCTATGATGATCGATCTAATCCAACTAATAATCGTCATGATTTTACAATAACTTCAGTAGGAGTCGATGGAAATCAAAATGATCCAACAGGTAGGGGCTTATTAAGTAGTCACATAGCTAACTTTAAACAAAAAGTAGATTCGGGTGAAAAAGATAGATTAATTGCTATTATTAATGTAGGTAATCGTCATTGGGTTACATTAGTTATTGTACACCAAAATGGAAATTATTATGGGTATTATGCTGATTCACTTGGTCCAGATAGTGGTATTGACAATAATATTCGAGGAGCTTTAAGAGAATGTGATATTAACGATGATAATGTCCATAATGTTTCCGTTCATCAGCAAACAGATGGCCATAATTGTGGCATATGGGTATACGAAAATGCTAGGGATATTAACCAAGCTATTGATCAAGCTTTACAGGGAAATAATAACTTTGGAGAGAAAGGTGAGGGTATTATAGGTTATATACGTGGTCTTCTTAGTGTAGGCATTGGAAATGACACTAGACAATCTCAAAGAAATGAACAATACTTTAAAAATCGGAGAAGAAATATTTCACAATTATTCCAAAATGATCCTCTATCTTCTCCTAGGGGTAGACTGATTCAAGATCATCCAGGAATTCAACATGAAATTGATCCATTACTATTACAATTTTTAGGACTCCAATACCCACAGCGTGGAGGTGGAGGAGCATTACAATTAGGCGGAGAAAGAGTGATATCAATTGATTTTGGTAACCCGCAGTCTGCATTAGATAAAATTGATGGAGTGAGTAGAGTTTATAACCATAGCAATAGTAGAGGTAGTAGGTAGAAGTTAATAGGTGGATGAAGTTTTCTTTACTCTATATTTACGCATTGGTTGTAATCGGTCTTCTAGGTTGTTTCTGCATATTTTATCTTACTATTACCCACAAATATAAATGTTTGTTGCGTAGCTCTTAATGGCATAACTTTTGCTTGAAATAACTGTTTATATGGTGCAATTTACAGCTTTTAGTTGCTAAAATTATAACTCTTAGTTTAATAATTTTAATCCAATAAGCTTTCAGGTTAATAAAATTAAATTATTTGAGTAAATACAATACTATGTTTTTATTTGTGGGTAATAGTAAGATATTTTATGGTGGTGTTTATTAACAATAATATAGAAGACTATTATTAAGACTCTTGTCCGTAAAGCACCTTCATTTGCTCCTCTCATGAGAGTGATATTTCCTTCAAATCAGCTAGTTTTAGATGCTGAGGTTGTGTGCCGTTTAAAATGGCTTCCTTAATTTTGGGTATCAAATAATTTAAACGTAAGACCCATTGTAAAAGATAAGATTTAATTTGAAAGAAAAATTGATGTGGTTAAAACTTGACCTTGCGCAGTATAGGAATATTTTTTATAAAAAGAACAATATCGATTTGAAATGTAAAATTATCATAAATTTTTCTTTTTATTCTCAAATGAATTACTATTAATTCAGTAAACTATATTATTAATATCTCAAGTAAATCAACCATTTTCAGCGCTCAAAACCAAGTGCGGTGAGAACAAGTTTTTTTGGTATGGATTGGACTACCAAACGATACATACGAACTTTTTAATATAGTGATTTTGCTATACGCTAAAACTAGCCATATTAGCCCATTTCACCCACATCTACATATGAACTAGTTTGCCTAACTTTATTGCAAAGATTTCAAACTTCTATTTTTACAACCTCATTTTTACGCAACTTGTTCTCACAAATATACGATCTATTTTTATCTTTTTGAACAGAGTAAACATTTAAAATCTTTATGACGCTGAGGAGTATTGTATTTCCTGTAAATTCCAATAAAATTTTTGTATCTATTAATATAGAAAATGTTTTTCTTGAAGTTTTTTTATCCTTGGCAATTGTTAGGTTGCTGTTTAATTCTAACTTTTACATAATACCATATATGGGCCAAGAACGTCATACTACAGAGGTTGTCCAGAAACGATTTTTTGTTGGATAGCAAAGATACATGAAGTGACAGCAGGAGAAGACAACTCTCTAAAAAATATGAAAAATTATACTTGCATTAGCTTTTATTCATGCTAATTATGTACATAATATATCTATAGATTGAGGGATTATGATATTAGAATATATTTTAGGAACTAAGCAAGTTCATGCAAATGGTGGATTAGCTACTGAAGAACAGCACATGGAACGTTTTGGTCAGCAAACTCTGGAGCCTAGTCCATCATTGTTAGATCAAGAACAAACTGATGACTGGCATGAGTCCGTTGTTGAAGACAACAATACTGTTGTTGAAAGTTCTTTTATTCCAGAGAACTCAATTTTAATGAATTTAGTAAATCTGTTAACTGAGAGCGAAAAAGCTTCGATTGATGAATTTCATGACAAGATGGAAAGTATAATGAAAGAGTTTCATGAAAATAGATATGAAAATTCTGCAAAGGTCACTCTAGAAAAGATGGAACATTTAATAGATGAATATTTGAAAAGAAAAATAAAGCTAAATTTACGCTGTGATCACTATGAATGTAGTGTGTCGAATTTTATATTAAAAAAAATAATTGACATTGCTAATGCTAGCAGTGTTATGCGTATAACTCCTACTACTAGATCACGTTATAAGGACAATGGGGAGGAGGCAATAGATGAGTGGGAAGAGGCTTTAGAACCTTTATTCAATATTGTCAATAAGCTACTATTAGCAGGTGCAAAAATAGAGTCTGATTTTTACAATGACGGAATGATAGATGAAGCTATGTACGGAAGTGATGAACCTATTTTTACAGAATGTAAAAAAATTAAGGACGAATTAAAAAGTATCGCATATAGAGGTTTAGTAAACAAAAATGAACAAGTTAAAGATAATGATCTGAAAGTAGAAATAGATAACAATCTTGTTCTTTTCATGTGGCCACAAAACAGTATCGTTGAAGTTGCAAAGGTTATGAATAGTAAGGTGAATGAAAATTTCAGTATAGAAAGTAGCATCTTACAGATTGGGGAAAGTATAATAAGAGTTGAAAGCATAGGAAAAAAAAGAAATTATACAGATGTCTTAGGAGATAGCATTGAAATGTCCTTTACCACTGAAGTAGGAGAGATTAGTATTCATCTGTGTCCTGGTGATAGTAATATAATAAAAGTAAAGCTTGATGGAGAGAACCAGGAGAAGTTTGACAAATTAAAAGATCAATCAAGTTTAGGGGAAAGCTGCTTTTTAGGAGGAAAAAGTGTTCTACAAGCTGTTAACGATAAAGGTTTTGAAAGAAACGGTAGAATACTTATAGAGTCAGCTGAAACTATTAAACAATCAAATTTTGTAGTGAAAGAATCAGGTGTTCCATCTACTCTTATGAAGCCAATCGATAGTTTAGACCAGCTGCAAAAGATGGGAGCTTCGAAAGAAATAGTAGTGTGTTAATGAAGTCAACTAAAATTAGTAAACAAAAGAAAGGTCTTGGAGGGGTAAAAAAATTGATGTATCTTCAAAGTAAGATTTTTTGAAGTATAAGCCATACTCTCAAGGTGAGAAGAAATAGTAGGGGGATAAGTGTTGACTTAATAATTTAGAGATTCTTCTAAAGAAATTATTTTTCTCTCTTGATGTTTATTCTTTTATAGGTATAGCCTTTTGTGTTTGATTGAATTGACTTTTGTGATACCTACAGAATTTCCTTTATCAGACCCACCACATGATTCAGCGGGAGAAGGGCTATCAGGAACATTTATCTCTTACGCAATAACTTTGGAGTTCTGGAATCGTTTCACATGTATGTTTAAGATTATCAATATTTTTATTACATAGTTAAGTATCAGTTCCTGTAAAACTAGTTTACCTTAATTCTTTGTTTTAAAGTATTGGTTTTCTGGCACATAGTCTTTTCCATTGCCTATTGCTTTTGTAAATTAAGATTCTAAGCCGTAAAACTTCTCCAGTTGGTCACTCCATAACATTGGTACTTCTCTTAAATAAGCTAGCTTCAAATCTCTTGGCTGTCTTCCATTTACTATGTCTTCTTTAATTTTGGGAGCTAAATAGGGAACGTTCAAAAAAGTGTGTCAAGCCGCATTTTTAGTTCAACTCAATTTTCAATCTATCTGGAAAGAAAATATCAAGTTGAGACATAGTTAAAGCCCAATTAGGGAGAGCCATAATCCACTTTTGCTCTACCTTTTTTATAGCACAATATACCTGTTTGTACAAGGCATTTGTACTAGTAAATGAACCCTTAGTTTTAGTAAATTTCCTGATTTGTCTATGCAACCCCTCAATTGGATTGGTGGTGTAAATCAGCTTCCTAACTTGCCCAGAATACTTAAAATAACTGGATAAGTTTTCCCAATTGTTCTGCCAGGATTTTATAACTAAAGGATACTTCTCTCCCCATTTTTCTTCCAGCTCAAGCAGATAATTCTCAGCGATCTCTTTACTTGAAGCACGATATATTTTTTTCAAATCATTCATGAAAACTTTTACATCTTTGCTAGATACATATTTCAGTGAATTCCTTATCTGATGCACTATACATAGCTGTACTTCTGCCTTAGGAAACACACTATTTATAGCCGCAGGAAAGCTTTTTAGCCCATCAATGCAGGCAATTAGAATATCTTCTACTCCTCGCTCTTTTAGGTCATTTAGAACTCCCAACCAGAAGTTAGCTCCTTCACTTTCAGCCAAATAAAAACCTAATACTTCTTTTCTGCCATTTTGATTTATGCCCAATATATTATACATGCATTTACTTATACAATGTCCGTCCTCCTTGACCTTAAAGAACATGCCATCCATAAACACTATTGGATACACTGATTGCAGTGGGCGGCTGCGCCATTCATTGATTACTGGTAGCAGTTTATCAGTAATACTGGATATCTCTGCTGCTGATATTTTGTGGTCATATATTTCCTCAACATGTGAAGCTATATCTCTGTATCCCATGCCACTGGCATATGTGCTTAAGACCTTTGCTTCAAGTTCTGGATGTAGGCTTGTTTGCCTTTTTTTGACTATTTGCGGTTCAAAGCTTCCTTCTCTGTCTCTTGGTGTTAATAGTTCAAATGAGCCTGAACTTGTACGTAAAGTTTTTGCATTCCTTCCATTTCTTCGGTTATTTTCTTCACTTTTAGCTGACATGTGGCTTTCTATTTCACCTTCCAGACTTGCCTCTAGCAACCTTTTTATAAACGGTGTTAATGCTCCATCTCTTCCTGTCAATGGTCTTCCTTCTCGTATAGATGACAGGATATTTGTTTCTAATTCTTTATAATCTACCAAACCAGTAGTTCTATTTGCTTGACCCATATCAAACCTCCATTTTTTATATCAATTTATTACTTTTTTTTCGGTTTGACACACTTTTTTGAACGTTCCCCCCTATTAAAGAAAAAGGCTTCATAAGTATACTAAACAAGTTACTAAAAAAAGAGCTTGGCTGTTCTTCATTTGTTGATGATTCACTTCGTGGACTAACACCATTTTGTGTAAGTGTTATGTCAATAGAATGTCCGTTATCAGCAGCTCCAATTTTTACATCACTTTCTTCTTCTGCACTGATCTCCTGTTGTTCTTCCTTTGGGTCTTGCTCTTGTGTAACTGGTTGGACATTACCTTCTTGTCCAACATCTTCCTCTTGACCTACTTCATTATCTTTTGATGCTATACTGTCATCAATTTTTTTGGGGGGTTTTAGTAATAGAGTTTTTATTTCTTCTGTGCTAGCTAAATCTAAAGGAGTCTTTCCATATTTATCTTGTGCATTAACATTTGCTTCTGCGTTTATTAGAGCTTTTACTATCTCTTTTCTACCATATCCTGCAGCCCAATGTAAAGGAGTCCTCTCATCCTTATCTACTGCATTAACATTTGCCTTCATTTCTATTAGAATATCGACCATCTTTTCACGGCTCCACGATACATTAGGTAATGTATTCCAGTTGTTTTTTTCAATTACCAGGTGTAAAGGAGTCTTTCCATCTATATTTTGTAAATTAACATTGATACTTTCTACTTTCAGTAGATCGTCCAATTCAGGTATCTCCATCGCTTTCTTTTTAAAAAAAAAATGCAAAGGAGTCTCTTTATTTTTATCTGTTAGATTAACATTGATGCCTTTTTTGTTCAGTAGAGTGTAGAATTTATCTGTATCTATATCTAGGTCTATTTTTTGAAGAATTAAATGTAAAGGGGTTTCTCCTGCATTATTTTGTGCATTAACGTCTGCTCCTTTATCAAGTAGAAATTCTACTATCCTTTCTGTATCTTTATATCTACTTTTAGCAGCAAAATGCAGAGGAGTCTCTTCAAATTCATTTTTTACATCAACCTTTGCTCCTTTGCTGAGTAGAAATTCCACTACGTCTTTATGTCCATATTTAGCAGCAAAATGTAAAGGGGTATTTAGATCATCACTTTTTGCATCAACCTTTGCTCCTTTGCTGAGTAGAAATTCTACTACACCTTTATGTCCATTTTGAGCAGCCAAATGTAGAGGAGTCTCTTCAAATTCATTTTTTGCATCAATTTTTGCTCCTTTGCTGAGTAGAAATTCCACTACGTCTTTATGTCCATTTTGAGCAGATAAGTGTAGAGGGGTCTCTTCAAATTCATTTTCTGCGTTAACCTGTACTTTTTCTTCTCTATTTAACAGATTTTCTACATCATCAATATTACCGCTTTTAGCAGCTTCAAGCAATTTGTCATTGGCATCTTTTATGCTTTGTAATAGATTTTTTATTTCTTCTGTCTTAGCTAAATCTAAAGGAGTCTGTCCTTTATCATTTTTTGTATTAACATTTGCTTCTTTCTTTAATAGGTCTTCTACTGCTTTCAAGTCGCCAAGTCTGGCAGCCAGATGTAGAGAAACCTTACAATGCTCAGCTTTTACTTCTTTGTATTTATTTAACACGTGGCGTTCTCGAGAAGAGTCATAAGCAATAAAATCTGCTCCATTATCTAATAGAACTTTTGCTATATCAGAATGATTATTTTTAACAGCCCAATATAGAGAATTACCTTGAGATCCATCATATGCATTAACATCAGCTTCTTCAGTTATTAGGCGCTTTGCTTCATTAAGATCACCTCTTTTAGCAGCATCAAGTAAAGCAGCATCTATATTTCTGATTGAATAATTCATTTAACACTTCTCTATAAAATTGCATTACTATAGTAAGGTAGTTAATAATTCATGAACTCTTGGTTGTAGAAATAATGATTATCCTTCGTGTTTTTCAGTGTATTTAAGTAAACTATATATAAGAATTGCAATTATAGAACATACAACTGTTAATAGTAAATTTGGTAAAATGCCATAAGAAAAGAATTTTCCTACTATGTATATTCCAACAGCCCCAAACATCATATTGCAAAATGAGAGAACTGCACTACCAAGCCCTATACTTTTGACCGTTTCTAAAGCAGAAGTTACGTTATTGCTGATTACGAGTGCAAGTCCTATATTGCTTGGAATCCAAAGAACTTGAAGAATAAGTACGTTCAATTTGTTCATGAAATAAAAATATACCAATAAACCATCAGATATTATTGGTAATACCAAACCTATGATTAGCATCTTGCTCACTCCTATTTTTGGTACGTACCTTCTGTTAATTAAAGTGCCGATTACGTAAAATATGACTATGATTGATATGAGATAGCCAAAATATTGTACTTCAATACCCATTGATTCAAATATGAACGGATAGTTAGCAATGTATGCCCAAAGCCACATGAAAGTTAATCCATGAATGGCTGAAAACCCAAGGAAACGATAATTCCTGAATATTGATATATATTGCTTGAAGATATTAATACTGGCTTTACTTTTATTTACAGTCAGCGTTTCTTGCAGCTTCAAGTAAATAAAAATGAGCATAATAATTGCGGCAAGTGATATGATAAAAAACAAAAACTTCCAACTATAACCATGTGAAATTATATAACTGCCTACCACTGGAGCTATTCCAGGTGAAAGTGCTACTACCATATTTAACTTTGAGATTACTCTTGAGTATTCACTACCTGAGTACATATCCCTGATTGCTGCATATCCGACAACGCCTGCAACACCAGCTCCAGCTCCTTGTATAAAACGGATTAATATTAAAAGTATAATATTATCAGCTATGCAACATACAATACTTGCCAAAGTAAAAATTGTCATACCAATAAGCATTATTAGGCGCCTACCATAATAGTCTGACAATGGGCCATAAATCAATCCAGATATTGCAACTCCTAATAAATTTAAACTGATCGTAAGCTGCGCTATATTACCTTTCACCTTAAAATAGTTGGCAATACTTGGCAATGCAACTGAGTATAAGTCTGTTGCCATATCAACAACTGCTACAGATAATATCATAATAAGAGAGATGATATTTTGTGAAAAAGCTGTCGACACTAATGATTTACTGGATTAAATATGTTTAATTGTAGTATATTTTTCTCATTAGTATATTAATTTAACTGCTAATCTCTGTATAAAATATGGATAAATCACAATTAGTTAAAGAGGTTTTCGATTCTGTAGCAAATCGCTACGACATTATGAATGATATAATGAGCCTTGGAATGCACAGGCTATGGAAAGAGAAGATGGTAAGTAGTGTGCATTTTAAAAATCACTCCAAGGTTTTGGATATTGCTGGAGGAACCGGAGATATAGCTATAAGAATAGCAAGAGGTGAACCAAGTACTCAAGTTACAGTATGTGATATAAATCAAAACATGCTGGACAAAGGGCGTGATAAAGCTATAAATTCAAATCAGCTAAATTTCAATTGGGTATGTGCAAATGCAGAGAGCTTACCATTTGAAGATTCCGAATTTGATTATTATACAGTAGCTTTTGGTATTCGAAACTTTTCTGACCGTAAAAAGGCTTTAAGTGAAGCATATAGGGTATTGAAGCAAAATGGACAATTTGTCTGCTTGGAATTTGCCCCTATGCATTATCAAAATGAGATATTCACCAAATTTTATGACTTATACTCATTTAAAGTAATTCCTAAAATTGGTAGCATAGTTGCTAAAGATAAGGGTTCTTATGAATATTTAGTGAAAAGCATCAGAGAATTTCCAACTCAAACTAATTTTAAAATGGAAATTGAAGAGATAGGCTTTAAGAATGTTGAGTTCTATAATATGAGCTATGGAATAGTAGCATTACATATTGGAACAAAATGAATATTAAACTCTGGTCTATTCAGTAGTTTTTTTTGCTAACTTTCTGTAATTTCGCAGCGTTTTTCCTTCAGTAGAAATCAAGCTAAAGTTTCTTGAACGTATTGCTCTAACGAAGTACACTGTAAACTAATATTGTAACTTTTTCCTGAAGCTAAATACTTAACTTTAAAATAAAATGCGATCTAACATTAAGCAGCTATTTTACTATATAAAACCTAGTCTACATTATTTTAGCATAGCTTTTATTGCAGTTCTATTTTCAGCTTTAACGATTCTTCTTTTTGGTAGGGGCTTAAGCAACATAATTGATTCTGGCGCAGAGCATAACTTTACTACCAAGCTCGTAGTTGCAATACTGATAGTTTTAGGCATTTCTCTCACTGCATTTATTCGGTTATATTTTATTGGTGTTGGCAGCGAAAAAGTTATCGCAAGAATCAGATATGACTTATATAGCAGTATTACTGATTTACAACCAAGTTTCTTTGAGAATACAGGTGTGCAAGATGTTATCTCAGCATTAATTACTGATACCTCTACATTGCAATCGATAATAAACAGCAGCTTATTGACAATATTGAGGAATGCAGTGGTACTAACTGGTAGTGTTGCAATGCTGTTATACACAAATCTACATTTAACCGCATATGCAGCTGCAATAATACCCGTACTGCTCATTATCATGACTTCACTTGGAAAAAAAGTTCGCAATTATGCACGCTTTGCTCAGGATAAATTAAGTGAGCTTGCATCATTTAGTGAGGAAAATTTTAGATCTATAGTAACCATTAAATCATTTGTACTAGAAGAAAATGAAAAAATTCGTTTTCAGAAACATCTAAACTCAGTATCAAAATCGTACGTAAAATTAGTACTCTTGCGTGCTATTTTAGTAACTCTAGTTATCACGTGTGTGATAGGTTCGCTAGTTATTTTGCTTTTTTTTGGAATAAAAGAAGTCTTAAGCAATAATATAACTATTGGAGAACTCTCCTCATTTGTGTTTTATTCAGCGCTTGCGGCAGGAGCTGTCAACAATTTGAGCGATAACGTCAGTGACCTACAACGAGGTCTTGGAATTGTAGAGCGTTTGTTTGAGTTTACGAACATGAAAAGCTCTATAGTAAATGGCGAAAATCCTATAAGAATTAATAGTATTCAAAAAGAAATTGCGTTTAACGATGTAACATTTTTTTATGCTGATAAGCCAGCATTAAATAACGTATCATTTTCTATAGAGGCAGGTCAATCAGTGTTAATTGTTGGACCATCTGGCAGTGGTAAAAGCACCATTTTAAAGCTTCTGCTCCGTTTTCACGATCCAAGTGAAGGCAGCATTACTATCGATGGACAGAATATTAAGACAATTGCGCTAAATGATCTAAGATCGTTGTTTGGCTTAGTACCACAAGATCATATGATATTTTCTTGCTCAATAATGGAAAATATACTATACGGCAAACCGGGTGCTGAATATGAAGAAGTGAAGCAAGCAGCTATCAGCGCTTATGCGATGGAATTTATTGATAAGCTGCCGGATAAATTTGATACATTTGTAGGAAAAAGAGGACTAAAGCTTTCCGAAGGACAAAAACAACGCATCATAATAGCAAGAGCAATACTGAAAAATCCTCAGGTTTTAATACTTGATGAAGCAACCTCTGCCCTTGATTATAAAAGTGAGAACCTCGTGCAAAAAGCACTGAGCAAATTAATGCAAAACAGAACAACAATTATAATTACGCACAGGCTATCAACCGCACTCAAAGCTGACAAGATTATAGTGATTAATTGCGGGAAAGTGGAAGAAGTCGGTACTCATGATTCTCTAATGAGTAAAGATGGGCTGTATGCAAAATTGGCGAAGATACAGTAAAAACTGAAAGGAAGTTTCTGTTGGTTGGTATACTAAATCTACAATAATATTATTAAATTTTTAATTATTTTAACTTATAATAATATCATAGTATTTTTTTAAGGATTATTATGGTTTACAATTATAGTCATTTCCCAAAATCACCTTGTACGGCTTCCAATTTGCCAACACAAGTTTTACCAGCACCAATTTCGCACTGTGCACAAGCTCAAGTTTTACCAGCACCAATTTCGCACTGTGCACAAGCTTATGTAAATCCACTCACACCTTGTGCTGGTAACTTCTGCAGCAATCACTTTAATTCATATCACAACTGTTATGACGCTTGTAATAGTCTTTGTGATGGATTTGGGTTTCTTTACTAGAAGATTGTTTTCTCAAACAATTCATCGACTCACATAATGCTATCCTAGCTACATGTGATTCAAAGAGCACATGGGAAACCATGTGCTTCACATTTTGCTTAAAAATATAATAAACAGATGCTTGCTTGTCATTTGCAGTGGCTATAGCAGTTCTACCAAAATTAACACAACTAATTTGACTACTGACAGCTTTTTCTTGAAATCTTAGCATTATTTTGCTGTGGCAAAGCTTTTCAATGCGAATATCTTCTATATTAAAGTCGTATTTTGAAATGTACTGTAAGTTTGTATATGCTAGTTTTAACCTTAGAGTTATTAAATCATTAACTTTTTTATCCTATAATAATCTAATAGTTATTTTTTAAAGCATTCTTATGAATTATAATTTTTCCTCATCTCCACGTGTTGGTTCATGTATTCCTACGCGCACAGCTTGCACAACTGACCCACGGTACCATCATAATTTTGATCCACATTGTCATAACCACTTTAACCCACATTGCCATGACCACTTTAACCCACATTGCCATGACCACTTTGATCCGTGTTGTGATAGACTCGAATTAAATATACAGCTTTCTGATGGATTTGGGTTTCTTTACTAGAAGATTGTTTTCTCAAACAATTCATCGACTCACATAATGCTATCCTAGCTACATGTGATTCAAAGAGCACATGGGAAACCATGTGCTTCACATTTTGCTTAAAAATATAATAAACAGATGCTTGCTTGTCATTTGCAGTGGCTATAGCAGTTCTACCAAAATTAACACAACTAATTTGACTACTGACAGCTTTTTCTTGAAATCTTAGCATTATTTTGCTGTGGCAAAGCTTTTCAATGCGAATATCTTCTATATTAAAGTCGTATTTTGAAATGTACTGTAAGTTTGTATATGCTAGTTTTAACCTTAGAGTTATTAAATCATTAACTTTTTTATCCTATAATAATCTAATAGTTATTTTTTAAAGCATTCTTATGAATTATAATTTTTCCTCATCTCCACGTGTTGGTTCATGTATTCCTACGCGCACAGCTTGCACAACTGACCCACGGTACCATCATAATTTTGATCCACATTGTCATAACCACTTTAACCCACATTGTCATAACCACTTTAACCCACATTGCCATGACCACTTTGATCCGTGTTGTGATAGACTCGAATTAGATATACAGCTTCCTGATATAAAAATACCTCCTTGTCCTGATGTAAAATGTCCTGATGTAAAAATACCTACTTGTCCAGAACCTAAAAAACCAATGGACTTTTCAAAGCTTTCAATAGTAGTTGATGCAACTTCTGGAGAGCTTAAAGATGCCATTACTAAGAAATCTAGTGGTTTAGTGTTTGCAAAATGTAAAAAAATTATTGATAAAAGTGACAACTATCTTGAAATTTCTCCAGACCATCGTATCAAAGGACAATGTGATAGTAATCCTGAATGCAAAGCTTGTGTGGATGCGATAAATGCTTCTATATTAGATACGCACACAGGATCAGCATTTTCTCCTGAACAAATGTCAGTACCAGAAGGTATTGTTTATATTATATGAAAGTAATGAAGGTGTATACATTGTTAGTATACATTTCTATTTTATGTTAACTTTTTAGTAACTTTTATTTATTAATGGAGCAATTTTATGTTAAAGAACACTTTCCCTTATTCAAATAATAGGCATGTAAGTCATACACATCAACTGCCACATATATTGAAAATTAATTTACATACAAGGCTAGATGATGGTAAAGACCCTAAGTCCGAGATTAATGACAAGACTAAGAATAAACTGAAAGATAAAAATGAACTAGAGAAAGATCTTAATTGTAAGATTGATGATAAGACTAAGGATGAACTGAAAGAAAAGATTAAAAATGAACTAAAGAAAGATCTTAAGTTTGAGATTGGTGATAAGACTAAGGATGAACTGAAAGAAAAGATTAAAAATGAACTAGAGAAAGATCTTAATTGTAAGATTGATAACAAGACTAAGGATGAACTGAAAGAAAAGATTAAAAATGAACTAGAGAAAGATCTTAATTGTAAGATTGATGATAAGACTAAGGATGAACTAAAGAAAAATATTAAGAACGAACTAAAGAAAGATCTTAATTGTAAGATTGATGATAAGACTAAGGATGAACTGAAAGAAAAGATTAAAAATGAACTAAAGAAAGATCTTAAGTTTGAGATTGATGATAATACTAAGGGTGAATTGATAAAGGAAGTAGAAGAAAAAATAGACAAAGAATTAAGGGTAAAGTTAAATTGTGACATATTTAAAATGTGTGGCCTTGAAGAGAAAACTAAAGAAATAATTGATGATGGTGAGTGTAACCGAAAAGGATGTGAAAACAGCAAAAAAGATGGTAACCATATTGACGTAAGTAACGATGGTAAGCTTTATATAAGAAAGGCAATAAATAAATTATACCCTGACTTAAGTGAAGGCATTATTGACAAGATTAAAGCTAATGATTATTATGTAAAACAATTTGGTATAACGGCAACTGACTGCAATAAGAAGGGAACGTTCAAAAAAGTGTGTCAAGCCGCATTTTTAGTTCAACTCAATTTTCAATCTATCTGGAAAGAAAATATCAAGTTGAGAAATAGTTAAAGCCCAATTAGGGAGAGCCATAATCCACTTTTGCTCTACCTTTTTTATAGCACAATATACCTGTTTGTACAAGGCATTTGTACTAGTAAATGAACCCTTAGTTTTAGTAAATTTCCTGATTTGTCTATGCAACCCCTCAATTGGATTGGTGGTGTAAATCAGCTTCCTAACTTGCCCAGAATACTTAAAATAACTGGATAAGTTTTCCCAATTGTTCTGCCAGGATTTTATAACTAAAGGATACTTCTCTCCCCATTTTTCTTCCAGCTCAAGCAGATAATTCTCAGCGATCTCTTTACTTGAAGCACGATATATTTTTTTCAAATCATTCATGAAAACTTTTACATCTTTGCTAGATACATATTTCAGTGAATTCCTTATCTGATGCACTATACATAGCTGTACTTCTGCCTTAGGAAACACACTATTTATAGCCGCAGGAAAGCTTTTTAGCCCATCAATGCAGGCAATTAGAATATCTTCTACTCCTCGCTCTTTTAGGTCATTTAGAACTCCCAACCAGAAGTTAGCTCCTTCACTTTCAGCCAAATAAAAACCTAATACTTCTTTTCTGCCATTTTGATTTATGCCCAATATATTATACATGCATTTACTTATACAATGTCCGTCCTCCTTGACCTTAAAGAACATGCCATCCATAAACACTATTGGATACACTGATTGCAGTGGGCGGCTGCGCCATTCATTGATTACTGGTAGCAGTTTATCAGTAATACTGGATATCTCTGCTGCTGATATTTTGTGGTCATATATTTCCTCAACATGTGAAGCTATATCTCTGTATCCCATGCCACTGGCATATGTGCTTAAGACCTTTGCTTCAAGTTCTGGATGTAGGCTTGTTTGCCTTTTTTTGACTATTTGCGGTTCAAAGCTTCCTTCTCTGTCTCTTGGTGTTAATAGTTCAAATGAGCCTGAACTTGTACGTAAAGTTTTTGCATTCCTTCCATTTCTTCGGTTATTTTCTTCACTTTTAGCTGACATGTGGCTTTCTATTTCACCTTCCAGACTTGCCTCTAGCAACCTTTTTATAAACGGTGTTAATGCTCCATCTCTTCCTGTCAATGGTCTTCCTTCTCGTATAGATGACAGGATATTTGTTTCTAATTCTTTATAATCTACCAAACCAGTAGTTCTATTTGCTTGACCCATATCAAACCTCCATTTTTTATATCAATTTATTACTTTTTTTTCGGTTTGACACACTTTTTTGAACGTTCCCTTGCTAACTCTTTAATCAGAGATGGCAGGGTTTTTACTGAGGAATATAGCCCTAAAGCTGCTTAGATTGAAAATTAGTGTAGTTGTGGATAAGTGCGCTTACACAGACTGAAAGCACTTATCCACATCCACACTTCTTAAAAGAATTCAAATCAAATACTACAACTTAAATTACGTAAAATGTGTTAAAAGCATCTTTGGCTTTATAGTCCACTAAGTAAAAATTTATTTTTAGTATTTTTCTATTGACTTTTAACACAACTGCTTATATTGACACTGTTTCAACACCATTTGCAATATACCCATTCAATACTTTTTTAGCCTCATCTTGAAGCTCTGGTCTAGCTTCTTTTATATTATTGAAATCTTGGATAACGGCTTTATACACTTCATCTTCATTAAAATTGGCATTGTATTTTATTAAAAAAGATAATATGTGAAAACTAGCTACAGCAGTGTGAATTGATTTATTCTTTTCTTTTATCTTACCGAGCAAAAACAAAAACCTTTGAATGAAGTCATGATAATCATCTTTTTGTTCTTCAATTTTATTATTATATGAATTACCAATCATTATTACCTCACAACTAAATAATTAGTATAGTAATACGAATGCTAAGTTACATCAATCAATAAACTTACAGTAAATTTTCCATTCTCAGTTATAAGCTCTGCTTCTGTACTCTCAACCCATTCTATCACTTCAGCATTGCAAACTGACTGCAAATCATGCTGAGCAGAATAATTTAACTCATCCTCTTTTACACTCGCTTTTATCATCAACTTTTGTATAAGATGCTTAACTGATACGTTATTATCTGCTTTTATTTTTCTCACAAGGTTTAATATCTGCACGAAATTATCTCCCATTTCTTCAGAATACTTATCATAGATAAGTTCTTCCTTGTTAGGCCAATTACTTTTATTGTGAACAGAGTTATAACTATACAACTGATGATATATTTCCTCTGTAATATATGGCAAAAATGGTGCAAATAACCGCAAAATAATATTTAGTACATATGCCAAACTCTGTTTCGCACTCATGTTTGCCTCGCTGTCCAATGCATCTCCATATGCACGTTTTTTAACTAACTCTAAGTAATTATCACAAAAATCTTTCCAAAAAAATTCTTCTATTGCGCTCAAAGCTTCGCAGTATTCAAACTGTAATAGGTTGTTCGTCGTTTTTTCTATCACTTTATATAATTTGGACAATATCCACTTATCCATCGTCTCACTGATGGAATTTATGCTCAATGCTTGATGTTTTTCCATAAACATGGAAACAAATTTGCTAGCATTCCAAAGTTTCGTAACAAGTCGTTTGCCAATTTTGAAGATATTTTCAGAGTAGACTGTGTCAACTCCAAGTCTTGAGTTTGCTGCCCAATAGCGTACTACGTCAGCTCCATAGGTTTCAAGCATTACATGAGGAGTGATGATATTACCTTTTGATTTACTCATCTTTTTTTTATCGTCAGCCAAACACCAACCACTAATCATGATATTTTTCCACGGCAGTGAATCTGCATGATAATGTGCCTTCAAAATCGTATAAAAAGCCCAAGTTCTTATTATCTCATGGCTTTGGCTGCGCAGATCTGCAGGAAATATCTTATCATACCGATGGCTTGGTAAACCGAGCTCACTGTTTACTGCCAGTGCACTTAGTTGAGGAGTGATCGCACTTGTTGCCCAAGTATCCATCACATCTTGATCTGGAGTAACTTCTTCTCTGCTATAGCTTTTCGGCAAACCTTTTAATGGATCGATAGGTAAATCCTTTACTTCAGCTAGAATGATTTTGCCTTCTTCTCCCTTACGTTTTGAATACCAAACTGGAAATGGTACACCAAAATAACGCTGTCTTGAGATGCACCAATCCCAACTTAGCCCTTCTATCCACACCTCCATACGTTTACGCATAGATTCTGGATGCCAATTACATTTACTCACTTTATCTAATACTTGAGTTTTTTGCTCTAAAGTCTTGACAAACCATTGATAAGTAGGTAATATTTCAAGCGGCGCACCAGATCTTTCAGCACATTTAACAGAATGAGAAATGCTATTGCTTTCTATTAAAAGTCCTTTTCCACTGAGGATTTCAATGATCCTCTTTCTTGCTTCTTTAACTTTTAGTCCATGGATCCCAGTGTCAGCTACTCGGATGACGCTGGCATGTGTCTCCTCTGTCACCTGAGTAGCTTGATACTGGGCATCTTTCTCCCCTGTCATCCCAGTGCGTGACACTGGGATCCATTTTTGATCACACACTGCATGCAGGTTTATCCTTCCATCCTGATCAATTATAATTGTCACCGGCAGATTATGCTTTTGCTGCCAATATATGTCGAGCTCATCACCGAATGTACAGCACATAACAAGCCCAGTGCCTTTATCTATTTTGACCTTATCATCAGCTATTATTGGAACTTTTGCCTCTGTAATTGGCACTACGGCTATTTTTCCAATCAGATGGGCATATCGTGCATCTTCTGGATGACAAAAAACTGCAACACATGCAGGAAGTAACTCAGGTCGCGTAGTTGCAATATGAATCTGCTCATTTTTTTCAGTGGAAAAAACTATCGTGTTCAAAAATGACTCAAAGACTTTATCCTCTATTTCTGCTTGTGCAATTGCAGTTTTATCGATTGGGTCCCAAAGAATAGGTTGCATTTTCCTGTATGCATACTCTTTATTATATAGATCAATGAATGACATTTGAGAAAGTGCCACAGCTTCCTTGCTGATCGTGTGGTATTCCAAATCCCAGTCATAGCTAATGCCAACTGATTTAAACAATTCCTTGAATTCTTGTTTTGACTTCTCAATAACTTCATGGCACATCTCTATAAATTTTTCTCTGCCAACTTCTTTTGCACGGGTTTTATAGGTTTGCTCGACTAACCTTTCAGTCGGAAGACCATTATCATCAAACCCAATTGGATAAAACACATCTTTTCCCAGCATGCGTTGAAACCTTGCAATAAAATCCGTATGGCAATAGCTAAATATATGGCCGATGTGCAGCTTTCCTGATATCGTTGGTGGAGGAGTGTCTATAGTAAAAGTGTTATTCTCTTCACCATTCCATTTATAAACTTTACTTCCTTCCCATAATATGTTGTATTTATTTTCAATTTCTCTAAAGCTGTATTTTTCTTCTAACATAAATATTTTTCAGTTTTAAGCTTTAAGTTAGCACAATTGAGCAAATACAGCAATTTTAATGTCTGACATTTTAGTGTCCCCCTTCGGGGATTGTCCCGCCTTGAGGCGAAGGGCAAGTTACAATAGTCGCGTATGCGACGTTATGGGTATAATGCACACTCTAAGTACGATATGAGAGTACACTTGGTATGGATTCCCAAATATCGAAAAGGGTGCTAATAGGCCAAATTGCTGTTAGAGTTAGGGAGCTGCTAAGGCAGGTTACTATGGAAAATGAGATCCAAATTATCTCAGGCAAAGTTGCAGTAGATCATATTCATATGTTTATATCATATAAACCACAGCAAAGTGTTAGTAAAATTGTACAACTTTTGAAAGGAACAAGTTCAAGGTTGCTGATGCAAGATTTTGCAAGTCTAAGTAAGCAATTTTGGGGCAGGCACCTTTGGGCACGTGGATATTGAGCCGTAAGTTCTGACAGACGAGGTTATACAAGAGTACATATCTATCCAGGAAGGCGAGCCACTTCATGACAATGATCAATTTCAAATTGATTAAAATTTAACCCTTCACCTTGTAGGTGATGGTTGTTGAGTTTATAATACAAAATTTCTTGATTTTAGTTTTTTATGTATTACACGATAAATTTTTAGTATTGAGGTTTATTATGCCTGATTTTAAATTTTCTGATTTACAAGATCTTGTTAATGCTCTATATGATCCATACTATCTGCCCTCCAACGAAAAAATAAAACTAGCAGAATTGCTTGAGGACGTGTTGGAACTAGAAGTTAAAAAAAGCTCAGAAGATGCAATAGCTACATTGAAAGATAAAATAAGAAATGAATTAAAAAATGAAATGAAAAGTGAAATGAAACAAAAAATAAATAAACTTGAGCAGCTAGAGGCGGAAAATAAAGACTTACAAACTAAAAAGGATAGAGCTAAAGGGTTAAATAGATCCTTAGAATATGCAAGGAAGACAGCTCAGAACGAAAATATAGAATTAAAAGCTGAAAAAAATAAACTAAATACTCAAATCCAGCATTCACAGCAAGAAAAGAAAATATTAGAAGTCAAAAATGAAGCAAATAAACAACTAAAAGAAAAAGCAACATACATCGCTACTGCTAGTACTGGTCTTGCTGTTGGGTTAGTAGTGTATATTACACTTGAACATACAACTAAATTGGACATGTGGTTAATCGTTGTTATAGCAACAGTATCTGCATTCTTAGCTGGTGATTTAATAATGAAACCTAGCTCTCAAGTAAATGGAACACAAGAACCACAAGGAGTAGCAAATAAGAATTCAGTGTAGCTTGATATAGTTTTTTTCATTTCACTGCCTTTCCAAATTTGAAGCAGGTTGTTTGAGCCATAGTACAAAGTAAATATAGTAATTTTACACTAAAATTTTTAGTTTTGTTTCTGTGGGTTAGTTGGTACGAGCCTTGCCTTTAAGAAGATGTAAAATCACAATTATTACGAATAACATTCCACCAATAACTGATATAGCTCCACCCGTAATAAAACAAGCACGTGCCAACATTGATGAAATACTTGGCAGATCTGCAACTTTTCTTAAGGCACCATATCCACCAAGCCAAACAAGTCCAGTAATGTGGAGAAAATGTCCCAAGCTATATGCATAAATCTGTAATCTTACTATGGAGCTTTTTATTTCTTTACAGCCCAATTTTGGTAACAGCCAGTAGACAAAATTCATAAAAGCTATAGTAATACCAACTACAGAACCATGATAATGCGCAGGAATAGTGACATTTCCTTCAATAGTTAGCACTCCAAGCACACCTCCATAAATGAACAATACAAACGAGTGAAGAAGATAATTGCCCTTATCATTGAGCAGAGTTTTTATGTTGCAATACACTAATATCGTTAAAAAGCACGGCAGAACTGCTCCAGCAATTCTCATATGCCAGGTAAAAAACTGTATCAATTCAGCACTATCCGCCGAATAAATAAAGTATATAAACGGCGCACCTACGGTCAAAACTGTGTTTATAAATAGTGGTAAAATGGTAATTTTATTTAGACTAATATAGCGAGCATTCAGTATGATCAAATAAACTAAAAACATTGCTTGAGCAAAGGCAAACTGCAGTAAATGTCCGCCTCCCCAAAAGAGATATTCATAAAATAAATTCTTGTCTGAGTGATATAGACCTGGAGGCATATTTTTATGTGCTAAAACAACACAAAGAAATGATGACACAAGTATAATGACCAGGCCAATTTGTCCGATTGAAAGATATGAGTCTTGTTTATTTGATATGTAGGCTAGAGCTGTATTTATCAATATGCTGGTAATGAAAAGACTGAGTCCAAGTAAAAATAATTTGTTTTGTAATACAGGTATATAGTTACTTTTGATAACTTCAGTATTTGGAACAAATGCAGATATAAACATTAGCAGCATGGAAAGGATTGAGAGAGTCCATGAGAAGTTAAACCAATGATTGGTGTTTTTTAAGTTTATGATGAAGAGCAGAGATATTATAGAGCACATCCATACCAAAATTGACAAATTTACGTGTATCACCAGTGCATTATCAAAGATATATTGTGCAGAAGGAATGAGAGAAGAAATAAAAGGCAATCGTAGAAAAATAACAATTATTGACAGCAGTCCAGAACAAGCAAGAGCAAGTACTGCCAAGAATATCCATTGCCTGCAAAGTGAAGCGTTATTTTGTATGTTGAGCATTTACTTTTAGGTACTATAGCATAAGACAATGTACATTTTTCAAATTGATATGCATAGTTTAAATGAATGACATTACAACAATATCTTTCATCGTGAAAATGCTGCGTCCATTTCCATTTCATATTATGGTAATATTACTGACAGCGTTAGTCTGGGCTATCGAAATGTGTTTTAATCAATACTTGATAAAAATTATTACAGTAAGAGAATCTTTACATAATGGCATGACATTACGTTAATGCTTTTGATCCACAATTAAGAACATTTTCGTTGTGATTTACGTTTCTAGTATGTATATTAATGAATCTTGTTTTCACTAAATAATGAAAATAATAATTGTCATGATAATGTTATTGTATAGTAACTATACAATGGCAAGCGAACGAATAAGTTTAGTAGATAAAAAATTATCTCAAGGATATGTAGCTCCAATACTTACAGAAAATAGCGTTATTTTACCAGACAAGCACGGTACCTTATATTCCTTTGATATCGATAACCCAAGAGTTATAAATTGGAAATTATACCTCTCAAGTAGGAAAAAAATTGGTAATATGAGTTTATCGAGCTACAAAGAAAATGTTTTCTTTGTAGTGGATAACATTCTACACACAATAGATGCGAAAACAGGGGAGATTCAATGGGAAAAAGAATTAAGAGCTCCGGCAAGAGGGAAAGCAATAGTAATAAACAATAAGTTGGTAGTATTGACTATTGATAACTATCTACATGTATTTGATATAAAAGATGGCAGCCCCATTTGGGCTTATCAAAATGGTATAAATGAGGTTCGAGGTTTATATTCCATCTCACCAGCAGTCTCTAATGATAAAATAATGGCACCATTTTCAAATGGCGAGTTAATAGCTTTTAATGAAGAAGGTAAAAAACTATGGAGCCAAAAATTAGCTACAAATCTTTTAGACACACAGCTTACAGATGTAACTACTACACCTAGAGTACACGATAATATCTTAATAGCTACGAGCAACTCTTATATTTATAGCATTGACGTAAACTCAGGAAATATTTTATGGTCAAGGCCACTACAAGTAAAAAGTATATCAAACATTGAGTCATATTATAGCCCTCTTATTCCTGCAGAGAAACAAAAAGAAGGCGGAAGAATTTTCATGGTGACTAAAGGTAATAAGGTAATTGGCATCGACATACAAAGTGGAAAAACAGTTTGGACATCTGATTTTATAGAGAATGTGCAATTGTTTGTTCCAATTATGTATGCCCATACGCTTTGGGTAACAAGTAATAAAGGTTCAATATTTGCTTTTCCTGGATCTGAAAGTACAGGAAGGGTAATTAAAATACCCGGTAATGTGTTTCATGCTCCAGTATTTACCCATGGTAAGATGTATATAACGACTGAAGGAAATGGTGTTTATTCTTTAGAAAATAGGTTTGTTTTTTATGACTGATTATGATTTGATTATTATAGGTGGTGGTCCAGGTGGTTACAAATGCGCTATCGCTGCTGCAAAACTTGAACTCAAAGTTGCTTGTATAGACAAAAATAGCATTTTTGGTGGCACGTGTTTGCGAGTTGGGTGTATACCATCAAAAGCATTACTCCATTCCTCTTATCATTATGCTAGCGCGAAAAATAATCTATCAAAACTTGGCATAAAAGTTAAGGATGTAAGTCTCGATTTGAGAGAAATGATAGGCTATAAAGACGCTAGAGTTCAGGAACTTGGAAAAGGCATAGAATATCTGTTTAACCTTTACAAAATTACTAAGATCAATGGACTTGGAAAAATTACTTCTTTTGATCAAGGCAACCTTGAAGTTTCAGTTGAAGGTAAGGTGCTGAAGACAAAAAATATAGTAATTGCAACCGGTTCTGACGTTATTTCTTTGCCAGGAATTAATATTGATGAGAAAAGTATTATTTCATCAACTGGTGCATTGTCTTTAACTGAAGTACCAAAAAAACTTGTCGTAATCGGAGCCGGGGCAATAGGGCTTGAAATGTCTTCTGTATGGAGGAGGCTAGGGTCTGAAGTCACTGTAGTAGAATTTTTTGACAGAATCGCTGCAGCAATGGATGGAGAACTAAGTAAGTTTCTACTTTCTAGTCTACAAAAACAAGGAATAAAATTTTTACTTAGCACTAAAGTTGAGGGAATAAAACAAAGTAGTAGCTCTTTGAGTGTGAAAGTTTGCTCTGTAAAAGATGATCAAACAAACACTATAGAGGCGGATAAGGTATTGGTGGCAGCAGGACGCAAACCATGTACTGATGGTCTTGAAAAAATAGAAAAAGACAGTCGTGGCTTTATTAAAGTCAACAATAGTTATGAAACCAACGTAAAAGGAATATTTGCTATTGGTGACGTAATTGGTGGAGCAATGCTTGCTCACAAAGCTGAGGAAGAAGGGGTGGCAGTTGCAGAGATACTAGCAAGGCAATTGCCTCACGTTGATTATGAAATCATACCGTCAGTCATTTACACCCACCCTGCAGTTTCTTCAATCGGTAAAACCGAAGATGAACTGAAAAGTGTTGGTCGAAAGTATAAAGTTGGTAAATGTCAATTTGCTGCAAATGGTAGAGCAAAAGTCACTGACGATGCTGAGGGATTCGTGAAAGTTCTGACTTGTAGAAAAGCAGATACAATACTCGGTGTACATATCATAGGAGCATACGCTGATACGCTAATCAATGAAGCAGCGGTTGCAATGGCATATGGTGCAGCAGCAGAGGATATATACAGAATTTGTCACTCTCATCCTGATATAAATGAAGCCTTTAGGGATGCGTGCATCGATGCTTTCTTTAAAAAGTAACTGTGGACCTCGGTTCAATCATTGAAAAATGGTATGATTGGCTAAAGTACAACAGGTCTTACTCACCAAACACTTTGGAGTCATACATGAGGGACCTCAAAGATCTTATAAATTTCCTAAATACTCACATTGGTGAAGAAGTAAATGTTGGCTCTTTAGAAAAATTAAGCATACCTGAACTGAGAAGTTGGTTTACCTCTCGTTATGCAAGAGGTGTAAATGCGAGATCTAACACTCGCGCATTGTCAGTAATCAGAAATTTTTTCAAATATATAAAAAACAATTATGAAATAAATAATGAAGCGGTATTTTCTTTATCAAGGCCAATTCAGAGAAGAACTCTACCTAAAGCACTTTCAATATCTAACATAGAAACTCTATTGAAAGAAATGAAATTGCCTGATCTAGGCGAGCCTTGGGTGGTAAAAAGAGAAATTGCAATTGTCGTTCTGCTATATGGTACGGGCTTAAGAATCACTGAAGCACTGAATCTTAAGGTTAGTGATATTAGCAATGAAAGTTTAATAGTAACAGGTAAGGGAGATAAACAAAGGCAGGTATTTATTCTTCCAGTAGTAAAAAAGTGTATACAAAAATATATAAAAGCTTGTCCCCACTTTGACGAAGCGGGACATCTTTTTGTGGGGGTAAGAGGAAAAAAATTGGGAAGAACTTATGTTGCTAATCGTTTGCAAAAAATAAGAAGATTTTTAAACTTACCAGAAATTTTATCTCCACATGCATTTCGCCATAGTTTTGCTACTCATTTGCTTCAGGAAGATATTGACATAAGATCAATACAACAGCTGCTTGGCCACTCAAGCCTTGAAACTACTCAAGTTTACACTCACCTAAATTATCAAGATGTCTTCAATATGTATAAAAACTTTCAGAAGAGTTTGAATAAAAAATCGAAATCTTAACTTCGTCTTAAATCGATAATATTGCCGAACTGAGTGCTTGCAACATCATTCAGTACTGTACCTGCTTTATATAAGCAATAGTGACCAGCAGAGAAGAAAGCAAAAACGTTTTGCAAAAGGTTATGAATGAAAGAGAATAGACAGCAGAATTTAAATTAGAAGCTATGTAAAGAAACAAGTCAAGCAAATAGCAAAAGATCTGGGACCGTACACCTAGGCACTCAATTTTAATTTTTCACTCAAAACCAAGTTTACGACATCAGGGCTGGCTTTTCCTTTGGTGGATTTCATGACTTCACCAACAAAGAACCCATACAATCTTGTTTTACCACCCTTATATTCTTGAACTTTATCTTGGTTGTCATTGATGATTTTATCTATTACCTCTGAGATTTGACATGTGTCAGTTATTTGCTTGAGATTCTGCTCTTCTATAATAAGGGATGCAGGCTTTCCAGTTTCAAACATAATATCAAAAACTTGTTTACCAAGTTTAGCAGAGATCGTTCCATCGACGATAAAGTCGAGGAGTTCGGATAAAGCATCTGCTTTAATTGGAGAGCTAACAATATCAATATTTGTTTTATTTAAACGACCGAAAAGCTCGACGGTTAACCAGGTAACTGCAATCTTTGAATCATGCTTTTTTGCTAATTTTTCAAAATAATCGGCAATTTCTTTATCAGAAGTGAGAACGTCTGCATCATATTCATTGATACCTAATTCCTCTATGTATCGAAGTTTTTTTTGATCTGGCAACTCGGGTAAAGATGATTTAATAGAATCAATTTTGTCTTGGCTTATTTCAACAGGTAGCAAATCAGGTTCAGGGAAATATCTATAGTCACTTGAATCTTCTTTGCTTCTCATCACTTTTGTTTTTCCTAAAGTGACATCAAACAATAAGGTATCTTGACTTATTTCTCCTCCGCTTTCCAAAATTTTGATCTGCCTTTGTGCTTCATAATCTATAGCTTGTACAATATAACGTATTGAATTTAAGTTTTTTATTTCACAACGAGTGCCAAATGTGCTACTACCCTTTGGGCGAACAGAAACATTTGCATCACAGCGAAGTGACCCCTTTTCCATATCACCATCACATGAACCGATGTAACGCAAAATCTGCCTCAATTTTTTCATGAATTCTGCAGCTTCTGCAGATGAACGAAGATCTGGCTCTGAAACAATTTCCATTAAAGCAACACCTGCACGATTTAAATCTACGTAAGTTTTGCTTTCTTCATGAATACTCTTTCCTGCATCTTGCTCTAAGTGAATTCTTGCGATTCTTATTTCTTTTTCATTATTATTGATAAACACTTTACCATTTTTAACTATCGGCTCAAAGAACTGGGTTATTTGGTAACCTTGTGGTAAATCGGGATAAAAATAATTTTTACGATCAAAGTAAGAGCACTTATTAATTTCTGCAGAAAGTGCAAGACCGGTACATATTGCTTGCTCTATGCAGAAATAATTTAATATTGGCAATGTACCTGGCATTGCTGCATCAACTAGAGAAACTTGAGTATTGTGCTCAGTGCCAAATTCCGTTAGTGAACTAGAAAATAGCTTTGTCTTAGAAGAAACCTGAGCGTGTACCTCAAGTCCAATTACTGTCTCCCAGTTTTCTTTTGTCATGTATTTTATTCAATTAATAACTTTATATTCTGCAAACTAGCACAAAAAGTCAAATAAAACTCATTTAACCTATGATCCAAGAGCGGTGTATATCAATAATATAAGAGTTACTACAGTTTCTATTGACTAGGCTGTTATATAATAAAGTTAAGTGCTGCCAAAAAATATCTATAGTAGGCCAAAACATAATTTTGATGGCAACTGATTAGCTAACAAATTTATAAACATCAGTATATAGTTCATCAATGCCTGGCTCTTTACTATTTTTAGCAAAATCTTCTGACTTTTTTACTAAATCTCGTATTTCCTTATCAATAGCTTTGCATTCTTCATCAGAAGCGATTTTATTGTCTGTTATATACTGTTTTAGGGTGCTTATAGGATCATGATTTTGCTTCATATCTTCAACTTCTTCTTTTGAGCGATAAGTAGCAGGATCTGACATTGAATGTCCACGATATCGATATGTCTTCATTTCAAGCAAGAGAGGTCCTTTTCCCCCACGTACGTGCTCAGCTATTTCACTTGTTAACTCATAGACAGAGAAAAAATCCATTCCATCAACTTGTTTTCCAGGAATACCAAAACTCTCTCCTCTTTTATATAGTTCAGTTACTAAAGTTGATCTTTGTACAGAAGTTCCCATTGCGTATTCGTTATTTTCTATGATATAAACCACAGGTAACTTCCACAAAGATGCCATATTAAATGATTCATATACTTGTCCTTGATTTGCAGCACCGTCACCAAAATATGTGAATACAACGTTATCTTTTTTCTTGTATTTATTAGCAAATGCTATTCCTGTGCCAATTGGGACTTGTGCACCTACTATTCCATGTCCACCAAAGAAATTTTTTTCAACATCAAATATGTGCATGGAGCCACCTTTGCCTTTTGAACACCCTGTTTCTTTGCCGGTTAGTTCTGCCATCACAACATTCGGATCAGAATTACATGCAAGCATTAAGCCATGGTCTCTATAGCTTGTGATAAAAGCATCACCAGATTTTGATGCAGCTTGAGTCCCAACTGCAACTGCTTCTTGCCCTATTGATAAGTGACAGAATCCGCCTATTAATCCCATTCCGTATAATTGTCCTGCTTTTTCCTCAAATCTGCGTATGAGAAGCATTTTTCTGTAGAATCCAATCACCTGTTCTTTAGTGAAATTTTCTGCTTTCATATTGACTTTCTTTTATTAAATTGAGATCATACCAGAAATTTTTAACATTTTATAATACTATCTATATGGACTACTATCACTGGCTTGAAGCTTTTCACGTTATCTCTGTAATTATGTGGGTGGCAGGTATGCTCTATTTGCCAAGGCTTTATGTTTACCATGCATCTGTAAAACCAGGGTCAGAAAATGACAGCTTACTTCAAATAATGGAGAAGAGACTCCTTAGATATATCATAAACCCTGCAATGCTTTTCTCCCTTAGTTTTGGAATTATGCTAATGATTATTAGGGAAGCATATCGCGAAGGGTGGTTTCATATAAAAGCGCTAGCATTATTCTTAATGTTTGCTATTCATGGCCTACTTGCAAAGCATAGGAAAAATTTTGCAGTGGGCTTGAATAAGAAAACTCACGTTTATTTTCGTGTTTTAAACGAAGCAGTAACAGTGTTAATAATAATTATAGTTATTATGGTTATTGTAAAACCTTTTTGATTTTCTAGCCTAATGCTGAACCATTGAATGGAGTATAAGAATTGTTACTAAATAGTTTATTCTGATGTTCCATAGTCTAAGTAGAGTACTTAAGATATAGATTCTTTGTTTTTGTGTGTTATCCTGATTAACAAGAATTCGCAGTAGTATTATAATGAGTAAGTTAAAAAAGCTTAGTGCTGGACTTTCTTTGACAGGCCTGATTGGTAGTGATGATATAGATATGCAAAGGGCAGGAAATAGAAAGAAGAAATATCAATTTTTGGATAAGACGTTCGCATGGATTGATGCGATGATAAATTTTATTTTTAAACGTGAGAGTAATAACGTAAATGAAGTCCTAAAAGTCACATGGGGACCACTATTTTTTGGTTTAGTGGTGATATTCATCTTTTTTGGAATAGGTGGTATTTGGTCAGCTATAGCTCCAATTGACGGAGCAGTGCATGCAAGTGGAGAAGTTATTGTCTCTTCAAATAGAAAAATAGTGCAACACTTGGGTGGGGGAATAATAAGCAAAATTTTAGTAAAAGAAGGTCAAACAGTTAAAAAAGATGAGCCTTTAGTTTTATTAAGTGATGTTAACGAAAAGGCAAATTTGAGTATAATTAAAGAAAAACTCTTATCATTTTTGGCAACTGAAGCAAGACTTATTGCAATTAGGGGAGACTTAGATACGCTAGAATTTTCTGATGAGGTTAAAAGATTATCTAACGATGAACTTGTAAATAAAGCGATAAAGAATCAGGTAAAGTTGTTCAACTCTCAGAGAAAGAGTATATTAGGAAAAACTGACATACTGCAACAACGTATAAAGCAGTTAAATGATGAATTAGCAGGGCTAAATTTTCAACTAAATGCAGCCCATAAGCAATATGACTTGATAACTGAGGAGTTAGAAACAAAAAGACAATTACTTGATAGTGGCCATATAAGCAAACCACACATTTTAGCTTTAGAAAAACAGTTTGCTGAAATTGAGGGTAGAGTTGGACATTACCGTTCTGCAATATCTCAAGTACAGCAAAAGATTGGAGAAAATGAGTTAGAGATTATAAATGTGAAGAATGATGCTCAAGAAAGAGCAAATGCTGAGCTTAAGGAAGTTAATACATCTATTGCAGACTTAAAAGAGAGGCTGATGGTTGCTGAAGATTCGTTAGCACGTACAATAATTAAATCACCTCAAGATGGTATAGTTACAGATATAAGATACCACACTGAAGGTGGTGTTATACAATCTGGAGTTCCAATCATGAGTATAGTACCATCAGATGATGATCTAATAATAGATGCTAAAGTTCTAACCAGAAACATAGAAGAGATACTGTCAGCAAAAAAGAAAGATAGCAATATAGTCTCTATCGACGGACTAGAAGGGCTGAAAGTTAAAGTAAGGCTGAGCGCTTATAGTGCACGTCGCTTAAGTTTAATTAACGGTATAGTAAACCATATTTCCCCTGATGCTCTTGATGATCCAAGGATGGGGCGTTATTATTCAGTGCGAGTGGTGATACCAAAATCAGAACTTGCTCAATTTAAAAACGTATACCTATATCCTGGTATGCCAGCAGAAGTATATATAGTTACTCAATCCCGCACTCTTTTATCGTTCTTGTTTACACCTATAATTGCAACATTCGATAGATCTTTCATAGAGAGATAATTTATTTTGCTTTTCTAAAAAATTTGTTTACAGAGTTTGATATGCAAAAAAATTTACACACAAGTAGTGTATTATTTTATAATTATTTTCTATAATATGTAAATCTTTGATTTAAGATGCAAATGCTAACGTAAACATTAAAGGTTAATTAGTAAACTCAGCTGTATAATAGAATTAAAGGAATTAGTAAGATTTTTACCTCAATGAATTATAAATAGGCAAACTTACCTAAAGTTTAATAGTGTCTGTTACTGCTTTTAGGTGTGAGGCTAGAGGGTTATTAGCAATAACAGACACTATTAAACTTATTATAGAACTTCCTTAAAGTAAATACTTAACTTAAAATATTATAATATTTTAACTTAAAATAGATTCATGTAAATGCTTTTTCCTCAAGTTAGTATCGTATTAGTATATTTATTAAATGCTAAAAAAACATTAATCATCATTTACTTTTGATTCAATATTTAGCAAAACACTTGTGTGCATTCTATAATCTCTGTTTGCATAGTAAGTGTATATATATTATTATACAGTTAGTTTTACAGCAAAAAATATGGTGAAGTTATTTGCATTATTGATAATGTTTTACTCAAACATATCAATTGCTTCTGCTCCTACTTCTTGGCAATTTGGATTTCCTGCGCCTGCAACTGAGATAATGGAGGTTGTAGTTAAGTCACATTCGTTTGTGATGAGTGTAATGATTGCAATTATGCTTTTTGTATGGGCCCTGCTTGCTTATGTAGTATTTCGCTTTCGTAAGGGCAAAGTGAAAAATGTCAGTAAAATAACTCATAATATCTTTGTAGAAATTATCTGGTTTGTTATACCAACGATTATTGTTGGGGTATTGGCTTTTAAAAATGCTGAATTAATTAAACTACAGGAGAAAGTGCCAAAAGCTGACATAACACTAAAAGTTATTGGTCATCAATGGTATTGGAGTTACCAGTACCCAGAATATCAAGGTATTTCATTTGACAGCTATATAAAAGGAAAAGAAGACTTTACCGAAAGAGATTTAAAACTATTCTCTGTTGATAATAACGTTATTTTACCTATCAATACTAATATTCGTTTACAAGTGACAGCAGGAGATGTAATACATAGCTGGGGAATACCGGCTTTTGGTATAAAAATTGATGCAATACCAGGTAGGCTGAATGAAGCATGGTTTAACGTTACAAAGCCCGGTATTTATTATGGGCAATGTTATGAACTATGTGGTCAAGGTCATGGATTTATGCCAATTGTTGTTGAAGCAGTGAGTAAAGAAGATTTTAATAAGTGGATTGAAGATAAAAAATTAGTAAGTTAAGTTTGGAGTATAGATATGAGTGATGTACCAAAAGGTATAAGACGTTGGCTGTTTTCTACTAATCACAAAGATATAGGGACACTATACATTATTTTTTCCATATTAGCTGGAATTATTGGTGGATTATTATCGGTAATTATTCGTACTCAGCTAATGCACATTAATATACTGAACAATAATTACCAGCTATATAACGTAATGATTACAGGGCATGCGGTAATAATGGTGTTTTTTATGATAATGCCAGCCTTAATGGGAGGATTTGGTAATTGGTTCGTACCTCTAATGATTGGTTCACCAGATATGGCATTTCCTCGTATGAATAATTTAAGTTTTTGGTTATTAGTATCATCTTTTATTCTGCTCATTCTCTCGGTGTTTGCTGGCGAAGGTCCTGGGACAGGATGGACTTTATACCCACCTTTGTCGCAAATTATGTCCCACCCAAGTGCAGGAGTTGATCTTGCTATACTTGCACTTCATGTTGCTGGTATGTCATCAATTGTTGGGGCGATCAACTTTATAGTCACTATATTCAATATGCGTGCAAAAGGTATGTCACTCACTAAAATGCCACTATTTGTTTGGTCTGTTTTACTAACGTCATTTATGTTAATTGTTGCCTTACCGGTACTTGCTGGTGCTATAACTATGCTGCTAACTGATCGCAATATTGGTACTTCCTTTTTTGATCCTGCTGGTGGCGGTGATCCTGTGTTATTTCAACACCTGTTTTGGTTTTTTGGTCATCCAGAAGTTTACATAATTATTTTCCCTGCATTTGGCATCATAAGTCAAGTCGTATCAACTTTTTCCCATAGGCCAGTATTTGGCTATAAAGGGATGGTTTATGCTATGATAGGTATAGCAGCATTTGGTTTTATGGTTTGGGCTCATCATATGTTTACTGTTGGGCTTAGCGAAGATGCTGCTGTGTTTTTTAGCACTACAACAATTTTTATTGGTGTTATAACTGGTGTAAAAGTTTTTAGCTGGATTGCAACTATGTGGGGTGGGGCAATTGAATTTAAAACCCCTATGCTATTTGCGCTAGGTTTTATTTTTATGTTTGTTGGTGGGGGTATAACCGGAATAATTCTTTCTCACGGTGGAATAGATAAACTTTTACACGATACCTATTATGTCGTTGCTCACTTTCACTATGTCATGTCGCTTGCTGCATTATTTGGAGCCTTCGCTGGTTTTTATTATTGGATAGGCAAAATGTCAGGTAAGCAATATAACGAGTGTTTAGGAAAGGTACACTTTTGGCTCACTTTTATTAGCACCAATGTTACTTTCTTACCTCAGCATTTCCTGGGATTAGCCGGCATGCCAAGGCGTATACCTGATTATCCCGACGCGTTTATCCCTTGGAATTATATATCCTCAGTTGGCTCATATATGTCCTTTGTTTCAGTTATGTTTTTTGTGTTTATAGTTATACATCTCTTCAAATGGGGCAAGAAAGCTGGAGATAATCCTTGGGAAGGTGACACTTTAGAATGGACAGTATCTTCACCACCGCCTTTTCATACTTTTGAAAAACCACCAGTGATAAAATAGAATGTACACAAGTGTTTTGCTAAATGTTGAATCAACAATACTGGATTTTTGGCATTTGCTAAAGCCAAGGATAATGTACCTTGTAGTGTTTACTGCAGTTGCTGGAATGGTTGCTGCGCCGGGTAGTATTCATCCTTTTCTTGTACTAATATCTCTGGTATGCATTGCTCTTGGTTCAGGATCTGCAGGTGCGATAAATATGTGGTATGACAGAGATATAGACTTGCTTATGGAGAGAACAAAAAACCGCCCTATACCTTCAGGTAGAGTTTCTGCAGAAAGCGCGCTTGAATTTGGCATAACTCTTGGGATATTGTCAGTATTTATCATGGCAATAGCAGTGAACTATGTTTCTGCTGCTTTGCTTGCAATTAGCATATTATTTTATGTTTTTGTGTATACAATTTGGCTCAAAAGGCGTACTCCGCAGAATATTGTTATTGGTGGTGCAGCAGGTGCTTTTCCTCCAATGATTGGCTGGGCGGTTGTAACTGACTCTGTAAGCTGGGAAAGTTGTATTCTATTTTTAATAATTTTTATGTGGACTCCACCACATTTTTGGGCTCTATCTTTAAATAGATCTGAAGATTATACAAAAGCATCGATTCCAATGTTCAATATCGTTTATGGTCCAGAAAAAACGAGGAAATATATATTAATCTATAGCGTGTTACTCGTATTAACTAGCTTACTTCCAGCACTATTTTTGAAAAAGGCTCTATTTTACCTCAGTATGGCAATTATTGAAGGGTGTGTTTTTATTTGGTTTGCTGCATCCGTTATAAGGCTTAAGAGTCATAGCTCGCAGAAAAAAATGTTTTCTTATTCGATTTCTTATCTATTTTCTCTGTTTGCCAGCGTTATTTACTGCTCTATTGATTTATTTTAACCATGAAAGAACATAAAAACTATCTTTTACTTTCTCTTCTAATAATGCTCGTTGTAGCACTTTTTTTTATTTCCATAATAAAATTTAAAGGTGCGGCTTAAATTGCCTCTATATCTATAAAAATTGTGATTTTATAGAAGCAACGATATACTTTATTAATTCACTACAGTTAAAGATGAAGAAAAAGGAAGTGACAATATACACAGATGGAGCATGCTCTGGTAACCCAGGGACAGGAGGGTGGGCAGCAATCATATTATTTCAAAATCATATAAAGAACATCTGTGGTAGAGAAGAAAATACTACAAATAATAAAATGGAGTTAACAGCAGTGATCAATGGACTGAAGGTATTAAAATTTCCTTGTAATATCAGTTTGTATACGGATAGCCTCTATATTAAATACGGTATAACAGAATGGATAAATAAGTGGAAAATGAACGGCTGGAAGACAAGTAATAAGAAGTCAGTAAAAAATATAGAATTATGGAAAGAATTAGACGATGTTGCTTTGCAACATGAGATTAACTGGAAGTGGGTGAAAGCGCATAATGGTGATAAATACAATGAAGAAGCCGACAGCTTAGCAAGAAAAGCAATAATCGATGCTTAAAAAAATAGCTCTATCATTTTCTATAATTTTATTATTTATATTCTGCTTCTTTATCCCTTTTAAAGGGGAAGGTCCTTTAGAAATCAATATTAGTTATATTAATTTTTATATAAAGAAAAAAATATTAAAGATATTTACCAATTCGGATGTCAGCATGGAGAGTACCTCGGTTATTTGGCAGAAAGATGGCAAGCTAGTCATTACAGATTTAAAAATAACAAATCCTGACTTTACCATAGAAGTTCCTGAGCTTTTCGTACACTTTAAGTTAAGTTCCAAAAAGTTCTCTCAGGTTTTAGCTGGTAATGTACACATATATATCAAGAAGGAAGAGACCAGAGGAATAACAACATCTGTAATGACAGATAAGATGAGTAGTACAAAAAATCTGCTGAAGACAATAAGAAAAATTTTTTTCTACTTAAATGCAGACTCAAGGATTGAAATTACTAACATTGCTGTCAATAAAAGCACGGAAGGTGAGTTTTTCATCGATAAAGTATATGCAGGGAAGGGGGAAGATTTCAATGTTTTGGATATTCGTGTTCATACAAAAGATAAAAAGGGGATTCTAGATGATTTATCTATTATGATAAAAAATCGCAATAATTTGTTAAATTTGTATGGAACATTTTATAACCTAAAGTTGGGGCTATTTAACGAGTTTTCCACACTAGTTAAAAGTTACAATTTGGACAAAGAAATAGGGTTCAAAGGGAACTTCTCAATGAGGATTAATGGAAAGGATGAAGTTATGGATGGAAACATATACGTGTTAAATACAGAGAGTCACTCAGGTAAAAACTTAGCCTTGACTAATGTAAATGTAAATTTGACATATAGTGATGAAATCATTAGCGTAAAAAACTTTCATTTTAAGTTAAATGATACTTACCTTTCTTTGATTGGCAAAATGAACTTTGGCACAAATCATGCTTTGCTTAGAGTTAATATTAGTAAACTTGTTGCAAAAGATTTATGTACTTATGTACCAGATGGTGTAGTAAATAGTAAATTTAAAAGCTGGTATTGTAATAATATTGATGGGGATGTTCTAAATACCATTGTAAGTTTCAATGGCAAAATTAACAATTTGGTTAATGACGATCTATCAGACATTGTAATTGTTGCTGATATAGAAAATGGCAGCGTTCAATTTGATGAGGATTTTGAACGAGTGGAGAAGTTGAACGGTGAGTTAACTCTCAAGGATAACAATCTCAAAATTATTGTAAATAGAGCTAAGTTTCAGAATTTTACTATCAATAGTGGTCATATTGAAATGAACTCTCTCAATAAAGAAGATTCTGTTCTTACCATTAATGGTCAGGCTGTAAGTGATGCTTATGGGTTATATGAGCCTATAAGATTTAAGCTGGATGATGTGGTAAAACTTGAAAGAGATAAAGTAGGTGGAATAGCAAAGTCTGTATTCAATTTTCGCATTTTTAATCTAAACTCTAGTGATAAAAAAGTAGATTTTTCGGCCAAATTTCATTCTGAAATTGATAATTTGGTGGTGTATAATGGAAGTTTTGGTAAGTATGATATTAAGCTCGATTTTGGGAGTGACTTTATAGATTTAAATGGCAGTGGTATGGTAAATAATACACAGCTTCTATTTGACCTCAAAAGTAGCAATAAAAATGAAAATTTTGTCTGGAGTTTGACTGGAGATTTACCTGCTCAAATACTTAATTTCGGTGATGGTTATATCAATGCAAATATAGAGTCAGTAATGTATCAAGACAAAACAGGGTACGTTAATGGTAATATAGATTTATCAGAGCTCGAGTTGCGTTCAAGCTACTTAGGGTGGAAAAACCATTTTGAAGATCACAATGAAGTTTTATTTTCTACAAGGCTAAAAGGAGTAGGTGAGTTGCTAATAGATAAACTAGACGTTGTAGGAAATGATCTAGACATAAAATTTAGCGGAAGAGTAGAAAATGGAAATCTATATTTAAATTCTAGCAACTTTAAATTACCTGATAATAATTTTAGTATAGAAATTGAATCAGGTAAGGAGAAAAATGCCATAACTATTCACGGTGAGAAAATCAACTTAAGTGATGTGTTAGGTTTACTTGGCAAAGATAGTAATCGATTAAATAACAAAATAGAAGTTACTATGAATGTTGATAATATAATTATGAAAGAAGGAATTATCATAAAAGATGCTAAGCTAAATGTAACTTGTGCTAAAGGTGATTGTAGTGGAAGTCAATTCACAGGACAGTTTTTAGAAGATAACAGTAATATACTAGTAGAACATAGTGAAATAGGGCTTGAAATATATTCGGATAATTCAGGTATGCTTTTGCGTTCTTTAGGTATTGGTAAATCAGTTAAAAATGGCAAATTATCTCTTTATCTATCTTCTAAGAGAGAAAATGGAGAACATTATGGTATGTTATCTATCAGCAATTTCTATATCAAAGATGCTCCACTGCTTACCACTTTATTATCAATGTCTTCACTGCCTGGTATTGTAAATGCTATAAAGAACGAAGGTGTACATTTTTATAAGTGTAATGCACCTTTTTCATATAAAGATGGCACTGTTGAAATTGAAGAATCTTGGCTTGAAGGAGCGGAACTAGGCATTAGCACTAGTGGTACGCTCGATATTAAGGGTTATAAATTCCAGGTTGAAGGACAAGTAATACCGGCATACTCAATTAACAAATCTTTGTTGAAAATCCCTATAATCGGAAAACTTCTGACTGGTGGGAAGAGTAGGGGGATTATTTCAATAGACTACAAAGCAAATGGTGATGATAAAAACAACAACGTATCTGTTAATCCTATCTCTTCGCTAACCCCAAGCTTACTTAAGAGGTTATTAGGAGTATTTGATCGTATTATGACAAAAACTAATAAAAGCATTTTAAAAGGTAGTTTGAAGAAGAAATTTAGCTCAATATGAACAGAAGAAAAGTTGTTTATTGATGTTTAGTTAGATGGTAAACGTTAGATACAACAAACAGAGGAAGTTAGATAAAATAATTAAGGGAACAAGAATATAAAGGTTTAACTTGAAGTAACCGGATAAAATCTGAGTCACACTTCCAAGTGCTGGTACCCACGAAAGCAATGCAACTGCACAAATCAGTAGGTGCCTTACGATTTTTGGTGTTTTGTCTTCATTCTCTAATTTGTGATGTGATCTTCTGATAAAAATTGTTATTCTACCTAAATACCAGTTAGCTATTCCACCAAGACTGGATCCTAATACTCCAAAAAGTAATATAAGTAGTTGATCGTAGTTTGACCTAAAGCATAACATAGTGTAAAGTACAAAACCTTGATGTATGGGTAAGATAAGCGATGATACTAGGCTATCTATAAACAATAGGAGATAATTTTCCATACCAAGTTGTTGTACCATCTTCGTTGTCAGAAATTGTAACCCCCATTTGTTTCAATTGCTCTCTTATTTTGTCTGCAGTATCATAATCTTTATTTTGTTTTGCTACTTTTCTTAAGTCTATCAACCTTTCTATTTCTTGATGACTCACACCACTTGCAAACCACTCTTGATAACTTGACTCAAGAATACCAATGAACCTTGCGCTTTTAACAAACTTCTTAGTTAATTTGAGCCTCTCACATTCATTACTTGTCTTATTGATTTCTGTAGCCATTTCATGCAATATGGCTACAGCTTCAGGAATGTTTAAATCGTTTTTCAAAGCCTCTATAAAATCTTTAGAGACTTCTGCATCACTTTCCTCAATACATGTACTACGTAATAACCGATAAAACTTGTTTAAAGTTTCTTGCGACTCAGAGATAACATTTTCTGTCCAATCAAGTGGTTTTCTGTAGTGAGTTTTAAGCAGCGCATAACGTATTACTTCACCCTTTATTCCACTATCTAACAAATCCCTTACTTTGACTATATTAAATAAGGATTTGCTCATTTTCTCTTCATTTACCGTAAGAAACCCGTTGTGTACCCAATATTTTGCAAACGTTGACTCAGCAAATGCAGATTTACTCTGTGCAATTTCATTCTCATGATGAGGAAATTGCAAGTCTATACCCCCACCGTGAATGTCAAAATCTTTGCCAAGGTAAGCATATGACATTGCTGAACATTCTATATGCCACCCTGGTCTTCCCTCTCCCCATGGACTATTCCAGTGACTTGAAAGTTTATAGTCAGTTTCGTTTGCAGGTTTCCAAAGTACGAAGTCTCCTGGGTGTTTTTTATTTTCACCAACTTCAACTCTACTACCGTAGTTTAATTCATCAATTTTTTTTCCTGATAAAACGCCGTATTCAGGGTAAGATTCTACACTAAAATATACATGTTTATTGGATTCATAAGCATGACCAGCTTGCAGCAAAGACTCAATTAACTTGATAATGTTATCTATGTTTTCCGTTGCTTTTGGTTCATATGTTGGTTCTGCACAATTTATGCTTTCCATGTCTTCATGAAAAGTTTTAGTGTAATATTTGCTAATGCTTTCTATATTACTATTTTTCTCATTTGCTGCATTGATTATCTTGTCATCGATGTCGGTTATATTACGCACATAAGTAACTTTTCCATAACAAAATTTAAGCAGTCGAAATAATACATCGTAAACAACAATAGAACGTGCATTACCTATATGTGCTGTATCATATACTGTTGGCCCACAAACGTACATTTTTATATGATCTTTATCGATCGGTGTAAAGGGCTCTTTTTTTTTTGTTAAAGTGTTGTAAAGCTTAACCATATACAAAGCTTTTTAGAAAAGAAAATGCTCCAAATATAAGCTGTGGTCCTTTAACTATTACGACAAGAGTAAGTAATAACCCACACAATGATACTAATACTCCCATTATAGAGAGAAATCCATCTTTGCTCATGATACCCAGTGAAATGAGAGTTGTACCAATTGCAGGAATGAAGTTAGTTAAAGGAAGTGGGATTGCTATCGATAATGCACAAAGCAGCATTATAAATGCTAAAATATTTTCACCAGGACCACGAAAAATGAAAGACATTCTTGGTTTCATGAACTTTTCTATTTTTTTTAATGTAGGTGAAGTTTTCTCTACCACGAGAGCTAGTGTTGAACGTTGAAAAGATTTCCTTTCTAGCCAATTAGGCATCCAAGGAGAATCAAACCCAAATAGAAGCTGCAGTGAAAATAAGATTAAAGGTATAGAAAGAATGGTTGTATAGCCAGGTGGAACAGGTATAGGTACTGATAGCGGTAAAGAGAAGATGATTATTAAAATACCAAAACCACGCTCATGTAAAGCTGTTTTAATATCAAATAATGTTACTTTATCATTATCGTTATTATTAGTATCTGCAACCTCTTTTAGAATATCAGAGGCCAATTTTTTATCTTCAGTCAATTTCACACTTTTTTCCACAGTTACCCTTTAATAACAATATAACTTCTAACTAACATAGTTATTGCTATATTTCAATATAGATTATTCATTTCATTCTGTACTTCATTCTTTTATTAAAGTGTTTTAAAGCTTTTAAGTTATAAGGCTTTTAAGAAGAGAAAGTGTTCCGGCTATAAGTTTTGGTCCTTTAACTATTACAATAAGGGTAACCAATAACGCACAGAATGAAAATAACACTCCCAGCGTAGATAAAAATCCATCTTTACCCATAATGCCGAGTGAAATAAGAGTTATACCAATTGCAGGAAGGAAGTGAGTAAAAGGTAATGGAAGAGCTATTATTATTGCACAAAGCAACATCATAAAAGCTAGAATCTTTTCACCCGGACCAAGAAAAATAAAAGACATTCTTGGTTTCATGAACTTTTCTATTTTTTTTAATATAGGTGAAGTTTTCTCTACCACGAGAGCTAGTGTTGAACGTTGAAAAGATTTCCTTTCTAGCCAATTAGGCATCCAAGGAGAATCAAACCCAAATAGAAGCTGCAGTGAAAATAAGACTAAAGGTATAGAAAGAATGGTTGTATAGCCAGGTGGAACAGGTATAGGTACTGATAGCGGTAAAGAGAAGATGATTATTAAAATACCAAAACCGCTCTCATGTAAAGCTGTTTTGATGTCGAACAATGTTACTTTATCACTATCGTTGTTATTGGTATCTGCAACCTCTTTTAGAATATCAGAGGCCAATTTTTTATCTTTAGTCAATTTCTCACTTTCTTCCACGATTAACCTTTAATAACATTCTAACTAACATAATTATTACTGTACTTCAATCATACCTCTTCAATTCTTTAGCCTTGTTTAAACAAATGACACGCACTTTAGTGCGTGTCACGAAACATAAGGAAGCTAACGATCTGGTTCATTAGATGATAGTTTCTCTGAATCCTTAAGTTCTTGTTTAAGGTTTTTAATGCCTTTGCCTAAATCACCCATAACTTGTGGTAACCTACCTGCACCAAACAGAACTAAGATTATTATTAAGACTAGAAACAGCTGCCATGGACCTAAACTCATTTGTACCTCCGTTGAAAATATTAACTTTTAGGTATTAGAACTTGACTGAAGCCAAGTGATACATAAATTATATCACTTTTATTGAATTATAAATCAAGAGTTTTTAATTATCTTATAATAGTTTTAGCCTAACATTAAGTTTAGTTTAGCTGTAGAGTAAAAGGAAGCTCACTAAAAAATTTTGCTAACGTATCATCTTTAGGTCTGTGGTATATGTAGCTAGGAACTCCTGATTGAATAATTTTACCATTTTTCATCACGTAAATAAAATCTGCAACTTTCAACGCTTCTTGCGGATCATGAGTTACCATGAGTACAGGAATATTTTTGCTTCTAAAAAGTGACAATATATGGTGCCTTATTCGATATTTGAGCAGTATATCTAAATTAGAAAATGGTTCATCGAGCAAAACAACATCAGGATTTTGCGCCATTACTCTTGCTATTGCAACTAATTGTTGCTGTCCTCCTGATAAAGCATGAGGGTACATGTTTTCATATTTTTCTATATTAAATAGCTTTAAGATTTCCAATGCAGTAAGGTATTTTTCTTTCTTAGAAGTACTGCAAATAGCAAAAGTTATATTTTCTATTACTGTTTTATGAGGAAATAATGCAGAATGCTGAAAAATCAATCCGATATTTCTACGCTCTATAGCAATTGACACTTTGTTACTTGCAACTAATTTATCATTTATAACAATGGTTCCAGATTTTGGATTTTCTATTCCTGCGATTAATTTTAGAATTGTTGACTTGCCACAGCCAGAATGACCTAGTAAACAGGCAACACTCCCTTTCTTCACTTGAATGTTGATGTTGCTTAAAGCAAAGCCATCTTGATTGCTATAAAAGTAACTAATATTGTTAACTAGCATTAATCTTTCAATTGGAATCGTATTATTAAATATAACAGTATTACATTCAAGAAATACAGAAATATTTTTTATTATTGTGAATTAATTGTACAGGGTGCCTAGAAAAATGCGAGACTTTTTGCTATAATTTTGCATAAATAGCATAAGACATGGGACTATAGCTCAGTAGGATAGAGCGTTGGATTCCTAATCCGAAGGCCGTGCGTTCGAATCGCACTAGTCCCACTTAATTTTGATAAAGTGGTTTAACAATCAAGAAATTATAATTGGTTTGAAAAGTGATTCTAGGAGCTAGATTGCATGGTTTCTCAAACTTGAATTTACAGGTTCAACCTTATTTTCTCTCATTTCGCTGTAACTTGGAAGTGTAAAATTTTTTACATGTAATCCAGTTACCATTACAACTAAAATAGCTAGGACACTGCAAACTAATGCACCAGCTAAAGATGGAACCGTCACAGCAGCAGCAACAAACAATCCTGCAATAACAACTCCAACAACATCACTCCTTAATGAGGCGTAAAAACTCTCCTTACTTTTTTTGTATTTAGTTTCTTTTTCATGTGGTGGAGAAAATTGAGCCTCTACAAAGCCGTTAGCTTTCTTATCATTATTTGGTGTGACAGTTGGGCCAGTCCTTGTTGATACAGGTGCTTCATTTTTGTTATTATTACCATTAGTACTAACTGGAGGCGCTGTTGCTACAGGTCTACTAATAACATTTCTATTACTATTGGATACACTATTTGTTTCTATGTGGAATGTTTCTTGTTCCTTATTTGTTGCTGATCCATGCGGCACAATTATTTCTCGATCATTTTGTATCAGTGCTGTCGCTGCTACAGAATTCTTTTCTGCAAAAGCAGTGCAGAATGCATCATCTTTTAATTGTTGGTATAATCTGTACAATTCATCTTCAGGATTTAACTTTGATTGCTCTGCATTAATATTTCGCAGTAGCGTGCCTAGAATCTCAGCATTACTGTTATCAGTATAATGAACAACAGAGCATAATATAGATTTGTCTTCTTCAATTTTGCTAACGTAATACCTTCCTTCTTGACCGATTGCATTGATGATGGTCATTCCATTTTGTAAGAGAAATTTTATAACGTTCAAATTTTGATCTTTAATTGCATATTCTAGTACAGCATTTTTTTCACATTTGCTCTGAAGATTAATTCCCTTCCTTTTTAACCTTTTTTGCAAATCTTCAAAACTAGTAACTGTGCTATCCTGTTTTGTAACCCTATCTATATCAAGACACAGATTCCTAATGTCATCATTATTTAGCGTGAGACCAGTGCTTGTATTACTGACATTGGACTCCGCTCCATCAGGTGTGTTTTGCTTCTTGTTTATTGCTGATCTAAGCAGTGCAATTATTACACAGCTTGAGAGATATTTATTGTGATCAGAATTGCTGAAATCGACTTTAAATTCAGAATCTATTTTAAGTTCTTTTCTAAGTGATAATTTTTTCTCTTCAATTATTTCTAAAAGATTTCTTATGCCATCTTCTGGTACGCCTTTCATATACTTTAAAAGTAACCTAACTTTTGTTAGTTCACCATCTATAGAGGCATGACTCAAAGCCTGAACTTTCTCTTCTCCAGTAAATCTTTTGTTATTCAAGAGTATCTTCATAACTTCAGTGCTCTCATTGTGAGGAGCTGTGTTAAGAACCTCTAGTATTTCCGTATGATCTATGTAATCTAAAAATATCTCAAACTCTTGAACTTTACCTTCATTAACGGCGGTCAACAAAGCATTCGATTTTCTTTCTTGATCAAATTTATCGCTATCCAAAAATATCTTTATAACGTTAGGTTTTTCACCTGACACAGCGTAATCTAATACAGTTTTAGAAGTAGTATCTCCAATATCAATTTTAATATTTGACTTTGCGAGCAATTCAACAATTTTTAGAAATGTATCATAATCATTTAAAATACTGCTTTTCCCTGAGCGGAGAATATCCATAAACAAATCACAAATCTTTGCATCTGTTGGCCCACTTTGTTTTAGCTTCTCACCAAATTCCTGAGCAGCTATATTAGGATTATCAGTTACAAATTTCTTTACATCTTCATAAGTTAAATTACCGATCATATTCAAATCTTACTATTATTGCTATACGCTTATTATATCAACTTTTTCATTATTCAGTCAAGTAATCTTGCAGTATCAAATGGCATGATATATATTGATTTATGATTCTCGAGCAAATGATAGAAGATTTAGCCTATAAGTTAGTGAAAGTAACCGAAGCTGCAGCACTTGCTGCATATAAATTGGCAGGCCTTGGTAATGAAAAAAAGGCCGATCAGGTTGCAGTTGATGCAATGCGTACGGTGCTAAACTCAATGGAAATAAATGGTACAATTGTGATTGGGGAAGGGGAGAGGGACGAAGCACCGATGCTATATATCGGAGAAAAAGTTGGCACAGGAAGTGGCCCTGAGATTGACATTGCTGTTGATCCACTTGAAGGCACTACGATTTGCGCTCATTATAAACAAGGGGCAATGTCTGTTCTTGCTGCAACAAAAAAAGGTAATTTTTTACATGCACCTGATGTTTATATGGAAAAGATAGCAGTGGGAAAAAATCTCCCAGAGGGTGTAGTCTCACTAAAAAATAGGATTGAGAAGAATCTGGACAATTTAGCCAAGGCAAAAGGATGTAAAGCAAGTGATCTTATAGTAACTGTACTTAAACGTGAAAGACATGATGAATTAATAGCAAAAATTAGGAAGCTAGGAGCAAAAGTGAAATTAATAGATGATGGTGATGTTGCAGCCATAGTTTCGCTAATAAATGGCAATCACGATATGTATATCGGCACAGGAGGAGCTCCAGAAGGAGTGCTTGCAGCAGCAGCGCTAAGCTCAATCGGTGGGCAGATAGAAGGAAGATTAATATTTGACACGGATCAATTAAAAGAAAGAGCAAAAAATTTGAATATCACTGACCCAGAAAAAATCTACACCGTGAAAGACATGGCAAGAAGTGAATCAGTGTTCATTGCAACTGGAGTAACAAATGGAGAGTTTGTGGATGGAGTAAAGTTTGGCCAAGATATTTGTCTGACTAATTCATTAATAATATTGCCTGGTAAAGTAATAAAAATACAAACAAAATCAATATCTTAAACATTTGTTATATGCTAATTATAAAATTTTATAGAAGGAAGATACTTATAATTGTCTTAAAAAAATGAATTTACATATTAATTTTAGCTTTACAACATTTGGCATTAAGTTATAGTTAAATATTAATACTAAGAGGTGCTTAATGTTTAGTTCACTAACTAATTTTTTTACGAATACGTCTAAAAAGAAAAGTTCTCAATCTGAAGAAAATAATCATTCTTTCTCTAACAGCACAGAAAGTTTATTAGTCCAATCTACTAAAAAAAATCCTCAACTTGATGATCAAAGTAGAACTGACGCATCTCCTCAAACAAATCTTCAATTTAGTGAGGATGATGTAAAAAACGTGCTCCAAGACTTCGAAAAATTGGATTATAATGATAGTAAGTGTTTTAACAAAATAGCAGAGAAGTATAAAAAAGAGAGAGACCTTTTTGACTATGTAGTGTTAAGCAAGCAAAAGGAGATAATCAATATATTAGATAATAAGCTTCCTGATCTCAAAAGACAAGAAGAGTTTAGAAAAAGATTGGGTGAGTATATTTATTCTAGGATTAAAGATGGAATGAGTTATGGAGAAAATCTCCAAAGTACACTTCAGTTTCTTAAAGGTAGGGCAGAAGAAGTATTATCAGATTTTAAAAATTTGAGATTCGATTTTAAGGATAATAAATGTGAAGACCCTAATGATTATGTAAATTATAATAGCGGCCGGCAGATCCATTTGATAAAATAGCAAATTATTATCGAAGAAAAAGGGATATTTTTCTTTTTAACTATGCGATATTGAGTCAGCAAAAAGAAATAATGAATATATTAGATAAGAAGTTTACTAATGAAGATCAGAAAAAGAATTTTGAAAATAGGTTAGGTAGATATCTTATTCGAATTGAAGAAGGGATGAATGATGCAAAAGAATTTCTAAAAGAAGATGGTCTAGTAGGCTTTTTTGATGGACGTTATTGGCCAGGCGAAAATGCAGAAGTTAATCATTATGATAATCTTAGTGTAAATATTATTAAACCTGAAAAGAGTTTAGAAACAAGCCGTCTTTTCACTGACAAAATTGAAAGGATGGAAAGAAATAAAAATGAGGTAAAAAGAGCAAAAATATACAGCGATGGTAAACTAATTGTAACGATTGAAAAGAATGATAAGCAACAAAGAAATTACCGCTTTGCAAAAGATGCAACATGCGATATGAAAATTAGGTGGAGTGCAGAAGATGAGAAAGGTAATTCTGTTGACTGCTTTATTAGTTTAAATGCAAATCCTAGTAATATTGAGATTGGTCAGGTAACTATTAATGGTAAAGATGTTCAAGTAAGGGAAATTTTAGAATTAGCTAAGCAAAATAAGGATATGCTTATAGAAAATCAAGCTTTATATGAATTTTTAGAAGAATGTCTGGAGAACGTATTATGTGAGGAGGAGAAGAATATACAACCACAGGAGAAAGAAGTTGTTACAACACCTAGCTCCATTCTCCATGACGTGGAACTAGATGAGATCAGCGAAGAGGAAGCCATAAAGAAAGGCTGGACTCCCGGGTACTTTGGTAGTTAGATGTATACTACACATTAAACCTAAAGTGCATTATATCGCCATCTTGCACGATATAATCTCTGCCTTCGAAGCGAATTTTCCCTGCATCTTTGCAAGCTGATTCGCTTCCATATTTTATATAGTCTTCAAAGCTTATGGTTTCTGCTTTTATAAAGCCCTTTTCAAAATCAGTGTGAATTACACCTGATGCTTTGTCAGCTGTTGATCCTATCTTTATTGGCCATGCACGTGCTTCTTTGGGTCCCACAGTAAAAAAAGTTATCATACTTAGCACTTCATACATAATACGTGCTACTCCATCAAGTCCTGATTCTTGCAAGCCAAATTCTAATAAAAAATTCTGTTTTTCCTCTTCACTATCAAGATTTGCAATATCTGCTTCAAGTTTCGCTGAAATGCAATAAAATTTGCTTTTGTTTTCCTCTGCCATTTTTTCCACTCTTTTAGATAACTCATTGCCAGTGATAACATTTGTATCTTCAACATTACAGACGTACATAACAGGCTTTGTTGTTAGCAATTGAAGCAACTTCATTTCATCTTCATCAATATGCTCTAAGCTTCTTGCAGGCTTGCCAAGTTTTAAAGTAGCTAAAACCTCTTGCATCAACTCAAGCTGCTTTTTTAGCTCTTTACCACCTTGCTTTGCTTTCTTTTCTAATTGAGGAAGCCTTTTTTCTATGCTATCAATATCAGCTAGAATTAATTCCATTTCCACTATTTCAGCATCTGATATTGGATCTATTTTACTGTTTACATGGCTGATATCGTCATCCGTAAAGCACCTGAGCAGATGAACAATGGCATCAACTTCTCTGATATGACTCAAAAATTTATTTCCTAGTCCTTCACCCTTGCTCGCACCCTTAACCAAGCCGGCAATATCGACAACTTCCAGTTGATTGTAGATTATTTTCCCTGAGTGAGCAATCGCGGCAATTTGTTTCAAACGCTGATCTCGTATTGGCACTTTGCCAACATTTGGCTCGATTGTGCAAAAAGGATAATTTGCAGCTTCAGCTGCACTTGACTCTGTAAGTGCATTAAATAAAGTTGATTTTCCTATATTTGGTAACCCAACTATACCACAGTTAAAGCTCATATTTGCTATTTAAAGCCTTAATTATTGCATAATTAAAAAATTTTTGCTATACCTAATTAGTTACTTATTAATAAGTTAGTTAATATAATAACATATAGCTTGAATTAAGGTAGAAATTATGGTTGGGCTTAGAAAACGGAAATTACCAAATGGTTTTGACAGTATTGAAAATGCTAAAGTACGCAAGACTTCAGAGAGTAATGTAGAAAAAGAACCTTCTAATAACCAAGTAGTTAAATATGATACTGCAGGTGATGGCAATTGCTTTTTTCATGCAGTGTTTGGTGATAACAGTTCTGGTACATATAAAGCTGAAAGAGCGCAAGATATGAGAATGGAATGGCACAAATTTTTAAGTCGATTTACGTCTTTAGATGATCCAAGTATGCCAGCTCCTTTAAAGGATCAGCTAGAAAAGGTTTTTAATATGTTTTTTAATAAGCCAGGGGATTTAACTGGCAAGTCTGATAAAATAAAGGGTCTGGTTAAGCAAACAAATAGGAAAATTGAAAATGCTGAAGGTAATGTGAAGAGGTTAGTAAGTAGAGCTGTTAGCAAATTTAATATATCGCATAATCAAGCTGTGCTTAATCTCAGTGAATATGCAGAGGCTCTTGATGGCATTGGTGAGAGTGACTATAATGCCGAATATAACAGTGATTTTATTACACGCTCATTTCTTGACAAACCTGAACTCTATCAATCCTATCTAGAAGCAATAGAAAGTAAAAGTTATTTTCCTTTTATTGAAGAAATTCAATTATTAGCTTCTTTAGCTAACATTGAAATTAATGTCCATTGTAAAGTTAGCGGCAGAGAGAAACAACAAAAGTTTGAACCAAATCCTGAAATAATAAATGATGATCAACTAAATCAGATGTTTGATCGTGAGAGTTATAAATTAAATGACGAGTTATGGGGTAGTAAAGAGAGAGAAACAATATATCTTGAAGGAAATCATTACTCTAGGGCTAAAATTGTAACTCAAGAGTTAATAAAACAGCAGCAGGAGCAAGAAGACTTTCTATTAGCAAAACAACTTCAGATAGATGAAATTTTGGAATATTGTGATCTTTCAAAGGATATCTCTGAGAGAGTAGAGATTGAGAGGGAGTTTGATGAGTTATTGGCAAAAAATGCTGATGGAAAAATTGGTGATGTTATAGGGCAGTGCATTAATGATGTACAGCAACGTATAAAATGCCTTGAGGAGCCAGTCTTATCAAGAAGGTGCAGTGTGGAAGAAGCACGTGTAGAAAAAACATTTTATCAACAACAAGTACCACAACCTGTAAGATAAGTCTTCATAGTCTATATACTTCTATAGGGGGGCATTCTATAATAAAAGCCATGCTCATTTTTAACCACTGCTTAATAAGAATAAAGTCTTAGCAAAACAAACACAAGAACAATAGGATTTCTTGCTTGCAAAGCAACTCCAAGATCGGAAGGAAAAAAACTTTTCCTTGCAAGGCAACTTCAAGAGCAACCCTCACGCACAATCTCTTAACCCAAATGGAAGAAGTAAAAATAGAAGATCAGCGGCAACAAATACTTGTAAAATAATAACCCTATGGTTAATATGCGAAGATTTAATTAAAAAATGTTGTCATTCTAGTAGCTGATACTGGGCTCCAATGTCAATTACTCGGATAACAAAAAACACAGGCTTCACATGCATCTGCATTACTGTATTAGTCTACTATCTTCATTCCCACAACATTATACCCTGAATCAACATGTAAAATTTCTCCAGTTGTACCACTACTCAGGTCGCTTAATAAGTATAGTGCTGCCTTGCCAACATCTTCTATTGTAACATTGCGTCTAAGTGGAGAATTACTTCTATTCCATTCCGATATGGAGTGAAAATCACTTATTCCAGAAGATGCCAAAGTTCTGATTGGACCAGCAGAAATTGCATTTACTCTGATGTTCTGTGGTCCGAGATCACATGCTATATATTTTACACTTGCTTCAAGTGCTGCTTTACATAAACCCATCACATTATAATTTGGCATAACTTTTTCAGCACCATAGTAAGATAAAGTAAGTAAACTACCGCCATTTAACATCATTTTTTCCGCCCTTTGCGCTAAAGCAGTAAAAGAATAGCACGATATATGCATTGCATTAATAAAGTTGTTTAGTGAAGTATTGACATATTTACCATTTAGCTCATTTTTATCGGAGAATGCTATTGCATGTACCAAAAAATCAATAGCACCCCACTTCTCCTTTATTTCCTTAAAAGCATTATCTATAGTTTCCTCATTTGAAACATTACAGTGCAATATTAACTCTACATTTAATTCACTTGCTATTGGTAATAATTTCTCTTTTATTGTTTCATTTTGATAAGTGATTGCAAGCTCAGCTCCATGTTCTGATAGAGTCTTTGCTATACCATATGCTATTGACCTCTTATTTATTATTCCGGTTATTAACCCTTTTTTACCCTGCAATATCATAGAATTATTTGCCTTTTTTATAATTTGAAATATTAACTAGGCAAAGTCAATTATGTTTTAACTGTAGCTAACGTATAAAAAAGGTTCTGTCGCATCTATAAACCATAGGAAAGAAGATCATTAAAGGTGGGATTATAGGAGTTATGAAGCCATTAACATAGCAAAATTCTCAAAAGTAGAAACATTATTTTAATAATTTGTCTTTCTTGAATCATACGAATATTTTCTATGCCTGTGATGGTAATCTTTGCGGAATGGAAGCTTTTAAACCCAAGCATTGGCTTTATTAGTTTTTTGATAAATCTATCAACAATATTATTTAGATATTTTATTTGAAGAACTGTAATCTTCAGAAATTTCTGCATTCAAATCATCAAGAGCAGCAGTATTACTGCCGCTTTTATCAATTACAATTTTCTCAGGAAGATAGTTACTCCTGAAGGCTTTACGAAAGAATGCAAGTGCTGCAGACTTGTCTCTACTAACACACAAGTCTACAGTATATAAATAAACCCATTTACCGTTTAATTTAATGTAAGTCTCTCCAACTACTACCAACCTGCTTCTTTCTTTTCCTTACTGCCTCATCTATCAGTGGTGATAACCCACCTTTGTAACGTAGCATTTTGCTCCCCTTATACTCATCATTTCTTCCAAATCTCGATAGCTCAAAGAGAATCGACATTTCATGTATACAGATAACATCCTCTGAAAAGCTAAATCCTTTGAAATATGGCAACAATTTTTGATTGATACGAAACATCTTTGCTTTTTTTTTAGACAATTATATCATTCTTCTTTCTACTTCCCTACAAATGCGACAGAACCCTAAAAAAGAAGTAATACATATAATCGGTATAGGTGGAATTGGAATGAGCGCAATTGCTGAAATTCTTCATAATTCCAGTTATAAAATTCAAGGCAGTGATACGCGATCAAATGACAATATAGATAGGTTACAAAAATTAGGTATAGAGGTCTATATTGGTCACGATGCAAGTAGTATTAGACAAGCTCAAATAGTTGTACATTCTTCCGCAATAAAACCTGATAATGTGGAGCTAGTTGCAGCAAGAAATAACAATAAAACAGTTTTGCATAGGTCAGACATGCTGGCTAAAATTATGAAAGGTAAATATGTGATAGCGGTTTCTGGTTCAAGTGGCAAGACAACAACAACATCTATGATTGCTTCCATTTTTGATCATTCTGGTACTGATGCTACTGTAATTCTGGGAGGAGTATTAAACTCCTATCAGAGTAATTCAAAACTTGGCAAGAGTGACATTTTTTTAATCGAGGCTGATGAGTCTGATGGAACTATGTTAAAAATTCCTGCAAATATTGCTGTTGTAACAAGTATTAATGACGACCATATAGACCATTACGGTACATTTAACGAAATCAAAAATGCATTTTCTCGATTTGTAAACAACGCGGATTTTGCGGTTTTACCTGATTCTGCAAGCGTCAATTATGATGAGAATAATTCTATAACGTTTGGGTTTGGGAATGATAAGATTAGAGCCAGCAACGTCAAACAACACAATAATAGCATAGAATTTGATGTATTGATTAGTATAAACGAAAATAACTGGATTCCATTGTCAACTACTCAAATAGTTGATAGGGATGGGATAAAAGCAGCTCTTGATTCGTCACTTCAATGCTTGAAACGGGACTCTCGTTTCAATGTTGAACAAAATACTATAGAACTCAAGAAGACAATCCCTAGAAAATCTCTACATCCCAAAAAAAAGTAAATCGTACTAATGCTATTTGAACGAACTAGCGCAAAAGTAAGCTAAATTTTTTAGGGTATAAAAACAGCAAGAAACAGTATTTTAAAGAAAGTTAGAATTTGATTGGATTGTTGAAAGTTGGCTCTCAAATTTTAGACGCATGAGCAAGCTCATACTTGTTAACTAATATAGACTAGGTGATGTGGAAGAGATACATTTAGAGCAGCCGGCAAAATTGCAATACATATTACCGCAATAACTAGAAATGAGAAGGATCTATATGGTGATTATAGATTTTCTCCAGATCTTGAAAACAATAAATAGGCAGTAAAAATAAGTTCTAGCGCTACTGCAGATAGAACAAGAAGAGATATATTGATTGCCTGACCGTTGTAAACGTAGCTTGTTAAGCTGATAAAAATAGCCATAACAAAAGCTCTAATGAACGAGAGTGCAGAAGAAGCCGTACCTTTAATTTCAGGAAAAACGTTTATTGATGCGTTAAAAATCACTGGCTGGCATATTGCACAACCGATAGAAAAAATAATCATAGATAGTGTTACTAAGTAGGAAGAATGGGGCATGATTAAACTGAGTATTACAAGCAATAGAGACCCAATAGCACCCACGCTTGTACCAGAAATTACACACCATATTGCTCCAAGTTTCTTTAAGATCTTACTGGAAAACAGGCTAATAAGTGAGAAGGACCCAACTATTGCACCTTGATGTAGTGCATAAATAGTGCTAGATAAACCAAAAGTCTTCATATACAGAAAAGGTCCACAAGTGATGAATGACATATAAGCGGCAGAAAAGAGACTCGGTACCAAAGACAACGTGACAAATCTCGGACTAGATAGTAGTTTTCTGTAATCTTTCATCATTTTTTTCAAACTGAAAATATCGCGGTCCTTTTTTGTTTCTGGTAACAGAAAAAGCAGTAAAACCCAGGAGATTAAACAAAGTATTGCAACAGTTGCATAATTACCACGCCACCCTACAATTTCATTGATGAAACTGCCTAACACTGGCGCAATTGCCATGACAACTGTTAGAACAGAATTCATGATTCCAATAAATTTTATTGCTTTGTCACCCTGATAACTGTCTGCAACGATTGCAAACACAACTACAGATGTGCTTGCACCAATACCTTGAATAAAACGAGAAATTAAAAGAGAAAAAACCGACGGTGCAAAAACACAACCAACAGCGCCAATTAATAACAAAGTGTTACCTATGATCATAATCCTTCTTCTGCCATAACATTCAGACAATGGACCAAAAAATAACCCTCCTATGCAAAAGCCTAGGAAATTATAAGCAATAGTTAATTGAATTGTTCCTTCTGATACGTTAAAATAGCGCACCATATCAGGAAAACTAGGTACGGAAATGTCAATCTCAATGAACTTGGCAATTAGAGACAGGATTAACAGAAATGGTAGTAACATTTGAGATTTTTCATTAATGAATAAAAATATCACATTTAAAGCGTTGAAAGAAGAACATTTTTTACTGTTATTAAAATGGTTAGAAACACCTCACGTAAAGCTATGGTGGGATGCAGATATAAATTGGACACCAGAGTTAATTGAGAAAAAATATAGTACCTACATTAAGGGGTTCAAACGTTTGAAGTTTGAGACGCAAATTATTGAAAAACCGATGTATGCATTCATTATTAATTGTGACGCAGTTGATATTGGTTATATTCAATACTATAATAGGCAAGATTTTCCACCTGAACAAGGCTACGATACTTCAGAGCTTCCAGAAAGTTGTGCTGCTATAGACTGGTATATCGGAGAGCTGAATTATGTAGGTAAAGGAGTTGGTTCACAAGCTTTGAATATATTTTTAAACAAATTTGTCTTTAAAGTTTATGAGAATGCCTTTGTCGACCCAGGTATAGCAAATGCTTGTGCAATCCGTGTTTACGAAAAAGTTGGCTTTAAAAAAATTATGGAAAGTAATGATGCGATTTTAATGATTAAGGCAAGAATTCCTGAGAACCATTCAAGATGAGTGTTTTTTCAACAATCTACCTAAATTACTACAAGTGGTTTATAAAAATATACAAGGAGCTTTATACAAACTTAACATAATTTAATCATAAAAATATCACTATTAAGTCCTATATAAGAACAAATTTTGGCACTCAGTGAATCTTTTTTAACTAACTATGAACTTGATTAATTGGAAAATAAATTTTACTTACTTTTACAATACCTTAAAATCTAATATCACTTTATCAGCAAAGATATCACAATAGGCTAGTATGTTCTTTACTCTTTTCCTCAAAATATTACCTATTTACATTACAATACTTATTGGTTACTTAGCAGGAAGATATCTTAAAATTGATAGAAATACTATATCTCAAATACTCTTTTATATAGCTAATCCAATAGTGATTTTATACGGAGTATCTCATACAGAAGTTAATTTAAAAGTAATTTCTCTGCCGATTTTGATATGGTTTATAGGTAGTACTATGTCCTTATCAGTGTATTATCTTTCTTCTTTTTTATTTAAGGACAACACGAGAAACATATTAGCGTTTAGCTCGGGCAGCACAAGTATGGGTTATTTTGGTCTACCGATTGCCATGGCTTTATTTGATGAAGATTCAGTGTCTGTGTATGTTGTCTGTTACATAGGAATGGTACTATTTGAAAATAGCTTGGGATTTTATATAGCTGCAAATGGTATCTATACTGCAAAAGAATGCGTATTAAAGTTACTCAAACTTCCCTCATTATATGCAATGATTCTAGGTTTCTTTTTAAGTATATATGATATACAAATACCCACTTTGTTGACAGATGTTATGATAAATATCAGAAGTACATTTATCACATTAGGAATGGTGCTGCTTGGAGTAAGTATTGCACAAATTACAAATTTTAAAGTAGATTGGAAGCTTGCCTTGACCACTATTGTAGCAAAGTACATATTCTGGCCGTTATTTGTTTTGGGAATTGTCTTGCTAGACAAGCATGTTACAGGTATATACGATGAAAGCATCTATAAAGCACTGATGTTACTGGCTATTATTCCGATTTCTGGATCCAGTATAATACTTGCTAATATTTTAAATTACCAACCAGATAAAGCTACTTTATTGCTCCTAATTAGTACTGCAGTGGGACTATTTTATGTTCCACTTATAATATCATTATTTTTTACTAAACTTGTCCCTTTTTGATCAAAAATTTAAGCGCTAGGCCTATTCACAAAACTTGAATTTAGACTAGACTTCTTGGATAATCATAAAAGAAACTAATCCTTTTTTCCTCTCCTTTCTTATTTTTTTACACAGAATAGGAAGTTATCAATTGATGGAATTTTCGCAATAATGTCAATAGCAGTAAGATTTCCTACACCTTTTAGCAGGTCTATAGTTGAATTTGGATGTTCTATGAGCAGCAACAAATAAATGTAACTTGCCTTTTTCTATATGATGCTATTAACCTAATAGGTATTCGCTTGACATTTCCATATCTTTGTTATCATTAGTAATACTAAAGGGAAAACTAAACTTAATAAGATTTGGAAGCATATTGTTGTTCTATGATTCACTTAATGCTGCTATGCCTTCGTTGCAAACGTTGTCATAAAGTAAATTAAATTCTTTAATATTTGAAAAACTACCACCCCTTAGCGCACTCATTAATATTATTCCACTTTCAACATCAATATCATTAGAAATTAAATCAAGTTTAACAAGATTTGGAAAGTTACCCATTCTTTAACAATTTAGTGATCGCTATTGAGCCTTCTGCGCCAATAATGCTAGAAGTTAATTTACACTCAGTAATATTTGGAAGATTAATATTGTCTAATGCTTCATTTAAAACTTCTCCGCACTGAGCATCAATATAACAATTAGATAAAGTCAAGCTCTAAGGTGGTGAGCGTTATGGAAAAGGCGCAATTATGCGTCATGTATGAAATAGAGAGATGAACTGTATTAAACAAGATTTGATCTGACACTTTAAAAAAGTAAGTTATAAAATAATAAGAACAAGGAGTGTTAGAAATGAGAAACAAAAATATTAAAACCAAAACTAGGTTTATTAGAGCTAGCAAAACAGCTCGGCAATGTATCTCAAGCGTGCAAGGTAATGAAGAGATACGTTTTAAGATTTAAGGAGTTATATGAAAATGGAGGAGAAGAGGCATTACACGAAATCAGCAAGAAAAAACCACTGTTTGCAAACAGAGTTTCCGAAGATATAGAAAGAGCAGTAGTGAATATTGCTACCGAATTTCCAGCATACGGACAACAAAGATCTGCAAACGAACTTAGAAAAAGAGATCTCCGAAGGTGGTGTGAGGTCTGTATGGCTGAGAAATGACCTAGAGACATTCAAAAAAAGGCTTAAGGCTCTTGAAACAAAAGTTATGCAAGACGGAATAATTCTGACAAAAGAGAAGCTCACGGTGAAATTGACACAGAACACCCAGGTTATTTGGGATCTCAAGATACTTACTATGTAGGCAATATCAAGGGTGTTGTGCTCATTTACCAGCAGACTTTTATTGATACATATTCGAGAGTAGCGTTTGCTAAGCTTTATGTAGATAAGACAGCTATTACTTCTGCTGACTTGCTAAATGATAGAGTGATACCGTTTTTTGATGGACAAAATATTCCTTTATTGCGAATTCTCACGGATCGAGGTACAGAATATTGTGGTAAGCCAGAAAATCACGCTTATCAGCTTTATTTGGGAATTGAAAACATTGATCATTCAAGAACTAAGGCCAATTCTCCACAAACTAATGGCATATGCGAGAGGTTTCATAAAACTATGCAAGATGAGTGTTACAATATTATCTTTAGAAAGAAAATCTACAGCTCTTTGAAAGATTTGCTAGATTGATGTTGATCATTGGCTGCGTTCTTACAATGAGACAAGGCCTCATTCAGGCAAATATTGCTTTGCCTATGCAAACTTTTCTTGATAGCAAACAAATTGCTTTTCAGAAAAATATTAGTAACATTAAACAAAAGACTGATATTAGTTTTCAATTCTTCTGTCAGTTAATTCTCACCTGTCAGATTAAGTTGTGTCTAGTACATGTATTGAGTCTTTTTGCTCTGAATCTAATTCACTTTCAAAATGAATATTGTGCTCTGCTAAAGCGTATTTTGTAATCTTTTGATCGGTATGATTTTCTACTTTGTAATCATGGGTAACGCTAAACCTTTCTAAAATTAGTTTGTGTTTTAAATTCCAACGTTGCCCTGAAAGTTTATCGTTTCCCAATACAAATTTATTTCCTTCTTCTTCTATGCTACCAACCGGAAAGCACGCATTTATTTCTCCTAAGTTCCAACTGTCCGATAATACTATCTGCGCTTTAGCAAATTTAATCGATGGTAATAAGCTTTGAGTTAGAGGATACAGGGCTTTTAAGTTATACCACTGATGATTTCTTTCATATATACCATTGTAATTCTTTGTATGAGTTTCTGTTTCTCCAAGTGCCGCTGCATTCAACCGATATATGTCATTACTAAATGCTTGCTCATAATGAATCCGAAAATTACCAAACTTAAAATTTGGATTTAAGCTTTTTAGCTCAAATGTATTCTTTCTACCGAATTACAGTACCGGTCCATCTTTTTCAATTTTTATCCCTGAGTAATCCGATAACAAACTTCCAAAAAAGCTTTCATCTAATATAAACCTATCAACGTTATAATAATCGTTAAAAATCCTCATTAGTCGCGATCTTGCTGGTAATGATAGTTTTGCCAATTCTACTACTGCATCTACGAAGAAGTCATTTGGAATGTCCTTTATCCCTATCTGCAGTTCAAAAAAATGTTTTCCAGGTGGCTCCTCAATGATTGTAATATCTTCTATATTTGACCACTTTAGTGCTATTTTGAGTGATGATGGAGTTCCTCTCAGTCTTTGAAATTTTACTCCTTCTACTACGGCTTTTCTTCTATCTTTTACCCAGCGCAGTATTTCTTCTAAGCCATATTCTTCTATTATCCACGGCAATGTTTCTTCTTTAAGACTAAACTTAAATCCTCTGATACAGTTTGGATCAACCCTATAATCTGTTGCATCTACTAGCGCTTTTCCTTGTTTTGTTGCGTTTAGTGGCAATAGCATTTTAAATTTCTCAAATTTGCACATTCGTTACCTAGCACCATAACATCCTCTCTTGGCTCGATTAATTCCACATTTTCTACACCATCTACAAATAGATTCGCTATTATCCACGATCTTGTTACACTCCACCCTAATCTTTTTGCTAATTCAAACTTCTTAATAAACTGCTTCTTGATTTCTTCCTCTGATATTATAGGACTTATGCTCATTCTGCTGTGGATATCTATTTCCATAATATTGCAACCAATTACTGTTACTGTATCAGTTAAAACCCTTATATCATCTCTAGTAGCCTGCTTTTTTACAATTTCAAGTAGTTCTTCTAACGCTATGGATAACTCCGTGGATAAAATTGAGATTTCTACACTTCCTGGCACTTTTGACTCAACCAGCGCATCCTTTACTCTTCTATCTGCTGACAGTGCATGATATCGATAGTGCTCTTTGCTTCCTCCTATGCTCCAACCTACTATTTTTGCTTTTACCCTCTTTCTAAATCTTTCATCATCTTCTTCTTTTTGCCTCTCTACTCCGTAAAACTCAGTCAAATTATCAACCGTTGCAAATTTCAGTAAATTACCCTTTACAGCTTCGTTTATCCTTTGTCTGAGTAAAAGTTCTCGCCATGCTGCTACCTCCAGAATCTTTATTGCTGGGTCACTTTCAACTAATGCTGTAAAACTTGCATCACACTTTACTAACTCTTCCTTCATTAGAGCAAAAATCTCTTCAAAGTTCAGTGGTTCAGGCTGCTGCATTTTTAAACAGCTACTCCATTAATATTTATGAACTTACCTTCTGAAAGATAGACACCTTCTAAATTCAATGTTACTCTCCCTTCTTTTACTCCTTCAACTTTTACTTTTTCTAACTTAAATCTCTTTTCCCATTTTTCCAAAGCTTCTGCAGTTGCTGCATATATCTTATATGTTAAAAACAAGTCTTTATAAGTATTAAGAAGTAGTAATATAAAGATGTATAGAGAAGAGGAACCGTCATAGATCTTGGTCATAAGGGACCGTATTGGAGCAAGGTTCTCTTCTCTGTTTATATACTGAATAGTTCCGAACAACTGATTGAGTTTTTAGGCTCGTATATAAGGGTGGAAAATGCAGTATTATATTATTCTTACGGAGGAATTATGAATTCATCAAATATCATTGCTGGCATTGATGTTAGCAAAAATAAGCTAGATATCCACATTCATCCACTTGGACATTATAAAGTATTTGAAAATGACGTTCAAGCTATTGATCAAATACTCGACTTTTTACGTTTGCATAATGTAACCAAAGTTGGACTTGAAGCAACTGGTGGGTACGAAAAATTATGTGCTTATACTTTACTAAGCCATGGTTTCGAAGTATATGTTATTCAACCTAGATGGGTTAGAGATTATGCAAAAAGCCTTGGTATCGCTACTAAAACTGATAAAATAGACTGCAGCATCATCTCACGTTATATCAATAATACAGATATGCGTGTTACTCCTTTAAAGGTTAGTAATATTGACAGTTTGAAGCAAAAGTTATCTCGCAGAAATCAATTAGTGGAAATGGCAAAAATACAAAAAACTCAAGCTCATCAAGTAACTGATATATCCATAATCAAACAAATGGAAGAACTACTTGCCATTTTGCAAAGTCAAATTCAAGTTTTAGAAGACGAGATGATAACATTGATTGAGCAAAGTCAAGAGCTTAAAGAAAAATACATATCAATAACTAGTATGCCAGGAGCAGGTAGAATCTTAGCTATTACTATGATCTGTTATCTACCAGAATTAGGAACTCTCCGACATAAAGAAATATCTAGCCTTTCTGGAGTTGCACCTTTTAATCGAGATAGTGGTTTTAGTAAAGGAAAAAGATGTATTCAAGGTGGTAGATCACAGATTAGAAGGGAACGTTCAAAAAAGTGTGTCAAACCGAAAAAAAAGTAATAAATTGATATAAAAAATGGAGGTTTGATATGGGTCAAGCAAATAGAACTACTGGTTTGGTAGATTATAAAGAATTAGAAACAAATATCCTGTCATCTATACGAGAAGGAAGACCATTGACAGGAAGAGATGGAGCATTAACACCGTTTATAAAAAGGTTGCTAGAGGCAAGTCTGGAAGGTGAAATAGAAAGCCACATGTCAGCTAAAAGTGAAGAAAATAACCGAAGAAATGGAAGGAATGCAAAAACTTTACGTACAAGTTCAGGCTCATTTGAACTATTAACACCAAGAGACAGAGAAGGAAGCTTTGAACCGCAAATAGTCAAAAAAAGGCAAACAAGCCTACATCCAGAACTTGAAGCAAAGGTCTTAAGCACATATGCCAGTGGCATGGGATACAGAGATATAGCTTCACATGTTGAGGAAATATATGACCACAAAATATCAGCAGCAGAGATATCCAGTATTACTGATAAACTGCTACCAGTAATCAATGAATGGCGCAGCCGCCCACTGCAATCAGTGTATCCAATAGTGTTTATGGATGGCATGTTCTTTAAGGTCAAGGAGGACGGACATTGTATAAGTAAATGCATGTATAATATATTGGGCATAAATCAAAATGGCAGAAAAGAAGTATTAGGTTTTTATTTGGCTGAAAGTGAAGGAGCTAACTTCTGGTTGGGAGTTCTAAATGACCTAAAAGAGCGAGGAGTAGAAGATATTCTAATTGCCTGCATTGATGGGCTAAAAAGCTTTCCTGCGGCTATAAATAGTGTGTTTCCTAAGGCAGAAGTACAGCTATGTATAGTGCATCAGATAAGGAATTCACTGAAATATGTATCTAGCAAAGATGTAAAAGTTTTCATGAATGATTTGAAAAAAATATATCGTGCTTCAAGTAAAGAGATCGCTGAGAATTATCTGCTTGAGCTGGAAGAAAAATGGGGAGAGAAGTATCCTTTAGTTATAAAATCCTGGCAGAACAATTGGGAAAACTTATCCAGTTATTTTAAGTATTCTGGGCAAGTTAGGAAGCTGATTTACACCACCAATCCAATTGAGGGGTTGCATAGACAAATCAGGAAATTTACTAAAACTAAGGGTTCATTTACTAGTACAAATGCCTTGTACAAACAGGTATATTGTGCTATAAAAAAGGTAGAGCAAAAGTGGATTATGGCTCTCCCTAATTGGGCTTTAACTATTTCTCAACTTGATATTTTCTTTCCAGATAGATTGAAAATTGAGTTGAACTAAAAATGCGGCTTGACACACTTTTTTGAACGTTCCCGATTAGAACAGTTTTACATATGTGTGTTCTTAGTGCACAAAAGTACAATTCTTATATAAGAATCTTCTTTGATAGGCTATACGATCAATACAAAAAACCATATAAAGTTGCTTCTACTGCTGCCATGAGAAAATTACTTATCCTTGCTAACTCTTTAATCAGAGATGGCAGGGTTTTTACTGAGGAATATAGCCCTAAAGCTGCTTAGATTGAAAATTAGTGTAGTTGTGGATAAGTGCGCTTACACAGACTGAAAGCACTTATCCACATCCACACTTCTTAAAAGAATTCAAATCAAATACTACAACTTAAATTACGTAAAATGTGTTAAAAGCATCTTTGGCTTTATAGTCCACTAAGTAAAAATTTATTTTTAGTATTTTTCTATTGACTTTTAACACAACTGCTCAAGTGTTAAATCTCTATTTATTGGTTTATCCACTAATTCAAATAGCCTAGACCCATAATCTCTCCTCATTATTCTACTGTTAATAGGAGTGGTTAATATATCAATGACTGATTGTTTTAAGTGTTCCAAACCTTCTAGCTCTTTTCCTGTTTCTTTGCTCATTCCCTTCATTATGTTCTTTTGTTTGAATACACTAAGAATTCACCATGTGGCACAAAACCTAATTTTAAATACATTGATAAACCTTCCTCCGAGGCTTGAAAACATGCATATTTATATCCCTGCTCTTTGATATAATTTAAAGCAAACTTTGTTATACTTGTTCCAAAACCTCTACATCTAAACTCTGGGTGAGTTATAATATCATATATTCCTGCAGTATTTCCCTTATTTAATATCACGCTTGCTGTAGCAACAGGTACATAATTGCAATATTTAACAAATAATTTTGTCTTACTATCTTTTATATATGGTTCTACCATCTTATAATATATTAATGCTTCTTTATCACCCGTAGAGGCTTTGTTGCATGGCTCAAGTAAAAAAAACTGGAAGTTACTGACAGAAATCATTATAAAACAGGTATTTAACCACCAATATGCCAGTCAAAATGAAGGTCAGTAACTGCTACGAATATAACAAATTTCTTCAAAAAAGAGGAAATGTTTTTCATTTTGTTAATCAAGCCATAGAAAATTGGTATGAAAATAGTCCAAAAGTTGCAGGTGGCAATAACATTTATAGTGATAAAGTTGTAATTTTGATACATATAGTAGTCCATTTTTTTAGGATTGGCTTAAGACAAGCAGTTGGTTTCGTAAAAGGTTGTATAGAGCAAATGGGAAAAGACCTCAAAGTCATTAGCTATACTCAAGCTTCTAGAAGATTCAAAAAGCTTAACTTGAAAATTGATGATTGTAGAATTGATAAAAATGGTATGGAAAACATTGAAATAGCTATAAATAGCACCAGTATTTGTATCTATAACAACACCCATCAACGTAATAAAGAAAATGCAAAAGTAAGAAAATATAATGGATATGATCAAGTAAGAAAGTTACATATTATTTTAAGTATAAATAATAAAAAAGTTATAGATATGAAGTACACTAATGGTACTACACTTGATTATCATGCGATATGTTAAAGGGAACAGTAGATAAATATAATATTTCATCTGTTCGCGCAGATGCAGCTTATGATAAAGCTAGTATGTATAAAGTGTGTAAAGGACATAATATAAAACCAATCATTCGACCAATAAAAGGTGCGAAAATCTATGAGAAAATTGATTATCAATTAGAAAGAAATAGCAACATTAATGTGATTAAATTATGTGAAAACTATGAGAACGGTATAAAGAAATGGACACAAGAAACAAAATATGGACTAAGATCCTTTGTTGAATGTTTTTTCTATAGGTTGAAAAAAACGTTTGGGTTTAGTCTCAAGAATAAATCTGAAATAAATCGTGAAAAAGAACTACTAATTAAGTGCTATTTGCTTAATAAATTTACTGATATAGGTATGGCTAAGTTCGAATTAGCTGCATGAATTTACTGTACCTACCTGCCTTATCAGGAGCTATGCAACAAAGCCATAACGGATCGCACCAATAAGCAGATTATCCTTAATTGGCCTACCATTAACAAATGTATAGATCATATCAGACTTACCAAGATTGACAGTTGACTTGCAGATGTGTCCTGTAAGTCTAATACCGTCTTCTTCTTCATTAATGCCCAGAGAATTATTCTGAAATTCCTTCTCTACTTCACATAGTCTACTAAATAACGAGGCCTGCTTAGCATATTTCAAAAGCTTTTTATTACCGGAAGTGAGAGTAAACCCAATACTATAGTTAATTATTGCTAAGTTATTTACAATATCAACAATGCTTTGTGTTTCTGCCCTTTCGGTTTTTAGAAATTTTAGTCTATTTGGTGTGGCAAAAAATAAGTCACGAACTTCAATATATGTACCCTTTAGCAAAGAACAAGGTGTAATCTCTCTTATTTTTTCTCCTCCCTCATACCTTATAGACCATGCTTCCTTTGCTCCACTTGCCTTAGATATTCTACTTACTGCTGCAATTGAATTCCCCCCTAAAGCCAAGATTTCTATTAACTCACTATCGCTTAATTTTGAAGTGGCATGCCTCATAAATGCTAGTTCTAGATCGCTCTTTTCTATTCCATTTCCATCATCTGTCACAATTATAAGGTTACGCCCACCACTTTCTATTTTGATCTCTATTTCTAGCATCTATTGCATTTTCTACTAATTCCTTTTGCTGGCCTCTCTATTACCTCTCCCGCTGCTATACGATTTATAGTTTTTGTGTCTAAAAGAATTATTGCCATGTTTACAACTCTCAGTCTGATCAGGATATAGCTTGAATATCAATGCGAATCAAGTTCTCTATTAAATAAGCCCTTTCATGAAGATCATTCTCTGATTAACATGTTGGAATTTAGTTGAATATTTCTTCAGAATTGTGTATAATTATTAGTGCTTTTTATCTTACTTTCTCATGGCTCTTTCGAAGTTCCTTGATGCTCGCAATGATATAGCTTTTCGTCGTATCTTTGGTACCGCAAAAAATAAAGATATTCTTATTCACTTTCTTAATGATATACTAGGTCTTACCGATGACAACAAGATTAAAGATGTCTCCTTTCTCAGTCCCATTCAAGACCCTGTCATCGCCTCTCAAAAGCAAAGTATTGTTGATGTTCTCTGTGTTGATTCTACAGGGGTCAAAACCATCATTGAGATGCAAGTCGCTAAAACTACTGGCTTTGAAAAACGTGCCCAATATTATGCCGCTAAGGCCTATTCAAGTCAAGCTGATGTAGGTGACCAGTATCATGATCTTAAAGGCGTTATCTTTATTGCCATTGCCGATTTTATCTTATTTCCTAATAAGCTGTCTTATAAGTCTGATCATGTTACTTTTGATAAGATAACTTTTGAACATGATCTCAAAGACTTTAGTTTTACTTTTATAGAGTTACCTAAATTTAAAAAAAGAGAAGATCAATTAGAAAATATAGTAGAGAAATGGTGTTATTTTTTTAAACACGCCGGTGAAACAAGTGAAGAGGATCTAAAAAAAATAATAGGAAGTGATTTAATTATTGGCAGGGCTTATGATGAGCTGAACCAATATAATTGGAGTAAAGAAGAACGTCTTGCTTACGATCAAGCTAAGAAACGTACCGATGATTATTTATCTAGTCTTGAAGAAAAACTTCATGAAGGCATCCAAATCGGCCATCAAAAAGGTAAAATTGAAGGTAAAATTGAAGGTAAAATTGAAGGTAAAATTGAAGGTAAAATTGAAGGTAAAATTGAAGGTAAAATTGAAGGTAAAATTGAAGGTAAAATTGAAGGTAAAATTGAAGGTAAAATTGAAGTTGCCAAAAACTCACTCAAGGCCGGTGTCTCTATTGATGTTATCGCTGAAATAACTGGCCTTTCTTTGGATGAGATTCAAAAATTAAGAAGTTAATTTAACCTTAAACTTCTATCCTGAGTAAAATCACTTTGAGGTCTTGAATTTATTCGCCCATCATTAATCTGTTCCGTACGTATAGCTCTTTTCACAATAATCCGAACGTATCGTAATACGCTACTGGCCCACTATCGTCATAAATACATATCTTATCACGTTCGAACTATTATAAGAAAGGCTATACTTCTTGGCACACCTTACATTTTTGTGATTACTAACTTTTATCATCTGTGCTCTCTAAAATATTTATTTCTTAACCACTCCTTTTTAGCTTTCCTCCCTCTTTTCACCTCCTATCGACCTACTCTTCTCAAAACTTTTTCTCTTAATTTTGCTATAGGATTAATAAACTCAGTGCTTGGCGAAACAATTTCTTCAGTAGTAAAAGGCTTGACGTTTTTCTCAAGATCATTTTTAACTTCATTTGCTTTATCAACAACACTATTGATAATTTTTTTATCTTCTTCTGAGCTTTGCTTATTTTTTGTTGCACAAGAAGAGTCACCAAGCAGTGGAGAGATAACATAATCTGCAGCTTCGGGAACGTTCAAAAAAGTGTGTCAAGCCGCATTTTTAGTTCAACTCAATTTTCAATCTATCTGGAAAGAAAATATCAAGTTGAGAAATAGTTAAAGCCCAATTAGGGAGAGCCATAATCCACTTTTGCTCTACCTTTTTTATAGCACAATATACCTGTTTGTACAAGGCATTTGTACTAGTAAATGAACCCTTAGTTTTAGTAAATTTCCTGATTTGTCTATGCAACCCCTCAATTGGATTGGTGGTGTAAATCAGCTTCCTAACTTGCCCAGAATACTTAAAATAACTGGATAAGTTTTCCCAATTGTTCTGCCAGGATTTTATAACTAAAGGATACTTCTCTCCCCATTTTTCTTCCAGCTCAAGCAGATAATTCTCAGCGATCTCTTTACTTGAAGCACGATATATTTTTTTCAAATCATTCATGAAAACTTTTACATCTTTGCTAGATACATATTTCAGTGAATTCCTTATCTGATGCACTATACATAGCTGTACTTCTGCCTTAGGAAACACACTATTTATAGCCGCAGGAAAGCTTTTTAGCCCATCAATGCAGGCAATTAGAATATCTTCTACTCCTCGCTCTTTTAGGTCATTTAGAACTCCCAACCAGAAGTTAGCTCCTTCACTTTCAGCCAAATAAAAACCTAATACTTCTTTTCTGCCATTTTGATTTATGCCCAATATATTATACATGCATTTACTTATACAATGTCCGTCCTCCTTGACCTTAAAGAACATGCCATCCATAAACACTATTGGATACACTGATTGCAGTGGGCGGCTGCGCCATTCATTGATTACTGGTAGCAGTTTATCAGTAATACTGGATATCTCTGCTGCTGATATTTTGTGGTCATATATTTCCTCAACATGTGAAGCTATATCTCTGTATCCCATGCCACTGGCATATGTGCTTAAGACCTTTGCTTCAAGTTCTGGATGTAGGCTTGTTTGCCTTTTTTTGACTATTTGCGGTTCAAAGCTTCCTTCTCTGTCTCTTGGTGTTAATAGTTCAAATGAGCCTGAACTTGTACGTAAAGTTTTTGCATTCCTTCCATTTCTTCGGTTATTTTCTTCACTTTTAGCTGACATGTGGCTTTCTATTTCACCTTCCAGACTTGCCTCTAGCAACCTTTTTATAAACGGTGTTAATGCTCCATCTCTTCCTGTCAATGGTCTTCCTTCTCGTATAGATGACAGGATATTTGTTTCTAATTCTTTATAATCTACCAAACCAGTAGTTCTATTTGCTTGACCCATATCAAACCTCCATTTTTTATATCAATTTATTACTTTTTTTTCGGTTTGACACACTTTTTTGAACGTTCCCAAGGAATTCACTGAAATATGTATCTAGCAAAGATGTAAAAGTTTTCATGAATGATTTGAAAAAAATATATCGTGCTTCAAGTAAAGAGATCGCTGAGAATTATCTGCTTGAGCTGGAAGAAAAATGGGGAGAGAAGTATCCTTTAGTTATAAAATCCTGGCAGAACAATTGGGAAAACTTATCCAGTTATTTTAAGTATTCTGGGCAAGTTAGGAAGCTGATTTACACCACCAATCCAATTGAGGGGTTGCATAGACAAATCAGGAAATTTACTAAAACTAAGGGTTCATTTACTAGTACAAATGCCTTGTACAAACAGGTATATTGTGCTATAAAAAAGGTAGAGCAAAAGTGGATTATGGCTCTCCCTAATTGGGCTTTAACTATGTCTCAACTTGATATTTTCTTTCCAGATAGATTGAAAATTGAGTTGAACTAAAAATGCGGCTTGACACACTTTTTTGAACGTTCCCATTTGGAATATTAAGCAGATTATTACGTACAACTCTTGCTACATTAAATGCTTCGTTTTTCACTTCCTCTACTGCTACAAGCTCTCCTATTTCAGCCTTAGCTTTCGCCTCAAGCAGTTTACCTCGTTCCATTTCATTTTTTATTCGCGTTTTTAGCAACATTGTGGAAAGTTTTTCTCCGTTTTCTGAATAGTTTTTTCTTCTCAATGGTTGACTTGGATCTCTTATTGCTGCCACCGCTTCATTTGCCTGTTCTCTATTGATCAAACCATTCTCCAACTCAACTATTCCTTTTTTTACTAAATAACAGACATATTGCTTTGAAAATCCTTGTTCTCTTGCCCATTCTGTTTGTGTTATTAATTTCACTTTTTTTGCTCCTTTTTTTCTTCTTGAATCTCTTGAAAAGTTTTACCAGCACCAGAAAGAATTGCCTCCCTGCCTGTATACACTTGCCAACGTTTTATCGTTACATCTACAAACTTTGAATCTAGCTCTATTGTTCTACAAATTCTTCCTGTTCTCTCACATGCAATCAGTGTGCTGCCAGAACCGCTAAATGGATCAAGTACTATGTCTCCAGATCTGCTGCTGTTTACTATCGCTCTCTCCATTAGCTCTACTGGCTTCATCGTTGGATGTAGTGTATTATGTGTTGGCTTATCATAAAACCAGAGGTCACTTTGATTTCTACCTCCATACCACTCACGTTTATTGCCACTTTTCCATCCATAAAGCATTGCTTCGTATTGTCTTTGATAATCTGATCTTCCTAGCGTAAAGTGATTCTTTGCCCAAATGATAAATGTTGACCAACGACCACCTGCTTCCTCAAATGCTTTTTGCAACGTCGAAAACTCTGATGATGATGTGCAGATGTAAATTGCACCTTTCGTATATGCTAAAATATTGGAACAGATGTAGTAGAGAAAAAGTTCGTACTTTTCACCTTGATTATCGTTTAATATCTTTTTGTCTTCTCTCTCTTGACTGTTACCATATGCTACGTTATACGGAGGATCACACACAGTAATATCTGCCATTTTATCATCTAACAGCGCTTTATATGATTCAACTACAGAGCTATCACCACAATAGATTCTATGATTTCCTAAAATCCAAAGATCACCTGGTTTTGTTACTTTTTTATCATCAATAGCTAAGTCAGAAAGATCTTCTTTTTCACCGTCAAAATCATCGAGAAACCGTTGAACTTTTTCTAATTCAAATCCTGTCATTTTTAAGTCAAACTGCAAATCTTCTAGCTCTTGAATTTCCACTCTCAAAAGATCATCATCCCACTTTGCCCAGTTAGCTGATTGATTAGCAAGTAGTCGAAAAGCTTTAGTTTGTGGTTCATTTAAATTATCACTTAAGACCACTGGTATACTTTCCATACCAAGTTTTCTTGCTGCTTTAAGTCTTAAATGACCATCAACCACAGTACCATCACTTTTTGCAACTATTGGTATACGAAAGCCGAATTCCCTGATTGAAGCACACATTCTATTTACTACATCGTCATTTTTACGTGGATTACGCTCATATTCGATGAGATTTTGAGTAGGATAATAGTGGATTGCTAAATTCATATCTTGATAGTTAAAAAGTTAATATTTAAAATATGTCTGACGCTAAAGAAGGCCTGGGGTCGAACCCACCAAACCCGCCAGTATGGCCGAAAGGACCCACTTTCTATGGGCTTTTTGATATGTTAAAATCTTTACTAATATTCATAACGTAAAACATTAATGCCAAAGCATCTGCTTGATTATCATCTCTAGGTGAAAAACTTTTTTCACGTATCGCTTCAATAACTTCACTCTTACTTGCATTGCCTTTGCCTGTGATAAAGCGTTTTATAGTCTTAACAGGAACGCTCTGATAGGGAATATGATTCTCTTCACACCAAGCAGACAAATGTGCCAAGAAACCTCCGTAGCAATGAGCAGCATCAGTTCCTAAGTGTCTTCTAACTTCCTCAAAATAAACTGTTTCAATACTTGGAAATTTTTCCTTCATTTCATTTAGCCAGCTACGAAAATTTAAGAAGTGCATTCCACCACCACTAAACCGACTAGTATGAAAACTCTCACTTCCACTTTGAATTACTCCGTTGTGAAGAATAGACCATCCTGTTTGTTTGCCTAGATCTAGTGTTAGGGTTGACATTTGCTATTATTAAAATTACAAGTAGCACTTACTCCAAAATATCGTCTGGTTTCTGCAAAATACACTAGAAATTCATAGGTTTTTGTAGGCCAACAACGAGAATTATGTGCTACTGCAGAAAGTTGTTTTCTTGTTATATATATTCACCAAAATTACGAAAACTGTTCACTTTTTTTTTGCAAAGGATAAAAACCTTGTTAAACTTGTCTGCAGGTTTGTTTTATAACAGTAGAATTACTAAGGATAGCTTTTATTTGAGTTTAAAGGCTATTATAGACGTTCTTTGGTGAGCAGTGATAGTTTTTTCCCTAAAGTCACATCTAGCTTTAAAACACAGTTTTTGCCTTATTAAAAAAATATAAATTCTCAATTACGTAAAAGCCTAGATTTCTTTTGCTTTCTGTTTTCCAACTTTTCTGTTTGAAGCACATCTACACTCAATGCCCCTATACTAATATATACCGGATTTCTTACTACTTTTTCCGGGATTTTTTGAAAAAAAGTTAAAATAATTTTAAGACAGCTAAGGAATTAAAGAGCTTTGAAGACCAGCTATATCTTTTACAGCAGCTTCTTTGCTATTTGAGTTGAGAGGAGATTACACGAGCTTTTGATTTACAACCCCTATCTAGATAACGCTATAATAGCCCTCTAAAACGTTTTTAAGAATGGTGCTACAATGGAGACAATTGAAATGGGCTATGTAAAACTTTATTTTTTAATTTCAAGGGGGGTGTCCCCATCCTTCAGAAAGCCCTATATCTCTGCTTTTTATCTTTTTTAGATAGTCAGATGGGTTCTTACTACCTGTCAGAAAAGCTATTACTTCTGTTATTACGTACCACCATTCTCCATCGTGTAATACTCTAGTAAAATTGCTATTATCAAAAGCAGTAGTTTCAATATCTCCCTCTTTTAAAGTTAAAGTATCAGTCATAGGCAACCTCTATAAGTTAAGAATAAACATAAAAACTAAAAGACACTATTTTTAAGTCAGAAAAACCATTACTTACAATTTAATAATTTTCCAAAATCAATTATGTGTGAAAAGTAACCACTATCTATAACATCATCACTTACATCATTAACGTGGATAAGGACTGGACGACATGAAAAGCCTTTTGGACGATTTAGTGTATCTATTTTCTTTTGTACCTCTTGTATTATTGAATGACCAATTTTATCTTTTGAAAATTTGATTTCGCAAATGTAGAGAGTGTTAAACTTCGTTTGAATCATATAATCAATTTGACAACCTGCACTATTACGCGTTCTCTTCTGAAAAAATGGATTCTCGCTTATTATTCCATCAATTCCTAAGATATTATGTATACTCTTTCTATTGTTCAGCACCAAATTTTCAAATTGAAGCCCAATAATTGTATACCACTCTGGTAAGAACCCTATAGAATAGGTGTCACGATTAATTTTCCCTAGATCTTTTTCAATATATTTTAAATAAAACCTTAAATAATTATCTTGAAGTCTGTATCTCCTGAGTCGTGAATCAGTACCAGTTTTTATACTCCAAGTATGATCTTTTGCAATAAAACCAGCAAGCTCAAGCTCATGTAGATACTCAGAAATGCGTCCATGTCTTACGATATTTAAAGTAGCACAAATTTCTTCTTGTTCTTTAGCTCCAGTAGAAAGAGCTCTGACTATTTGCTTATAAAAAGCCGTTTTTCGCATGAATAAATCTGAGAATATTTGATTAAATTCTTCAACTAAAAACCCACCTTTTGTAAAACAAAGCCTTTTAATATTTTCTTCAGCGCTATGTTTAAAATTTACCTCCTCTAAATACTTTGGAATTCCGCCAGTTACTGCAAGCACCTTGAACTTTTCATATGCTGAAATATTTTTTGGCCAAAATTCGTTGCAATCAGAAAGTGATAATTCTCCGAGTGTTAAAGTTAACGATATTCTTCCTACGAAGCCAGTACTACTAAGTATATTTTTCTCGATCCATGATGAAGCTGATCCACAAACAACGAAAATTAGCTTGTTATTATTTTTTAGCTGCGTATCCCAAAAATTTTTTATTTTGCCTAAAAAGGTTGGATCTTTTGAGCCCATCCAAGAAATTTCATCAAACAGCAATAATGTTTTTCCTGATAGTAGACGTTCACCAACTGCCCATAGTAAATCGCTCCAGTCATCATACCTAGCAAAAGATGTATTAAATTGTCTAGCAACTTGTCTAGAAAATTCATTAAGTTGGTAGGACATTGTAGTATGCTTTTCTGGTGGCAAACCTATAAAGGAGTAATATTGTTCAAAATACTTACCAAACTCTTGAATTAAACGACTTTTTCCTATACGACGCCTTCCTTTGACTACTACAAAAGATGCAGTATTTTTTTCTGTAAGCTCCAGTAATTGCTTTAACTCAGTTTTCCTACCAATAAATGATGGAGACATAAAATACGAAATATAAATCTTTGTCTCCGTTATACTAGATAAAACTGGAGACGTAAATAAATAAATTTAGATCTTTGTCTCCATCTTGAACTATTGAGAGGGTTTTGTAGCTTATGTTTATGGCAGCAACTTTTTTCCTTTAGCTTCATCTACAAATTATTTATAGAGATTACCTAAAGACTCAACTTAAGAATTTTAGATAAAAGTCGTTATATCTCAATAAGACCTCCAAAACCAGCTCTTGTTTCACCTAAATTACAAAAACTTTTCACTTTTTTGAAAAAAATGTTTTACAACGAATAAAAAGCGTGATAGGGTACAATAAGGGTTTTTTTATAACAAGTAAAACTTTAAAGCAAGAAATAATTTAGAAATGCCTCATAATCGAGTTTTAAGCTACCCTACGTGAGTAACTTAGGTCTTGGTGGTATAATTGTACCCTGAGGTTGTAGAATCGCTTTAAAATCCAATTACGGTTCATTTGTTTTATCAGATAATTTTGAAAGAGAGCTTTATACGTATCCATAGCTTATTATTGTAGACTGGTTAGTAACCGAACAGAGTAGTATGTTTTAAAGTCATACTACTATATTATTATTATATAATAATAGGAAATTTTGGAAACTGGAGACTGGTCAAAACTCCTCAATACTCCTAAGCTTTTTGCCACCTAAACCAGATTACAGCTCAGAAATCTGTCAACCATTAAACCATTGAAAATCTAGCATTTTTTTACTACCAGAAAGTACCAGATCTCATAAACTGCACCAGATTCTGCCAAGACTGAAGAGTTCTGGAGTCTGAGAGCCTGTCTTCAAACTCAAGAATAGGCTAATTTGTGAAGCATAATAGTGATCATATTAAAGAAAATATTGTTTTTTGAGGTAAGAGGAGAATGCTCGTAATCTTTGCTCATGCGTCTAAAATTCAGGCAAAAGTTCTTTCAACAATCCAACGCTTAGGAATAACTTGAAATCCTGTATCAACTACTTTCTTGGTAATCGTTAACAAACATCCAGTTTCCAATAAACAGCGGTTTTGTAATTTACCCATATATCCTTGATCAGCAAAAAACTTACGTAGATTTGCACTTAGCTTGAGCAAAAAGATTTAGAGCACCATCACGATCTTGAATGCTTGCTCTGTGTACTTCAGCAGTAATTACAAGACCTGCAGTGTCTACAATAATATGGCGTTTCCTGCCCTTTATTTTTTTGCCAGCATCATACCCTCTGGATCCCCTTTTTGAGTAGTTTTTACTGATTGACTGTCAATTATTCCTACCGATGGAGTTTCTTTCTTACCAATTATTTTTCTTACTTTTTTAACTAGAAAATCGGGAACGTTCAAAAAAGTGTGTCAAACCGAAAAAAAAGTAATAAATTGATATAAAAAATGGAGGTTTGATATGGGTCAAGCAAATAGAACTACTGGTTTGGTAGATTATAAAGAATTAGAAACAAATATCCTGTCATCTATACGAGAAGGAAGACCATTGACAGGAAGAGATGGAGCATTAACACCGTTTATAAAAAGGTTGCTAGAGGCAAGTCTGGAAGGTGAAATAGAAAGCCACATGTCAGCTAAAAGTGAAGAAAATAACCGAAGAAATGGAAGGAATGCAAAAACTTTACGTACAAGTTCAGGCTCATTTGAACTATTAACACCAAGAGACAGAGAAGGAAGCTTTGAACCGCAAATAGTCAAAAAAAGGCAAACAAGCCTACATCCAGAACTTGAAGCAAAGGTCTTAAGCACATATGCCAGTGGCATGGGATACAGAGATATAGCTTCACATGTTGAGGAAATATATGACCACAAAATATCAGCAGCAGAGATATCCAGTATTACTGATAAACTGGGAACGTTCAAAAAAGTGTGTCAAGCCGCATTTTTAGTTCAACTCAATTTTCAATCTATCTGGAAAGAAAATATCAAGTTGAGAAATAGTTAAAGCCCAATTAGGGAGAGCCATAATCCACTTTTGCTCTACCTTTTTTATAGCACAATATACCTGTTTGTACAAGGCATTTGTACTAGTAAATGAACCCTTAGTTTTAGTAAATTTCCTGATTTGTCTATGCAACCCCTCAATTGGATTGGTGGTGTAAATCAGCTTCCTAACTTGCCCAGAATACTTAAAATAACTGGATAAGTTTTCCCAATTGTTCTGCCAGGATTTTATAACTAAAGGATACTTCTCTCCCCATTTTTCTTCCAGCTCAAGCAGATAATTCTCAGCGATCTCTTTACTTGAAGCACGATATATTTTTTTCAAATCATTCATGAAAACTTTTACATCTTTGCTAGATACATATTTCAGTGAATTCCTTATCTGATGCACTATACATAGCTGTACTTCTGCCTTAGGAAACACACTATTTATAGCCGCAGGAAAGCTTTTTAGCCCATCAATGCAGGCAATTAGAATATCTTCTACTCCTCGCTCTTTTAGGTCATTTAGAACTCCCAACCAGAAGTTAGCTCCTTCACTTTCAGCCAAATAAAAACCTAATACTTCTTTTCTGCCATTTTGATTTATGCCCAATATATTATACATGCATTTACTTATACAATGTCCGTCCTCCTTGACCTTAAAGAACATGCCATCCATAAACACTATTGGATACACTGATTGCAGTGGGCGGCTGCGCCATTCATTGATTACTGGTAGCAGTTTATCAGTAATACTGGATATCTCTGCTGCTGATATTTTGTGGTCATATATTTCCTCAACATGTGAAGCTATATCTCTGTATCCCATGCCACTGGCATATGTGCTTAAGACCTTTGCTTCAAGTTCTGGATGTAGGCTTGTTTGCCTTTTTTTGACTATTTGCGGTTCAAAGCTTCCTTCTCTGTCTCTTGGTGTTAATAGTTCAAATGAGCCTGAACTTGTACGTAAAGTTTTTGCATTCCTTCCATTTCTTCGGTTATTTTCTTCACTTTTAGCTGACATGTGGCTTTCTATTTCACCTTCCAGACTTGCCTCTAGCAACCTTTTTATAAACGGTGTTAATGCTCCATCTCTTCCTGTCAATGGTCTTCCTTCTCGTATAGATGACAGGATATTTGTTTCTAATTCTTTATAATCTACCAAACCAGTAGTTCTATTTGCTTGACCCATATCAAACCTCCATTTTTTATATCAATTTATTACTTTTTTTTCGGTTTGACACACTTTTTTGAACGTTCCCTTTATCACAACTTGTATCACATAATTTACAAAATGCATCGATTGAGCTGGTAAAACAAGGTCTTTATTTGCCTTCTTTTGAAGCAAGGAATGTGAAAATTAATGGTAAGTGTACTGCAATTACACGTGGCTTATCTCAAGCTTTACTTTTACAGAGTAGCAAGTCATTTTTGAGTAATTTAAAAACTTCAGCCAAAATTTATGAGCGTGTAGCACAGGGTAAGCAGATATCTAAAAGAGAAGAAAGAGAAGTTTTTGCTTTTAGTAATTTACTTGACAGTTTTGAACAACAGCTAGATTCTGCTAGAAATAGTCTACCTTTAAGCTTGATTCACACTAAGTGCTACAAAACACTGAGTGATTTATCAAATTATATAGCTGGTGATTTTGCTATTCATTTAGTAACAAGTAATCATGTAGTTGCCGTTTATAGAACAGGGGATAACTATGCTTATTTTGATAGTAATACGGCGTTTGTTTCTGGGTTAGAAAGCATCGATCAGCTGATAGAAGTTGTAAAAAAAGGTACTGACTATGAAATGGGAGAAAAAGGCTTTCTTGTTGAACACTTTGATATTGAGCGAGCTAATAAGCTATTATCGAATGGAGATAGACAAGTTCTGACAAAAGAAATAAAAACAGAGCATCAACTTCTAGCAGAGCAGGATAAGGAGTTTGGTCTTATTAAGATTAATGATCGAGAATTATCTAGAGTACAGCTATATGACTTTGGAACTAAAATTCATGTAGAAGGCGGCGTACCTTTACTTATCAATGCCGATATGAATTCAAGTAGCAAAAAATTCCAAGATCATCTGAATAAAAAAGAAGTGAGCATGACAGCTAGAGAATATCTTGGCAACCTTAAAAACAGCAAGAATATAGAAGAAGTAGTACAAGCAACAAAAGTAATTCCTTTCATAGGTTCAAAACGTGAAATTGAAGAAGCGGAGTGGACACGTAATTTCAAGTTCTCTTTAGTTTTCACTAACAATAATCAACAGAAAAGTCAATTTTCAGAAGCTACTGGCGAAATAAACGGTAAACCTGAATCTTATTTGAGTGATATAAGGATAAGTAACCAATTAGAAAAAAACATTAGCTTCTAGACTAATCTGCAAAAGTTTGGATAATCAGTCTTAGTGGATTTTCACTTAGCCTTATCTTCTTGTACCGATCCATAAGTCTGCTTTGAATCCGCCTTAACATCTCTTCGCATCCTGGTGGATCAAAAATTACCGCGCTTGCATGATAAGCAGTTTTTTCAAAATCAGTACTTGCAACAAAATAATCACCCTCTTTTACAAGATACTTTGCAGAAAAAGAAGTAATTGGTGCAAGCCACGCACCTAACGAGTGCCCTGTGATAAACAGTTGTATATTTGATCCTTTTTTCTCGTTAATTTCTTTAAGAACACTGATGATCTTGTCAGTAAATGTAACTGCAGAGTCAATTTGATAAACATGTTGATTTAATAAAACACCGTTAAGATCTGCAGTAGCACCACCAAAATTTTTAGTGCCACTATGGACAATGATAACTTGTTGAGTATCTGGGTTCCAATATGCTGCACCAAAATAACCACTCGTAGCACCTTGAGTTATTGCATTGACGGGAGCATTTAAAATGGTTTTAAAGAGTCCACCAGACCTTTCTTCAACAGTTAGCAGCTGCCAATTGCCTAATCCAGGTACTGCTTCTCCGTGTGAATATTGGCCTGTGCTATTTCTCTTCTCGCCTTTGTAAATTCTATTTGCAAGTGATGCTAAGACGTAGTTATTTGGATAAGAAATTGGCTCTTTTAACGCATCAAGTTTGTCTTTCAAGTTTTCAACATCAACTGGTTTTATTAAATCAGTTATTGCTTTTTTCAATTTATCTTTACTGTTTAATTTACTATATTTTTTAACTTTTTCAATACTTAACTCCAACTTCTTATCTACTCTTAATTCTCTTGATAAAATTGGTTGTTCTGTTTTTTGTTCTGCAGCTTGCATAGAACACCTCACTTTTGACAATCGACATTAATTATATTGATGTAATTATAGCACGCAAGCTTTTTTTAACATAAATTGTTAAGAAGTTTTGCCTCAAATGCTTTTTAGTTGACTCTATTCTACAGGGTAGTCATAATATATTATTTAATCACAAGATTTAAGGGGAATACTATGGGTCTGCTACACGAAATATTAGAAACACTAAATAATAACCCAAATTTAAACTCAAGTAATATAGTTGAAAAAATAAAACAAGAGTTTGAAGGGAAAATGAATGAATTGTACCCAAAGTGGGATACTCACAAGCATGAATATAAGCTATGTAAAAAAGAATACGAATCATGGCAAGAAAGTGGGTTCTCGTTAGACCATGGTTTTAAGGAAGGTGGTAAATTACTTCACTTAGCTGCTAAATGTAACTATTTCAATGTAATAAAGTGCCTAAAGGATAGGAAAGCAGACATTAATATACACAATTGGCGCAGATATACCCCTTTACATGAAGCCGTTGAAGATGGACGCCAAGAAATGGTACAATTTTTGTTCGAAAACGGAGCAGATATTAATGCAAAAACTGGACCGAGCGGAGAGACTCCTTTACATCTTGCTGTTGCAAAAGGAAATGCAGAAATAATAAGGCTACTTATAGAAAAAGGGGCGGGTATTAATGCAGGTGATAAAAATGAGAATACTCCTCTACATTATGCAGGAGATATAAGGATAGCTAGGTTATTAGTAGCAAACGGAGCAAATGTTAATGCAAAAAGTAAAAGTGACCCTCCTTATTCTACGGGCTCTACTCCTTTACACTATGCTGCGAATGCGGATGGCTTTGTTGCATAGCTCCTGATAAGGCAGGTAGGTACAGTAAATTCATGCAGCTAATTCGAACTTAGCCATACCTATATCAGTAAATTTATTAAGCAAATAGCACTTAATTAGTAGTTCTTTTTCACGATTTATTTCAGATTTATTCTTGAGACTAAACCCAAACGTTTTTTTCAACCTATAGAAAAAACATTCAACAAAGGATCTTAGTCCATATTTTGTTTCTTGTGTCCATTTCTTTATACCGTTCTCATAGTTTTCACATAATTTAATCACATTAATGTTGCTATTTCTTTCTAATTGATAATCAATTTTCTCATAGATTTTCGCACCTTTTATTGGTCGAATGATTGGTTTTATATTATGTCCTTTACACACTTTATACATACTAGCTTTATCATAAGCTGCATCTGCGCGAACAGATGAAATATTATATTTATCTACTGTTCCCTTTAACATATCGCATGATAATCAAGTGTAGTACCATTAGTGTACTTCATATCTATAACTTTTTTATTATTTATACTTAAAATAATATGTAACTTTCTTACTTGATCATATCCATTATATTTTCTTACTTTTGCATTTTCTTTATTACGTTGATGGGTGTTGTTATAGATACAAATACTGGTGCTATTTATAGCTATTTCAATGTTTTCCATACCATTTTTATCAATTCTACAATCATCAATTTTCAAGTTAAGCTTTTTGAATCTTCTAGAAGCTTGAGTATAGCTAATGACTTTGAGGTCTTTTCCCATTTGCTCTATACAACCTTTTACGAAACCAACTGCTTGTCTTAAGCCAATCCTAAAAAAATGGACTACTATATGTATCAAAATTACAACTTTATCACTATAAATGTTATTGCCACCTGCAACTTTTGGACTATTTTCATACCAATTTTCTATGGCTTGATTAACAAAATGAAAAACATTTCCTCTTTTTTGAAGAAATTTGTTATATTCGTAGCAGTTACTGACCTTCATTTTGACTGGCATATTGGTGGTTAAATACCTGTTTTATAATGATTTCTGTCAGTAACTTCCAGTTTTTTTTACTTGAGCCATGCAACAAAGCCAGCCGTCAGAAGAAGATCAAGCAGTAACGAAGAGCTTAGCAGCAGCATGTAGTACTGTACGCGTAAAATTGTTTGACCATATTATCATCACAAGTGGAGGCTATTTCAGCTTTCGAGAAAACGGATTGTTATAGTAGGAAGTATTTGCAAAACTACTCACTATAATTTATACTGAGTAATAGAGTGTATAAACTAAGATTTATATACTTAAAAAGTATTTTTAATATGGGGGTTATATTACTAGTAAAGACAAGTTATTGAAGAAAATATTTGGTGCTCTTGAAGGCGTTGATATAAAGCAGTCTAAGTTTGTGAGCAAAATTAATAATCAGAAGGAGATAAAACCGGAAGATACAATGCCTTTCCCTAGCAGAAACGTTCACGAAAACAAAATCAACTATGGAAAAGGACTTGACTACATATATGGCACAAAACCTTTGAATAATCAAGCAGATTATCCAGAAGGGTTGAATCCATTTGCTTCAGCTTTGCAAAAAATAAAGCCAAGTGCAGAAAAGTTGAGCTGGCTTAAAAGTGCTGTGGTAAGAGCAAAAAGTCCAAATGAACTGCACAAGGCTGTAGACGAAGCGCTAGCTGCTGGAGCAAGGCTAAATGCATGTAATGAGGGAGAGTGGAGATACTGTCTTTATTGTCAACAAGTTATTTAGCTATAAAACAACAAAAAATTTATCTGCATTTTCTATAAATTAGTGTAACTGTGGATAAATACTTTAAGTGTGTGTGGACGTAGTGTGCCGTAGAGACACAAAGAATGGTCAGAAATGAGCAAACTGAGTGTTTAAGCTACGAAATAGATGAGGGTAGGTCCCTCAAAGTCGGTTTGCAAGAGCAGGCTTTAAATAACCATAAGCTGCTTTGGTAAAGAGCTAAATATTTTGCTTTTTCTGTAAAAAGTTTACTAGCTTCTCCATATATACATATAGATTATTTAACTCTAAGGTGTTACTATTAACATATTGATTAAAGTCAACTTCCATATTTTCTGTAAGTTATAGAGCTGCTAATTATAGCATAAATTTAAATAATTGTCAACCTTATGAACAACTAACTTTACTTCTTTTTAACCTGATACCTATGCTTTGTTTCAAATTTCCATCAAAAAGTAACATTACCCCCTCCAGTCAACCTTTCTGCTTCATTTCGTGAAATCAATGCCTCAATAAATTCATCTAGTTCACCTTCTTTTATAATCTGTTCTAGTCGATGTGAAGTGAGATTAATTCTATGATCTGTTATTCTTGATTGTGGAAAGTTATAAGTTCTTATACGTTCAGAGCGATCTCCAGAACCAATTTGGCTTTTCCTCATTGTTGACCTTTCCATTTCTTTTTTTTGTCTTTCAATTTCGTATAGCCTTGCTCTCAACACTTTGAGCGCTTTAGCCTTATTTTTGTGCTGCGATTTTTCATCTTGCTGTATTACAACTATCCCTGTTGGCAAGTGGGTGACCCTTACTGCGCTGTCAGTTGTATTCACTGATTGCCCTCCAGGACCACTGGATCTATAAACATCTATGCGTAAATCTTTTTCTTCTATTTCAAAGTCAACCTCTTCTACTTCAGGTAATATTGCAACAGTAGCTGCGGAAGTGTGCAATCTTCCTGAGGATTCAGTTTCTGGCACTCTTTGTACTCTGTGCACCCCTGACTCAAATTTCAGTCTTGCAAAAACTTCTGTTCCATTAATGAGTGCAGAAGCTTCCTTATAGCCACCTATACCTGTATTAGAAATACTTATTGGCTCAAACTTCCAATTTCTTCTTTCTGCATATTTTTGATACATACGAAATAACATCGCTGCAAATAATGCTGCTTCTTCTCCGCCTGTGCCTGCTCTAATTTCTAATATTGCATTTCTTGAGTCATCTTCATCTTTGGGTAATAATGCCAACTTTAGTTTTGCTTTTACTTTCGGTAATACTATCTTTTGCTTCTCAAGAAGTTCTTCTTTTGCTAACTCTTTTATATCACCATCGCTGTTCTCATCTTTCATGATTTCTTCTAAATCTGAAATTTCCTCTTTTAATATATTATATTCATCGATTATCTCGATAATTGGTCTGAGTTCAGAGTATTCCTTTGAAAAACTAACGAATTCTTTTTGACTCAAATTGGTAGGGTTTTCCAGATTTCTCTCTACATCAGAAAACTTTTTTTTTAAGTCTTGTAAATTATTCTCTATATCCATATAGTACAGGTCTAGTTTTCAGCTGTTTAAGTAAGTAATATATACTGAAATAAAAAATTTCTTATATCAAGCAATAACACTATAATTGTCTCGAATATTTCTACCTAAGTATAATGGCAAAACAGATAACATCAATCTGCAGCTTCATATTTGGAGCTTCAGACAAAAAATCATTACCAGATGAGTCGGCTTCAGAGATTGCATTTGCTGGTAGATCAAACGTAGGAAAATCAAGTTTAATCAACTTGCTGATAAACAGCAAAAAAGCTGCAAGAGTTTCTTCTAAACCTGGATGCACTAGACAAATAAATTTTTACTCTATGTACAATGATAAGTTTAGGATTGTCGACCTACCGGGTTATGGCTATTCTTGTGCAAGCAAGGAAGAAGCAGTACAATACTTAAACCTAATTGAGTACTATCTAATTCACAGGAGAAATCTAAAAAGAGTGTTTGTGCTTATAGATAGCAAGGTAGGATTAAAAGAAATAGACAAAGACTTTGTTTATTGGTTAATATGTAATAATATTAACTTTAATATTGTGCTAACAAAAATAGATAAAGTGAATCAGGAAAGTCTAGATGCTATTCTAGAAAATACTCAAAAGTGGGTTAATAATGAACATGTATCAATTCATCAAATAAGCATTCGTGTTAAGCATAAAATCACCAAGGTAAGAGATGAGTTTTTCAAATTTACAAGATAAAAAAATGAAAAGTGATGAATCTTTAAATGGTAAGATGCCATTGAAGGAAAAAACAGAAATATTATTTGAAGTTCTGTCTAACATACCTAAATTTGTAGGCGAAACTTTTATCATCAAATGCAGCAGTGTAATAATCTCAGATGAAACGCTGCTTAGTGCTTTTGCGCATAATGTTGTTCTGTTGAAACAGCTTGGTATAAATCCGGTGGTAGTTCATGACGGAGAATATGAAATTAACTTAGTGTTAAAAATGCTAGGTATGAATGATAAGTTTATAAATGGTGTCAGACTTACAGACAAAAGCACTATGAAAATCATTGAAATGGCACTGTGTGGTTCAATTAATAAAAAAATTGTTCAGCATATAAATTCTGCTGGTGGTTCAGCTATTGGACTATGTGGAAAAGATGGCAACCTCATAAAAGCTGAAAAGATAAGCACTACGCTTAGGGAAAATAGATTAAATAATATTGAAAAAATACTAGACATGGGATTTATCGGTAGACCAACTGAAATCAATCCTGATATATTATTCTTTATTGAAGAATCAGATTCTATACCAGTTATTGCACCTATCGGTTATGGAAAAAATGGAGAAACATATCATATTGATACTGATAGCACTGCAAGTGCAATTGCACTTGCAGTTTACGCATCTAAAATGATAATCTTGAGTGATACAGATGAAGAAATAAACAAAGTTGGCAATAGAAGAGTCTTGATTAAAAATTTAAAAGAATCGATTGATTGTGGAAAAATTAAAGGAGAAAAATTTGTTGAAAGGCTTATGTCATATACTAAAATGGTAGAAGAATGTGCAGGGGTTGTTCACATAGTTGATGGTAGAGTACCTAACATTATACTTGATTTATTTACTGAGAATAATTCAGGTATATCAATAATGGATGATTAATAGCTGTACTGCTTATAACCATATGAACATTGAAAATTTGGGAATAGCTTATGTCAAATTCCTATTCTCTTTTCCAGTTTTTTAGGTTTTTTTTCTTGCAAGCATAATAGTTTCGTATACATAATGAAACCAAATGGTATTTTTAGCTTGATAACAGAGGAAAATAAAGAGGGCTTGGGTGTAACACTCAAATAATGATTTACCTTATGGATACCGCTAGAAAAGTTGACTAAGGTATACAATTCTCTCTGCGTCAAGTTACTCAAGATATCGAATCTACAAACGCTTTGGATTGAGTGTGTTTGGTCAATTTGAGTGCTTTAAATGAAAGGCGAAAATTGAGCATACTACGCCTCTGTACACAGTATCTTTAATGCAAATGCCCATGTGATTCCATAGATAATCTCTGTTTTTTTATTTTATCTGTCCATTTATCATTTTCTATATCTTGTTTGTTGGTTGCTCTTTTTTCTTGCTCAACAATTGCCTTATCTATCTTCTGATGAATTGCATCCATTGCATTAATTGCATTTTTTTCTTTGTATACTTCGCTTTTTCCTTCAACAATTAAATTGGTAAAAATATTTACAACAAACTGCACTTGATTATGATTAACCTGACCTTTTATCGAAGAAGGTAAAGAGTTTAATTCCATCAATACTTCTGATGCTGTTTTATCTTGAGTGGAAAGCCCTAAATTATCTGCTACTTCACTTATTAATAACTCTCTGTTTTCTTTATTATCTTCCAATTTAGTATAATCACGCAGTAGATCCATAACTGCAGATACTCTGACTTCAATAATATCATCAACATCTTCACCTCCTAGAGCAACTCCTGATCCCAATAACCTCTCTCTGAGATTTTTCTTTAAAAGATTGGTAAATTTTTCATTTGCATCCGATCCTGTAGTAGATATTGTACCATCTAAATAGTTGTTTACTTTGATTTGAGTACCTAAGTTATGCTCTATTTGTATTTTTGCCTCAGGTTTAAATCCTAATTTTGCACAGAATTTCTGAAAATATTCTTTAATAGTGTCAAACAAGGTCTTGCCATTGTCTTTATAGTTTTTCAACTCTTCAGGAATAGTAAGTGATAATTTACCATCTCCATATTTTACAAGGTCTTCACCATATTGAGACTCAAGTGTAAATTCTAATGAGCTGGATAGGTCACATATTTTCTCTTCCGGATTGTCAATCGTGGTTATAGGTATTGCCATATCAGACGTCACTTTTATGCGGTTGTGGTCAGTGCAGTAAATGTTTAGCACTTTTTTAGGACTGTGTGGAGTTAAATTACAACTACTGAGTGCGGCATGAGATTCATTAAATATACCAGCCCCATACCCTGCTTGATTACAATTGGTGACTAACTCTTCTAAAATAGCATCACTTGGAACCCTTGCTCCAGCGTATCTAAACATTTCCTTAAAAATTTCCTTTGCTAATGCACGGTAATCTTTTTTGGAGAATAGATGATAAGAGCTTCTCCCTGCGTTATAAAATCTCTCAAATTCCTTTCTATATTCATCAATTTTTTTCTCATCAGCAATTGTAGGGCTATTACAATGATTTTCCCAAACTTCAGATAGTCTATCTTGATCAAGCTCCTTAAGTACTGGTTCCATAAAAGCTTTACCTTCTTCAGAGAGGTTATCAAAATTATCACGGTTAAAAATCTCATTTTTATAATCTTTAGCTCCTTCCTTAAATGCAATAATAAAATTTTTATCTATTTCTTTTTCATTAATAATAAAATTCATTCTTTGAAAATCTAAGAACATTGTTTCACCGGAATTCGCTAATTTATTATCTTGATCTGCTCTTAATTTACCAAAATTGAACTCTTTAGCTGTGGCCTTTAATCTAACTACTGGACTCTCCTTTGCCTTTTTCATAATTAACACCTTACTATAAATATACTGTAAGTTGTATCATATAATGATGAATAATTTGATAACATATAAAAAAAGTCGATAGTATATTTCTTTATTTAATAGGTGTAAGAAAGGCGTAGATTTCTCTTTTCATTTGTAGCATGCTGCATTAATATTTACGTATTAATCTAGAAAATAGTGATGAATAATATTGTAATTGTTGGTCTGCAATGGGGTGACGAAGGCAAGGGTAAAATAGTAGATTATCTTTCTGAGAATGCAGATGTAGTTGTGAGATTTCAGGGGGGAAATAATGCAGGGCACACTATAGTAATAGATGATGAGGTTTATAAATTAAATTTACTGCCCTCTGCTGTTTTGAGGCCAGGAAAAATATCTATCATAGGAAATGGCGTTGCTCTTGATTCACAAGCTCTAATATCAGAAATAGAATCATTGAAAGTTAAAGGAGTGGACGTAAACTATAACAACTTGATGGTATCCGAGAGCTGTCCATTAATACTTAGCGTACATAAGGACAAGGAAAAGCTATTTGAAGATTTAAACGGAAATTGCAAAATTGGCACAACAAACAAAGGAATAGGGCCATGTTATGAAGATAAAGTTGGAAGGAGAGCTATACGCATTTGTGACTTAGAAAACGCAGATGAGCTCAATCAAAGAGTGGATGCTCTCCTGAGTTACCATAATTCTATCAGAAAAGGCCTTAACTACCAGGTGGTTGAAAAAGAAGAAATATTAAAGGAAATTCGACAGATTTCAGAAAAAATTCTTTCATATAAAAAACCTGTGTGGAAGATACTAAATGATTTTATGAAAGAAGGTAAGAAAATAATATTTGAAGGCGCTCAAGGCGCATTTTTAGATATCGACCACGGAACTTACCCTTTTGTTACTTCAAGTAATACCGTAGCATCGCAAGCGATAACAGGCTCAGGATTATCCTACAATGCTCACATTATTGGTGTAGCAAAAGCGTATACAACAAGAGTGGGTAATGGTCCATTTCCTACTGAACAAAATAACGAGATTGGAGACAGCTTATTTTCTATAGGTAAGGAACTTGGAACAGTAAGCAATAGAAGAAGGCGCTGCGGATGGTTTGACGCAGTTTTAGTGCGCCAGGCCGTAAAACTCTCTGGAGTTTCAAGCATTGTATTAACCAAATTAGATATTCTTGATTCTTTTGATACTATTAAAATAGGCACTGGTTATAAGTATGGCGGAAAAATGTATGATTATTTACCCGCATCACATTCAATACAAAAAGAATTAGAGCCAATATATGAAGAATTTCCTGGTTGGAAAGAGAAAACTCAAGGCAAAAGGTCAGTTAAGGAATTACCTGCAAATTTGATGAAATATGTGAGAAAAATAGAAGAATTAATAGGCGTATCAATTCATCTAATTTCAACTAGTCCCAATAGAGAGGATGTTATTAAGCTTAAAAATCTATGAAAACGTCTTGTTAACTTTTATCTAATAAAAAACGATACTTGTGTGACTTCAAGCAATCTATTATGCAAAGTAGCAGCGTAAACGTACAGTGAGCAGTGTGATTTTTCTTAAATACATGTTGATTGTTATAATATAAACATAGTTAAAGGAGGCGTATTATGATTGCAGGTTTGACTAAGGGAGACAAAGCAATAAAAGCGGAAAAAACAAGTGATCAGCTGAGAGAATTGTCAGTTGCAGAATATGTAGTTAAGTCAATACATGACTTGCAAAAATTGCATAATAGATTATGTTCATCACAGGGCAACAATTGTGTTAATGATAGAGAGAAGTTTGTCCAAGATAGTGATGGGCTTGGTATATTTCAATTTCTCAAAAGCTATATTAATGATGTAGAAAAAAATGAGCCTTCCATTAAGAACCTTACTATAATGAAATTTCTTCGCTCAATTATAGAAGATAGAGAACTGTATAAAAAGTTATGCAGTTTCGATGATTTTCTCGATTGTGAGTTAGAAAATTTGAGAGATAAGATAAGCTTATTAGCGCTTTTGAGAGAAAAGATGGACTTTGCTGATATACAAAAAGCTTATGATAATTGGCGTTTTAATGATCTAATAGGTGATAATGATTTTAAGCGAATGTACGTGGATCAAGCAGTAAAAGAAAGAGAAAAGCCTGTTAATGAGGACTTTGAGAAAAATATAGGTAAATACATAGAGTTAGTAAAGGAAGGAAAAGAAGTTGCAAGTAGGTATTTTGGAAAATGGAAAGAGGACTTTCAAGTTTACTGTGAAGAAATTGACAATAATAATAAAGTTTTGAATATTAACCTTACTCATTACGACAATAGTGAGCCAACAAAGATTAGTGACGTTTTACAGCAAGAGAAAGATATTAAAGAACTGAATATCTATTGCAATAAAAAACATGAAATACACGCTCATAAAAAAGATAAGAAAAGATATTATGAATTTAAAGAAGGTGCATATTATGAAATGACAAGCACTTGGCCTGCAAAAGATGGATCAGGAATGTGTACCATGATTATGAATGTGAGTAGCGATGGCATAACTGAAATACTAAAATTTAATGGTGAAGATTTTGTTTCATCGAAGGAGATTCTAGAATTAATAAAGCAAAACGATGAATTATATATTCAAGGTCTCTCCTTATATGATGCTGTAATGGAATCACTAGAAGAGGATAGGGCTACTCCTATTAATCTTTACAATGAATCTATGGTGGCTTATCAAGGTAAGGAACCAGAGGGGAAGTTAGATCATAAAGTTGATGCTGATAATAGCCTTCCTTCTTCTCCTTCTATTAATAGCAATGCATTGGAAGCCAATTTACAGCACACTGAAACTCAACCAGAAATTGCTTCACAACAAATAACTGATTTACAAAACAGTTTTGGAAAAGAAGAGCGAAAAAACACGGAATTGCAAACTGAACTGGCACAAAAAGATAAAAAGTTAGCAAGTGTGTTAGCAGAGTTACAAGAGAAAGCACAAGAACTTAAAAATGTATGTGAAGCAAAAGGAAAGCTAGAGGGTAAGCTAAAAGGTGTTAATACAGAAAAGAAGGAGTTAGAAGACAAATTAAAAGAAGCAGCACACATAATGAAGGAAAAGGAGCAGTATATAAGCAATTTAAAACTTCAAGTGCAAGAGTTGAAAGATGAGCATAAAGCACAACTGGAATCTTATGAACAAGGGATATGCAAACTAGCATGGGAAGTTGAAGAGTTAAGAAGCAAGCTAGAGTGTGAGAATGAATGGGATGATAAAGTTGTAGAAATAGCTGATGGACTGGGAGAAAAAATTCATGCTGATGAACAAAGAAGCCTCAATAATCAATTTTATACTCCAACAAGAAATATTTTGGGAACGTTCAAAAAAGTGTGTCAAACCGAAAAAAAAGTAATAAATTGATATAAAAAATGGAGGTTTGATATGGGTCAAGCAAATAGAACTACTGGTTTGGTAGATTATAAAGAATTAGAAACAAATATCCTGTCATCTATACGAGAAGGAAGACCATTGACAGGAAGAGATGGAGCATTAACACCGTTTATAAAAAGGTTGCTAGAGGCAAGTCTGGAAGGTGAAATAGAAAGCCACATGTCAGCTAAAAGTGAAGAAAATAACCGAAGAAATGGAAGGAATGCAAAAACTTTACGTACAAGTTCAGGCTCATTTGAACTATTAACACCAAGAGACAGAGAAGGAAGCTTTGAACCGCAAATAGTCAAAAAAAGGCAAACAAGCCTACATCCAGAACTTGAAGCAAAGGTCTTAAGCACATATGCCAGTGGCATGGGATACAGAGATATAGCTTCACATGTTGAGGAAATATATGACCACAAAATATCAGCAGCAGAGATATCCAGTATTACTGATAAACTGCTACCAGTAATCAATGAATGGCGCAGCCGCCCACTGCAATCAGTGTATCCAATAGTGTTTATGGATGGCATGTTCTTTAAGGTCAAGGAGGACGGACATTGTATAAGTAAATGCATGTATAATATATTGGGCATAAATCAAAATGGCAGAAAAGAAGTATTAGGTTTTTATTTGGCTGAAAGTGAAGGAGCTAACTTCTGGTTGGGAGTTCTAAATGACCTAAAAGAGCGAGGAGTAGAAGATATTCTAATTGCCTGCATTGATGGGCTAAAAAGCTTTCCTGCGGCTATAAATAGTGTGTTTCCTAAGGCAGAAGTACAGCTATGTATAGTGCATCAGATAAGGAATTCACTGAAATATGTATCTAGCAAAGATGTAAAAGTTTTCATGAATGATTTGAAAAAAATATATCGTGCTTCAAGTAAAGAGATCGCTGAGAATTATCTGCTTGAGCTGGAAGAAAAATGGGGAGAGAAGTATCCTTTAGTTATAAAATCCTGGCAGAACAATTGGGAAAACTTATCCAGTTATTTTAAGTATTCTGGGCAAGTTAGGAAGCTGATTTACACCACCAATCCAATTGAGGGGTTGCATAGACAAATCAGGAAATTTACTAAAACTAAGGGTTCATTTACTAGTACAAATGCCTTGTACAAACAGGTATATTGTGCTATAAAAAAGGTAGAGCAAAAGTGGATTATGGCTCTCCCTAATTGGGCTTTAACTATTTCTCAACTTGATATTTTCTTTCCAGATAGATTGAAAATTGAGTTGAACTAAAAATGCGGCTTGACACACTTTTTTGAACGTTCCCTCCCAACCAGAAGTTAGCTCCTTCACTTTCAGCCAAATAAAAACCTAATACTTCTTTTCTGCCATTTTGATTTATGCCCAATATATTATACATGCATTTACTTATACAATGTCCGTCCTCCTTGACCTTAAAGAACATGCCATCCATAAACACTATTGGATACACTGATTGCAGTGGGCGGCTGCGCCATTCATTGATTACTGGTAGCAGTTTATCAGTAATACTGGATATCTCTGCTGCTGATATTTTGTGGTCATATATTTCCTCAACATGTGAAGCTATATCTCTGTATCCCATGCCACTGGCATATGTGCTTAAGACCTTTGCTTCAAGTTCTGGATGTAGGCTTGTTTGCCTTTTTTTGACTATTTGCGGTTCAAAGCTTCCTTCTCTGTCTCTTGGTGTTAATAGTTCAAATGAGCCTGAACTTGTACGTAAAGTTTTTGCATTCCTTCCATTTCTTCGGTTATTTTCTTCACTTTTAGCTGACATGTGGCTTTCTATTTCACCTTCCAGACTTGCCTCTAGCAACCTTTTTATAAACGGTGTTAATGCTCCATCTCTTCCTGTCAATGGTCTTCCTTCTCGTATAGATGACAGGATATTTGTTTCTAATTCTTTATAATCTACCAAACCAGTAGTTCTATTTGCTTGACCCATATCAAACCTCCATTTTTTATATCAATTTATTACTTTTTTTTCGGTTTGACACACTTTTTTGAACGTTCCCAATATTTTTAATGAGACTAATAATGAGTCTTGTGTTCCACTGGAAGAAAAGATGACGTTACTCAGATCTTCAAGCTCTGATGGCGGATATGGTAGTGATAATGGTTTATCTTCTAACATGAGTTCTATTGAACAAAGAAGCTTCAATCATCAATTTTATACTCTAGCAGGAAACGTTTTTAGTGAGCCTGATAGTGCCTCACAAAAGAAGACAGAGTTATCCAGATCTTCAAGTTTTGATAGTGGACTTGATAGCGATGAGGAAAATTGTGATAATGATTTATCTTCTAACATAACTTCTATTGAGAAGGTAGTAGAGAGTAGAAGCGTAGGTAGCTCGCTTTCCTCTTGCATTGTTAAGGAGATGATTGGAGTTAAGTTGCAAGAGCAATACTCAAGTAGAGTATAAAAATCTCCTGTATTGATAATAATTTAAAATCTATAGTAGACTGAAAAAGATTATTAAATTATAATACGACAATGATAAAAGAAGACAAATCAAAAACAATTTTTGAAGTGGAAGGGGCAGTAACTGCTTTACTACCTGCAGCAGAATTTAGAGTGAAGCTGGACAATGAACATGAGATTATCTGTCATGTATCAGGGAAAGTGAGAAGAAGTAAAATACGCATAATTATAGGCGATAGGGTGTTGGTTGAGATGAGTGTTTATGATAGGAATGCAAAAAAGGGTAGGATAATTAGAAGGCTTAAAGGTACAAGTGACAGAACGATCTCTAAATAATCTTATTCTTGCTTCATCATCGAAAAGGCGTATAGCTTTACTAAAACAAATAAATATTGAGCCAGGTTTAATTTTGCCAGCAGACATAGATGAATTTCCTTTAAAAAAGGAACTTCCAAGAGATTACTCAATCCGTATGGCAAAAAGTAAAGCTGAGAAAACACAAAGTTCAAATCCAAATTACTTTGTGCTTGGTGTTGATACAGTTGTTGCTTGTGGTAGAAGGATACTGCTCAAAGCTGAAAACGTTGAGCAAGCAGAAAAATGCGTTCGCTTGTTATCAGGAAGAAGGCATAGAGTATACACCAGTGTGTGTTTATTAACTCCTGATCAATCTAAACAGCATATTAGGACTGTAGTTACAATAGTGAAATTTAAGCGTCTCAGCGAACAAGAAATTAAATATTATTTAGCATCAGAAGAGTGGAAAAACAGGGCAGGGGGGTGCAACATACAAGGTCTTGCAGGAATGTTTGTATTATTTTTACGTGGCTCATACTCTTCTGTAATAGGGTTACCATTACATGAAACCCATTGCTTGCTAAGTAATTACTTTAACCTATACTAATACCACTGTCCTTTTTTTGTTTTTCTTCAGCAATAAGTTTAGCCCAGATTCTATTTCTATTTGCTAATGCAATTCTATTGCGATCAGGACTATCATTGCGTTCTGTTAAAGTATCTTTTCTTTCCTCTTCTACTATTCCAGCTTTCAGTTGTGCTGCATCTTTTTCTAGCAATTTATATAGTTCGCTATTTTTGTCTATAGTCAGATTAGTATTATCATTTTCTTGTTCTGCTTCTTGTTCTGCCACTTTTCTTTCTAATAACTTACGTACAGGGTCATATTTTTTACCTTCTTTTATTTCTTTCAACATATTTTCTGAGAATAAATCTTTAGTAGCCTGGTGTGAAGGTTCTCTCAATCCTTTATTCAATTTTTCCAATGTATCTTTTGGTTCAATGGTTTCTAATTTCTTCTCTAATTGCTCAGAATTGACCTGAAAATTATAGTTACTAGTGTAAGTTGGAGATGAGTAACCTGAGTCGTTTATTTCTTTCTCCGCTGCATTGTCTTTTAGCAATCCAGTTGCTAATAAATGTTCTTTGATTTGTTCGCTCATTTCTTTCTGATCCACCGGTTTTAGTGGGAACTTCTGAGTTTCTTTATCCAACTTACTGGTAAATTCCGTAAGTAGGGTATCATCTCTTTGTTCAACATTCATTAGGCTCGCTTTTAACTGTCCGGAATTTACTCGAGATTTTTCATGATTAGAGTGAGTTGGAGATGAATAGCCCGAATCGTTTGTTTTTATGTCTGTTGAGCTGTATTCTAGCGATTCATTTTCTTGTTCGGTTTCTTTTTGTTTATCATTTCCTCTTTCTTCGTTTTCCTTAGTGCTAAGATAATCTTTTTCTCGTTTATAATCTGATTGAGGCTTTGAAAGCGTTATATACTCATCTTCGTTATCGCTCCAACCATCTTCGAAGTCAGAAAATTCTTCACCATACTCACTTTCACTACGTAATAACTCATTTTTTGCTTTCCATGCAAGAATCGAAGCTACATCATTTAGTGGTTGCTTATTTCCAGTATTGCTTGATTCTTTAGCGCTTTCATACTTAAATGCACCTTTAACTTTTTTGAATGCAACGTCTTGTGCTGCTGCAGCGCTTTCAGTAGTTGTAGGATCAAAAATTGCACCTTTTTGCCGATTATTAGATATTTGCTCACTTTCATCTGATCTTCGGCTTCCAGATGCAGTATATCCAAACGTAGTAAATGTAGATTGCCTATCGTTTTGATTTTGGCTTACAGATTTGGTGAAAGCAGTACTGTTTGAATGATCAGAATATGGAGAATTGTAGTTACTTCCACTATTAATCCGTATTGGCTGATACTCACCTTTTTGCTGATTATTAGGTAATGAACTAGTTCTAGTTGGCAGTGACGGTGGAATCTTTTTAGCAGATGCGTTATTAGAATTTGTAGTGCTAGTCGTTGCATGCTTAAACTCAACTTCTTGATCTTGAGTAGCTTGAACGCCAATACCTTTACTAATATCACTTTCTATGAAAGTTTCAGATGATTGTTGTTTCTCTTGTTCTTGTCCTTTCTCCTTGAATTGTATTTGATATAGGAATAAGCCACCTATTTTTACATCTGTGTTTGCTTTTAATTGTTCCTCAGTAACACCATTACGTTCAGTGAGATCTACACCATCTTTATCAATCTTGATTTTGATAGTACATTTTTTTCCATTTTTGTCATGCCAATTCAAAGTCATTTCATATGAACCATCGGTTACAACATAATGCCTTATTCTTTTCTCTCCTTCTTCGGCAACAAAACCGTGCATTCCGCTCTTTCCATCACTATGCAGCGTTGAAAATCCCGAAATTCCTTTCTTCTGACAAAAGTCACTATTTAAAAACTCGCTGATTTTAAACTCTTTTTTGTCATCTCCCAGTGTAATACTTGCGTGATCGCCATATATTGAAACTCCTGCGATATCATCAACATACTCTTTTAACCTTGCTTTAACTTCACTTTCAAGCTTTTGTTCAGCTTTCTTTATCTTGTTCTGCTCTGGAAGAATAACTTCATAAGCTTTATTTTTGTCTTCATCTGTCTCCAAATTCCAGATGGGGTGCTTTATTAGAAACTTTACTGCATTAAAACCAACTCTGGAATTATAAATTGGGTCGTCTTCCTTTTTTATTTCATCGAATAAAGTAAAAAATCCTCGAATGAATTCATGATATTGTTGTGTGCTTTGAGTATTCATATTTTCCCTCACTAATAACCCTCTGCCTTTTAGCCTTAGCTAGTACAATTATTACGGGAATTGATTTAGTTTTTATTAAAGAAGTTGTATTGCTAACGTGATGACATGAGCTATTTTATGTTCACATCAAGCAATTTAAGTTGTCATCCCAGTCTGGAATCTAGATTTTTCTAGACTTGATCCTATAGTCAAATTCATAACTACAAACGTTGTAATATAAGAGTAATTTTCACCAAAAAGTATGTCATTCTAGTAGCTGACACTGGGATCCAGTCGCACTCAGTTAGTGAGCATAAAAGTATTATGTTAAAACATAAAATTTTTGATGAAGTTCATGAAAGGCTGGATTCCAGACTGGGATGACAACTTAAATTGCTTTAGCTCTGTTTTTGCAACTTCAGGTATTTGCTACTCATAGTAAATACTTCTGGATCTTGAGAAGTGAGCTTGAGTATAGCAAGTATGTTTATGAGTAGCAAAGCAGCAATTGAAATATCAGCGATATCCCAGAGTAACTTAACTCCACCGATTGCACCAAATGGAATGATTAAGGTAAAAACTACAGTCCAGATTTTAGTGTATTTATTATCCATAGATACATAGCGTATTGTTTGTTTTGAACAAAAAAACCAAGTAAAGATAGTAGTAAAGGCAAAACAAAACATTATAGACATAATTAAATAGTCAGTATAGGGCCAATTCATAGCTTTTCTAAAAGCAAAAATGCACATGTTAGTGCTCTCTAAATCAGTAATCCAAGAATCTGTGACAAGCAGTACCATTGCTGTAATGAACACTATGAGTGCAACTATAAAAGGAGATATTATTGTGATTAGACTCTGTTCAATGATAAATTTATTGTTATTTTTTTTAGGAGTAATCGAGGAGTGTACAATTCCTTCGAGGCCAAGTCCTATATCTGTTGCAAAAATACCTCGCAGAGTTCCTACTTGAATAATAGTCAATATTTCTAAAATTAAACCTAAAGATAAGCCAGAGTTAAAGCTACTAGTTGTAAAAAAATTGCTTGTTATTAGTTTTAGAGAAGGAAGAATATTTTCACTAAACTTAAATAATATGATACCGCAAAGTGTGAGGTAACTTACCGTCATTATCGGTATCATAGCCGATATAAAAATTTTAATTTTTTTTAAGCTGAGAGCTGCAACAACAAAAAATATTATGGCCATTATAATGCCGCCAATGACTACAGGTATATCTACCATGCTGAGTGGTATTGATAGAGAATTTACCTGAACAAGGTTACCAACTGTTATTGAAACCATCATCATAATAACTAGAAACACAACTGTAGCTTTTCTAGAGTTAAATGCATCAGCCATGTAGGCTACAGGTCCACCTATAAAACGTCCATTTTTTTCTTTTCTGGTTTTTATACTTAGGTAACAAGTAACATATTTTATCACAGAAGTAACAACAATAATTATTGCCATCCATAAAATGGATCCCGGTCCTCCGGTTTTTAGAGCAACAGCAGTTCCTGAAATATTTCCTACTCCTAAATTTCCCCCTAAGATTGTAAACAGAGCAGCTATAGAAGAAAATTTATTTTCTCCTCTTTTAGCTCCAATAAGTGAAAGGGCATACGGTAGTCTAAATATCTGCAACCATTTTAGTTTAACCGATAGGTAAACACCAGCAACTAGTATGAGTAGTATTGTTGGCAGTAATAAAACAAACTTTACTGTATCCATCTGTAAAAGAGAGATTTTTACTTGAGTATATAGCAAAAGTTGAAAAATACCTAACCTATTTTCTATGTATGACTTCGGTTACATTATTCTAGCACCTCTTATCTTGTCATACCAATCACAACTGTATGAACATTGTAATATGGTACAATGTTAAAACAAAGTCATTCCAGACTGGAATGGCTTTGTTGCATCACTCAAGAGAAAAGAACTGGCAGTCACTGACAAAATTCATTATAGAATAGCCATTTAACCATTGAAGAAAAAATATGCCACAGCAAATGAAAGTCAGTAACTGCAATGAATATAACAAATTTCTCCAAGAAAGAGGAAATATTTTTCATTTAGGCAAGGTGTTGATAAGAAGTTTAAGCTACAAGAGCATTAAATACACTGATGAAGTACGAGAATATCTAAATCACATATTGAAGCAACCTTCAACAAGTGTAGATGGAGCACAAGCACAATCTTTAGCAGGTGAAAAGAAACAACTATAGTTTTTGTTATTGTTTAGTGTTGACTTAGAAGGTCAACACTAATATACCTCTATATAATTTAATGTGTGGAGGTATATGTTAGATAATCCTAAAGGTCTAATTAAAACTGACCTGAATCAAAATACAAATGAAAATTTTTATTTACGTGCAAAGGATAAGTTCTTTAAAAATGTAAGCCCAGGTAGCAAAATATCTATAGATTCTGAAGATAAGAACGAAGAAGTTAGTATTGATTATGATGAAGTGTGGTTTAAACACTTTTCTACTGTGGTTCCTAGTGAAGAAGGACAGGAAAAGTATAGATATGAAGTTAATGGCAGATATGAATACAAATATGCTAATAAGTACGATAGCAAAAATATTGTAGGCAAAATTGCTAACAAAATTGCACAAGATGTAAAGGAAAGTATAAAAGACAATACTTTAGAATATATAGGAATTAAAGAAAGTAGAAAGAAAGGTAAGATTAAGCCTGCACTCAGAATTATGCTTGGCGATTCTACAAAATCAATAAATGTGGTTGATGTTTTAAATAGTGATCTATGCAGAAAATAGGGAACGTTCAAAAAAGTGTGTCAAGCCGCATTTTTAGTTCAACTCAATTTTCAATCTATCTGGAAAGAAAATATCAAGTTGAGACATAGTTAAAGCCCAATTAGGGAGAGCCATAATCCACTTTTGCTCTACCTTTTTTATAGCACAATATACCTGTTTGTACAAGGCATTTGTACTAGTAAATGAACCCTTAGTTTTAGTAAATTTCCGGGAACGTTCAAAAAAGTGTGTCAAGCCGCATTTTTAGTTCAACTCAATTTTCAATCTATCTGGAAAGAAAATATCAAGTTGAGAAATAGTTAAAGCCCAATTAGGGAGAGCCATAATCCACTTTTGCTCTACCTTTTTTATAGCACAATATACCTGTTTGTACAAGGCATTTGTACTAGTAAATGAACCCTTAGTTTTAGTAAATTTCCTGATTTGTCTATGCAACCCCTCAATTGGATTGGTGGTGTAAATCAGCTTCCTAACTTGCCCAGAATACTTAAAATAACTGGATAAGTTTTCCCAATTGTTCTGCCAGGATTTTATAACTAAAGGATACTTCTCTCCCCATTTTTCTTCCAGCTCAAGCAGATAATTCTCAGCGATCTCTTTACTTGAAGCACGATATATTTTTTTCAAATCATTCATGAAAACTTTTACATCTTTGCTAGATACATATTTCAGTGAATTCCTTATCTGATGCACTATACATAGCTGTACTTCTGCCTTAGGAAACACACTATTTATAGCCGCAGGAAAGCTTTTTAGCCCATCAATGCAGGCAATTAGAATATCTTCTACTCCTCGCTCTTTTAGGTCATTTAGAACTCCCAACCAGAAGTTAGCTCCTTCACTTTCAGCCAAATAAAAACCTAATACTTCTTTTCTGCCATTTTGATTTATGCCCAATATATTATACATGCATTTACTTATACAATGTCCGTCCTCCTTGACCTTAAAGAACATGCCATCCATAAACACTATTGGATACACTGATTGCAGTGGGCGGCTGCGCCATTCATTGATTACTGGTAGCAGTTTATCAGTAATACTGGATATCTCTGCTGCTGATATTTTGTGGTCATATATTTCCTCAACATGTGAAGCTATATCTCTGTATCCCATGCCACTGGCATATGTGCTTAAGACCTTTGCTTCAAGTTCTGGATGTAGGCTTGTTTGCCTTTTTTTGACTATTTGCGGTTCAAAGCTTCCTTCTCTGTCTCTTGGTGTTAATAGTTCAAATGAGCCTGAACTTGTACGTAAAGTTTTTGCATTCCTTCCATTTCTTCGGTTATTTTCTTCACTTTTAGCTGACATGTGGCTTTCTATTTCACCTTCCAGACTTGCCTCTAGCAACCTTTTTATAAACGGTGTTAATGCTCCATCTCTTCCTGTCAATGGTCTTCCTTCTCGTATAGATGACAGGATATTTGTTTCTAATTCTTTATAATCTACCAAACCAGTAGTTCTATTTGCTTGACCCATATCAAACCTCCATTTTTTATATCAATTTATTACTTTTTTTTCGGTTTGACACACTTTTTTGAACGTTCCCAGAAAATATGGTGTAGATGGAATTACATTATTACTGCCTAGTAAAAGCAAGTGTGAAACAAGGGGAATACGCTGCAGAGTTGATGAGAATGGAGTAAGAATTTATGAAGTAGCTAATGGCTCATATTATATGAATTTAAATTGGTATGTTGAGGGGAAAGAGTGTAAAATGAAAATTAGCATTAGCGATAATGGTTCTGTAGAGTTTATTGAAAGCAATGGTGTTACTTGGGATCAATTAGCTGCACATAAAGAAGTAAAAGTAGGAAGACAATATGAAGCGAAGCCTTTATATGAAGCATTGTCATATTTAAAGCGAGAAGGCTCTGAAGTAATAAAAGGATTTTATCCTTCAACAAGTGTAGAAAGCATACAAATTACTACAGGAGTTAATAAGCAAGCAGCTCTTTCAAAGTTATAATTTTCGTTATTGATTGAAATGAAGCCTTTTGGTCCCCAAAAGGCTTCATGATCGAAATTTTTGGAAAGATCTTTATTGGAAAATTCAGGGACAGGAATAACATTTTTAAGCTATCGTATAACTATCACTTGCTCGCTGGGAGCTCTATTTTTCATACCACTCATTTATGAGTTTATTGATATCAGAATCTATAAAATCCTTTAGTGGTTGACTGGTTTTTATCTCGGCATTTTTAGGGATACACCTATCTTTACATATTGCGTACTTTATATGAAAGTTAATATCAGCGTATTCCTGATTTGGAATGATATTGTTTTTAAAGGGAAATAACACCATATCTTCATATATGTTACTAACAAATGTAACTTCCCCAACTTTATCTTCATGTTCCTTGGGAGTAGGCCAATGAATATCTATATTTGATATGTTACCCTGACAGTCAAAGGAAGTAGGAAGGCCGAAATCTCCAGGGTCTTTGTAATATATATGCCAACCTGGTTTTATTGTAACCTTTATTGCGCCTTCAATGGTAAGGTTTGCTTTATTTACCTTACCAATGAGCAGATCAAATTTTGCAACTTCTTCTTCAGCGCACAATTGAGTGCAAGAAAAAAGTAAAAGTAGGATTGAGTATATACGTATTTTCATAAATACTCTATTTATGAAGAAAATAATTTAAGTTCTATCTATTATAATAAAAATATTATATAAATCATTTGTTAATATAATATTATGCTAATACAAATATAGTAGCAATTATAACTTTCATATATTATTTTTTTATTTTTAAGCAGTTATAATATTAAAGAGACGTAACAAATATAAATAGTAGTGGCTTTGCATAGAAAATCACAAATTTATTTCCTTTATAAATGTAAGACTTTTTAGAACTAGAAAGATACCTTGGAGCAAGTTGCTCCAAGGCTCTTGTTTACTTAGAATCCACCCATTCCGCCCATTGCTCCTGCACCCATAGGTGATGAAGCATTTTCTTCTTTGTTTGGTAGATCAACTATCATAGATTCAGTAGTAATAAGTGCGCTTGCTACAGACACTGCCGTTTCAAAAGCAATACGAACTACTTTTGCCGGATCAATTACACCAGCTGTTGATGCATTAGCGTAGTTCATAGCCTCAACGTTGTATATAAGCTCTTTATCATTCTGCTTAATCAAATAGTCAATTATAACAGCAGATTCAAGACCAGCATTTTTAACCAATCTTTTGATTGGAGCACTGAGAACTTTTTTGACAATGTTGATACCTATTTGCTCTTCATCGCTTGAAGCTTTTAGCTTATCAAGAGCAGATGCAGCATAAAGAAGCGCAACTCCTCCACCTGGAACTATCCCTTCTTCAATTGCAGCTCTTGTTGCATGCAGAGCATCTTCGACTCTATCTCTACGCTCTTTAACTTCCACTTCAGTTGCTCCACCAACTTTGAGCACAGCAACACCCCCTGATAATTTTGCTAAACGTTCTCTTAGCTTTTCTTTATCATAATCAGAGGTTGAAGTTTCAATCTGAGATTTAATCTGGTTAACTTTAGCATCTACTCTGTTTTTTTTATCAGAGTCGCTGTCTTCACTAACAATTGTGGTATTGTCTTTAGTGATTTTAACATTTTTAGCAGTACCAAGATCTTCAAGAGTCAAATCTTCCATCTTGATTCCAAGCTCATCTTTTATGACATACTTAGCACCTGTTAAAGCTGCTATATCTTCGAGCATCTCCTTTCTCCTATCACCAAAACCTGGAGCTTTTACTGCAGCAACTTTTAGACCACGTAATTTGTTGATCACTAAAGTGCTTAATGCTTCACCTTCAACATCTTCTGCAATGATAAACAAAGGTTTACCAGACTTAAAAATAGCCTCAAGAATAGGAAGTAAAGGTTGAATAATATTAAGTTTTTTTTCTGTAATCAGCAAATATGGATCATCAAGCTCCACGCTCATCTTTTCATTATTTGTAACAAAGTATGGAGAGAGATAACCACGGTCAAACTGCATACCAGTTGTAAGTTCAACTTCTAATGCTTTTGAACCCTTACTCTCTTCAACAGTGATGATGCCTTCTTTTCCAACCTTTTTAACAGCATCAGCAATGCTATCACCAATATCTTTATCACCATTTGCAGAAATTATTGCAACTTGTGCAACTTCACCCATTTTCTCTGAAGAAATTGTGCGAGACATTGATTTAATCTCCTCTAATATCACACCTTTTGCCTTCTGTATTCCATTTTTGATACAAATACGATCATTTCCAGCTGCAATTGACTTTGAAGCTTCCATTATCATATTGCTAGTCAGTATTGAGCATGTTGTGGTACCATCACCAACTTTGTCATTACACTGAGAAGCACTTTGAGCAATGGTGCTTACTATTGCAGAGTGTAATGGTTTTTCAGGCTTTATACCTTTCATTACCTTATAGCCATCCTTTGTGACCTCTGGTCCACCATATGGCTTGCTAATTCCTACTGTATTTCCCCTAGGCCCTGCAGTTGCTCCCACCGTTGAGTCAACCATTGCTGCAACTTCACGAAAGGCTTCTTGCAACTGTTCGCCTGATACTACTATGTTAGCCATTTTTATCACTCCTTAAATTAATAAAAAATTTAGAATATTAAAATACATAATGCACTATATAGCGCATTAGTTTAGTAAAATAGGAATACCTACTTGATAACAGCAAGTAGGTCTGACTCCTTCATCACGACATACTTTTCATTATCATGCTCTACTTCTGTCCCAGCCCACTGCCTGTAGAAAACCTTATCACCAGTTTTTACAGTTAAAGCTATACGCTCTCCGCTTGAGTTGCGTGAACCACTACCAATTGCTATAACTTCACCTTTAGTAGGCTTCTTTTCAGCACTTGATGGTAGTACAATTCCACCTTGTTTTTCTTCAGTAATAGGCTTTATTAGCACGTTATCATCTAATACATTCAAATTTACACTTGACATTTATGTTTCCTCATTAATAGATTAACCTACAATTCTATGTAGTCATCTAAAGGTTACATTTCAAGGGTTGGAGTTAGTAAAAGTGTATAATTAAGGTTTGAACAGAAGTTTTATGGGTTACATACCGCTAGCAAACCGTAGTCTAATATCTTTATACGGACCAGATACGAGAGATTTTCTTCAGGGTGTTATAACAAATGATATTAATAAACTAAGTAGCCAGCAGGCAATTTACTCTTTATTACTCAACCCTCAGGGAAAATATCTGTACGATTTTTTCCTCATTGAGCATGATAAATATATTTATTTGGAGTGTGAAAATGCCCATCTACAGCAAATAATTGAAAAATTAGACTTGCTCAAAACTTACCTTAGAGTGAGGATTAAAGACATTAGTTCACTATATAAGGTTGGAGTTTTGTTTGATGCTAAGTTGGCGAAGTGTAGTAGTAAGTCACAAGTTATTTTTCAAGATCCAAGGCACAAGCTGCTAGGAATGAGGATCATACATGAAGATGAAATAAAAGAACCGGTTGGAGATTTTATTCAGTATGAAAAAGTTAGAATTAAAAACCTTGTCCCAGATGGAGCAAAAGATATGGTGCAAAATTCATCATTTCCGCTGCAATATTTAATCGATAAGATAAATGGTATAAGCTTTAATAAAGGGTGCTATATAGGTCAGGAAGTTGTAAATCGAATGAGCAGACAAGAAAAATTCAGAAGGAAACTTTATCTTGTTGAGGGAAAAAATGCACTTCCAAATATTGGCACTAAAGTAATCAGTGAACATAATGAAGAAGTAGGAGAACTACGCTCTAGTGTCGACAATATTGGACTTGCATTGCTTAATACTGGAAAAAGCCACGCAAATTTATATGTCGGTGGAGTTAGCATTAAGACGTTATAAAATATCTATTCGGGTAAAAGCACCTTTTTCTTGTTTGAATGTTTGTGATACTAGTTAAATTCTTGACTTTCTTGCTTAAATGTATAATAATTAAAGTATATACATTTTTATAAATATTATGAGGAGCGAAGATTTTGGACGTATGTTAAAGGAGTAATTTACTTAGACAACTGAAAAATTGGTTACGAACAGAAGATAATGGCACATACCAAAAGTGGAAAGAGGAAGAATTTGACATAAATCACCGATTTGTCTGCGACCCGTTAGATCCACTGAGTTATCAAATAAGTGAATTGTTGCGTGATGAATTAACATTGTTGCATATAGCAGCTGAATATAGTAACGAAAAGGTAGTACAAGCTCTATTAGGAGCAGGTGCTAGTGTTAATGCAGTAGATAGTTGTGGAAGAACTCCTTTAGATCGTGCTACTGCTTCCAACTCTTTAGAGGTAGTACAAGCTCTATTAGATGCAGGTGCTGATCCTACATTAGAAGATAAGAATGGCAAAACTACAGACGATATTGCACAACAAGAAGCTAAGAGAGAGTTAAGAGGAATAGTTACTGAACAAGCAATTAAGAAGGCAATGAAAGTTGGGGCTATTTGCGGTGTTATAGCTGGATTGGCAGTTGGTGGTGGGTGTTTTGCTGCTGATGCTGCATTACCAATATTGGCTTTAATTGGCATAGCTGTAGCTGCTGCTGTACTCACTGGACTTGTTGCTGGTGGTATTACATATAAAATATCAAAGCCTAGTGAGAAGCTAGATAGCGTTGACGCAGAACAAAAGCTAGTACAGCGGCAAGTATTGTAGTGTAGTTAAGTAAAAAAAGGAAGAAGAAGCTTCTTCAAATTTTTTGAGGTATCTAGATACCCTTAACAGGATTTTAGATACCTTGGTATCTAAAATACCTAGATATCTTATCCTGACAATATGTGTAACCATAAAGAATGACGCTCAAGCAAAAGCACCTTTTTCCTGTTTAAGTTATTCACAGAATTGTTAATAACTAAGTTGATAACCTAGTAGAGTATATAATTTTACATTTCTGAGTACTTTGGAGCAGTTGTGTTAAAAGTCAATAGAAAAATACTAAAAATAAATTTTTACTTAGTGGACTATAAAGCCAAAGATGCTTTTAACACATTTTACGTAATTTAAGTTGTAGTATTTGATTTGAATTCTTTTAAGAAGTGTGGATGTGGATAAGTGCTTTCAGTCTGTGTAAGCGCACTTATCCACAACTACACTAATTTTCAATCTAAGCAGCTTTAGGGCTATATTCCTCAGTAAAAACCCTGCCATCTCTGATTAAAGAGTTAGCAAGGATAAGTAATTTTCTCATGGCAGCAGTAGAAGCAACTTTATATGGTTTTTTGTATTGATCGTATAGCCTATCAAAGAAGATTCTTATATAAGAATTGTACTTTTGTGCACTAAGAACACACATATGTAAAACTGTTCTAATCTGTGATCTACCACCTTGAATACATCTTTTTCCTTTACTAAAACCACTATCTCGATTAAAAGGTGCAACTCCAGAAAGGCTAGATATTTCTTTATGTCGGAGAGTTCCTAATTCTGGTAGATAACAGATCATAGTAATAGCTAAGATTCTACCTGCTCCTGGCATACTAGTTATTGATATGTATTTTTCTTTAAGCTCTTGACTTTGCTCAATCAATGTTATCATCTCGTCTTCTAAAACTTGAATTTGACTTTGCAAAATGGCAAGTAGTTCTTCCATTTGTTTGATTATGGATATATCAGTTACTTGATGAGCTTGAGTTTTTTGTATTTTTGCCATTTCCACTAATTGATTTCTGCGAGATAACTTTTGCTTCAAACTGTCAATATTACTAACCTTTAAAGGAGTAACACGCATATCTGTATTATTGATATAACGTGAGATGATGCTGCAGTCTATTTTATCAGTTTTAGTAGCGATACCAAGGCTTTTTGCATAATCTCTAACCCATCTAGGTTGAATAACATATACTTCGAAACCATGGCTTAGTAAAGTATAAGCACATAATTTTTCGTACCCACCAGTTGCTTCAAGTCCAACTTTGGTTACATTATGCAAACGTAAAAAGTCGAGTATTTGATCAATAGCTTGAACGTCATTTTCAAATACTTTATAATGTCCAAGTGGATGAATGTGGATATCTAGCTTATTTTTGCTAACATCAATGCCAGCAATGATATTTGATGAATTCATAATTCCTCCGTAAGAATAATATAATACTGCATTTTCCACCCTTATATACGAGCCTAAAAACTCAATCAGTTGTTCGGAACTATTCAGTATATAAACAGAGAAGAGAACCTTGCTCCAATACGGTCCCTTATGACCAAGATCTATGACGGTTCCTCTTCTCTATACATCTTTATATTACTACTTCTTAATACTTATAAAGACTTGTTTTTAACATATAAGATCTATAATAAATATGATCTCCAAATACTAATATATATATAATTGAGAACAAAAAAACTGTGAATAACTCTGAAAAAGATCAAAAAAGACATCAAAAAGAGTATGATTAGATTGAAATATTTACAGAAAAACTTACTCAATTGATAAATATCTTAACACTTTTTTGATAAAAGACAATATAGAGGGTCGTATTGGAGCTAAAAGATAAAATTTTTAAGTGCTTTTGAAGTGATACTTTAGGTATTTTTAAAGTAATACTTTTAAAGTATCAATTGAACATTTTTGAGCATTAATCTGGAGGTTCAACAGGCACTTTTTTATGCTGTTTGAGAAGAGCAAAAATTGAATTTTCTCTTGCTGAAAGCTTGTGTTTCTTATATTTTCCATAATATACATTATGTAATTTTCAATACTAATAAAACTACTTCCCAATCTTTTAAACAACAACCTGTCGAACCTCCGGATTAGTACTTAAAAGGAACTATTAAAGTACCTCTTTAAGATTAAGTTCCTACTTTCAAAATACTTAAAATTTCAACCTTTAGCTCCAATACGACCCTCTATTTGTCTTTTATCAAAAAAGTATTAAGATATTTATCAATTGAGTAAGTTTTTCTGTAAATATTTCAATCTAATCATACTCTTTTTGATGTCTTTTTTGATCTTTTTCAGAGTTATTCACAGTTTTTTTATTCTCAATTATATATAAAAAATTTGGAGAAAAGAGGAAGAAGTCTCTTCTTCCTTTTTTTACTTAACTACACTACAATACTTGCCGCTGTACTAGCTTTTTGTTCTGCATCAACGCTATCTTGCAGTCATTCCATAATGATCCTTTATAAAAAGATCAGCACCTGCATCTAGTAAAATTTGTGTTACCTCTTTGTCATGACTATTGTGCAAAGGAGTTTTTCCAAAAGAATCTCGTGCATTAACATTAGCACCTTTGTCTAATAGATATCGTATTAACTTCTTCTTCTCCTCTAAGCAATCAAAATCTCCAACTATTACATGCAATAATGTAACTTTATATCTATACTCTCTTTTCTCTAAGCTAAATAGATGATTTATATCAAATTCTTCCTCCTTCCACCTTTGATATGTATCGCAAGCTTCCGTTGAAACGATAAAAAAGGGTGAAGTTACTGCTATTCACTTTTTGTATCGTTTTTAGCAAAAGCTTCCTCCCAAGTGCCTTGAGTTGCTGCACGGCTATACTCTGTTACTCTATTTTCAAAGAAATTTGTATGTTCCACGCCATTTAGTATTTCATCAAGCCACGGAATAGGGTTATCTTTAACATTATATATAGATTTAAGACCTAATTGCGTTAACCTTCTGTTTGCTATGTAACGTATATAATTGCGCACTTCCTCTGCAGATAGCCCTTCAACATCTCCTAAATCAAAAGCAAGACTTATAAATTCATCTTCAAGTTCAACAATAGTGCGACATGCAGAATATAATTCTTCTTTGAACTCGTCATTCCAAATTTCATTATTCTCTTTAATAAACGTATTGAACAAATTGATAATTGAATTGGTGTGCAAGGTTTCGTCACGTGCTGACCAAGCAATTATTTGCCCCATACCTTTCATTTTTCCAAACCGTTGAAAATTGAGCAAAATTGCAAATGATGCAAATAACTGCAATCCTTCAGTGAAGGCACCAAATACTGCTAAAGTTTTAGCAACATGTTTTTTATCGTGCTTTTTACTTTCCTCAAATTCTAACATGTATTCATACTTCTTTCTCATAGCATCATATTTTAAGAATGCTTGATATTCACTTTCTGGCATGGCAATCGTATCTAGAAGGTATGAATAGGCTGCAATGTGTATAGTCTCCATATTGGAAAAGCTTGCAAGCATCATACATATTTCTGTTGGCTTAAATATATTTGAATAATGCCTCATATAGCAATTATTTACTTCAATATCTGCTTGAGTAAAAAACCTAAAAATCTGGGTCAATAAATTTTTCTCTACATTAGAAAGTTTAGTTTTCCAATCTTTCACATCATCAGCAAGCGGAACTTCTTCAGGTATCCAGTGTATCCTTTGTTGCTGCAACCATGCATCATATGCCCAAGGATAATTAAAAGGCTTGTATATTGGATCTGCTTCTAGCAATGACATAAGGTACCTAATTATTTTGAAGTAAATATTATATTAAATGATATTGAGAATCAGTCAATTTAACTTTTTTGAAATTTGACGACAGATAGTTTATCAGTGTATTATGATTTCAAATAACTAATTGACAAAATGCGAGTATTAATATTTTCTGTTTTGCTGTTTTCAGTAGGCTGCATGCACACTATCTATAATCACGGAGTTCCTGGCATTAATGTTGAACTGTGGAGCAAAATAAAAGTAGGTGATGATAGAGAAAAAGTGGTTCATACTTTAGGATTGCCAACATTAGTATCAAAGTTCGACGAAAATGTTTGGTACTATGTCTCATATAAAATTAAACAAGCTAACTTCTTGGGAAAAAGGAAGTACAGTAGTAAGTCTCTGCAAATTTCGTTTAATCAGAATGACGAAGTTACAGATATAAGAGAAATCAACGTTGCAGAAAGGTCTTTAGCTGTTGTTGATTGAAAATTTGCTGATCTATTTTTCATCACAAGTAACTAATTTAGGTAACGTAAATTCACCTATTTAGAATAAAATCTAACGTGACTTCGCGCCAAATGTGATGATGCTCAGCAGGTAAGCCAATTAACGGGCTACATTTATACACTGCACGCATTGCATTATCTGCTGCTGATCTAAAAAGAGGATTATTTTGATAAGAACTACTATCTGCTACGTTGGCTACAACGATCTCGCCTTTACTGGATAATAATAAGTTAATTTTTATACTAAAATTTTCTTTATAAACTATGCCCTCAGGAATGCTCCAACACTCTGTCAGTTTATCCCTTATAGAATTAATAATTTCTGTTACAGCCAATTCATCATCTTTGTTCTCAATATTTTTCTTATCTCTTATTTCATTTTTCACCTCTTTGATGTCTTCTCTTAGTTTTCTTTCTACACCCTTTTTTCTTTTGGGAATTGGAATACCCTCATCAATTTCCTGTATTTCAATAATTTGCCTCGGTTGTACTAACTCAACTAATTCTTTTTTTCTTTGTGGTATAGGAATAACTGATGAATCATTCGTTTGGGCTTTCATTGAAAAAAGCAAAAAACAACATAGAGACAAAAGAAGAATATAATTAAAATAGAGAGGGCGCATATGTTAAGCAGCTTGTTTTACTGGTTTAAAGCTAATATTGCACATAAAGTCAATATATTTCAGTTGACTTAAACTCAAATTTGCTACACTAATTTTATTATCTCTATAATATCATATGGTCAATATACTCTAAATGAGATGGAAAGATGAAGGTGTTATTATAGCTGTTAAAAAATACGGTGATAAAAATTTAATTCTTTCTCTATTTACAAAAAATCATGGAAAGTGCAGAGGATTAACTAGGTTAACAAACAATAGCAATTATAAGTTTCAAATAAGTAATCTATTACATGCAGAATGGAGTGCTAAGCTACCTGAAAATCTAGGTTTTTTAAAGTGCGAATTGATTGAATCTCCATTTCATCATTTCTTTCAAGATAGGTTAAAAAGCATTGCTATTGTTTCTTTCTCGTCTATATTAGAAAAAGTGCTTCCAGAAAGTGAATCCTGCATCAAGTTGTATGATAATTTTAGACACTTCATCGATGTAATAAAACATAATAGCCAGTTTTGGCAAAGTCATTACCTTAACTTAGAGCTTCTGCTTCTTACGCAACTTGGATTTAAGTTAGACCTATCAAAATGTGCTGTAACAGGTGTGAAAGAAAATCTACAATTTATTTCTCCAAAAACTGGTAGAGCAGTGTCAAAAAAAGTAGGTGACTGTTATGCAGATAAATTACTACCTTTTCCACAGATGTTGCATGATGTATACAATAACAACCTACAAAATAGCTACTCATATCAAGAATTCAGACTAGGGTTAAAAATTACAGGGTATTTTTTAAATAAATATCTATTTCTGCAGTTAAATGCGAAATTTCCGGAGTTGAGAAATTTTATGCTATCATTTGAATCTTAGTTACTACTTATTTAAAAGAACTTCAACCAGTAACCACTCTATTTCTACCACTGTTTTTTGCTTTATATAAATATTTGTCAGCACGTACTATAAATTTTTTAACATCATCAAGGTCAGATCTTTGCATTGCTGAAATTCCAATGCTCACAGTTACATTATGGGTTGTATTTTTATCCACAAGTATAAAAGGTTCTTTGGCAATAATTTTCCTTATTCTCTCTGCAATAGTATACGCATCTGATACATTGGTATCTGGCATTACAACAACAAATTCCTCACCACCAAACCTAGCTAATAAATCTGTCACTCTGATATTTTCAGAAATTCTTTTCTGTATTTCCTTTAAAAGTTCATCTCCAGCATTATGCCCAAAGTTATCATTCACTATCTTAAAATAATCTATATCAAGTATCATAAGAGATAAACTTCTATCTTTTTCCACAGAATCCTTAACAATATTTCTTAAGTGTGCATCAAAATATCTTCTATTATAACAGTTAGTTAATGGATCCTTTATAGACATTTCCACATTATTAAATAAATTCATTCTCAAGGCATCTTGATACCTTTTGCGTTTCACTTGCAAATTAACCCTAGCTATTAATTCACTCTCATCTAAAGGTACTGTTAAATAATCATTAGCACCTACATCAAGTGCCTTTACTAAATTGCTTTTATCATAATCTTCAGAAAGGATCAGAATTGGTGTATAACGTGTTTCTACTTTACTACGAAACTTAGAACACAACCGTAGGCCGTCAGTTTTTGAAAACTGCATGTCAGAAATAATCAGGTCGTAATTATCCTTAATACCAACCTTTAATGCTTCTTTTGGATCGTGCAGTATTTTAATTGATCTGAAGCGTTGCTTTAGAACATTGTGTATCTGCTCTGCTTGAAAGGTGTCCTCATCTACAACAAGTATGTTAGCATCAAAAATCTGATTAGAATAATCCATAATACTGCTTTCTGCTACTCCACCAATCTCAGCATTAGTTTCTCCTCTCAAGCACAACTCATCTATTATCATCTTTAAGCGCACAAGAGACTTAATTCTTGCAGATAAAGCAGTTTCATCTATCGGCTTAGTTAGAAAGTCATCCGCACCAGCATTAATTCCTTCCACTCTATCATGAGTGTCATGCAGCGCAGTTACCATAATTATTGGAATATAAGTCGTTAAGGGATCATTCTTTAGCTTCTTACAAACCTCAAAACCACTCATTTTTGGCATCATGACATCAAGTAAGATAATATCTGGCTGCTGTTCCGCTACTAAATCTATCGCCTCCTCGCCATCATAAGCTACAATAACTGTATAGTACTCTGCTTTTAGCTGAGCCTCCAAAAGCTTAACATTAGATGGTATATCATCTACTACTAGGATTTTTGCTGTCATTTTTTGTACTATCTAAATTGTAAGTAGGATAAAGCTTGCCATCTTCACCAATTATGTAATTGACTTTTTCAACGTTATGCTCTTCATATAATTCTTTAATTCCGGTATCCTTCAACAATTTCCTAACTCTTGATTTTACAACCCAGAAATACCTATATATATTTTTAATAAGATTAAGAAATACAGGTACTTTACTTTTATCAAGAACAATTATACTCACTAAAGCTACAACTAAAACTTCTGACAGACCTATATTAAACATTTTTCCTATGAAGCAAGTATTTTAACTCTTCTGATTATGAGTATTAATTTACTTAAATCAAGTTTATAAGCGACCATCTCATCTAAAAAGCTATTGTAGCGCTCTATATAATCCTTATCATTAATAGCCCAAGTTTGAACCTTGTCTACATGATTATCAGTAGCTTTTATAACTTTAACAGCTAGCTTATGTTGATAATTGCTTAAATCATCTAATAAATCATTAATTAAGCTGCGATCCCAATAGGAAGAATGGCTTTTCATCTTGCCAGCAACTGTTCTAATCATATCAAATCTTAGCAGCGACTTTAATTCAAAGTATATTCTACCAGCCTCAAGGATGGACAAAGATGTCTGCTCAGCAACAGATATAACGTCCAGCGCATAAATAAGAATACGTAGATCAGCAACCCTTTTTGCTAGATCTTTATTTATGTTAAGCTCTAACAAAGAAGCTAATCCATGATTATAGACCTCTAATAGGTGCTCATCTAAAATATCATGGCCTAAAGTTTCAATTGCACCCCTAAATTTTGTAACACCATCTAGTTCTACAAGATTAAGCTTACCAAGATTTTTTACTAACCAAAATGATACCCTACCAATAAATTTTTGCACACTTCTCACTACTTGCAAATATGAATCAACATCAATTTTTCCATCCAATTCATCAATTTTCTGCCAAAGGCTACTTAAATTATATAGGTGATTAACAACGATATATATGTTAACTGCTTCATGTACTTTAATTCCAGTACTCTCAACCAAATTATTAATAAATATACAGCCCATCCTATTTACTACATCGTTTGTAATGCAAGTAGAAATAATTTCCCTACAAAGTTGGTGTTTCAATATGGAATCCTTGAACTCTGTTACCATCCTTTGTGGAAAGTAATTTAGTAAGTAATCACGGCACAAAAAATCTTTTTCAGGTAGCTCAGAGTGTATAACTTCATTTTTTATTGCTGTTCTTGCATAAGACATCAGAACAGAAAGCTGAGGAGAACAGAAACCTTCTCCATCAGTTAACATTCTTGCTACCTCTTCTTCAGCTGTAAGAAATTCTACATCTCGGTTTAGCAGCCCAAATTTCTCTAAACTGAGTAATAATTTATGGTGCTGCTCCAACTTTTCTTTAGCTTGCAAGCACTCAAGAAGCAATGCTTTTGTTTCAATCCTGTTATGGTTTTCAAGTACCTTAGATGCAACTTCATCTATCATGCTAGCCAGTATTTCATTCCTTTTTTCCAAGGAAATTCCCCCTTCTTTCATAATTGCAACAAAAGCAATCTTGATGTTAACTTCAAGATCGGAACATATTACTCCTGCTGAATTATCAACAAAATCTGCATTGATGTACCCACCTCTTTTAGCATACTCTACCCTTCCAAGCTGCGTGCAACCAAGATTGCCACCCTCTATAAACATAGAAGCTCTAATATCCTCACCATTCACTCTTAACTCATCGTTTGCTTTATCACCAACCATGCCATGGCTTTCACTCTTTGCCTTAACAAATGTGCCAATTCCTCCATTCCATATGAAGTCCACTTTTGCCTTGAGCAGATACCGAATCAAATCATTTGGAGATAAGATATCTTCCACTATATCAAAGCACTTTTTCATTTCTTGAGAAATGTCTACTTGCTTGCTGCTACGCTCAAATACCCCACCACCATAAGAAATCAAATCTTTATTGTAATCCATCCAAGTGGAAAACGGTAATTCAAAGAGGCGTTTACGCTCTGCGAAACTTTTTTCTGCGTCAGGGTTTGGATCAACAAAAATATGCATATGGTTAAATGCACCAATCAAGCGCATATTTTTTGAAAGCAGCATACCGTTTCCAAACAGATCGCCAGCCATATCTCCAATTCCAATAACAGTTGCATCTTGGTAAATATCCTTATTCATTCTCCAAAAATGCCGCTCTGCTGCAATCCATGCACCTCTTGCTGTAATACCCATTTTTTTGTGGTCATAACCTGCTGATCCACCAGATGCAAATGCATCTCCAAGCCAAAAATTACATTCATAAGCTATTTGGTTAGCATAATCAGAAAATGAAGCAGTGCCTTTATCTGCTGCAACTACCAAATATGGATCATCTTCGTCATACCTAATTACATTCTCTGGTGGAATTATTTTGCCATCAACTACATTATCAGTAATATCAAGCATTCCTCTAATGAAATTCTTGTAGCATTCAACACCTTTCTCTCTTAAAGTGTTTTTGTCTTTATAAACTTGCTTTATTACAAACCCACCTTTTGCACCAACAGGTACAATGACCGCATTTTTTGTCATCTGGGCTTTCATGAGGCCCAAAACTTCAGTGCGAAAATCTTCCGTCCTATCTGACCATCTCAAGCCGCCACGGGCCAATTTCCCTCCTCTTAGATGTATTCCTTCAAAAAGGTTTGAATAAACATACAATTCACGATATGGACGCGGATCAGGTAAATCATTTATCTTACTTGAATCAAATTTTATAGATAAGTAAGGTTTATCATCCTGATAATAACTGGTCCTCAAAATGGCCATCATCAAATTAAATATCGAACGTAAAACATAATCATGTGAAGCATTGCTGATTTCCTTTAGAAGCTCCTCGATTTTTTCTGTCAAAATGCTAGTAGTTTCTGCCCTATCAATATCTATTTTAGTATCAAATCTTGAATGAAATAATTCTACTAAATACCTTACTACTTTTGGATACTCTGATACTACTTTCTGGATATATTCTGGGTTATAGCTAAATGATGTCTGCTTTAGGTAGGCGCTTAGCGCTCTAATCAGAAGCACTTCCTTCCACTCGAGCCCAGCAATAATGATCAAGCTGTTAAAATAGTCATTTTTTATTTCCTTGCTGAACACTTTTACAAGTGTTACCTCAAACTGCTCTTTTAAAGTAATGTTGTCTATTAATTCATCAACTCTTGACAACACAAAATGATGTATCCATATTCCACCGTTGATTTCTATATAATAACCATTATGAGATAGAATCTTAGCCCCTAAATTCTTAGTAACCTTTAATATCTTTGACAATTCAAGGCCTCCGTTGCTTGGAGTGTAAACCTTCAATTGATAGTTGAGATTGTCACGAGTAAGCCTCAAATCAACTTCGCTGACTTTTTTCTTTCTCACTATCTCCAATTTTTTCATATCATAATACGCATCATGAGGTTCAAAATTCTCTTGATAACTTATCGGAAATGCCTTGCAATAGCGGATAAATATATCCTCAACAGTGCTAAAAGTATTATATAAATTGTCTATAAAACGATCTTCCCACTTTTCTGTAATGTTTCTTAACTTGTTTTCGATACGCAAAACTTCATCATCAAAAACGCTAGCACTTTTGGTTCTTAGCACCACGTGTAATTTCATCAAATCATATTCATTGATAATGTGATTGTTATAAATATCTGAACTTTCTGCATTCGTTTCATCTTTCAATATATCGCGTATCTTAAACATTAGTCTTGCACTAGCATAACGCATCGGTATCAATACTATGCAACTAATAAAGTTCCCTACCTTTCTCAAAAATAATTTGACTCTTGGTCTAATCGCAAGAGACATGATCGAGGTGCAAGTTTCAAATAACTCATCTTCATTTGATTGGAATAATTCGTCACAAGAAAATGCCTGTAAAATGGAAATTAAAGCTTTATTGTTATGGCCACCAGGAACAAATCCTGCCTTTTTTTCTATTGTTGTAACCTTATCCTTTATTACCGGAATAGTTCGAATATCTTGCACTTCTGCTATAGAAGTAAATAGCCCAAAAAAATGCTGTTCCTTTATTACATCACCCTGATCATTAAATTCTTTCACTCCTATACAATTCATATAGGTACGCCGATGAACTATTGAGATTAGGTCTGATCTTAGTATGTATAAAGAATTCAAGCTTTCAGAAGAAATTGATGAATTTTGGTACTCTTCACTTGCTCTCATTAACCCGAGGCTCTCCTTACCACTTAGAGCAAGCTTCCCTTCTTTATTAGTAATGTATTCTTGATAACCTAAAAATACAAAATTGTTATTTTTCAACCAAGCTAGAAAATCTCTGCCTCCAGCATCCAATGCCGGATGCTCAAGAAGCTTCTTGAGCATCAATTGCCAGTCCTTTACAACGCAGTTAACTGCTTTTAGCGTCTTTCGTAGAGATTCTTCTAGTGTATCAACAAAGCTACCACTTATGCCTTTAATAATTACATATATTACTGACTCTTTGATTCCATTACTTTCTTCCAAAAGATGAATTTTATCTATTAGGCTATTTTTTCTTTGAACATTAATTATGCTGTTACTATAATAGCATATAGTTAAACCGTGTGACTTAATAGTGGAAATGACAGAATCCACTAAAAAGGGCATGTCATAATTTGTGATTTTAATTATAGTGAAATTGCCTTCTATTCCTGAAATATCATTTACATTACTTACTGCCAATTTACTTTCTTCTTTTTCTTTTTTAAGAATGAAGTTGTATGCATCTTCTGCAATGTATAAAAGAAATTTATCGTTGACTTTTAGGTCACTATTATAAACAAAATTATAAAAGTACTGTATAAACTCTTTAATTTTTTCTTTCTCTTTTTTATTCCCTTGATCAACTAGCTTAAATAAAGACTCAACATTAACATTATGATTTATACACATTTTTCAAAACAAAAATACACAGCGAATCTAGATCTTTTTAACTAAGATTTCGTTACCAGAAGTATACACTATTAGCTCATCTCCTTCTACTATTTCCCCCGATAAAACTAACTTAGCTAGATTATTTTGAATGCATTCTTGTATTACCCTTTTCAGAGGCCGCGCTCCATATTCAGGGTCATATCCAGTTTGTGCTATTAGTTCTTTAGCTTCTTGCGATAAACTAATACTCAGTTTACGCTTAGCAAGCATCTTTTGTAAATAAGAGAATTGAACATCTATAATTTTATCAATGTCATCTTTGGTTAAGCTGTGGAATATAATAATTTCATCCAGTCTATTTAAAAATTCTGGACGAAACGCTGACTTAACTATTTTCATCACCTCATCTTTCACAGATTCGGTAGCTCCTCTTAGCATCACCTCAGCACCAAGGTTAGAAGTTAGAATCAGTATGGTATTGCGAAAATCAATCAATTTACCGTGGCTATCGGTGAGCCTGCCTTCATCCAAGATCTGCAGCAATATATTAAATATATCTGGATTTGCCTTTTCTATCTCATCAAACAAAATTACCTGATATGGTCTTCTCCTTACTGCCTCAGTTAACCTGCCACCTTGTTCATAGCCAACATATCCTGGAGGCGCACCAATTAACTTTGAAACGGAGTGTTTTTCCATATATTCTGACATATCAAAGCGTAGAAGTGCTGATTGATCATCAAACAAAAATTCGGCAAGGGATTTTGCCAACTCTGTTTTTCCAACTCCGGTTGGACCTAAGAATAAAAATGAACCAAAAGGTCGATTAGTATCCTGAACACCAGAGCGGGAGCGCCTTACTGCATTACTTATCGCTTCAATTGCATCTCTCTGCCCTATTACTCTTTTTCCTATTTCATTTTCCATGTTAAGGAGCTTTTCCTTTTCACTATGCATCATGTTATCAACTGGAATGCCTGTCCATTTTGAAACAATATTTGCAATATCACTCTCAGTCACTTCTTTCTTTAGGAAACTATCAGTAACTTTTTCCTGATTTTTTAACTCATTTTCAAGTTGAGGAATCACACCATACATCAACTCCCCTGCCCTTCCTAAATTTCCATTACGCTGAGCCAGTTCCAACTCTTTTCTCGAGTTATCCAATTTTTCAGCTGTTTCTTGTATTTTAGCTATCTTATTCTTTTCCATCTGCCATTTACTGCTTAAGTCAGCAAATTTACTGTTTAGACTCTCAATTTCCTCATTTATCTTTTTTAAACGTTGCTTAGAGTTTTCATCACTTTCTTTTTTCAAAGCCTCTGACTCAATTTTCAGCTGTATAATCTTTCTTTCAAGCTCATCAACAACCTCAGGCTTGCTGTCCATTTCAATTCTAACCCTACTTGCTGCTTCATCAATTAAATCGATCGCTTTATCAGGTAAAAACCTATCTGTTATATATCTATTAGAAAGCGTTGCAGCAGCGATTATTGAACCATCTGTGATTCTAATACCATGGTGCACCTCATACCTCTCCTTCAAACCCCTCAGTATTGAAATAGTATCAGTCTCAGTAGGTTGAGAAATAAACACAGGCTGAAAACGCCTTGCAAGCGCAGGGTCTTTCTCTATATGTTGACGATACTCATCCAAAGTTGTAGCCCCTATACAGCGAATTTCTCCACGCGCAAGAGCAGGCTTGAGCAAATTTGAAGCATCCATCGCACCACTTGTCGCTCCTGCTCCCACTAAAGTATGAAGCTCATCTATAAACAAAATAACTTTTCCCTCTGCTTTTGAAATCTCATTAATCACTGCTTTTAGTCTCTCTTCAAACTCCCCTCTAAATTTTGTTCCAGCAATTAATGCACCAAGATCCAAAGCTAAAACTTTTGCATCACGCAAACCAAGTGGTACATCATTTGCAACAATTCTGTTTGCTAAACCTTCAACTATTGCAGTTTTTCCAACACCAGGTTCACCTATCAGTACTGGATTATTTTTTGTTCGCCTCAACGATACCTGCATAGTTCTTCTGATTTCCTCATCACGACCAATTACAGGATCAAGCTTACCTTGCATAGCAAGCTCTGTAATATCTTTTGTATACCTCTTTGCCGCATTTAATTTTTCCTCGCTATTTGGAGAGTCTGCACTGCCACCTTTTCTCATTTCTGCAATAACTGAATTTAATTTTTGCGGTGTTACACCACCTTCTGCTAAAATTTTACCTACAATTTCATCTTTTTGTGCAGCAAGGCCCTGCAGTAACCGCTCAACAGTAACAAATGTGTCTTTATTTCTCCTCGCAATACCAATTGAATCATCAAAAACTTTTGCTACCTCTCTTGAAAGCTGAAGCCCACCACTACCTGGTCCTCCAACCACTGGAAACTTTTTAATTGCACTACTCACAGCATCAGAAATATTCTGAACATTTCCACCACAAGCGCCTATCAAATCCTGAACTAAACCTGACTCATCTTCAAGCATTACTTTAAGTAAATGTTCAGGCATAAAAATCTGATGCCCAGCTCCCAATGCTTTAATTTGAGCGCTCTGGATTAGGCTTTTTGCTTTTTCGGTAAATTTATTCAAGTCCATAATACAAATTTAACTCATACTTGCTGGTATATATAACAACTACTTTCTCAATTTTAAACTTAAAGTCATTTATAAATAAAAATTTTCTAAGTTCATACAAAACAAGAAAAAGCAGAATTTTGCTTATTGGCGATGCAGCACATTCAATCCATCCAGTTGCAGGTCAAGGACTTAACCTTGGAATGAGAGATGTAGAGAGTGTTATTAGACAAATAACTGCTGCAAAATCCTCTGGCATTGATGTTGGCAGTAATTATCTATTGAAGAAAATTTCACGTGATAGATACTTTGATAATTTTACTATGGCACTTGCAACTGATGGACTAAATAGAATATTTTCCAACAGAATACTTTGCGTTAAAGTTCTGAGCAATCTTGGTTTAATGGTAGTTGAAAATTCAGATTTTCTTAAAAAAAGCTTCGTTCGACATGCTATGGGGTTTATATAAATCATTAGATTGCTTTCATCATAATCAGGTGTCATTAGAGTAGTTGACACTGGAGCCCAAATTACATAATGTCATTCCAGTGCCCAGACACTGGCATCCAGAAAAATTTATAAGCAAACTTGAGCTTATGCTAAATTTGATGAAATAAAAAACTGAATTCCATCGTCACGCACTGGAATGACAAGAAAAAGGGTACTGCCATGACATTAAATGATTTTCCTTATTTTAGCATTAAACGCGATGAAGAAAATCATTTATAATCGCTATAGCAACTAGTGTTGAAACCTGACGTACCTTTTGGCTTGACAAACGAGAGTTTTTATCTGATTTGACAACAAGGGCTTCTAGATGACTTTGAAAGTAAATATTACCATGCTTATCTTCGATAGCTTCTATTACCCCGTCATTGGCAAATGCTGCAATTTTATATCCAAGTAGCTCTAGCCTTCTTCTATTCTCTGTAGTATTACTTACTGTACCTGAATGAGCATTCGGAAAATAAGTTGAAAACCAGCCATTTTGATTAGGTAGTAAAAATCTAGCTACCACTTTTTCCAAACGACTACCTGGAACAATTTTTATCTGCTGAAGAGATATATTCTCTTTTTGTGGATAGGATGCTGATTTTAAATGATTTTTCTCATCATTAACAACATTTGTTATTTCAATTTCTTTTGCATGCATAATGTCTTTTAAACCACCGCATATGGCAAGCAAATGAATTGTAGGATTGTCTTCTACTATTTTTACAATTGCTTCATTCACAAGCTGGCGGTAAGGGTTAAGAGCTGAATGAAAGTTATCTGAAATAAATATTCTGTTTATCTTTTGCTCTTTGATAAATTTTGCAACTTCAACTTTTATTCGATCTAGTATCAGCTTTTTTGCCAATATTTCATCTTGTTTTGCGAACTCTTCTTGGATTTCTTTTAGATTAATTATTTTGTCGTAGTCAATGAATATAGTTTTAACCCCAAAATTATTGAATATCTCATAGATATTTTGAGATTCATCTGTTTGCAATAAACCAACAATTATATTATAATTTACTGCATTTTCCACTGTCAAAGCAGATAATTCTTTGTTTACTTTTTCACTATAAGCGATATTACTTAATAGTAGAAATGTAATTAATAGTATATTAAATATTCTATTGTAACATTTATACATTATTTCCTAAATAATTATATTAATATTATAATATATTATAGAACATTAAGAAAAAGAATGTGGCCTGAGCAGGAATCGAACCAGCGACACAAGGATTTTCAGTCCTTTGCTCTACCAACTGAGCTATCAGGCCAACTACGTACTTTCATTTTTAGATAAAAAACGTTATCATGTCCATCAAAAGTTTTTGAAGTATAGAAACAAAGAATGAACATTAGTAACAAAATAGGAATTTATCCTGGTACATTTGACCCCATAACTTTTGGGCACCTTGACATAATAAAAAGAGCATGTAAGCTAGTCGATAAGTTGATAATTGGTGTTGCAGAGAATGTTAATAAACATACTAATTTTGACATAAGCCTGCGCACAAGCATGGCTAAAAATGAAGTGAAAGGAGCAGGAATTGATGCAGATATTATATCCTTTAATGGGTTGCTAGTGAAGTTTGCCAAAGAGCAAAATGCTTCTGTTATTATTAGAGGACTGAGAGCAGTATCGGATTTTGATTACGAGTTTCAAATGAGTTGGGTAAATTATAAGCTCTTTCCTGAAATCGAAACTATATTTCTTCCTGCATCTGAGGATACTCAATTTATCTCATCAAGTTTTGTAAAGGAAATAGCGAGATTAGGAGGAGATGTTAGCAACTTTGTGTCAAAAAGTGTCCAAAGTGAATTGATTAATCTAAATAGGGTAGAAAATGGAGAATAAGTATTTGTTGTCTTTTTTATTTCCAAACGAGTATGTTAGATGTGTAAAATATTGTAAGCTAAAGGAGAGACATGTTAAAAGTGAGGGATAATAATGTAATAGTTTGCTGCCGTGGTGATGAGAATGATGATGGTTCTGGTCATCCAATAGTATACTTACACAAAGAAGGAGAAATGTATTGTCCTTATTGTAATAAGTCAATGGATGAAATAGTGAGTGCCGAAGAATTTCAATCTGTTGAGGTGAAAGTAATAAGCAAGAAGGAAAGAACCAAAGGTTAATAGTACTTCATTTTTTTAGCTTATGTAAATAGCAATGAGAGGGGCAGTAAAAATGAAACTATCCATACGGTCGAGTACTCCTCCATGGCCTGGTATAATACCTCCACTATCTTTAACATTGTAAACTCTTTTGATGAGTGACTCAGTGAAATCTCCAAGTTGGGCTAGAATAGCAACTATCAAACCAATTATTGGAGAATAAAAAATTGGAAATAAACTCAAAAATATTGAGCCAAAAATTGTACACACTATTCCAGCTAAGACTGCACCAAAAAGTCCTAACCAAGTTTTCCCAGGGCTAATGATTGGACAAATTCTAGTTTTACCAAAATTTTTGCCGAAAAAATAGGCAGCAATATCGATGCTCCAAATAGTTAAGATAAGCCATACTAATGCATATTTTCCCTGTGGTAGATTATATAGGCATATTAGCGAGGCATTTGGTAGTGCGATTAATAGTAATGCGAAAATGTATAAGATTCTATTGCCCTGAGTTAGATTATACCATTCAAAAGAAGATAAAACTGCAATTGAAAAAATTAGTAGATAAAATGATAAATCACTGAAATATGTAGCAAAAGAAAATATGAGTAATATTACTATTGAGGACAATATTCTAACCATAAAGTTATTATCTACCATATTTTTTTTCTCTTTTTGTATAATCTTCTAGTGCTTTGGTCAAATCTTGACAAGAAAAATCGGGCCACAAAGTATCACAAAAATACAATTCAGCATAAGCTGCTTGCCATAATAAAAAATTGCTTAACCTTTTCTCGCCACCAGTGCGAATTAATAAATCCAATTTTGGTAAATCTTTAGTATACAGAAATTTTTCAAATTCCTCTTCCAATACGCAATCAATATTTCCTTTTATGACGTTGTTGATAGCATGTATAATTTCCTGCTTTGCTCCATAACTAACTGCAACAGTGAGTAATAGACCATCGTTCTTATGTGTCACTTCTTCTGCTTTTTTGATTTGATCGAATATTTTACTGGGCAATAGACTTAAATTGCCAATAAAATTTAACTTAATGTTACAATTGCAAATGAATTTCATTTTATCTTCATTAGTTAAAGTGGAGTAAAATAAATTAAATAGGTAGTCTGTTTCGTTTTCAGGTCTGAGCCAATTTTCCATGGAAAATGCATACAAAGTTAAGTAAGATATGGCTAAGGTTGTGCAATGTTTAGCAATATCAAATGCAACTTCACTGCCTTTTCTATAACCATCAATTTTTACCATTCCTTGATTCTTTGCCCACCTACCATTACCATCCATAATAATTGCTAGATGTTTTGGTAGAGATTCTAGATTTAACATTTAAATTCAACCTGTTATTCGGTTTTACCAATATTACCTATATTAAATTAGCTTAATTTCTATATTTCTGTATGAAACGTTCACTATATTCACCTGAAACTATATTATTACTGAAAAATCATCGAAGGTCTATATTATAAAAATTTTCTCAATCAGCTGCTTAGTGATCTTACCAAGAAAAAGCGGAGAGAAAATATAGCAAAAACAGTCTAATATAGATGATTTTACGGTATAGTGAAATTATTATAAACAAATGAATTTAGTGGTGTTAGGAATACCTGGCTCTTTTATGTGGATTTATATTCTCAATAACCTGCGCTAGAGATAAATTATATAATGTTGACGTAGGTTCTTCGCATGCAATACCTTTCTTGAATATACTGGATTCTACAAATGACTTTATATCTATGTCCAGCTTTTGAGGAAGATCTTTAACGTCCATGGCAATTCCTGGTAAAGGATATTTAATGTCTATGCTCAGCTCTTGGGGAACATATTTAATTATATCTTCGTAAATACGTTCCTTGTTGTTCAAGTAATCGATATTAATATCTGTAATTTTACCAGCTTTACGCAGGATTATAGCAAGCCTCAAAGTCGACTTTACGCTAGGTTTAAAATTTTTAAATATATTGACAAATACCTTACCAGTAACATTATCTGTTATTGCTTTTAGCTCTTCATTATTGACAGAATTGATATGCTTAACAGCATTTTGATCTTTTAGTAGTATTATAATCCTTTTGCCATGCAATTTGATACTATTAAGTAGAAGTCGAAATTTTTCAGTATTAATAGAATCGATAAAATTCTGACTTTTTAGTAAATCCATAATCATGGGGCGATAAAACTTACTACTATTAGATATAAGTTCAAGTTTTTCAAGATCAATAGAATTGACTCGAGCGAGTAAACTCTGATCTTTTAGTATTTCTACAATCTCTTCATCTGTATAAAAATTATTACTTATCATGATACTAACTTTACTCCCATCAAGAGAATTGATTTGATCAAACAAACTCTGATATTTCAGTAAATTCATAATATATCCTTTATCAAGATATTTAAATATCAAGTTAAATATTTCACTATTCATCGAATTGATGCGTTTAACAACTTCCTGATTTTCTAGTAATTCTATAATAATGGTATGATCAAATTTCCTAAATACGGATTTAGATTTTTCAGAATCAATCAAATTAGTAAGCTTAATAAATTCTCGATCTTTTAGTACTTTACTAAACCTAACACTCTTAACTATGTATTTAAGCAGTCCTTCACTAATAAGATTGATGTTCTCAGCAACTTCCTTATTTTTTAGTAGTTCTACAATAACACTGGTATCATTAAACTTATCACTATTAAGTATGATTTTAGATTTTTTAGGACCAACCGAATTAATGCGTTCAACAACTTCCTGATTTTCTAGTAATTTTATGATATCTTTAAGACTAAATTTATCATTCTCAATTATATATTTCAACGTTTCTTTATCAATAAGATCGATGTTCCTAGCAGCATTTTGATTTTCTAGTAATTCTATAATACTGGTACCGTCAAACCTATCAATACTAAGTATGAGTTCAAATCTTTCATCAGTAACTGAATTAATGCGTTCAAGAATTTCCTTATTGTCGTATAACTTTGTAAAATCTTTATCAGCAAACTTCTTACTATTAGTCATGTATATAAATATTACGTGATTAATATTATGAAACTGACCATCATCAACACGTTTTTCATTAGTTCCTTTATTTCCTAGTGCTTCTTTAGCAAAGTTATTCAGATCATTTTTTTCATCTTCCTCGTAATCAGAATTATCATAATATCCATAATCTTCTTCATTTTCCTCACTATCACTACTCTCAAATTCATTATTGGTATTGCAAACCTCTCCACCTTTTAGTATTTCTAGAATATTGTGCTCCGAAGTTGCATGATTTATCATAGACCTAAACATTTCATCATCGTAATCGTTGATGTTATCAACAATTTCTTTATCTGATAGTAATTCTTCAATACCTTTGTAACTAAACTTATTATTATACTTGCATAAGATTTTAAGTTTACTGTAATTCATTGAATTGATGCCATCAACAACTCTTTGACTTGATAGTAATCTTCTGTTATAAGCCTTACATATCAGTTGAAGTTTTTCGTTATCTAAATCTTCTGCATTGCCTGCTTTATCAAAATCCATAATCTTATTTCAATTTACTTAGTATTTTAATTTTAAATATATAAAAAGAAATAATCAAGCATTATGATAAAAGGCCTAATGAATTTATTAGTTTATTTATGTTTCTTTTCATGTATAAATTTATAGAAAGTTTTATAAAGAAGTTGTTTTATGAGCAAAATTATAGAAGTCAGAGCACCAAAAACTCTTGGTGGTGAATCGGTTACGGAAGGTATAGTAAAAATAAAGAAAAATATCGGTGAAGCAATAAAAGTAGATGACTTGATCTTTGAAATTGAAACTGATAAAACGGCGCTAGAACTAACTGCAGAAGCTTCAGGACAAATAACCGAATTTTTTGTGAAAGAAGATGATGTAATCAGCCCTGATCAATTACTGGCAAAACTTGCTGTAGGAGAAGTAAAAGAAGAAGTGAAAAAAGAAGATAAAGGCGAAAGCGCTGATAAAAAAGATGCCCCTTCAGCTCGTAAAATTATGGAAGAAAATGCAATCAGTGCAGAAAGTATAAAAGGAACTGGCATGGGAGGCAGAGTAACCAAAGCAGATGTGATAGACCATATGAGTAAAGCTGAACAACCTGCGGTAAAACAATATGAATCGCCAAAAAGTGTAGCAAGTGGAGAGAGAAGAGAAGAACGAGTGAAAATGAGCAAAATAAGGCAAGTCATTGCTGCTCGTTTGAAAGCGTCGCAAAATACTGCTGCAATACTGACCACGTTCAATGAAATTGACATGAAAAATGTCATGGATCTAAGAGCAAAATATAAGGAAATTTTTGAAAAGAAATACGGAATAAAACTAGGTTTCATGTCGTTTTTTATAAAGGCAGCAGTGCAAGCACTGAAAGAAATTCGTGAGATTAACGCTGAGATTTCAGGTGATGAAATTGTATATAAAAATTACTATGACATAGGTGTTGCTGTTGGCACTGATAAAGGTCTTGTTGTACCGATTATTCGCGATGCTGATCAAATGTCATGCGCTGAAATTGAACTAACTTTAGTTGCACTTGGCAAAAAAGCACGAGAAGGTAAGCTGCAAGTATCGGAAATGGAAGGTGCAACATTTACTATCTCAAACGGTGGTGTATACGGTTCACTTCTTTCTACTCCAATAATCAACCCTCCGCAATCTGGAATACTTGGAATGCATACTATACAAAACAGGCCAGTTGCTGTGAGTAACTCAATTGAAATCAGACCTATGATGTACATTGCCCTCTCTTACGATCACAGAATAGTTGATGGCAAAGGAGCAGTTACTTTCCTTGTGAAAATCAAAAATTACATAGAAGATCCAAATAGATTGGTTTTGGAAATTTAAGCAGGTTAAAAGCGACAAGTAAGTTTTTCTGAAGTTTTCAAGGTGGGTGGCTTTGTTGAATGGCAAGGAATGAGGAGGAGTGATGGAAGAGATTTATGAGATAAGTTCGAAAATAGGCATACCGATATCAGAAAATTTGTTAATCAAGTAGCATTTTAAGAGCATCTCTTAAGAGCGGTTTATCTCAGATTTATTCTTAAAACTAAATCCAAATGTTTTTTTGAGTCTAAAGAAAAAACTCTCAATACGTGACCGTATTCCATACCCTGTCTGCCTTTTCCATTGAGTTAGATTGCATCTTTTTCTTATATTAATGTTGTTATTTCTTTCCGAGAAGTGGTCTATATTGTTACAGATTTTTGCATTCTTTCTTGGCTTTATAATTGGTTTCAAATTATATTTATTGCATAATTTATATAAACTTATTGTATCATAAGCTCCATCTGCACAAAGAGACTTAATCTTATAGATATCACCCATTTCCTTTAGTATTTTAGATGCTATCATGTGAAAGAAAATTAGTATATCGAATTGCTATTGCCTTTTTGCTGTTTTCGTCCAAAGCAACATGTAGCTTTCTTATTTGATCTGTACCATTATACTTCCTTATCTTGGCGTTATCTTTGTTATGTTGAGTACTGTTACTATAAATATGGATTACAGTACTATCTATAGCAATTTCAATATTCTCTATGTCATTTTTATCTGTTCTGTGGTCACATAATTTCAAATTAAGTTTGACGAGAAGCTTGTGAATACTTGGAGATTCTTCACTATACTTTGTAAATATCCTTTTATAAATCCAACTGCTTGCCTTAAGCCTATTCTAAATAGATTCACAACTATATGTACTGCAATAACAACCTTATCGCTATAAATCTCCAGGAATTTTTTCTGAACTTTCGTACCAGTTTTCTATAGCTTCATCGATAAAATGAAAGACATTTCCTCTTTTTTCTAAAAATTGATTATACTCTTTATGATTACTGACTTTCATCTTCTGTGGCATATACTCTACAAAATGTTCATTTCTTAATAGAGTAACCACTTTCTTTAGATTTTCTCCCTTTTTTTCTCCCATCTCTACTCGCTATTCAACAAAGCCAGCTCTGCTCTATTATAACTACTACCAATGCTGAATATTGCTTCTTGAAGAACTTTAATTCCAATAAGAGAAAAGGCCTTTATTTTTATGTCTTCTGTTCCACTTTTTCCTATATCCATTATTTTATTAGCAAACTCAGCCCATTTACCTGGCTTTCCTATTTGATTTTCTAGTCTCTCATAGTACTCTGATAAAGAGCGTTCATAAATAAAAACAAAATCTTCAACAAACTTTCTGAGCTTTTCATGCACTTCCTTTCCTTGCGCAGAAAGTCTTTCTGCTTGATTAGAAGATTCTGTTAAATGTTCTTCTAAAGTTTCAATAATCTTTTCCTTATTGGATTGCTTAGCAATATCGAGTGGAGTTTTACCTTGATTATTTTTAATGTTTTGGTCTATACCAGACACATTCAAAAGAAGTTCGACAATGTCTTGAGGGAACGTTCAAAAAAGTGTGTCAAACCGAAAAAAAAGTAATAAATTGATATAAAAAATGGAGGTTTGATATGGGTCAAGCAAATAGAACTACTGGTTTGGTAGATTATAAAGAATTAGAAACAAATATCCTGTCATCTATACGAGAAGGAAGACCATTGACAGGAAGAGATGGAGCATTAACACCGTTTATAAAAAGGTTGCTAGAGGCAAGTCTGGAAGGTGAAATAGAAAGCCACATGTCAGCTAAAAGTGAAGAAAATAACCGAAGAAATGGAAGGAATGCAAAAACTTTACGTACAAGTTCAGGCTCATTTGAACTATTAACACCAAGAGACAGAGAAGGAAGCTTTGAACCGCAAATAGTCAAAAAAAGGCAAACAAGCCTACATCCAGAACTTGAAGCAAAGGTCTTAAGCACATATGCCAGTGGCATGGGATACAGAGATATAGCTTCACATGTTGAGGAAATATATGACCACAAAATATCAGCAGCAGAGATATCCAGTATTACTGATAAACTGCTACCAGTAATCAATGAATGGCGCAGCCGCCCACTGCAATCAGTGTATCCAATAGTGTTTATGGATGGCATGTTCTTTAAGGTCAAGGAGGACGGACATTGTATAAGTAAATGCATGTATAATATATTGGGCATAAATCAAAATGGCAGAAAAGAAGTATTAGGTTTTTATTTGGCTGAAAGTGAAGGAGCTAACTTCTGGTTGGGAGTTCTAAATGACCTAAAAGAGCGAGGAGTAGAAGATATTCTAATTGCCTGCATTGATGGGCTAAAAAGCTTTCCTGCGGCTATAAATAGTGTGTTTCCTAAGGCAGAAGTACAGCTATGTATAGTGCATCAGATAAGGAATTCACTGAAATATGTATCTAGCAAAGATGTAAAAGGGGAACGTTCAAAAAAGTGTGTCAAGCCGCATTTTTAGTTCAACTCAATTTTCAATCTATCTGGAAAGAAAATATCAAGTTGAGAAATAGTTAAAGCCCAATTAGGGAGAGCCATAATCCACTTTTGCTCTACCTTTTTTATAGCACAATATACCTGTTTGTACAAGGCATTTGTACTAGTAAATGAACCCTTAGTTTTAGTAAATTTCCTGATTTGTCTATGCAACCCCTCAATTGGATTGGTGGTGTAAATCAGCTTCCTAACTTGCCCAGAATACTTAAAATAACTGGATAAGTTTTCCCAATTGTTCTGCCAGGATTTTATAACTAAAGGATACTTCTCTCCCCATTTTTCTTCCAGCTCAAGCAGATAATTCTCAGCGATCTCTTTACTTGAAGCACGATATATTTTTTTCAAATCATTCATGAAAACTTTTACATCTTTGCTAGATACATATTTCAGTGAATTCCTTATCTGATGCACTATACATAGCTGTACTTCTGCCTTAGGAAACACACTATTTATAGCCGCAGGAAAGCTTTTTAGCCCATCAATGCAGGCAATTAGAATATCTTCTACTCCTCGCTCTTTTAGGTCATTTAGAACTCCCAACCAGAAGTTAGCTCCTTCACTTTCAGCCAAATAAAAACCTAATACTTCTTTTCTGCCATTTTGATTTATGCCCAATATATTATACATGCATTTACTTATACAATGTCCGTCCTCCTTGACCTTAAAGAACATGCCATCCATAAACACTATTGGATACACTGATTGCAGTGGGCGGCTGCGCCATTCATTGATTACTGGTAGCAGTTTATCAGTAATACTGGATATCTCTGCTGCTGATATTTTGTGGTCATATATTTCCTCAACATGTGAAGCTATATCTCTGTATCCCATGCCACTGGCATATGTGCTTAAGACCTTTGCTTCAAGTTCTGGATGTAGGCTTGTTTGCCTTTTTTTGACTATTTGCGGTTCAAAGCTTCCTTCTCTGTCTCTTGGTGTTAATAGTTCAAATGAGCCTGAACTTGTACGTAAAGTTTTTGCATTCCTTCCATTTCTTCGGTTATTTTCTTCACTTTTAGCTGACATGTGGCTTTCTATTTCACCTTCCAGACTTGCCTCTAGCAACCTTTTTATAAACGGTGTTAATGCTCCATCTCTTCCTGTCAATGGTCTTCCTTCTCGTATAGATGACAGGATATTTGTTTCTAATTCTTTATAATCTACCAAACCAGTAGTTCTATTTGCTTGACCCATATCAAACCTCCATTTTTTATATCAATTTATTACTTTTTTTTCGGTTTGACACACTTTTTTGAACGTTCCCTGTAAAAGTTTTCATGAATGATTTGAAAAAAATATATCGTGCTTCAAGTAAAGAGATCGCTGAGAATTATCTGCTTGAGCTGGAAGAAAAATGGGGAGAGAAGTATCCTTTAGTTATAAAATCCTGGCAGAACAATTGGGAAAACTTATCCAGTTATTTTAAGTATTCTGGGCAAGTTAGGAAGCTGATTTACACCACCAATCCAATTGAGGGGTTGCATAGACAAATCAGGAAATTTACTAAAACTAAGGGTTCATTTACTAGTACAAATGCCTTGTACAAACAGGTATATTGTGCTATAAAAAAGGTAGAGCAAAAGTGGATTATGGCTCTCCCTAATTGGGCTTTAACTATGTCTCAACTTGATATTTTCTTTCCAGATAGATTGAAAATTGAGTTGAACTAAAAATGCGGCTTGACACACTTTTTTGAACGTTCCCCTCCGAAAGAAAATAACCCTAGTCTGCTTTTGTCTTGACCGATTAATTCATTACGAACCATTTCTACGGTATAAAATTGACCTAAATTTAAACCTACTTCACGATACCTAGAATAATGACATACTAGCGGCTCATATAATTCTCTTATCTTACCATTTCTTAGATCAACTATTTTGCGCTCTATCTTATCTAATTCCTCTATAACACTCTTCCCTTTTTTCTTCGCTTCATTATCTAACAGCTGTTTCTCTCTCAATCCTTTATAAATATCAAAAAAACGTTTTTTTTCTTTTTTCGCAAAATTAGATAAACGCTCTGCTAACTCATAGCACATTTTTTCTTGACTCAGTATTTCTCTTTTATATTGAGATAAAATATTAATCGCTATACGTGAACAACTTACTGCAATCAAGTCATTATTTAAATTCGTTTTAATAATTTTGCCGTTCTCTTGATCAACATGTGCAGTAATTTGCCCTAACAAAATTCCCTCAGGAATTGTTATATCCTTCCCTATATGAAGGTTAATGGCTTTTAAAGAATCAAAATCTATATATATTCCACCCTCATGTTCCGTAAACTGCTTTAAGAGTGCCAGAGCAATCAATCTAAAGGTATCTATTTCAACGGCAAAATACATCCTTTGCTTTTCTTCCATATTATACATATTCTCAAAGAATTCCTTTATACTGATATCCTCTCCATCTATCTTCCATCCTTGATCTATTTCGCTCCAGTCATACTGATGCAAGTCTATAACATGTACTCCTTCAAATTCTTTCAGTTTACATTTTAAATCATCTATTTGATTTTCTTTGAATCCAGGACCGTTGATAATCAAATATATATCCCTCTCTTCTTTATTTATTAATTTATGATTTTTTATTATATCTAAGTAATTAAGGTCACTGTTTTTACCATCTGGTAAAGATGCACCATATACTCTTGGTACCCAAGTTAGTATTATTGGCGCTTCATTTGATAATTTTTTTACATTACCGATCATTATTTTACCTCAACACATTAATATACTCATATTATAATGAAATTTTAGCGGCGTACAAATAAAATCTCCTAGGGGCTTAAACATTCTCGTTTCTATATGTAGGTGACTGTTTCGAAGAAAATTATTTTTCAGCTAATATTTTAACTACTTTACTGAATTTTCTAGCACCGAATCGACGATACTAGAAAGTTCTTTAATCAATGCTATATAAGTGATAGCTCTCCCATTGCTACCCTGTCTACTTCTGCTCCTTCCAGCTTGTTATCTACTCGTTCATGGTATAGATCTTTTCCTTTCATCCAGGATAAATCACTTTCTGCTGGAGTCATTCTATAGTTACCATTGTTCTCTCCAAAAGCAAATGACTTCCATTTGCTTTCTTCTTGACCAATTAATTTATCATGCACTATCCTCACAACATTTCGTTGACCTAAATTTGCTCCAAATTGGGTAAGGAAGGGAAAAAAAGCTTGTTCATATAACGTCGCTATTCTACCATTGCTTAAATCTTCTACACACCTTTCTGCATACTCTTTCTGATTCTTCACTTCTTTGATAATCCTTTTTATTTCATCTTTCTCTTCTTCCTTTTTCATCTCTTCCTCTTTTTCAAGCATACTGATGCAATCACCTAGTTTAATTATAGCTGAAGGTAAATACTCTACTAATTTACCGCACATTTCTTTTTGACTTAGTATTTCACTTTTATACTTAGATAAGATATCAACTGCTATGCTTAAATCATTTATCGCAATTAAGTCATTATTTAACTGTGTATAAACGATTTTTCCACTATCGTTAATACCTACAACAATCGGTCCCAACAATATCCCCTCAGGAATTGTTATATCCTTCCCTATATGAGTGTCAATGGCTTTTAAAGAATCAAAGTCTATATATATTCCACCCTCATGTTCCGTAAACTGCTTTAAGAGTGACAGAGCAATCAATCTAAAGGTATCTATTTCAACGGCAAAATACATCCTTTGCTCCTCTGACATATTATACATATTCTTAAAGAAGTCCTTTATGCTAATATCTTTGCCGTCTATTTTCCATCCTTCATCTATTCCGCTCCAGTCATATTGGTGTAAGTCTACAACATGTACTCCTTCAATTCCTTTCAGCTCATGTTTTAAACTATCTATTTGATTTTCTTCAAATCCAGGACCATTGATAACCAAATATATGTCCCTCTCCTCTTTATTTGTTAATTTATGATTTTTAATTATTTCTAAATAATTAAGGGTAGTATTTTTACCATTCGGTAAAGATGCACCATGCACTCTTGGCACCCATGTTAGTATTATTGGTGCTTTATTTGATAATTGATTTACACTATTAGTCATAATTTTACCTCATTATATTGCTATATTAATATTATAGTGGATTTTTTAATAAAATGTAAATCAATATACCTGTTGGTTAGCTGAAGTTCTTGATCAATAGTTTCGCTTTCGTATTATCCAATGAATCACCGTAAGTGACTGCCTTAAGATAAAACTTTCTCCCTTTTTGCACTTCAAAAGAAATTATTGAATGATCAAGTAGAATAAATTTTTCACCTGTGGTGTGTTCATATTTCTTAGTACCTTCTTGGCCTCTAATTAGGTCGATAAGCTGATATTTATTCTTACCTATGAGCTTTGCTCTTTCGAATTTTATTACCTCTTTTCCAACCAGCGCTAACACAGTTGGACTCATGACGTCTATCTTACCAAAACGCAGTACTACTGTAATTCCCTCATCGGTAAATTCGATTACATATCCGTAAGTAGATTGTATATTTGCGCTCGCGATGGGCTTATAATTTTTATCATCATACGAAATAAAGAGCGTTGCTCCTTTCCAACTTTCCTCTTCACTAATTAAAGTAAAGCTTGCGATATTATCTTTAATATACGGTAAATCTATCATTTCTACGATAGATTTACTGATGTGAGAAGGAGGGTATTCTTTAAGCATAAGTGATCTTGTTGAAGGAAAGGAGAGCTTGTATATAGAGGGATCATAACCAACTCCCATTACTTGAATGGACATGCTTTCAAACTTTGTTTTTATAATTCTCATCGTATGTCTTTTCTCGCCATCTGAAATTGCTATGACATCACTTGGTAAAAGCCATGCATATTTTATCGGTAGCTTAAAGTTGTATATATTTCTCTCTTGCCACGCAGAATAAAGTAAAACTTCAGCTATATTTTGCGCCTCCCCTTCCTCCATAATGAGCGGTATTGGAACTGTTGCAGCATTGCCCTGCTTTGGCAGTTCAGCATATTTCACATCAATTGGATAGCCAAAATTGCGGTTAAAATAAACAACATTGACTTTACTATTTAAATCTAGCTGACTAATATTAACAAGTTTTGCAACGTTATTGGTAACCATCTCGCCAATTGGTATTTCAGTTTTCACTCCCCTGCCCTTTTGAATAAATTTCAGTTTTGAGTTCTGTTCAACCACATCAAAAAAATAGCACCTTCGCAGCATTTTAATAATTGAGCGTACGGGTTGCTGATCATTTATTACATACCCAGATAGTAATCCTTTAACATCACTTGTATCAAACTGATCGCCTTTGAGACCTACCTTTTGCAACAGATCAGACAAAACATCGGAAACATTAAGTTGTGAAATTTTTCCCTGAATCCAGTGCCCTGTTTGCCAATTATGGCAGTCAGTCCACATATCACACAAGTTGGGAAAATAAGGAAATGGCCTTGCATCCCACGCCCAGAGGAACATTTTCTCCACCATTTCTGAGCTTTGCCACTTTTTTAATGTTCCTTCGATCGCAGTTTTCTGCGAAAGAAAGCTCACCTCTCCGTTTGAGTATCGTGGATATTTACTCTCTATACTACCTTTATCAACAAACACATTGGGCTCATTAGTGCAGCCGTTCATACTGGGAAATCCATATTCGGTAAACCATATTTTCTTCATTTTTGGTTGCCATTTTGTTTTACTACCACCTGGATTTACATGAACTTCACTCCACCATTTCTCGATATTTTTCCACGCATATTCGCTGTCATTATACTTTATTTTCTCAGGATCACTTTTTGAGTAATCGTAAAAATAATCATACCCTACCCCACTGCTCCAACCACCCGTTACATCTTTCGCGGAATAGCCAAAAGGAGGTTCTGGGCCATCGGTGAGTGGAAAGTAAGCATCTATGCCAATAACATCGATGAACTGTGAAGACCATAGTTCATCCATATTATACCAACCATCATATGAATGATACTCACTCCAATCGGCAGCGTAAGTTACGTTTACTTCTTTTCCAAGCTGAAATTTTACTTGCTTTGCAACTTTAACTAGCTCTGCTACTGCAGGATAGTGACCCTCTACATCTTTCACTCTGGTGAGCTGCGCAAATTCAGACCCGATTATAAACCCTTCCACTTTAGTTTGTTTGGCAATGCTCGTGTAATGCTCTATGAATTTGCTATACTGATTCTCAAAAAAATCACTTATATCCTGAGGAGTACCGCTCAATTTTCCTCGCCACTCTTTGTTTTTTGTGTCAAGCAAGAGCATTGGATAGAGCATCACCTTATAACCTCTGCTACGCAGCTCTTCTATATATCTTATTAGTGCTGCATCGCTAACTGTACCACCATATCTTGGATTGCCATGATTATCTTTTGAAATGAGCTGGGCATTATCCCTGGTTATATTTCCCACTTGCCAATCATCAGGCACTATAGCAGAATCATCTTGAAATTCAACTGCAGGATATATTTTACAATCTTTGATATTCAAACTGCTTGCAAACCAATTAACCACTACCGATGCCCATTCAACATTTGGTAAACTTTCCTTCAATTGGTCCAAAGAAAGCATAGCATCGCTCTTTTTTGTGTGATTATTGTGATTTACTCTTTGTGCCGGTCCATAGGGAATATATTGACTACTGCTTATTTTTTCTCGTGCAATTTTCTTCTGTATTTTCGTATCATACACAAACTCCCCTGAACCTGGTATGATATTGATATTTTTAATGTTTTCTGCTACTGAAAATCCACTGAGCTTCAGTGCAGTTTGCACTTCAAATGTAAACACCGGAACACGATTACTATAGTCTGCCAAAGGGAAATTTTTGATGACTATGTAAGATATTCCTCTATAAGCTGGTACATTCTTCTCACCTTCTATTGATAACATAAACGGATCAGGGTTTTGGTCTTCTCTGCCGTGGTAAAAAGTATAATCTATTTGGTCAAAGCTAAGCGATTTTATATCCGCCCAGATTCGATTTAATTTTTCTACTTTCCCCTTGCAAATTGCAATTGCGAGTGTTGCATAGTAGTTATATGTAATATTTATACCTCTTCCTGTTTTATTTTGAGTGGTTATCGCCTCCTCTTTTATTGGCTGTGACCAAATAATGTTTCCAGCAATGCGAGCAGTGCCATAGATAATTGGAATTGTTTTGCCATAAGTTGAGGTTTGAACTTGCAGATTTTTCAGCCTCGCCCCATGCGTTATCTTTTGCTCGGCATCAAGACCAAATATTGCATTATCAAGCTGTGCACCAAGCAGAGCACCGAGTTCTGAGCCAACAATCTGGCCAATTGGCCCAAAAATACTGCCCGCTTTACTTAAAATTGATGATAAAATTATTGTAGACATAATATTCTCCTTTTTAATAGATTGTTTTGAATTTTTGAAAGAAGATCCCAGACTGGGATGAAATTGGGACCTACTATATAGTAGTGTCATGCGACTGGTATCCAGGAAAAAAAGGATGTCATCCGAGTACTGGGATCCAGCCTTTCTTACCAACAAAAAACTTGGCATAACTTACGTGCTCAAAAAATTCCTGGATTCCAGTACTGGAATGACACCCTTTTAGAAGTTCAATGACCCTTCTGGATAAAAACTATTGTCAAGCACTGGAATGACATGATTCGACTTGCATGGCGTCATCCCAGACTGTGTAGTAATTCTCTTCATTCCTCGATTTGCCGCTTACTTCCTCGAGAAGATACATCACTCAATGAAGAGCTTACTGATGAACTTCTAGATAAGCTTCTAGATAAGCTTCTAGATGAGAATGAGCTTCCAGAAGACCCCTCGTTTTTAGTTTTACTGTTACGATGTTTCTTATCTGGCTCATCTTTTATGTTATGTTCCTTCTTGAAATTTTTACATAAAGTGGAAAAAGGAGTACTTTTGCCTTTACTTTTCATTTTTTCCCTCTCCTTTTCTATATACTTGGCTAAACCAATCAGATTTGCTGGTGAAAAACCATTAGTATTATTTACAATAGTTTCAATATCTCTCTGGCTTAATTCTTTTAGATATTCTTTTAGTATCCCCCTACGTATACTTTCTTTCTCTAGCCCAGGAATCTCAATTTTTCTCAAGCGCTCATGCCTAACTAGTGTTTCATCTAAATCATTCGCACAATTAGTTGTGGCAATTACTATATTTTCTTCAAGAAAGGTTTTATTCAATTTATCGAGTAAATGAGTTAAAGATTCTACATTCTTGTTCTTACCACTCTTGCGATCTAGACCAATGCCGTCAATCTCTTCCATAATAATTATACAAGGAGTGTTTTTTCTTGCCCTCTCAAAAACTTGATCTATATTCGATATATTACATAAGGAAGATGCAGAAATACGTATAACAGCAAATTGAGATTTAATTTCATTCGCAATCGCTTCACAAATACTACTCTTACCAGTCCCTCCTTTACCATTTAAGAGATATCCTCCGCTTTTTGATTTACAAATCTCTCTCAAATTTTCTTTTATGTCACTTGGTAATATAATATCACTAAATGTTGTATTCCATCCTCTTTCTTCACCTTTTGCATAAAATGCTATATTCAACTTTACTTCTACTTCATTTTTTGTTGCAGGACTATTAATTAACCTTGCAGAAAGATCACTAACCTCTTTTTTTAACCCATTCACTTCATCTTTCGTTACAAAATTCTCTGAAATTCTATGAACTTTTTCTTCTAGACCACTAAACCCGTATTTATTTTCTTTATCCTTTCCATCTTCTAATTCTTCTTTAATTGGAGTTAGCTTATTTTCTTCTTTCCTTAACCCTTTATTCGGCTCTTCGACTTCAGCTTTCGAGTTTTCTTGAGATTTTTTATTTTGTTTAATCATTTTATATGAAAACACAATTACTACTGCAGAAAGCGCAAATAAAATAAAAATAACAGGGGGAGCTATATTTAAAGCTGCAACTGAAGATAAAAATGCAACGTAAGGAGCTACAGCAAAAACTCCAGATGTAATTAATGTAAGGGAAGCAATAGCACCAGCTATAAAAAAAGTTATATTAGCTCTATTAGACATATTTTAGCTTATAAACAGTTAATTTATAAATAATACATTTAAAGAGTACAAGCTTTTCATAGTAAAGCAAGACTAACTTAAGGCATCCTTAATCAATCTATGATCGAGGTATTATGCAGTATTAAGATATAAGATGGTATGTTGTATTTTTAATTCAGTGTTCTTTTTCTATCATTCCAGGGTACTGGAATGATAAATGCTATGATAAGAAATTCAATAACTTAAAGTAGGTAATTAAAGCCTCTAATTAAGATCTAAATCTATAGTTATTATAAGCAACACTAAAGAAGTGCGGAAGTAAAAAGTTACGAAAGAGCATTATGTATAAGTATGCTTTGTAGATTCACATTTTGCCACCCTTCTGTTAAGCTTTGCCTCCCTTCCATTACGTTTTGTCGCTCTTTTATTTCTTTTATTTCGTTATCGAATTTTGACATTAGATATTTAGCATAACCAGATGTTAATGATGTTGATGCAGATACAGCTATTGCTGCCGTAACAGATGTTAATGTAATTTCCATTGTCTCGGTTATAAAAAGCGTCGATGTTACAAAATTCCCTAACATGGCAACTAAGCCACCAACAACTACACTACCTTGAACTACTTTATTTTTTAAAAACCCTTTTATACTCTCTACCGTATCTTCTTGGTGATTTATAATGGCATAATACAAAGGAGTTTTCTTCAAACTATCTTTTTCATAAACATCTGCACCTCTGTCTAGTAGAGCATCTACTATCTCTAAATAGCCATTTTTAGCAGCATAATGCAAAGGAGTACTACCATTTCTATCTTTTACATGAACACTTGCGCCTTCAGCTAACAGAGCATCTACTACCTCTACATGGTTACTTAAAGTAGCATAATGCAAAGGAGTACTACCACTTCTGTCTTTTACATTAACATCAGCACCTTTTTTTAGTAGAGCATTTACTACACCTACACATCGACTATAAACGGCATGATGCAAAGCAGTCTCTCTATTTTCACCTTCTACATGAACATCCGCATGCCTATCTAATAAAACATTCACTAAATCCTTACAGCCAGCTGCTGCAGCTGCAATTAATAATGTAAATTCGGCATCAGGATCACTTTGGATGAATGTATGATTTATACTAAAATTTTTATTTTCCCACTCTTGATACGCTATTGTATCTTCCCTTCGCAATACCTCTTTTATTTTATTAATTACGTTATCTTTATTTACACTTGCATCTTTATCAATTGCACTTAATATCTTTTTCAGATTTTCAAAATCCATCTTTACCTCCTATAACTTTACGTTGCAGTTACTACACAATTACAAACAAAAGTAAACACATTTTTGGAAATTATTTAGAAAAAGAATCCATTAAAAAAGTCAGTGATTTGCAATAAATAACTGATCTATTTAATTGAAAGAAATATGTGATGTAACTATAGTCATTATAAACAACAATAGAAAAAACACGGAAGTAAAAAATTTATATTGATCTTATCATATTTATTATTAGCATAATTATAAACATGGGAAAGCAAATACAAGTCAACTTATCTAAAAAAAATAGTGAGGGGGTCTTATCTGGCGCAAAATGGATGGCCAACCTTAGTGAAAATTATTTTGCATCATTGAATAATAACAGCATTAAACCAGCCAGCTCTATAAGAAAACTAATAGAGGCTTTTTTACTTGTTCCAATTATTACATCCAGTGCTATTACACTAGCATGTACCTATTTTTTTCTGAATGCAGTGAGTATTCAAAAATATGATTGCAGCTTTGAATAAGGGAAAAATTATGGCGCCTATGATTTTTGAAGGCTATTGCGATACAGACGTTTTTAATAGCTAGTTCAAGCTTTTTGCTGGGTGATTTTGGATAATGCAACTTTTCATAGAAAATAAGTGAATTTGTTAAAAGTGTCGGTGCTGAAGTTATATATCTGCCTCCATATTCTCCTGATTTTAATCAAACCATTGGTTTGTTATAAAAAATTTAGCCAGAAAGAATATTCAGCTATTCGAACTATTAGAAAAAGAGCTATAATTATAGACTCCGTATACACTATAACTAGACTTTTTTTTAAGAGGAATGATACAGAAGTTAGTACTAAGACACTAAACAGTTTTCAAAAATGAAAATTATACCTTAAAGCTGATTTTCATACAGTTCTTGCAAGCGATAGCACTCTCACTTCTCTTGCACCAGAGTTTAAAATTTCCTGAGAGCAAGACCTTGCGGTTGCGCCAGTTGTTACTACATCATCAACCAATATCACGATTTTGTTTTTGATAATTTCGCTGTTACTTACTTTAAAAGTATTTTTCAAATTTTTTTCACGCTGTTTAAGTGAAAGACCAGCTTGAGGTTTGGTGTGACGAATACGTTTTATTGCAAATGGTGTATAAGATAAATTAGATAACTTACTTAATTCCTTCGCGAGCAATGCTGCTTGATTATATTTACGTTTAAATAAGCGTATTTTATGTAGCGGTATGGGAACTATGACCTCTGCATTTTGAAATATGTCTTTGTTAGTTGTGTACATCCACTTTGCATAGACTTTCACATAATTTAAATTATCAAAAAATTTAAAATTTATAATCATATTTTTGCTATGTTCATCATAAGCAAAAACTGATCTTAATACTTTAAATGGTGAAGGGTTACTGATGCATTTACCACATGTATCAATGTTATCTGGAATTACTACACCACAAACATTACAGTAATGCTTAGTTAAAAAATTGATTTTTTTATTGCATTCACTACATAAATCATAACTTTTATCAATTATACGTTCACAACTTACGCATACGTTTGGAAATATGAGATCTGTAGCTTTTTTTAATAAGAGAAGATTCATGAATTAAATATGTTATGTATACCTTTTAAAATGCTCCTCATAACCTAATTATTAAGAAATAGTCGATACTTGATCCAATAAATATGTTTTAAGATACTTGCCTGTAACGCTTTTTGGAGTCTGTGCAACTTTTTCTGGAGTTCCTACAGCAACCACTTCGCCACCTTTTACTCCACCCTCTGGACCAATATCTATTATGTAATCAGCAGTTTTTATAACATGTAAATTGTGCTCAATAACTATAACAGTATTTCCTAAATCAACTAGCCTATGGAGTATTTTCAGTAAATTATTTACATCTTCAAAATGTAACCCAGTTGTTGGCTCATCGAGAATATACAATGTTTTCCCGGTAAATCGCTTTGATAGTTCCTTAGACAGCTTTATTCGTTGTGCTTCACCCCCGGACAACGTTGTTGACGACTGTCCAAGAGTTATATAGCCAAGCCCTACTTCCTGTAAAGAAATCAACTTTTCCTTTATCATTGGAAGATTTTCAAAAAAGTCACATGCTTGATCTATTGTCATATCAAGCACATCAGAAATTGATTTTCCCTTGTAAGTAACTTCCAATGTTTCTCGGTTATACCTCTGTCCTCTACATTGCTCACATTTCACATAAACGTCCGGTAGGAAATGCATCTCGATCTTTAAATGCCCATCACCTTTACAAGCTTCACATCTTCCTCCCTTGGTATTAAATGAAAATCGGCCTATATTGTAACCTCGTGCCTTCGACTCTGGGAGACCTGCAAACCAATTTCTGATGTGAGTAAACATACCAACATATGTTGCTGGATTTGATGCTGGGGTCCTACCAATTGGCGATTGATCAACTTCTATAATTTTATCTATATACTCAAGGCCTTCTATTTTGTCGCATTGACCATGCCTTGCAGATGAATGATTTATCTTGTGTGCTGAGTATTTATATAATGTTTCTATCACTAAACTTGATTTCCCTCCTCCTGATATTCCAGTAACACAAATAAAATTCCCTATAGGAAATTCAACATTTATATTTTTTAAGTTGTTCTCACAAGCATTAACTACCTTTATGAACTGAGTTGTTTGCTTTCTTCTTTTTGAAATTGAAATTTCCTTCTTTCCACTTAAATACTGTCCTGTTATGCTTTCTGAATTTTTTTGTACCTGATCTGGTGTTCCTTCTGCAACGATTTTTCCTCCATTCACGCCAGCTCCAGGACCAATATCAATCACATAATCAGCAGCCATTATTGTGTCTTCATCATGTTCAACAACAATCACAGTATTACCCATGTCTCTCAGATTTTTAAGTGTGGTAATTAATCGATCATTATCACATTGATGAAGGCCAATTGAGGGCTCATCAAGCACGTATAGCACTCCTGTTAAACCAGAGCCAATTTGCGAAGCAAGCCTGATCCTCTGGCTTTCACCACCAGAGAGAGTGCTAGATTCACGGTCAAGTGTAAGGTAATTTAGCCCTACATTCTTTAAAAATGTCAGCCTTTTGATTATTTCGTTTAATATTTTATTTGAAATTTGCCTTTGTTGTTCTGTAAGTTTGTCTGATAAATTTCCAAACCACTTAAGGGATTCATCGATGCTGAGCCTTGATATTTCACCTATATGTTTTTCGTCAATTTTCACTGTAAGTGCTTCTTTTCTCAATCTATAGCCAGCACATTCTTTGCAGTCAGTAACAGAACAATACCTATCAATAAGTGATGCATCGTAATCCATCTGGCGTTCTAGGATACTGACCAAACCTTGAAATTTCATTTCTCTAGAGCCAAAAAGTATTAAATCCTTCACTTTTTGGTCTATATTCTTCCACGGAACATCAAGGCTAAATTTGCAATTTTCAGCCAGTGATAGAATTGCATTTTTTAGCAATCCATAGTTTGTATGCACTTGACGGAACATTGATCCAATTGGCTTTAAAGCACCTTCAGATATCGAGAGCGTTTCGTCTGGCACTATTAGCTTTGCATCAACACTTAGTTTTTTACCGAGCCCACTGCATGAACTGCATGCACCGTAGGGGCTGTTAAAAGAAAACAATCTTGGCTCTATTTCTTCAAGAGTAAAGCCAGACTCAGGACATGCAAAATTCTCTGAGAAAGTTAAAGTTTGACCATTTTTATACTCGGAATTGTGGTTATCAGGTAAGTTCACTATTTCTGCATACATTAAGCCATGGCCCAGCCTCAATGCTGATTCTATACTGCCTGGTAGTCGATTTCCTATATCATCTGACATGGAGATTCTATCTGCAATAACAAAAATATCATGTTTCTTGTTTTTGTCGAGTTTAGGCAAGTCATCTATATTGTATGTTTCACCATCTATTTTTAGTCTCACGTAACCCTGCTTTTTAATTTCCAATATCTCTTTGAAGTGCTCTCCTTTTCTGCCACGCACAATAGGAGCAAGTGTATATATTTTAGTTTCTAAAGGTAATGCTATAATAGTATCTACAATTTGAGATACAGCCTGTTTCGTTATTGGCAACCCAGTTACAGGCGAATAAGGTATTCCCACTCGTGCATATATCAAACGTACATAATCGTAAATTTCAGTAACGGTTCCAACAGTTGATCTTGGATTTTTTGAGATCGACTTTTGATTAATTGATATTGCAGGAGAGAGGCCTGTGATTGACTCAACATCTGGTTTATCTTGAATATTAAGAAATTGACGTGCATAAGCCGATAGACTTTCGACGTATCGGCGTTGGCCTTCTGCATAAATCGTATCGAATGCAAGGCTAGACTTACCAGAACCACTTAGTCCAGTTATAACAACTAACTTATTTTTTGGTATATTGACATCAATACCCTGCAAATTATGCTCTCTTGCACCTTTAACTCTGATCATACTTCATGTACCTTTGACCATTACAGCCTCAAAATACATAAACTCACAACAACTTGCTACTAATTTTTTCAACTGTTATGGAAAACGAAGTAGCATAACTAGTGCAAAACATTTTGCCACACAACTATATGAACATCTGTTTTCGCCAAGTTAGTTCGTACAACAAATGGTGTCATAAAAGTATGTTTTCTACAATCTCATCAAAAACATGCTTACCAATTTTTGGAAACAGGAAATTTTATTTTATATAAAATATAGAATTTTGATAAATTTAACTTTTTTGTGAGATTATGCAGTGATAAAAATAAATTGAGAGGGAAAGGTTATGGCAATAGAGAAGGAGAAGTTTTTTGAAATAATAAATGAGGTAAGTAAAAGTGGAGGTTTGGATGAAGATAATTTACTTGAAAGAATAAAGAATGAGTTAAAAGGAAAAGATGCAGGAGAGTACAACAAGTTTAGTAAAAATTTTAGTAAAGAACATCAATTTAGTATAAAATTTTCAGAAGAAGCTGCAGAAGATTGGACGTTGTTACATCTTGCTGCAGCATGCAACAATCTTTCGATAGCGGAATTTCTAATGAAAAAGAAAGCAAGTGTTAGCGCTCGAGTAAAAGATGGTTCTAAAAATGATGGGCTAACTGCTTTGCATATTGCTGCTTCTTGTGGACATGAAAGCATGGTAAAACAACTACTAAGTGATGATCGAGTTAATCCTTCATTAAAAAGCAAAAATAAGACTCCAAGGGAGGTGGTTGGTAATATAGAAAATAAAGAAGCTATAGTAAAAATGTTAAAGGAAGCAGAACAAAATTTTTGTACAAAGCATGAGAAAAAAACTGCTGCACCAGCAGATGTTATAAATCCTGTGAAACAATATGATACCATACGTAGTGGTGCACAGGCTCCTGTTACGTGCGAAAGTAGTGACAGTGTAGTAAGTGAGCAAGACTTACGTGTTAGTGTTAAGAATATGGTAGAAAAATTTGAGTCACCGCAAAGAAAAAGTGCTACATGTAGTGGTAAACAGACTCCTATTGACGAAAGCGTTAGTAGTGACGACAACGGTTTAGCACTTGAAACTACGTTTGATACTTCTTCCTACTCCGAAATAAATTACGACGGGGCAGCTAATGAAGTTGATAACCAAACTTTAGAAAGCCTGCAAACTCAAGTTCAGTTGAAAGATAGCCAAATTCGGAAGTTAGAAAAGCCAGGTAAAGAATTAAAACATGTTGAGAAAGAACTAGAAAAATCAAAGAGTGACGTAGCTGGACATGAGAATAGGTTAGAAGTACTTGATAAACTAAGTGAAGAGAATCAATCACTAAAACAACAAATACAAGATCTAAAAAGTAAAAATACAACACTTAATAGTGAATTAAGCAAAACCAAAGCAAATAAAGTATTACTAGAAAAAACAGAAAAAGCACAACTGTCTTTCTTAAAAATTGCTTCTGTAAACTTTGCAATCATGTTGACAGTAGGTGTTGCCTTTAGTATAGCCTTCCAATTACCAATTCTATTGATGATTGCAATTTCTGTGATGTCTTCATTGATAGTCGGTGGAGTTACATACGCACTATCACCGCAACCTACTGAATTAAAAGAAGTAAGTATTCAATGCTCAATGCAACATGATGCTTGTAAAACTTAACTTGTGCGCTTCCTGGTAATTTTGATATAGTTATTTCAGTTGAAATTTACAGATTTACAAATGGCAAGCTTAAGTGTAAGAGAAGCGTTATGCACGGCAATCAGAGAAGAAATGCAAAATGACCCTGATGTATTTATCATGGGTGAAGAGGTTGCAGAGTATGATGGTGCTTATAAAGTAACAAAAGGATTACTGAAAGAGTTCGGAGAAAATAGAGTAGTTGATACACCTATTACCGAACATGGATTTGTTGGTCTTGCTGTTGGAGCAGCATTTGCTGGACTTAGGCCAATAGTGGAGTTTATGACTTTTAATTTTTCTATGCAGGCTATCGACCAAATTGTGAATTCCGCAACAAAAACAAATTATATGTCGGGTGGACAACTTGGATGCCCTATAGTATTTCGTGGACCAAATGGAGCTGCAGCAAGAGTTGCAGCACAACATTCTCAGTGCTTTGCATCTTGGTATTCGCATGTTCCAGGGTTGAAAGTAATAGCACCTTACTTTGCCTCCGATTGCAGAGGTCTGCTTAAAGCTGCAATTCGTGACCCTAATCCTGTAATATTTCTAGAAAACGAGATCGCTTATGGACATGAGCATGAAGTTCCTGACTCTGAGCTATCAAATAAAGATTATCTACTTGAGATAGGCAAAGCTGCTGTTATACGGGAAGGAAAGGATGTAACTATCACTGCTTTTTCATTGAAACTAATGGATGCGTTAAATGCAGCAGATTTACTCTCTAGTGAAGGAATAGAAGCTGAAGTTATCGACCTCAGAACCTTAAGACCACTTGACACTGAAACAGTTATTAACTCTATTAAGAAGACCAATAGATTAGTAAGCATAGAAGAGGGTTGGCCATTTGCAGGAATAGGAGCAGAACTCTCAGCCATGGTTATGGAACAAGGATTTGACTACCTTGACGCTCCGGTTGTACGGGTAACCGGCAAGGATGTCCCCTTACCTTATGCTGCAAACCTAGAAAAGAAAGCATTACCACAAGTGGAAGATATAGTTGAAGCTGTGCACCAAGTCTGCTTTAGAAAGAAATAGTCCTATTGACTCTTTTTTTTATCTCCCGTTCCACATTCTTCCATAAAAGAGGCATTTGTAGAGTTTATACCACCCATTACTTTTATGACAATAGTTTTAGCGCCAAAAAACACAGCGCAAAATACACCGAGGGCGAAAAGAGCAGGCCACGGCATTCTACCAAATATTGCAAGTAAAGCTGCTCCTATTATCACTACGGTCATAAGCGGTCCACCTATTCCCCAAACGTAGCCAATAATATTACATATTACTTGAGCAGTTGTATCGTCATTAGAGTTAGCAGCACTTCCAACATGAGAAAAAGAAATAAATAATACTATAAGTAGAATACAAAAAACCTTTCTAATTGTAGGGTTCATCCCTATACCTTAAGTTTAAATATTATAATTATATCTAAAATAGTATAATTTTCAGTAAAACTAGCATTGTGATTTATACAATATTGCATAGCAAATGATGTCTATTGGTTATCAATCACTGTCAATTACTTGAGAGCTTATTTCGACTTTCGAAAAAGAGCAATAACACCCATGAGTAAAATTTCACATTACCACTTTTATGTGTTATGATAAGCTTAAATTTATAAAGAAAATAAAATTGAAAGAATTGAGAGAGAACCGGATAGCAAGAACGAGAAAGTTTTTATCTTCACTGTTTTTTTTGCTACTAATTGCGCTATCAATACGTAGTTTTTTATTTGAGCCATTTCATATTCCTTCTGGTTCAATGAAAAGCACTCTACTTGAGGGAGATTATATTTTTACTAGTAAATATTCATATGGTTATAGTAAACACTCTTTTCCATTTTCTCCAAACATCTTTAGCGGTAGAATCTTTTATACCCCTCCGGAGCGTGGTGATATAATAGTTTTCAAGCCTACAAGAAATGACAGCATTAGATTTGTTAAGCGGGTAATAGGAATACCGGGCGATAAAGTGCAAATGATAGAGGGGGAGTTATATTTAAATGATCAGAAAGTAAAGCGAAGACAAATTGAAAATTTTTTTGATTATGAGTCAAAGCGTAATATAGCAAGATACATCGAAACACTCCCGAGCGGCAAGGAGCATGAAATTCTAATAGATAATCTTTCTAATAAGTTATCATACAATACTCCAGTTTATTATGTGCCTGATGATCAATTTTTTGTTATGGGAGACAATAGAAATAATTCTTTTGATAGCAGGTTTTCTGAAATTGGGTTAATACCAACTGAAAATATAGTTGGACGCGTAAGCATGGTTGGTTTATCGTTTAAATTAGGCAAAGTTGATTGGTTACCATTTAATTTTAGGTTACCTATTGCTCTGAGATTTGACAGGGTACTTCACAAAGTTGTATGAACTCTATCTGTCTGCTGATTCGCATAATTCTAAAGCAGAGTTTTCTAACTCAGAGATAGCATTATTAATGTTGTCTAAGTCATTTTCCTGTAAAGCGTCTTTTGCGTTCTGTAGTAAAATTTTTAACTTTTGCTCAGTGGAAACATTTTCAACTAGATGTATGAGCTTGTTACCGTTAATTTTAGCCTCTGCAAGGGAACGAGCCTTCATGTCTTCATCAAAGTTACTTACTGACTGATTGACCATATCTTGAATATCTTCTTCACTTAAGCCAGAGCTTGAATTTATTTCAACTGTCTGTTCGACTCCAGTAGTTTTTTCTCTTGCAGTGACAGTCAATATTCCATCAATGCTAACTGTAAATCCTATTTCAACTTTTGCAGAACCTGCAGGCAATTGTGGTATACCTTTGAGTTCAAATCGTGCTAGAGATTTATTATCTTTTATCATTTCACGTTCTCCTTGACAAACGTGAATTTTCATTGCTGTTTGCCCGTTAGCGTAAGTTGTAAACTCTTTTATTTCTGAAACTGGTAGTGGTGTATTTCTTGGTATAATTTTTTCAACTATTCCCCCCATAGTTTCTATGCCAAGTGATAAAGGCAGCACATCAAGGAGAATATTCCTATCTTTTGAGTTTGAAGTTAAATAATGAGCCTGCAAAGCTGCCCCATTGGCAACTGCTTTGTCCGGATCCACATCATTCAGCACTTTATTGCCAAAGAGTTTGATTAGTGAATTTTGCACTAATGGCACTCTAGTTGCGCCACCAACTAAAATTACCCCTTTTATATCATCGATTTTAAGATCTATGTTGCTTATAGTACGAGTAACTATATTTATAGTCTTATTAACCAAAGGACTGATTGCTTGCTCGAATTCTTCTTTGGTAATTTTGCACTTAAATAATTCACCATTGATGCTGAATTCAAAAGTGCCAGAGGTATCTTCACTTAGGTACTCTTTTATAGCACGTATATTGCAGATACCAGTTTTAGTGTATGAATGTTGTAATTTGTAGGTAGTTGTATCAGATGGTGTCATTCCAGTGCTTGACACTGGAATCCAGTTCTTATTATATAACTTTCTGGTGTGTTCACTTGCAATCAAACTTTCTGGATCCCAGACTGGGATGACACTAGAGCATTTTTTATTTAAACCTACCTGTTCTCTATACTTTTCAAGCACGATTAAACTAAGTAGATGATCAAAATCATCACCACCAAGTTTAGTATCACCACCAACTGCAAGAACTTGAAACACTCCTTGATGTAATTTTAATATTGAAATGTCAAATGTTCCACCACCGAGGTCATAAACTGCATATATGCCACTGTTATTGTTCTTTCCAATGGAGTAAGAAAGTGCTGCAGCGGTTGGTTCATTAATGAGGCGAAGAACATCTATGCCAGCTAATTTTGCTGCATATTTGGTTGCGTTACGTGCTGAATCATCAAAATAAGCTGGTACAGTAATCACTGCTTTGTTAACTTTCATCCCTGTGAATTTTTTTACCCTCTTGCATAGAGTTTTGAGTATCTCAGCAGAGATCTCAATAGGAGTGAGATACTTTTCTTCTGAGCATTTTACCCTAATAACTTTTTCACTTTCGTTATCTATTTCACAATTGATACCTTCTTTATGCAAGTCTTTAACACTTTTACCCATTAAGCGTTTTATAGAGCAGATAGCGTTTTCGCCAACATCGTAGCCTACTTTTAGTACATCCTTTTCATATGAAATGACAGAAGGTAATAGTTCACGACCTTGCTCATCTTTAAATATTTCTACATTGCCAGCTTTATTTACCATGGCAATTAAAGAGTTAGTAGTTCCAAGATCTATACCAAAAACTACCTCATTTGAACTTGGTTCAGAAATTTGAACTGGCCGCATTTTCCTTCATCTCCTCAAATGACTTATATAAATATCTCAATCTAAAAACTTGCGTAGCAGCTTCATCAAAATTTTTTGTAGCAAAAGCATTAATTAGGTTTTTAGTACAATCTTTTACCTTTTCATCAATCATCCTACTTGCAAATTGTAAATCATCGCAGTCTAGAAAGTATTCTCTTATTTCCATTGATTCATTTAATATTTCAGGATCAAGATGCTCTTTTTTGCTTTGTACGTCAAAAAGATCCAACAAATGTTCGGCACGCTTTAGCGGTGACTTCAGTACCTGATAAGCTTTGTTGATACTTTCCATATTTTTGGACTCTCTTTCATTTATATCAGTTTTGCTTAGCTCAATATATTTTTTCTCCAGCTCATCAAAGCTGATGTTAAAAGCCGGTTCAATTCCAAATAATGTGAAATGGTTGCTAGACATGAAAACTCTCTCCACAACCACATTTTCCTTTCTCATTAGGATTTTTGAAAATAAAACCTGATGAGAATTTTTCCTCTACATAATCCATTTCAGAGCCAAGGATAAACATGATAGATTTTGGATCGATCAGCACCTTGACTTTTTGATCATCACTGCAGCTTTCTTCAATTACCGACTCCAAAGGACGAACATCATATGCATATTCAATATCATATTTTAAACCAGAGCATCCTTTTTGCTTAATTAGAACTCTTATTCCTATTGCTTCTTCAAGGTTAGCATGCTTCTTTTTGTCCAATAAAAACCTTACCCTCTCTACTGCATTTGCAGTTAGAGTGATAGGTTTTTTAACAGAATTTACTCCTTGAAATTCACTCATGTTCCTCAATGTTTTTGTTTATTTTGATAATCATGAATAGCAGCTTTTATAGCATCCTCAGCAAGTACTGAACAGTGTATCTTTACTGGCGGCAAAGACAATTCTTCCACTATTTGAGTGTTCTTTATCTTTGTTACATTCTCAATAGTTTTCCCTTTGATCATTTCTGTTAACAAAGAGCTTGAAGCAATGGCAGAACCACAACCAAAAGTTTTAAATTTTGCGTCTTCAATAACACCTTTATCGTTGACCTTTATTTGCAGTTTCATTACATCTCCGCATGATGGTGCACCAACTAAACCAGTACCAACATTTGGATCATTTTTGTCCAAAGAGCCAACATTCCTTGGATTTTCGTAATGATCTAAAATTTTCTCATTATAACTCATAGAACTACCCGTAAACCATTACTTACATTATAACATATTTAGGTTAAAAACTAAAGTAAAATACACTAGCAAGCGGTACATTTTACTCACAAAATATATAGGTTACTAGTGTATTTACTTTACAAATACATATAGTGCATGTCATTCTTTATATGGTAATTTTAGAAGGAGTATTTCTTGAGTTTATTCAGTAATCTTTATCAAGGACTATTAAAAACCTCCTCCCGTTTTAGTGATGGAGTAAAAAATATTTTTTCTGGCAAAAAAAAATTAGATCAGTCGCTTTTAGATGATCTGGAAGAGCTGCTGATCAGCATGGACATAGGTCATAAAACTTCTAGATTGCTTATTGATAAGCTCGCAAGTATCAAATTTGAATCAGAAGTTGAGCACAACGTTATCACACAGCAGTTAATGAGCGAAATAGAAGCAATATTAAACCCTGTTGTGCAGCCGCTCATTTTGAATAAAAAACCACACATAATAATGGTATGCGGAGTGAATGGTAATGGAAAAACTACAACTATAGGTAAACTTGCCTATAAATATAAGGAAAAAGGAAAATCCGTTATGCTTGTTGCGTGCGACACATTCAGAGCTGCTGCGAGTGAGCAATTAAATATTTGGGCAGAACGTTCTGATTGCTCTATTGTTACTGGAGAGCACGGTAGCGATTCTGCAAGTGTGGCATATAGAGCTGTAAATCAAGCGATCAAAGATAGCGTTGATGTTGTTTTAATTGATACAGCAGGAAGGCTACAAAACAATGTAAATCTCATGCAAGAGCTGTCAAAAATACATAGAACGATAAAGAAATTGGATGATACTGCTCCTCATGATGTTATTTTAGTTCTTGATGCAACTACTGGCCAAAATGCTTATAGCCAATTAGAGGCGTTTAGTAAAATGGTTGGTGTTACCGGGTTAATTGTAACAAAGCTAGATGGTACTGCCAAAGGTGGAGTAGTGATTGGGCTTGCAGAAGCTTATAAGGTGAAATTACACGCTATAGGAATTGGTGAAAGTATAGAAGACCTGAGGGAATTTACTGGCAAAGAGTTTGCTGAAGCGCTGTTTAAATATGATTGAAGATCTCTTTAATTTTCTCATATGACCAAGCTTAATTATCATGAGAAGCCGTTTTTAGATGGTATAATTCCAGTACTTCCTATTTGAGTAGCCTTTTCTTGTCATCCCAGTCTGGGATCCAGATTGCAAGTGGGTTGGGTGAGCCGTTAACGTATAAAAATTACTTCCGCATATTTTCAATCTCATTATAATTACAAATAGAGATATTTTAAGAGCTCAAAATCTATCTTTAGTCTGCAGACTTTTTAATCAAACTTATTAAAAAATGTATTCTTCAGTGTATATCTGTCGTATGTGCACTGCATTTTTTTTCTAACTCTTTTTTATACAGGAGGATTTTATGTCCAGAATTCAAGATACTTGACCTTTACTTTAGCCAATAAAAATCAATGGGCGCCCATGGTTTTTATAAAGAAAGTATAAGAAAAAAAATATTTTAAAGAATATGAAATAAGGATCTAATATGTTTTGTGGGCAACCAAAAACCACTTCAGCTTGTCACTCATGCCTAAAAAGTAATTATATTAATGTAATATTCATACTTATATTCTAATATAAGTATTGGCTTTTAATTAAGGAGTATATTATGAAACAACAAGCACCAACAGAATATGCAAAATCTCGATGTGAAATGAAATGCTATAACTACAGAGACGGCTATACAGATCAATACTATCGATGCGTCGACGAATGCATTCAGAGGCACAGTTCTGAAGTTTTTAAACCTCATTCACAAATTAGTGAGAAATTAGCAGCTAGCGCAAAAAGTCTCTTTGATGAGAGCGAAAAATTATCGCTTATAGCAGAGGAAATATATAATCAAGATCCAATGAATTTTTAATTACAGTAAAAACAGTAAAAAAAGAAGCCAGTGTCACCTACTCAGATGACATTATGGAAGCTGGGATGACATCCTTCTCACAAGCAAAATGTTCATGCAGATAATATTTAATTGTGATTGAAGATCTCTTTTAACTCTTTTATATGACCAAGCTTAATTATCTCAATATCATGAGAAGAATAATTGCCATTTTTAGGCATAATCGCTTTTTTAAATCCTAACTTTTGTGCTTCCCTTAGTCTGAGATCAGCATGCGAAACATTTCTAATTTCTCCTGAAAGTGCAACCTCACCGCAGATTATTGAAGAAATTGGCAGCGGTAAATTTACTAAACTTGAAATAAGGGAAGCAGCAACAGCAAGGTCAGCTGATGGTTCCTGTATTTTGAGTCCTCCCGCAATGTTTAGGTATACTTCTTTATCATGCAAAAACATTTTACAACGAGCACTTAGAACCGCGATTATCATAGCTAATCTATTAATATCCCAACCAACTACTGCTCTTCTTGGAGTTGCCATATTAGTCCTTGCTATTAATGCTTGCACTTCCATTAAGATTGGTCTTGAGCCTTCAACTCCTGCAAATACGGCGCTGCCAACTACTTCTCTATCATGTACGGTCAAGAATAATGATGATGGATTATCAACAGGCATGAGTCCTGCTTTAGACATCTCAAAAACACCAATTTCATTTGCAGGGCCAAATCTATTTTTAATAGTACGTAAAATGCGATATTGATTACTATTTTCACTCTCAAAATATAGTACTGTATCTACCATATGCTCCAGGGTTTTAGGTCCCGCTATTTGTCCATCTTTCGTTATATGACCAACTATTAAGAGAGAAACACCATATTGCTTTGCAAGAACAGTCAATTCATGAGCGCAGGTACGGACTTGAGTTACAGTTCCTGGTGCTGATGTGACTTTGCTATCATACATAGTTTGTATAGAATCAATTATCAAGAACTTAATACTTTTATTTTTCCTTATTGTTGCTACTACATCAGTTAAAGATACTGTAGATAAAAGCTTAATTTTAGGTTCATTTATCTTAAGACGCTTTGCTCTGAGGCTCACTTGCTCTAAAGATTCCTCGCCAGATACATAAAGACATTCAAAAGAGGAAAGTTGTACAACATTAGCTGCAATCCTAAGCAAAAGAGTAGATTTTCCAATTCCAGGTTCACCACCAATTAAAATGCTAGCACCTTGAACGATACCTCCACCAAAAACTCTATCTAACTCTTCTATTCCTGTTAAAAAACGATCGGGGGTAATAATTTCACTATCTGATAACGCTTTTATTGAAATTGGTGCAGATGTACTTCTCGTTTCTGTTTTTAGTACTATTTCTTCGACAACCGTATCCCAACTGTCACATGCAATACACCTTCCTACCCACCTTCCAGTGCTATGACCGCAGAATTGACATACGTATGCAGTTTTCATAAAAGCCAAAATTATAATTGTAATAAAAATTAGCTAAATAAGTGAAATAAATTTAAATAGAGAAAATTACCAATCACACTTTTTATCTTGTGGTTTTATTTGCAATATTGCTACTAAGCTGACTAATAAGCAAAAAATTACATAAAGCCCAGCAGCAAAGTCTATTTTAGGAAACATTATAGTAAACCAAGTGCATATCATAGGAGTAAATCCTCCATGCAAGGCAAAAGAGATGTTGCGTGATAAGCTAACACCACTAAATCTAACATTAGTAGGAAAAAGCTCAGCAGTAACTATCCCTATAGGATTAATACCCCTCTCGATTATAGAAAGAGCCATCACACTCAACATAATTATTAGGTAGCTTTTATAGTAATATGCAATAGATAACATAGGACAACATATTACCATTGTTATCACTATAAATAAGATTGCAGTGCGTTCTCTTCCTGTTTTATCAGCTAAAATTCCAAGCACTATTGAAGATATCGGCATTAATATACTGGTTATAATGAGTACAACTTCGTTGACATACGTTGTTACATAAGTTTCAACAGACACTATTTCTTTTGCAATTGTTCTAAGAAATATGGTAAATCCAACAGCAACATTAACAGGTACAGATATTAAAATGGCAAGTATCAGGGCTCTTTTATAGCGTTTTGTAAGCTCTATTATTGGTACATTAGGTAAATTTCTTTGTTCTCGATTTTTTTCATACGCTGGAGTTTCTCCTAGTGTATATATACTATATGCGCTTATTAATCCTAAAATGGCTGAAAAAATAAACGGCAGCCTCCAACCCCAAGCGTTAAAATCAGTGGTTTTTTTACAAATGATCACTGCAACCACAGAGAGCAATATGCCAATGGAGCGACCAAAACTTATTATTCCAAAAAACATTCCTAGTTTTTTCTTATTAGGTAAATGCTCTATGAGATAAACAGAGCTACCTCCTTGCTCAGCGCCAAGTGCAACCCCTTGTATCAGATGGATTGTAAGAAGCAACATAGTAGAGGTTATTCCTATTTTACTATAACTTGGAATAAACGCAACGAGACTAGAAGGAATCGATATTAGCAAGATAGCAATCGTTAACGCCATTCTCCTTCCATACCTATCACCAATGTGACCAAATACAGATGCACCAAGTGGTCTTACCATTGCACCCATTCCTGCAATTCCAAACAATTGCAATATGCTGTAGTAGATATCTTTTGCATAACAAAATTCTCTACTAATTATATTAACCAGATCAATAAAGAGCATATGGTCATACCATATTGCGATTCTACAGAGTATTGTTGCAATCAATACTCTTGTTTGTTGATTGTACACTTAGTTTAATTTGTAAATGTCTACTTATTTTTATTTTGGCTGCTTTTTAGAACTTTGCAACCCAAGCGTATGGCTTATATGTAAATATTATTAAAATTGGAACTTGCATAACCAGCCAGTCTGGGATCAAATAAAAAAATCTGGTCATCCGCTGGAATGACATGGTGGAATGTGTCATTCCAGTACTCCTTTTCTTGTCATCCCAGTGCTCCGACACTGGGATGACACCTCTCTTAAATTACTTTAGCTACAAACATCAAGAAATTTACCAAGTAGAAAAAAGACAAAAGAACCCCCCTATTAGCTAGTTGTGACTCCTGAAAATTGGCCTGTCTTAAACAGCCCGTTTCAGCTTATATGGTTAAAAAACTGGAAGTTTTGTAAAGAAATAAGATGCACATAGTGCAAAAAATTAAAAATAAGACGACAACTGCGTTATGCTTTTGTCGTTTAATCTCCACAGACGAAGATAAATAGTATAGCGTTATCCTTATGGTAAGGGAGTTGGGAAAATTTGTAAAGTAGGCTCTTTCATTAGGTTTTTTGCTAACATTAAAACAATTCACTTAAAAAACTGAGAAGACCATTAAAATATTTTTTTACTTTTTATTCTATATATTTCAACATATTACCTTTAAGTACTAATAATTATGGCATTATTGATAGTTGAGTCGCCGGCAAAGGCAAAGACGATAGGTAAATATTTGAGTAAAGAATTCAAAGTGGCTGCATCCTTTGGCCACGTCAGAGATCTGCCAGCGAAAAATGGTTCTGTTGATCCTGATAATGACTTTACCATGAAGTATGAGATTATTGAAAAAGCAGAAAAGTATGTAAAAGAGTTAGTCAAGGAAGCTAGTAAAACATCAGATATATACCTTGCAACAGATCCAGACAGAGAAGGAGAAGCAATAGCTTGGAATGTGATAGAGGCACTAAAGGAAAGAAAAGCAATCAATGATGAAAGCAACATTCATAGAGTAGTCTTTAACGAAATAACAAAAAGAGCAGTGCAAGAAGCTATAAAAAATCCACGTGAAATTAATATGGACTTAGTGCGTGCACAGCAAGCACGCAGAGCTTTGGATTATCTAGTTGGATTTAGCTTGTCACCGCTGCTGTGGACAAAATTGTCGGGAAGCAAATCTGCAGGGCGAGTGCAGTCTGTTGCATTAAAGCTTATATGCGAACGAGAAAATGAAATCAGTAAGTTTATAACACAGGAGTATTGGAGCATAAAGGCAGAAATGCAAAATAGCAAAGATGAGGCTTTTTTTGCTATGCTAAGCCACTATGAAAATAAAAAGCTAGAAAAATTTGATATTAAGAATGAAGAAGAGGCAAAGAACTTAGTCAGGGAGATCGAGTCAAGGCAGTATGCTGTAAGCACAGTAGAACGCAAGCAAGTTAAGAGAAACCCGCTTCCTCCATTTATCACCTCAAGTCTTCAGCAAGATGCAGTGAATAAACTGTATTTTAATGTGAAAAATGTTATGCGAGTAGCGCAAAATTTATATGAAGGTATCAATATTGGTGGTGAAACCGTAGGGTTGATAACTTATATGCGTACAGATGGGTTTCATATTGCAGATGAGGCTATAAACTCAATCAGGGGATCAATTAAGTCATTATATGGTGATAAATATTTACCGCAGTCTCCTCGTAAATATGTAAAAAAGGTCAAAAATGCTCAAGAAGCACATGAAGCAATCCGGCCAACTGATATTAATAGAACACCGGGTAGTATTAAGGATTACTTAACGCCAGAGCAATTTAAATTGTACGATTTAATCTGGAAAAGAACCATCGCAAGTCAAATGGAATCGGCGATTCTTGATCAAGTGGTAGTTGGAATTAGTTCTATTGACCAGAAAGTGATTCTGCGAGCAAGTGGATCAAGTATATTCTTTGATGGTTTTTATAAAGTCTATCAAGATAACATGGAAGCCGAAAATGAAGGCCTGCTACCTGCCATGAAGGAAGAGGAAGCGTGCAAGTTGATTTCTGTTGATCCGAAACAGCACTTTACTCAACCGCCACCTCGTTATAGTGAAGCGAGTATAGTAAAAAAAATGGAAGAAGTCGGTATAGGTCGCCCATCAACTTATGCAACAATTATTTCGGTATTACAAGATCGTGAATATGTTTCATTGGATAACAAAAGATTTATTCCAAGCAGCCGCGGTAAGATCGTGACTATATTTTTGGAAACTTTTTTTCAGCGTTGTGTAGAGTATGACTTTACAGCACAAATGGAAGAAAGGCTTGATTCAATCTCAAATGGACATGCAGATTGGAAAAAAGAACTAGGCTATTTTTGGGTGCCATTTTTTAATCATGTAAATTCTGTTAAGCAAATGACACATGATGAGATTTTTAGTGGTATTCATGATTTGGTAGTCAATTGGTTTTGCTCAGAGGAAGGAAAGGAAGAAATAGGTAAAAAATGTCCTAATTGCTCTGATGGTATATTGAAATTAAATTTTGGAAAAGCCGGTGTGTTTCTTGGATGTTCTAACTATCCTGCATGCAATCATACAAAAGAAATTACGGGCAGTAATGACAATTCAGAATATCCAAAAAGTTTGGGTATAGATGATGTGACAGGCCAAGAGGTAATGATCAAAAAAGGTCCTTTTGGACTTTATCTGGAGTTTAATAGTGAGTCAGAAAAGAAAAAAAAGATTTCTGTACCAAAAGATATAAATGTTAATGATATTGATCTAAATACCGCCACTCGATTACTTTCCCTGCCGAAAATAATCGGAGAACACCCAGAAACTGGAAAGGAAGTAAAAATAGGTCTTGGACGATTTGGGTACTATATTCTCTATGATGGTCGATACTTTTCTCTTAAAAAAAGCTCTAAGGAGGTATTAGACACACAATTAAACGAAGCTATACAAATTATTGAGAGCAGCCCACGCAAAGAGCTAAAATCTCTTGGTTTTAATGAAAAGGGAAAAGAAGTTTTTATCTGCAACGGTAGGTACGGATTCTATATAAAATGCGGTAAAACAAACGTTGCTTTGGGCAAGAATGCAGATATTGAAAGTATAGATCTGAAGAAGGCTTTAGAGTTAATTAAGAATAAAAAGTAGACTTCTTGCATAACCATTCTTTATATGTTCTTTATTGTTGTTCCAGCGCTACACGCTGGAACTGAGAAAAAAGAGCCTGAATTACAAGAAAGAAAATATTCAGATAACGAGAAAGTTGTCACCTGGTTAGAAGCTACAGTCGTGTGACGCAGACGTGCTACCAGGAAAATAGTCTCTATCAGAGTTAAGCTTTGCTTGCAAAATGAAAAGTAAGACCAGCTTCTATACCGTGTGTGTGAAAAAAGCCATTCTGTATGGTAGTAGTCATTTTATTATCACCTGTTTGTTGAGCCATTTTGTTTGTTTTAGCATCCAACTTTAAAGTTTCCGGTTTGTATTCACTGCTACCAATAACACCAAAACCTCTATATCCGATATGCATATTTACATCTTCATTTATATGATAATCAAAGCCAGCCTTTAATTGACCTGCAGGTCTTATTGACGATTTTTCAAACATTGTCATTCTTGTTGCACCAACTCCAATACCAACATAAGGAGAAAAAGAGAAACTCTCACTTTTCCAATGATGATAAACATTTGCCATTACAGATATGTTCTCAATTTTGTCATGGTTAATAATTGATCCATATTGATTGCCGCCTTCTGTGTACGATATTGTCATCTGGCCGCTTGTTAAACCAACATTATCCACTTTCACGGAAGAATACATTCCTTCTAATTCAGCTCTATAGCTATTATTACCTAATTCCCCTGTATAACCAAGTGCTACATTTGCAGCAAAAGGTGGATTATAATCTCCTTCATACTTGTTTAGTAGCTGACCTTCTGTACTCTGAGCACCCCTGTCATTTACAGATACCTTATTGGCATCTGTAGCATCTTTACTTCCAATTTTTGCTTTCAACTTACCAAAGTTCAAATATTGACCGTAATATCTAGTACCAAAGTAAAATCCTTCCGTTTCACTTGCAAAAGATTGTTGTGACAACAATAAAGCAAGTGCTGTAACTGCTAATGTTTTTTTACTCATCATGACTATTCCTCTAGTTAAAATAGCTAATCTAGTACTAATTAATTAAAAATGATTTAATATGAAAAAACTAATTATTTTCTAAGCTAAAAAATAGGTAAAATTAACCTCTATCCTCGATTTTATTGCCGTCTAGTTTGTCCTCATCTTCAAATTCATCATCATCGTCAAATTCATCCTTACTGTCTTCATCATCAAACCCATCATCGTCTTCCTCATCATCAAAACCATCACCACCTTCAAATTTATCATCAATATCCTCGTCTTCAAATCCATCTTCAATCTCTGGCTCATCGTATACTGCATCTTCAGTTTTAGCTTCAACAGGATAATCAGCATCTTCAATAGCATTACTCTCTTCTTCATTACTAATCTTATCTTTGTTAGCAGCAGAAAAGACCTTGTTTGGATCATATGGCTCTTGTGTAGGCACACGTGTTGGTTTAATCAGCCTTCTTGTGAATGTGCTATCACTATAGTACAAAATTTTCTTTGACTTAATTGGATAAGTCGATTCTATCAAAATTATTTGATCATCACGTGGCAGCATAATAATTTCTTGAGGTAAGAGCAATGCTCTCTGTGTTTCAGAGATATGCAATGATCTTGATGCAGGATTCAAGTCTAAAAATTTAGGTTTATTTAATGATTCTTGTTGTACAGTTTTGTTTCCTATAAGCTGAGATATCAAATTAGCCGTTTCAATATTATTGGCTGCAAAAGTTATTCTATAGGTTGAGTTTGATAAAAAGGAGTTCATTCCTGCTTCTTCATATATTCCTTTAAGCTGTTCAGTATCTTGAACAATTAAAAATAACCTTACTCGATAGCCACGAAAGTATGCGATGCCCGTTTGAAATTGCTCCATTTTTCCAAGTGTTGGAAACTCATCCATTAAAAATAATACGCCGTAAGGCTCGTCATCCGATGGCAATTTTCTACATAAAAACTCAGTTGCCTGTTGGTAAAAAACCTGCATTAAAGGCCTGAGCCTAGTTAAGTTATCAGGAGTTAAACCAACATAAACTGTAGTTTTCTTCCTTTTAAAATCCAAAATATTAAAATCACTTGATGCAGTTGCAGTATCGATCAATGGGTTTGCCCACAATTCAAGAGACGAGTTCATAGTTGACACAACACCTGATCTTTCTTTGTCAGCCTTTTGCAAAAAAGCTGCTATGTTCATATACGCTACCGGATGTATTATTTTACCCATTGTGTCCAAAACTACAGCAAGATTGTAAACTACGTCATCGCTACGCATCGTACGCACAACCTCACCAAAAGATTTAACTTTCTCTGGTGCAGCAAGTAAATATAGTACCACCCCAACAAATAAGCTTCTTGCTTCGTTTTGCCAAAAATCTTGTTCAGGCATGATTAGGTTAGCTATTTTTTGCACATCGTCAACCATCTGTCCAGGTTTTTCACTAATCCATTCCAGTGGATTATAACAATGGCTTACCCCATCTGGCTGCGCTGGGTTCCATACATATACTTTTTGTCCTTGTCGCTCTCGCCAACCACTTGTTATTTCATAGTTTTCTAATTTTATATCATGCACAATTACCGAATCATTCCAAAATAACAAATTAGGAATTACAAAACCAACACCTTTACCAGAGCCTGTAGGTGCAAAGAGCAACGCATGCTGAAACCCATCAGCAATAAAATATCCTCTCTTATCTTTACCAAGCAATAGACCTTTTTTGCTTCTTAATCCCGCTTTTCGTATGTCTTTCTCTGATGCCCACTGTGAATCTCCATGAAGTGATTCTTTCTTTTTAAATGGCCGCCACTCAATTAGTCTTTCTCTCACATTCCACAAAATAATCATCAAAACAATTTGAGGCAGTAGAGAAGATACAACTAATTTAATTTTGAGCTCAAAGCTATATAGCTCTGGATGATGCCAACAATATTGTATATGATCAAAAATTGTCGGCCAGAGAGCTTGAGGAAAAGGTGTCAAGCTAGGATTAATTGCTCTAAAATCTACACCATCTGGACCGTCAACAAACAGGTAGAATAATATACCAGACAAATAGAAGCAAAATTCAAGTATGCTAAAAGATACTACACCTCCTATGAGAATATTGCGTAGGTGATTTCCATTACTCATAAACTACTTTTTCTTAACTTACGTATAAATTTAAGTATTTTCATTTGAAGATCTAGTAAATAATATTTCAGAAATGCTTCTTTTGCCTCCACTGGTTCTTTTTAGCTGAATAACAATATCAATTACATTTCTAATGTATGGTATGATCTGATCTGGGGGAATTCCAAGATTTGCTTGCATAACCATAAGTTTTATTTGCTCAAGAGCCATTGCCGGACTATCCGCATGAAGAGTTGATATTGACCCTGGGTGGCCAGTGTTTATTGCTCTAAGAAAACTAAAAGCTTCTGCTCCACGCAGCTCACCAACTATTATTCTATCTGGTCTTAAACGTAAACATGCCTCTATCAAATCTTGAGTGGTCACTTTTGCCCTGCCTTGCCCTCCTTTAGAAGCAATTAAATGTACTTTATTGGGATGATCATTCAAAACTATCTCTCTTGCATCTTCAACAGTAATAATTCTTTCTTCAGATGGAATAGCACGCAAAGTAGCATTAGTAAAAGTGGTTTTACCAGTGGAAGTTCCACCACTAATTATGATATTTTTCTTATTTATTACAGCATATTCTAAAAACTCTTTTATTTTTTTTTGTTTCAGTAGCAAATCTAGGTGACGATCTACTGGATTATTGGTCACTCCTATAACAGTTTCAGAAAAAGCCCCCATTTTTTCATAATCATCCAATGCCAATTGCATAGAAGAAGGTTTACGAATTGAAATGACTACTTTATCAGGCTCACATGCTGGAGGAAACACTATCTGTATACGATAACCATTTGGTAATGTAGCTGAAAGCAGCGGTGTCTCTTCGCTCAGTTTTTGTTCTGTAGCTTGAGCAATCAACCTGCTAAGAGATTTTAAATGATTAAGATCAAATATTTCTAACTTTTCGCATCTTATTTCACCGCGATTTTCAATCCATACTTCCTTCGGTTTATTTATTGATATTTCATTTACACCTTCCTCTTGAAATATCCCTTGTAATGGCTCCAAGTATGTATCAAGTGCAGCATAGTTCATTTCAGTTATTTAATATTGACTGTGGAGGAAATACTATATCTTGGTTAACAAATACTTTCAATGCAGTTCCTTGATTAACATAAATAGTTGGTTTTTTATCTACACTCCTATCAACTATATCTCGCATGTCTTTGGAAAAATCATTAATTGATTTTTCAATTGCACTTTCATAAACTGACTTACTTTTTTTCTGAATTTGCTTTAATAATGCCTTCACATCTTCTAAAGTAATAGGGATATCCTCTTCAGTAACTTTTTGACCTGCAAGTGCTGTGCTTAGAACCTTCGCGATCTCTTCTTTCATGATCTCAAATAAATTTTGCTCGCTAGAAGCATCTTGAATTCTACTAATAGCTCTAGGACCTAATTTCCATTCTTCTTTTTTAACGGCTTTAATTGCTGTTTTAATATCACCTTCCCCCAATCCATTTACAATCACTTCTTTGAAAGAGAAAATGTCTATTTCAGTGCCAATGATAGATTTTACTGCGTCCATAACAGTTAACACATCGACAATATTAGAAGCCTTTTGTCCTATAATAGCTGAGCCAATTGAGATACTGGCAAGTGCTACTGAAGAAAACAACGCACTTGCTATTTTATTATCAACTATTCCAGCTATCCCTGCCCTTCCAATCTCATCGGTACCAGATGATGCAATAGCAACATCTATACCATGAGGAAGAATGATCCTATTCCAATTTATGTTCACGCGGGCTTTTGCAACATTTGAGTCGAATGAATAACCACCTATTAACCTTGAACCTTTTGGTATTAAAATTGTATCACCAGTTTCTGCATAAACGTCTCTACTAACAACAGCACGGAGCATTCCTTGTAAGTCAGAACTTATTGCAGTTTCAAGAATAGCGTCAATAACTTTACCTTGAATAATCATTAAACCAAGCTTTCCTACTTTGGTAGCTTTGCTCGATTGTGCTGAGGTATTGGATAAAACAGCATCTGTAGCTTTACCTTCCCCACTACTACCTGAAATTGCTAACATTTGTGCACTACGTCTGTCTCTAGGATAACCGCCACCCCCTATTGTAGGAAATGAAGTAGGCAAATTGCTAATAACATTACCAGAAGGAAAATTTTGCTTTGGTAAAACAGGTATATTTGACAAGGGAATTTCTTTTAGTTGCTCTTCTTTTTTTGTCACTTCCTCTTTTTTGATTTGTTTTACTTCTGGTATGACTTGTGGAATAGGAAGAGGAGGTAAGGGTGGCAAGAGATCAGTTACTACTCTTTCGGAAACTATTGCATTATCTGGAACTTGTTCTAACTTTCCTTTCAATTCTTGAATGTTTTGCTTTGTTTCCTCTTTTTTAACAATCTCTGGACCCTCTTTATTAGAAGGACTAAAATAAAGATAGTACACTCCACCAACTAAGAGCGCTACCATAACTATCATCAATGCCTTATAACCTTGATTAGAGCCAACTGTTACTACCTTGCTTTCTATCTCTGATTCATCTTCTACACTATTATGCCTTTCTTTACTCATATTATATGTACCACAACTAAAGTGACCTATTTATAACTTCAACTTCACTACCTTCATAACGCATTAATAGCTTTTTATGTACTCCTTTTATTATAACATAATCATCAAATAACAGCCTTTTACAGGATTCGCCTTCTATAAAAATCTGAGGAATTTTATTACTATTTCTAAACTTTAAATAGGTTAAATAACCATCATCGAATAACTCAATTGGAACTATATCTACGTTACCACCTTCATCAATATATGTATAGTTGTACCTCGTATTATTTTCTTGTATTATTTTTTCTGGCTTTTCTGTAATGTATTGCATTTGAGTAGGCAAAGAAACCTCATCTAAATCAACATCAAATTCATCTTCTTCTTGAGGATAATAAAAACGTATTACGTAAGATATATCCTTTTCAACGGAATAATCATGATCCACTTTTTTAGCATCAGCATCTGGGTATTTATCGTAATTTGGTCTTGAAATTAGATCAAAAATGTAATTTCTCTTTTTAGTTGTCGTAATAATCATGTTAGTGCGACTACTGACTTCAAATGGCATGACAAGCAGTTTATTATCATAAGGATTAATTTTCCAACTTGATGCATCACCAACAGCAATATTTTTGACTTTTTCCCCTTCTGCAAACTCAATATAAGAATAGTAACCTTGACTAAAAATTACTGTAAACACCTCATTAGGGCTATATACAAAAGTCTTTATTCTACTATCTACAGAAATAGGTTTATTATTAATAGATGCATTTAAGTTGCCACTTATTAGTAAAGCTAAAACTAACAATATCCTACACATATTCATCATCTACTCTATATGAAATAACTTGAAACCCTAACGGGTTAATATATCTTTGCTGATCATTCATTTCAAGCGATGCATATTTATACGACATCACAACTATCTTATTTTTCCTTGAGGAATTTCCATCTTTTCGTGTAAATTCTATAGAAAATCTCACTTGAAGAGCATCATTACCTAATTTTTGAATTGAACGAATTTTCAACTCACCTTTAGCATCTGAATATAAATTAAAAAGGTCATTCATATTCTGCGATTTTATATAATTGCTAAATTCACTATATACACTAGGCGAAGAAAACAACCTTACTTTTGTATAATAATTATAATTATAATTATATGGGTCAAAAACCTCCCTTGCTTTTATATACTCTGAAATAAAATAATCGTTCAGCGTTTCATTTGCAGAATATTGTTTTACTGTAACAGGATCAACCAATTGCACTATTCCTGACTTTTTATCAATTTCTATAACGAATGGCTCAATAGTGCTACTTGTGCTAATTTTAAATATAGCTAATATGCTTATAGAAATTGCAACTAGTAATATTAATGTAAATAAAAGTAAAGTATTTCTCTGAGCAACAACTGTGCTATAGCGACTTGAATTCCAATTTATATCCTTATCCAATGACTCATTACTTTTTTCTTGTTTTAAAAATTTCAGCATCTCAATATTCTTAAAAATCTTAACTTATATTAATTAACATAGCAAGCTAACAAAGTAGTTATAACAAAAAAGCTAATAAACCCTTAATCCATGGCCTAACTTGCCAAATTTTGTTTCCATATATGAATCATTATATTCATTGCGTTCCATAATAAGTGGTATACACTTTGTAACTTCTATACCGTTATTTTTCAACTCTGATAACTTTCTACCATTGTTTGTAAGTAATTGTATTTTGTTAATGTTCAATTTCTTAAGTATTTTAGCTGCAACAGCAAAGCTCCTTTCATCATCTTCAAAACCCAATACTCTATTTGCATCAACAGTATCAAGATTATATTTTCTTTGCATACTGTATGCTCTTAACTTATTAGTTAAACCAATGCCTCTCCCATCTTGCATCAAGTATAATATAATGCCATTCCCAAAGTCGGTCATTATTTGAATCGCTTGATGTAACTGGCTTCTGCAATCACATGATAAGCTGTCTAATAAGTCTCCTGTATAGCATGAAGAATGAATTCTCACTAATGGCTCATTATCTTTATCTGGATTGCCAATGATAATTGCATAATGTTCTCTTCCGCCACTTTTGGTTCTATAAGATATGATATCTACTTCTTGAGTCTGTTTTAAAAATAATGATGTTTTGCACACTTCATACACACTATGATTTTGTTGAAAATCATTCACAAGTAACGTATTTAGTGCAATAATGTCATTTTCTTCACACCAATTTCGCATTTCATGTTTATTCTCAAAAGTCATATCAGCCACTAACGCGTATGGCAATAATTCTGAGAACTTAAGCAAGGCAACAGCATACGCATCTATTGTCTTTGAGCATTGCAACTCTTTTATCCAATCTTCCTTTGAACAGTTTATTAAATGGAGCAGTTCATCAAAATTGCTTATCAATAGACGTTTGCTACTATGTTCTTTACTCTGACATATGTATTTTACCTTACTTGCAGTCAAAGTAACATACACATTACCTGATATAAGCTTATATTGACTAAATAAATTTTTTTCTAAAGTTTCAGCAGCAGCAAACAATAGATAGTTATTTTCATCATCATATATTAAAATTGGAAGACCACGCCTGACTTCACTGATGGCCCTTTCTACTTTATTTCTACTTTGATTTCCTATAAACATTTCACCTACACCAAACAACTTGGTGCGGTCGAGAAGACTTGAACTTCCAAGGCTTTGTGAGCCACAGCGACCTCAACGCTGCGTGTCTACCAATTCCACCACGACCGCACTTTATTCTAGTTTCTATATAATTACTTTAAATTACTTAATCATTTTAGGATTTTTCATCTAAAGTGTCAATCTGATACTAGGATAATTTAGGAAATGCCTGTATAATTTAACTATGAATTTTATGGTTACAAACTTTAATCATTTAAGATAATCTTACTACTAATTCTTAATTTAGGTCTTTATACAAATGAAAATAGCTAATATCTTCATTTTTTTAATTCTATCTCTTACAATTAGCTTTTACCCCACTCATGCACAAATATTGTACACATGGTCTCAAATCATTCCAGAAAATAAATTAAGCATACGTGCGATTATAGACAATAACATGTGTCCCATTGCTTACGTCGATAATAAGGCAGTAGAAATGCTAAGTCGCAGCTCAATTAACAATACCGAAACAGTTTGTGAACTGATAGTAGAAACAAATGCTCAAAACATTAGTATTGACAATATAAAAGTTCCCGTATTAGCGGAAAAGATCAGCAAAATTGCCTTCATTGGCGATACAGGATGTAGAATAAATATGTTATTTCAGCAAGAATGTAATTCTGTAGATAACTGGCCTTTGAAAAAAAATTTAGATTCAATCGCTTTTCATAAACCAGATTTAATTATCCATGTTGGTGATTATCATTATAGACAAACAAAATGTAGAAACACAAAAAAGTGCAGCGATATTTATGGATATAGCAAAGAAGCTTGGTACGCTGATTGGTTTGAGCCTGCAAAAGATATTTTAACACAATCTCCTTTTCTTTTTGTTCGTGGAAATCATGAGAGTTGTAATAGAGCTTATGAAGGATGGTTCAGATATTTAGATTCATACCCCTTTTTCCCTCAAAAATGTGAAGATCTTATTTCCAGTTGGTTCTTAGATGCTGGGCCGATGAAGTTTTTTATCTTCGACTCTTCATCCGGTGAGGAAATTTTTACAACCCAAAGCACAGTTGATGCTTTTGAGAGGCAGTTTGATAAAGTGATACAAGATAAGCCCACGTGGTTTTTGACTCATAAACCACTTTGGAGATCTCCAAAAAAAGAATTTTTGACATTAAAAAGCCATGGTAATCTTACACAAATTGAAGCTTTTGGAGATAAATTTCCAAGCAATGTTACTACCATAGTTTCTGGCCACATTCATATAGCCCAGATTTTATTAATGGATAATGTTCCAGATCAGATTATAGTTGGAAACGGCGGTGCATTATTACACGCTCAAGATCAAGAACCTGTCTATCAAAACGTAGAATTTAACTATCCAAATAGTAGAAATTACTTAGCACACGAAGTTAGAAACTTTTTCGGCTTTGGCTTTGCAATATTAGGTTTAGACGATCACAAATTTACTTTCTATAACCAAGATAATAAGGAAATGTATTCTGCAAACCTAACGAAAGACTTTAAACTTAAAACAAATTAAAATTAGGACTATTTAAGGACGCAGAAAAAACGTGCTGAGCTTAAAAAACTCATAGCAACAAAAAACACTGAAATTCTTGTATATATCGACTAATCTGGAATTGATAACACAAAAGTCAGCGTATTAGTATGATTGCAGCTTTGAATAAGGGAAAAATTATGGCGCCTATGATTTTTGAAGGCTACTGCGATACAGACGTTTTTAATAGCTAGTTCAAACTTTTTGCTGGGTGATTTTGGATAATGCAACTTTTCATAGAAAATAAGTGAATTTATTAAAAGTGTCAGTGCTGAAGTTATATATCTGCCTCCATATTCTCCTGATTTTAATCAAATCATTGGTTTGTTATAAAAAATTGAGCCAGAAAGAATATCCAGCTATTCGAACTATTAGAAAAAGAGCTATATATGAGCATGTTTTAGCACAGACATTATTTTTGTAACTAGGCAAATGCAATCAGTGTTAGCGGCTTGAAAGGATATCAATTAATAAAGAAATGCATCTATAGTAATTAGAAGAAAGAATGAAAAAGTACAGAAGTAGAAATGTGAGTTGACAAAATAAGAGAAATATACTATATTGATGATAGTAAGACTATTTAAAATTAATTATGCCAGTAGTAGTAAATACACCAGGTAACATACAAAGAACGTCAAAATTAAGAGATATTTTACTAGCCCCTGTGAGGTGGCTAGTCATTGGTTTAGCTGTAGTATTACTAATAGCATCTATTGTTCTTGTTCTAGCATTAACTCTAGTCGCTCAAGCATTGAGTAAGCTATATGTTCTTGCAGGAGGCAAATTACCAGAATGGTTAGAGCAAAGAACTGAAGCATTTATGGAGGCAGCGCGTATCCAACAAACAACGCATGATACTAATGTAAATGATGCAATTAATATTAACGTTCAAAAGCTAAAAGAAAACTATGGCGAGCCTGATGTTGATGATAAGTTTATAGAGGAAATAGAAGGATTTATTGATCAGTTAGAGTGCATAGCAAATGGCATACAAAAAGCTGTAGATAAAGATCAACTCACATCAGATGAGAAAAAACATGCACTTGAGTGCCTAAAGCGTATAAAAAATGACCCTAATTCACATAGTGGAAGTGGATTAAGATTGAAGCAAGTTTTAAGTTTGGTTTGGAAAGCTTGTAAGGATAAAAATAAAAAAAGTACTGATAATAATATAGATACTAATACCCGCATATCACAGAGAAAATATCAACTGGTTAAACATTTAGTAGAATCGCAAACAGAATACGGAGTACTTGTTGGCAGTGCATGTTTTACTGGTACCTTTAACAGTATTGTCTCTTCCTTGTACACTTTTGAAGAGTTTTCCTTCTTGCAAAGAGCGGATAAGGCTACTGTAAAACAAGAATTTCAAAATGAGCTACAAAAAAAAGGTGAAGAATTATTTAATCAGCTTGCCAATGATGAAGAAAAAAAAGAAGTTGCAAAAGCTTTAAGTAATCCTTCTACAAATTTCTTTATTAGCTTTATAGAATCATTTAAAAATCACTCTGCACGTGCAGTTTTAGGTGATAAAAAATGTGATGAACTAATAAAAGAAAATTTTGCTAATCTTCAATACAAAAAATCAATATCTAGCTTTATCTAAAGTAATCACTTAACTAACGGCAAAGTGATACCACACTGATTCATATATTTTCCTTTCATATCATCATATGATTTCTCACACTCACTTTCGCCGCTTAAAAACACAAATTGGCATGCGCCTTCATTAGCATAAATTTTTGCAGGAAGTGGAGTAGTGTTTGAGAATTCAAGTGTGACATGACCTTCCCATCCAGGTTCTAAAGGTGTGACGTTTACTATAATACCACATCTTGCATAAGTTGATTTGCCAACACAAATTACTAGTACATTCCTTGGTATACGAAAATACTCCACTGTGCTGGCAAGTACAAAACTATTTGGTGGGATTATACATACATCTGTTTCCTTATCTATGAAACTATTCTCAGAAAAATTCTTGGGGTCTACAATAGCTGAATTAATATTAGTAAAAATCTTAAACTTATTACTAACTCTTGCATCATAGCCATAAGATGATAATCCGAAAGATACGACACCCTTACTGCTTTTATGATTCACAAAAGGTTCTATCATTCCAGAGTTTTCAGCTTTGTCCCTTATCCATTTATCTGGCATAACTGCCATAATTGTCCTTTAAAGTTTTGTAATACTTATAATAATATGTAATAGAATTTAAATGTAAACCTGAATTAGCGTTACACTCTGGAATGGCAAAGTTTCCAGTATAAACTACCTATACAAAAATAAATTGGCAATATTTCAAGCCTGCCAAGCAGCATCAAAAACGATAGAAATAGCTTTACTCCACCACTAAAGGAGGAATAATTACCTGAAGGACCTATTAGGTTACTAAATCCTGGGCCAGAATTTGTAAGCATTGCAGAAACAGAGCTGATGCTAGTTATAAAGTCCGCATTGCTCAAGTAAGACATCACTATTGATGATATAGCGAACGTTAACATGTAAATCGCAAAAAACGTAAAGACAGATTGAACTTCATCATTCTCCAGTATTTTACCATTGAGTTTTACTCTATCGCTTTCACTTGGATTTAATAAAGAGCTAAAGTAATTCCTTATAGATTTTAGAAAAATGACTAAACGGAAGATTTTGATTCCACCACTAGCAGAACCACCACATCCACCAATAAAGGCTAAAAAGAAAGCTAAGACTGAAATAAAGCTCCAATTCAAGTAGTTGCACATTACATAGCCAGTTGATGTGATAAAGGAGGTAATGGTGAATGTGCTGTACCTAAATGATAAAAATACTCCTAAGTCAAAATTTTTATATAACCAAAAACAAGCAAGCAAAGATGAGATAACAACTATCTTAATAAAGTAAGAGACCTGTTCATCATAACAAACGTCTAATCGTCTTATAATTTTTAAATAGCTCAGAAAAGGTAAAGAGCCTAAAATCATAAAGATAATTGTTATGACCTCCAATATAGGGTTATTGTAGTAGCCTATAGAATCGTTATAGTTAGCAAATCCACCAGTTGATACAGCGGACATTCCGTGACATACTGCGTCAAATAATGGCATGCCAGCTAGATAGTAGGAAAATATGCACAATAAAATTAGGCAGTAATATATTTCTGCAATATGTATTACTACGCTTCGCGTATGTGGTAACTTTCTTTTAAGAGCATCTGAGTACTCAGAATAGAGTAAATTATTTAAGCTCAAAACCTTAAATATGGGAAAAATTGCAATTCCTACTGTAATTACTCCAAAACCACCTATACCGTGCAGCATTGCTCTCCACAGTAGTATCCCCGGAGATTGTTGCTCGATGTAACTTAGAACAGTTGCTCCTGTGGTTGTAATCCCAGATACTGCTTCAAACAGTGCATCAATGTAGCTTAAACTATCAAGATAAAATGGAATAGCTGCAAATAGAGATAATGCAATCCAGGTACAACTGGTAATCGCAAAAATTGCTGGCATTCCATGTACCCTATTTAGTTTACCCAGTAGAATAAAAATCGCACTAAATGTGCAGGTAACTATAAATCCAACCAGAAAATTTTTCCATTCGTAACCTAGATAATTATTAGTAATAGCAGGAATAAGCATTGCTACGCCAAACAACAATAGAAAAATTCCCACAATAAACGCAATTGAACGTAAAACTTGCAGACTTTCCATAGACAGTACTGTGAAAGCTATATGTTATTAAAACTTCAACCGCTTTGCTAATTTTTTCTCTTGACTTGATTATAAATACGTATAATTATAGCGCTAAATTTGCCATAAGAGATAGAGGTAAGGTATGTTATTAACTAACAGACAAAAAAACATTCGAGATTCATTAATTAGTGAAGCTATACAAGGCAACTTTGAGAATATAAAAAATAATTACGATAGCGATATACAAGAAGTTTTGAAAAGCGAATTACCTAGTAATATACAAAAAGAGTTTAAAGACGATCTACCTAACCCTTGTACCACTTCACAGTTGATTATATTCAAAAAAAATCAAAAGGAAATTAATCAATGTATACAGAAAATGGAGCAAAAAATTGAGAGTATTTCGTGTGATATAGCTATGCAAGAAGCGAAAGGAAATGATGATTCGCATATGCAAAAAGTGAAAAACTTAAAGAGAACAAGTGATCTTCACCACAAATTACGTCAAGCAATAGATTATTTAGATGTTAAAAAAGTTAAAGCAGTATTAGAAGATTGTGATACAAATCTAGCAATGATTTTAAATAGACCTATACATTCACAGAGCAAAACTACCCTTTTACTTTATCCTCTGCAAGTTGGTCTTAATAAACGATATATAGGTGATGGTAAAAGATTGAAACAAGAAGATCTGAGAAATATAAAAGAAATTACTAAACTTCTTTGGGATAAAGCTTCTCCTGATATTCGCAATTTCTGGTTTAAATTCCATCAAGATCAACAAGAAGAAAGTACAAAAGACACAAAAGCAACCTTTGAAGCTCATTTGAAAAAAGCTCCTCCTGATATTCGTGACTTGTGGCTTAAATATCAAAGAGTGCCTGAAAATCAAGATGCAGCTGTAATAAAACTTCTTAAAGGTGAGCAACAACGACATGCCAAGATAGGTAGTGAGAAGTGGCTTGAAGATTTCATTCAAGAAGTTAAAGATTACAGAGAACAAAAAAGCATAGAAGAAAACCTTGAAATAGCTACAGAGAAACCTACAACAAAATCTGTTCTACAAGACGCACAACTTTCTCAAATAAATAGAACTTGTTGTATTTTGTAGTAAATAAGTTCTTAGGAAATCTAAGTATGATAACAATAAAAACAAGAAATTTAAACGTTCTATTTTTAACCTAGTATCCAGAATAAAAAGGGAGTGTTAAATAAACTGTGTCAAACCGCATTTTTAATTCAACTCAATTTTTAACCTACTAGGAAAAAAGATATCAAGTTGAGAGATAGTTAAAGCCCAATCATGTATAGGCATAGTCCATTTCTCTCCTGCCTTCTTTATAGCACAATATACCTGTTTATACAAGGCATTTGTGCTAGTAAATGAGCCCTTGGTTTTAGTAAATTTTCTGATCTGTCTATGTAGTCCCTCAATAGGATTTGTGGTATAAATTAATTTTCTTACAGGGCCAGAATATTTTAAATAACTAGACAAATTTTCCCAATTATTCTCCCAAAACTAAAGTATATTTTTCTCCTATGATTATTGTCCAGTAGAAATTTCAAATTTTGTAAAATCTTTAAAAACCCAGTTATTTTTAAGAGTGTAGAAAATAGTTATAAGAAATTTTCTAGCAGTAGCAGTTATAGCCTTAGCAGAATCACGCTTCTTTTTTATATGTTCATAAAAGCTTTTCAAGTAAGGACTGTAACGTACAGCAATCCAAGTACATTGAACTAAAGAAGTACGCGCTATTTTTGACCCTCGTTTGGTAATTCTTCCAATTGTACATTGCTGATTAGATTGAGAAACTCTTGGTACAACTCCAAAATATGCAGTAAGTTTCTCAGGTCTACGGAAATCATTAATGTCTCCGATTGTTACAATAAAAACAGCTGCAGAAATTGGACCTATTCCCTTTATGCTGATAAGATTGCTGAACCCAGGAAGTTGTTTAGCGAAAGCTATAATTTCCTTTTCAAGCTTTTTAAGGCTTTCTCGGATAGCTTCTAAATGATAGCTAATCACTTCAATTTCAACTTTTTCTAAAGGATCCCAATTATGCTTTTGAGTAGCACGTTCAAATCCTACTTTAGTTGTAAGTACTTCTTTTTTAATTTTTATTCCATGGTAATTAAAAAGACCATGAACTTTATTGATTAAAGATACCCGTGACTTTACTAACTGATCTCTCATTTGAAGAAGAGAAGCTAACTGCTGGCATTGTTTGTTTTTGCACCTTGCCTCAGGCAACATATCTTTGCTGAGAAAGAAAGCAATAGCTCGTGCATCATGCTTATCTGTTTTGTTCACAGAGCGACGAACAACTTCAAACTGCCCAGGAGCAATTATTACTATGCGTTTAACGTAAGGTGAAACTGCATCATAAAAGAAACAGCTGTTACCTGTTGCCTCTATGGCTACTTCATCTGTTTCTTGAAGCAGTTGTGTTAAAAGTCAATAGAAAAATACTAAAAATAAATTTTTACTTAGTGGACTATAAAGCCAAAGATGCTTTTAACACATTTTACGTAATTTAAGTTGTAGTATTTGATTTGAATTCTTTTAAGAAGTGTGGATGTGGATAAGTGCTTTCAGTCTGTGTAAGCGCACTTATCCACAACTACACTAATTTTCAATCTAAGCAGCTTTAGGGCTATATTCCTCAGTAAAAACCCTGCCATCTCTGATTAAAGAGTTAGCAAGGATAAGTAATTTTCTCATGGCAGCAGTAGAAGCAACTTTATATGGTTTTTTGTATTGATCGTATAGCCTATCAAAGAAGATTCTTATATAAGAATTGTACTTTTGTGCACTAAGAACACACATATGTAAAACTGTTCTAATCTGTGATCTACCACCTTGAATACATCTTTTTCCTTTACTAAAACCACTATCTCGATTAAAAGGTGCAACTCCAGAAAGGCTAGATATTTCTTTATGTCGGAGAGTTCCTAATTCTGGTAGATAACAGATCATAGTAATAGCTAAGATTCTACCTGCTCCTGGCATACTAGTTATTGATATGTATTTTTCTTTAAGCTCTTGACTTTGCTCAATCAATGTTATCATCTCGTCTTCTAAAACTTGAATTTGACTTTGCAAAATGGCAAGTAGTTCTTCCATTTGTTTGATTATGGATATATCAGTTACTTGATGAGCTTGAGTTTTTTGTATTTTTGCCATTTCCACTAATTGATTTCTGCGAGATAACTTTTGCTTCAAACTGTCAATATTACTAACCTTTAAAGGAGTAACACGCATATCTGTATTATTGATATAACGTGAGATGATGCTGCAGTCTATTTTATCAGTTTTAGTAGCGATACCAAGGCTTTTTGCATAATCTCTAACCCATCTAGGTTGAATAACATATACTTCGAAACCATGGCTTAGTAAAGTATAAGCACATAATTTTTCGTACCCACCAGTTGCTTCAAGTCCAACTTTGGTTACATTATGCAAACGTAAAAAGTCGAGTATTTGATCAATAGCTTGAACGTCATTTTCAAATACTTTATAATGTCCAAGTGGATGAATGTGGATATCTAGCTTATTTTTGCTAACATCAATGCCAGCAATGATATTTGATGAATTCATAATTCCTCCGTAAGAATAATATAATACTGCATTTTCCACCCTTATATACGAGCCTAAAAACTCAATCAGTTGTTCGGAACTATTCAGTATATAAACAGAGAAGAGAACCTTGCTCCAATACGGTCCCTTATGACCAAGATCTATGACGGTTCCTCTTCTCTATACATCTTTATATTACTACTTCTTAATACTTATAAAGACTTGTTTTTAACATATAAGATCTTTGGTGAAATTATCCAAGTCTTTTAAGCGAAACGTTTGAATATGCTCAGGTTTCCCTTCTTGTAAGTAACAAACAGTAAAACTATTGGTATGTAAATCGACTCCAATGTGACGCATATTTTTTCCTCCAATTGCATATTTCAATATATCAGAGTAGAATATTGCCGGTTGTTCCAAACTCCTATACGAGGTCATCACATTTTGTGAGCCTCACGATGATTTTCGGTGGCAGGGGCAGTTAATCTCCCCCACGAAGTCTTCTTTCTACTCCCTGGGCAGAAAGTGCTTCAGAAAAACATCCAACCTGCCACCTATCCACTCTGAGAAGTCATTATCTTCTCTTGCTTCCAACCAAGCAATACTTATTCATACCATCTCCCTATTTTTCCTCCAGTTCAAGTAAATAATTCTCGGCAATTTCTCTACTTGATATGTTTTTTTCAAATCATTCATGAAAACTTTTGCTCGATACATATTTCAGTGAATTTCTTATCTGATGTACTATACATTTCTGCTTTAGGAAATACACTGTTTATTGCTTTAGGAAAGCTTTTTAACACATACAATCAGGATATCTTCTACTCCTTTCTCTTTTAAGTCATTTAACATCCCTAGCCAAAAGTTAGCTCCCTCACTTTCTGCTATATAAAAGCCTAAAACTTCTTTTCTGCCATTTTGCTAATATGTTATACATACATTTGCTTACACAATGCCCGTCCTCCTTGACCTTAAAAAACCATGAACACTATTGGATATACAGATTGCAGCGGACGACTGCGCCATTCGTTGATTACCAGTAACAATTTGTCAGTAATACTTGATATCTCTGCTGCAGATATTTTATATTTCTTCTACATGCGATGCTATATCCCATGCCACTGGCATATGTACTTAAAACCTTTGCTTCAAGTTCGGTTGTTTGCCTTTTTCTGACTACTTGTGGCTCGAAACTTCCTTCTCTATCTCCTGGTGTCAATAGTTCAAATACTTGTCCGTAAAGTCTTTGAATTTCTTCGGTTGTTTTCTTCGCTTTCAGCCGACAAATGGTTTTCTATCTCGCCTTCCCTCTAGCAGTTTTTTTATAAATGGTGTTAATGCTCCATCTCTTTCCGTCAATGGTCTTCCTTCTCGTATAGATGATAAGATATTTGTTTCTAATTCTTTATAGTCTACCAAACCGGTAGTTCTGTTTGCTTGACTCATTGTCAAACCTCCATTTTTTTATCAATTTATTACTTTACTTCTCGGTTTGACACAGTTTATTTAACACTCCCGAGAAAGATTATGCTATTTTTTTAATGGAATTTCTTGAGTGGTAGATTATTTTTTACAGCTCTAGCTTAGGTAGCTGTCACTACCTGAAATGTAACAAATAAAATACCAATCTTAAATATTGCTATATTTCACGATAATTTCTCAACTTGACGCACATGCTTTTGGAACATTCTCATTTGTCAAATAGTTTCTGGCATGCTACACAATCTGTAATGCAGGTTTTAACTTACTTTTACGCAATATTGATCATTCTTGAAAAGCAATCTAACATTTTCTATTCCTTGATTACGAAGCTTTGATGCAGCTGATTTAGCTACTTGAGCGTTTACAAAAAATGCTACATATCCCTTACTTTCTGCATTGTTTTGTTTTGGGTGACGTTTCTGCATTTCTTTTTCATATTGCCTTTTGTAATGAGGAGTATTTTGTATCAATTGTTCTGACCTCTTTCTTAAGTACTCGACTTTTACCTTCGCAAGCCCAGACTTATGAAGTCCTAAAACTTGTGCTGCTTTTTCTGACAAGTCTATTATTCTACCTTCAACAAATGGCCCTCTATCATTAACTCTTATAACAAGCTTTCTTCCATTTTCTAAATTAGTAACACGAACAAAGCAGGGTAGGGGCAAGGTCTTATGTGCTGCAGAAATCAAGTGACGATTAAACACTTCACCGTTGGCTGTAATTGTGCCATGATCTTCTATTCCATACCACGATGCTATTCCTACTTCTTCGTAACAGCTACAGTATTTTGGGTGGTAGGTGATACCATTTATTGTATAGCTATTGCCAATTTTATAATGACCTGCAGTGTGATTACACCTATTGCTAAAACTACAACTACTCATCAAAACGAATATTAGACATAGAAAGGCTAGTTTTTTTATCATTGTACTTAGTGAAATGGTTCGATACCATGAGGATTTTAAATTATACTATAATAAATTTAGTAATAAGTAAACGTCTACTGCCAAATATGCACAGCACTAAAAAAGGTTCTGTCGCATCTATAAACCATAGGAAAGAAGATCATTAAAGGTGGGATTATAGGAGTTATGAAGCCATTAACATAGCAAAATTCTCAAAAGTAGAAACATTATTTTAATAATTTGTCTTTCTTGAATCATACGAATATTTTCTATGCCTGTGATGGTAATCTTTGCGGAATGGAAGCTTTTAAACCCAAGCATTGGCTTTATTAGTTTTTTGATAAATCTATCAACAATATTATTTAGATATTTTATTTGAAGAACTGTAATCTTCAGAAATTTCTGCATTCAAATCATCAAGAGCAGCAGTATTACTGCCGCTTTTATCAATTACAATTTTCTCAGGAAGATAGTTACTCCTGAAGGCTTTACGAAAGAATGCAAGTGCTGCAGACTTGTCTCTACTAACACACAAGTCTACAGTATATAAATAAACCCATTTACCGTTTAATTTAATGTAAGTCTCTCCAACTACTACCAACCTGCTTCTTTCTTTTCCTTACTGCCTCATCTATCAGTGGTGATAACCCACCTTTGTAACGTAGCATTTTGCTCCCCTTATACTCATCATTTCTTCCAAATCTCGATAGCTCAAAGAGAATCGACATTTCATGTATACAGATAACATCCTCTGAAAAGCTAAATCCTTTGAAATATGGCAACAATTTTTGATTGATACGAAACATCTTTGCTTTTTTTTTAGACAATTATATCATTCTTCTTTCTACTTCCCTACAAATGCGACAGAACCGAAAATATTCGTATGATTCAAAAAAGACAAATTATTAAAATAATGTTTCTACTTTTGAGAATTTTGCTATGTTAATGGCTTCATAACTCCTATAATCCCACCTTTAATGATCTTCTTTCCTATGGTTTATAGATGTGACAGAACCGTTGGTAAACATGAAAGCGCTTTACAACATTTTTTATGTGAAAGCCAATGTCAGCTACTCAAATGATACCATTTGTTATAAACTCACTTTTACTCTATGGTCTTGTCGATATCCTGAACAGATACAATATTTTTTATTTATAAAATGAAGTAACTACTTATCGTAAAGTTGATCTATAGATATAATACTACCATTTGATGACTTTTCAGCACATTTCTCACTTTCATATTCTTTATCAGAATCAACGCTAAATACTAAAGTATCTCCTGAAATTTTATCATGAAACTCACTAATAGCAAAAAACGGTACAGTGACTTGTTCTTGTTTTCCACGAAAGCTCAAACTGACGCTAAACTTATCTTCAAGAATTTTTAGACCAAAAAATTGATGCTGTAATATAATAAGCATTTGAGTAGGGTATGATTCTTTCAAGTAGTCTGGCATGACAACACCATTAAAGCGCGTAGAAAATACTATTTCTAAGTGAGGAGTAAAAACATTATCTAATATAGTATTCAAAGCCTTTTTGATAACTTGAAATTTAGCATAACTAAGCGACTTCTGATAATCTGTTTTATCCATATAACCCTTACATGTTTGGGGGAACTTCTGTTACCCGGCGTTCCCTAAACCGTGCTTATAGCAATGAAGTTATAGTGCCTAAATTAAGCAGCTAATGCAACATTGTCTTCAGCAGCAAAGTTATCGTTTGCATCTAAATTGTGAACTCTTAGCGGTGGTATCTAACCGAGCAAAGCTACCATCTTTACTATGCATGTCGATCCTTACTCGCCCCCATATCAATCAAAAAATATGGTGGAGGCGCCGAGTACTGCCCTCGGGTCCAATACACCTATTACAAGGTAATTTTATTGCCATAGTGTATAAAAAATACACATGCTTATTATACAGTAGTATTGAATAAATGTCAAGTTATTGAACTCCAAATTGATTGGCAACTAAAAAACTAATATAAAAATTACTTCGCCTATTTATCTAATCTTAGTATACTCACAGTAGAGGTATTTTTAGAGCTCAAAATCTATCTTCGTCTGCAGACTTTTCTATCAAATAATCAAACTCAGTAAAAATGTAGCGTATCTTCTTCAGCGCACATGGGTGCACACATATGCTTAATCTCTGTCGTATGTGCGTTACATTTTTTCTGTTCTTTATTAATAAATATGGGGGATTCTATGCCTAATTCTTAACAAAAAACTACTCAAATGCTTTTGTAGCTATTGAATTTCTGAGTTCAAGAAAGCAAGAGACAGTGTGAGAAATGGCACAAGCCGAAAAAAAGATAAGTTGTGGAACAAAAAATGCAGACAACTGTGGAAAATTACCCACTGGAATCCAGACTTTGATTGTCAAATAAAAAATTCACATCTTAAAAGGATCATATACATTAATTTCCTTAATTTTCACTTTTTCATTTAATAATCTTAAGATGGGCTGTAAATCATCGTCGATTGATAAGCACAGTACTTCTCTATCAAGATAATTGGCTAAATGATTCTTCTTCTCAAGAATTTCTGTTTCTTCCAATAAGTCACATTTATTTAACACTACAATTTCCTCTTTTTCAACAAGATCGCTATTGTAAAGCTTCAGTTCATTATGCGTACAATTATAAGCTGAGATAACGTCATCGCGCGTTACATCAATTAAATGCAGTAAAATTTTGCACCTTTCTATGTGCTTTAAAAATTTGTGTCCGAGCCCAACTCCAAGATGAGCATCAGCGATTATTCCAGGAATATCTGCTATTACAATTTCGCTATAATCCACTTTTGCTACACCTAAATGTGGTCTTATAGTAGTAAATTCATAATCGCCTACTTTCGTATCAGAATTCGAGCAGCGGGTTAAAAATTTAGATTTACCTACATTTGGCATACCAATAATGCCAACATCAGATAAAACTTTTAGCTTCAATATTATATTTCTTTCTTCACCGGGCTGACCATGGGTAAAATGTCTTGGTGCCCTATTAGTAGCAGATTTAAAGTTAGTATTTCCAAGCCCACCTTTTCCACCTTTCACTACTTGAAATTCCATGTCAGGTTTATCAAGATCTACTATTATTTCCTCACTTTCTTCATCGATTATTTGTGTACCAACTGGAACTTTAAGTATAATATCTTTTCCTGCCGTGCCAGATCTATCTCTACTCGTACCACTTTTTCCACTACTTGCTTTAATATGTCTTCGACAACGAAAATTAAGCAAAGTGTTGAGATTTGCATCACTGATGAAAATTATGTCTCCTCCCCTGCCCCCATTACCACCGTTTGGGCCACCAAATTCAACGAATTTTTCTCGACGAAAACTCGCGCAGCCATCGCCACCATCACCTGCTTTTAAATATAATTTAACTTCGTCTATGAAGTCCATGATAACCCACAATAATATTTAGCATTTTCTCCTAATGAACTTTCTATTCTCATTAATTCATTATACTTTGCAAGCCTATCAGAACGCGACAGCGAGCCAGTCTTGATTTGTCCACAATTCGATGCAACCGCTATGTGGGATATCGTTGTGTCTTCTGTTTCACCTGAGCGATGCGAAATAATAGCCCTATAGCCATTTGATTTTGCCATTTCAATAGCAGCAAAAGTTTCCGTAAGTGTTCCTATCTGGTTTGGCTTGATTAGTACAGCATTTGCCATTTTCTCCTCTATTCCTTTACTTATTAGTTCACAATTTGTAACAAATAAATCATCTCCAACCAATTGAACTTTATTCCCAAGTTTTACAGTAAGTAATTTCCAACCTTCATAGTCGTCTTCATTCATTGCATCTTCTATAGAAATTATTGGATATTTGCCTACAAGGTCAAAATAATACTGAACCAATTCCTCTGAAGTGAGTTCTCTGTTTTCAAATTTATAAACTCCATCTTCATAAAAAGTAGATGCAGCAACATCAAGACCCAGTGCAAAGTGGTTTTTCATCGAATAACCGGCAGATTCAACAGCCTGAATTATCAAATTAAGAGCTTCTTCAGTGCTTCCAATGTTTGGTGCAAAACCACCTTCATCTCCTACGTTTGTGCTATAACCTTTTTTCTTAAGAATGCTGCGCAAGTTATGAAATACCTCTGCAGATATTCTGATTGCTTCACTGAAAGTTTCAGCACCAACCGGAAGAATCATAAATTCTTGAAAATCTAGTTTATTATCTGCATGTACTCCACCATTAATGACGTTAATTAGCGGAACTGGCATCTGCTCTTCCCCTACTCCCAAATACTTATATAACGGCATTTTAAAGCTGTTTGCTGCTGCTTTTGCAACAGCAAGAGACACACCCAAAGTTGCATTTGCTCCAAGTTTAGATTTATTTTTTGTTCCATCTAGTTCAATTAAAACTTTATCAATTGCACTCTGGTTTGCTGCATCCATGCCAATGATTTTATTTGCTATCACTCCACTCACAGATTGAACAGCTTTCAGCACTCCTTTACCACAATACCTTTTTTCATCTTGATCTCTCAGCTCCAATGCTTCTAGTTTACCGGTCGAAGCCCCAGAGGGGACAGCGGCTCTACCTGTTGCTCCATCACATAGTTCTATTTCTACCTCAATTGTTGGGTAACCCCTGCTATCTAAAATTTCTCTTGCAAATACACTGCTGATCGTCTTTTTCATCATGCTAAACCTCCACTAGATTCACAATTGTGTTCACGTTCGGGAAATGTCACCCCAGCGCTGTAACATTTCAGTGTACGAACATTGCAACCTACAGATAAACAGATAATTTGAGTAGCAGATGGTGTCATTCCAGTGCTTGACACTGGAATCCAGTTTTTATTATACAGCCACTTATTTAAAGTTAAGTTTTCTGGATCCCAGTGTCTGGGCACTGGGATGACACCATTCTTAATGGAAGCTATCCCCATATCGCAATGTCTGTACAGTTGTTTGCCTAGACACTGGGATCCAGTTTTACTACACAATTTTATCATATAAATCACCAATGCTTAAGTTTATTTTACTAGCAGCAGCTTTGCAGTTTCTTTCGCTAGTTTAGCTATATTACTACCAGCACCAATAAATAATACTACATCTCCTGAACTTGTCGAATTACTAATAAAATGTGAAATGAGTAAAGCATCATTCATAATCTTCACATCATTAAACCCATTACTGATCAAGGTTTTTTGTATATCATCAATTCCACAGCCAGGAATAGGCTTATCTTCTGGAGGATGGACAGGAGTGAGAATTACATAATCAAACATCATGAAAATTCGTACGAACTCATCAAAAAAATTACGAATACGAGCAAAACGAAGCGGCTCGATAATTCCTGTTACCTTTCCTTTAGTGGTCAAACGTGCTGCTGACAGGGTTGCCTGTATTTCATTTGGATGATGAGCATAGTCCTCAATTAACTTAACACCTTTAATATCGGCAATTAAAGAAAATCTCCTTGCTACTCCTTTAAATTCCAAAAGACCTTTTTTAATCTCTTCATCACTAATTCCAAGTTTCACTGCAACTGATATTGCAGCCAGGGCATTGCTAACTTTATGCATTCCTATTGCATTTGATAGCACTACATTCTTTATAATTCTGGTACAAGGTTGAATATCTTCTTTTTGTCTTTCGAGAGCGAGTTCTTTTAATCGAAACACCATATGTACATTATCATCATCAATTTCAATACGCTGAACTAACTTTCTAATTATATTAAATTTAGTCTCCCAATCTACCTCTGATAAATCACACTTTTCCTTCGTTATACGCCCTCTTAACATCTTCACTTCTTCCCATACTACCCCTTCTAGTATATCTGCGCGTATTGATTTGCTGTTACATTCACCAAAACGTTTTCCAGGACAACGATAGTAACTTCTTCCTCCCTTAGCATTACTCATTCCATAATAAACGGATTTGCAACACTGACATATCACTAACCCTTGTAATAAGTATTTTCTTCCACTTTGTTGCATTTTTTCTATTTGTAGCTTTTCTTTTTCCACACTGTATCTCTACGACTTATATATATATTTTGCCTATAGTAAAATACGCACATAATGAGCCAAATCAAGGAAAGTGCAAACCAAGTAATTGCGTATTCAAGATGCTTTATTGGCTGTATAGTCAATTTGCCACCAAAATTATCTTGCCACAATATACATTTCTCTAGCTTAATACCTAGTTCATTGGAGATCTCTTCTGTACTTAGGGTAAACCATGTATTTGAAGCAATATCATTTTTGATAAACCAATTTTTGCTACCATCACAATACAAAACGCCATCAGCAGCTACTTTTTCAATTTTTGCTTTTTCTTCTTTTTTTTCTCTGACTATTCCTTTATTTATTAACATATAATGTCCATTGATAAGCAACATAGGAGACAGCACATGATAGCCACGTTGACCTGCGAAAACATATAGTTCTATATCACTTAAAATTCCGTCGATTCTAACGTTTCTGTAGTTAAACTTTGAAAGATTATCACTAGGCAGTAGATGAATAACTGGAAGATCCATATTTTTGATAATATTGTTCTTCCAATTTAACCTAAATAATTGCCATAACCCGAGTGAAAAAAGAAGTAAAAAAGGTATAATGAAAATAAATAATGTTTTTCTTAACACTCTATATTTGTGTTCTCAAGTAATTTTCGATACCTACAAGTTCAATAAGGTCGATCTGTCCTTTAATCCAATGTAAGTGCTCTTCCTCATTTTTCATTAGCTCTTCTAATAACATTACACTAACGCAATCCTTTTCTTTTTCAGCAACAGAAATTGCCTCTCTGATGCCCTTTATACCTCCTTCTTCCAACTTAAAATTATCTTCTAAGATTTTCTGTATTGTATCTTTTGTGAACTTTCCTTCATACTTTGAGATTTGATTTGTATCTTGAAAATTTGGCACGCCCTTAAGCAGTAAAATTCTTTCTGCTAGCCTATTTGCATGCTCAAGTTCTTCATTAAGCTCGTTTTTCATCTTTTCTGCAAGTTTATTGATTCCGCTATCTTTAAGAATCGCAAAATGCAAAAGATACTGGCGTACAGAAGTCAGCTCATTTGTAAGTAATTTATTTAAATGTTCTACTATTTCTTTATTCATAACCTTTCTTTAGCTAATATACCAATGTAATCTACATAACAATCAAGGCAACATCAATTCATTTTTCTCACAACAATCGTATCAAATAGCACATCATGAAATGCCTGTTTCCTCTGAGAGAAGCAAGCAACTAAATACCAACTGAAGGTAAGCATCACTATAATCACTTCTAGTGTACTTAAAGCATTTACTGATGTTTGAAAAAGTTTGATAAAGGTGATAATTGAATTATTTAGCATAGGAAGAAAAAACTGAGAGATAGTGCGATCAAATGCTAAGCTCAAACCTATTTTAGAACTATCTAAAGTGATAGTATATATATTCATTAACTGTTGACCAGGAGTTGCTTGAGCTGTTGAAGATATAAAATATGTAAAGTAGCCACAATTTATACACATGTATGAAAGGTGTAAAATTAATGGAAAATCCCCTAATGACAACACAATTAGTAAGGTTGGAATTAATAAAATTGCTACATCTATTAAATATGCGCAAAAGCGCCTGTGTACACTAGCGATCTCTGTCATTACCACCTATCTTTCAAATACTTTACTATGAATTCTGTAAGTTTATTAAAATGTTGAAAATATAACAAATCTTCATAACCTCTTATTGATTGTCCGTATACAATAGGTAAGCAATTTGCATTTTGTGCACATAGAATATCTGTGATGCTGTCACCAACAAAAAACACATTTTCTCTATTTACAGGTAGCGTACTCTCCTCTAGTGCAAATAGCAGTGGAGTTGCAGATGGTTTATCTTCTGCAGTATCACATGATCCAACTATTCTTTCAAAGTAAGAATCTAGTTTAAAGTAGGCAACTTCTTGACGTAAATTAGTATTTTTCTTATTGCTAACTATCGCTAGGTAAATATTGTGGCTTTTCAGTGTCTGCAGCATTTTCTCTACTCCTTCATTCAGAGTAATATTTTGTAACAATGCATTATCTAGGTATTTTTGATATATCTGATTCGCTTTTTTCCACTGATCACCAAACAAATTGACCATGTAGCTCTTTCTTGATTCATGAGAATTTCTATCAACAACTTTACTGCCAGATCCCATCAAATCTAAAGTATGCTTAATGGCATTAGAAATATTATCTTGAGTATCAACTAAGGTATTATCCCAATCGAATACTACCGCTAATCGGCTATTTTTCATTTTTATATTGTGACGTATTTTAAACTAATAAGTAAATAATATTTTGATGATAAAGCTTCTATGTTAATCATTTTTACATAGTAACCTAATACACTGGTTATATTATATGCTTTCAGGTAGTAGGTATGGCACAGTTTAAAGACACACCAAGTGTTGAAAAGAAATTCAAAGACGTTTTTAAACGTTCTCCAGGTGCTTTTCCGGAAGGCACATCGCTAGAAGAGAAGGTTGATCATATAGCAAAAGGAACAAAGGCTCTGAATGCTGCAAGAAATCAAGAACTCGAAGGCAAGATGAAGAATGTTGCTGAATTAAATAAAGAGCTTCAAAGACGACAAAGGCAAGAAAATGAGGAAATACGTAAACTCACAAGATCAACACAAGAGCTAAGAAAGGAATTTGGTATAAATAAAAGTAGTAGACCAGACAGCAATGATAAATCATTGCAGGAAACTAAGCAAATTTCTAAACAAAAAGACATAGGAGTTCAAGCTTCAATGACTACAAAGAGTAGTGAAGAGCTTAAGCAACCAGATAACAATGATAAACCATTACGGGAAATTAATCAGATTTCTAAGCAGAAAGGCATGGGAGTGCAAAACTCAAAGAGTAGCAGAGAACTTAAGCAAGATGATACACCACAACCGCAAGAAAATCAGAAAGAAGAAGGCTTGCTTAGTCTCTTGGGGCGCTTTTTGAAAAAAATATTAGAAAAACTTTTTGGTGAGGATGAAAAGAATGTGGAAAATGCTCGTGATACAAAAGAAGCTGCTCAAAAAAGTATATCAAATAACGGAATTCAGCAACATAGTATGAGTCAAAGCTCTTTCATAAATATAAATGGAAAAGAGTTCAATTTAGAACCAGGAAAAGCATTTAATTATCAAGATAAAGCTCTCAATATTAAGATTACATACAATAGTTCTGAGCAAGATACAACTTTTCCGAATGTTACTAATGCGATTAACTTAAATATTGATGGTAAGGAAAATAATGTCCAACCCGGCGAGTCTTTCAATTATAAAGGACCTGGCTTAGAAATTAGCGTGATGAATGGCAATCAACAAAGTAAAAACTTCGACAAAATTTTAAGTCAAGATCAAAGTATAAGAGAAGGTTTAAAGCAAGCAACAAAGCTTGATGATCCATCGGTAACGCCTGTCAATACTCCTGAAGTAGAAAAAACAAACACAGGTCGCGGAAGATAATGCACATAGCCTGTATAATAGACTTGCGTCACATAAGTTTATTATACAGGAGATTTTACTAACTTCTAGCTCTAGAATGAGGGTTGATTAATACGCCTGTAATAAAGAATTCAGCTTCTAATTTTCATAGCATGGACATATCTAGGTGACAATTAAACTACCGTCATCAGTATCATTCCAATATTGATAACTTTTTCTTGCATCTTGCCAATCTTTTTGGCTAACCTGAGAAACTTGTGGCCAGTTAATCTCGCCATTAGCATTAGATACTCTTTCCTTCTTTAATATAGCAGCCTGTGAATAATGATTAGAGTCACCTTACAACAAGAAAAAATTTAAAAATCCATAATCATAAATCATAAGTGTCCGCATAAAGAGTTGCTCATTCTATGTTAATCATTTTTACATAATTAACTAATATACTTATTTTGGTATAAGATTTTACGTAACAGGTATGACACAGCTTCAAGACACACCAAATATTGACAAGCAACCAGATAATAATGTTAAACCATTGCAGAAAACTAAGCAAGTGTCTAAGCAGAAAGGCATGGGCGCTCAAGACGGTTCTGTCGCATTTGTAGGGAAGTAGAAAGAAGAATGATATAATTGTCTAAAAAAAAAGCAAAGATGTTTCGTATCAATCAAAAATTGTTGCCATATTTCAAAGGATTTAGCTTTTCAGAGGATGTTATCTGTATACATGAAATGTCGATTCTCTTTGAGCTATCGAGATTTGGAAGAAATGATGAGTATAAGGGGAGCAAAATGCTACGTTACAAAGGTGGGTTATCACCACTGATAGATGAGGCAGTAAGGAAAAGAAAGAAGCAGGTTGGTAGTAGTTGGAGAGACTTACATTAAATTAAACGGTAAATGGGTTTATTTATATACTGTAGACTTGTGTGTTAGTAGAGACAAGTCTGCAGCACTTGCATTCTTTCGTAAAGCCTTCAGGAGTAACTATCTTCCTGAGAAAATTGTAATTGATAAAAGCGGCAGTAATACTGCTGCTCTTGATGATTTGAATGCAGAAATTTCTGAAGATTACAGTTCTTCAAATAAAATATCTAAATAATATTGTTGATAGATTTATCAAAAAACTAATAAAGCCAATGCTTGGGTTTAAAAGCTTCCATTCCGCAAAGATTACCATCACAGGCATAGAAAATATTCGTATGATTCAAGAAAGACAAATTATTAAAATAATGTTTCTACTTTTGAGAATTTTGCTATGTTAATGGCTTCATAACTCCTATAATCCCACCTTTAATGATCTTCTTTCCTATGGTTTATAGATGCGACAGAACCTTTTTTTTGACTCTGTTGAATTAAAAAGGCTAACTACAGAACGGCCAACTCAGTCTAGTCTTGTAACGGCTTACTAAGGATTCTTTAAATATCGATCCTCAAAAAAATCGGCGTAGGTTTAGGCAGTGTAATGCCTAAGCTTACACATGCGTTGCACAGAGATTTTAAATCACGTTGTTCTTTTGGAATTTGCAACTGATCGAGTATCATTTTTGCTGACTTTGGAGCAATTGGCTGCAGCAAAATGCCAATCATTCTAATGTATTCAAGTAATTTGTAGATTACTAAATCCATGCGCTCTCTATCGGTTTTACTGAGTGTCCAGGGTGCACTTTTATCTATGTAAGCATTGGCCTTGGAAGAGATATTGATAATCAGGAGTATAATCTGGTTAAATTCATACTTTGATAGATGATCCATTACTTGATCAATTATGGCTTTGCAATTTGGTAAACTCTCATCATCTTTAAGCAAATTGCGATCGACCACTGGTACAACTCCAAAGCATTGCTTGTGCAGAAATGAAATTGTTCTTTGCACTAAATTGCCTATATTGTTTGCCAGCTCTGAGTTTATGCGGCTGATCATGTTCTTCTTACTGAAATTACCATCTTGACCGAAACTTGCTTCCCGAAGGAGAAAATAGCGTAGTTGATCAACACCAAACTCTTCTGCAAGATCAATTGGATCTATAACGTTACCAAGGGATTTGGATATTTTTTCCCCCTCGTTTAGCCACCAACCATGAACTGCAATTTGCTTTGGCAGTGGTAAATCTGCTGCAAGAAGAATAGCTGGCCAGTATATAGCGTGAAAACGCAATATGTCTTTACCGATCACATGAACGTTGAAGGAGTTTGTCCAAAACTTCTTATATTCCTCATCTTCTATATTAGGAAAGCCTATTGATGTGAGATAGTTAGTGAGCGCATCTATCCAAACATAAATTACGTGCTTGTCATTCCCTGGTACTTTTATTCCCCAATTAAAACTAGTACGAGAAATCGAAAGGTCAGTAAGTCCTGATTTTACAAACGATACCACCTCGTTTTTTCTGCTCTCAGGAAAGATGAAATTCGGCTGATTTTCGTATAACTCTAGTAATTTATTTTGCCAACTTGACAAACGAAAAAAGTAGCTCTCTTCTTTTATCCACTGAACTTCAGCACCTGTTGGTGCTCTGCCATCTATCAACTCTGATTCCTGATAAAACGCTTCATCACGAACTGAATACCAACCTGAGTAAGAATCCAGATATATTTGCCCTCTCTCTTCAAGCCTATTCCATAGAGCTATAACTGCTTTTTCATGACGTTCTTCTGTGGTGCGAATAAAATCATCATAATCAAAGTTCATTAGCTCAGCCAATTTTCTGAACGTAACACTTATTTCATCTGTAAATTCTTTTGGCTCTATTCCCTTTACCTTAGCCGCTTTTTCAATTTTCTGTCCATGTTCATCTGTACCAGTGGTAAATTTGACGTTCTTTCCAGCTAATTTCATAAATCTAGCTGTAACATCACAGATAAGGGAAGTATATGCGTGGCCGATATGTGGCTTGTCGTTTACGTAATATATTGGCGTAGTGATGTAAAAGCTCTCAAATTGCTCCATCTTGTAGTGCTTAAAGCTTTATCGTATCTGCACTAGTAATAAAAATCAATATATATCCTATCGTACAAGCAATCTGAAAAGCCATTATATGCAGAGGTATAATGGCTGGTTCTGTCGCATCTATAAACCATAGGAAAGAAGATCATTAAAGGTGGGATTATAGGAGTTATGAAGCCATTAACATAGCAAAATTCTCAAAAGTAGAAACATTATTTTAATAATTTGTCTTTCTTGAATCATACGAATATTTTCTATGCCTGTGATGGTAATCTTTGCGGAATGGAAGCTTTTAAACCCAAGCATTGGCTTTATTAGTTTTTTGATAAATCTATCAACAATATTATTTAGATATTTTATTTGAAGAACTGTAATCTTCAGAAATTTCTGCATTCAAATCATCAAGAGCAGCAGTATTACTGCCGCTTTTATCAATTACAATTTTCTCAGGAAGATAGTTACTCCTGAAGGCTTTACGAAAGAATGCAAGTGCTGCAGACTTGTCTCTACTAACACACAAGTCTACAGTATATAAATAAACCCATTTACCGTTTAATTTAATGTAAGTCTCTCCAACTACTACCAACCTGCTTCTTTCTTTTCCTTACTGCCTCATCTATCAGTGGTGATAACCCACCTTTGTAACGTAGCATTTTGCTCCCCTTATACTCATCATTTCTTCCAAATCTCGATAGCTCAAAGAGAATCGACATTTCATGTATACAGATAACATCCTCTGAAAAGCTAAATCCTTTGAAATATGGCAACAATTTTTGATTGATACGAAACATCTTTGCTTTTTTTTTAGACAATTATATCATTCTTCTTTCTACTTCCCTACAAATGCGACAGAACCCTTTGACGTACTCAAAAAAAGAGAATAAAAGGTACCGATATTACGTATGCAACAATCACTTAAGGGGAAAGAATTGTGAATCAATAAACCGAACAATAGTAGCAGGAGAAGTGGAAAAAGAAATAATGAAGAAAGCGGAGCAGCTATATGAAAAATGGAGAGAAAAAGCAGAAGAGTGGAAAAATTTAAGTTTTGGAAAACAGAAAGAAGTAGTGAAAAAGTTAATAAGAACAGTATTGGTGAGAGAGGATGGAATAGAGGTGAGTTCTGAATCAGAGGAAAAATTTATACCAATAAAAAAGAAAGGAAACAAATGTGTAGTAATAGAACCAGAAGGAAAAACAAATAATGCATTGCTAAAAGCAGTGGTAAGAGCCTACCTGTGGAAACGGGAACTAGAAGAAGGAAAATACGAAAGTGTGAAAGAGCTGAGTGCCAAAATTAATATAGGTACAAGACGTATACACCAAATTTTAAGATTAAATTATTTAGCACCAAAAATGGGAACGTTCAAAAAAGTGTGTCAAACCGAAAAAAAAGTAATAAATTGATATAAAAAATGGAGGTTTGATATGGGTCAAGCAAATAGAACTACTGGTTTGGTAGATTATAAAGAATTAGAAACAAATATCCTGTCATCTATACGAGAAGGAAGACCATTGACAGGAAGAGATGGAGCATTAACACCGTTTATAAAAAGGTTGCTAGAGGCAAGTCTGGAAGGTGAAATAGAAAGCCACATGTCAGCTAAAAGTGAAGAAAATAACCGAAGAAATGGAAGGAATGCAAAAACTTTACGTACAAGTTCAGGCTCATTTGAACTATTAACACCAAGAGACAGAGAAGGAAGCTTTGAACCGCAAATAGTCAAAAAAAGGCAAACAAGCCTACATCCAGAACTTGAAGCAAAGGTCTTAAGCACATATGCCAGTGGCATGGGATACAGAGATATAGCTTCACATGTTGAGGAAATATATGACCACAAAATATCAGCAGCAGAGATATCCAGTATTACTGATAAACTGCTACCAGTAATCAATGAATGGCGCAGCCGCCCACTGCAATCAGTGTATCCAATAGTGTTTATGGATGGCATGTTCTTTAAGGTCAAGGAGGACGGACATTGTATAAGTAAATGCATGTATAATATATTGGGCATAAATCAAAATGGCAGAAAAGAAGTATTAGGTTTTTATTTGGCTGAAAGTGAAGGAGCTAACTTCTGGTTGGGAGTTCTAAATGACCTAAAAGAGCGAGGAGTAGAAGATATTCTAATTGCCTGCATTGATGGGCTAAAAAGCTTTCCTGCGGCTATAAATAGTGTGTTTCCTAAGGCAGAAGTACAGCTATGTATAGTGCATCAGATAAGGAATTCACTGAAATATGTATCTAGCAAAGATGTAAAAGTTTTCATGAATGATTTGAAAAAAATATATCGTGCTTCAAGTAAAGAGATCGCTGAGAATTATCTGCTTGAGCTGGAAGAAAAATGGGGAGAGAAGTATCCTTTAGTTATAAAATCCTGGCAGAACAATTGGGAAAACTTATCCAGTTATTTTAAGTATTCTGGGCAAGTTAGGAAGCTGATTTACACCACCAATCCAATTGAGGGGTTGCATAGACAAATCAGGAAATTTACTAAAACTAAGGGTTCATTTACTAGTACAAATGCCTTGTACAAACAGGTATATTGTGCTATAAAAAAGGTAGAGCAAAAGTGGATTATGGCTCTCCCTAATTGGGCTTTAACTATGTCTCAACTTGATATTTTCTTTCCAGATAGATTGAAAATTGAGTTGAACTAAAAATGCGGCTTGACACACTTTTTTGAACGTTCCCTTATACATGCATTTACTTATACAATGTCCGTCCTCCTTGACCTTAAAGAACATGCCATCCATAAACACTATTGGATACACTGATTGCAGTGGGCGGCTGCGCCATTCATTGATTACTGGTAGCAGTTTATCAGTAATACTGGATATCTCTGCTGCTGATATTTTGTGGTCATATATTTCCTCAACATGTGAAGCTATATCTCTGTATCCCATGCCACTGGCATATGTGCTTAAGACCTTTGCTTCAAGTTCTGGATGTAGGCTTGTTTGCCTTTTTTTGACTATTTGCGGTTCAAAGCTTCCTTCTCTGTCTCTTGGTGTTAATAGTTCAAATGAGCCTGAACTTGTACGTAAAGTTTTTGCATTCCTTCCATTTCTTCGGTTATTTTCTTCACTTTTAGCTGACATGTGGCTTTCTATTTCACCTTCCAGACTTGCCTCTAGCAACCTTTTTATAAACGGTGTTAATGCTCCATCTCTTCCTGTCAATGGTCTTCCTTCTCGTATAGATGACAGGATATTTGTTTCTAATTCTTTATAATCTACCAAACCAGTAGTTCTATTTGCTTGACCCATATCAAACCTCCATTTTTTATATCAATTTATTACTTTTTTTTCGGTTTGACACACTTTTTTGAACGTTCCCAACGTACGTAATGAATTTGATAATGAAGAGAATTTAAAAAAGCTATATCCAGAATATGCACATATTTTAATTAATAAGGCTGATGAAGTAAAAAAAGAAATTTTCCTGCACAATAATAAACCATTGGTGGATTTTCTATCAACACATTATAGATATGATTTTCAAAAGGCGAAATTCTTTGGCATGGAGAGATTTTTTGAGGTGCACAAAAATGACTTTAAAGAAGAAAGAGTAGGAGTCCGAAATAATACACTATTTTACTTTGTAGACTTTAATGTTGAAAAGAGGTACGCTCCTAAACTAAAATTACAGGCGTTTGTAGAGACAATTGGAAACGAGGGTGTAAACAGCAATCTTCATCACCCACACACTGAACAAACTCAAGGAGCTAGTCAGTCTCTTAATTAAAGAGGGATACATGGAGACCTGCTGCAAAAACAAAAAGAGGTGTTTCTCACTTGTATAAAGTATTTTTAAACGTGATTTTTTAATATCATAATTACTATGAAAACTGGGGCTTTCCTTTTGCAGCAGTTCTTGAGTTCCAGCAACAGACCAATCCATCCCAAAACGAACTCTTCTCTCACTAGCCAGTTTTAGTTGTTGGGAATGGTTGTTTTATTTAAATTTTTAGTAATATATACTATTAAGTCAGTATTAATTCGTTAAGAACTTTCATTAAAGATTATCAAAAAAACTTCTAAATAGGGATTGACAAGTTTTAGAGATGGAGTATTTTATGAAAAGTATATTGAGCTATTAATTTTTTATGTATAATAAATATGATAGTGAAAATATTTTTCTTTATATTATGAGGTAGCTGTTTTATTCAGGAAAAGATTTTTTTCTTACTTTGAAATTGAGTGGTTTTTATCGAAGGTTAAATGATTAATGAATTATTTGCTGCTGTACGTAGTGGAGATGCTAATCAAGTTGCGGATCTTATCAATAAAGGGGATGATGTTAATGCTAGGGACAATAGAGGCAATACTCCTCTACATTTAGCTGTTCTTGCAGATAAATTACAGGTAGTAGAAAAGCTTATAGAGAGAGGAGCTGATATTAATGCTAAGAATAATCATGGCGCTACTCCTCTGCACTGGGCTGCTCTTAATCAGAATGTCAGTATAGTAGAAAAGCTTATAGAGAAAGGGGCTAATGTTAATGAGAAGAATAAATATGACAATGTCCCTCTGCACTATGCTGCTTTTTTTAATGGTTGCTTAGGTACAGCAGAAAAGCTTATAGAGAGAGGAGCCAATGTTAATGCTAAGAACAATGATGGCGCTACTCCTCTGCACTGGGCTGCTCTTCATGATAATTTACAAGTAGCTGGTCTTTTTATAAATAAGCGTGCTAATGTTAACGCTAAAGATGAGAATGGTTGGACACCTTTGCATACTGCAGCTGCTCGTGGCAATTTGGGTGTAGTTAAGCTCATTCTTGATAAAAGTGATTATGTTGATGCTAGAGGAGCTTTAGCCGTAGCAAATACGCTTAATGAAGAAAACAGCTTAGAAATACGAAACCTTCTAGAAGAAAGAATAAGAAGAAATGAAGAAATCACCCAACATCTTAACTTGCAAGAAGAAAGCAGCTCCCTATCAACACGTGTCCATAATCGCCTCAGTATTGCACAAGAAGATGAAAATTCGTTGCAAAATGATAAGATAGGTCCTGATAAAATAGGAGTTACAAGCGGAACAAGTAAGCCATCTTCATTTATCAATATTTTTGCTTACACTACGGTAGATACTATTAAAGGTATTTTTCAGTTTGTTTCTTCTCCTTTTAAGGCAGCTATAAGTATGGAACCTTCTCAAGCTATTACAGTTCAAGGTATTGATAACAACGGTATACTTCTTTTATTAGATGTATTTATAAGGAAAATCACAGGTCAGAATTATATTTCCACAGTAGTTCAGTCTATATCACCATTAGAAGCACAGGGCTATGCATTAAATATTATAGAGGAATTTGAGAAAGTAGTAGAGCAAGCTGCATTAAAAATTGGGATATCAATGCATCGGTTAAATATTGATTGTGTAGAAATGCAGAAAGAGGTTACTGCAAAAATCACGGGTGGTAAGTTTAATGACATTTCAGGAATTTTAAACTCATATGTAGAGCAAGCATGCCACGATAGAGAAACAGGTAAGTTAAGTCCAAAGAAGTTTAACAAATTTATGGTTGTATTTAATAAGGAACTAGATTTAATAGTAAATCAATCAATAGAGCAGATATTACACAATAGAGATAGTACATTAGAAGTTGAAGAACAGCAAATAAACTTAGAGCCTCAAAGTTATTTAAGTAATACTTCTGTTCAAGGTCATTTAATTCAGGATAGAGGTTTAATAAATTAAGGTAAGGCTTAATTCCTTAGCTTTTTGATTTCATCTAGTAAAAGGTCGGTAATTTGATCTTATAACATCAATGGGCACACCAGCCTTTGTTTTGTATGCATTCAAGCAATGTGTGACTATTACGCCACCTAAAAAAATAATCATACACTGTCTTCCATAGAGGAAAATCTTTTGCTCTACTGGCAAATACCTTTCATTATGTATTGTATAACATTAATAATTGCTTATTTTGTGCTTTCTTGGCCACACCTTGTGCAACTCTTGGCTCAAGAAATTTCCATTCTTTGTCACTTACATCACCTGGATATATTTTTTACTGATCCTATCATATTATCTTCCTGATTTCCTTTCAAGATATGTTCTAAAAAGTAGAATCCATTCAGCAGGGTGACAAAATAAGATAGAAAAGACAGCCATAGAAATAAATGGTGTCATTTCAATATGATGCTTTCTCTGTCATCCCAGTACTTGACACTGGAATGACAACATTTTTGCTTCGATATTTACACATTAGCCATGCATCTGAACGGATACAAAAGTAGAATTTAGAATTCTATCTAAAAGGATACCAAAAAAGAGCAGGAGTCCTATCTGGGAATTATTTTTAAATATGGACATGCATTGATTAGAATCGTTTGGATTGAAATTTTTGTGTTGGTGGTGAAATATGAATCCTATGGCAAGTAAAGCAATATAAAAGATGTTATTTAATGATGATAGTATACCAGCGTACAACCATGCCATTAAGGATATTAAATAAAATCTTTTCAACCAAGATTTTGTTGTATTGCCAAAATATAATGCAGTAGATTTCATTCCTAATTTCTCATCATCTTTTTTATCTTGATGAGCGTATATAGTATCATAACTAAGCGTCCAAAAGACGCATCCTATATAAAATAGCAAGGATTCTATGCTAATCTGGTTTGTTATTGCTGCTGAACCCATGAGTGATCCCATGTTGAAAGTAAACCCTAAAAACAATTGTGGCCACCAAACGTAACGCTTTAGCAAGGGATAGATAACTATCATGCACATTGAAATTATTCCAAGTATAAGAGTAGTTTTATTGGTTAATAATAAGATTACCAGGGCAATAGACAGTAACAGTGAAAGTAAAGCCAAAGCCTGCTTTATGTTTAATGCACCACTTGCAAGTGGCCTATATTTTGTTCGTTCAACATGTGCATCTATTTCTCTATCGAAGATATCATTGATTATGCACCCTGCGGGTCTCATTAAAAATGCACCTATAGTAAACAAAACAAGGAGAAAAAGAGCCTGATACGATAGAGAAGTTGAGGCTAAAAGAATGCCGCTTAAGCTAGAAAATAGCACAAGCCATAAACCTGTTAAACTGTGTATTCTCATTAATGAGAAATAATGGTTGAAATACATTAATTAAGTGTGATTATGTAATATTTTGCTTACATTGACAAAATTATCGAATGCTAAATCAGGCTTAAAAACTAACTCAGGTATAAATCGCAAATCAACATAACACAATATAGATTTACGTATTGACCATGCAGATTGGTTCATTTCATTAACAACAGTGCTGATATCATCATTATCATTTTGGATGTTCAATGAAGATAACACAATATATACATCTGCTTTCTTCAAATCTTTGCTTAGCTTTACATCAGATACTACTACTTTTTCATTAAGCACATTACTTTCCATTAAGACTTTTGATATTGCCCTATGTAATACCGATGCTACTTTTAGGTTTCTAATTTCCTTTTTCATATTCAACTACTATAACGTCCTTTCTTCTTGCACTAATTGATAAGCTTCCAAAATGTCTCCAACTTTAATATCGATATTACCCTCTAGCGATATTCCGCATTCAAAATTTACACCCACTTCTTTAACATCATCTTTAAATCTACGTAGTGCTTTTAACTTTCCTTCATGCACCAATTTGCTGCCACGTACTACCTTAATTAAAGAATCTTTTTTTATAACTCCATCAGTGACATAACATCCGATTATATTACCGGCTTTGGATGCATTAAATATTTGCCTTACAGATGCAGAACCAACACGAACCTCTCGTGTAACAGGCTTTAACATTTTAGTTAGATACATCCTCATGTCTTCAATAAGCTCATATATTATATTGTAAGTATGTATTTCTATACCTTTTTGTTTTGCTAATTCTCTTATTTTTGAATCCACTTTTACATTAAAAGCTAAAATTACTGCGCTTGATGCTTCTGCAAGCAGCACATCTGAATCTGTTACTCCTCCTACTGCTTTGTGTAGAATATTTAATTTCACTTGCTCTTTACCAAGCTTATCAATTGAGCTTGATATTGCTTCAATAGAACCAGTGACATCGCACTTTAAAACTACAGATAGTTCTTCTGTTTCACTATCATTACGACTGAATATATCTAAATTACTGTCGTCTAAATCTTCTTGCTTTTTCTTGATTAATTCTAACCTGTATTCAACAATTTCACGAGCCTGCCTTTCAGAGTTTACAACAACAAATTTATCTCCAGCATTTGGTACACCATTTAAACCAGTAACTTCAACTGGAGTAGAAGGTAGTGACGCTTTTTCTCTTTGACCAAGGTGATTAATCATACTGCGTACTTTGCTGTATGTTGTACCAACTATCAATATGTCACCAATCTTTAATGTCCCTTCTTCAACTATTAATGTAGCTGATATTCCTTTAGCTTTATCTATTTTGGACTCTATTACCCATCCAAGTGCTCGACAATCCTCTATTCCTTCTAGCGTCATTAATTCAGCAATTAATAAAATTGCCTCTTCTAGTTTATCTAAGTTGATTTTCTTTTTTGCTGATACTGGCACAATTATAACATCACCACCAAGTTCTTCGGGGATGAGGTCATACTGAGGCAAACTATTAATTATTCTTTCTACATCGCCAGGTTGTGATTTATCAATTTTATTAATGGCAACTATAATAGAGACATTTGCTGCTTTTGCATGGTTTATTGCTTCAACTGTTTGTTTCATGATTCCATCATCAGCTGCAACTACTATCACAACTATATTAGTAATATTGGCACCACGTGCACGCATTGCAGTAAACGCCTCATGCCCTGGTGTATCAATGAAAGTAATTTTTTGCTTATTTTTTGTCGTTAATTGATAAGCACCTATATGTTGAGTGATGCCACCTGACTCTTTTTCTGCAACATTGGATTCACGAAATGCATCAAGCAATGATGTTTTACCATGATCCACATGTCCCATAAAAGTAACGATAGGTGGTTTTGGTCTTTTAGGTAAGTTTTCTCTGTTGCTTATGAAGAGTAAATTCTTTTCTTTATCAGCATCACTTACTCGTTTAGCCGTATGATTAAATTTTTTTGCTATTTCGCATGCTATATCTGGATCTACTAGATCATCTACTCTATAGCTCTCCCCAACTTCTTCTTTGAGCATTTTTAGCACACTCTTGCTATCTTCTGCCATACGAATAGATAACTCCCTGATAGTTATTTTGTCTGGTATAATAACTTCTCTTGCTATATTTTTACCCTTAGTAAACTTTGATTGTTTACTTCTTATACCAAATTTTTGCTTAAATACAGGGAGGTGTTCATTTCTTTCATCTATTGCCTGTGTAATTACTAGCTTAGAATGCTTAGAGTATATATCTTTGCTAGCTTTAAAAGACTTTTTATCATTGTTCTCATATTCAATACTATCTTCTTTTTGTTCAACTGAGTTAGTATTACTTAAAACTTCCTTATTTATTTCTTTAGGTACAGAGTGTGATTCATTTTTATCTTCAGCTTCTTGATTGCTTTCTTCTTTTTTTATTTTCTCTTCTTGTTCTCTCTGATTCCTTTCTTTCAGCAAAGTAGCATTCTGTACAGCATTAATGCGGGAAATTTGTTCTTTTTCAGTTAAAGAGCCTAATTTACTCTCGTCAAATAAACTATATTCTTCTGCAGAATGAATTTTTCTTCTTTTTTTTACTATTGTAGTACCAGTACTTTGACTATCTAAAGAGTTTAAATTAATGTCTAATTTAAGCTTGCTTAAGCCTTGTAGGGTTAATTTTTTATTACTGATATCTTCATTATTCATATTGTTTTTATATTAATCCAAGCTTTTTACGTGCTTCTATGATTATTAAATCTGCTGTATCTTTTAGATTGTCTTTATTATTAGTTGAGGAAGAGAGTATGCTACAAAACTCATAATTTGATAAATCTGCTATGTCCTCTAAAGTTTTAATATTATGTTTACTAAGAGCAATTTTATTATCTATTGATAAGGCTAAGTTGATTACATCGTCTTCCATACCTAAATTTTTTAGCTCTTCTATTTTTCTATCATTCTCTGCTTTCAGGTAATTATTTGCTCTATTATGAAGTTCATTTGCAATATCTTCATTGAAGCCCTCTATTGAAGCAAGTTCCTTAATTGAAGTGTTAGATATATCTTCTACACTTGAAAAACCTTCTGTTACCAATAATTGGCCCATAATCTCTTCTAAGTTTAAAGCTTCAGCAAATAAAACTGAACATTGACTAAATTCTTTGTTTCTTCTTTCTGATTCTTGCTGAGTGCTTAATATCTCAATTTTCCATCCAACAAGCTCTGAAGCTAATCTTACATTCTGACCCTTTTTTCCTATAGCTAAACTCAATTGATCTTCAGCAACTATTAACTCTATACAATTTTCATTTTCGTCAATAATGACCTTTGATACTTCTGCAGGAGTAATGGCTTTAATAACAAATTGACCCAAATCTGATGAGTAATGTATGACGTCGATTTTTTCACCGTTTAATTCGTGTATAATAGTTTTTATTCTATCTCCTTTAACTCCAACGCAAGCACCTACTGGATCGATATTCTTATCAGATGAAAAAACAGCAACTTTAGATCTTGAACCAGCGTCTCTAGCTATACCTTTAATTGTTATCAATCCGTCAGCAACTTCTGGTACTTCTTGATTCAACAATGCCTCTAAAAAGCCTTCATGAGTCCTAGAAAGAATGATTTGACGTCCATCGTCAGAGCGCTTAACAGCCTGTATGTAAGCTTTAACCTTATCGCCTTCACGAAATGACTCACCACCAATTAAGTTTCGTAAAGGGAGGTATGCTCCAATTCCGTTTATGTCTATAATAAGATCTGAATATTCTACTTGTTTAACGATGCCATACCTCATTTCTCCTACCTTATCTTTAAATTCCTCATATTGCTTTTTTAACTCTTCATTTTTGATTATTTCAGAAATCTTTTGCTGGGCAATTCTTGCTGAAACAAGATCAGTGTTAAGAGAAATCAACTCACTAATAGTATCTCCAACTTTTGCATCTTCTTTTATTAACTTAGCTTGTGTCAACTTAATTAAGTCACACTCATTTTCATTTGATTCATCATTAATGACTTTTAGTTGTCTATATGAGGTAACTTTGCCTGTGTTTCTATCTATATTAACTACAATTTTACTTTTGCTACCATACTTTTGTTGAGCTACTGCTTCGATAGCACTTTTAAGTGCATTTATTATAATATTAAAATCCAAACCTTTTTGAAGTGAGAGCTCTCCCGCTGTTTTTATTACATCAAGGCTCCCAACTATGTTATTCTTGTTGCTTTTCTGCTTAACACTGCTTTTACGATTAGCAATCATATAAATAAATCCAATTTAATTAGTTATAATTATAGCTTCAACAGGTAAAGAACGCTATCTTAAATGTTAAATGATTGCTAATTTAAGTCAAGTTTTTTCATGTCTTTGTATGACAAGCAACGCCGGAGTAAAGAGTAAAGTTAAGACCGTTGCAGCCAATATTCCACTTGCTATGGTTGCTGAAATATCAACCCACCACTGGCTTGATGGAGCATCATATGTGATTTGTAGCGTAAAAAAACTGATATTTAACCTAGTAATCATCGGTATTAAACCAAGAACTGTAGTTGCAACGGTAAGTAGTATTGGCCTGATGCGAGAAATTGAAGCGTTTATTATACATTGCTTAATGTTATTTTTGCGCACCTTAATTTGCTGATGAAAGGCATCAAGCAATAGTATATTATTATTCACTATAATTCCTGCTAAAGCAATTATCCCCACTCCACACATGACAACTACAAAAACTTTCTGAATAAGAAAGAAAATGAAAAATACACATGTTGTTGATAAAAACACTGCTGTCATTACGATAAATGTATAGTATATGTTGTTAAACTGTGCCACTAGCACCAATATCATCAATGTAATTGCTAATATAAAAGCCTTTAATAAAAATGCTCCTGATTTTTGTTGATCTTCCTTATCACCTTTGAAATCAATCTTTACTCCTTTACTACAGTCTTGAGTAATCGAATTTTGAATGAACTTAACTCTTTCATCAACAAGATAGCCAGTATCAACGTCAGCAGAGATTGTTACTGTGCGTGATCCATCAATCCTACTTAGTTTATTTGCCTTTTTTTCGGGAACGTATTTCACTATGCTACTCATAGAATATGGTCCATTTGCTGTATTAATAAAAAGGTTATCTATAGTTTTCATGTTGCGATTCTTTCTGGGAAAGCGTAGTACAATATCAATTTCTTCATCTGCGTTATTTGGTCTATATTTTCCAATTAATACTCCATTTGTAACCATCTTTATAAAATCACCGATGGTTGCAACACTTACTCCAGAGCTTGTAGCCTTACTCTTATCAATACTCATATTCCACTCTATTTCAGGTGCTGATCTACTATCTTGAATATTTATAAATCCAGATGAAGGTTGGTCCATAATTTTTAGGATTTTCTCTGCTACTGAATTCAAGTTGGATGCACTTCCGCTTAAGTTAATTTGTATTGGCTTGTCAGCTGATGGTCCTGATTTTTGTTCCTGTACATCAATTATTACTCCTTTTATGTTTTGTACACTACTCCTTATATCATTTAGTATTTGCGTAGCTTTGCGCCTGCAGCGCCAATCTACAAGTTCCAATTGAATTTTGGCAATAACGTTGTCTGAAAATTTTCCTGATCGAGCATAAAAAACATAAATTTCCTTTTCAACACCCAAAATACGTTCTTCTACTTTCTTAAGTATCAAATCTCGTTCTTTGGCTGATAAGCTTTCTTTTACTTTAACGCTGATTAAAATGTTATCTGAATCTACATTCGGAAAGAACTTTAATCCAGGACCAAAAGTAAAATATAATATACTAGACAAAAATAAAACAAACACAACAACACATACAAATTTTTTGGGGTGATCTAAGACTTTCTCTAACATACGTACATAAGTTCTTATTATAAGCCCAGTATTTTTTATCTCACCACTTTCTATAGCACTCATTCTTATTATTTCTTTTTTTGAAGTTATGGAAGGTTTACCAAATATTGCACCAAGTGTTGGTATAAAAACCAAAGCCATAATTAGCGATCCAGTCAAAGTTAAAATTATTGTAATTGGTATGTACTGCATAAATTTACCGACCGTATCGGGCCAGAGTAGCAGAGGGAAAAACACTGCTAATTTAGTTAATGTTGATGATAAAACTGGATAGAACATATCATGAACTGAGGTGCAAAAGGCTTCTACTTTATCCATGCCACAAATCATCTTTCTATCAGCATATTCGCTGATTACAATTGCATCATCAACCAGCATGCCAACTGCCATAATTAAACTGAAGAGGACAACTATATTTAGAGTAATACCCATTAGGTAAAGAGCCATTATTCCTATGAGAAAGGAGCCGGGTATTGATAGTGCAACAAGAATAGCAGCCCTTGTTCCCATAAAGAGCATTATTATGGTTAGTATTAGTAATACGGCAAATATTATACCATTTTCCAAGTCGTCAAGCACATCACGTACATTTTTTGACTGGTCATTCAAATAAACTACTTTTAAATTTTCAGGTAATTGATCTTTTGCTTTGTCCATTAAGTATTTTACTTGATTTACCGTGTCTATTATGTTTTTTCCATTACGTTTTGAAATTTCTAGTACAATGCTAGGTAGTCCATTAATACGAGCAAATCCTTGGTGATCTTCAAACCCAAAGTATACTTTTGCTATATCTTTGATTCTCAAAACTGCATCACTTTGAGATCTAATAGGAATATTCATAATATCTTCTATGTCTTTTAATAACCCTGATATTTTAATCGAATATTTACCGGTATCGTTTTCTAGTGATCCAGCTCCTACTAATCTGTTGTTGTTTGATATAGCTTGAAATATCTCATTTGATTGAATGTTATATTTTGTTAGAACTGTGGGCTCAATTATAACTTCCACTGTTTCTTTACGCATACCTGCTACTTCAACTTTAAGAACATTTGGCAGAGATTCTATTTCTTTCTTTAGTTTGCGTGCTATTTCAGTTAAAGCTCTTTCCGGCAAATTACCAATCAAGCCAACGTTTAGTATCGGAAATAAGCTCAAGTTTATTTCATTGATTATTGGAGATTCTGCTTCAATAGGTAATTTTGATTTTATGTTTAAAAGCTTTGAACGGACATTATCGAGCACTTCTTTATTATTATACTCTGTTCTAAATTCGATTATCATGTGAGCACCATCATTAGTTGCAAAAGCTCTCAATTCTTTTACACCTTCGATGGATCTTAGTTCATTTTCTATAGGAAGCACTAATAGCTTTTCACTATCCTCGACAGAAATACCAGGAAACCCGACAAATACACTAATTATAGGAATCTGTATATCAGGATTGCTTTCTCTTGGCATCTTTATATAAGTGTATGAGCCGAAGGTAAAAATCACGATAAGCAATAATATTACTGTTCTATTCTTCTCTACAAGTAAGCTTTTCATGCCAAACATTATACGTATTTATATCATATTATAGCTAAGATAAATTATATATTAATTAATCCTTATATGTCTTTATGTAAATGATTAAAATTTTTACAGTTTTGCAAGCGTAAGAAAATTTCTATATAATATGACTTTAGTATGGTATTTGAGGGATTATTATGGCAGCAGTTTTAAGTGTGACAGAAGGCAAGAATAAAGTGATCGTATCTGGGTTGATTGGGCTTTCATCAACCTTAGTATTTTTGACAGTGATTCACATTGCTGCAAAAATAGCCATTATAGTTACTGCTGCTGCAGTTACTTACTTATTACTTTTGCTGATTCATAAAATAAGAACTAAAAAAGAACAGCCTGCTGAAATTACTGGTGTTTCAGAAGATGAAGGGTATAGCAGTGTTGATGAAGATGAAGAAAAAGATACCGTAAAAGCACCAGAAAGAACTGAAACTGAGTTAGAAGAAGAATTAAAAAATAAAAGAGCAGAAGAAGAAATGAAAAGTGGACTACCTGAACATATGGACCTCGACGGTAACTCACTTGCTGGGGCTGATGATACAAGTCAGACTAAATGCGCAACGAATTATATGGATTTAATGCTACCCCCTCCTATGCATATGGATGGATATTACCGAGAAATCAAAGAGGTTAATGCTCTGAGAACTTCTGTAAATAATTATCCAATGATAGTACCAGAGCGGCTAACTATGGAAGATATTGTTAAACAACGTGGTTAGAGTTTATATCAAACTCTCCATCTTGTATTGAGAATCAGATGCAATGCCGTAGACTCTACTTGGTGGAATGATTTTGTTCTCTATACCGAAAGCCATGCCTTCAACTATTGCTGCAAGCACCTTTTCAAGGTTGCAATCTGCTCCAGGAACACGGTGCTCTAGGCGGCATCTTTTGGAATCGTTGCCAAAATAGGGAATTCTTATCGCAGCAGTTCTGTTATTCACTCCCCAACTAATCGTAGTTGGAGTATGAATATCTGGGTACTGAAATCTTAAATATGAATCATCATTTGGAGCAAAAAACAACATATGTTTTTTCATCATTGCACATAATCCACCTATGCTGTGAATCAGGTGGTCACTATATTTTTGCTTATTGCCATAAAATAAGTTATTATTATTTGAATCCATGAGGCTAACATGTACATTTAGTGCGCTGCCTGCTCTATCCAAATAAGGTTTTGCTTTAAAAGAAACATTACCATCGAACTCTTGTGCTGTTCCAATCAGTAATTTTTTTACTAACTCAAAATGCATAATTAAATTATCAGGACTCGTATAACAATCACTTTTTATCTCGTATTGGTTTAAAGAACTCTCTTTCTCACAAAAAAATCCAAGAGAAGCTATTTTATTTTTGATGCTATTCAGAAATAAATATTCTTTTTTTATTCCCTCAGTGTAAAACTCCAGTTCAATACCGAATACAGTATTATGACTCAAATTACTTAATATAATCACAAATTTACTTCAATAAATTTATACTAAATCAGCTATATTTATACAAGTACTTTACTTATTTATCAGTAAATTTAATATCTTATTTATACATAATATATTACTATTTTTTAATAACATACTTCTAATCCTCGGTACAAGCGACATTTACAAATTGATTGTTTTTATTTCAAAAAAATGATCAATTTTAGTGCTTTTATACTCTTTACAACTCGTCAAAAAATCCTCATAATTTTAGATATGTATTAAGTAGTGTTAGCTTTTTATCTTACAGTAAGCTATTGATTATCTTGCATCTTTCTGATTATTGTTCTTTCTTGGTGTGGTATATGAACTTAACTAACCCTAAGGTTTCTACTATGTTTTTTGATCAGATTATTACAGTAACGGACCACAATGTTACTTGGGAAAAAATCCAAAATTATCTCCATAATCTCTATGGAGAAGCAACATATAACAGCTGGCTGAGTTCACTAAGATTTATCAGCAACAGAAATGGAGAAGTTTTGTTGTCTGTACCAACAAGATTTATAAAGGAGTGGATTACAGTTCACTACATGGAAAAAATATTGTCATTATGGCAAAGCGAAGATCAAAGTGTATGTTCTATTGATATTCAATTAATTGAAGAAAGAAATTCAAATTCTAATACGATACTAAAAAATAGAGAGGAAAATAATCATAATCTTGGTTCACCACTAGATACCAGATTCACTTTTGATAATTTTGTGGTAGGAAAGTCAAATGAGTTAGCATTTACAGCGGCAAAGCGTGTAGCGGAATCTATAGATCCAATATCAGGAAGCAACCCTTTATTTCTATATGGTGGAGTGGGACTTGGTAAAACACATTTAATGCATGCTATAGCTTGGGACATAGTCAATTCTCCGTCAGCAAAAAGAAAAGTGGTATATTTATCAGCAGAGAAATTTATGTATCAATATATTACGGCGCTGCGGAGCAAAGATATTATGTTATTTAAAGAGCAATTTAGATCAGTAGATGTATTGATGGTAGATGATGTGCAATTTATCAGTGGTAAAGATAGTACACAAGAAGAATTTTTTCACACTTTCAATGCATTGATAGACCAAAATAAACAATTGGTTATATCAGCTGATAGGTCTCCTAGTGATCTTGATGGAGTAGAAGAAAGAATAAAATCACGACTTGGTTGGGGATTAGTTGCAGATATTAATGAAACAACTTTTGAATTAAGACTTGGTATATTGCAGGCGAAAGTGGAACGAATGAATATGTATGTTCCAAAGGATGTCCTAGAATTTTTGGCAAGGAATATAAAATCCAATATAAGAGAACTAGAAGGAGCATTAAATAAGGTTGCTCATACCTCTTTAATTGGAAGAAGCATGACAGTAGAATCAGCTAGTGAGACCCTAATTGATCTTCTTAGGTCAAATCATAGGTCAATCACAATAGAAGAAATACAGAAAAAAATAGCTGAATTTTTCAATATAAAGATTGCAGATATGCAATCTAATAGAAGGCTCCGCAGTCTTGCGAGGCCGAGACAAATAGCTATGTATTTCGCAAAGAAGTTTACGCAAAAAAGTTTACCAGATATTGGAAGAAATTTTGGTGGTAGAGATCATGCTACTGTTATACACGCAGTCAAACAAGTGGAAAATTTCATAAGAACTGACCCAAAATTTGCTGATGAAATCAATCGATTAAAAAAGATGTTTAAGTAGCACTTTATTAATGACAACCAGGCTGTTTTCATTTTTTTGATCAAATATCTTTTTCAAGTAGATTAAGTAAATCAAAGATCATTATTAGTATAAGCTAAGAGAAAATAGCTAGTCGATTGCTTAAAAAGTATATAAAATCACAATTTAAGTAGTAAATATGGCAATTAGACTTATTCCAGATAATCTTGATATAAAATTTAGTAAATATAGAAATTTGACAGCACTTGTTAGCGTTATTCTTATCATTTTTTCAATGCTTACTTTTATGCTGCGAGGAATGAATTTGGGTATAGACTTTACAGGTGGAATTTTGATAGAGATAAAATCTTCAAGCAAGGATGATGCTATTCTCGGTATATTAAAAGAGAGTGGATTTACGATACAGAGTTCAAAAGCTGGTGATAACTTAGTTGTGCGGTTTAAAGATGAGGGAGATGAAGATAAAATTAAAAAGGTTAAAAGTATATTAGAGAGCAAATTAGGTAATTTAGTAACTTATCGCAAAATAGATTATGTTGGTCCACAAATAGGCTCAACGCAGATATTTGAAGGGATATCAGCCATGTTAATTGCAATTATTGGAATATTTTTTTATGTTTGGCTTAGATTTAACTGGCAGTGTGGACTTGGTGGAATAATGGCACTGATCCATGATGTGATTTTAACTCTTGGCTTTATCAGTTTAACGAGTATTGAGTTTAATATTTCATCAGTTGCAGCTCTCCTTACCGTAATTGGCTACTCAATCAATAACTCAGTGGTTATATATGATCGGATTCGAGAGTATCAAAAAAGTGGAAAAAATGCAAAAATAGGTGAAGTAGTTGATGCCAGCATTAATTCGACGCTATTTCGCACTATGTTAACTTCAGGTACTACTCTTCTTGCCGCTCTTCCTTTAGTGCTGATTTGTACAGGTGTGGTCAGAGACTTCTGCTTAATCATTTCTTTTGGCATTGCAATCGGCACCTGTTCCGCAATATTTATCTCTGCTCCTATATTGACCTGCAGAGCGTTGATAAGTAGAGTATAGAACGTTTAACTACGATATAATATTAGCTTGTTATCCCTAATAGTGAAATGAAAATATCTCAAAAAGCTCATACCAAGTAATGAATGGGACATAGAGTGAGTATTAACACTAGCGTGCACATCATTAATTAAAAAATTTCCTATTTTAACTTGAGGTATTTGAACCACTCCAGCTTTTATTTGACCTTTTGCAGTTTCATATATTTTAAAGTCTTGAATGTTTTGTAAGTTAATACCAGCATGTAACGCATCTTTTTGCGATAGAACAATATCAGTTGCTCCGGTATCAAGCAAAAACGTTATATTACGATCATTGACTTGAGCTTGAATATAAAAGTGTCCATCGTATGACTTTGTAAATTCAATACTTCCGCCATTTTGAACCCTTCCTTTGTACGGTAGAAAAGTGCTCAGAAACCTATTGCTTAGTTTATCCCCTTGTGAATCAATAAACATTGCAGTAATGACTATTATCAGTAGCCAAATAACTAGATTTTTTGCTGCATTCATATTATTAAAATTTGAAGCCATAAGAGTAGATTTTTAAGATTAGCGTTAAAAGCTATTATTAAAAACAAGTAAACTTTATTGTTTTAGTACAATATTTAATATATACTTTAAGGAGGTATGTTCGATTTAATTTCATGTCAGAAGCAAAAAATTTAATTTTAGCAACAATTCTTTCTATATTGATTATAGTATTATGGCATATTATTTATGATAATTTTCTTAACACGAGTCAAAGCCAACCATCGATTGAAAATATTGAACATATCGAATCTTCTAACGACCTTGCTCCTATGATATACCAAAATCGTTCTGAAATTATTAATTCTACTAGAGAACAGAGAGTTAATTTAACCAATAACATGCTTGAAGGATCAATTTCTCTAAAAGGTGCAAGGTTTGATGACTTAATCTTAACTAACTACCACTTAGAACCGAGTTCTTCTTCTCCACAAGTGGTGTTACTGTCACCTGCAGAATCAAAAGATGTATATTTCGCAGAATTTGGGTGGCTCGATCCGAATGAAAAGATTAAAGTTCCAGATTCTAAAACAGTATGGCAAGCAGATAAACTCAATCAAAAAGAGGTCAATTTATTTTGGGATAATGAAAATGGCATTTTATTTAGAATGAAAATTAGCCTTGACGATAACTACATGTTTAAAGTTGAGCAAATTATTGAAAACAATACAAAAGATAATGTAGTTTTGGTTCCCTATGGTAAAATCAATCGTAAACGTGATAATATTAACGAATCCTATTGGATATCACATGAAGGAGTACTAGGTGCATTTAACAATAAGCTAGAGGAGTGGACATATAAGGATATTTCTAAGAAGCGTTTAATAAAGGCAAGCACGAGTGAAAAAAATTGGTTTGGTTTTGCTGATAAATACTGGCTTACAGCCATCATACCTGAGAAATCTGATCAAATAAATGTAAGTATTAAGCATACGAATGTTAATAACGTTGATAAGTTTCAAGTAGATTTTGTTAAACCTTACAAACACATACTCCCTGGTGCAAGTGTTTCTACTCTGAACTACTTTTTTGCTGGGGCAAAGAAATTGAATTTACTTGATTCTTATAAAGACACTCTTAATATACCTTTATTTGATAAGGCTGTAGATTTTGGTGTACTTTATTTTATAACCAAGCCAGTGTTTTTACTGCTTGAATATTTTAACTTTGTTTTGAAAAATTTTGGCTTAGCAATATTATTGCTAACTTTAGTAATCAAACTTTTGATGCTTCCCTTGTCTAATAGATCATATATTTCAATGTTTAAGGTAAAAAGCCTTCAGCCTGAATTAACTCGTATAAAAGAGTTGTATAAAAGTGACAGCTTAAAGCAGCATAAAGAGACAATAGCGTTGTTCAAGAGAAACAATGTAAATCCAATGTCGAGCATTTTCCCTATGCTCATACAAATACCAGTATTTTTTGCTCTGTATAAAGTATTATTTGTTACTATAGAGATGAGACACGCCCCTTTTTATTTATGGATTAAGGATCTTTCAGCTTCTGATCCAACAAACATTTTTACATTATTTGGGTTGTTTAATTATAACTTTCCTATTTCTATAGGCATTTTACCTATAATTTTCGGCGCTACCATGATAATTCAGCAGAAGCTAAGTGAGAAAAGTAAAGATGATATTCAAGTAAATGTTATGAAGTTTTTACCTTACATTTCTGTCTTTATTTTTTCTTCTTTTCCTGCCGGCCTGGTAATATATTGGATATTTAGTAATATTATAACTCTGGTTCAACAATCATTAATAAAGTTGCTTTTAACAAGAAAAGTAGGAATGAATGTCGAAAATACTAATAGTTAATTCAGTTTATTATACTGAAATAGCAAACCTTTTGCTTGAGGGTGCAACTGATAAATTCAAAGGAAATAATATTGGTTACGAGATAATTAAAGCGCCTGGTACGTTTGAGATACCAGCTGCAATTCTTTTTGCGGTCAAAGGCAAGAATACTAATTATGATGGTTATTTAGCTCTTGGATGTGTAATTCGTGGTGAAACTGATCATTATAAATACGTTTGTAAAGGAGTAATCGAAGGCTTAAATGCAATTGTTATGCATCATGCAATACCTCTTGGTATGGGAATAATCACAGCAGATAGTAAAGATAAAGCACTAATTAGAGCTGACAAAAATAAAAAGAACGTTGGTGGCCATGCAGCCTCAACTGTTTTGCATATGATAGATCTACACAATAAATTAAAATAATGGAGGAAAAACCAGTAGATAAAAAGTGGCGCATAAAAAGAAGTACGGCAAGATTTCTTGCTGTACAAATTGCTTATTCAAATATTTTTGTAAGTTACAACAAAAGCACTTTTAAATTGGAAAATTGTGAGCTTAAGGACTACATAAGTACGTTGAAAGATATATTTGAATGTGAAGAATTTGAACATCAATTCTTAGAAAACTTGTTATGTAAGGTTATAAAAAGCAGTGAAGAATATGATAAAATAATAGAGTCTTATTTACACCCAAGCTGGTCACTTTCACGATTAAATCTTATAAGCTTATCTATTTTGCGTATTGCAGTATGTGAGTTGATTAATTGCGATACACCAGTTCCAGTTGTTATCAATGAGTATACTAATATTGCATCTGATTTACTTGATAAACCAAGCGAAATTGGTTTTATTAATGGGTTATTGGATAAGGTAAAGGATGCAGTCAGACTAAATAAAAATCCTTAGCAAATTTCTTATAAGTATGTGAATATCTATTTTTTGAGATAGTTTCTACAATAAGTTTAAGTAACCTAACACTAAAAAATGAAGGGCAGACTTATTTAGTCTACCCCTTTTATACTTAGCTGGGTAATGATCTATCTTTCTTTTGTTGTTCAGCTTCTGGTGATTTAACAATTGAGCTTGGCACAAGTCTAATGATGAGTTCTTTAGGATCATTTTCTTCAGTGCTAAAACCTAACGTTTTTGACTTTTCTTCATGTATTAATTCATACTCACCTTTATCATTTTTTCTTCCTAATGAATTTATCTTTAATAATCCATCATTGTTATTCATTTCCTTACTTGTAGCAGTAATGTAGTAACTTTTACTTTCTAAGCTAAAATATATAAGATACTCATTGGTGATAATACTGCCATCTGGATTCTTATTTCGGTTGTGTTTTTTGATATACTCAAAATCTTCATCTTTTACTTTCACAAATAGATCTTATATGTTAAAAACAAGTCTTTATAAGTATTAAGAAGTAGTAATATAAAGATGTATAGAGAAGAGGAACCGTCATAGATCTTGGTCATAAGGGACCGTATTGGAGCAAGGTTCTCTTCTCTGTTTATATACTGAATAGTTCCGAACAACTGATTGAGTTTTTAGGCTCGTATATAAGGGTGGAAAATGCAGTATTATATTATTCTTACGGAGGAATTATGAATTCATCAAATATCATTGCTGGCATTGATGTTAGCAAAAATAAGCTAGATATCCACATTCATCCACTTGGACATTATAAAGTATTTGAAAATGACGTTCAAGCTATTGATCAAATACTCGACTTTTTACGTTTGCATAATGTAACCAAAGTTGGACTTGAAGCAACTGGTGGGTACGAAAAATTATGTGCTTATACTTTACTAAGCCATGGTTTCGAAGTATATGTTATTCAACCTAGATGGGTTAGAGATTATGCAAAAAGCCTTGGTATCGCTACTAAAACTGATAAAATAGACTGCAGCATCATCTCACGTTATATCAATAATACAGATATGCGTGTTACTCCTTTAAAGGTTAGTAATATTGACAGTTTGAAGCAAAAGTTATCTCGCAGAAATCAATTAGTGGAAATGGCAAAAATACAAAAAACTCAAGCTCATCAAGTAACTGATATATCCATAATCAAACAAATGGAAGAACTACTTGCCATTTTGCAAAGTCAAATTCAAGTTTTAGAAGACGAGATGATAACATTGATTGAGCAAAGTCAAGAGCTTAAAGAAAAATACATATCAATAACTAGTATGCCAGGAGCAGGTAGAATCTTAGCTATTACTATGATCTGTTATCTACCAGAATTAGGAACTCTCCGACATAAAGAAATATCTAGCCTTTCTGGAGTTGCACCTTTTAATCGAGATAGTGGTTTTAGTAAAGGAAAAAGATGTATTCAAGGTGGTAGATCACAGATTAGAACAGTTTTACATATGTGTGTTCTTAGTGCACAAAAGTACAATTCTTATATAAGAATCTTCTTTGATAGGCTATACGATCAATACAAAAAACCATATAAAGTTGCTTCTACTGCTGCCATGAGAAAATTACTTATCCTTGCTAACTCTTTAATCAGAGATGGCAGGGTTTTTACTGAGGAATATAGCCCTAAAGCTGCTTAGATTGAAAATTAGTGTAGTTGTGGATAAGTGCGCTTACACAGACTGAAAGCACTTATCCACATCCACACTTCTTAAAAGAATTCAAATCAAATACTACAACTTAAATTACGTAAAATGTGTTAAAAGCATCTTTGGCTTTATAGTCCACTAAGTAAAAATTTATTTTTAGTATTTTTCTATTGACTTTTAACACAACTGCTCCTTTAATATAAAACGAGCTAATTCTTCTTTTTTTTCATCATTTAAAATATACACATATCTTTCTATGGGTACTTCACTAGATACATACTTTTGTTTTACCTCCTCCCACTTTCTTAACTCCCATTCAAAGGGAAGCCGATAGCCGTATTTTTCAGCACAGTTATATTCCTCTAGATTATGTTCCTCAGAATTATATTGATAATAATTAACAGTTTCATCTTCTTCTTTTTTCTTTATTCCTACCCATTCATACAATTCTGAGGTTACTAAACTTTCACCACTTTGCTCATCTTTTACTTCATATCCAGGACGCGTAAAATATCCTTTCTTTTTTGACTTACCTAGAACAACACCTTGTGTTATAAGATCAACAGAAAAGTCTTGTTCCTCAGAAGTTAAAAGGTAATTCATTGTTCTATGTACAGCATCTATTGCTAACTTCTTAACTTTCCTATGATAAAAAGAGGGATTGATATCTACAACTTTTATGAATGGTACCTCAAACCTGTGAAAAATTTCTAAGCCAGCTTTTACTAAAATCTCTCTCATTTCAGCTTTGTAGCAAGGCGTAGTTATTGTAAAAATATTTTTCGCTCCTTTCTTATGCCGTTTTCCTGTAACACAATGATTGATACTCTCATTAACTTTAACACTAAATAATTTTAGTGGACTTGCTGGAATAGTATTATTCAAAAAAGAACTAAAGCTGGCTGAAGCTTTGCTTATTTTTTGTATATTTGAATCTGGTTCTGCCTCCTCAAAATATTTAGATAATTTTTCCTCGAATTCTTTAACAAAAGTCTTAACAAAAAAAGTTGCTTTTTTCACTATTTCATCACTTGTAATGCTTATACAGCTAAACATTTCTTCATCATCAGTCGATGTACTACTGCTGCCTATAGATGAAGATCTTGTTACTCTAGGGCTCTCTTGACTTCGTCCACGCTGAAGTTCTTCACTAGATGATCTATCTTCATGATTAAGACCTCCTTTTGCTCCTATTGTTGACTCATCATCTACATAATCCATTTGATTATCTATTACTTGTCCCTTTGTATTTTCTTTACCTAACATAAAGCCCCCTATATTTTAACATTCATATTTTGATTGTTTTGTCGTAAACCTCTTTTCTGAAGATTGGTTTCAACATTTGATTCTTATGCAGTTGTACCAAAGCAATTTACTGTAGAAAGTTTATAGTAACCCTAAGTAACTTTAATTGCTGAGTAACAGTGTGTTTTTCTTTTTATTTCTTACTAAACTAGATATATGCCTAAAAAAGCTAGTATTGCTTTCCGAATGACATACATAATACAGTGCATCTAACACCATACCCCACATATTGATTACATTAAATTGTACTATAGCTAAAAAGATTTAGCAGAGCAAGGACTTTTTTGCATATTCTAGCATTTTATTTTAAAACTAAAGCAGCTCAGTTTCATGTACTTTTATTTCTTTATCGACTCTTATTTTCTTCTTCAATGCACCTGTGAGTAATGATAACGTGGCAGTTAAAGCTTGTAAAGCAATTTTTATATAGCAAGATTCAGCTATTTAATAAAAAGATCGTGGCTAGACCAAAAAATATAAGAGCTGAGAGAATATCAGTTGTTGCTGATGTTAGAATTGAAGACGAAACAGCAGGATCGGATCTTAAACGATGAAGCATTATAGGAATGAAAGTTCCGATGAACGTTGCAATAATTGACATCATAATCATGGAGACCACAAAAATCATCTCCACTTTGACATTGTGAAACCTTATTGCTAACACTACTAATGAAATAGTAGATAAGATCACCCCGTTTATAAGACCTATTAAAAATTCTTTCATCAGTATTCTTTTTGCATTTTGCTCAGTTAGATATTTTGTTGCGATTGCCCGGATAGTTAGTGTTACTGTTTGGGATCCTGCATTTCCGCTCATCGATGCAATGATTGGCATAATTATTGGCAGTACTATAAAACTTTGTATTACGTTATCGAAAAAGCCAACTACTATAGAACATATTGTTGCAGCTAAGAGGTTAAACAGTAACCAAGGTAGTCTTTTAATTATAGTTTTATGTATAGGGGCATTTATATCAGATTTAGATGATACACCGCTTATTTTAAGCACATCCTCTTCTGCTTCTTGTTGAACAATTTTGATTACATCTTCAATAAGGATTACACCTATAATTTTACCATTCTTATTTACTACTGGAGCTGATAATAGAGCGTAATCTTTAAATATTCTTGCTACTTCTTCTTGGTCCATTCCAGTTTTAATTATTTTTATATCTTGACTCATTATCTCTTTTATTATTGTTTCTCCTGAGTGAGATATTACCTTATTTAAGTTGAAAATGCCTATGGGTTCTAATTTTGAGTTAATGATGAAAATTTGATAAAATGTTTCTGGTATTTTTTTATAGTTGCGTAAGAATTCCATTAGCTGATTTATCGTCCAATAATATGGAGCTATAACCATATTTTTATGTATCAACCTTCCTGCACTTTCTTCTGGGTATGATAACAATTCCTCTACTAATTTTTGAGTTGCATTGGGTAAGTAGTTCAGTATATTTTCTATAGACTTTCTATCTAAATCTTTCACTATGGCTACTATGTCTTCTATATCAAGAAGCATTAGTAACTTTGCTGTATTTTCTATTCCCAATATTTCTATGATCTCTACTTGTAAATCTGGTACTACATGTACTAAGGCATCACTTAACAAATGTTGATCGAGGATATTAACTAATTTCTCCCTGTGATCACTGATCGAAGTAGATAAAAAATAAGCTAACTGAACGCTATCTATCGTTTTTACAATATTACGAACATTCTCTAATTCTTGATTATCGAGAGACTCTATTAAATCATCAATAGCCTTTTTGTCTAAACCATAATGAGAACTTGTTTTAATATTCATTACTTTACCTTATTTTTTAATAAATATACACACTTGATTTTATTGAACATTCAAGTATAATAAAATTATTTTGAATTAACTATTATATGGTTAAATTTCTATTTTGTTTGCTGTTATTGTTAGTGATAATAAATATATTAAAGTCTAAAGTATAATGAAAACCCATCCAGAAATCCTTGAATACTTTCAAGGCTTAAATAAAAGTATTTCTCTTATCAGGAGGTGTCTTTGACATAGAAAAATTGAAGTTGCGTCTTGAAGAGCTGGATTCTCAAGCGTTGAATGATAATCTGTGGCAAGACAATCAAAAAGCACAAGAAATTTTAAAAGAACGCTCTAAAATTAAGCATGACATAGAATCGTTTTCAAAGCTAGAAAGCGATTACAACGATGCTATCAGCTTGATGAAATCTGCTATTGATGAGAATGATGAAGAATTTTTTTCTGAAGTTAAAGGTGAGTTAGTAAAGCTAGAGAAATTAATCAAACTTAAAGAGACAGAATCCTTATTTACTGGTGAAGCAGATAACAATAACTGCTTTTTAGAAATCCACTCAGGAGCTGGTGGAACAGAGAGCAATGATTGGACTGAGATGCTCATGCGCATGTATACAAGATGGGCAGAAATTTATCACAATTTTAAAGTTGAAGTTGTAGAAAAATTAGATGGTGATGCAGTTGGTATAAAATCTACAACAATAAAGATCATCGGAGAAAAAGCTTACGGGTGGGCAAAAAGCGAAAGTGGAGTTCATAGATTGGTTAGAATATCACCATTTGATGCAAATGGTAAACGTCATACCAGTTTTGCAAGTGTAGGAGTAACTCCAGTGATTGAAGATTCAATAGATATTGTTGTGGATGAAAAGGATTTAAAGATCGACACTTACCGTGCTTCTGGAGCAGGTGGTCAGCATGTAAATAAGACTGAAAGCGCGGTACGTATTACGCATATTCCAACAGGCGTTGTAGCTCAATGCCAAAATGGTCGTTCTCAACATAAAAATAAAGATGAAGCACTTAAACTACTTAAAGGACGTTTATATCAAATTGAATTGGAAAAAAAAGAACAGAAAATGGCCGAAGAATATGGCAAGAAATGCGATATAGGTTGGGGCAGTCAGATCAGATCGTATGTTATGCATCCATATCAAATGGTAAAGGATTTAAGGACTGGACATGAAGTTGGCAATATAAATTCCGTTTTTGATGGCAATATAGATTGTTTCATAGTTAGTGTATTGGAGTTAAAATGAGATTTATTAAAAAGCTAAGTTTTATGCTCTGCTAATAAGGGGAAAAGAAAACCAAAACCTATTGAGAAAAATGGAACAATTTTGTGAATATATCTATTATCCAAGTAGCTGATGAAAATGGCAACTCGTTTCTTATGGGCACAAAAATGTAATATGAAGAGAAATCTTCGTACATTAAGTTGTAGCCGCGCAACGTCTGCCATTGATGATTATTTCACCTACTGTAACTGCTGCTAAAATAAAGCAGTAATACACTTGTGTTAACAAAGAAATAGGTGAGACAGAAGCAATGCTACCTGCTAGCAGCAGCTGGGAACCATAAGGCAAAATGCCTTTTGTAACGCAAGCAAAAATGTCTAACAAGTATGCACTACGGTATGACGGAATATTATGCTTTTGCGCGAGCCTTTTTGCAATATCGCCACTTAATAAAATAGCAATGGTATTATTAGCAACTAAAACAGTAAACATAGATGCTATGCCCGCTATTACAAATTCAGCTTTAGTTTTTGTGATATTGCTTTCATCGATAAGTTTGTGTAATGCCTTTTGACCCTGCTTGTACATTATATGACTCAATCCGCCAATAAATAGAGCAAATATCACTATCTCGTTTACTTTTTTGAAACCGTCATATATGTCATGAGAGAGTTGAATGATAGTATAGTCAAAAAAAGTCATCCCTAATACACTAGCAACAATTATATTTATAGTTATTGTTACTAAAGTAGTAACTTCAAATAACCCCATGATTATTAAAGAAATATAAGGAATAATCTTTATTACTGATAAATAATCTAAATTTGATGTAGGAATAATTTTTGTACTATCTGCCATAATTGCCAGATAGACAAGCGTTATAATGCTGGCAACAAATGCTACTTTAGAATTCACTTTAAGTTTATCCTTTATCGTGGCCCCCTGTGAAGAAACAGATGCAATAGTAGTGTCAGATATCATTGAAAGATTATCACCAAATACGGCACCTCCAACTACAGTTGCAGTTCCTATTTCAAGACCAAAAGCCCCACTTTTTGCTAAGTTAACAGCTATTGGTACCATTAATACAACAACTCCCATAGACGTACCAATTGCAGTTGATATAAAAGCGGAAGCCAAAAATACTCCAGGCAGTAGTAATCTTGCTGGAAGGAAATTGAGAATTAAATCAGCAACAGTATCTGCACTACCAATTGATTGAGTCACCACAGAAAATGCTCCAGAAAATAGAAAAGTTAAACACATAGTAAGGGTGTTTTTATCGCCCATACCCTCGATGACAGTATCGATGTTACGTTGAATTTTACCTGCACTGCATGCAACAGCAAAAAATAGCGCCGGTAGTAGGCAAATTACCGGTGAAACTTGGCGAAGCGGATTATCAATTCCAATAAAGGAAAAATAGACACCACTTCCAAGGTATAAGATTAAAAAAATAACCAAAGGAAAAAAAGCTGTCATTTTACTGCCTTAAAACTTATGATTATAATCAATTAAGTGGTTTCAGGCAAGCTTGGTTTTCTGTAAGTTAATAACAGTCCTTTTAGACTCTCAAGTTACGCTATGGAAAATGCGTTGACTATTCTACCATAATATATAGCATCAAAAAATACTCTGTAGTATGAGGTAAAGCTATGGTAATGACATATGAACAGTGGAACATAATATTAGGTGTAATTGATCAAGAGGTAAATTTAAGTAAAGACAATGTAATTGAAAGAATAAAAGAGCTATTAAAGGAAGTAAAGATACTAGGGCAAGCAGAAACATCAAGAATGTTAGAAGAGATATCGCATGGATTAGAAGTATCAAGCAAGATTCCAAGAGTAAAAGAGACACAAGAGCCATCAAAAAAGAGACTAAAGGTGGTAAATGTACCGCAGACAAAAGAAGAAGCAAAAAAGATACTAAAGGAGTCAAGGGTATCAAATGCGCAACAGATGGTAAAAAGAATGCTAAAAAAGTTAGGTGTACAAGAGACATCAGAAGAACCAAAAGCAGTGGCGCTAGAGGATGTGCTAAATGCACGAAAGATCTCAGAAAAGGTACCAGTGATGCTAGATACACAAAAGATACTAGAAACACTAAATAGACTAAAGAAAGAAAGTGGAAATGTGTATAAAGAGTGGGAAGAAAATGAGTTTAATATAAATTATTGGTTTGAAATAGATTGTTTGCATGAACGCTTTTCATACACGTTATTATATTTAGCTATTGATTTTAAGGGAACGTTCAAAAAAGTGTGTCAAACCGAAAAAAAAGTAATAAATTGATATAAAAAATGGAGGTTTGATATGGGTCAAGCAAATAGAACTACTGGTTTGGTAGATTATAAAGAATTAGAAACAAATATCCTGTCATCTATACGAGAAGGAAGACCATTGACAGGAAGAGATGGAGCATTAACACCGTTTATAAAAAGGTTGCTAGAGGCAAGTCTGGAAGGTGAAATAGAAAGCCACATGTCAGCTAAAAGTGAAGAAAATAACCGAAGAAATGGAAGGAATGCAAAAACTTTACGTACAAGTTCAGGCTCATTTGAACTATTAACACCAAGAGACAGAGAAGGAAGCTTTGAACCGCAAATAGTCAAAAAAAGGCAAACAAGCCTACATCCAGGGGAACGTTCAAAAAAGTGTGTCAAACCGAAAAAAAAGTAATAAATTGATATAAAAAATGGAGGTTTGATATGGGTCAAGCAAATAGAACTACTGGTTTGGTAGATTATAAAGAATTAGAAACAAATATCCTGTCATCTATACGAGAAGGAAGACCATTGACAGGAAGAGATGGAGCATTAACACCGTTTATAAAAAGGTTGCTAGAGGCAAGTCTGGAAGGTGAAATAGAAAGCCACATGTCAGCTAAAAGTGAAGAAAATAACCGAAGAAATGGAAGGAATGCAAAAACTTTACGTACAAGTTCAGGCTCATTTGAACTATTAACACCAAGAGACAGAGAAGGAAGCTTTGAACCGCAAATAGTCAAAAAAAGGCAAACAAGCCTACATCCAGAACTTGAAGCAAAGGTCTTAAGCACATATGCCAGTGGCATGGGATACAGAGATATAGCTTCACATGTTGAGGAAATATATGACCACAAAATATCAGCAGCAGAGATATCCAGTATTACTGATAAACTGCTACCAGTAATCAATGAATGGCGCAGCCGCCCACTGCAATCAGTGTATCCAATAGTGTTTATGGATGGCATGTTCTTTAAGGTCAAGGAGGACGGACATTGTATAAGTAAATGCATGTATAATATATTGGGCATAAATCAAAATGGCAGAAAAGAAGTATTAGGTTTTTATTTGGCTGAAAGTGAAGGAGCTAACTTCTGGTTGGGAGTTCTAAATGACCTAAAAGAGCGAGGAGTAGAAGATATTCTAATTGCCTGCATTGATGGGCTAAAAAGCTTTCCTGCGGCTATAAATAGTGTGTTTCCTAAGGCAGAAGTACAGCTATGTATAGTGCATCAGATAAGGAATTCACTGAAATATGTATCTAGCAAAGATGTAAAAGTTTTCATGAATGATTTGAAAAAAATATATCGTGCTTCAAGTAAAGAGATCGCTGAGAATTATCTGCTTGAGCTGGAAGAAAAATGGGGAGAGAAGTATCCTTTAGTTATAAAATCCTGGCAGAACAATTGGGAAAACTTATCCAGTTATTTTAAGTATTCTGGGCAAGTTAGGAAGCTGATTTACACCACCAATCCAATTGAGGGGTTGCATAGACAAATCAGGAAATTTACTAAAACTAAGGGTTCATTTACTAGTACAAATGCCTTGTACAAACAGGTATATTGTGCTATAAAAAAGGTAGAGCAAAAGTGGATTATGGCTCTCCCTAATTGGGCTTTAACTATGTCTCAACTTGATATTTTCTTTCCAGATAGATTGAAAATTGAGTTGAACTAAAAATGCGGCTTGACACACTTTTTTGAACGTTCCCACATCCAGAACTTGAAGCAAAGGTCTTAAGCACATATGCCAGTGGCATGGGATACAGAGATATAGCTTCACATGTTGAGGAAATATATGACCACAAAATATCAGCAGCAGAGATATCCAGTATTACTGATAAACTGCTACCAGTAATCAATGAATGGCGCAGCCGCCCACTGCAATCAGTGTATCCAATAGTGTTTATGGATGGCATGTTCTTTAAGGTCAAGGAGGACGGACATTGTATAAGTAAATGCATGTATAATATATTGGGCATAAATCAAAATGGCAGAAAAGAAGTATTAGGTTTTTATTTGGCTGAAAGTGAAGGAGCTAACTTCTGGTTGGGAGTTCTAAATGACCTAAAAGAGCGAGGAGTAGAAGATATTCTAATTGCCTGCATTGATGGGCTAAAAAGCTTTCCTGCGGCTATAAATAGTGTGTTTCCTAAGGCAGAAGTACAGCTATGTATAGTGCATCAGATAAGGAATTCACTGAAATATGTATCTAGCAAAGATGTAAAAGTTTTCATGAATGATTTGAAAAAAATATATCGTGCTTCAAGTAAAGAGATCGCTGAGAATTATCTGCTTGAGCTGGAAGAAAAATGGGGAGAGAAGTATCCTTTAGTTATAAAATCCTGGCAGAACAATTGGGAAAACTTATCCAGTTATTTTAAGTATTCTGGGCAAGTTAGGAAGCTGATTTACACCACCAATCCAATTGAGGGGTTGCATAGACAAATCAGGAAATTTACTAAAACTAAGGGTTCATTTACTAGTACAAATGCCTTGTACAAACAGGTATATTGTGCTATAAAAAAGGTAGAGCAAAAGTGGATTATGGCTCTCCCTAATTGGGCTTTAACTATGTCTCAACTTGATATTTTCTTTCCAGATAGATTGAAAATTGAGTTGAACTAAAAATGCGGCTTGACACACTTTTTTGAACGTTCCCGATTTTAAGCTGAACAATTTAATCAATTCTATGCTTAAAGTAAAAGGAATCGATATTAATGCACCAAGTCCGTTTTCCGAATGGACTGCTTTACATTGGGCTGTTGAAAATAGGAACACAGAAGTAGCACGCAAGCTAATAGAAGAAGGGGCAAATGTTAATCAGTTGGATTCATCTCAACGGACTACTTTATATCAGCCAGCTGTAAATGGAGATATAGAAATAACAAAAATCTTAGTAAAAAATAATGCAGATGTTAATGCAGAGGATCTAGCGAGATTGACTGCTTTATATGAGGCTGCCAGGAATAGCCATAAAGAAGTAGTAAAGTTCTTAATGAATAGTGGAGCAGATGTTAAGAAGAATGGGGCGCTTAAACTTACTCCTTTACATATTGCTGTTGCAAATGTTGATGAAGCAATGGTGGATTGTATAATACAAAATGATAAGAATATTGACGAAAATATTGAGACAGTGGATGTATTTGGATGGACTCCTTTATATTGGGCTGCTGCAAGGAATAATACATCAATATTAGGGAGCCTATTACAGGCCATATTACGATATAGAGCAAGTGTTGATATAGAGGATATGTTAATTGGGCGATCTCCCTTACATATTGCTGCTACGAATGATAATGTGGAAGCAGTAGAGCTCTTAATAAACTATGGAGCAGAGGTTAACTATAAGGATGCATGGGGATGGACTCCTTTTAATTGTGCTGCTGCAAGAGGCAATATAGAAGTAATGAATTGTCTAATAGCCAATGGAGCAAATATTGAGACGAATGATCCACAGAAAATATTATTTTCTATTCATCCATATAATTTTCTAAAAGCAGTAAATACTATGATACAACTTGAAATATGTAAGGATGTGATAAAATTGGTGGAAACTGATCTTTTACGTTATGCTTCCAGAAATGGTAATATACTAATGGTATGTGCTTTATTAGAAGCTGGAGTAAATGTTAATGCAAGTGACGATTTAGGATCAACTGCTTTACATAAAGCTGCCAAGTATAACCATCCGAAAGTAGTAATGACCTTAATTTCATATGGAGCAAATGTTAATGCACAGAATAACTCAGGCGAATGTCCTTTAAGTTATGCTATCGAACGTAGACACTGGATAGTAGTAATGACCTTACTATTTTATTGCGCAAAAACTTCATTGCCTGATCACTGCGGTGAAACTGTAAAAGATTTAGCTGAACGTCAAGGTATAAGTAATCTTCTAATAGAAGCAGAAAAAAGAGCACTAGATATACTTACGCGGCTTAACTTAGAATTAAGTATACTCAGAAACAAAGCATTAATGACAGTGCAACACACAGATTCACATATGGTGCAACACATAGCATCACATATGTTGAGAGAAATAGAATTACATCTATCTATCAGCTTTGAATTTATGATAAGAGATCAAGCTAATCAAATTGAACAATTACAGTATAACGCTAAACTTAATGAAAAAGGAGTAGTACTTATAACTGACCCCATTAAATGTATGCAGTTAGGAACTAACACTAAAGCGTGTCCAGCTGAAATGGAGGGAACGTTCAAAAAAGTGTGTCAAGCCGCATTTTTAGTTCAACTCAATTTTCAATCTATCTGGAAAGAAAATATCAAGTTGAGACATAGTTAAAGCCCAATTAGGGAGAGGGGAACGTTCAAAAAAGTGTGTCAAGCCGCATTTTTAGTTCAACTCAATTTTCAATCTATCTGGAAAGAAAATATCAAGTTGAGACATAGTTAAAGCCCAATTAGGGAGAGCCATAATCCACTTTTGCTCTACCTTTTTTATAGCACAATATACCTGTTTGTACAAGGCATTTGTACTAGTAAATGAACCCTTAGTTTTAGTAAATTTCCTGATTTGTCTATGCAACCCCTCAATTGGATTGGTGGTGTAAATCAGCTTCCTAACTTGCCCAGAATACTTAAAATAACTGGATAAGTTTTCCCAATTGTTCTGCCAGGATTTTATAACTAAAGGATACTTCTCTCCCCATTTTTCTTCCAGCTCAAGCAGATAATTCTCAGCGATCTCTTTACTTGAAGCACGATATATTTTTTTCAAATCATTCATGAAAACTTTTACATCTTTGCTAGATACATATTTCAGTGAATTCCTTATCTGATGCACTATACATAGCTGTACTTCTGCCTTAGGAAACACACTATTTATAGCCGCAGGAAAGCTTTTTAGCCCATCAATGCAGGCAATTAGAATATCTTCTACTCCTCGCTCTTTTAGGTCATTTAGAACTCCCAACCAGAAGTTAGCTCCTTCACTTTCAGCCAAATAAAAACCTAATACTTCTTTTCTGCCATTTTGATTTATGCCCAATATATTATACATGCATTTACTTATACAATGTCCGTCCTCCTTGACCTTAAAGAACATGCCATCCATAAACACTATTGGATACACTGATTGCAGTGGGCGGCTGCGCCATTCATTGATTACTGGTAGCAGTTTATCAGTAATACTGGATATCTCTGCTGCTGATATTTTGTGGTCATATATTTCCTCAACATGTGAAGCTATATCTCTGTATCCCATGCCACTGGCATATGTGCTTAAGACCTTTGCTTCAAGTTCTGGATGTAGGCTTGTTTGCCTTTTTTTGACTATTTGCGGTTCAAAGCTTCCTTCTCTGTCTCTTGGTGTTAATAGTTCAAATGAGCCTGAACTTGTACGTAAAGTTTTTGCATTCCTTCCATTTCTTCGGTTATTTTCTTCACTTTTAGCTGACATGTGGCTTTCTATTTCACCTTCCAGACTTGCCTCTAGCAACCTTTTTATAAACGGTGTTAATGCTCCATCTCTTCCTGTCAATGGTCTTCCTTCTCGTATAGATGACAGGATATTTGTTTCTAATTCTTTATAATCTACCAAACCAGTAGTTCTATTTGCTTGACCCATATCAAACCTCCATTTTTTATATCAATTTATTACTTTTTTTTCGGTTTGACACACTTTTTTGAACGTTCCCTCAAATACTACAACTTAAATTACGTAAAATGTGTTAAAAGCATCTTTGGCTTTATAGTCCACTAAGTAAAAATTTATTTTTAGTATTTTTCTATTGACTTTTAACACAACTGCTTCAAGAAACAGATGAAGTAGCCATAGAGGCAACAGGTAACAGCTGTTTCTTTTATGATGCAGTTTCACCTTACGTTAAACGCATAGTAATAATTGCTCCTGGGCAGTTTGAAGTTGTTCGTCGCTCTGTGAACAAAACAGATAAGCATGATGCACGAGCTATTGCTTTCTTTCTCAGCAAAGATATGTTGCCTGAGGCAAGGTGCAAAAACAAACAATGCCAGCAGTTAGCTTCTCTTCTTCAAATGAGAGATCAGTTAGTAAAGTCACGGGTATCTTTAATCAATAAAGTTCATGGTCTTTTTAATTACCATGGAATAAAAATTAAAAAAGAAGTACTTACAACTAAAGTAGGATTTGAACGTGCTACTCAAAAGCATAATTGGGATCCTTTAGAAAAAGTTGAAATTGAAGTGATTAGCTATCATTTAGAAGCTATCCGAGAAAGCCTTAAAAAGCTTGAAAAGGAAATTATAGCTTTCGCTAAACAACTTCCTGGGTTCAGCAATCTTATCAGCATAAAGGGAATAGGTCCAATTTCTGCAGCTGTTTTTATTGTAACAATCGGAGACATTAATGATTTCCGTAGACCTGAGAAACTTACTGCATATTTTGGAGTTGTACCAAGAGTTTCTCAATCTAATCAGCAATGTACAATTGGAAGAATTACCAAACGAGGGTCAAAAATAGCGCGTACTTCTTTAGTTCAATGTACTTGGATTGCTGTACGTTACAGTCCTTACTTGAAAAGCTTTTATGAACATATAAAAAAGAAGCGTGGTTCTGCTAAGGCTATAACTGCTACTGCTAGAAAATTTCTTATAACTATTTTCTACACTCTTAAAAATAACTGTGTTTTTAAAGATTTTACAAAATTTGAAATTTCTACTGGACAATAATCATAGGAGAAAAATATACTTTAGTTTTGGGAGAATAATTGGGAAAATTTGTCTAGTTATTTAAAATATTCTGGCCCTGTAAGAAAATTAATTTATACCACAAATCCTATTGAGGGACTACATAGACAGATCAGAAAATTTACTAAAACCAAGGGCTCATTTACTAGCACAAATGCCTTGTATAAACAGGTATATTGTGCTATAAAAAAGGTAAGAGAAAAATGGACTATGCCTATACATGATTGGGCTTTAACTATCTCTCAACTTGATATCTTTTTTCCTGGTAGGTTAAAAATCGAGTTGAACTAAAAATGCGATTTGACACAGTTTATTTAACACTCCCAAAATATTTTGCGTATTATCCAAAAAGTCATCCTTTATAGCAGCTAGCTCGGATTGTTTTTGAGATAGATTATCTTCTATTGTTCTATTGAAACAATCAAGATCATTGCACTTTAGTTGAGAGCGCATGTCTCCATTTTCATATAAACCTCGTATAACGTCACAATATGCTCGATTTTCATCAGTTTTTGGTTGTTGCTTTTCTTTGAATATTGCCTTTAATTTCGAATCTATGTCTAATAATTTCGAGTCTATGTCTAATTCTCTTTTTATATCTTCAGTAGCATTTTTATGATACTTTTCATAATCTTCAAAATTCTTTAATATTTTGCCTTTTAACTCTTCTTGCGAATCTTTGCTTTTTAACGTTTCTTGCAAATTTTTGTCTTTTAACAACTCGTTAGCATGAGGTTTTTCAATTTTTTCCTTCCACTCATCATACGTATATTCTTGTCGACTACCATATTTTGTATCTTGACACTCACTTCCTATGTTAAACAGCTCTTTGTTACAGATTTTATCACCCTGATAAAAGTAATCGCTTATATTAATTTTATCGCTAGTTAAAGTTTGTCTAATTGCTGCTTTATTTTCTGCAAGTTCTTCTCTGTACTTGCTAATGCAATTTAGTAATTCTTTTTTGCAATCTGTAGTCATAAGCTGTTTCCTTTAATAAAATAAAACCTATTTTAGCATAAAATAATTAATACTTTATTACTAATCTGAGGTATACTAAGGTAGTGATAAGAAGTCCAGCATCTACAAAGTTTGTTTAAACTATTTTCAAAACGAATAAAATGTAATTTTAGGTAAATAAAATGAATTACGATGTAATCATTTCAGGTAGTGGGCTAATTGGTCTTATTACTGCTATTGGCCTGAGTAATGACTCTGTATCTGTAGCCGTAATTGAGAAAAATAGTTTACCACGTGCAGTTGATGATAATCGAGCATTTGCTATTTCTCAAGGATCAAAAAAAATACTAGAAAAATTAGGGATTTGGCGGCTCTTAGAAGGCGAAGCTGAACCAATACTTGATATATGCATATTAGATGGAGATAGTCCATTTACTGTGCATTATGACCATAAAATGGTTGGTGAAGAGCCAATGGGCTATGTAATCAAGAGCGCTATTATATGGAATGCAATCAATAACAATTTTTTGCATAAACTCAATATATATTCTCCACGTTCCTATAAGACAATCTCTTGTGACGAAGGATACATGGAAGTTACTCTTGATAATGATCAAAAATTGATATCATCACTATTTATCTGTGCTGAAGGTAAAAACTCTAAGTTGCCAGAGTTGTTTTCTATACCAATGATAAAATTTGATTATAAACAAAATAGCATGGTATTTAATGTAAAACATGAACTACATCACCAAAACTTAGCTGTAGAGAGGTTTTTTCCTGGTGGTCCATTTGCAATTTTGCCAATGAAAGGTGGCTATACTTCTTCAATAGTTTGGACAGAAAAATGCGAAATTTCAAAAATGCTGATGAGCTTATCTGAAGAGGAGTTTATCATAGAACTCAAAAAAAGATTTGGTTCTTATTTGGGAGAAATTGAATTAGAGGGTGAAAGAAAATCTTACCCTTTGAGTTTTACTTTTGCGAGAAAGCTTCATAAAAGCAGAATTTTGCTTATTGGCGATGCAGCACATTCAATCCATCCAGTTGCAGGTCAAGGACTTAACCTTGGAATGAGAGATGTAGAGAGTGTTATTAGACAAATAACTGCTGCAAAATCCTCTGGCATTGATGTTGGCAGTAATTATCTATTGAAGAAAATTTCACGTGATAGATACTTTGATAATTTTACTATGGCACTTGCAACTGATGGACTAAATAGAATATTTTCCAACAGAATACTTTGCGTTAAAGTTCTGAGCAATCTTGGTTTAATGGTAGTTGAAAATTCAGATTTTCTTAAAAAAAGCTTCGTTCGACATGCTATGGGGTTGGTTCTGTCGCATTTGTAGGGAAGTAGAAAGAAGAATGATATAATTGTCTAAAAAAAAAGCAAAGATGTTTCGTATCAATCAAAAATTGTTGCCATATTTCAAAGGATTTAGCTTTTCAGAGGATGTTATCTGTATACATGAAATGTCGATTCTCTTTGAGCTATCGAGATTTGGAAGAAATGATGAGTATAAGGGGAGCAAAATGCTACGTTACAAAGGTGGGTTATCACCACTGATAGATGAGGGCAGTAAGGAAAAGAAAGAAGCAGGTTGGTAGTAGTTGGAGAGACTTACATTAAATTAAATGGTAAATGGGTTTATTTATATACTGTACTCTTGTGTGTTAGTAGAGACAAGTCTGCAGCACTTGCATTCTTTCGTAAAGCCTTCAGGAGTAACTATCTTCCTGAGAAAATTGTAATTGATAAAAGCGGCAGTAATACTGCTGCTCTTGATGATTTGAATGCAGAAATTTCTGAAGATTACAGTTCTTTAAATAAAATATCTAAATAATATTGTTGATAGATTTATCAAAAAACTAATAAAGCCAATGCTTGGGTTTAAAAGCTTCCATTCCGCAAAGATTACCATCACAGGCATAGAAAATATTCGTATGATTCAAGAAAGACAAATTATTAAAATAATGTTTCTACTTTTGAGAATTTTGCTATGTTAATGGCTTCATAACTCCTATAATCCCACCTTTAATGATCTTCTTTCCTATGGTTTATAGATGCGACAGAACCCCTGAAAATACCTTGATAATTCGAGTGAATGTGAACCTGAGTGGTTTCAAGACTGAAATAGTTGTTGTAAACTTGCTTTTATTATCTTTTAGTTTAAGAAATTAAAAATTTAACGATGAGAATTATAATTACAGACCAAAGTAAAAAGTAGGCTTTTCCATTTGATCTATTTTTCACTTGTAATTTTTTGTCAGCTATTAGGTTTAATTTTTCTATAAGGCTAAATATTCCTTGGATTGTTTTGATGGGATAAGAGCTTTTAATTTTTTCCCTATACCCTATTTTACTTTCATGTTGACTGTTTATCCATGTTTCAACTACTTTCCACATATTGATTTCTGGATAGACTTTCCTACATGTTCCTTCTAATAAAATCATAGTTTTCTGCAGCAATAACAATTGTGTTTGAACTTTCATATCAAAATCACCAGTTATTTTTAGTAGCTGAGTAAGTAATCGAGCAAATGAAATCTTCTGTATAGGCTGTCCAACAATGGGCTCACCTATTGCTCTGCAAGCTGTAACAAAATTTCTATGCTGTGATGGAACATAACCGGCTCTAAAGTGCATTTTTGCAACGTGATCGTAATCCCGATTTAAAAAGCCTTTGAGTATCTCTATAACGTAATAGCATGTCTCACGATCTATTCTACCCATGATTCCACAATCCAGGGCAATAATATTGTTATTACTATCGATCATTAGATTTCCTGGATGCATATCAGCATGAAAAAAACAATCCCTATACACTTGATTACAAAATGATTCTATAAGATTGATAGCTATTTGCTTGCGGTTATTCAGCTTTTCAACTTCGTATATTGGTATAGCTTCCATCCATTCTAATGTTAAAACCTTTTTTGAAGTTCTACTCCAATCTATTTCAGGTACGTAGAAACCTCTGTCATGTTTAGTATTTTCCTTCAGTTCCGAAGAGTGGGCAGCCTCAAAGCGTAGATCTAACTCTAATCGGCAAATTTCAGCAAAAGTTTTGACTAATTCAACTGGCTTCAGCCTTTTTGATTGTTCACTAAATTTTTCTGCAATTTCTGCAAGCCAAGAAAGCATTTTTATATCCCTTGAGAATGTTTTCTCAATATTTGGCCTCAAAACCTTTACAGCAACTTCCTTACCCTCAATTGTAACTGCTCTATGCACCTGAGAAATTGATGCTGCTGCAATTGGCTTTTCAGAAAAACTTGAAAAAATGTCGCTTAATTTACAATTAAACTCACTTTCTATAGTTTTAACTGCTATTTTATACGAAAATGATGGCAATCTATCACATATCAATAGCAAGTTATTTGTTATGTCCTCATTTAAAATATCAGTGCGTGATGAAATGGATTGCCCAAATTTAATGAACACCGGACCTAATCTTTCAAGAGCACGCTTTAGTTTATGACCTTGTATTTTATTTATTGATTTTTTTGATGGTGGAAGTAAATAAGGTAACACATTGTAGCGTGTTAGCACTGTAGTTATTTGCAGAAGACGTAGAATATTTTGAATCATTTCGCTGCGTAACTGCCAAATATTTCATTTATCTCCATAATTTCATCAGGTTTACCTTGATAATAGATAGTATTATTTATGCAAATTATGTAATCTGAGGATGGTAGAGCAGAGTTAAGGTCATGAGAAGTCATGAGAATCGACACTGATCGTTCTTTTGCGATTTTATTTATAATATCATAAAATTTAGCTCGTGCGTTAATATCCATTGCACTGACTGGCTCATCTAAAATGATCAAATCAGATTCTGAAATTAAACAGCGTGCAAGCAGCAGTAATTGTGTTTGTCCTGCAGAGATTTCTAATACTTGATTTTTTAGGATGTTACCGATACCAACCAATTCTATTGCTTCTGTAACAATGGGTTGATTTTTCTTCAATTTCTTCGAGGAGCTATTGAAAAGGAAAGACTCAACTGTTATTGGCATCAAATTACCAATACTAAAATTTTGTGGCATATAGCTAATTTTTATATTGTCAGCGAATACAATACTGCCAATAAAACCTTTATTTATACCAGCAACTGCTTTCACTAAAGAGGTTTTACCTCCGCCATTTGGACCAAGTATTGTAACTATATCTCCTCTTTCTACTGATATATTGATATTATCAAGAACTTTTTTACTACCATGTGCAAGAGTAAGGTTTTCTATTTTTAGAATGCAGTTATTGACATTACTTAATTTTTTGTCAAAAATTGACTTCTTCTCAATATTTATATGAGACATTTACTGATTTTTTTTCTATTACTTTCACTTACACTATACTACAATAGTGCCTTTTCATCCAATTTAAAAATTGTAGCTACAATCAAACCTATACACTCACTTGTAGCTTCTGTTACAGATGGAATTTCAAAGCCAGAATTACTAATGTACGAAATAGTGTCTGAACATAACTACATGCTCAGGCCTTCAGATGCAAGTAAATTAGAATCTAGTAATATTATATTTTATATCGATGATTCTTTGGAAACATTTGTTAAAACTTTCGCTAAAGAAAATAAGAAGTTAATACCGCTATCAAGTGCAATCGATCTACTTCCTGCTCGACCACATTCGTTTTCTAGTCACATTCAAGATGAAAAAGATTTGCATATTTGGCTGAGTCCTGAAAATGCAAAAAGTATGATACTTTCTATCAGTGCAACATTATCTAATATAGATAAAGAAAATGCCTATCGATACAATACTAACGCAGAGGAGGCTATAAGAAAGATAGACCAAGAAGTAGAAAAAATTACGAAAGAATTGGATGAGTTAAAAAATCAAAAATACATAGTTACTCACGATGCTTATCAATATTTCGAAAAATATTTTGATTTAAGTTACCCAAGCGCCATTCTTTCTATAGAAGAGGATTCTTACATAGGTATGAAGAGTTTAATGAAATTAAAAAAGGTAATGAAAGAGGAAAACGTTAAATGTATTGTTTCTCATTCACGAGAGGATAGCATAAAGCCTAATGTCTTTTCTAGTGACGTAAAAATGGTGATTCTTGATCCTATTGGATCAGATGTAGAGCCTGGAAAGGATGCATATCTAGATATAATCAGCAGCATTGCACAAAATTTCAAGTCTTGTTTCACTGAGTAATGAGTTCTTTTATCTATTCAGATAGCATTGCAAACTTAGTGCTTTCTATTCCAATCACAACTATACCGACATTATCTACCAGAAGTATATCATCCCAGTCTGGGATTCAGTTAAGTTGGTAAGCATAAAAATATTATGTTAAAGCACAACGTTCTTGATGAGATTAGGGCAAGCCAATGTCAGCTACTTGAATGACACCATTTGCTATGCCCTCAAAAATGAATGCTCGTACAGCTGTGTGCCAGCTACTTGCATCTGCTATTTTTACTCATAATTATCTTGCCTGAACGAACTTAATTTCAAGTAGTTAATTATAGAAATAATCGTATAAAAAAAAAGAAGATAACCAATATCTTCTTTTACTCTAATTAAAAAGACATTGAATTGTAATTGTCTATTTCATCTGATATAAGCGATAATTTTATGCTCTCAAAACTGAGATTACTTGCAATATCTGTTAACTGTTCACTAAGGTTACTTTTTCTGGTGAATGGTGTTCAGGAGCTTTTAATTTTCTATTACAGTCAGCCTTACACTAAGATCTATTAATTTTTGTCAATAAATCATTACCCTCGTATTTATTTTCACACTGTCTGTGGCACAAATTAAGTAAATCAACACCATGCACTGTCAATGAAGCAGAATCTTGTGTAAATTTTACCATAATATACTCCTTAATCTGATTATATCTATATTAACATATAAATGTGAATATCATACTAATATAGTTACTTTTTATGGCAAGTGGTTTTTGGTTATTTTCTAAACTTTCTTTATAAAAACCATAGGCGCCTATGGTTTTTAGCTAAAGTAAAGATCAAGTATCTGGCATTCTGGACATAAAATCCTCCTGTGTAAAAAAGATTAGAAAAAAAGTGCGGCGCACATACGACAGAGATTAAGTATGTGTGTGCACCCACGTACGCTGAAGAAGATACGCCACATTTTTTAATGAGTTTGATTGTTTAATGAAAAAAGTCTGCAGATAAAGATAAATTTTGAGCTCTTAAAATATCTTTTACTATGATTATAGTCAGATTTAAAATATGCGCAAGCAATTTTTTTCTGTAAAAGTTTAACAAAAGAATTCAAAAGTTTGTGAACAACCTCTAAGTGTATGGTCCCAGAGTGTGATGGTATATAGACTATCTGGATCATTTAAAGTATCAGATCAAGTCCCATTTAAGCAATAAAAAGACCAGATCAGGACAAAAACGCTACCATTTTCAGCCCTTATTCAGGTGGCTCAATTTCCCGTAACTTATATAAGTTACCGTAATCTTTCAAAACCTCAAACAGACTTTCTCTAATGCAAAACAGTATAACTAGTGAGCAATAAGCTACACTCCTTTTAGCTGTAAGCTTTGCATGATAATATACTTACTTTAATTTTTCTTCTTTAAATAATACGTGTCTTCTGACCACTGGGTCATACTTCCTAAACTCGAGCTTCTTGGAAAGGTTCTTAGGATTACGTTTTTTTACACAAAAATAGCCTGTTAGTTTCTCTTCTCCAGTTTTTGTTGTTTTAGTTGCGGTGCTAACTAGCTTGACAAGCAAAGAAGCATTTTTTTTCGCCATAATTGTAGTGATATAATAAATTCTATGCAAGTTTAGAACGCAAAACACTGAAAGTCAACCCAATAATGCAGGTCGCAAAATTCTTGACAATCAATAATATATTAAGTAGTATAAGAAGATTTCAGAATGAAAAGCAGACGGTAAATAAGTGGCGAGTGATGGCAAAAGGTTATTATTGATAGAAAGTACTACCTGTTCTAACGAGGTAAGGGTTGCCCTACTAGTTAATGGTAGGGTTGTAGAGTTTGAACAAGAATTCAAGGAAAAAAGACAATTAAGAGGTAATATATACGTTGCTTATGTAAAGCGTATAGAGCCTGCTTTGCAGGCCGTGTTCATTGAGTATGGAAAAAATAAGCAAGGTTTTTTGTCTTTTTCTGAGATATCTCTAAATTACTTTAATATTCCAGAAAAAGAGAAGGAAATTTTCCCTGACGAAGGCTATTCGAGCGGTGTGGACTGTTCAAATGATAATTGCACAGAAGAAGGCCTAGATTCTACAGCTAGTAATGAATCCAGCAGTGGTTTTGTGAGGGAGGTACCTTTACATAGAAAATATAAGTTACAAGATGTGATTTCAGTAAATCAAAAGTTATTGGTTCAATTAACTAAAGAAGAACGAGGAAATAAAGGAGCTTCATTTACAACATACGTAACTTTGGTCGGTAGATACTGTGTTTTCATGCCCAATTCCATAAGTAGGGGTGGAGTATCTCGCAGAATTGAAGATACCAACGTTAGAAAACAGTTAAAGGATATATTAAATTCAATAAATTTACCAAAAGGCTCAGGTTTAATAGTAAGAACTGTTGGTGCAGGAAAAAGTAAGAAAGAAATTGAGCAAGATTACGATAATTTGACCTTATTATGGCAAAATATCCAGCAAAACTTCTCTTCTTTAAATGTTCCATCATTAATTTACAACGAAGCAGATGTAGTTATGAGATCTGTACGTGACTTTTGTAGTAATGATACAGAAATTATAGTATCTGATAGAGAAGTTTGTGAAGCGGTAAGAAAATACACTAAAAATGTGTTACAAGGAAAATTACGTCCTAGGTTATATAGAGGCTCTGTTCCAATCTTTACTTACTATCGAGTCGAAGATCAAATTTCTGAATTATATAGCAATAGAGTAGAATTACCATCTGGTGGGTCTTTGGTGATAACCTTAACTGAGGCATTTGTTTCAATAGACGTAAATTCAGGGAAAATGACAGGAGAAGATAACATAGAAGAAACAGCTTATAGAACTAATATGGAGGCATTATCTGAAATATCAAGGCAAGCGAATCTCAGGGGCTTATCAGGGTTAATAGTTGTTGATTTTATTGACATGTTGAAACTTGAGTATTGCAAAAATGTTGAATTTGCTATCAAGCAGGCGTTTAAAGATGATAAAGCTAAAGTTCAATTTAGCTTTATCAATGACTTTGGTTTAATGGTCTTTTCAAGACAAAGAATTAAACCAAATATACAGGAAATTAATACTACAGAGTGCTTACGCTGTAAAGGTATTGGAAGAGTGAAATCAAACGAAGTGGTTGTTGCATCGATACTAAGGGATTTGCAACATATTGCTAATAAAAATCAAAATAAGTCCTTTGATTTAATAGCACGCAGTGCAGTTATAGCGCACATTTTTAATAATAAGCGTGATATGGTTTCTACAATCGAAAAAGAGTTCAATATTACATTAAATGTTAGTATTGATAATAGTTTAGATGCAGATACATTTATTTTAAAGCAAGGAGACCATATTAATTTTAATGATTATAAGCCATTGCAGAATTCTGGATGTCAAATTGTGAATAGCAGGGATAAAGAAGCTGGTAGTTCAGATAAACTACCGGGCAACTTTTGGTTAACTAAATGGCTTTCGCGCCTTTTGGGCTCTAACAACTAAACGGGACTTGTAATTAACGAGTTTTATACTTATATATTTTACATCAGATAATATTTAAAAGGGAGTATTCATTATGGGAAGAGCAATAGGTATAGATCTTGGAACGACAAATTCTTGTGTTGCAATAATGCAAGGTAAGGATACAAAAGTAATTGAGAATAAAGAAGGAGCAAGAACTACTCCATCTATAGTTGCATTTACTTCATCTGGAGAAAGGTTGATTGGTGCTCCAGCAAAAAGGCAAGCAACTACCAATGCAAGTAATACTTTTTTTGCAACTAAGAGATTGATAGGTCGCCAATATAGCGATCCTGAAATGAAGAATCTAGGTGTACCGTATAAGGTATTTGCAGCAAAAAATGGTGATGCATGGGTTAAAACAACTGATAGTAAAGAATACTCTCCTAGTCAAATTGGTGCATTTATACTACAAAACCTGAAAGAAGCAGCGGAAGCTTATCTTGGGGAAGAAGTAAAGGATGCTGTGATAACAGTGCCGGCGTACTTCAATGATTCTCAACGTCAAGCAACAAAAGATGCAGGAAAAATTGCTGGATTAAATGTCCTCAGAATAATTAACGAACCAACTGCTGCAGCACTTGCTTATGGTCTTGATAAAAAGCACGGACACACAATAGTAGTGTATGATCTTGGTGGTGGTACATTTGATGTTTCAGTTCTTGAAATAGGTGACGGAGTTTTTGAAGTAAAGGCTACAAATGGTGATACTCACCTTGGAGGGGAAGACTTCGATAATGCAGTAGTGAATTATTTACTGGGTGAATTCAAGAAAAGTAATGGCATTGATTTGAAAAACGATCCAATGGCTATGCAAAGAATCAAAGAAGCTGCAGAAAAAGCAAAGGTAGAATTGTCAAGTGCAATGGAAACAGAAGTAAATCTACCGTTTGTTACAGCTGATGCAAGTGGCCCAAAACACTTAAATATGAAGCTAACAAGAGCAAAGCTTGAAAGCTTAGTGAATGATTTGATTGAAAGGACTATAATTCCTTGCAAAAAAGCTCTTGAAGATGCTGGTTTGTCTGCTAGTCAAATTGGTGAAGTAGTTCTTGTTGGTGGCATGACTCGTATGCCAAAAGTCATAGAGAAAGTTAAAGAATTTTTTGGCAAAGATCCACACAGAGGGGTTAACCCTGATGAAGTTGTAGCAATTGGAGCTGCAATACAGGCGGGAATCATTCAAGGTGATGTAAGAGATGTATTACTACTTGACGTAACTCCACTTTCTCTTGGTATTGAAACTCTAGGTGGAGTATTCACTCCACTTATTGAACGTAATACTACTATTCCCACAAAAAAATCTCAGGTGTTTTCAACTGCAGAAGATAACCAAACAGCCGTTACAATTAAGGTACATCAAGGTGAAAGAAAATTGGCGATTGATAATAAACTGCTTGGTCAGTTTAGTTTAGAAGGAATACCACCTGCTCCTCGCGGGGTTCCTCAAATTGAGGTGACATTTGATATAGATGCAAATGGAATAGCGCATGTTTCTGCAAAGGATAAAGCTACTGGAAAAGAGCAAAAAATACGTATTCAGTCTTCAGGTGGTTTATCGGAGGATGAAATAAATCGGATGGTGAGAGAAGCTGAGGAAAAAGCACAAGAAGATGAAAAGCGTAAGAAATTTATTGAAGTGAAGAATCAAGCGGATAGTTTAGTTCATTCTACAGAAAAATCTTTGACAGAATATGGTGATAAAATTTCTCCAGAAGATAAATCTGCTATTGAAAATGCAGTTAATGAGTTAAAGGAAGTGAGTAAATCTGACAACATTGATGATGCTGATTCAATACAACAGAAGGTTACTAATCTTTCTCAACTTTCTATGAAGCTTGGAGAAGCTATGTATCAAGCATCTCAGCAAAACAGTGCTGAAAATGGCTTTTCATCAGAAGGAAATCCAAATGATAAGGAAGAAAAAGTAGTAGATTCTGATTATCAAGACATAGATAATAAAGAAGAGAATAAGTAATTCGATTGTCATCCCAGTGCCCAGATACTGTGGGATGACAAGAGGAGCGTATTGTTGCTTAAAGGAACCATTATGGATATTATTAAAACGATGGAAGAAAAGCTGCGCGGTTCAATAGGTATAATTGGTATTAATGTTATAGATGAGTCAGCGAAGCATGCAGATCATTATTTTGCTTCTTCTTCGACACTACCTTCACATATCAAATTAGTATTAATATCTAACGACTTTTCTGGAATGAGCTCTTTAAAGAGGCATAAATTGATCTATGAATTATTAAAGAGTGAAATAGAACGAGTACATGCGATTTCTCTTCACTTGTATACGCAAAGCGAATACAATCTAAAAAATAAATAATAAAAATGTGAACGAAGAGTCTATATTAGTTAAAGCAGGAAGAAAATTTAATGACTATAAAGGTTCTATGAACCCGCCAGTTTATCATTCTTCTACCATATTATTTCCTACTTACAAGGATTACTTAAGTGCAGCGAATGGGGAGAGTATATATGATGTGATCAATGATGGTGTTGCAAGGGATTACAGCTATAGTAATGTTGGTACGCCTACTGTTCATTATTTTTCAAATGCACTGGCTGAAATTGAGGGTAGGGGACAAGCACTCATCTACCCTTCTGGATTATTTGCACTTACTTTTGCTATTTTGACTTTCACTAAAGCAGGTTCACATGTCCTGATACAAGATAATAGTTATTATAGGCTAAAGAGATTTGCCGAAAATGAGCTACCAAAAAGAGGAGTAGAAGTAACTTTTTATAATCCGACACAGGATATAACTGATTTAGTTCAGAGTAATACTTCACTCATCATGATTGAGACTCCTGGTTCTATAACGTTTGAGATTTCAAATATAGAGCATATAGTAAAAGTTGCTAAAGCACGTGGAATCGTAACCGTTTGTGACAATTCATGGGCCACTCCTTTGTTGTTTAAGCCGCTTGATTATGGAATTGATGTTGCACTATACGCGGTGACAAAGTATCTAGCCGGTCACTCAGATTTAGTTATGGGAGCTATTATTGCTGAAGGTGAAATTTTTAAATTGCTTTATGAGAGCTATAAAAATTATGGAGTAACCATTCAATCGCACGACTGCTACCTTGCACACAGGGGACTAAGAACACTGCACACACGTATGAAAAGGCACCAAAATACAGCAATGGAAGTGGCAAAGTGGCTAGAAGCACAGCAAAAAGTTAGAAAGGTTTTATATCCAGCACTTCCCTCCCATCCTCAACACGAATTATGGAAAAGTTACTTCAAAGGAGCAAGCGGCACATTCAGTATAGCACTGGATAGAGAATATTCATGTGAAGAACTAGGCTGCATGGTTGATCACATGAAAGTTTTCGGCATTGGTGCTTCTTGGGGAGGATGTGACAGTTTGATATTACCAATAGACCATAGATCTATTTCAAGATCTGTAATGAATTCAGATTGTGGTGGAAGTTTTGTGCGAATATTTTGCGGACTAGAAGATCCTGAAGATTTGATTTTTGACTTGAATACTGCATTAATAAGACTGCCATGTTCAAGTGTTAAAGATGATTGTGAGACTGAAAGAGCTACTGCATAACATTGTAAATGCTGACTTTGATATTGAAATCAAAGGCGTCACATGTAATCCTAAGAGAGTTAAAGAAGGTTACCTTTTTGTTTGTGTGTCAGAAAGGAGTAAAGAACACGTAACATGTCTTCCTAATGTATGTGTACACAACTGTGTAGACGTTGTAATACAAGGGGCCAAGAAAGATGTCATCCCAGTGCTCAGACACTGGGATCCAGAAAATTTAATTGTAAACAAGCATACTAGACAATTGTATAATGAAAACTGGATTCCAGTGTCCGCTACTCGAATGACAAGTACTCCAAGTTTTGCAGTGCTTTACCACTCGGACCCTCAAGGAATATACAGTGAAATAGTCAGCAGGTTTTATCAATTCAAACAACCTAAATATGTTGCTGCTGTAACTGGTACGAATGGTAAAACTTCAGTGGTGGAATTTTGTCGCCAGATTTGGCAAGATAATGTAGCGTCTATAGGAACACTGGGAACATGTGTCAATAATAATAGAAAAGATAATAGCCTTACAACGCCAAGTGCAGATGATCTTTATTCCACATTGCGTGACATAAATAATAAGAACGTAGAACACTTAGCATTAGAAGCTTCAAGCCATGGAATCGATCAATACAGAATCCATGGACTCAGGCTCAATGCTGCAGCTTTTACTAATTTCTCTCAAGATCATTTGGACTATCACAAAAGTATCGATGAGTATTTTGAGGCCAAGAAAAGGTTGTTTGATGAGGTATTGCCAAAAGAAAAAACAGCGATTTTAAATGCAGATATAGGCGAATATGGAGAGTTGCTCAACATAGCTGAAAAGCGTGGCAACAAAGTTATAACCTATGGAAAAAAAAACTCTGACATTACTTTATTAAAGCAGATACCCACTGCCAATGGTCAATACCTGAAAATTCAAATCGGTGATGAAATTTATAACGCATTTTTTCCGATTTTTGGGCAATTTCAAGCATATAATTTGTTGTGTGCAATCGGTATAGTTATTTCATCTGGTATGGACTATCAAAGAATGTGTATAGATAAACTCGCTTCTCCATCTGGAAGAATGGAAAAAGTGAACACTTTTGCATTTGTCGATTACGCTCATACTCCAAGTGCACTCAAACAAGCTCTGTTGTCTTTAAAATGGCACTTCAATAAAAAGATAGTTCTAGTGTTCGGTTGTGGCGGGAATCGTGATCAAACAAAACGTGCAGAGATGGGTAAAATAGCACAAATGCTTGCAGGTAAAGTTATAGTCACAGATGACAATCCGCGCGATGAAGATCCGGGGAAAATTCGTCACGATATTTTGTTACATTGCCCTGATGCACTGGAGATAGGAGATAGAAAAAAAGCTATAGAGAAAGGTATAAATATAGCACATGATGAAAATATGATTCTGCTAGTTGCAGGAAAAGGACATGAAAGATTCCAAATAATAGAAGGCCAATCCCTTGAATTTAGTGATGTTGAAGTTATTAGAGAGGGCCAAAAATTTGCTACTGCTGTTTTGCGCTCTCCTTCATCCAACGCCTGAATGGCTTTTTTCCTTAAGTCATAACTGTACGCTGCTGGCATTTTTACCTTCTTGTTACACTAAATCACTATCTTATCTTGTTCCTACTATTATGAGAAGAGCTATACAAGGATATGAAAGTGGAGATTGTGGTTACAAGATTAGTGAGAGAATATAGAAAAATTGAGGATGAAATATTGCGTGATATAGTTCATTTAGTGATAAAGGCTCTTACAGGTATAGTAGCGCTTCATAAGTAAGAATATTTTTACAAAGAATTTAATAATCACAATTTAGGCAATGATGAAAGTTCTTTAAGAAAAAAGTTTAATACTATCAAGAAAAGTTTGCATAGGCATAGCAATATAATACATAATAATCAAAATATCTAAAATTCTGTCAATTTATTTGCACAGTCAATCACTTGAGAATTAGGAAATTGATTTTTAAACCAAGTGTACTGGCGTTTTGCATAATGCCTTGTGTTTGTTTGAGCAATCTGTATTGCTTCGTCTAAAGTAATCTCCCCTTTTAAGTATCTTATAATTTCTGGTACTCCATGTGCTTTCATAGCTGGCAAATGTGGAGATGGGTTCATGCTAAGTAGGTTTTTTACTTCATCAATTGCTCCATTTTCAACCATTTCAATAAAACGAGAATTTATTTTTCGGTATATATCCTCACGTTTAGGTAGAATTGTATATACCTTAAAATTATTGAACAAAGGAGGCTGTCTATTTTCTTGCCATACAAAGATTGTCTTGCCAGTTTCAGTGATAACTTCAAGTGCTCTTGAGAGGCGATGTGAGTCATTAATAAATATTTTACCTTGAATCCTTGGATCTTTGCTTAGCACTAATTTGTAGAATTCCTCTTTACTTAAATTTTTCCTAAGTTCATTTACGTTTTCTCTCACTTCCTGGCTTATTTGTGGAATCGATGATAATCCCTTGATTAAGCTGCTAATGTAAAGCCCACTTCCTCCAGTGATGATGGGTATTCGTGAATTTTTCAGCGCGTTGTTAACTTCCCTCTTTAAATCCTCTAGCCATAAACCTACGGAATAATTTTCTCTTGCTGAAACATAACCGTATAGCCTATAAAATTCTTTCTGCTTTGGTGGTTGAGCAGTAATTACGGGAATCTCTTTGTATACCTGCTTTGAGTCACAGTTTATTATGCTAATGTTTTTATACTTTTTTATCAAGTTATCGCATAATTCTGATTTACCTGAGGCTGTAATTCCTGTAATAATTACTATATTATCTTTCATTTATATTAATTTAACTAACCTATGATAGGGTGTAGTAAAAATTTGGATTCTACAATCTAAAATTTGGAGACTTTTATGGCAGAAAATGATAACGATAACTCGTTTACTAAGCGTTTTACAAATAGGACCTCTAATGAGACAAGAGGAGGTTTTTCCAGTAAGTATTCATCTCAAAATACCAAAGAACATGCACTAGGAGCAAAAGGAAAAATTTCTGAATTGGCAAACAAAAAAGCTGAAGCCAAGGAAGCTTTTTCTGAAAGTGGCGGCATAAAGAGTAAAAGCAGAACTATCAATGAAAGATCCTTTGCTGATGCAACAAGAAGAAGTAGATCAGATCTCATATATCTAGTTCGTGGTAAAGATCGAGGAAGATCAGCTTGGCACTATGTATTAGTTGATAAAGATAAAAGAGAAATGTTTCTGGCAAAAAGTAGAACTGGCTCTATAGATGTTGCAGATTATGGAGAGATTTTATATTCAGGATGGGGAGATGATCCACCACAGGAGATAGTCGATAAAATCAATGCGGAGTTCGGATTGTAGTAAATCTGTTGTAAAAGCAACAAGGACAACATTGCAAATTTAGAGTTCAAAAGGGTTATTCCTCGAGAACTACTGCGTCAGAAAGCTGGCGTTGAATTTGTATATAATGTTGACCTTGGAGGTTTTTATGAATAATAGTGAGAGAAAAGAAAAATTGGAAACTCGTATTCTATCAAGCAGAGGCAGGTCTTTATTGGATCACGAGCTACTAGAACGTACTCTGTCTGGATATGCAGAAGGAAGAGAAGTGGCAAAAAGGCTAATTGAGCTCTTTAGTAGTTTAGGAAGGGTAATTAATGCTGATTTTCATGAGCTAAAAAACGTTACAGGAATGAATGATGGAGCAATAGCAAATATCTTTTGTCTGAAAGAGATTTTTGATAGGATACTGAAAGGTAAGTTAAAAAAATTGTCAATTCTTGATAATAGAGAAGAGCTACTAAAATACTTTAAAGCAGCAATAGGGCAGTCACGAAAGGAAAGCTTACGAGTGGTATACTTAGATCGAAGTGGTCATTTAATATATGAGTATATTCAAGACTGTGGAACTATAGACAGAGTACCTCTGTATGTGAGGGAAATAATAAAACAGGGATTACTGATTGATGCAGCATCTGTTGCAATTTCACATAATCATCCAAGTGGAGATATAGAACCATCAAAAGAGGATGAGGATAACACACTTACATTAGCTGCAACCTGCGAAAATGTAGGAATGAAATTGATAGACCATATAATCGTAACACAGAAGAGCCACTTTAGTTTTTATGATAGTGGTTTATTGTAATCTGTAGACCGGAAGGAAAGTTCTCCAACTTTCCTTCTTTTTTTCACTTCATAAATTAAAAAATTCAATATAAGCTTGAACAGCTAAAATTAGTAATGAAAGGTGGAATTAGGCAAAAAAATAAAGGAACTTAGGTTATACTGTGGCTTGACACAAACTGAATTAGGAAAAAGAATAGGTGTTTCATATAGACAGATACAAAGGTACGAAAATGGTTCAAATTGTATTTTAGCCAGTAGACTGTATGACTTAGCAAAAGCCCTATCGATTAATGTTGCTGATTTTTTTACTGATATGCACGCCGACTCACATGAAAGTTACGATGAAGAAATACTAAAACTAGTCAAAGGATATAACGAAATTAAGAGCAAAAGGTTACGTAGTGTAGTTTATATATTGGTAAAATCTTTTTCTCAAAGTGATAATACATAGCTAATATTACCTGATATGTAAAATGACCATACAACATCCTATCGATAAGCAAATAGCTGAAAGAATAAGAAAAAGAAGGCTAATATGTGGTTTTAGCCAAAGGGACTTAGGAAAAAAGCTTGGAATTTCATTTCAGCATATACAAGGATATGAAACTGGAGAGATAAGGCTTGTAGTTGATAGATTGTACAATTTGGCAGAAGCTTTGTACGTTGATATGTCATATTTTTTTACCAAAGCCTCTGAAGACTTGCATGATAAGGCCTTCCGTAGCGATGTGGGCAGCGAAGAAATATCAAGATTAGTAAGAGAATATAGAAAAATTAAAGATGAAACATTGCGTGATATTGTGCATTTAGTGATAAAGGCTATTGCTAACAAATAGTACAAATTTTAAAGTTCAGGTATTTTTTATAATATAAAACACTTCTACAAGCAATACTAATTAAAGTAAATTATTTATGGTAAATTGGATTAAGTTTTAAAAACCACTTTACTTTGTAATAGTTAACCATTTATTTCTGATATACAAGTAGCTATGTGAAACATAGCCACTTGTCTCCAATCAAGAACGTCCTACGGATGTCGTTTTGTTGTCTTTTAATTTATTCACCCAAGAAAAGGTCTCACTACTTTTAGAATTTTGGTCACCCCACCTTCCACACCTAGTAAAACTGCCTCTTTAATAGACATTCCACCAAATAAACACCCCTGTCCTATGATTTCTCCTATTTTTTGCAACTCATTCCACATTTCTTCGTTTTCCACCTCAACTTGTACTTGATGATAGTCTTCTGTGTCATGATATACCATTAAATTTAGCTCTCCTAGGCTAGTATAAAATGTGACTGCAAAAGCACTGCTATCTGATATATCCACGTAGTCTCTTTTGCCGTCCTTCCCAGTTTTAACTTCAACTTCACCATCACCTATTTTTATGATATTGCCACCGAGATTTAAATCTCCCTTGCTCAGGCCCAAGTTTTTTGCGCCTTCTACAACTTTGGCAACATCAACTATGCAGCTATGTGAAAATTCCATATAGAAGGTCTTATTATCAATTTCTACATTTTCAACAGTTCCTTCTATAGTAGCGTTCTCTCCGATTTCTCTGAGCTTTTTGAGCCTACTATATATTTGTGGCTCAATTTCTTTTTGCACTTTTTCAGCTATTTTCTTATCAACTTGTACATTAAAATCTGCTCCATGTAAGGCTAACTTCCTGATTATATCTTCTTGTTTATTTCCTTTGAACTCATCACGATACATCTTAAACATTGTAACGTTAGCAAGGCTAAAGCCATTTTTATTGGCAGCATTTATTCTTATTCCTAAATCCAAAGCTTCATCAACAACTTTACTTAACTCGTTTATATTTTTAGCTGCAATAGCTTTTTCCAAGAATTCATTTAGTTTCATATTTTCATATTCACTTAGCCTTATCTTGGATAAAGCTGATCGAAATGGATTGAGCTCCTCAGGATATGACAAGACAGATAGTTTACTGATCTTTTTATTTGCTGTTGGAGCAGCTTTTATAAAATTAGGTAACAACCCTTCTTTTGCTATTCGCTCTACCGCTTTTAACATTTTACTAGACAATTTTTTACTTTTTATCTTTTTCATTGTAACCCTCACTTAATCTTATTAACATTCAATCATATCGTGATAAATATTGTTTAATTATTAACATTATACGACTTATTGATTTACTATGAATTATAGTAACAAGTTTAACGGGCATTTACACTACAAAAACACATCTTGTAAAAATTATTTCAGTTTCAACAAAAATAGGGTATTGTGATTATAAAATTAAAAGCAATGGATCTTATATGTTAAAAACAAGTCTTTTATATGTTAAAAACAAGTCTTTATAAGTATTAAGAAGTAGTAATATAAAGATGTATAGAGAAGAGGAACCGTCATAGATCTTGGTCATAAGGGACCGTATTGGAGCAAGGTTCTCTTCTCTGTTTATATACTGAATAGTTCCGAACAACTGATTGAGTTTTTAGGCTCGTATATAAGGGTGGAAAATGCAGTATTATATTATTCTTACGGAGGAATTATGAATTCATCAAATATCATTGCTGGCATTGATGTTAGCAAAAATAAGCTAGATATCCACATTCATCCACTTGGACATTATAAAGTATTTGAAAATGACGTTCAAGCTATTGATCAAATACTCGACTTTTTACGTTTGCATAATGTAACCAAAGTTGGACTTGAAGCAACTGGTGGGTACGAAAAATTATGTGCTTATACTTTACTAAGCCATGGTTTCGAAGTATATGTTATTCAACCTAGATGGGTTAGAGATTATGCAAAAAGCCTTGGTATCGCTACTAAAACTGATAAAATAGACTGCAGCATCATCTCACGTTATATCAATAATACAGATATGCGTGTTACTCCTTTAAAGGTTAGTAATATTGACAGTTTGAAGCAAAAGTTATCTCGCAGAAATCAATTAGTGGAAATGGCAAAAATACAAAAAACTCAAGCTCATCAAGTAACTGATATATCCATAATCAAACAAATGGAAGAACTACTTGCCATTTTGCAAAGTCAAATTCAAGTTTTAGAAGACGAGATGATAACATTGATTGAGCAAAGTCAAGAGCTTAAAGAAAAATACATATCAATAACTAGTATGCCAGGAGCAGGTAGAATCTTAGCTATTACTATGATCTGTTATCTACCAGAATTAGGAACTCTCCGACATAAAGAAATATCTAGCCTTTCTGGAGTTGCACCTTTTAATCGAGATAGTGGTTTTAGTAAAGGAAAAAGATGTATTCAAGGTGGTAGATCACAGATTAGAACAGTTTTACATATGTGTGTTCTTAGTGCACAAAAGTACAATTCTTATATAAGAATCTTCTTTGATAGGCTATACGATCAATACAAAAAACCATATAAAGTTGCTTCTACTGCTGCCATGAGAAAATTACTTATCCTTGCTAACTCTTTAATCAGAGATGGCAGGGTTTTTACTGAGGAATATAGCCCTAAAGCTGCTTAGATTGAAAATTAGTGTAGTTGTGGATAAGTGCGCTTACACAGACTGAAAGCACTTATCCACATCCACACTTCTTAAAAGAATTCAAATCAAATACTACAACTTAAATTACGTAAAATGTGTTAAAAGCATCTTTGGCTTTATAGTCCACTAAGTAAAAATTTATTTTTAGTATTTTTCTATTGACTTTTAACACAACTGCTCCCTATCTTACTCCACTGAAAAATTAAAGAAGCATTGTCAGCTACTTGATGATGAAGAAAAAATAATTCTATATGAGCAGCTGCTAGACAAGGCTAAAGATATACTTGAAAATTCAAGAGATAATGTCTCTGAGCTGAAAAAGATCAGTAAAGCTGCTGTAGCGATAGAGGAAACTACCGATAAGCAGTTACTAGAAAAGTTTAATGATGACCACCCGCTAAGAGAATTGGATATTCTGATCTATTCTCCTCAAGGAAACACTGACGTAGCAAACTATTTATTCAGTATAGATAACTCATCAGAGCTTTATGATTTAAAAAAAGATAAGGATAAAGCTCTTTATAATGCAGTTAAGTCAAATGATGTTGAGCTCATAAAAAAGCTGCTCATGATTCTTGTACCTGAAAAAGTAAGTAATTTTGATACGAAATATTTGGAAGAATTAAAAATATCGTTATCAGGAATTCACAAAGAATTGCAATTATCACAAGATATGAAAAATTATCTTGTGAAGACGATAAAGTTCTATAGTTTTTTATGTAGTAATTTTAGCTTATTAGTTGCAAATCCTACTGATGTAAAAGCTATGATCAATCTGTTTGCTACCCAACCAAATATTGATTACCAAATAGATAAGCTTCTGCTTTCTTTTATTGTGAAAGATGTTGAGGAAAAAAAGCTGAATTCTGAAATCAAACACATGATAGAGCTTCTTGAGCAGCATGAAAGATTTGTTGAGCTCGAATATAAGGTTAGAAGATTAAGATCAGAGTTTGCATGTGGCAAAAGCAGATACTCGGCTGAAGTAATACGAAATAGCATTGCAGAACGAGAAAAAGAGATGAGGGAAATTGAGAAAAAATACGTAAGGCCAAACGATTTAATTAGCGAGAGGCAGAAATTATTAAAGCAATTACTTTGCTAGCTTTTTTTCCACTTCATAAAATTTGTTGTAAATTTGAATAAGAGGTGAAAAGTGCAATTAGGTAAAAAAATAAAACAACTTAGGTTAGATCGTGCTTTGACACAGACCGAATTGGGAAAGAGAATAGGTGTTTCGTATAGACAGATACAAAAGTACGAAAATGGTTCAAATTGTGTTTTGGCCAGTAGATTATATGATTTAGCAAAAGCACTATCGATAGATGTTGCTAACTTTTTTACTGATATGCACACTGACTCACATGAAGCTTATGATGAAGAAATACTAAAGTTAGTCAAAGGATATAATGAAATTAAAGGCAAAAGGTTACGTAGTGTAGTTTATACATTGGTAAAATCTTTTTCTCAAAGTTATAATGAAAGTTAGTACTACTTTAATATACAAGTTAAGGTATTAATAAGTGATTGTGCAAGATAAACAACATCCTATTGATAAACAAATAGGTGAAAGAATAAGGAAAAGAAGGCTAATGTGTGGTTTTAGTCAAAGAGACTTAGGAAAAAAGCTTGAAATTTCATTCCAGCATGTACAAGGATATGAAAGCGGAGAGATTAGGCTTGTAGTTGATAGGTTATATAAATTAGCAGAAGTACTATCGGTTGATATGTCGTATTTTTTTACCAAAGCCTCTGAAGACTTACATGATAAGGCCTTCAATAGCGATGTAGGCAGCGAAGAAATATCAAGGCTAGTGAGGGAATATAGAAAAATTGAGGATGAAACTTTGTGTGACATTGTTCATTTAGTGATTAAGGCTCTTGCTCACAAATAATACAGGTTTTAAAGTACAAATACCTGGATATTTTCATAACATGAAGAAGTTTTCAATAAACCATTGCGTCAAGTTAAGGAAAAGTAGAATAAGGAAAAAAGAAGATGAAAAAAAACTATTTTATATATTAAGTTAGTAATTTATAAACTTTTCTAAAATAATTGCAACCGTTCACAGAGATAAGGTAGTGCAAGAAAAGGTTGTAGCAGAAAACGCTTCTAAGAAACTCCCTCAACCAGTTCATCTTTTTGAACTAAGATGTAGCCAAATTCCTGTGCTTTTTTGGGGAATGTTCAAAAAAGTGTGTCAAAGCGAATTTTTAGTTCAACTCAATTTTTAACCTATCAGGAAAAAAGATATCAAGTTGAGATATAGTTAGAGCCCAATTAGGCAAAGCCATAGCCCATTTTTGCTCTATCTTTTTTATAGCACAATATACCAATTTGTACAAGGCATTTGTACTGGTAAATGAACCTTTGGTTTTAGTAAATTTTCTGATTTGTCTGTGCAACCCCTCAATTGGATTGGTGGTATAAATTAGCCTTCTAACAGGGCCAGAATACTTAAAATAACTAGACAAATTTTCCCAATTGTTTTGCCACGATTTTATGACTAAAGGATATTTTTCACCCCATTTTTCCTCCAGTTCAAGTAAATAATTTTCGGCGATTTCTTTACCTGTAGCACGGTATATTTTTTTCAAATCATTCATAAAAACTTTTATATCTTTGCTGGATACGTATTTTAGTGAATTTCTTATTTGGTGCACAATGCATAACTGTACCTCAGCAGGGAACGTTCAAAAAAGTGTGTCAAGCCGCATTTTTAGTTCAACTCAATTTTCAATCTATCTGGAAAGAAAATATCAAGTTGAGACATAGTTAAAGCCCAATTAGGGAGAGCCATAATCCACTTTTGCTCTACCTTTTTTATAGCACAATATACCTGTTTGTACAAGGCATTTGTACTAGTAAATGAACCCTTAGTTTTAGTAAATTTCCTGATTTGTCTATGCAACCCCTCAATTGGATTGGTGGTGTAAATCAGCTTCCTAACTTGCCCAGAATACTTAAAATAACTGGATAAGTTTTCCCAATTGTTCTGCCAGGATTTTATAACTAAAGGATACTTCTCTCCCCATTTTTCTTCCAGCTCAAGCAGATAATTCTCAGCGATCTCTTTACTTGAAGCACGATATATTTTTTTCAAATCATTCATGAAAACTTTTACATCTTTGCTAGATACATATTTCAGTGAATTCCTTATCTGATGCACTATACATAGCTGTACTTCTGCCTTAGGAAACACACTATTTATAGCCGCAGGAAAGCTTTTTAGCCCATCAATGCAGGCAATTAGAATATCTTCTACTCCTCGCTCTTTTAGGTCATTTAGAACTCCCAACCAGAAGTTAGCTCCTTCACTTTCAGCCAAATAAAAACCTAATACTTCTTTTCTGCCATTTTGATTTATGCCCAATATATTATACATGCATTTACTTATACAATGTCCGTCCTCCTTGACCTTAAAGAACATGCCATCCATAAACACTATTGGATACACTGATTGCAGTGGGCGGCTGCGCCATTCATTGATTACTGGTAGCAGTTTATCAGTAATACTGGATATCTCTGCTGCTGATATTTTGTGGTCATATATTTCCTCAACATGTGAAGCTATATCTCTGTATCCCATGCCACTGGCATATGTGCTTAAGACCTTTGCTTCAAGTTCTGGATGTAGGCTTGTTTGCCTTTTTTTGACTATTTGCGGTTCAAAGCTTCCTTCTCTGTCTCTTGGTGTTAATAGTTCAAATGAGCCTGAACTTGTACGTAAAGTTTTTGCATTCCTTCCATTTCTTCGGTTATTTTCTTCACTTTTAGCTGACATGTGGCTTTCTATTTCACCTTCCAGACTTGCCTCTAGCAACCTTTTTATAAACGGTGTTAATGCTCCATCTCTTCCTGTCAATGGTCTTCCTTCTCGTATAGATGACAGGATATTTGTTTCTAATTCTTTATAATCTACCAAACCAGTAGTTCTATTTGCTTGACCCATATCAAACCTCCATTTTTTATATCAATTTATTACTTTTTTTTCGGTTTGACACACTTTTTTGAACGTTCCCCGTTGGGCGCATTTACCAGCAGACTTTTATTGATACATATTCGAGAGTGGCTTTTGCTAAGCTTTATACAGATAAAACTGCTATTACCGCTGCCGACTTGCTGAATGATAGAGTAATACCATTTTTCGATGTACAAAACGTGCCATTATTGCGCATTTTGACTGATAGAGGTACAGAATATTGTGGTAAACCAGAAAATCACGCTTATCAGCTTTATTTGGGAATTGAAAATATTGATCATTCAAGAACTAAAGCCAATTCACCACAAACTAATGGCATATGCGAAAGGTTTCATAAAACTATGCAAGATGAGTGTTACAATATTATCTTTAGAAAGAAAATCTACAGTTCTTTAGAAGATTTGCAGATAGATGTTGATCATTGGTTACGCTCTTACAATGAGACCAGGCCTCACTCAGGTAAATATTGCTATGGTAAAACGCCTATGCAGACTTTTCTTGATAGCAAACACATTGCTTTTCAGAAAAATATTAGTAACGTTAAACAAGAGACTGATATTAGTTTTAACTACCTCAATTCTTCTGTCAGTTAATTCGTTGCTGTCAGATTAAGTTGTGTCTAGTACAACTTATCCACAACTACACTAATTTTCAATCTAAGCAGCTTTAGGGCTATATTCCTCAGTAAAAACCCTGCCATCTCTGATTAAAGAGTTAGCAAGGATAAGTAATTTTCTCATGGCAGCAGTAGAAGCAACTTTATATGGTTTTTTGTATTGATCGTATAGCCTATCAAAGAAGATTCTTATATAAGAATTGTACTTTTGTGCACTAAGAACACACATATGTAAAACTGTTCTAATCTGTGATCTACCACCTTGAATACATCTTTTTCCTTTACTAAAACCACTATCTCGATTAAAAGGTGCAACTCCAGAAAGGCTAGATATTTCTTTATGTCGGAGAGTTCCTAATTCTGGTAGATAACAGATCATAGTAATAGCTAAGATTCTACCTGCTCCTGGCATACTAGTTATTGATATGTATTTTTCTTTAAGCTCTTGACTTTGCTCAATCAATGTTATCATCTCGTCTTCTAAAACTTGAATTTGACTTTGCAAAATGGCAAGTAGTTCTTCCATTTGTTTGATTATGGATATATCAGTTACTTGATGAGCTTGAGTTTTTTGTATTTTTGCCATTTCCACTAATTGATTTCTGCGAGATAACTTTTGCTTCAAACTGTCAATATTACTAACCTTTAAAGGAGTAACACGCATATCTGTATTATTGATATAACGTGAGATGATGCTGCAGTCTATTTTATCAGTTTTAGTAGCGATACCAAGGCTTTTTGCATAATCTCTAACCCATCTAGGTTGAATAACATATACTTCGAAACCATGGCTTAGTAAAGTATAAGCACATAATTTTTCGTACCCACCAGTTGCTTCAAGTCCAACTTTGGTTACATTATGCAAACGTAAAAAGTCGAGTATTTGATCAATAGCTTGAACGTCATTTTCAAATACTTTATAATGTCCAAGTGGATGAATGTGGATATCTAGCTTATTTTTGCTAACATCAATGCCAGCAATGATATTTGATGAATTCATAATTCCTCCGTAAGAATAATATAATACTGCATTTTCCACCCTTATATACGAGCCTAAAAACTCAATCAGTTGTTCGGAACTATTCAGTATATAAACAGAGAAGAGAACCTTGCTCCAATACGGTCCCTTATGACCAAGATCTATGACGGTTCCTCTTCTCTATACATCTTTATATTACTACTTCTTAATACTTATAAAGACTTGTTTTTAACATATAAGATCACTGTGAAGAAGCATTGCCGCATTTTTGTATAAGTGGAAGCAGAGATGTATTTATAAACGGAAGACCTGTCTGTAGGCAAGGAGATAGTTTGAGTGAAGGAAAAGTAATGACTCAAGGGTCGAAAGCAGTGTTTGCAAATGGCAAAGCGATTGCTCGTACTGGTGACCTAATTTCCTGTGGAGCAATAGCAGAACAAGGAAGTAACAATGTCTTTGCAGGGTAAATAATATGCGTGGTATGAGTTCTGAAACTGGCAAAAGAATCAGTGGTATAGAGCATTTAAAACAATCAATAGTTGATATTTTAACTACACCAATTGGTACTCGTGTTATGCGCCGAGATTACGGATCAAGATTATTTGAGCTGATTGATCATCCAATTGTACCTGGTTTTGCACAAGAACTTTATGCAGCAGTTGCAGAAGCACTGGAAAAGTGGGAGCGTCGATTTAAGCTTAAACGTGTACAAGTAACAGAAATTAAAGAAGGCAAAGTAACTCTCATTTTAGAAGGAACCTATCTACCAAATGGAGAGCCGATCCGCCTTGATGGTATTATAGTATAAGGCAGTAGAATGAAAACACCAAATATTGTCGAAACATTAAAATTTGAGGAAATCCTTTCGCGAATGAAAGAAGAGTTAATGCGTCGAGATGCAAGTTTTTCTGCGCTAACTGAGAGTGATCCAGCAATAAAAATCCTGGAAGTGGCAGCCTGGCGTGAACTACTTCTTAGGCAAAGGATTAATGATGCAGCACAGGCAAATTTACTTGCTTTTGCAAGAGGTAATGACCTTGATCACTTGGCTGAATTTTATGGTGTGCTGAGAAAGGAGTCAGAGAATGATGAATCCTTAAGAAAGCGGGTAAAAGCCAAAATTGTTGGTTGGTCAACAGCAGGAAGCAAAGAGCATTATCGTTATCATGCATTATCTGCTGACACAAGAGTAAAAGATGCGCAAGTGGTATCAACTATACCAGGAAGTGTACAGATTTCAATATTTTCCACAGAAAATGATGGAGTACCTTCAGAAGAATTGCTAGAGATCGTCAGAAATCACGTTATTCGCGATGATATTCGTGTATTAACAGATACGCTTACAGTTATTGGCTGTGGTATTATTCCCATTACTATTCATGCTAAAGTGCATATTTACCCTACTGCATCCAAAGATGTTATCGAAGCTGCAAAGGAACAATTTATCAAAGATCTTGAATCTGCTAAAGGTTTAGGGTGGAATGTTACCAGATCATGGATTATTGCCCACCTCTTTATAGAAGGTATGCAGAATATAGAGCTTACAGAGCCGATAGAAGACATCGTCGTGCGAGATAATGAATGCGTTACTTTAAATAATTTAAGTGTTAGGTAAAAATTGGTGATACTTCCTCCAAATGCTTCAAAGCAAGAGCAAATACTTACAGACATAATTAATTATTCTTTTGATGCAAATTCTCTACGGGGATTTAAAATTAACCCACAGACTGAAATGTTGCCGTGGCTAGTAGCGGAATACGGCTTGGGAGAAATTTTATCCTGGGGTAAGAAAGCTACTAAGAGTGCATTAAAAGAATGGGTCTCAGCTAAGCAAAACGGAATAAGATTTCAACGTTTGCGCGGTACACCACAGTCACTGAAGATGGCGCTGAAGTGGGCAAACATTGATAATATTACCATTCAAGAAGAACCACCAGGAGAGCATTTTGCTGAATTTCAAATTGGCATCTCTGATGTTCCTAATGACTTTTTTGTCGATAGTGTAATTGCTCTGGCAAAACTTTCTGCACCGGCAAGATCTCGATTAATGCGAATATTCAATGACTATTATAATGCTCAGCGATTTATGTTAGATGAAAGTATTTTTGGAGATCTTCTTTCAGACTACTCAGGTGTAAAAATAGCAAAAGAAGGACCAGTATTATCGTTTGGAAGAAAAAACTCATTTGAGCTGAAAATAGGAAATCCAAGATTTAAATTTGGCACTTTTAGATCACATTATGATAGAAGTTACAGTAATGATTTATATAGGTTAGATGTTGCAACATTAGGAGAGAAAGAGCCTCACACGAAGAATTACAACGGTACATATGAAAGAAATCATGAGTGGTACAACTTAGAAGCACTATATCCTCTACCACAGAGTTTATTGCCAGAAATTAAGTGTGCTAAAGCATTAATAGTATTGTCAGATAGTTGGAATTTAGGGGATATCAATGCTTGTTTTGCATCAACTACTTATGAAGAAATAGAGCATACACTTCACTTAAGTGAAGATAAACTTTCTGAGCAGATTTGGAATTTTCAACGTACACCAATTTTAGAGCGATTTAGTATAACTTATTACTATGAAGCGAAGAATTTTACTGATCAAAAAATAATAGAGTCTAATTTAGTGGAATATCATGTTGATTGTCAAAATGATTCAGATTCAAAACAGAAAGATCCCATTCATGAGCTAGAAAATTACGTAGCAGCATTCTATTCAGGTATGGTTACTTGGCATGAACATCGCCACTTAAATCGCCCTTGGAAAGATTTTGATCCTATTATTGCAAAAAAATTGGACGTTTTTTCTACGGATCTTGTATATACATAATATCAACTGCACAATCAACTATGTCAGTACTCACACAATCAGGCAGAGCAGCTATTGCTGCGAGCATAAAAGAGCAACCGATACATCTTGCTTGGGGATCTGGAGATTCTACCTGGGAAAGCAGCTACAAAGTTGAAAAAACTTTTGCAGCAGGCGGCAAGATAAGTTTAGATCACCACACTATTAAAGATGTAAAAGTTTATACAGGGCAAACAATTTATCAGTCAAGCATAGATTATATAGTTGATAGTAGCTCAGGCACTATTGAGCGTGTAGAAAATGGTGCAATTATAGCAGATAGCGTAATCACTATAGAGTACACTCAAGACACACCACCGGAACTAATTACTTCTGCAACATTAATTAAGGAAGTTGGACGTCGTGTTGTTGATGAGATACTCTTTTGTACTGATGATGGAGAGCTTCTAACTCCCACAGGTAGGTTTAAACCCTCTAATGTACCAACTAATAATCTCTATCTTAAATTTACTTTCGATTTCACGGACGCAGCAAATCAAGTAATAAGGGAGCTCGGAGTTATGGTTGGTACAAAGGTAAAGGAAAAAGTGTCATCTGGGCAGAGATATTTTGAGCCAAAAGACGTGGAAAATCCGGGAATTTTGTTAGTTTTAGAACACACTGTGCCACTTATCAGAACATCTGCAACTCGGGAAACTTTTTCATTTGTTGTAACTTTTTGAAACAAAATGACCTTAAATAGTTATTATAACCGCTTTAATCCTGACAAAGAATACGAAAAAAGTTTGTTCCTGGCAGGAAGAGGTCTACAATCTGCAGAATTAAACGAGACTCAGGAGTATGCTCTTTCTAAGCTTAAAGGCATAGGTGATGCAATATTTCGTGATGGTGATGTTATAACAGGAAGCAATTGTATTATAGATAGAGAAACTGGTAAAGTTACACTTGAAGGAGGAAAAATCTATCTTCGTGGAGCGGTGAGAAAGGTAGAGGCAAAAGAGTTTGTTATTCCACTGAGTACCACAGTTCGTATAGGTGTTTATTATCTAGAATCTACGATTACAGAACTTGAGGACGAAAATCTTCGTGATCCTGCTGTTGGTACACGTAATTATCAAGAAGTAGGAGCTGCAAGGCTTAAAGTTTCCACCATTTGGGGTTATCAAGCAGAAGGTCTTTCTCCACGTTTTTCTGCAGGAGAGTTTTATCCAATCTATAACATTGAAAATGGAGTATTAATAGAACATTCACCACCACCACAAGCAAACATAGTAACTACTGCTCTTGCTCGTTATGACAAAGAAGCTAATGGTTCCTACGTTGTAAATGGCCTTGAAGTAATGTTTTTGCAAAAGGAAGAAGAGGGCAAAAAACAAGTATTCGTGATTAATGAGGGAAAAGCTCATGTTGATGGCTATGAGATTGAGTTACCTCATAGTATTCGTGTTTCTTTTGATCAAGATCCGAATATAAAATCAGTTGAATCAGAACCACATACTTTTCAGCCGAATAGCCAAAGAGTAATGGAACTTAAAGTTAATGATTTTCCAATAAGTGAAATCAAAAAAGTAGATATAACTGTTCAGAAAACCACTACTGTTACTCATGGTTCATACTCAGGAGCTGTTGATCCGATACCTGACTCTGCAGTACTTGAGATTATTCAAGTTAAACAAGGCAATGTTATTTATGAAAATAGTACAGACTATAAGTTAAATGCAGGAAACGTTGATTGGTCATTACCTGGCAAAGAACCAGCTCCTGGGAGTAGTTACCTGATAACCTATCGCTGTCGTACTCATGTAAGTCCTGAAGATATAAGTGAAGAGGGATGCAAAGTAAAAGGAGCAGTTGATAACAGCTTGGTTCTGATTGATTACACCTGGAAAATGCCCCGCTTTGATTTAATTACTATCGATAGCAAAGGGGTGGTAAGGAGAATAAAAGGAATTTCCCATTCTTGGCGACCATCGATGCCTAAAGCGCCCTCTGGACAACTTTTGCTCTGCTACATTCATCAGACGTGGAAAAACGGAGAAAAAGAAGGGGTGAAAATAGTGAATAATGCTGTTCATGCTGTACCGATGAATGAGCTTGAAGCAATGAAAAAAGGAATAAATGATCTTTATGCGCTGGTTGCAGAGGAACGTCTACGCAATGATGCAAATTCAAGAGAACCTACAACGAAAAAAGGAGTGTTTGTAGATTCGTTCTTTGACGATGATATGCGTGATCAAGGAGTTTCGCAGTCTGCAGCGATAGTAAATAAGGAACTAATTTTACCGATAGACGTAGAAATTATTGATGTTGAAAAGAGCACAAAACCTTATCTTTTACCGTATGAACTTGAGCCGGTATTAGAACAGCTTTTACAGACTAAAAGTGAAAAAATTAATCCGTATCAAGCTTTTGATAAAATAACCGCAAAAGTTACCATAAATAAAAACATTGATCACTGGACGGAGGTAAAAACAAATTGGAAAAGTCCAGTAACTAGAGAATTTAATACTAGAGAGACCACAGAGCTATTATCAAGTAATTCTTATGAAACTGAATTTATGAGAGAAGCAATACAGAATTTTGAAATTGAAGGTTTTGAGCCAAATGAGAAGCTTAAAGAGATAAAATTTGACGGAATAAACATTCAACCTATAACTTAAAACTGGAAAACCAAATGTTAACAGCTAACAATCAGGGAAAATTAAAGGGAAAAATAAAAATCCCAGCAAACATTCCAGCAGGTACTAAATTGGTGCAATTTTATGGGAATAAAGGAAGCTATGGAGAAGCAACTTATACTGGTAAAAAAACAATTACCATAGAAGAAAGAAGAAGAGTGATCGCAGCAAGACGAGTTGATCCTTTAGCACAAACATTTACTTTAAATGAGAGCAGACACATAGGGGGTCTAGATTTATGGTTCACAAATAGCGGCAAAAAACGTGTTGTTGTGCAGATTAGAGAAACAGCAGTGGGAATGCCCTCGCAGACTGTCATTGCTGAAAGTTATATTGAGCCAAAAGATATAAAGATAGATGGCACAGCAACACGTATAGAGTGGTCACCAGTGTTTTGCCATGCAGGAGAGGAGTATTCAATAGTACTGCTTACTGATGATCCTGGTACTGCAGTAAAGATAGCAGAACTTGGCAAATATGATGCAGTAAATAGCCGTTGGGTAACAAGTCAGCCATATCAAGTAGGAGTATTACTTTCATCTAGCAACGCAAGTACTTGGACACCACATCAAAATTTAGATCTAACTTTTAGGCTTTTAGCAGCGAAGTTCACTGAAAATTCTCACGTTATTGATCTTGGTAAAGTTACTGCAAACAATACTTCAGATTTAATTGTTTTGACGAACGTCGAAAAAGTAGCATTTGATACCAATGTAGAATTTATTCTGATAGATGAAGAGGGAAAAGAAAATTTTCTATCTGATAACTTGTCGCTCGCGCTGCGTGAAAGACTATCTGGAGAGTTAACAGTAAAGGCAAATTTAAAAGGGTCAAAAGAAAAAAGTCCAGTGCTATATCCTGGGTTACAGCTAGTTATGGGTAATATAGGGGAAAAAGGAGATTATGTTACAAGAAGCATTACAGCAGGAGCTAACACTAAAATTACCATAACATATGATGCGCTAATACCTGGCACTGCAGACATTAAAACTTATGTAGAGAAAAACGTGGGAGAATGGCAATTAGTAAATTTAACATCAGGAAAACCAATTGGAGAAAATTGGGTAGAGAGAACTCATGTGCTGACAAACTTTAATGGCAATGAGACAAGGATAAAATTAGTTTTAAGTGGAACAGTTATCTATCGTCCTAAAGTCAAAAATCTACGAATCATTGTTACATAGAAGAATGTCAAATGATAAAACGAGTAGAGGGTATCCACTACCTCATCCAGAAAACATTGCAGTGGAAGATGTAGTACGTATTCGTACCACAATTGAGAAAATAGATGAAGATATGAGTGAGAGAGAAAATAAACATAATCAACTGAAAAGTAATTTTGAACGATTTAGATTTGAAACTTTTTTGAATTTTTGGGAATGAAAGAAGCAATATACCAAAGGATAAAGGATTTAGCAGTAAGTAGCACAGCTGATCAACTGGCATATCTTGCAAAATCCCTGGAATTGATAGCAGATAAAAAAGCTATTTCCAACGTTGTGCAGATGACTGAAGTAAAAGGAATAATTGATGCACTACAAAAAAGACTTAAGGATTTAGCAGAAAACAGTACTCCAGATCAATTAGCATATCTTGCTAAAGCATTGGAATCAATAGTCGACAAAAGTGCGGTTTCTGAAATTGTGCAGATGACAGATGGTAAGCTAAAAGAACTTCTTGATAGTGCAAAAAAACACTTAACTGATCTGGATAATAAAAAAGCTAGTTCTTTAGCAGTGATCTCTGAATCAGAGAAGCAGTTATTAAAGAGAATTGATGAAAAAGGGACAACAAATTTATCGCTACTTGATACGAGAAAGAATGCCAATATTGCAGCAATAAATAGCATTAGTAACAGTCATAAAGATGGTCTTAAAGGTTTAGTAGAAGATTTTCGTGCTGTTAATAATGTACCACCTGGCTCATCAATTATAGGAGAAATAGAAACTCGAATTGAAAACATCTCTAATGAGGTAAAAACTCGGGATGAACAGTTAAAAGCGTCTCTTATAAATAAAATAAGAAAGCGCAACATGGTTGAACCAGGGTCATTACCTTTCCTATTTGGTGTACTTGGCAGAAAAAATAATTATTTTGGCCACGGAACTTTTACGACAGAGCTTGGAAAGTGGAGTAGTGATATAACAAAAACTGACTATATGTTACAACTACTAGCAGGTAGCCATACGTACAATACAGATTACGTTAGTTTTTATCGGCCAAGACAACTAAGTTTTATAGAGGGAAGCAAGGGAACATTTATTTACGGAGAGTTATGCACAAAAAGCTTTTCGGGTAGTTATGATGAGATATACTATTACCCATATGCTGCACTTGGAGTAGTATTTGTAAAAAATACAACCAATGTGAACATAAATAAAACAATAGAATTTGTTGGATCATCATATTCTAGTACGGAGTATGGGGGTGCAGGACTATTTGTGGGAACACCAGATAATACCAATTCTAATAAATCAAGTATTTCAAGAATAATATGGAAAAATGTTTACCAATACACGAGTTCTGATAGCAAGTTAGTTGGATCTGGTAATGTGGAAATTCCAGCAGGAAAAACAGTTGCAACATTACTTTACACATCATCTTACCTATGTTCCAGAACACAAGTCAGTCAAGGTATGCTTGCATCAAATTATGTATACAACTATGGTCAATTTATTCAGTGGGGGATTTATAACATACGTAGCAACTTTTTGACTGTAGGACTTGAGGTGGACGTAGAGAGAACGCTAAGAGCTTGGCAATGCCCAGGATTAGATGCCACTCATAAAATTTGGAATTAAAAACGGAGAAAACCAATGTCAATTTATATTCATTTTGAAAACCACAAGCAGATTGAAACAACAACACTTGAAAACAAGCCAACTGGAAATGATTGGTATGAAGCACCAAAGAATTTTGACTGGCAAAAAAGTTATTGTTTAACAGAAGGAGAGAAAATTGTTGAAAGGAATAAGGAAGATATTGAGCTGGAGTTATTGGAAAATGCGAAACTTTCTGCACTTCGTTTTTATTTTAATAACTATACTAACGAATACGCTGGAAATTCTCACCAAAAAGCTAAATCGTATCAAATACAAGAAAAAGCCGCAAAAAGCATTCTAGCAGCACCAGAGTCTATAAGTAAAAAGGATACAGAAATTATAGAACCATTAGCAAAAGTCCGTGGTATTACAGTTATTGAAATGGCAAGAATAATTGAAGAAAAAGCAAAAAAAGCAGTAAAAGAAATAATTAAATGTGAAGAGTTGGAAGACATTACCAAGAAGAAAATTGCAGAAGCCAAAAGTGTAGAGAACTTACTAAACGATTTTAAACAAAAGATACAAAGAAATGGCCGAAGAATTTTTACATGGCGTAAATGTTATTGAGGTAACCTCAGGAGCAAAGACAGTACGTACAGCTAAATCATCAGTGATAGGTGTAATTGGTACTGCACCTGAAGCAGATGAGCAAAAATTTCCACTGAATAAGCCAGTACTGATAGCAGGAAGCTTAAAAGAAGCGGTAAAACTTGGCAAAAAGGGGACTCTTTTTTCAGCAGTAAATGGAGTATTTTCCCAAATTGGTGCAACAGTAGTAGTTATTCGAGTTAAAGAAAGTGAAAACAGCGATTCAAAGCTCAAAGAAAGTGAAACTATCCAAAATATAATTGGCGGTGTTGATAAAGAGACTGGAGAGTATTAAGGGATAGAGGCATTCCTCAGTAGTGAAAGCATAGTTCATGTTGCTCCAAGAATATTAATTGCACCTCAATTTACTCACCAACTACCAGAAGATGGCAAAAATCCAGTGGTTGCAGCATTAATTCCTATAGCAGAAAAGCTGAGAAGCATAATAGTAGCAGATGGACCAAATACTAATGATGAAGAAGCAATAAAATGGCGAAAGAGCATCGGCAGCTCAAGAGTTTACGTCGTTGATCCATGGATTAAGTTATTTATTGAAGGAAAAGAAGAAATCTTGCCATCGAGTCCATTTGTAGCTGGTTTAATAGCTAAGATAGACAGCGAGCAAGGCTTCTGGTACTCACCTTCAAATAAAGAGATAAACGGTATTGTTGGCACAAGCAGGCCTATTGATTTTACGCTCGGTAATACAAATTGTAGAGCAAACCATTTAAATGAAAATGAAGTAACAACGATAATTCGGGAACGTTCAAAAAAGTGTGTCAAACCGAAAAAAAAGTAATAAATTGATATAAAAAATGGAGGTTTGATATGGGTCAAGCAAATAGAACTACTGGTTTGGTAGATTATAAAGAATTAGAAACAAATATCCTGTCATCTATACGAGAAGGAAGACCATTGACAGGAAGAGATGGAGCATTAACACCGTTTATAAAAAGGTTGCTAGAGGCAAGTCTGGAAGGTGAAATAGAAAGCCACATGTCAGCTAAAAGTGAAGAAAATAACCGAAGAAATGGAAGGAATGCAAAAACTTTACGTACAAGTTCAGGCTCATTTGAACTATTAACACCAAGAGACAGAGAAGGAAGCTTTGAACCGCAAATAGTCAAAAAAAGGCAAACAAGCCTACATCCAGAACTTGAAGCAAAGGTCTTAAGCACATATGCCAGTGGCATGGGATACAGAGATATAGCTTCACATGTTGAGGAAATATATGACCACAAAATATCAGCAGCAGAGATATCCAGTATTACTGATAAACTGCTACCAGTAATCAATGAATGGCGCAGCCGCCCACTGCAATCAGTGTATCCAATAGTGTTTATGGATGGCATGTTCTTTAAGGTCAAGGAGGACGGACATTGTATAAGTAAATGCATGTATAATATATTGGGCATAAATCAAAATGGCAGAAAAGAAGTATTAGGTTTTTATTTGGCTGAAAGTGAAGGAGCTAACTTCTGGTTGGGAGTTCTAAATGACCTAAAAGAGCGAGGAGTAGAAGATATTCTAATTGCCTGCATTGATGGGCTAAAAAGCTTTCCTGCGGCTATAAATAGTGTGTTTCCTAAGGCAGAAGTACAGCTATGTATAGTGCATCAGATAAGGAATTCACTGAAATATGTATCTAGCAAAGATGTAAAAGTTTTCATGAATGATTTGAAAAAAATATATCGTGCTTCAAGTAAAGAGATCGCTGAGAATTATCTGCTTGAGCTGGAAGAAAAATGGGGAGAGAAGTATCCTTTAGTTATAAAATCCTGGCAGAACAATTGGGAAAACTTATCCAGTTATTTTAAGTATTCTGGGCAAGTTAGGAAGCTGATTTACACCACCAATCCAATTGAGGGGTTGCATAGACAAATCAGGAAATTTACTAAAACTAAGGGTTCATTTACTAGTACAAATGCCTTGTACAAACAGGTATATTGTGCTATAAAAAAGGTAGAGCAAAAGTGGATTATGGCTCTCCCTAATTGGGCTTTAACTATTTCTCAACTTGATATTTTCTTTCCAGATAGATTGAAAATTGAGTTGAACTAAAAATGCGGCTTGACACACTTTTTTGAACGTTCCCGATAATTCATCAAAATGGCTATAGGCTTTGGGGAAATAGAACATGTTCAAATGATTCGAAATGGGCTTTTCTGTCAGTGAGAAGAACTGCAGATTTAATCAACGATAGTTTACTTCGAGCTCATCTATGGGCAGTTGATCGCAATATCACCAAAACTTATATAGACGATGTAATTGAGGGGGTGAATTCTTATTTGGCCAATTTAAAAGCACAAGGAGCTATTATCAGCGGAAAATGTTATGCAACTCCAGAGCTCAATACACCAGCAAATATTGCAAGTGGAAAAGTATACTTTGACTTTGAGTTTACACCACCATATCCGGCAGAACAAATAATATTCAGATCTCATCTCGTAAATATAAGTTAGGAGAAAGCAAAGTGTTACCGAAAATACTGAGAAATTTTAACGTATTTGTTGATGGTCGTGGTTATGCTGGTCGTATCGATGAGATCACTCTGCCAAAACTCACCATTAAAACAGAGGAATATAGAGCTGGTGGTATGGATATTCCAATAAATATTGATATGGGCATGGAGAAACTGGAAGCAGATTTCACTCTTTCTGAATATGATACAGAGCTCTTTCGGCTATTTGGGTTGATAAATGGAAACTCTGTATCTTTAACTCTTCGTGGTGGAATGCAAGGAAGTGGAAGTAATGAAGTTGAAGGAGTTATTATCAACCTTAGGGGCATATTTAAAGAATTTGATTTTGGTAGTTGGAAACCTGCTGAAAAAGCAACGCTGAAGTGTACTGTAGCTGCCCATTACTATAAACTTACTATAGGTGGTAATGAATTAATAGAAATCGATGCTGAAAATATGATCCGTAAGATTAACGGTGTTGATCAAATGGCTTTGTTGCAAACGATTCTAGGGATTTAATGGAATGGACGAATGCCTTTTCACTTTTTTATTGAAAAATTACTGATAATACTGTATAATTACTAACGTTTTTTAGGCATTTTTGCTATGGCTTTATCTAAATTTCTCGACCCCAAGAACGATATTGCATTTCGCCGTATCTTTGGTACTGAAAAGAATAAAGACATCCTCATTCACTTCCTCAATGATATTTTGAGCTTTACTGGCAAAAATGCAATACAGGATATAGAGTTTTTAAGTACTATTCAAGATCCTGAAATTGCCGCTAAAAAGCAAAGTATTGTTGATGTGCTATGTAAAGATTCAACAGGAGTGCAATGGATAATTGAGATGCAGGTCGCTAAAACCAAAGGCTTTGAAAAACGTGCCCAATATTACGCTGCTAAAGCCTATTCAAGACAAGCAGATAAAGGTGATCAATACCATGACCTTAAGGAAATTATCTTTATTGCTATAGCAGATTGTATACTGTTTCCTGATAAGTCCGAGTATAAATCAAAGCACACTATTCGCGATGAAGATACTAATGAACATGATCTAAAAGATTTTTATTTTGTATTTATTGAATTGCCTAAATTTTCCAAAACTAAAGAAGATCAGCTTTCAAATATAGTTGAGAAGTGGGTGTATTTTTTTAAGTACGCTGATGAAACAAGTGAAGAAGAATTGGAAAGAATAATAGGAAGTGACGTAATAATCAAAAAAGCGTATGAAGAGCTAAACAGGTTTAACTGGTCAGAAAAAGAGTTTATAGCATATGAACAGGAGAGCAAGCGTATTTGTGATGAACAGGCTGTCCTTGCTCAAAAACTTGATGATGCTAAAGAGGAAGGAATCAAAATTGGTGAAGAGAAAGGAAAGATTGAAGGAAAGATTGAAGGAAAGATTGAAGGAAAGATTGAAGGAAAGATTGAAGGAAAGATTGAAGGAAAGATTGAAGGAAAGATTGAAGGAAAGATTGAAGGAAAGATTGAAGTTGCAAAAGCGATGTTGACTAATAATGTTGATATTAACACTATTGTCAAGTGTACAGGTCTTTCTGTCGATGAAGTTCAAGAATTAATTCAAGTTGAAGAGAAATAACCCCTACTATAACTTTTATATTAGGTTGCGGGAACGTTCAAAAAAGTGTGTCAAGCCGCATTTTTAGTTCAACTCAATTTTCAATCTATCTGGAAAGAAAATATCAAGTTGAGACATAGTTAAAGCCCAATTAGGGAGAGCCATAATCCACTTTTGCTCTACCTTTTTTATAGCACAATATACCTGTTTGTACAAGGCATTTGTACTAGTAAATGAACCCTTAGTTTTAGTAAATTTCCTGATTTGTCTATGCAACCCCTCAATTGGATTGGTGGTGTAAATCAGCTTCCTAACTTGCCCAGAATACTTAAAATAACTGGATAAGTTTTCCCAATTGTTCTGCCAGGATTTTATAACTAAAGGATACTTCTCTCCCCATTTTTCTTCCAGCTCAAGCAGATAATTCTCAGCGATCTCTTTACTTGAAGCACGATATATTTTTTTCAAATCATTCATGAAAACTTTTACATCTTTGCTAGATACATATTTCAGTGAATTCCTTATCTGATGCACTATACATAGCTGTACTTCTGCCTTAGGAAACACACTATTTATAGCCGCAGGAAAGCTTTTTAGCCCATCAATGCAGGCAATTAGAATATCTTCTACTCCTCGCTCTTTTAGGTCATTTAGAACTCCCAACCAGAAGTTAGCTCCTTCACTTTCAGCCAAATAAAAACCTAATACTTCTTTTCTGCCATTTTGATTTATGCCCAATATATTATACATGCATTTACTTATACAATGTCCGTCCTCCTTGACCTTAAAGAACATGCCATCCATAAACACTATTGGATACACTGATTGCAGTGGGCGGCTGCGCCATTCATTGATTACTGGTAGCAGTTTATCAGTAATACTGGATATCTCTGCTGCTGATATTTTGTGGTCATATATTTCCTCAACATGTGAAGCTATATCTCTGTATCCCATGCCACTGGCATATGTGCTTAAGACCTTTGCTTCAAGTTCTGGATGTAGGCTTGTTTGCCTTTTTTTGACTATTTGCGGTTCAAAGCTTCCTTCTCTGTCTCTTGGTGTTAATAGTTCAAATGAGCCTGAACTTGTACGTAAAGTTTTTGCATTCCTTCCATTTCTTCGGTTATTTTCTTCACTTTTAGCTGACATGTGGCTTTCTATTTCACCTTCCAGACTTGCCTCTAGCAACCTTTTTATAAACGGTGTTAATGCTCCATCTCTTCCTGTCAATGGTCTTCCTTCTCGTATAGATGACAGGATATTTGTTTCTAATTCTTTATAATCTACCAAACCAGTAGTTCTATTTGCTTGACCCATATCAAACCTCCATTTTTTATATCAATTTATTACTTTTTTTTCGGTTTGACACACTTTTTTGAACGTTCCCTAAAAAATCTTGCAAATTTTGATCAAAGTAGCCATAATAGAATTATGCAATGTTGTACTAGCAGTCAAAACGAGCAGTTGCTAATAAAATTTACTGTAGTATACAACAGATGCGTGCTAGCCATTTCGGTATCTTAATTGCTACCATATAGCGAGATAACGGTAAACCCAGAGCTATTGTAGACATAAGTTTTAGCTATATGGTATTTGAAGTAATAAACGCAATACAAAATAATTTGTTAGCATGCTTTCCAACAGAAACAGTATATGCTCTTGCTTGTAATGCGCTAGATAATGGATCTATAGAAAAAATATACCGGATAAAGAAGCGTTCTCAAAACAAGCCACTCTCTATATTTGTTAGTGATGTTGATAGTTTGACAAATATAGCAAAGGTAAAAGAAGAATATATCGATTTAATAAACTATTTTTCTCCTGGACCAATGACCTATATTTTACCACTTCAAGATAACAGTATATTACCAAATGAGTTCTTTAAAGATAGTATAGGCATAAGAATTCCTGATCATCCTATTGCGATTTCAATATTAAATGAACTGAAAACTCCAGTAGTTGCAACTAGTATTAACATTTCAGGAGAAAAAAGTATATGCAAAGCAAGAGATATACCTCAGTCTATTAAGCAACACTTATCTGCAGTAATTGAAGATGATGAATTAGTTTCTGGTATAGAATCTACTATTATTGACTTAACTGGAGACAAGATTAAGGTTTTAAGAAAAGGTAAAATTTCATTACAAACAATAAATAACGAATTTTCAAACTAAGATCTATAGGAGAAAGAATGAAAAAGGTGATAGGCCACAACCAAGCAAAAAAAAAGATAATGAACAACTTGTCTGTTCAATCTTGGCTGATCTGTGGTAAAAAAGGTATAGGAAAAGCAACATTCGCAAAATCCTTTTCTAATTGGTTTCTTATCAAAAATTACGATGAAGTAGCATTAGACTTACACATTGTTGAAGGTGATACAATAGGAGTGGAAAAGGTGAGAGAAATGAAAAACTTTTTGCACTTAAGCCCCATTCAATCAGAATATAAAATAGCTATAATAGATAGCTTAGAGTCAATGACTAATAATGCTAAAAATGCAATATTAAAAATATTAGAGGAGCCGCCACAAAATTCTAAAATATTTGTAATTAGCCATAAGCCATATGATGTACAAACCACCATCCGGTGTAGGTGTTTTCAGCTGAATTTACTTCCATTAACTTACGATGAAACAAAGCAGGTTGTTTCATCTCAATGTAAATTTGACGATAAAATATTTAGTGAGATCATTACTTTGTTTCCTGGAACTCCGGGAGTAATAATAAATGCAATAAACAGTGGTGCTTATGAGTCACATAAGCATTTTTATACATTTTTCCGTAATCTAAATAATTCTGATATAGTTAATAAAATAATTAATAGTGAGATTGAGCTAGAACTAGCATCACATATAATTCAAACCTCTATTTTAGAAAGTATAAAGAAAGAAGTAAATAATGTTGAAATTCTACTAAGTCGATGGAAAGAAATAGATGAACTTTTCGTTGCTGCAAAGCAATTTCGCTTAGATAAAAAGCATGTTTTAGCTAATGTAGTTAACATCATGACACAAAAATATAATACTTTTAACATAAATTTATGATAAAATTCTGCTAATTTAATACTTAAATTATATAATTTGACTGATAATAAATTAACTGTATGGCAATCAATAGAAGTTTTAACAAAAACCATATTGAACATGCAGAAAGAATTGAGTTTAATCAAGAATACATCTTTAGATCAAGACGTCACTTTAGAAAAAGGGAAGGAGCTGTCAAGTGGCATCTATGAGGCAAATTTTAAGCTAAATAAGGCAATCAATATAGCTACTTTGCCGAGAATTGGCTATCATATGATTAATGATGAACTTGTTGTACGTAATCATATTACGAAAGAGGAAGTAAAGATCCCTAGAGATTTTCATTACTTTAAAGTTGTTAAATCCAATCACGATGATTGTAAATTAACGTTTTGTAATTTTTTAGGTAATGAGTTTTTTGAATATAAAAAGTATGATCCACAATATTCTGGTCTTTCAGATGAATATAAACTCATGGATTTTGGTAGTATAAAAAAGACTAATAATCTAAAACTTAAGGAGTATGTTGGTCATGCACCTAAATTTTTTGCTGTAGAAGGATCTATTGAGCCTGGATCTGAAAACCATGTAATTGATCTATTTGAGCTAGTCAGAGACGGTAAAGGCAAAAAAGTGGGAACTCTTGCTGATGAATTTGGTTATTTTGATGATCAAAATAAATTACACTACTATAATTATCACAAAAGTGCAGAAAGTAATACTTATGATCCTGAAAGCTTCAGTGTAAAAATGATAAATTTAGATGTGAGCAAAATTGATAAATTTCACCTTATTGCAGAACAAGGTGATATAATAATTCATCCTATTTTGGAAAATTTAGACATATTTTAAAGTTTTTTAGAGTATCCAGTATATTATATAATTGGGTTTGTATTATGGAAGATAAATTACTTGAATCAGTAAAAAACAAAAGTTACTTCAGGAAAGCAGTTGAATGGTATTGCCACAGATACCTGTTCTGCGTTGTAGAAAGATCTTGGATGGCGTTAATAGCGTTACTTCTCTTAGTATGTTTATTTTTATCACTACTAAACATATACCTATTACTTCCTGTTAAAAAAGATTTAAATTTTGTGAAGTATATGAACCACACAGAAGATGAGTTCTCTGCAATACATAAACTTAGTTTTAGTAAAAAAGAAGATGAGTACATTTCCATAGCAAGGTATTTAATAAGTAAATATATTGAAACATATGAGTCCTCTCGGACTGTTGAGCCAAAGTATCAAGAAAATTTTATAAAAAACAATTCTGTATACAAAATCTACCAAAACTTTCAGGAAAAAGTGAACAATGAAGCTGTTTCATCCACAAGAAAAATTACCAACATAAACGTAACAACATTATCTATTGACCGGTTGACCAAGAACTTAGTTACATTTGCTGGAAACGCTACTGTAGTTTTTACAGCTGAGCAAAATAAGAAGATGAAAGATTATGCTGTGGAGGTCAGCTTCACTTTGTCAAATATAAAAGCAACTCTAGCTGGAATAGTGCCATTTAAATTTATTGTTAATAGCTATAAATATAGATGATTATATTTATAACATTATTTGGTAGCTAAAAAAAATAACTAAAGTGCATATAGCAGTAATAACTGGGGGTAAAACTAGAAGCATTGGTGTCTTTTTAATAAAATAATTTCTAGAAGGTTTTGAGAAAAAGGCGTTGTAAATTATTGGTAAAAAGTATAGAGCATTGAGTATAGTACTAACAATTAACACTAGAGTTACAAACACAGAAAGTGTTACATTACTAGAGTTGAAAACAGCTTGAAAGATGAGAAATTTGCTCCAAAAAGTCGGAGCAGGAGGTACTCCTATCATGGACAATGCACCTATAGTGAATGCTATCATGCTAATTGGCATACTACGTCCTATACCGTGAATTCTATCTATATATTTTTCACCCGTTTTCGTTATTATGATACCTGCAAAAAAAAATAAAGTAATTTTTGCAAATGCATGGCAAACTAATTGAAAGATTGCAATCTTCATGCTGAATTCACTAAAAATTGAAGCGAACAATATAATATACGACAATTGGGAGATGGTAGAGTAAGCAAGCAATTTCTTTAATTCCTTTTGCTTTAATGCAATCAACGATGCAGTAATGATAGTAAATCCAGCAGCGTACGGAAGCCACCCTCCAGCAAACCAATTTTGCTGCACAAAACGTTGCATATTATCGACGCCAAAAGTGTATAATATAACTTTGATGATGATGAAAACTCCGGATTTCACAACAGCAACAGCATGTAATAGTGCACTCACAGGAGTTGGTGCAATCATTGCTTTTGGTAACCAAAAATGCATTGGCATTAATGCAGCTTTTCCTATTCCATAAATCAGCATAGCAAAACACACTGCAATAAAAGTGATGAGTGAAGTATCAAACTTGAATATTCCACCACTTACAAAATCTAAAGTATGGAATTCATTATATAATAGGCCTATTGCAGGAAAAAATAATACTAAAGAAGAGAAAAATAGTAAACCAAAGTAATAGCGTCCTGCAATTACTGATTCATTTGTTGAGTTGTAAGTAATCAGAGGGTATGTACTAATAGTTAGAAGCTCATAAAAGACAAATGTAGTGAGCAAATCTCCAGAAAAAGCAATAAACATTGCACAACTGATTGATGTTGAAAAAAAGCATAGAAAACTTGAGTGATTGCTATCAGCATAGTTATTTCTCATATAACATATTGCATATATACTGGTTAGTACCCACAAAAATGATATTAATAAACTGAATATTGCTCCACTAGACTCTAGCTTTAAACTAATATGCAAATTATTACCAAAATCCATGAGAATAAATTGAGAATGATCACCATACACCAAATATAAAGTGCATAGAGATGTATACGCAAACAGAAGCATAGAAGAAGCAACAGTAACGCTACTGTTCACTCTGGGCCATTTACTAGTAAAAGAAATAGCTAATGCACTTAAAAGTGGGATCAACGCAGTAATTAACAAATAATTCTCAGTAATAAAAAGTGGCAAGGAAAGAGATATTAAAACAAAATCCATTAAGTAATTCATCTTTCTGTTTAGGTAAAGCTAAAATTATATTCAAGTTATAGAGAATTTGCTATTTTTTAGTTGTATATCGGAAGTGTTAAATAAACCATACGCATCAAGTTAAGAAAAAGTGGCGTAAGGAAGAAAGGAAATAAGAAAAAACTATTTTATATATTAAGTAATAAAGTTAGTAATTTATAGATTTTTCTAAAAAAATATCTTATCCTAGATAAGAATTTCCTAAAAAAATAAATGTAACAAATAAAATGCCAATCTTAAATATTGCTATATTTCACGATAGCTACTTAATTTGGCACGTATGGTTTGTTAAACACTTCCAGAATTACTCAAAACCGCTACAGACTATATCTTTCTGTATAATCTTTAAATGCACCTCTATTGGAGTCAAAATGTAGTTTCACACTACCAATTGGCCCGTTTCTTTGTTTTGCAATGATCAGTTCTGCAATATTTCTAATTTTCTCCATTTTCTCTTGCCACTCTCGATGTTTATTACTTCCTTCATTTGGTTGCTTTCTTAATTCATAATATTCTTCTCTATAAAGGAACATTACTATATCCGCATCCTGCTCTATGCTTCCTGAATCACGTAAATCAGAAAGTTGTGGTTTTTTATCATCCCTTTGCTCAACAGAACGAGAGAGCTGTGATAGTGCAACAATGGGAATATTTAGTTCCTTTGCAATTGCTTTTAAACCCTGCGTCACTTCTGAGATTTCTTGCACTCTATTTTCACTACTCCTTTTTGTTGTTCCTCGAATTAACTGCAGATAATCGATAAAGACCAACTCTACATTATATAGTTGATAGAGAAGACGTATTCTGGTACGAAGAGCACTAATTGATAACGCAGGAGTGTCATCTATGATGAAAGGTAATTCGGATAGATCTGTACTAGCATTAATGAATTCGTGTAATTCAAAATCACTAATTCTCCCAGTCAGTGCCTTATAATAACCAATGCCTGAATCTATAGTAATCAATCTTGCGGTCAATTGCTCTGCTGACATTTCAAGTGAAAAGAATGCTACATAATGTTGTTTATCTGTTCTTTTTTGCAAAATCTTACAAGCATTAAGTGCGATGTTCAGCGCCAATGCTGTCTTTCCCATTGAGGGCCTTGCAGCTATAATTAACAGATCAGATTTCTGCAAACCACCAAGAAGCTGGTTTAGGTCTTGAAGTCCGGTTGTAATACCTAGAGCCTCTGGGTTATTCTTCAGCTTGCTGATCTTCTCAACCACATCTTTAATTGAACTTGCAAGCTTTATATATGTCTTATCACCTTGCTTTTTTACTGCTAAGTTGAACAACTTTGTCATTGCCTGCTCAATTTGTACCTGTGCAGGATTTTCAATGTCGTAGTTGTAACTATCGTCAACTATCTCCTGCCCGAGCTTGATTAAGCATCTCCTTAAATAAGTATCACGGATTATTCTGGTCAAGCTATAGATGTCAAGCGCAATGCTTGCCTTTGCTGCAAGTTTTGCTAGGTACTCAACTCCACCACATTCGGCAAATGCTTTATCATTCTCGAAAAACATCTTGAGGCTCAGTTCATTAGCAACTATACCGTGTTTTCTGGTTTTAGATATCTGGGTAAAAATGCTTTGATGTAGTGGATCATAGAAATTATCTGCTGCAATTATATCTTCGACTGCATCACAAATTCTATTATCACGAACCATTGCACCAATGAGCATTTGCTCTGCTTCTAAATTGTGTGGCAATTTACATATTTCTTCTCTTGAATCAATAAGATTGGCTAATTCATTCATTTTAAGTTTTCAGAGTAATGATTGATTATTGTAGAATATTCAGTCCTTACTTGAAAGAGAAAAAATTTGACTAATCCTGTGTTGCTTATAGCATTAAAGTAGGCCCCTGTGGTGGAATGGTAGACACGGCAGACTCAAAATCTGTTGCTTGCAAAAGCATGCTGGTTCAAGTCCGGCCAGGGGCACTCAAATATTGGAAAATGCTTTATGTTACACAAGTTTTTTAATCGTTTATTTTCCATTCTTTCTTCTATAAATGCTATTCAAAGGGTAAAGAAAGATGAAAATGGAATATGTTACGTAACAGGACTTAGACGCTATTTGTCAGTGCTGCTTGATTTAATTATCATCGTTTTGTTCTTGCAGCTTTGCGGCCAAGCCTTAAGCCAACTCTTCATGAACTCAGAGAGCAGTAAAATATTAGGCCAAATTGCTGCGAAATATCAGATGCAAACACCATTATCTGCAGAGGAAACAGCAATGCAGAGTAAACTAATCAAGTTACTAGTTCTAAATCAGATAGTTCAATTTATTATGCTTTTTAGTTATGTAGCATATATGTGGATAAGATTTGGCGCTACACCTGGAAAGTTATTACTTGGACTCAGAGTTGTAAATGCACAAACTTTTGAAAAATTGACTCTAAAACAAGCAATAAAGAGGTTTTTTTCCTTTATATTGTCAACTTCACCACTATTCTTAGGTTTCATATGGGCAAGCTTCGACAAACGTTGCCAAACTTGGCACGATAAGATTGCAGGCACAGTAGTTGTAACAAGTAAAAGTCTTAGATGTATGGTCTCAGAACATAATAGAGTGGATTAAGGGTTCTGTCGCATTTGTAGGGAAGTAGAAAGAAGAATGATATAATTGTCTAAAAAAAAAGCAAAGATGTTTCGTATCAATCAAAAATTGTTGCCATATTTCAAAGGATTTAGCTTTTCAGAGGATGTTATCTGTATACATGAAATGTCGATTCTCTTTGAGCTATCGAGATTTGGAAGAAATGATGAGTATAAGGGGAGCAAAATGCTACGTTACAAAGGTGGGTTATCACCACTGATAGATGAGGCAGTAAGGAAAAGAAAGAAGCAGGTTGGTAGTAGTTGGAGAGACTTACATTAAATTAAACGGTAAATGGGTTTATTTATATACTGTAGACTTGTGTGTTAGTAGAGACAAGTCTGCAGCACTTGCATTCTTTCGTAAAGCCTTCAGGAGTAACTATCTTCCTGAGAAAATTGTAATTGATAAAAGCGGCAGTAATACTGCTGCTCTTGATGATTTGAATGCAGAAATTTCTGAAGATTACAGTTCTTCAAATAAAATATCTAAATAATATTGTTGATAGATTTATCAAAAAACTAATAAAGCCAATGCTTGGGTTTAAAAGCTTCCATTCCGCAAAGATTACCATCACAGGCATAGAAAATATTCGTATGATTCAAGAAAGACAAATTATTAAAATAATGTTTCTACTTTTGAGAATTTTGCTATGTTAATGGCTTCATAACTCCTATAATCCCACCTTTAATGATCTTCTTTCCTATGGTTTATAGATGCGACAGAACCGACATATCAGTTGATAAACAGACTAATCAGTTATTGTTTATACCTGTTTCAGTATGAAAATTATTGTGAGGCTTGATTTTATATATATCACTACACATAATAGACTTTAGTATAAATTAGTAATATGCATCCAATCATATACTTACTTAACTTGTTACTTGATCTTTACAGCTTAGTTCTAATATGCTCAGTTGCTCTCGATTTGTTGATTAAATTGAATGTAGTTAACATGTATAATGAGATTGTAAGCAGCATAATGCAAACTTTAAACAGACTTACCCATCCTCCACTAAAGGTTATCAGAAGGTATATACAACCATTCAATGGATTAGATTTATCCGTGATGATATTGATAATAGCAATTCACTTTGTAAAATATACAATTACTTATTACTTTAAGTAGATGTTAAAAAAACAGCTAAAATCAGCGATATACCTGTTACTCTTAATGTATATATATATATCGGTTTTTAGCTATAATTATCAAGATCCATCCTTAAATACAGCTACAAATCAGGAAGTAACAAATTTGGGCGGAGTGGTAGGTTCATATTTAGCTGATATATTGGTTCAATTTCTTGGACTCGCTAGTATTACAATAGCTACAACCATAGTTTACTTTTTGATATCAAAAAGGCTGCTGAAAATTCTCTATTTAATATTAATCAATTTAGGAATATGTGCTACATTAGCGAAACTTTCGCTCGGTATCACTACTAGGTACATGCACAGTGGAATAGTCGGCAATACTCTAATTGGCCACTGCCCGTTTTACATATTCACAGTAGCAGCATCAATAGGTTTTGTAGGGTTAATTGGTTGGAAGAGAACGGTTTATTCTTTACTTTTCCTATGTAAAAAAATATTTTCCCTTTTGACAAAGGTTCTGTTTTTCAGGTTACGTAAAACTACTGATTATTCAATAGCACCGTTAGTAGTAGAAGAAAAATATAGAACCACTAGACAACAACCAAAAGAAAGACAGAAAAAAGCTACCGAAGAGATTTTTAAACCACCTTCTAGCGAGTTTGAGTTTCCAAGCATTCACTTACTTTCTAAAGTAGAAGAATCTGTGCAGAGAAAACAGTTGAATGCATTAGAGAGCAATAAGAATTTATCTCTGCTCGAGCAGGTTCTAAGTGATTTTGGCGTGCAAGGAAAAATTATAAGTGTATGTTATGGACCGGTTGTGACTTTATACAAACTTGAACCACAAGCAGGCACAAAATCTGCAAGAGTGATTGGTCTTGCAGATGATATTGCACGTTCAATGAGTGCACTTTCTGCACGTATTTCAATAATTCGTGGACAAAATGCAATGGGAATAGAATTGCCAAATAAAGAACGAGAAATTGTTATGCTGCGTGATTTACTGGAATCGCCAGAATACCAAAATGCAAACTTAAATCTTCCGATTGCACTAGGCAAGGAAATAAGCGGAAAACCAATTATTGCAGATCTGACTAAAATGCCCCACTTGCTTGTTGCCGGAACTACAGGATCAGGTAAATCAGTTGCGATTAACACGATGATTCTGTCGCTTGTTTATCGATTAAGTCCTGATGAATGCAAGATGATAATGATCGACCCAAAGATGCTTGAGCTTTCAATATATGATGCAATACCGCATCTAATAACGCCAGTGGTAACAGAGCCAAAAAAAGCTGTTATTGCTCTTAAGTGGATCGTGAAAGAGATGGAAAATCGCTATCGTATGATGTCATATTTAAATGTGCGGAATGTAATAAACTATAATCAAAAAATTACAGAAGCGATGAATAGCGGAATAGAATTGGAACGCGTTGTACAGATTGGCTTTAACTCAACAACGGGTAAACCTTTGTTTGAAAAAATACCGATTAAAATGGAGACATTTCCGTATATTGTGGTGATTGTAGATGAAATGGCAGATTTAATGCTTGTTGCTGGCAAAGATATAGAATGCTCTATTCAACGTTTAGCTCAGATGGCTCGTGCTGCAGGAATACACATCATAATGGCAACACAACGCCCATCTGTAGATGTGATAACAGGTGTGATAAAAGCAAACTTTCCAACGAGAATTAGTTTTGCTGTTACTTCTAAGATAGATAGCCGTACAATACTTGGTGAACAAGGGGCTGAACAATTGCTCGGTATGGGTGATATGCTTTATATGGCCTCTGGTGGTAAGATTATTCGAGTTCACGGTCCATTTGTAAGTGATGATGAGGTACAAAATATAGTTGATCATCTGAAAATGCAAGGTGAGCCAAACTACATGGAGGAAATCACTCAAGAAGATGAAAATTCTTTTGCAGAATCAGAAGGTGAAACAGAGAATGAAGAGAACGATCTATACAAGCAAGCGGTGGCCATCATTCAGAGAGATCAAAAGGTTTCAACTAGTTACATTCAAAGGCAACTTAGAATAGGCTATAACAGAGCTGCAAATATTGTTGAAAGAATGGAGAAAGAAGGTATTGTCAGTGCTCCAAGTTACTCAGGAAAGAGAGAGATATTGGTAGAATGATCGCTAGCTTAAACTTTCAGGTCGGGGAAAGTTATTTTAAGATCAATGTATAATGATAGTTAATTTAATAATAATTTAAACATTGGGAATGTAAAATTATAATATATTAATTAGCTAGGGGGTTAAAATGGTAAAAGGAATTTTGCGCAATTGGTTAGGTGTAACAGAATTGCAAGAAAGTCAAAAGATAGATGCTGAGAAGTTTGAAAAAGTTTTTGGTGAATTAAAAAAATGGCAAGAAGCTCAAAATATTGATGCTAAGCAGTTTGAAGAGGTATTTAGTGCATTAAAAGAATGGCAAGAAGCTCAAAAGATAGATGTTGAGCAGTTTGAAAAAGTTTTTGGCGCATTAGAAGAAAAGATTGGTATTGAGCAGTTTCAAGGTATGCAAGAGCACTTAAACGGCCTGCAAGAAAAATTTACAGGTTTAGAAGAAAAAGTAGAGACATTTGCAGACATGGTAGGGGGACAAGAACAAGCAATACTAACTTGTGCCATAGTCAGTGCTGTTGCTGCAATAGCTGTAACTAGTTTTGTTGCATTCTGTATCTATCAGGGAGTTAAGCTTGATAAAGAGAAGAAAAACGAATTGTTTCAAGATATGCCAAGCGGAAAGTTTAATAATGTGAATGATACCGAAAAACTGAAGAATAACTTACAGCAAGGAAGAGTGTAATGCTCTTCTTGAAAGGGTGTTACGTAAAATTTGTAACACCTTAAATTTCCTTTAGATTATGTAGGTTTTGGTAGTAAATTTTTTAGAAAGATGTTTGTATTATAAAGTTGGTAGAGATTCTGATTTACTTGAAGTTTGTTAATTGGTATCTTTTAAAGTGCAATATTCACTATAGTATGCTTAAGATCTTTTCTAAAGTTTTATTTATATTAATACTTTTGGTTTCTAGTTTCTTTACTGTACATAATGTTGAAGCGAAGTCTAATGTAAAGTTCAGTAAGAGGTACATACCTCCTGGTAACCCTGGTGGTGCAAACTTTCATGCAGACGAGGATTTTGCTGAGTCATATAAACTGTATGAGAAGCGTAGGGAGCTCCTCAAGAAAAAAAAGTTACAAGATCTAGCTATAAATAAAGAAGATCTAATCAAAAAATTAAAAGAAAAAAAAATTGCTAGCCTTGATAACGAGCCAAACAACGTGGGAGCTTGCATAGTTGAAGATGGGGAGGATGCTATGATCAATCAGCATGGTATTAATCTTGCACGTTTAAAGGGTGCTGTATTTATAGATCAAGAGCCAGTTTCTCAGTATGAAAGTAAGCAGCATAAAAGTGAACAACAAAAAGGGAAAAAAGTTACTTCAACACGAGAAAAAAAAGTTTCCCCTATAAATGTTACTATAAAAGAAAGTCCATCAAGAAGAACGTGCTCTCATGATTCTATTACTGATCTAAATAGAACACCACAGCATAGTTTAAATGGTTCAAGTTCATTTGGCAGTGTAGTTGACACAGTAAAATAGTGTCAAGATTAATAATATGCTAGATAGAGACCTGACATTGAGTGATGATGCATATGAGTCATCGCCGGTTTCCAGGCATAAAACTCATACTGTAAAAGTTGGACAAGTGAAGATAGGTGGAAATAATCCTATAGTTGTTCAATCCATGGCACTTGGTGCACATATAGATTCTGACAACATAAAAAGCAGTGCTCAGAAATATGCAAAAGAAGTAATAGAACTAGCGCATGCAGGTTCAGAATTGGTGCGAATTGCTTTGAACTCAGAGGAAGTAGCAAAAGCAATACCTTATATAGTAGAGGAAATAAATAAAGAAGGCTTTGATGGTAAGATATTAGTAGGCTGTGGACAATATGAGCTCTACAGGCTGATTCAGGATTATCCAGACAACATTAAAATTCTGGGTAAAATTAGGATAAATCCAGGTAATATAGGCTTTGGTGATAAACGTGATGAAAAATTTGAAAAAATTATAGAGTATGCAATAACGCATGATCTTCCTGTCAGAATTGGAGTAAATTGGGGTAGTCTTGATAAGTACCTTTCACAAAAATTAATGGATGAAAACTCCTTATCTAGTAATCCAAAAACTTCTGATGTTATATTACGTAAGACGCTTGTAATGTCTGCTCTTGGTAGTGCAAAAAAAGCTGAAAAGATTGGCCTTAATGCAGAGAAAATAATCATTTCATGTAAAGTCAGTAGAGTGCAAGATTTAATTTTAGTTTATACTGCACTTGTAAAATCTTCCAATTATGCGCTGCATTTGGGTTTAACCGAAGCTGGTATGGGTAACAAAGGCGTAGTAAATACCACAGCAGGGCTTACTTATTTATTGCAAAATGGTATTGGAGACACTATCCGGGCTTCTTTAACTCAGCGCCCTGGTGAATCACGCACTAATGAGGTGGTAGTATGTCAGGAAATACTGCAGTCTATAGGTTTGCGCTACTTTAACCCTCAGGTGAGTTCATGTCCTGGTTGTGGACGCACAAGTAGCGATCGTTTTCGTATATTAACTAAGGAAGTAAATGGCTACATAAAAACTCATATGCCGGTATGGAAGAAAAAGAATCCTGGTGTAGAGTATATGAAAGTTGCTGTTATGGGATGCATAGTAAATGGTCCTGGAGAGAGCAAACATGCAAATCTGGGGATCAGCCTGCCTGGGTATGGAGAAAAACCTGTTTCAGCAGTCTACAAAGACGGCAAATATTTCAAAACTTTACAAGGTGATAATATTTTTGAAGAATTTAAGGCAATTATTAGTGATTATGTGGAGAAGAATTACACGTAACAGGTTCATGATTAATGTAAATCTAATGTTAAAAATGAGTTTTATAAGAGGGAGTTAAATTTTTCTAAAACCAGCTAATGGAAAAATTTGCTTTTCTAGATTATCGGGAATTACTTGATTTTATATCATAGATATTATATAATAAACTATATATATAAATTTATTAAAGAAACATTATGGCCATACAAAGAGACGAAGCTTTAAAAATATTAGGTTTTGAATCAAGCGATGCGCCCAGTGAACAAAAAATTAAATCAGCGTACAGAAAATTAGCTTTGAAATATCATCCTGATAAACATTCAGGTGAAAGTGAGATTGTGAAGAAACAAAATGAGGAGAAATTCAAAAAGCTAGGTACTGCATATGAATTTCTCACTGAGAAAAATATAGAAGAGGTTACAAATCTAACTGACAAAAATTTAAATCAAATTAATTCGCCTGAAGATTTGAGGTTTTACTTATATAGAGCTCTATATAATCGGGATATAGCGTTTCTTAAAAAGCTTTTTTCCAAATTCAAAAGCGGTAAAGATGGAAGATTTGGTGATTACATCAATGAAATGCATTCAGGATCTTTATTACCACTAGAAGTTGCTTTCTATAAAGCCGAAAGCTGTGGAGATTTAAGTCTCCTTGATCTGCTTTTAATAAATGGTGCTAATCCTAACATAGAAGTGCTTTGTGGCATAGTACCATTACATTGTGCTTTAGTTCTCAGAAATAGTAAGGTTGTGGAACTGTTGTTAAAGCACGATGCTAATCCTAATGTAAAGGATGAGTCATCCACAACGCCATTAATGGAAGCCTGTGGCAAGGGATATTATGAAACTGTAGAAGTACTTTTACAGTATAATGCTGATTTTGACATACAAGATAAATATGGTAATACTGCATTACATAAAGCATCTTCTAGAGGGCATTATGAAATTGTAGAACTGCTTTTAAAACATGGTGCTTATAAAGAAAGTGAAAGCCTCAATAAGGCATTACATAAAGCGGTGGAATGTCGTGAAAATTGGCATGAGAGAGAGAAGGTTGTAAAACTGCTTCTGCAATATGGTGCAGATCCTAATGCAAATAAAAAATATTACTTACCAAGAGCAATAGAGTGTGATTCATATCTTGCTACTAATAGTGTAACAGCTTTTATTAAGATATTTTGTTTACCATACGGCAGCAATAACAAAGTTAGAAAATTAATGGCCGAGTATGGTGGTGTTGATAGACAGTATATTATGCTTCAAGCAATATTTACTTGTTGTTGCTTAACAGTAGCTTCTGCTACTTTTTTTAGTATAGCTTCTCCTTGGTGTTATATACCAACAGCAATATTTGCACTTGCCGCGTGTTTTTTCATTAAAAATGCTGTACATGCTGCATTTTTTGCAAAAGAACCTTCTCCTGAGTTTACCGAAGCTATAGCTTGTCCAGAGATTAGTAAAAGGCTATAATATCTAAAGTTTTAGTGCTGGGTAAAGATGAGAAAAAAGCATCCAGCAGACCTAAGTCAAAAGGAATGGACAAGAATAGAAAGCTACTCCAGAGTATCATACAGGAAAGGAGGAAGGTCGTCAAAGTATAGCAAAAGAGAAATATTAGAAGCAATTTTCTATGTATTGTGTACAGGTGTAAATGGCGGTATTTACTATGTGATGGGATACCAAGGAGAAAATTTAAAAAATCATATAAAGGAAGAATATGGTATGGATATTGAGATTGTCAAAAGGCCTTCATGTAGGTTCTAAGTCAACAAAGACACACCGCCTTAGCTACTACCAATGAGGGGTTTAAAGTACAGCCAAGAAGGTGGGTTGTAGAAAGGACTTTGGGAACGTTCAAAAAAGTGTGTCAAGCCGCATTTTTAGTTCAACTCAATTTTCAATCTATCTGGAAAGAAAATATCAAGTTGAGACATAGTTAAAGCCCAATTAGGGAGAGCCATAATCCACTTTTGCTCTACCTTTTTTATAGCACAATATACCTGTTTGTACAAGGCATTTGTACTAGTAAATGAACCCTTAGTTTTAGTAAATTTCCTGATTTGTCTATGCAACCCCTCAATTGGATTGGTGGTGTAAATCAGCTTCCTAACTTGCCCAGAATACTTAAAATAACTGGATAAGTTTTCCCAATTGTTCTGCCAGGATTTTATAACTAAAGGATACTTCTCTCCCCATTTTTCTTCCAGCTCAAGCAGATAATTCTCAGCGATCTCTTTACTTGAAGCACGATATATTTTTTTCAAATCATTCATGAAAACTTTTACATCTTTGCTAGATACATATTTCAGTGAATTCCTTATCTGATGCACTATACATAGCTGTACTTCTGCCTTAGGAAACACACTATTTATAGCCGCAGGAAAGCTTTTTAGCCCATCAATGCAGGCAATTAGAATATCTTCTACTCCTCGCTCTTTTAGGTCATTTAGAACTCCCAACCAGAAGTTAGCTCCTTCACTTTCAGCCAAATAAAAACCTAATACTTCTTTTCTGCCATTTTGATTTATGCCCAATATATTATACATGCATTTACTTATACAATGTCCGTCCTCCTTGACCTTAAAGAACATGCCATCCATAAACACTATTGGATACACTGATTGCAGTGGGCGGCTGCGCCATTCATTGATTACTGGTAGCAGTTTATCAGTAATACTGGATATCTCTGCTGCTGATATTTTGTGGTCATATATTTCCTCAACATGTGAAGCTATATCTCTGTATCCCATGCCACTGGCATATGTGCTTAAGACCTTTGCTTCAAGTTCTGGATGTAGGCTTGTTTGCCTTTTTTTGACTATTTGCGGTTCAAAGCTTCCTTCTCTGTCTCTTGGTGTTAATAGTTCAAATGAGCCTGAACTTGTACGTAAAGTTTTTGCATTCCTTCCATTTCTTCGGTTATTTTCTTCACTTTTAGCTGACATGTGGCTTTCTATTTCACCTTCCAGACTTGCCTCTAGCAACCTTTTTATAAACGGTGTTAATGCTCCATCTCTTCCTGTCAATGGTCTTCCTTCTCGTATAGATGACAGGATATTTGTTTCTAATTCTTTATAATCTACCAAACCAGTAGTTCTATTTGCTTGACCCATATCAAACCTCCATTTTTTATATCAATTTATTACTTTTTTTTCGGTTTGACACACTTTTTTGAACGTTCCCAATATTTTTCAACATATTCAAGTTGAAGATAGTATTTTTTAGAGAAATAGGGAGTGTTAAATAAACTGTGTCAAATCGCATTTTTAGTTCAACTCGATTTTTAACCTACCAGGAAAAAAGATATCAAGTTGAGAGATAGTTAAAGCCCAATCATGTATAGGCATAGTCCATTTCTCTCCTGCCTTCTTTATAGCACAATATACCTGTTTATACAAGGCATTTGTGCTAGTAAATGAGCCCTTGGTTTTAGTAAATTCTCGGCTATTTCTCTACTTGATATGTTTTTTTCAAATCATTCATGAAAACTTTTGCTCGATACATATTTCAGTGAATTTCTTATCTGATGTACTATACATTTCTGCTTTAGGAAATACACTGTTTATTGCTTTAGGAAAGCTTTTTAACACATACAATCAGGATATCTTCTACTCCTTTCTCTTTTAAGTCATTTAACATCCCTAGCCAAAAGTTAGCTCCCTCACTTTCTGCTATATAAAAGCCTAAAACTTCTTTTCTGCCATTTTGCTAATATGTTATACATACATTTGCTTACACAATGCCCGTCCTCCTTGACCTTAAAAAACCATGAACACTATTGGATATACAGATTGCAGCGGACGACTGCGCCATTCGTTGATTACCGGTAACAATTTGTCAGTAATACTTGATATCTCTGCTGCAGATATTTTATATTTCTTCTACATGCGATGCTATATCCCATGCCACTGGCATATGTACTTAAAACCTTTGCTTCAAGTTCGGTTGTTTGCCTTTTTCTGACTACTTGTGGCTCGAAACTTCCTTCTCTATCTCTTGGTGTCAATAGTTCAAATACTTGTCCGTAAAGTCTTTGAATTTCTTCGGTTGTTTTCTTCGCTTTCAGCCGACAAATGGTTTTCTATCTCGCCTTCCCTCTAGCAGTTTTTTTATAAATGGTGTTAATGCTCCATCTCTTCCTGTCAATGGTTTTCCTTCTCGTATAGATGATAAGATATTTGTTTCTAATTCTTTATAGTCTACCAAACCGGTAGTTCTGTTTGCTTGACTCATTGTCAAACCTCCATTTTTTTATCAATTTATTACTTTACTTCTCGGTTTGACACAGTTTATTTAACACTCCCGCATTTCCAAATTTTGTGAAGATTCAAATTCTTCTTGCATATCCAGTATGTCTTCTATTACTTGCTGATCTTCATCTCTTTCTTCTAATTGAAATGCTGCTGCTTGAGGTGTTTCTAGCAGTTTTTTTAATATTTCTGTGCGCAGTTTCTCTGGTATTGATTTCCACTGTAGCATTACTAGCATTTCATTGTGCAGCACTGACATTTTCTGTAGTGTTTTCACTTTTTCTGACAGTCCTTTATTTTCTTTTTGCAATGCTTCTATTTTTCTTTGCTGATACTGATTATCTGAATTTGTCATTGGTAATCCATGCATAACCTACTCCAAGTTAAAATTTAGATATTATTAATTAAGTGATACAGTTTCTTTAGTCAATCAATATATTATAACATTAGGATTAACAGCTAAAAGAATAGAATGAAATATCAGGCAATATCCTCTATAATTAAACTTTTAAGATGGAAAAATGACAATTCGTGTAGGAATTAATGGTCTTGGTAGAATAGGCAGAAGTGTATTGCGTGCTATTTTTGAAGTAGAAAACTATAGCGAGCAAATAGAAGTTGTGGCGGTAAATGGGTCGCTCAGTGCTGAGCAGCATGCACATTTGATTAAATATGACTCTGTTCATGGCAAATTTAACGGCGATATTGATTTTAACGAGTCTGAAAATTGGCTATCTATAAATGGCAGGAAATTTTCTTTATATAGAGAACGTAGCCCTGAAAATATTCCTTGGAATGTTGATGTAGTGCTTGAATGCACTGGTGCATTCAACAAGCGTGCGGAAGCAGCAAATCATAATGCAGAGAGAGTAATTGTCTCTGCTCCAGTTTCAGATGCTGACGTAACTATAGTTTACGGCGTAAATAACGATATGCTAAAAAAGGAGCATAAAGTGATCTCAGCAGGTTCTTGTACTACAAACTGTCTGGCTCCGATTGTACACATTTTACACTCCAATTTAGGTATAAAAAGCGGTTTTATGACCACTATACATGCCTATACGAATGATCAAAATATTCTTGATGGCAACCATAGAGACTTACGCAGGGCAAGAGCTTGTGGCCTTTCTATGGTGCCAACTACAACTGGAGCAGCAAAAACAATTGGTTCTGTTATTCCTCAGTTAAAGGGTAAGCTAGATGGTACTGCTATTAGAGTTCCGGTTAGCAACGTTTCTATGGTTGATTTTAAATTTACGACTGATAAGAAGGTAACAGCTAGAGAAATAAATGAAATGTTTAAGAATTCAGCAAATCATGTGCTTTCCGTATGTAACGAGCCTTTAGTTTCAATAGACTTTGTCCATAACCCTTATAGTGCAATTGTGGATTTAGCTGGTACATATGTCACAGGTGATATCTGTAGAGTTGCAGCGTGGTACGATAATGAATGGGCTTTTTCACTGAGAATGTTAGATATAGCTTTATTGTAAAGTATGAACGAAAACTCACAAAAATATGCTTCATTTTATGAGCACTTTGCGGAACTTAGAAAAAGGGTTATTTTTTGCTTTCTATTTTTTTGTGTTACCTTCGGGTTTTGTTACTACTTTAAAGAAAATATATACCGCTTTTTACTTGCACCTTTAATAGAAGTTACAAAAGATAGCAATGATTTTTCTCTAATCTATACAGACTTAACAGAAGCGTTTTTTGTATATCTCAGGGTTGCAATAATGAGTGCACTGTTGTTTTCTTTTCCTGTGTTTGCATGGCAATTCTATATGTTTCTAGCACCTGGCTTATATAAAAGAGAAAGGGCAGTGTTATTGCCATACTTAATTGCAACACCGGTTTTGTTTGTAACGGGAGCCGCTGTAGTTTACTACTACATATTTCCCTTAGCCTGGAAATTTTTTATTGCTTTTGAACATAGCGGTAAATCTTTCGGTATACCAATAGAGTTTATGCCATCAGTTAGTGAATATTTAGACCTTGTTCTTCAATTCATGTTTGCGTTTGGTACTGCATTTCAAATTCCAGTCATACTAACCTTAATGGTGAGAGTAGGGCTAATCACTGCACAAAGTTTGTCAAATAAACGCAGAATTGCGATAGTGGTAATTTTCATTATTGCTGCAATCTTAACTCCACCTGATGTACTAAGCCAAGTAGGGCTTGCAATTCCAATGTTGGTATTATATGAGCTGTCTATTCTGATATGTAGATACATTGAAAAGAAAGCAAAGGATTGAATCAAGAATATTATTTATAAACAAAGAATGAGCACCGGAGCGCTTTTTCTTGTTTGAGTGTTTTTGGCACCACAGCATTTTATTAATTTATTGACTTGTTTACTTAAATATATAATAATTAAAGTATATTATTATTTTGAATAGGAGAATTTTATATGCCAAAATATGAAGAGTTAAACGGAACACAACAAGAATTATATGGTAAGTTACAGGCTGCGATGGAAGAACATGAGAATATTATTGATCTTCTTACAGGATTTTCAAAAGAGGATTTGCTGAAAATTCTTACTACTGTGAAATGTATAGAGTTTGAAGATGGTGAAGAACATACTCTAACACCGCTTGCCTACGCTATAAATCTTAAGAACTCGTTAAATAGTCAGAGATATATTACAAATATTCTAAGTGTAGCTAAAGAGAAAGATATATTAGAAGAAGTTCTTACTACTGCGGATATAAAGATCAAGCTCTCAAATGGTCAAGAATATACTTCAACACCACTTGTCCATGCTATTATTCTTAATAAACAGAGAGGCATTCAAGCTATCCTAAATGTAGCTAAAAGAAATAGTATATTAGAAAAAGTTCTTACTACTGCGAATATAAAGATCAGGCTTTCAGATGATCAAGAACATACTCTAACACCGCTTGGCTGTGCTATAAATCTTATTAATCAGGAAGTTAGTCAGAAAAGTATTAAAGCTATTATAGATGTAGCTCAAGATAATGATATGTTAGAAAAAGTTTTCGCTAGTATAAAAAAAGATCATCTTAACAAAACCAAGAATATTTTAGAAATACTAAAAAATCAAGAGCAAGATGAAGAGCAAAAAGCTAAAATTGATGGTTGGCTAAAAATACTTGCAAAGAGCATATCTAGTTGTGAAAGTAAAGATGATCCTAACACAATTGAAATGTACGATAGAGTTGAGGAGATATGTGAAAAGCAAGAGCAAGAGGATTGGAAATTAACCCTTGAAAGGATCGTGCCTAATCACGAAAATAAAGACAAGTGTGAAATATTTTCTAAGATTTTTAACGAGGAGACTTTCAAAGTATCATTAGATTCACAGCGAAATGCTGATATGATAACATTAATTAGAAAGAACCAGCCTGATTACGAAAGTAAAGAACAGTCTTTAGTAGATGAAAGCAGCGTACCTCAAACTGAAGGAAATATAACTGATGAAAGTAGTACATCTGAAATAAGTATTATGCCCGATTGTGAAAGTAATGAACAGTCTTCAATGGCTGAAAGCATCGTTCCTAAAACTGAAGGAAATATAACTGATGAAAGTAGTACATCTGAAATAGAGAGTAGTAAACAAAAAGACAAAGTAAAAACTACTAATAAACCAATAATAATTGGCTGTGTTTATGGTGCTATAGCTGCATTGGCAACTGGTGGTGGATGTTTTGCTGCTGGTGTTGCATTACCGATATTGGCTTTAATTGGTATAGCTGCTGCTCTAGTAACAGGACTTGTTGCTGGTGGTATTAAATATGTAATTTCAAAGCCTAGTGAGAATCTAGATAGAGTTAATGTAGGACAAGGAGTTGTTGATACAGGGGTAAATATAACAGCGTAGTTAAGTGAAAGGAAGAAGTCTATTCTTCCTTTTCTCAAAGTTTTTTTTGTTGATCATATATTCACAGAATTAAGTTCGATAGGTTGCTGTGTAAAAGATTGGGAAGTAGTTTTGTTAGTATTGAAAATTATAGCTCTTTTCCTAATAGTGTGAACATGGTGGAATAGGTAAAGTAGCGAGGAGATGTGAATGCCAGCAGCATATAGTTATGATTTAAGGAAAAAAGCATTGGATGTAGGGGAAAGTAGAGCATTTGTAGCCAAGAGGTTCAAAGTTAACATTCTATGAATGGCAAAAAGGTGCAAGAAAATAGGCGATTTTAAATCAAAATGTAGATCCAATAGGGGAACGTTCAAAAAAGTGTGTCAAGCCGCATTTTTAGTTCAACTCAATTTTCAATCTATCTGGAAAGAAAATATCAAGTTGAGACATAGTTAAAGCCCAATTAGGGAGAGCCATAATCCACTTTTGCTCTACCTTTTTTATAGCACAATATACCTGTTTGTACAAGGCATTTGTACTAGTAAATGAACCCTTAGTTTTAGTAAATTTCGGGAACGTTCAAAAAAGTGTGTCAAACCGAAAAAAAAGTAATAAATTGATATAAAAAATGGAGGTTTGATATGGGTCAAGCAAATAGAACTACTGGTTTGGTAGATTATAAAGAATTAGAAACAAATATCCTGTCATCTATACGAGAAGGAAGACCATTGACAGGAAGAGATGGAGCATTAACACCGTTTATAAAAAGGTTGCTAGAGGCAAGTCTGGAAGGTGAAATAGAAAGCCACATGTCAGCTAAAAGTGAAGAAAATAACCGAAGAAATGGAAGGAATGCAAAAACTTTACGTACAAGTTCAGGCTCATTTGAACTATTAACACCAAGAGACAGAGAAGGAAGCTTTGAACCGCAAATAGTCAAAAAAAGGCAAACAAGCCTACATCCAGAACTTGAAGCAAAGGTCTTAAGCACATATGCCAGTGGCATGGGATACAGAGATATAGCTTCACATGTTGAGGAAATATATGACCACAAAATATCAGCAGCAGAGATATCCAGTATTACTGATAAACTGCTACCAGTAATCAATGAATGGCGCAGCCGCCCACTGCAATCAGTGTATCCAATAGTGTTTATGGATGGCATGTTCTTTAAGGTCAAGGAGGACGGACATTGTATAAGTAAATGCATGTATAATATATTGGGCATAAATCAAAATGGCAGAAAAGAAGTATTAGGTTTTTATTTGGCTGAAAGTGAAGGAGCTAACTTCTGGTTGGGAGTTCTAAATGACCTAAAAGAGCGAGGAGTAGAAGATATTCTAATTGCCTGCATTGATGGGCTAAAAAGCTTTCCTGCGGCTATAAATAGTGTGTTTCCTAAGGCAGAAGTACAGCTATGTATAGTGCATCAGATAAGGAATTCACTGAAATATGTATCTAGCAAAGATGTAAAAGTTTTCATGAATGATTTGAAAAAAATATATCGTGCTTCAAGTAAAGAGATCGCTGAGAATTATCTGCTTGAGCTGGAAGAAAAATGGGGAGAGAAGTATCCTTTAGTTATAAAATCCTGGCAGAACAATTGGGAAAACTTATCCAGTTATTTTAAGTATTCTGGGCAAGTTAGGAAGCTGATTTACACCACCAATCCAATTGAGGGGTTGCATAGACAAATCAGGAAATTTACTAAAACTAAGGGTTCATTTACTAGTACAAATGCCTTGTACAAACAGGTATATTGTGCTATAAAAAAGGTAGAGCAAAAGTGGATTATGGCTCTCCCTAATTGGGCTTTAACTATTTCTCAACTTGATATTTTCTTTCCAGATAGATTGAAAATTGAGTTGAACTAAAAATGCGGCTTGACACACTTTTTTGAACGTTCCCTTTGAAAAGTTTATAGCTCAATTTAATAAGGGTCTGCTAAATCAATCAATAGAGCAGATATTACACAACAGAGATAGTACATTAGAAGTTGATGGTACAAAAAAACAGCAGATGAGTTTAGAGCCTCAAAGTTATTTAAGTAATGCTTCAGTTCACAGCCATTCAGAAGTATCAACTTGTCTTTCTGAGATAGGAGTAACCAAACTTGGAGGTAATCTCAATAGGTAAGTTATAATATAAGGGGTAATATGCCAAGTAGTGGAAAATTTAAAGTGAGGGTAGCCAAAATAATTAGGGAAACCAGTAGCAAGTTTGATGATCCTAATACTAAAATGGATGAAGTAGACATTAAATGCTAAATGTTTGATGTGTTTTCCATATTGAGCTTACAGCACGTAGCTTTGATGTAGAAGTTTGGGTAACGTTATGATAGTAATTTATATAATTCTGTGTGCTATCTTTATAGCTGTTTTAGACAGTTCATTAGACTCTTAATTATGGGGTATGTTTAACTTAAGAAAGGTTTTCATAAATGTTGAAGTGAATAAGTAGGAATATTATGTTTTTTCTTTGAGTTGTGAAATTTCAGAATGAGAAAAACCTGTAGTTTGTGATATGATATCAGTAGAGACACCAGCTTTAAGTAGGTTTTTTGCCACAGCTATTTTAGCTTGTTTTTCTCCCTCTTCCCTACCTTTTTGATGGCCGATTTGGATGCCTTCTTGTCTACCTTCATGTTTAGCATCATCGAGTTTTTGAGCAAGGACAGCCTGTTCATCACGAATACGCTTGATCTCCTGTTCATAGGCAATAAATTCTTTTTCTGACCAGTTGAACCTATTTAGTTCTTCATATGCTCTTTCAATTATTAGATCACTTCCTATTATTCTCTCTAGCTCTTCTTCACTAGTTTCATCTGCATATCTAAAGAAGTAGACCCATTTTTCAACTATACTTGAAAGCTGATCTTCTTTGGTTTTTGGAAATTTAGGTAACTCAATAAATATAAAGTAAAAATCTTTTAGATCATGCTCATTAGTATCTTCATCGCGAATAGTATGCTTTGATTTGTACTCAGACTTATCAGGAAATAAAATACAGTCTGCTATAGCAATAAAGATAATTTCCTTAAGGTCATGATATTGATCGCCTTTATCAGCCTGTCTTGAATAGGCTTTAGCAGCATAGTATTGAGCACGTTTTTCAAAGCCTTTGGTTTTAGCGACCTGCATTTCGACTATGACTTGCAGCCCATTTTCATCCCTACAAAGAACATCAACAATGCTTTGTTTTTTAGAAGCAATATCAGGGTCTTGAATAGTACTTAAGAACTCTATATCCTTTATTGTACTTTTGCCAGTGAAGCCAAGGATATCATTAAGGAAGTGAATAAGAATGTCCTTGTTTTTTTCAGTGCCAAAGATGCGCTTGAACGATATATCATTTTTTGGATCGAGAAACTTCGAAAGAGCCATGACGGGTTAACCTAGAAAACATTAATAATTATACACAATTTTGAAGAAATGTTCAACAATTTTGATTTATGTTAACTTGTATAATATCTATGACAAATATCTCGATAAGGTACAAAATAGCGCAAAAAGTAAGGAGCTGGAGGTTAAAACAAAAATATACCCTGAAAAACTTAGCAGACAAGGCAGGCATAAACTATCATACACTGCTAAGATATGAGCAAGGAGCATGTGGCATTCCAATTGGAAGGCTAAAAATCCTAGCAGAGTCGTTATCAATCCCTATTAGAAATCTCTTTCCAAAACAAAAAGTACTAAAAGAAAACAGTTGTTTTGATAAAGCTAAGACCCAGGAAATGTATAATTTCATAGAAAAAACAGGAGGACGCAAAGCAATTTATATGTTAACCAAATCTGTCCGAGCTGAAGAAGAAAGTAATGTAAAAGCAGCAAGAATAAGAATTGCAAGGAATCTAGTTAAGGCAGGGTTTGATACTGAGGTTATCTATCGAGTAACAGGCTTATCAACTAAAGAATATGCTGATAAAGAGAGATACGAGCCAAACGGAGGACAAGAGATAAAAAAATGGAGAATAATAAGAGGATATACGCAAGAAGAATTAGCAAAAAAGCTTAATGTAGGGCCCTCACAGATACATCACTATGAACAAGGTAGCGTTACTCTTTTAAGTGAAAGGTTGTGGGAGATAGCAAGAGAATTATCAGTGGATGCTGAAGATCTGATAAAGGAATACAAAGAAAATGATTGCGAAGGAGAAAATGAATTATTAAGTTTGGCAAGAGAATATAGAAAAATTGATAATCAAGAATCACGAGATGAACTGAATATATGGGTAGAATTTTTATTGCAAAGAAAGCAAATTTACAAAGAGAAGATTGATAAAGTAGAGGAAATGAAAGTTACAAATAATTTACTTCAGTTAGGTTTTTCTACTGATGTTATTTCTAGAATAATTGATTAACAACAACCTTTTTACATAACTTGAAAACAAATATATATTAATATCTTTACTTATTCATGAGAAAATAAGTAAAAAAGATTGAAAAATTGATTTGACTTCACTCGAAAGCTATGGCTTTATGCCAATGCTGATAAAAAACAGCAGTAAATAATTAAAAACAATTTGTTATTAACGAGGAGTATATTTTATGAATAATGGTAAAAAACTTACAGAAGAAATAGAGAGAGTATTACAAAGTGGAGGAGGAAGTGCTCTATTTGATCGCGAAATAGTGGCAGTACTTCTAGGAGCAGTTCACGACAGAAAGCAAGCACAAGATGTTACTAAAACTCTAATGGATAATTGCCCAGGAATAGGAGAAATTTTAGGGCGAGAAATCGATGATCTGAAAATGATAGAAGGAATGACCGAACATGCAGCCGCAGCAATTGAATGTGTTAAAGAAGCTTATAAAAGAGCACTAAGAGAAGGATTAAAGAGAGGACCTGTAATGGATAGCCAAGAAAAGCTGATAGAGTATGTAAGGGTAAATATAGGCTTTTCAGCAAAAGAAGCTGTTCAGATAATATACTTGGATAAACAGCACCGTCTGATAAGAGATGAAGTGTATTTTGGTACAATAGATGAAGTACACTTATCTGAAAGGAAAGTGGTAAAAAAGGCGTTATCAATGGAAGCAGCGTCAATAATATTAGCTCATAACCATCCAGGAGGGAGTTTAGAACCATCAGAAGATGATAAAGTAATGACTAGAGAATTAGTATCAGCATGTCAAGGAGTGGGAATTGAACTAGAGGATCACATTATTATGACAGACAAAGGATACTGCAGTTTTAAGGAAAGAGAGCTGTTATAAAACAAGTTTCAATTGCTTGAGAAGTTTGGCTACCAACTACTACAAAACAATACAAAGAGCATAAGTAGCAAAAAAACTTAGTCAAGAATCTGAAGAGAGATATTGGAGAATTACAAAATATAAAAGATCTTTGTATAGTTTGTATATTAAGTTGTGATTAAAGAATAAAAGTCCTGATAAAGCTATTCTTTTATTATAAATAGTTGCAAGATATACAAGATCTTTTTATAATTTGTGTATTAAGTTAATCATAAAGCAATAAATTGCTCTATAGACTTGAATAATATGCTTAATATGAGAGGTTATATGACTACTAAAAAAACAGTATCATTTGATGATATGGATGGAAATACTTATGAGTTAATCATTGATTCTAAAAAATTACCAAAAGGACTATATAGTGCTATTAGGCGTACTAGCAAAAAAAATCAGCAGCTTATACTTGTAGATGAGACTGATCCGAAAATATTTGATGATAAAAGCAGGTTTGAGAAGCCTGAAGGTGTGCCTTCCCCTAGCGATGTTTCTGAAAAATCAATCAATCTTGGAGAAGGACGTGAGGTTTATAACAAAAAATCTTCAAATCGTCAAAATCCGTTTATTCCAGCCTTAAGCAAGATAGAGCCAAGTGCAAGTGAAAATGCAGAATTAAGATGGTTTAAAAGTAGAGTAGTAAAGGCAAAAAGCGTAGAAGAACTGAACAAAACTATAGATCAAGCACTAAGTACTGGAATCAGGATAAATGCGTATAGCGAAGGACAGAAGAGTTTTGCTGATACAGTAATATCGAAAATGCCTTTGATCAAATGCAAAGAAAATGAGAAGGAAGATATAATATGTGAATTGATGCTAAATGGAGCGATATTTAGTTACGATCTATTGCAGGATAAGGGAATAAGTGAGATGCATAACAAACTGTATCAAGAGGTTCGTCCACAGATAGATGAGTGGCTTAAAGAACTGAGAGAAATCGGTGAAAGTGCTATTGAAAATGAAGGAATCATAGAAGACGTGGAAATGGATAATCAGACGTTTTTTATGAAATTTTCTGAAAATAGTAAGGTAAATATTGCAAGGGTATTGGAAGGTACAAAAAATTTAGGGTTAACCACAAGGGAGGTAAAATTAGGAGGTGATGTTATAGAAATAGGAAATAGTAAGGTTGAGGTTAGAAGTGAAAAAGAAGGTGAGAGGAATTACGTTGATGTGTCTGACAATAGTGCTTTTGAGATAACATTTTCTACAAGTATTGGTAGCCTAAAAATTGTAGTATACCATAATGCGGAAAATGACAGTCAAGTAGAGGTCAGAGTAGCAGATAAAGAAATGTGGTCTGAACTACAAAAGAGAGGGGAAAATATAGGAAAAGGGTGTTTTTTTGGAGGAATGACGGTCACAGAAGCGGTAGAAAAAGGAAGTTTTCCTAGGAGTGGCAAGTGGAGTAAAGATAAGGTTGAAAAGACAATTAGTAATAGCGGGAACGTTCAAAAAAGTGTGTCAAGCCGCATTTTTAGTTCAACTCAATTTTCAATCTATCTGGAAAGAAAATATCAAGTTGAGACATAGTTAAAGCCCAATTAGGGAGAGCCATAATCCACTTTTGCTCTACCTTTTTTATAGCACAATATACCTGTTTGTACAAGGCATTTGTACTAGTAAATGAACCCTTAGTTTTAGTAAATTTCCTGATTTGTCTATGCAACCCCTCAATTGGATTGGTGGTGTAAATCAGCTTCCTAACTTGCCCAGAATACTTAAAATAACTGGATAAGTTTTCCCAATTGTTCTGCCAGGATTTTATAACTAAAGGATACTTCTCTCCCCATTTTTCTTCCAGCTCAAGCAGATAATTCTCAGCGATCTCTTTACTTGAAGCACGATATATTTTTTTCAAATCATTCATGAAAACTTTTACATCTTTGCTAGATACATATTTCAGTGAATTCCTTATCTGATGCACTATACATAGCTGTACTTCTGCCTTAGGAAACACACTATTTATAGCCGCAGGAAAGCTTTTTAGCCCATCAATGCAGGCAATTAGAATATCTTCTACTCCTCGCTCTTTTAGGTCATTTAGAACTCCCAACCAGAAGTTAGCTCCTTCACTTTCAGCCAAATAAAAACCTAATACTTCTTTTCTGCCATTTTGATTTATGCCCAATATATTATACATGCATTTACTTATACAATGTCCGTCCTCCTTGACCTTAAAGAACATGCCATCCATAAACACTATTGGATACACTGATTGCAGTGGGCGGCTGCGCCATTCATTGATTACTGGTAGCAGTTTATCAGTAATACTGGATATCTCTGCTGCTGATATTTTGTGGTCATATATTTCCTCAACATGTGAAGCTATATCTCTGTATCCCATGCCACTGGCATATGTGCTTAAGACCTTTGCTTCAAGTTCTGGATGTAGGCTTGTTTGCCTTTTTTTGACTATTTGCGGTTCAAAGCTTCCTTCTCTGTCTCTTGGTGTTAATAGTTCAAATGAGCCTGAACTTGTACGTAAAGTTTTTGCATTCCTTCCATTTCTTCGGTTATTTTCTTCACTTTTAGCTGACATGTGGCTTTCTATTTCACCTTCCAGACTTGCCTCTAGCAACCTTTTTATAAACGGTGTTAATGCTCCATCTCTTCCTGTCAATGGTCTTCCTTCTCGTATAGATGACAGGATATTTGTTTCTAATTCTTTATAATCTACCAAACCAGTAGTTCTATTTGCTTGACCCATATCAAACCTCCATTTTTTATATCAATTTATTACTTTTTTTTCGGTTTGACACACTTTTTTGAACGTTCCCAAATTGACAATCAAGAATCACGAGATGAACTGGATATATGGGTAGAATTTTTATCGCAAAGAAAGCAAGTTTACAAAGAAAAGATTTATAAAGCAGAGGCAATAAAAGTTGCGAATAATTTACGTATGTTGGACGTTTCTATTGATGCTATTTCTAAAATAACAGATTTATCTATTGAGGAGCTTGAAAATTATGCTTTCAAAACTTAGCCTGGGTTAAAAACAGCGATAGTTTATTGACTCAGAAATAATATATTAAGATATAAATAAAAGTAGTTAATATATCTACTCTAAACTCTTGTTTAGCTCTGCAGAATTTGGCATCTCTACTTATCAAGATATAACATCACAGAATTTATCTATCAGTTCCTGATTGTCCTCTATCATTGCCTTTGCCTCTTGCTGAAGAGATTTGATATTTTTTGATGTAATATTATCCATGTCAGGTGATGCTATTTTTAGTTGCGATTGTATGCGTATATATTTATCACCTATAACTTGATCAAGTTGGTAATTTACTGCATCTAAACTTGAGGCAAACATCACATGTAGTAGTGGTTTTATCCAGCCTATTTTTCCCAATCTCTTTGAATTGGCTATGCTTCTATCTGTTCTGCCAGTACCTATCGATAACAGTAGAATATCATCATTTGGAAATAACCTCTTACCACTTGCATATGCACAAGCCGCTGGATTATTGGCAAACACCCCTCCATCCACTAATACCATTTCCTTGTGGTTGATTTTTAGATGTTTTGGTATGAAATAAGTAGGGGCAGCCGTTGCAGCTCTGAGTGCATCTTTCAGCTTAATATTACCTTCTTTCCAGCTTTTAAAGAAAAATGGACGATTATTGTGAATATCATAACTTGTAATTAGCAAATTACTTAAAGTGTTTTTTAGAGTATCACCACCAAAATATTTATCCAGTACAAATTCAATATTTTTATATGGATATTGTGCACAGTTAAACCAAGATAATATTGATTGCCTGAAGAATGAAGATTTAAAAATATATGACCCGTATTCTTGGTAAAATTCAACTAAATCATTGGCTGAGTATTGGGGATTTCCTTGTTCATCTTTCCTGCATAACCCTGCTACAACAATCCCACCAGTTGAAGTACCAGCCATAAGATCAAAAATCTGGGAAATTGTCTTCCTTGCTCTCTTTTCTATTTCTGCTAATATTATGGCTGGTATGATGCCTCTTATGCCTCCGCCGTCAATTGAAAGGATGTATTTAGTCATGAGTAGATATTTATTAGTTTTATTAACTTGCTTGCTTCTATCAGGATTTTCTAGTTGTCCAAAAACTACAGTATGTTTTACTCCTGGAGAAAATTGCACCAACCTAATAATTGATTCCGTGGATCATGCTAAAAAATCCGTGTTGGTTCAGGCATACCAATTTACCTCAAAGCCTATTGCTGAGTCCTTGGTTCAAGCTAAAAAGCGTGGAGTTGATATTAAGGTTATTCTAGATGAATCACAAACTAGTTCAAAACATAGTGTAATTAACGAATTATTTGAGCACAAAATTCCGATATGGATTGACTTTAAACCCGCTATTGCTCATAGCAAGGTAATTATTATTGATGAGCAAAAAATCATAACCGGATCATTTAACTTTTCAGATGCCGCTCAGCAAAGAAATGCTGAAAACCTACTGATCATAACAGGAGATTCTCCACTAGTTGAACAATACGTCAAAAATTGGAAAAATCGTCAATCGCAGTCTAAGCATTATACACCAGACTTTAAGTTGTTATCTAAGTGAGGAAAGTCACCTCTCCCCACTCGACTTCAAAACCGGACTTGATAGTTTCCCATCATCCGGCTTCTCTCTAATTTGGCGCTTTTCATGCATACTCCCATGTAATTCGTCGTGACAATGCCCATGCAACAAGGATAAATTTTTGCTCATATTATTACGTCTATTCCGGTCTTTATGGTGTATCTCTAGGATATCATTATTTTTGAACCAAAGTTGACATTGATCACATTTACCTTGTTGCAACTTCATTAATTTTATTACTCGTGGTGATTTTCCTGGAACTTTACTTAAGCGATTTGCCCAATATAACCAATCTCCGTCATATAAGGTCTGAGGCGGCTTTTGATGGTATGCCAACAGTGTTCTATGGGATTCAAATCTGGTGAATATGTTGGAAGATACAGCACATGACAGCCAAAAGACTCTATTAATGATTTTGTTTTAGTGGTCTTATGAAATGTAGCATTATCCATAACTATGGTTGTGCCAAGTGGCAATTTAGGTTTCTCCAACCATATATTGAATACCTCTTTGTCACACCCACCTTTGAAAGTCATTGGTGCAATAAATCTCATTCCAATCCACCCGGCTACTATACTGATTCTCTCTCGCTGGAATATCTGCATAAATTTTCTTTCCTCTTGGAGCACGTCCATATTCTCGGTATAATTTATTATCAACTCCTGCTTCATCTATATATAAGATGCTGGAATGGTCTATTTTTGAGATTTTATCAATAAACTGCTTCTTGATTGCGCTCTTGATATAGTGTGACTTTTTTTTAAAGTAATTTTTAGCTGTTTTAGTCTATACCAAATTGAATTTATTCCAAATCCAAGATTTTGTTTCATCTCTGCCAGAGTATGATCTGGATTCTTTGTAACATATTCTTCGAGTATTTTTGGGTCTATTTTTCGAATGAAGCTGCCGTTTTTAGATGGCTTGAGGCTTTCACCAGCAGCTTTCTTTTTTAACCAGCGGTACAAAGTTGCTATTCCTATCTCCAGAAGCTCTGCCACCTCAACCTTCGTCTTCCCTTTTCCTATCATCGATATTGCCTTTTCTCTTAAATCCACACTATACGCCATTATAACCCAAATACCTTATTATACCTTTATCATTTACTTTGGGAAATACTATAGTTTCAAGAGATGCTAATATTGATAAGGCAATAGACAGTATTTGTAGAGTATGTCTACAAAATCAAGGGCAAGATTGTGCAGCTCCGAATTCAATACTAGTACATTCAAAAATTTCGAACTTGGTTGTTAATAAATGTATTCAAAGATTGGATTTGATTAAGAATTGTATTGGTGATTATGCTAATTATAATAATATTATTGGACCCAATACTGACTGCTCTCACGCTCTAAAAATTGCACGAGTGTTATATGAAAACAGAAATTTCCTGCAGTATGGTGGAGAGATTAATCCAGCAACAGGCTTAATTAAGCCTACAGTACTTGTTAAACCCTTATTAGAAGGCGGTAATTTTTCTGAACTTTTTGTGCCAGTTATTATTTTACAGCCTTACGAGACAGATGAGGATTTAAAAATGTTGAACATCCTAATTATAAGTCACATGCTATGTATGTAACCTTGTTTGGTACAAGCAAATATGTTTCAACATTAATTGAAAAAGGTTTGCATACCAGGGATAACATATTGCGTGATACGGATCTTCATGTAGAAGAGAGAGGATTTAAGCCATATGGAGGGTTAGGCATAGAGGCAAGTTGTATACAGTTTTATAATAAAATTATACCAGGTGCAACTTTGCCACAGCGTGATATATATACTTACTTAATTGGCCCAAGCATAAAACGGACAAAAGGAATAAGTATTTCCCATTAATAACTGTGATCTTACTTAGAAAAAGTGGTGAAAAAGTTAGGGATGTTTTTATTTAGTGCAGATGCGTTTTCTACTGAAAAGGATGATATTAATCAGAAGGATTTTATTCCATTTGGGATAAAAACTATTACAAATTTTCCTGTTATTTCCAAATAAATTGCTTTTAATTTAGTAAAATATATTGCTAATAACTTAAGCAATCAATCATTTTCAGCAACCAAAACCAGCTAGTGAGAGAAGAGTTTGTTTTGGGATAGCATGGTCTACCATGTGTACCGTGCGAACTTTTATTTATAATAATTTTACTATACGCTAAAATCAGCTATATTAGCTTACTTTTGCTAAATTTACATATGAACTAATTTACCTAGCTTTGTAACGTAGCATTTTGCTCCCCTTATACTCATCATTTCTTCCAAATCTCGATAGCTCAAAGAGAATCGACATTTCATGTATACAGATAACATCCTCTGAAAAGCTAAATCCTTTGAAATATGGCAACAATTTTTGATTGATACGAAACATCTTTGCTTTTTTTTTAGACAATTATATCATTCTTCTTTCTACTTCCCTACAAATGCGACAGAACCGAAAAACTTCCTCTTATGGCTGTAAAAATGTTATGATAAGAGCTAATTTTCATGAGTAGGAAAATACCAAAATATTACTATCTTCCATCTTTTCTCTTTTCAATTCGTGCAACCATTTCTTTTACACTTACATTCGTGGAAGGTAAATTTTTGCTGGCAAGATGGTTGATCGAAGATTTTTTATTCCCTACTGGAAATGAACAAGATTGTTTTCTCTTCACACTGATATCCGTTTGTATTACTGAAGTAGTTTTGTTTTCAGCAGGCAACACGTTCTTTACTTGATTTCGCTCAAATCTTTCTTTTAATGCCTTTACTTTACTACTCTCGCGAGTCACTTCTTTTTTCATAGCAACTACTAGTACTTTTGGTCCATCAGCTTTTTTTGCTGATTCTTTACCATCTTGATTTTCAGATTTTAGTGGTAGTATAGGGTTACTCTCAGCTGATTTTTCCACTACTATTTTTTGCTCTGTGCTTACTTTTTCGCCTAAATCTTTAGGCTTTGGTGGTACTGCAGGTTTATCTTTTTTCGGTTCTTGTCTAATTTTTTGATTGGCAGTAAACATTTTCTCTGGTACTGGTGGTACTCTTGGTGGTTTTGGTGGTACAAGAGATTGAAGTTGTTGTTTCTTCCTATGTTCTCTTTTTGCTTCTATATGTTCTTTAGAGATTGTTGCATAAATCGGCTCCTCTTTAATTGATTGTAGATTACGCAAATCTTTTGTTAAAGATTTACTTTTTTCCTCTTGATAATTTGATATTTCTTCATACTCAGGATCTTCGTTTAATGAACCTCCATAACCTGAATCTTCTCGCTCATATAAGAGATTTTTCTTTTGCTGTCTATTTTCTAAATTTACTCCATATGACCTATATTTATCTTGACTTCTTTCTATTCGCTCTAAATCTGAAATTTTTTGAATAACATCTGTATATTCGATTACTGTTCTAGCAGTTGAAGGAGGCAATTTATCTTTTATAAAATTACTTATATTCCTAATCGAAACATCTCTTCCTAATATTCTATTGAATATCCTAAGAATTAATGGCTTTTTATTTGCCTTCTTTACACAATTACTCAAGTCATCACGTATAACAAGTTTAGCTACATCTTCTGCCTTATCTGTAAAACCCTCTAAAGCATGAGATAAATCTGTTACTGTTTTACCATATTGTTTCTCTGGATTTCCTAGCTTTATAGCTTTGATCAGAGAATCAAGATTTTTTTTATAATCCTCACTTTTAAATGGATCATGCATACTAATTGTAATATTTTATTGAAATATAGATCTAAAATATTAAGATCTAGTGAATATTACTTTTTTAGTTCACATATAGCTATAGTTATACGGCGATAATGCGTAGCAGAATAACGATTTTGTCATTCTAGTGTCCGCTGTTACCCCTTATCTAGGTGTGTAAAGGTGAAATCTAGTTTCGCTATATAACACAGTCTCATACAAGTAGCTTCTCGATTGAGAGTTGTCTTCTGCATTGAGCTCAACATTATTTACTACTTTTTCAGTGATAATTTCGGCAAACTCAGGAGAAAGTTCTTTTGCAGAAAATGCAGCATGTACATCATTTTTAACAAAGAAACACGTAGCAAGTGCAAATACTGCTGTTGGTACACAGCACCAAGGAAAAGCTATACTAAAAAAAAGTTGTAGAAGCTACTAAAGTAAATATTGCTTGAAGCATAATATACTGTTTATCAATGCCAACATATTCAGCCATCAATTTTCTAATTTTGTTATTGCTGTCGTATGGTAAAAAAATATCTTAATAAAAGCTGTTACACTATTACTAGCAAGATATCAATCACGCTCTATTGGAGGGAACGTTCAAAAAAGTGTGTCAAACCGAAAAAAAAGTAATAAATTGATATAAAAAATGGAGGTTTGATATGGGTCAAGCAAATAGAACTACTGGTTTGGTAGATTATAAAGAATTAGAAACAAATATCCTGTCATCTATACGAGAAGGAAGACCATTGACAGGAAGAGATGGAGCATTAACACCGTTTATAAAAAGGTTGCTAGAGGCAAGTCTGGAAGGTGAAATAGAAAGCCACATGTCAGCTAAAAGTGAAGAAAATAACCGAAGAAATGGAAGGAATGCAAAAACTTTACGTACAAGTTCAGGCTCATTTGAACTATTAACACCAAGAGACAGAGAAGGAAGCTTTGAACCGCAAATAGTCAAAAAAAGGCAAACAAGCCTACATCCAGAACTTGAAGCAAAGGTCTTAAGCACATATGCCAGTGGCATGGGATACAGAGATATAGCTTCACATGTTGAGGAAATATATGACCACAAAATATCAGCAGCAGAGATATCCAGTATTACTGATAAACTGCTACCAGTAATCAATGAATGGCGCAGCCGCCCACTGCAATCAGTGTATCCAATAGTGTTTATGGATGGCATGTTCTTTAAGGTCAAGGAGGACGGACATTGTATAAGTAAATGCATGTATAATATATTGGGCATAAATCAAAATGGCAGAAAAGAAGTATTAGGTTTTTATTTGGCTGAAAGTGAAGGAGCTAACTTCTGGTTGGGAGTTCTAAATGACCTAAAAGAGCGAGGAGTAGAAGATATTCTAATTGCCTGCATTGATGGGCTAAAAAGCTTTCCTGCGGCTATAAATAGTGTGTTTCCTAAGGCAGAAGTACAGCTATGTATAGTGCATCAGATAAGGAATTCACTGAAATATGTATCTAGCAAAGATGTAAAAGTTTTCATGAATGATTTGAAAAAAATATATCGTGCTTCAAGTAAAGAGATCGCTGAGAATTATCTGCTTGAGCTGGAAGAAAAATGGGGAGAGAAGTATCCTTTAGTTATAAAATCCTGGCAGAACAATTGGGAAAACTTATCCAGTTATTTTAAGTATTCTGGGCAAGTTAGGAAGCTGATTTACACCACCAATCCAATTGAGGGGTTGCATAGACAAATCAGGAAATTTACTAAAACTAAGGGTTCATTTACTAGTACAAATGCCTTGTACAAACAGGTATATTGTGCTATAAAAAAGGTAGAGCAAAAGTGGATTATGGCTCTCCCTAATTGGGCTTTAACTATTTCTCAACTTGATATTTTCTTTCCAGATAGATTGAAAATTGAGTTGAACTAAAAATGCGGCTTGACACACTTTTTTGAACGTTCCCAAATGCGGCTTGACACACTTTTTTGAACGTTCCCTGACTATTGGATTTACTTTCTTTGATATCTCCTCTAATGTTATGTGTGTTTTTCGTAGTATTTTCCATGACCTTATGGTTGTAGTAATCTTTTTCTTAACCTTATTGCTAATTGCTGGAAGAAATGCAACGAAATATTTCCCTATCTTGCTCTTTGCTTTTCTAGGTCTAAAAGTATATCCTAGGTAATCAAAGCTTTGTGTAGGAAACATATTCTTCCTGTTGCCATCCTTACAATACACAATTTGTGTTTTATCAGGATGTAACTTTAGCTTATATTTAGCTAATCTTTCTTTGATCATTACTCTCATAAATTCTGCCTGTTTTTGCGTCTTGCAGTGCACTATTGCATCATCTACATACCTCTCAAATGGTACTGTAGGGTAGTTCTGTTTCATCCATATATCAAATACGTGATGCATGAAGGGAACGTTCAAAAAAGTGTGTCAAGCCGCATTTTTAGTTCAACTCAATTTTCAATCTATCTGGAAAGAAAATATCAAGTTGAGACATAGTTAAAGCCCAATTAGGGAGAGCCATAATCCACTTTTGCTCTACCTTTTTTATAGCACAATATACCTGTTTGTACAAGGCATTTGTACTAGTAAATGAACCCTTAGTTTTAGTAAATTTCCTGATTTGTCTATGCAACCCCTCAATTGGATTGGTGGTGTAAATCAGCTTCCTAACTTGCCCAGAATACTTAAAATAACTGGATAAGTTTTCCCAATTGTTCTGCCAGGATTTTATAACTAAAGGATACTTCTCTCCCCATTTTTCTTCCAGCTCAAGCAGATAATTCTCAGCGATCTCTTTACTTGAAGCACGATATATTTTTTTCAAATCATTCATGAAAACTTTTACATCTTTGCTAGATACATATTTCAGTGAATTCCTTATCTGATGCACTATACATAGCTGTACTTCTGCCTTAGGAAACACACTATTTATAGCCGCAGGAAAGCTTTTTAGCCCATCAATGCAGGCAATTAGAATATCTTCTACTCCTCGCTCTTTTAGGTCATTTAGAACTCCCAACCAGAAGTTAGCTCCTTCACTTTCAGCCAAATAAAAACCTAATACTTCTTTTCTGCCATTTTGATTTATGCCCAATATATTATACATGCATTTACTTATACAATGTCCGTCCTCCTTGACCTTAAAGAACATGCCATCCATAAACACTATTGGATACACTGATTGCAGTGGGCGGCTGCGCCATTCATTGATTACGGGAACGTTCAAAAAAGTGTGTCAAGCCGCATTTTTAGTTCAACTCAATTTTCAATCTATCTGGAAAGAAAATATCAAGTTGAGAAATAGTTAAAGCCCAATTAGGGAGAGCCATAATCCACTTTTGCTCTACCTTTTTTATAGCACAATATACCTGTTTGTACAAGGCATTTGTACTAGTAAATGAACCCTTAGTTTTAGTAAATTTCCTGATTTGTCTATGCAACCCCTCAATTGGATTGGTGGTGTAAATCAGCTTCCTAACTTGCCCAGAATACTTAAAATAACTGGATAAGTTTTCCCAATTGTTCTGCCAGGATTTTATAACTAAAGGATACTTCTCTCCCCATTTTTCTTCCAGCTCAAGCAGATAATTCTCAGCGATCTCTTTACTTGAAGCACGATATATGGGAACGTTCAAAAAAGTGTGTCAAGCCGCATTTTTAGTTCAACTCAATTTTCAATCTATCTGGAAAGAAAATATCAAGTTGAGACATAGTTAAAGCCCAATTAGGGAGAGCCATAATCCACTTTTGCTCTACCTTTTTTATAGCACAATATACCTGTTTGTACAAGGCATTTGTACTAGTAAATGAACCCTTAGTTTTAGTAAATTTCCTGATTTGTCTATGCAACCCCTCAATTGGATTGGTGGTGTAAATCAGCTTCCTAACTTGCCCAGAATACTTAAAATAACTGGATAAGTTTTCCCAATTGTTCTGCCAGGATTTTATAACTAAAGGATACTTCTCTCCCCATTTTTCTTCCAGCTCAAGCAGATAATTCTCAGCGATCTCTTTACTTGAAGCACGATATATTTTTTTCAAATCATTCATGAAAACTTTTACATCTTTGCTAGATACATATTTCAGTGAATTCCTTATCTGATGCACTATACATAGCTGTACTTCTGCCTTAGGAAACACACTATTTATAGCCGCAGGAAAGCTTTTTAGCCCATCAATGCAGGCAATTAGAATATCTTCTACTCCTCGCTCTTTTAGGTCATTTAGAACTCCCAACCAGAAGTTAGCTCCTTCACTTTCAGCCAAATAAAAACCTAATACTTCTTTTCTGCCATTTTGATTTATGCCCAATATATTATACATGCATTTACTTATACAATGTCCGTCCTCCTTGACCTTAAAGAACATGCCATCCATAAACACTATTGGATACACTGATTGCAGTGGGCGGCTGCGCCATTCATTGATTACTGGTAGCAGTTTATCAGTAATACTGGATATCTCTGCTGCTGATATTTTGTGGTCATATATTTCCTCAACATGTGAAGCTATATCTCTGTATCCCATGCCACTGGCATATGTGCTTAAGACCTTTGCTTCAAGTTCTGGATGTAGGCTTGTTTGCCTTTTTTTGACTATTTGCGGTTCAAAGCTTCCTTCTCTGTCTCTTGGTGTTAATAGTTCAAATGAGCCTGAACTTGTACGTAAAGTTTTTGCATTCCTTCCATTTCTTCGGTTATTTTCTTCACTTTTAGCTGACATGTGGCTTTCTATTTCACCTTCCAGACTTGCCTCTAGCAACCTTTTTATAAACGGTGTTAATGCTCCATCTCTTCCTGTCAATGGTCTTCCTTCTCGTATAGATGACAGGATATTTGTTTCTAATTCTTTATAATCTACCAAACCAGTAGTTCTATTTGCTTGACCCATATCAAACCTCCATTTTTTATATCAATTTATTACTTTTTTTTCGGTTTGACACACTTTTTTGAACGTTCCCCGATATATTTTTTTCAAATCATTCATGAAAACTTTTACATCTTTGCTAGATACATATTTCAGTGAATTCCTTATCTGATGCACTATACATAGCTGTACTTCTGCCTTAGGAAACACACTATTTATAGCCGCAGGAAAGCTTTTTAGCCCATCAATGCAGGCAATTAGAATATCTTCTACTCCTCGCTCTTTTAGGTCATTTAGAACTCCCAACCAGAAGTTAGCTCCTTCACTTTCAGCCAAATAAAAACCTAATACTTCTTTTCTGCCATTTTGATTTATGCCCAATATATTATACATGCATTTACTTATACAATGTCCGTCCTCCTTGACCTTAAAGAACATGCCATCCATAAACACTATTGGATACACTGATTGCAGTGGGCGGCTGCGCCATTCATTGATTACTGGTAGCAGTTTATCAGTAATACTGGATATCTCTGCTGCTGATATTTTGTGGTCATATATTTCCTCAACATGTGAAGCTATATCTCTGTATCCCATGCCACTGGCATATGTGCTTAAGACCTTTGCTTCAAGTTCTGGATGTAGGCTTGTTTGCCTTTTTTTGACTATTTGCGGTTCAAAGCTTCCTTCTCTGTCTCTTGGTGTTAATAGTTCAAATGAGCCTGAACTTGTACGTAAAGTTTTTGCATTCCTTCCATTTCTTCGGTTATTTTCTTCACTTTTAGCTGACATGTGGCTTTCTATTTCACCTTCCAGACTTGCCTCTAGCAACCTTTTTATAAACGGTGTTAATGCTCCATCTCTTCCTGTCAATGGTCTTCCTTCTCGTATAGATGACAGGATATTTGTTTCTAATTCTTTATAATCTACCAAACCAGTAGTTCTATTTGCTTGACCCATATCAAACCTCCATTTTTTATATCAATTTATTACTTTTTTTTCGGTTTGACACACTTTTTTGAACGTTCCCTGCATGAATATATTCGAAATGATTGGGCTAACTGAACCTCCTTGCGGAACTCCCTTTTCCCTAACTACCTTACTGCCATCTTCTAGCTGAATAGCGGCTTTCATCCACCTTTCAACATACAGTATGATCCATTTGCAGTTTGTATGCTTCTTGATAGCTTGCAATGCCAACTCGTGATCCAAATTGTCGAAAAACCCGGATATATCTAGATCTATCGTCCAATCATACCTCCAGCATCTTTTCCTTGCAGTATCTACCGCATCCAGTGCTGATTTATTTGGTCTATAACCATATGAATCTTCATGGAATTTTGGCTCTACTAGCAGCTCAAGATACATAGAAGCAGCCGTTTGCCCTATCCTGTCGAATACTGAAGGAACACCTAAAATTCTTTGTCCCCCTCCCGTATCTTTCGGTATTGCTACAGCTTTTACAGGCTCTGGAAAATAACTTCCTGATGACATCCGATTCCATAGTTTGTACAGATTATCCTTCAGGTTCTCTTCAAACTTTGTTATCGATACCTCATCCACACCAGCCGCACCTTTATTTTTCGATACTTGTTTATAAGCCCTCCAAATAAGTTGCTTTGGTATATCAAAAGACTTTGTTTTATTCATTAACTCCTCCCTTTCGGTTGATACATAATTAAAACTGAATAACTCAGCTCCTTCGCTCCCTTTCCATTACAGAAACTTCTTCACTACTACAAGCTGATCCGCCCCTGTTCTTCGCATCGGTACTCTCATCCTTGAAGTTTAGCTTCTTGGATTTCTCCCTTGTCATCGAAACGACAGGTTCCCGCAGTTCTACACAATAGCCTATAATAGTTTCACGCCACCTATATGCCGGACGCCACCTACCTAGTAAGCAAGTTCCTTGTAGATCTATCCCAGGAGAGATGGGAGCTCCTGGTTTTGACGTCGTCTCAGCCCTTTCGACACTTCATCAGTGGTTCATTTTCATTCGCCTCTCTATTTCGTACATGACACGTATTTGTGCCTTTTCCATAACGCTCACTACCTTGACTCTTTATCAAAGCAGCTTATGGTTGTTTAAAGCCTGCTCTTGCAAGCCGACTTTGAGGGACCTTCCCTCATCTATTGTGCAGCTTAAGCACTTAGTTTGCTCATTTCTGATCATTCTTTGTGTCTCTACGGCACACCCCATCCATAACCCTTGCTCTTTTGATGTTGCTATTTTGTTTTTTACTCTCTCTACTATCATCTCTCTTTCTAGTTGTGCTGCTCCTGATAACACTGTTTGCACAAATTTTCCCATTGGCGTATTATTGTCAAATATTTGCGTTACTGCTACAAAATTTACTCTATGTCTTCTAAAAAATGATGTAACTTCTATGCTGTCTTTTGTTTCTCTTGATAATCTATCTAGTGTGTACACTACTACACAATCTACTTCTCCTTTTTTTGCATCTTCAAATAATTCCTTTATCGCTGGTCTTTCTAAATTTTTCCCTGAAAATCCTCCATCATCGTACTTTTTAGCCAATGCTACCCAGCCTTCTCTGCTCTTTATGTATTTTTCACATGCTACTCGCTGCGCATCAAGACTGTTAAACTTTTGTTCTAGCCCATCCTCATTTGATTTTCTTGTATATATCGCACACCTTACTTCTTTTAGCATTTTATTCTCTTCAATTTTCATTTTTATCACGCATACCGAATAATAAAGGTCCGTTGTAGCTCATTCCCATTATTTTCCCGGCTACTGCTGATAATGATGTGAAAAATTCTTCTCTGTAGATTAAACCCTTGTCTGTTACCATCACCGCATGCATCTCTTCTCCTCTCTCTAATATTAGCTCTGTTCCTGCTACCGGAAGTTTGTCACTACTTATTCTTTTTCCCTTCTCTAGCCGATCTGCCAGATACTCTAGTCTTTTTGCTCCTTTTCTTGACATTTCTCCATATGCTTTTTCCTGCATTCTATAAGCTATAGTATTTCCCAAAGTAAATGATAAAGGTATAATAAGGTATTTGGGTTATAATGGCGTATAGTGTGGATTTAAGAGAAAAGGCAATATCGATGATAGGAAAAGGGAAGACGAAGGTTGAGGTGGCAGAGCTTCTGGAGATAGGAATAGCAACTTTGTACCGCTGGTTAAAAAAGAAAGCTGCTGGTGAAAGCCTCAAGCCATCTAAAAACGGCAGCTTCATTCGAAAAATAGACCCAAAAATACTCGAAGAATATGTTACAAAGAATCCAGATCATACTCTGGCAGAGATGAAACAAAATCTTGGATTTGGAATAAATTCAATTTGGTATAGACTAAAACAGCTAAAAATTACTTTAAAAAAAAGTCACACTATATCAAGAGCGCAATCAAGAAGCAGTTTATTGATAAAATCTCAAAAATAGACCATTCCAGCATCTTATATATAGATGAAGCAGGAGTTGATAATAAATTATACCGAGAATATGGACGTGCTCCAAGAGGAAAGAAAATTTATGCAGATATTCCAGCGAGAGAGAATCAGTATAGTAGCCGGGTGGATTGGAATGAGATTTATTGCACCAATGACTTTCAAAGGTGGGTGTGACAAAGAGGTATTCAATATATGGTTGGAGAAACCTAAATTGCCACTTGGCACAACCATAGTTATGGATAATGCTACATTTCATAAGACCACTAAAACAAAATCATTAATAGAGTCTTTTGGCTGTCATGTGCTGTATCTTCCAACATATTCACCAGATTTGAATCCCATAGAACACTGTTGGCATACCATCAAAAGCCGCCTCAGACCTCTAATGTATAAATGTACAGACTTACAACTTTTGGTTGGTAATACCATAATGGAAATTTATCATTCATTTTAGAAAATACTATAGTACGAGAAATCGAAAGGTCAGTAAGTCCTGATTTTACAAACGATACCACCTCGTTTTTTCTGCTCTCAGGAAAGATGAAATTCGGCTGATTTTCGTATAACTCTAGTAATTTATTTTGCCAACTTGACAAACGAAAAAAGTAGCTCTCTTCTTTTATCCACTGAACTTCAGCACCTGTTGGTGCTCTGCCATCTATCAACTCTGATTCCTGATAAAACGCTTCATCACGAACTGAATACCAACCTGAGTAAGAATCCAGATATATTTGCCCTCTCTCTTCAAGCCTATTCCATAGAGCTATAACTGCTTTTTCATGACGTTCTTCTGTGGTGCGAATAAAATCATCATAATCAAAGTTCATTAGCTCAGCCAATTTTCTGAACGTAACACTTATTTCATCTGTAAATTCTTTTGGCTCTATTCCCTTTACCTTAGCCGCTTTTTCAATTTTCTGTCCATGTTCATCTGTACCAGTGGTAAATTTGACGTTCTTTCCAGCTAATTTCATAAATCTAGCTGTAACATCACAGATAAGGGAAGTATATGCGTGGCCGATATGTGGCTTGTCGTTTACGTAATATATTGGCGTAGTGATGTAAAAGCTCTCAAATTGCTCCATCTTGTAGTGCTTAAAGCTTTATCGTATCTGCACTAGTAATAAAAATCAATATATATCCTATCGTACAAGCAATCTGAAAAGCCATTATACCGCTGCGTTTTGCAGCGGTATAATGTGAGTAACTTACGTTTGAGTTGCTATGATATTGTTGTCCATAACTTCACAACTGTACAAACATTCGTCTGTGAAAGCAGTGTGTTAAATATTATAGCAGATTTTGCCTCAAACACAAAAATGTCATCCCAGTGCCCAGACACTGGGATCCAGAAAAATTAATTGTAAACAAACGACTATACAACATGTTCAATAAAATTACAAAAAAGCTGGATTTCAGTGTCAAGCACTGGAATGACACTATTTGCTGTACAATTTACCTTCTAAAATCAATGTTCATACATTACATCCATGATTTCCAGAATGTTTTTCCGCATTAGAATGAGAAAACAACCCACCAGGTCTGGTTTCATCATAAGAAGGAGCACTTGGAACAGTATTAGGGTAAGGAGGTGGTGATGAATCATAACCTCCACAACTACGCCCTTGTCCAGGATAGCTATCTACCGCTTCTTCAGCCTTCTTAATATTTTCTGACTCTTTCTTATGTTTCATATGAAAAGCCACACCACCAGCAAGACACACAAGAGAATTAATGCCAAGAATGACTAAACCCCAAACTGGTAAGACTGGGTTAATAGCGCAACCTATCAAAGCTGCTAAAGAAATTGCACCAACTGCAAATTCTATATTTCTGAACATTTTAAGTTGACTATCTAGATAATCTATTTTTTCTGACTTTCTAGCCGTTTTTTCGCTGCTGTTGTACCAAACACACATTAAAGCATGGAAAGCAACACACGCAACTACAGCTACTATCCCTAAAGCTAATAATTTCCTGCTGTCTTCTGAGTCTTTTTTCTTATCTTCTCTGCTTTGGTAGCCAACAGTATCAAAACCAGGGTTATTTATAACTGTAGTACGACCACCAAACAGGTTGCTAAGTAGTAAATAATCCCAAAAATCTAAACCTCTATTATCATGTACGTGCGTGACTTGAGGGCCTGTAGTTTGTTGCCTATTGCTTCTATCATATTCTGTACTGTGCTGATCATTAGTTGGATTACTGCGCTTAAATCCCTTATACGCATCTTCAAAAATTTTATCACTCCAGTTCTCAATATTTTGCATACCACAAGAACATAAAAATTCTTGAACACCATTGTCACTGCCATTTTCTTTTATATAGGCAAGTGCATACCTTTTTAAAACACTATCACGCATAAAAGTTCCCCCTAAATTAAGGTTAAATTAATAAACATTTATTATAACAAAGTAAAGTTTACTTGTCAATTCAACCATACCCTAATACCCAGTTAATATCCTTTCCACCAATTCTTTTACTGTCGGTACGTAGCCATTTTCATAAAATGGGTCTTGCTTAAATCTGTACACATTGTGTCCAGAAAACATGAGTTCATTTTCAACATTGCCGTCATGTACAATGTTTTGCAGTGTCTTTTGTATACAGAAACTCCGTGGGTCTGGCTTTCGCCCTGTTGAATGGTCACCATGATCTTTCCAATTGCTAAACAGACAATGGCTTAAACATCCCATGCAATTAATTTGATCTTGTCTTATTTCCGCAAATTTGCCTGGTGTCACAAAAATAACAGTTGTATCTGGAGTTTTCATTACCTCTGTATACCCTGCTTTAATCCATGCATTTGCTAGCTCTTTGTCTTTTACAGTGAGGTAAATCTTTCTACCTCTGCTACCCATTGCAAATTCATTATTAAACTCTCCGCTTGCACTTTCCGAAAATTTTATTTGACGTGAATTCCTCTCCTGTAGCTCACGTATGAAGTTATTTCTTACTGCAGATGAGTAAAACCCTGTTGGACTAAATTTGTTTAAAAATACATCACCTTCTTCTAAAGTAAGTAACTTCTTTTTCCACTCTGTAGAAATCTGACTTTCTTTTGTTAAAAGTGGACGAGTACCAAGCTGAAAAGCTATTGGTCCGATTTGTAAATTGTCAAACCAATGTTCCCAATCCTTCAAATGCCACACTCCCCCTGCCATAACAATTGGCGTTTCAGCAAGACCAACCTCGTTCATGAAAGATCTAAGCTCTGCAACTCTTTCAAATGGAGCCTGCGGTAATTCTGGGTCTTCACTATTACTGAGCCCATTGTGACCACCAGCAAGCCACGGATCCTCATATACTACTCCACCAAGTAAAAAAGAAGATATTTTTTGGTAAGCACGTTTCCACAACGCTTTAAAAGCACGTGCTGATGAGATAATGGGGTAGTAATAAACTTGATATTTAGCTGCAATTTCTCCAAGCCTGTAAGGCATACCAGCACCGCAAGTGATGCCATGAACTAAGCCTTTTGCTTTTTCTAATATGCCATGAAGGACTTGTTCTGCTGCTCCCATTTCCCAAAGCACGTTCATATGTATTCTTCCACGGCCCTTTGATATTTCATTCGCTATTTTTGCTTGACTAACTCCAGCCTCAATACTATACTTGATTAACTCTTCGTGCTTTTCATTTCTTGTTTTACCTTTATAAATTAGTGGTACCAGCTCGCCATTGTCATCGATAAGTTTAGCATTTGCACCAGAAAACGTACCAACAGCATCCGCTGCAGCAAATGCCCCACTTGATCCTCCATCACTGATTGCAATACCTTTACCGCCCTCAATGATTGGCCACACTTCTTTCCCTGAAATCACTATCTTTTTTATCTTATCTTTCAAAATTTCCTCTTAATCTTTCACTCTATTTTACTTAATTACTAAAAAAATAATAGCTTTTCTTTTTATACCTATGCATTCAGTTTTAAATAGGCATAGGAGATGCTATAAATATAGTTTTATAAGAAATTTGCTATATGATCATAGGTTTAACAGGTGGGATTGCAGTTGGAAAGAGCTTTGTAGCCAATTGCTTTAAAGAATTTGGTGCCGCTTTGTTTGATGCCGACTCTGTCGTGCACCAGCTTTATAAAGTGGACAAAAACATAATAAGTTATGCAGAAGAAAAATTTCCTGGGGTAGTAGTAAATGGAAAAATTGATAGAACAGTATTGTCTAAATATTTTTTAGCACATGATGAAAATTGGAAGCAATTCCAGTCTTTAGTACATTCCGCTGTGCGAAATGAATTAGAATTTTTTATTGATCATGAGAAAGAAAACAACAGAAAACTTCTAGTTCTAGACATTCCACTCCTGCTGGAAACGAGATTCCATTTGTATTGCGATTTTATTGTTTTTATCCATGCAGATAGCGTTGTGCAAGCTCAAAGGATTAGTGAGCGTAATATGGATAAAGAAAAGCTGAATCTAATGTTCAGTATTCAGCTACCTATTGAAGAAAAAAGGCAAATGAGTAACTTCATAATCGATAGCAGCGCAAATGTTTTTTCTCAAGTGAAAGACATAATAAACTCGTTAGACCTCAGCACGTGATACGGTTATTTTTCACGAGATTACTCCGAATTTTAGCTGTACTATCAGCAGATTTTACCATTAAAATCTCAAACCTTGAGCCTGCGTTCAAAAATGATTCAACTGACTTACCGAAAAAATCATATCTCCACCCCTTGAATAGTTTATCTATCTGCCCAGATATTGAACCAGCTAACTCATCTTTTGATGAAACTAACTTTCTTGATATGTTATTTTCCTTACATTTGCTCTCTAAAATAATCGAGAGTATATCAAATACAGATTTATCATAATTATCTGACAGAGTATAATTTTGCTGCACAAACTCCTTCTCATTCTCATTGAAAATATTCATAAATTCTAATAAATCTTCCTCTTTTATATTTTTTGTGTTCCTCTCAAGATCATCTAAAACCTCGTCAATACGCTCCACATTTTTTTCAATAAGACCAATTATTACAGCATTATTAATTACTTTATTACGATTGATGTTATAGCGTTGTGCTAAAGTCTCTTGCCACTCACTCACTGCTTTAACAACTAACATTAGCCTCGGATTTGCTTCATAGTTAAATTTAATCCTCCTCCATGCATCTTTTGGACTATGCAAATACTTATTTATATCAACCAATAATTCCATCTCTTCTTGAAACCAACTCATCCTATTACTTTCTTCAAGTTTATTGCACAATATTTGGTATAGATCATATAGATATACCACGTCGTTTATTGCATAGTCTAGTTGATCCTCAGACAATGGACGCCTTAACCAGTCTGAATTTTTAGCTTTAATTTTATCCAGTGCTATTCCTTGATATTGCTCTACTACTTTTGAATAACCAATAAAGTCATGATAATAATGGCAAAACATAGCAGCAACTTGGGTATCAAAAATAGGAGTGGGAACACATTTAAACACAGTGAGTAAGGATTCTATATCCTGCCGGCAGCTATGAAACACTTTGATTATTCCCTGATTTAGCATCATTTTCTTAATGAATGATAAATCAATTTCTGGCACTAATGCATCTACAATAAAACTCTTCTCTCCGTAAGAAATTTGAATTAACGATAATTTTGGGTAGTAGGTTAAATTATTTCTAATGAACTCCGTGTCAATTGCTATAAATTTTGGATCTTTTTCCATCAATTCTTTACATGCATTTTCCAGTTCCGATGTCGTACTAATTAGCATATATTTTTTATTCAGTGGCTATATTTTACCACTTATATTAAATCTTTACAATTGATTGAAGTTGAGAGCACAATTGTATAATAACTAACTCTTCTGTAAATATACAGTTTTGCCAGACACAACGGTACGTACTACATGCCCTTTCACTTTGCGTCCACCGAAAGGCGAATTCTTTGATTTACTAGCAAAGTTGTCAACTTTAATTTCCCATTCATGATCCAAATCAACTAAAATTAAGTCCGCTACAAGGTTTTTCTGTATGCGGCCACGTGGCATATGTATGATATCTGCAGGCTTATATGTCAATTTTGCAAGCACATCAAGTAGACCCATTTGTCCACTATGATATAGTTCAAGTGAAAGGGGCAGCATTGTTTCAAGGCCAACAATACCAAATGCAGCATTTTCAAGTGGAAGATCTTTAGAACTAAGATCATGCGGAGCATGATCGGTTGCAATGCAATCAATCACACCTGTTTTTAAACCTTCAATCATAGCTAAACGATCTTCCTCAGTACGTAGTGGCGGATTCATTTTTGCGATTGCCCCATGTTGCTTTACTATATCTTCAGTTAAAGTAAAGTGATGAGGAGTTACTTCACATGTAACATTTAATCCCAAATCTTTTGCACGTTTAATAGCATCAAGTGAATCTTTTGAAGAGACATGTAAAATATGATAGTGTACATTTTCTATGTCCTTCATTAGCAGTATATCACGAGTTACCATGACCGACTCTGACGCACTCAAGATTCCCTTTACTCCCAATTCTTCAGAAATCTTACCCTCGTTAATTGCGCCACCAGCAGATAGATTCAAATCCTCTGCGTGTTGAGCAATAGGAACACCAAGCATACTTGAATAAAGCAGTGCCTGTCTCATAATCATTGTATTCATAACTGGCATACCATCATCGGTGAACCCAACTGCACCTTCTTCCTTTAAGAGTGCCATTTCAGTTAATTTTTCTTCCGAAGTGGTGATTTTAGCGTAAAATTGAACATTCACATGCGAAGTTTCAAATGCTCTATATTTCAAATACTTAGCCAAGACAACACTATCAATCGCTGGAACAGTGTTTGGCTGGCAAACTACAGTTGTAACGCCCCCTGCAGCTGCAGATTTGCTGCCTGTATGTATAGTTTCTTTATGCTCTTGACCTGGTTCACGAAAATGCACGTGAATGTCAATAAGACCTGGCATTAGAACAAGCCCTTCACAATCTATTGTTTCATCAACTCCACTTGTTGAAAATAATGATTCGCCAAAATCAACAATTTTATCCCCTTCAGTCAATAATGAACCTTTTATATCAAGTTTAGTTTCCGGGTCAATAATACGAGCATTGGTATACGCAATTTTATAGCCTTCCTTTTGCCCTGTCTGCAATAAATTCAAAATCATATTTGAGTATCAATTATAAAATAAATCTAAAGTTTTTTTAGTAAAACACAACCAAATTAAAGTGATGATATAAAACTAGCAATAAAGAATATTTAAATTAATACTCAAGCAGCTATTCTATAACTACCATTTTCGATTTCAACGTTATTAAGTGCGGTATTTGCGTTATAAGAACAGTAACATCCTACTGCAAGAAAAGTTAATGCAGCTACAGCAAGCGAAACACACATTGCTAAATGAACCATTGTTAGACTTGTACCAACAGCAAATGCTCCAGATAACACAAAAGAGGCAGAGGCATAGTTACTTTGCCTTCTATTATAAATGCTTGCTTCTGAAAGTTTTCTGTTTTTGTTCTTTGAGTCTTGATTTTGAGCTTGAAGTTCTAATCTCTCTTGCCTTAAATCCCTTTCTAACTGTGAAATTTTGTCAGTGTCTCTTGTTCTTTCACTTACGACCCTATTCAGCTCTTGCTCTTTTTCTGTAAGTTGAGCCTTTGTTCTTTCAAGCTCATTTCTAAGGTTTTCGAGCTGCTGCAATTCTTGAGCAATCAAATCGTCGTTTATTTCCGGGGCAACATTATGTACATTTGCTGAAGACTGTTCCACAGTTGCAGGGAATTTTCCATTTAGATATTCTCTGACAGGATTAAAACTTTTAAGCAACTCAATAACAATTTGATCATTCATAAAGCAATTATCTTCTACTAATTTTTTTATATCATCCAAATCTTTTCTATTAATAGCATCAGTTAATCGCTCTTTCATAACTTGCTCAATTATTTGCTTCACCCATAGATTTTGCTCTATAGCTGGTATCGGTTTTATTTGATTAAAATCTAGGTCTTTATGTTCTAAAAGTTTAGTCAATACTTCCGCGTTATCTTGTGTTATTCCTTGTAAACATGATTTGATAATCAGGCTAAGCAGCGTTTCTATTTCTCCATTGAAATTTCTTTTCCAGCAATTAGGGTTGAATTCTTCATTTAATAGTCTTTTTGCTTCATGGAAATTTCCATGAGAAAGAGCATTCAATAATTCTTTTCCTGTTTGTGCTTTTTGTATTTCTATGATCAAATGCTCAGCACGATTTTTTTTAGCACATTCCTCAGGATCTTGAAGTCTTTTATTTAGTAGATACATCATTATTCTCGGATGACTTAGTAAGAGTTGTAACACTTTCCTTTGTTGAAAGGACATTGCTAGATGCAAAGCTGTATTGCCATCACCTTTTTTTTGAATATTAACATCTATGCTTCGGTGAAGTAGAAGTAACCTAATCATACTCTGATATTCTTTTTCTTCTTCTGTTTCAGAGCCTGCAGATAAATCATAAATTATAGATATCAAAGGTGTCATGCCTTCTTCATTAAACGCATTAACATCCGCACCTTCTTGCAATGCTTGTTGAAAATGATTCAAAGCTTCTTCAGGTGTTACTCTTTCATCATCAGTGCCTTGAAATTGAATAGCTTTAAATAATTTTTTTGTTGATTGTCCTGAAGTTGTTTGATTTTGAGCTCGTAATCCTGCATCATTAACAACCCTTCTTCTAAAATCTACATTACCTCCCGAAAGCATACTAAATTCTCCCTAAACTATAATTTACTAACATAATTATAAAAAAAAAACAAAGAAAATTGCAAGCAATTTAGTTAAAAATTTTAGAACTAATTATGATTCCAAAAACTTTTCTGCATCAAGTGCAGCCATGCACCCTGTACCTGCTGCAACTACTGCCTGGCGATATACCTTATCTTGAACATCACCAGCAGCAAACACCCCTGCCCTACTGGTTAGAGTTGTTCCAGGTTTCGTAATTATATAACCTTGCTGATCCATTTCAACAAAGCCCTTAAAAATACCTGTATTTGGTGCATGCCCAATTGCAATGAACACTCCATCTACTTTCAATTCCTGGGTTTTATTGATGTCTGTCGATTTAATTGTAATGCCAGTAATTTTTTTAGGATTTTCTTCTCCAAGAATCTGCTCTACGGTATGATTCCATATTACCTTTATCTTATCATTTTTAAAGAGCCTGTCTTGCATTACTTTCTCTGCTCTTAACTTATCACGCCTGTGTATCAGTATAACTTCCTTAGCAAATCGAGTTAAAAATATTGCTTCTTCAACAGCAGTATTTCCACCACCAACCACAGCTACAACTTTATTTCTAAAAAATGCACCATCACAAGTTGCGCATGCCGAAACTCCGTAACCTTGAAATTTCTTTTCACTCTCCAGGCCAAGCCACTTCGCTTGCGCACCAGCTGCGATTATAATTGCATTCGAATAGTAGTCACTAGCATTACCACAAGATCTAAATCTATACTCATTAGAATCCTCAAGTTGTTCAACGCTTTTTATTTCGTCATTTATTACCCTTGCCCCCACCTTCTCTGCATGCAACCTCTTTTGTTCCATGAGTTCTGGACCTTGTATAGAAACAAAACCTGGATAGTTTTCAACATCCGTAGTAAGTGTAAGCTGACCACCAGGTTGCATTCCTGTTACTACAATTGGCTCTAAATTTGCACGTGCTGCATATATAGCAGCAGCATAACCCGCTGCTCCAGATCCAATAATAAGAACTTTTGTACTCAATTTATAATTCTGCACTGTGTGAGTTTAGATAATCAGCCACTCCTTCATCGCTTGCCTGCATTGCTGGCTTACCTTTTTTCCACCCTGCTGGACATACTTCACCATGCTCTTCATTATGTTTTATTGCATCAATAATTCTAATAAACTCATCGATATTACGCCCTAAAGGAAAATCATTTATCGATTGATGACGTACAACAAACTTATCATCAATAACAAAAGTTGCTCTTAGTGCAATTGAGTCATCATATAAGACCCCATAGTCTCTTGATATAGACTTTTTGATATCAGACACTAAATTGTAGCTAACCTCTCCAATACCACCATCATTAACTGGAGTGTTTCGCCATTTATAGTGTGAAAATTTTGAATCTATACTTATTCCTATCACTTCAACATTACGTTTTGAAAAATCTTCTATTTTGTTGCTAAATGATATCAACTCAGTTGGACAGACAAAAGTAAAATCAAGTGGATAGAAAAAAAGGACAGCATACTTATCCTTTATATGTTTACTTAAACAGAAATCATCAACTATTTTTCCACTAGCAAGAACAGCCGAAGCAGTAAAATCGATAGCGGATTTTGTTACAAGATTCATAACTAACCTATTCATTCTTAATATTTATAATTTTATACCTTGATACATTTACATGCAAGTTTTCTTTAGCCCCAATCCTATAAAAACGGTTCTGTCGCATCTATAAACCATAGGAAAGAAGATCATTAAAGGTGGGATTATAGGAGTTATGAAGCCATTAACATAGCAAAATTCTCAAAAGTAGAAACATTATTTAATAATTTGTCTTTTTTGAATCATACGAATATTTTCTATGCCTGTGATGGTAATCTTTGCGGAATGGAAGCTTTTAAACCCAAGCATTGGCTTTATTAGTTTGTTGATAAATCTATCAACAATATTATTTAGATATTTTATTTGAAGAACTGTAATCTTCAGAAATTTCTGCATTCAAATCATCAAGAGCAGCAGTATTACTGCCGCTTTTATCAATTACAATTTTCTCAGGAAGATAGTTACTCCTGAAGGCTTTACGAAAGAATGCAAGTGCTGCAGACTTGTCTCTACTAACACACAAGAGTACAGTATATAAATAAACCCATTTACCGTTTATTTAATGTAAGTCTCTCCAACTACTACCAACCTGCTTCTTTCTTTTCCTTACTGCCTCATCTATCAGTGGTGATAACCCACCTTTGTAACGTAGCATTTTGCTCCCCTTATACTCATCATTTCTTCCAAATCTCGATAGCTCAAAGAGAATCGACATTTCATGTATACAGATAACATCCTCTGAAAAGCTAAATCCTTTGAAATATGGCAACAATTTTTGATTGATACGAAACATCTTTGCTTTTTTTTTAGACAATTATATCATTCTTCTTTCTACTTCCCTACAAATGCGACAGAACCCTAAAAAAGGTGGTAGTTTAACCTACCATCTCCTCTGGTTTCACTATACTTTCAAACTCCTCCTCAGTGATCAGTTGAAGTTTTGCTGCTGCTTCTTTTAGAGTGATATTTTCTTTATAAGCAAGCTTCGCTATTTTTGCTGCATTGTCATATCCTATATGCGTATTTAATATAGTAACTAGCATTAACGACTGATTTAGTAAATCCTTTATTCTTTCTTCGTTTGCTTTAATATCAACTACGCATTTCTCTGAAAAATTTAAACTTGCATCAGCTAAAAGTCTTATAGACTGCAAAACATTGTAAATTATCACCGGCTTAAACACGTTCAATTCAAAGTGACCATTTGAGCCACCAATTGTCACGGCAACATGATTTCCCATAACTTGAGCACATACCATAGTCACTGCTTCGCATTGAGTTGGATTCACCTTACCCGGCATGATTGAAGAGCCAGGCTCATTTTCTGGTAACATTATTTCTCCAATTCCGCATCTTGGACCAGAACCAAGTAGCCTTATATCATTTGCAATTTTCATCAAGCTTACTGCTACTGTATTGAGTGCTCCACTGAGCTCAACTAAAGCATCATTTGCTGCTAGTGCTTCAAACTTATTTTTTGCTGAAATAAATGGAAAGTTAGTGATTTTTGCCACTTCTTTAGCAAAATCCTCAGCAAAACCCTTTTTAGTATTGATTCCCGTGCCAACCGCGGTGCCACCTTGTGCAATTTCATATACATTGATCAGAGTTGACTTTACTCTCTCTATTCCCTTTTTAATCTGAACTGCATAGCCAGAAAATTCCTGCCCAAGTGTTAGAGGAGTTGCATCTTGCAGATGAGTACGCCCTACTTTTATTATATCCTTAAATTCATGAACCTTATTATTTAGCGCTTTATATAATTCTTCAAGATTGGGAATAAGCAAGCGGTTTATTTGCTCTGCTACTGCTATATGCATTGCTGTTGGAAAAGTGTCATTTGATGACTGACCACAGTTTACATGATCATTTGGATGCACTGGAGACTTACTACCTAAATCACCGCCCAAAATTTCTATTGCACGATTGCTGATCACTTCATTCACATTCATATTGGTCTGCGTCCCAGACCCGGTTTGCCAAACAACAAGCGGAAATTGATTATTAAATTTACCGTCTATTACCTCCTGTGCCGCTGTGCAGATTGCATCCCCTACTCTATTATCTATGCTACTCTGTTTCATGTTAACACGTGCTGCTGCAAGTTTTACTATTGCTAGCGCTTTAATCAGGGGCTCTGGCATTTTCTCTGTACCAATTTTGAAATTTTCCAAAGAACGCTGAGTCTGCGCTCCCCAGTAATGTTCACTTGGTACTTCTACTTTTCCTAAGCTATCTGATTCTATTCTAACTTTTTTATCCATATTTCCTCATTCTAGTGTTTGACATTACCTACATATATGATTAGTTAAATCAAATTGTATTTCAGTGTCAAGTTGAGACATTTTTAGTCCAGACCGTAGAAAATTTTCAAGCCATATCTTTTGCTTCTATTACTTTTTTATTGTTATTAAGGCAATCATGCAACCTTAAGCAATAAACCTACTTTCACTCTCTATAAGGCTATTCTACTTAGAGATTGAATAGTGAAAACATCTTTAAGCGCAGAAGCTATACCTGTGTTTGCTTTCTCTTTTTTTACTTCTACAATTGTATAACCAAAAATTGCACCTAACGCTAGACTAACGGTCGCTGATGCTGCACAAACTGAAATCGCTGCTCCCGCAGAACATGATATTGTCATACCTGCAACATAACCTATTGTACCACTTACACCAATGCAGACGTATTTCTTCCGTAGCTCTTTTTGTATATGACTTTTCAGATATTCTTTTACATCTAAATGCCCGTTTCTAGTAGCATAATTCAGAGCAGTGTTTTCATAGCCATCTTTCACATTAACATTTGCTTTTGCTGTTTCTATCAGGTACTTTACTACCTCTAAATAGCCACTTCCAGCAGCCCACATTAGAGCAGTTCTTCCATAGTGATCTGTTGAATTAATATCTTCTTTCTGTTTTTCTATCAGGTATCTTACTGTTTCTAATTGACCATTTTTGGCAGCTGAAAATAATCCTGCATGATTGTTAATCATTTGTGCAAATGATAATATTTTTAGTTTAGAGGGTTGTAACTCTTTAGTATTAAAGTTTAATTGTGCTGGAACAATTTCTACTTCAAGCTCTACATGTTCTCTTATGAGAGAGTAGGCTTTTTACCTGATCAATTGTTTGAATTCTTACCTTATAATACCGCAATAAAGAATTGATTATTTCCCTGTTGTTAAGAAAAAATATCACTAATTCTATTTTACCTGTTAAATCTTTAGCATAGATTGAGTATTCTATATTTAATCTATCTTGTGAAATATTTTGTATTGTCTCACTCTCTGTCCAAATTCTTACCTGTTCATTAATTCTCTTACTTACAAGAAAATTATATAATTCACTATCTTCTTCCTTCATTTTATTGAGCTCATCCTTACAGTCATACCAATAAGATGATAACTCTGGTATACAAGTAGGAAGAGGCAAGCGAGGTATTGACATATCAAGATTAGCTATTAAATGATATCTAGTTAGAAGCTTTGCTACCTCCGTATGGCCATTTACAATAGCATATGTTAGGGCAGAGAATTGACCTTTACGTTTCACATTTAAATCAGCTCCATTTGCTATTAGAAGTTGTACTACCTCAAGATGACCATGGGCAGCAGCATGAATTAGAGCAGTTATGTTTCCCAGAGATTCTGCATTAACATTTGCTCCCTCTTCTATCAAGTATTGTAATATCTCTAGTTGACCATTGTCAGCAGCCCATATTAAAGCAGTTCTCCCATAATCATCATCTATTGTATTAATAATTGCTCCACCCTGTATAGCTTGCTGAACAAAATCTAGCTGTCCTTTTTTAGCAGCATCAATTAGCTGCGTATTTAGCTGTTTTTGTGATGGCATATACTCCTCCTAAAAAATATACAATTTAAAGCTATTTTAGCCACTATTCAAGTTTTAATGGCTAAAATTGATTGAATCACTTTTTAGTGTTTTTTTATGATTATTTGAGTCTAGCAAAGATGAGTCTATATCACAATCTAGTAATTCTCCTACTGCACTTAGTAAACCAGCTGTACAACCAGCTATTTTGATCTGGATGAGAGGAGATATAATTTATAACCACTCCCCTATCCTTTCTAGTTGTTTGTAGATGTTAAATCTCAGGAATTTATCAAAATAAGGAGAGGCAATGAAGGGAGTAGTATCTCTTAAATAATTAGATAAGAAATCTGGTAGAATATTCTGAAATTCATGCATTTTTTGTCTATAATCTTTCAAAGCAATAACCTTTATTTTATCATAATCAAGTTTCCAATAAGCAAGCTCCGAGACTTCTTTTTTTGTTGTGTATTCCACTGCTAAAGCTTGTAAAATTAATTGCGGGAAAAATCCTGACATAACTTCCTCATTGGAAGGTGGTGAACCAAGTTTATAGTCTATAATTGCTACTTGCCCACCTGGTAGATACTCAACTCTATCACATCTTGCTGTCAATAAAATTTCCTCTGTCATTCGAGTATCTGACCAGCTCTTATTACACAATTGTCTGGTGTGTTCATTTGCAATCAAATTTTCTGGATCCAAGTAGTCAAGCACTGGGATGACACCCTTATTCTTAGTGGAAGTTGTACAGCATCCGCGCAGTTGTGTGTCACGCGCTGGAATATGAAATATCGGATAGGAAAAGCTCTTCTCCAACTCAACTTGATTGTTTCCAGTCCTATCAAACTCAACAAAAGATTGAATTATCCTCTGCAACCTTACCCACCACATATTTGAAAAGTGGAATCGATTAGACGAGAATATTTCTCGTGCAATACTCATCAGCGACTTTTCGTTGCGTAAATATCTTGCAAGAATATTGTGTACCATAGTGCCAAACTCCAATATCGATGGCTTAAAATTTAAGTCTTTCAACTGTCTAAGGTTCAGTATGTATTCAACATAAAATGAATAAGGGTTACGAATCAGTTTTTCTACCGCACTGCAAGACATCACTTGCATTTTTTCTTCTCTGACTTTGGCTTGAGGTTTTGGCATAGGCTGAGTACATGGAACAATGCACTCAGGTGTATTTAATATTCTTAGCCAATTGCGATAAGGATATTTTGGTTCTTGTAACAGAACTTCCAAACGGCGCAATAGAATTGATTTTCTATCACTCACTAGCCTCGTAATATAAACCTTGCCGGCACCAAATAAATTGCGCAAAGTATACAAAAAGTACCCTTGCTCTTCTTGCACAGAAGGAAGGTTAAATTTTTCTCTATTCAGTGCACTCAAAAACGGATTCTGAAAATTTGGTATATCATTAAATCCAGCAAGTATTACAACTTTATTTTGATATAAGCTAAATTTATCAAAGTTATTTTCTGGAGAAAAAAACTTCCTTTTTAAAAATAATATCAGGATTTGACTATATAACTCTAAGGAACACTCAATTGCTATACCGTCACATGCATTTAAGAAATCACGAGTAAAATTACCTATTTCACCATTTAGCTCTAGAAAATTCACATTAGAAAGCACATTAACACACTGTAAATGAGCTGCTGCTATATCAGAAATAGGATAATTTATAAGATTAAGTAAAAGATTAAATATAGTTTCTAATCTACTGATAATAATTAATATATCTTCTTTATATCTTAGCTTTTTACAAGTACTAATAGCGTTGATAATATCCTTAAGACCATTTATATCAAAGCTACGCAATACTTCTATCTCAAACTCAGATAAAATACGAGTGTACTCTTCTTGAGCGTAACCAAAAGTCACTAGCCTATGTTTAAGAAGAGAAAGCAATGCCACACCGTTCCATTTTGAGTTCAAAATCTCAATACTATAAAGCAGAAGCGTCACATAAGAATAGTTTTTCGATATGGGGCACACCATACGAGCTGCAAGTAATTTATCAAAGACAAACAAAGAAACGTTTTCATAACCTTCATTCTCCATAATTAGTGACGTCACCTGTGCTTCTTCCTCTCTGGAATCACAAGTGATGACTTCAATATTGCCAATATATCCATTACTAACTTTACTTAGATCGGCAGTTGTATCAAAGACATAATCTAGTTCAGGACTGCCTGTCATCCCAGCCCTCTGATTTTTAGTGTACGAACATTGTAATTTGCAGGTAATTTGAGTAGTAGATGATGTCATTCCAGTGCTTGACACTGGAATCCAGTTTCTATTGGACAGCCACCTGGTGCACTCATTTAAAGTTAAGTTTTCTGGATCCGAGTGTCTGGACACTGGAATGACATCAGAACACGCTTCTGGCAGAAAACTTACATCCTCTCTGCCTATACTTAAATAATCGAGCAGATCTTTCAGGCAATATTGATAATGTTTTTTATCAAGTGATTGCCAATCTTTCTCTTTAATTTTCAAATTCAGATTAGGTAAAATTATCTTTCCAAATGGCAGGTCGTATACAGCTTTAATCAACAACTTATAAATCTCCTCCTTTCCAATTCCAATAAAGATCATATGCTGATCTTTCTTCAGGGAGGCTATCATATTGTTTATGTAGTCACTCTTATGCTTTAGTATATCTACTACTCCTAAATTTTTTAAAGTGTTATTCCAAGTTTTGATAAGTAAGTTTATGAAATTCTCCATTTTCTTCGAATGCTCATCAAGCTGATAACAATCCGCTATTTGGGTATATTGAAGTAATGACGGCAAACTGTAAACTAGATCGATTGGAAAACTATCATTGTGTTTTTTATTCCACTCCAATATAAATTGAATGAGTAGCAGCGTTCTCTTTGTCGGGTTAATAACTTTAACTCTATCAAGATTTAATATTAAATCTTCTTCATCAATGTTTTCTAGTGAAACTATCTCTGGCAAAATTATAGTTCTGTAATTCTTGAATGCACTCAGCAATGCTATCACATCCCTCTTGCAGGGAAGTATGATCTTTATCTCGGGAATTTTTTCTCTTTCATATTCAGAAAATATGTGCTGAACCAATACATTGAAAAAGGACTCATTCACATTAACGGTAAAAACTCTTCCCACTAACAGTAACAATTAATACAACACTTTTATTGTATAGAAATTATTTAAAATATAAATGTGCTCGCAGTTTCTTATGCTATGATATATTAAAGTCTTTCACAATATTACATGGCAAACATCAGAATAGAAGTTTTTAATAAATGTGAACAAGTTGGCCGCAGAAGGGTAGTTAATGTTTACTTGATTTACATAAGCAAAGAATTACCATCAAAATTACATGAAGAAATTTGTGGGCTATTTTATAATAAAGTCATACAAGACTGCCGTTATTATTCCTACAATGAAAACCTTGAAAAAGTTCAATATAACTTCATAGAATCACAAGCAAAGTGGGGCTTGGAGATAAGCTTTTTACCTGGCATGACCGATAACGTAGGAAACACGGCAAAACAAATTGTTAGAGAATATCTAATGAGCAAAGGCCACATTGATGAAAGTGTTTCTATCAAGGCAAGAAGTTCAAAATTGATTCTAAGTCAAGGAGGTTTTCCAACCGAAGATGACATAAAACAGGAATTCAATCCTATTACTGAATATTGCACACTTGTCTATAAAGAAAACGGCAATTGCCATTGGAAGTATTACAGTAAACCAAATACCCCACCTGGTGTCATTATAGCGCGTGACCAGGAAAAAAAAGAATGGATTCCAGTGTCAAGCACTGGGATGACACCAGGTAATAATGGAGCAAAATCTGTCAAACTCAATGTAAGTGACCAAGAGCTTGAAAAAATCAGCAGAGATGGAATCGATGGTAATGGCACTTTAGGGCTCTCGCTGGCAGCAATGAAAGCTATAAAGGATTACTTTAAAAAACTCGGTAGAAATCCATATGATATTGAACTTGAGTCTCTGGCACAGACTTGGTCTGAACATTGTAAACACAATATTTTTTGCTCCCCTATTGATGAAATAAAAGATGGTCTATATGCTCATTATATTAAGCGTGCAACGCGTGAGATAAATTCTAACATATGCGTGTCAGTTTTCTTCGACAACGCAGGAGGAATAATTTTTGATGACGATTACTTGATTGTAGATAAAGTTGAAACTCACAATAGTCCTTCAGCTCTCGATCCGTTCGGTGGAGCAATGACTGGAGTGCTTGGAGTTAATCGAGATATAGTCGGTTTTGGCAAAGGTGCAGAACCTATCATGAATACTTATTACTTTTGCTTTGCCAAAGAATCAAAAGGCAAACTTTATAGAGATAAAGAGCGTACTGATAAAATCTTACCACCAAAATATATAATGAAAGAAGTGATTCACGGTGTTAATGTTGCTGGTAATTGCTCCGGTATTCCAACGCAACTTGGATCGGTATACTTTGACGATAGATTCTGTGGAAAGCCATTAGTTTTTGTTGGAAGCATCGGAATTATTCCACGGAATATAAATAATGCACCTTCACACATAAAAGAACCCAAAAACGGTGATAAAATCGTAATTATTGGTGGAAGAGTTGGAAGGGACGGAATTCACGGTGCAACTTTTTCTTCAGAGGCATTGTCGGGAAACAGCCCTTCAACAATTGTGCAAATTGGTGATCCTATAACACAAAAAAAATTATCCAACGCCGTCGTAAAAGCAAGAGATCTTGGTCTTTATAATGCAATAACGGATAATGGAGCAGGCGGTCTATCATCGTCCATTGGTGAAATGGGAAAAGACGGATTTGAAGTTGATTTGAGCAAGGTTCTCCTTAAAAACGATGGTATGGCTCCGTGGGAAATATGGATATCAGAATCACAAGAGAGAATGACCTTAGCAGTGCCAGAAGAAAATCTTCCTGCGTTTAAGCAAATCATGAAAACACATGATGTGGAGGTCTGTGTAATTGGAGAATTCAACAAAAGTGGCAAAGCCGTTGTTAAATGTCCCCCAGGGGCAGTAATAATGGACATCGAAACTGAATTTCTGCATGACGGTAATCCCAAAGTGCATTTACAAACAAAGCCATGGTCTGGAAAATCTAACCCATACGCTGTCATTCCAGAATTCTCTCCTGTTATCCCAGTGCTTGACACTGGAACCCAGCAGGCTTTGTCTGCAAATAAATCTAAAACTTTATGTCAAAATACGTGCGATGGCAGAGTTGAGCTTGAGATAGATTCCAGTGTCAAGCACTGGAATGACACCTTTGCACTAAAAGAAATGCTAAGCAGACCAAACATACGCAGCAAAGAGTTTATAGTGGTGCAATATGACCATGAGGTTCAAGGATCGTCAATACTGAAACCACTGCAAGGCAAGGGAAGAGTGTGCAGTGAAGCTATTGTCTCGAGGCCAGTCCTTTCTTCAAACAAAGGTGTTGTAAAATCGCAGGGATTTGGCTCAAGTTATGGAGAAATTGACACTTATCACATGGCAGCATGTGCGATTGACACTGCAATACGCAACTATGTAGCCGCAGGAGGAAATATAAATCATCTAGCGTTGCTCGACAATTTTTGCTGGTGTGATGCTTATAATCCAGAAAGGCTGTGGCAACTAAAGAGAGCTGCAGAGGCTTGTTACGACTTTGCAACTGCATTTAAAACACCATTCATATCCGGAAAAGACAGTATGTTTAATGACTTCAAGGGATATGATGAAAATGGCGAGAAAGTGATAATCTCTGCACCACCTTCATTACTCATCTCAGCAATTGGAATTATAGAAAATATTGAAAATGCGGTATCGCTTGATGTGAAAATGCCGGGAGACTTGATATATGTACTTGGAGAAACACTTGATGAACTTGGTAGATCTGAATATCAGTTATATAGTGGAATAGATAATAACAACGTGCCAAAAGTTAATGCAAAGAGCGCTAGGAAGTTGTATGAGCATTACAACCAGGCAATAAAAGATGGCATAATTGTCTCTGCAATTGCACCAAACTTAGGCGGCTTAATTATTGCTTTGGCAAAATCGCTAATTGCAGGAGACCTTGGTGCTGAAATTGATCTTTCACTAGTACCAATAGGAAAAACACAAAATACAGACATAATAAACAAGATAATAATGTTTTCTGAATCGCAAAGTAGAATATTAGTAACCATTGCCCCGCAAAATCAGCGGAAGTTTGAAGAATTGTTTAAAGGTATAGTTTTTTCATGTATTGGAAAAGTGACAGAGGAGAAAGCTCTCAATATAAAGGATATTATAAGAATAGATTTGAAAGACTTAGGTACTAGTTTAAATAACTTTTGATTACGCTAGACAAATTTTTCATTATGTGTAATGTCTGATTAAAATAAATGCATATTATTAAATTTGGGTAGGTGATTATGTCCATTTTATCAATACTCTTGCTTATCAGTCTTTCTTTACTTAACACTTCAAATAAATTAATGATATGTGCTGCCTTATTTGTGGGAGCTACTTTAGTTGTAAACTCAATGGTTGAGTTTTATGGTAGAAGCAAAGCTACTTACAGCTTAATAGTGTGTACAGTGATATGCTGTCTTTTTAAATTGCAAAATTTTAGTTTTATGATACTGGTTCTATATACTGCAATTTTAATCTCTCTTCTCTCAAGCATAGTTGTTTTTGAAGAATTAAAGTCGAAATTGAATTTTCATATGGCAAATTTCATCACTTTAATTATAGCATCGGTCATTGATAGTACGATTATTTGTGTTGGACTACTATACAAAATTTCTGCAGGTAAATGCTTATCAATATATATTAAAGATTTAATTTTCAAGTTTTCCTATGCATCGATATTGAGTATCTGCTTGTTTGTAGGAATGTATTTATTCTCCTTGGCAAGCAAGAAGTATTTTAAGGTTTCTGCATAACCCGTCTTCTGATATAGCCAAAATAGTTTAGATTTAACTATAACCGTCATTCCGCTATTTGTTAGCAGCTTGGCAGTATAATATGAAAAGCTCTTATTCGGATAGCGGTTCTAAAATCACAGTAATTGGAAACTGTTAACTTAAGTTATCCTTTAAGAGAGCTAGTACAATTTCTTACAGGTTTCATACATGATAAGAGTTTTATTTTTAGCTAAACCAATTGAAATAAGCTATAAAATCTGTTAAAGTCAACTTTGTGCAAGCACCCTTAGCTCAGTTGGATTAGAGCATTTGACTACGGATCAAAAGGTCGGGCGTTCAAGTCGCTCAGGGTGCACCATATTTTATAGGAAATAGAGGTCATACTTGAAATTCATATGTGTAATACCTATCTTTAAAGGTAAAATACTGAGCTATTATATATGAACAAAAAAGACTATTATGATCTGCTAGAAGTGAGCAGAAATGCTAGTACTGACGAGATAAAAAAAGCATATAAAAAACTAGCATTAAAATATCATCCTGACAGAAATCCTGGTAATAAGGAAGCAGAGGAAAAATTTAAAGAAGTAACAGCTGCATATGAAGTTCTATCTGACTCTGAAAAAAGAGCAGGTTATGATCGTTATGGTCACGATGGTGCTTCCGGTGGATTTGATTTCAGCCAAGCTGGAGGGGATTTTAGCGATATATTTAACGATTTTTTTGGTGGAGGATTCGGCGGCAGTACAAGTAGGTCAAGAACAAAAAGAAGTACAACAGGAGTATCTGGAGCAGATCTGCGCTACGATCTTAAAATTACCTTAGAAGATGCATTTAAAGGAATACAAGCACCTATACATTATGTGACAAATATAAAATGTAATACATGCCAAGGCACAGGTAGCGAAGGAGCAATCAAACCAGTTCAGTGCAACACATGCCAGGGAAGCGGTAGAATTAGAACTCAACAGGGCTTTTTTACCATTGAAAGAACGTGTACTACATGCTATGGGGAAGGAGAAATAATACAAAATAAATGTAAGAAATGCGGTGGAAGTGGGCGTAAAAGAGATGAAGTAAATATCTCCGTTTCAATTCCAAAAGGCATAGAAGAAGGAGCTAAGGTAAGGGTCAGTGGTAAAGGAGAAGCTGGAGCAAGAGGTGGAAAAAGCGGAGATTTATACGTATGTGTGAAAATAGCTACTCATCAGATCTTCACTCGCAATAGAGCAGATTTACACTGTAAAGTGCCTATAAGAATGACACTAGCAGTACTTGGTGGTGAAATCGATATTCAATCAATTGATGGAGCTAAAATAAAAGTAAAGGTCCCTGAAGGCACTCAAACTGGTACCAAACTACGTTGTAGGGAAAAGGGTATGCCATATATGAACTCACATGCTCGTGGTGATTTATACGTACAGGTAATAGTTGAGACTTTAAATCCAAAGAATTTAACCCAAAAGCAGATTGAGCTATTAAAAGCGCTTGAGGAAGAGGAACATGAAAGTGTAGAGCAGAAATCTGAAGGATTCTTTGGAAAAGTAAAAAAAAAATGAGAAATTTGCTAAATGATATAAAGAGGTAGCTGTCTACACTTAATTCTTTTTACCAATTTGAAAGCCTTCTCTTTTAGTGAAAAGATTTTTTTAAGTTATGCAAAAGTGATAAATTCCTTTATTTAAGGTCGAAGTTTTGCTATCCTCGCATTTTAATAATTTAAAATTAATGAACATAAACAAAAATGAGTTTTTATTTCTTCCTCTTGGAGGAGTAGGAAGAATTGGGATGAACGTTAGCCTATATCATTATCAAGGCAAGTGGATTATGATCGACCTTGGTATCGGTTTTGCAGATGAAACTATGCCAGGTGTTGAGCTGCTCATCGCTGATGTAGATTTTATTGCTCAAAGAAAAAAAGATTTGCTTGGAATAATCATTACACATGCACATGAGGATCACTGTGGTGCAGTGCCTCATCTGTGGGAAGAGTTAGAATGTCCCATATATACAACAAAGTTTACGGTTAACTTTCTCAAAGAAAAATTGAAAGAATTTCGATTGGAAGGTATAGTGCCTTTGAAAGAGGTGGACATAAATGGCAGCATAAATTTGGGTCCTTTTACCGTTGAGTTTATAAATGTAACTCATTCAATTCCTGAAGCAAATTCAATATTAATTAGCACTGAAATGGGTAGTGCACTCCATACCGGAGACTGGAAATTTGACCCAAAACCTGTTGTTGGATTAACTTCTAATATGGAGCGTCTAAAAGAAATTGGCGATAAAGGTGATCTGCTTGCAGCAATTTGCGATTCAACCAATATATTAAGCAAGCATCACCCTGAGTCAGAAAGTGAAATTTATGATAATATTTACAATATAATAAAGCGGTCTAAAAAATTGGTTGCTGTCTCGCTATTTGCCTCGAATGTGGCGCGAATTGAAACAATAAGCCAAGCTGCAAAAGCACTAAATAGAAAAGTGGTTTTACTTGGCAGATCTTTATGGAGAATAGTGAAAGTTGCGCAGGATAGTGGTTATTTAACTGATTCTCCTGAGTTTCTAGAAGCAAAGGAGGCAGTAAATTTTCCAAGGGAAAAGCTGGTGCTACTTTGCACAGGTTGTCAAGGTGAGCCACTGGCAGCTACCGCAAGACTTGCCGCTAAGAGTCATCAAGCATTTAAAATGCAGCAAGGTGATACCATGATCTTTTCATCAAAAATCATTCCTGGCAATGAAACTCGTGCACATAACATGCTCAATGCCTTTATTGAGATGGGAGTGGAAGTCATTACTGAAAAAACAGAGAATGTTCATGCTTCCGGACATCCAGTAAAAGCAGAGCTAAGGGAAATGTATTCTTTGATAAAACCTAAGATATCTATTCCGGTTCATGGTGAGTATATTCATACGGATGCACATGTAAAGTTTGCTAAAGAGTGCGGTGTGAAAAAAGCAATAATGATTGCACCAGGTGATATTGTTAATTTGGAAAATGGGGAAAAAGTTAGCTCCATTGATGTCGACTACTTTGGTATTGATGGTATGTTACTCCGTCATCCAGAATGCAGCGTTATAAAAATGCGTGAGAGAATGAGAGATGCCGGAGCTATCGTAGTGACAGCAGTTGTAAACAAGAAAAATAAACTGCTTGCTAAGCCAAAAGTATTTGCACCTGGTGTTTTCGAAGCGCAAGAAGATGCAGCCATTATGCAAAAGATCATAGAGAAGGTTGAGTCAGCATTTGACTCACAGCCGATAAAAAAAATAAGAAATAAAATTGAGAGCTCAATATTTAGTATCTTAAAAGAATATTTACTAAAAAGACCTATAATTGAAGTCCAGATAGAACAGGTATGAAATGAAAGAATGAAGCTATTCGTTCAACTGGTGTTATTTATTTCGTTATTTATTCCTTATTCCACAAAAGCTGTTTTATATGTTGATATAAAAAAAAGCAATATTGGTAATATTGATCTTGTTGTATCTAAATGTGCATGCAAGACAGAAGTGGAAAGTGAGCTAAGTGAAAGCATCACAAAAGTAATTGAAACAAATCTATCTAATTGTGGCTTATTTAATGTGAAACGTAACACGAAAGTTGAGTCTTGGAAAAGCGATACTGTAGTCACAGTAAGTTTAAGTGAAGTATCAAACAGAAATTTAGAGCTATCTTTTCGTTTATCTGACAGCTTTACAAACAGAGAATTACTCACTCAGTCAGTTGTTTTTCCGTCAAAAGACTGGAGGAAAATTAGTCATCTTGTTTCAGATGTGATACATGATAGATTGGTTGGTGAGAAAGGGCATTTCAATACAAAAATTACATATATCGCTGAAGAAAAAGATAGCAATTACAAATCCGTCCGTAAAATTGCTGTGATGAATCAAGATGGAAGTAATATAAAGTACTTAACAAATGGTGAGAAATTTGTGTCAACACCAAGATTTTCACCAAATGGAAAGGGTATTGTTTATATCTCATACACAAATGGTAAAAGCTATATAATATTAAAAAATTTAAAAGATAACACTGAATCAATAATCAGCGCATTTGAAGGAGTTATTTCTGCACCAAGATTTTCTCCTGATGGTAAATCTCTTTTTATTTCCCACTCATTGAGTGGTGAAACAAATATATTATCTCTAGACTTAAGCAGTAAACGAACAAAAAAAATTACTAAAGGTTCAGCTATAAGTACTTCTCCCTCTTTGTCTCCAGATCAAAAATACATGGTTTTTAGTTCTGATATAAGTGGAAGTCAGCAACTATATATCATAGATTTCACTAAAAAAAGCAAAAAACCCAAGAGAATTAGTTTTGGAAATGGAAGATATGCTACACCTGTTTGGTCGCCAAAAGGAGATCTGATAGCTTTTACAAAGATTCAGTCAGGAAAATTTTACATAGGAGTTATGAAGCCAGATGGCAAAGAAGAGCGCTTGCTTTCAGAGGGGCATAAAATTGAATCTCCGGCATGGCTACCAAATGGCAGAGAAATTATCTTTACTAACGCAGAATCACCAAGCAACTCTAAATTATATTTAGTAGATTTAGTAAAGAAAAATCAAAAAATGGTTTTTACTCCAACGAATGCTTCTTTACCAGATTGGTCTTATTTTTGAAAGTAGATCTATAAAATCGGTATAAATCTTGCTTTATCTTAATCGTTTATAACCTTCGGTACTACGAAATACCCATGCTCCGATTTTGTATTGGATAATATTTCTTCTTTAATGTTTTGAGAATTTATAATATCATCGCGTACATGGATATCCTTATCTATAGTTCCATAACGCATAGGAGAAACACCTTCAGTATTAACTTTCAACAAAGTATCATGTATCCAATCCAGCATTGTCAGTTCTTTTGAGTAGTATTGAATCTCATCATCGGATAACTTAATCCTCACAAGCTGTGCAGTTTTAAGCATTTCTTCTTTAGTAATTGTTATTTTTCTCTTATTTGCAAATTCTATTAACGAAGTGATAACATCTTCTGTTGATCTAGCTGGCACTTTTACCTCCTTGCATAAAGCAAATTAAAATATTTGCAATTGAAACAACCTCTATCTTATCATTTTTTTCAAATTTGTGAAATACGGTGTCCGTAATTACTAATTTATCCAGAGAAGAGGAAGAGATTTTCTCAACTGCATTTCCTGAAAGTATTCCATGTGTAATGCATGAAACTACAGACTTTGCTCCTCGGTTTTTTAAAGCAAGAGCTGCATTACATAATGTTCCGCCAGAGTCAACTATATCATCAACAATGACGCAATTTTTGTTTGCAACTTCTCCGATTACATTCATTACCTGAGATGTACCTGCTTTTTCTCTATATTTATCTACTACAACAATATCATTATCTAACTTGTATTTTTCCTCTAAAATCTTTGCAAAAGTACGAGCTCTACCAATTGCTCCAACATCAGGCGCAACTATTGCCAAATCCTCCTTGTATATAGAACCAAAAAATACTTCAAAACAGCTTAGATTAGTAATTGGTATATCAAAAAAACCTTCAATTTGACTTGAATGCAAATCAATAGCAGCAACACTGTTTGCACCAGCTGTTTGAATAAGATTTGCAGTTAATTTAGCACTTAAAGCAGATTGCATATTATTGTTTTTAATAACCCTATCCTGCCTACTGTATCCGTAATAAGGAATAATAGCTGTTATTCTCTTGGCTCCAGATCTCTTTGCTGCATCAATTGTAAGCAGAAGCTCCATAAGGTTATCATTTACAGGGGAAGAAAGAGATTGTACTATATATACTTCTTGATTACGTAGATCATTTGCTACTTCTACATTTACCTCACCATCGGCAAATCTTGACACCTGATTGGGGAATAGCTGAGCATTTAGCCCACTTGCTATTGAATCTCCTAATCGTTTACTAGCGCTACCTATTATTACCTTCATATATACCAATTAAGTTTTGAAAATTATACAGAAACCATGGAACGATTAAAACTTTATTCTTGCCGCCAAGTGGATCATAGAAACGAAAAAGTTACTCGAAACATTTCACCAGCTTTCTTATCATGCAACTCGTTTTCACAAAGGTACGTACTATTTTTCTACTTAAAAATAAAGTAAATTTTTTGTGATGCTGAGCATTTTCTATAATTTTTCATTAAATTTATAAAAAACTTGATAATTATTAAAATATAGATTAAAATGTTTATATACTTAATGGAGAAACGAAATGAATCTTGGAGAATTTGTTAAAGACAACTTTCTTGATTTGGAAAGGAAAACTATAATCGTACCTGAATTAGTAAGCTTTTTACAGAGCTATCCTAATATTACAAAGCTTAGTTTAAAAAACTGTTTTATTCATGATGAAGAAGCAAAAGCTTTAGTTAATGGTAATCTTGCAAACCTTACTTCGCTTAATTTGGCATGCAACACAATTGATGATGAAGGAGCAATAGCTTTAGCTAAAGCTTTAACTAATGGTAATCTTAAAAACCTTACTTCACTTAATTTAAGTTTTAACGACATTGGTGATGAAGGAGCTAAAGCTTTAACTAATGGTAATCTTAAAAACTTTACTTCACTTGATGTAAATTGCAACAAGATCGGTGATGAAGGAGCAAAAGCTTTAGATGATCTTAAAAAAGTTGATGTTAAAGGTATAGAAAATTTTAGAATAACAGATAGTTTGATAAATAAATTCACACAAAGTAACTCTTCAATAGAAATTTTTGATCCAACTCAATCGGAAAGTAAAACAACACTTGATGATATTATAATTCCAGAAAGCGTTAAAAAGGAGATAAACAAGATTCTTGGTATTATTCCAGAAAGAAATAAAGCATTACTTCAAAAGATAGGTTACAAACCAGAAAAAGGCTATCTTTTTTATGGTCCACCCGGAAATGGTAAAACCAAAATTGCTCGTGCAATTGCATGTCAAGCCAACGCAAAGTTTATTAGTGTTTCTGCCTCTGAATTTCAAAAATCGTATGTTGGTGAAGGTGAAGCGCACGTAAGAAAACTTTTTAAAGAGGCAAGAGCAAATGCTCCTTGTATGATTTTTATAGATGAAATTGATTGTATTGCTGCAGAACGTGGTAACAATAGTTCTGCTTATGCTAAATCATGCACCAGCCTTGTGAATCAGTTTTTAACCGAACTTGATGGTTTCAACCCACTAGAAGGTGTAACAGTGATTGCTGCAACTAATCGTAAAGATGTTTTAGACGAAGCGTTTATTAGGCCGGGCCGTCTCTCTAATCATATTGAAATTCCTTTGCCAGGTAAGGCCCAGCGTAAGGATATATTGGACTTATATATAAAAAAATTCAAAGGTATTGAAGAGTTGGAAGTTACAGTAGATACTGGAAAACTTGCAGATAAAACTGATGGTTTCTCGGGAGCTGAGTTAGAATATTTAATAAATCAAACAGCATGGGATATTATATATTTTTCTAAAATTGAAGGAAAAATCACTATTAACACGAATCACTTCATTAAGGCAATTAAGAAGAAGAAATCTCAAGGGCCTGAAAGTGAGCAAGTTAATGGTGGTCTAGAATTACTTAATAGTCCTAAACCCAATTTTAGCAGTGGCGTTCATATTGATAATGCAGATAATGTAGAAAGTCATAGCTCTGCAAATAGTAGTTCAGATGTTGTAGGTATACAGCAATGGTATGAAAAAATAGCTAAGATACTTGAGGCCAAACAAACTCAAATTAACAATCTAAAGGAAGAATACGATGAAAGATTTGCAGAACTTGACTCTGAGAACAGCAACGTAAAACAAGATCTAGATTGTGTAAGGCAAGACTTAACTAAAATAACTCAATGCACTGAAGAATACACTAAATTAAAGGATAATCTAAAGACTATCACTGAAAAATATACTCAACTACAGAGTGAATTCGAGAATATGGTAACAACCAAACTCAAGAAACATGAAAGCACACTAGAGAATCGTGTTAAAGAGCTAAATAGTAAATATGAAAAATTCTTAGGAGCAAGCACTAATAGTAAAAGGCAAGGTAGTTACGCCTCTATTTCTTTTGTATTATCTGGAGCATCTGCTGTTGGTGCAAGTTTGACAATGTTTCATTTAGCAATGTGTCTTTCATTCGCTGTAGCTGCATTAATTTTTCTTGCAGCAGGATGTTACTGTTTGTATAAGGCAAATACAACACTTAGTAATGTTGAAATTGATCAAACTCAAACTATACTGAGTTTTTAACTGCTTAAATGGTTTTTAGGGTTTTAAATCTGTACCTGTTTGGCAAGTTAAAAAGTCCTTGCTGGTGCTGTAGCTTAAATTGAAGAAAATGGCGGAAGTGTAGAGTGAGGTAGTTTTTGATCAAAAATTTAAGATATTTTTAAAAAAATTACCTTTCTTGACGTATATGAAGACTCCCAAATTTTTTATAGGTTTGACTTCACCTGATTTACAAATAGAAATTGGTTGAGTGTTTGCCATTTATTCTTATAAACAGCATTTTGCTTTTTTTAGCACGTAGCAATTCTTGAATTCTATGATATTATTTTTGTAAAATTGTTATATATATCATAATAACGGCACTGGCTGAGTTCATTAAGTAATTTTATGCGCAGCGTAATGACAAAAAGTGTTATTCACAAACACATTTTACTACATAATCAGCGCTAATATTAAAATGCTTATAAAGAGCTTCATAAGGTGCTGATTCTCCAAAATTTTTCATGCCAATAAATATACCGTTTGAGCCTACATATTTATGCCAACCCACTTCACTTCCAGCTTCAATTGCAACTTTGATGCTGTCATTATTTAATACTACCCCTTTATATTCATCACTTTGCTCGTCAAAAAGCCTCCAACACGGCATAGAAATGACCCTTGTACCTACACCTTTTTTCTGTAATTTTTCTCTTGCCTCAACTGCAATTTCAACTTCAGATCCGGTAGCAAATATCGTCACTTCTAGCTTCCCTGAATATTCGCATAGTATATATGCACCAAATTTTGATAGGTTGGCCAATTGGTCAGTATAAGAGTGCATGTAATTAATATTCTGCCTTGAAAGCGCAAATAGTGCAGGTGACTCTTTTTTTTCAAGTGCAATGCTAATGCACTCTAAAGTTTCAATTGCATCTGCTGGCCTAAAAACATATAGATTTGGTATAACTCGCAAAGAGGCTAAATGCTCTATTGGCTGATGAGTTGGACCATCTTCTCCTACTCCAATTGAGTCATGAGTCATTACATATATAACCTGCTGTTTCATCAAAGCTGAAAGACGTATAGCAGGGCGGCAGTAATCGGAAAATACTAAAAAAGTTCCACCATAAGGAATAATTCCACCATGAAGAGCCATACCATTCATACAAGCTGCCATAGCGTGCTCTCTCACTCCATAGTGGACATAAGAGCTACTATAATTATTACTATCTATTGTCTGCATATGCTTATATTTAGTACAATTTGAACCGGTAAGATCAGCAGAGCCACCAATTAGTTCTGGCATAGACTTAGTTAATAGTTCCATTACTCTGCCGAAAGAAGATCGAGTAGCTTCGTTTGGCATTAGCTTACATATTTGTTTCTTCAGATCAGCCAAATCACTCTCGATATTATTCGGCAAACGTTTCTCAAGTCTTCTTTGTAGTTCTTTATTGATCAAGGATGTATAGTTTTGCTTTGCCCTCTTAACTGTTTCTATCCAAGCGTTTCTCACATCTTCTGGTACATGAAATGGTTCATAGTCCCAATTTAATTTTTCTCTCATCTGTTTTACATCTTCCTCTGTAAAGGCACCACTATGAGCAGAAGATGTGCCAGCACGGCTCGAAAATTTTCCGATAATAGTTTTGCAACAGATTAGTGTAGGTTTATCAGACTTTTGCGCCTGCTCTATTGCAAGGGATATAGCATCAAAGTCATGCCCATCGATTTTGTCAACATTCCATCCATACGCTGAAAAACGCTTTTCTACATCATCAGAGCAAGAGAGGCTAGTAGAGCCGTCTATAGAGATGTCATTGTCGTCAAAAAGTGCTATCAGCTTATTTAATTTAAGATGCCCAGCAAGGGACGCTGCTTCATGGCTTATACCTTCCATAAGACAACCATCTCCTAGCATTACATAAGTGTAGTGACTGATTTCAAACTGCTTTTCAAGAATCGATTCAGCAAGTGCCATGCCAACAGCAGTGGCAAATCCCTGACCAAGCGGGCCTGTTGTTGCTTCTATACCAGAAGTTAAGCCAAATTCTGGGTGACCTGGAGTTTTTGATGTAAGTTGCCTGAAGTTTTTTAGTTCATCTATACTAATGTAGCCTGTCAGATATAATATAGAATATTGCAACATTGAACCGTGACCATTTGATAGGACGAAACGATCTCTACTGATCCATTTAGAATCATCAGGGTTATGGTTTAGATATTTAGCAAATAATACAGTGGCAACATCTGCCATGCCAAGTGGCATACCTGGATGTCCAGAATTTGCTTTTTGTACTGCATCAACTGATAAAAAGCGGACAGCATTTGCCATGGATTTTAGTAGTAGATGATTCATGTATTAATAGGAAAACTTAAAAGTGAAGTATACTATATCATAGTGGCAAAAACAAGTTGACACTTAATGTTAAAATCATTAATAATTTATAGTTAGATTGTGAGAATTTTTGTATGACAACTGTTATCAATAGAAAGTATAGAATCAGTCGCAGGCTTGGTGTAAACTTATGGGGTAGAGCAAAAGATTCAGTCAATAAAAGAAAATACCCTCCAGGTCAGCATGGTATTCTTGGATTTAAGAAGTTATCTGATTTTGGTAAGCAGTTTGCTGCACATAAGAAATTTAAGTTCTACTATGCAATTTCAAGTAAGCAGCTTAGACGTACATTTTTAGATGCTTACAAAAGAAAAGGTTATACGGCTGATAATTTTATTGGTGCCTTGGAATCAAGGTTAAGTTCTGTTTTATATCACTCTGGTTTTGTGCCAACAATTTACTCGGCAAAACAGCTTATATCTCATAAACATGTTACAGTTAATGATAAGGTGGTTAACATATCAAGTTATAGAGTGAAGCCTGGTGATATAGTAAAAATAAGGGAAAGAGCAGCAAAAATTCCTATATTAATAGAGGCTGAACAAAAACAAGAACGTAAGGCTCCAGATTATTTAGAGGCAGATAGCAAAGCACTTTCAGTGAAGTATTTGAGAGCGCCTCAATATTCCGAAGTCCCCTATTCAGCAGACATGGAAGTCAATTTAGTAGTAGAATTTTACTCTAGATAAACAACATAAGGCCCGTGTGGCGGAATCGGTAGACGCAGCGGACTTAAAATCCGTGGGTTTTGCGACCTTGGGAGTTCAAGTCTCCCCATGGGCACCAGTTTAATTTATTAAAAAAGTATGAAATGGCTTGATATAGAAGATATTGCAGAAGCTCTAGAAGAGAAATTTCCAAATGAAGATATAATTAGTATTAGATTCACTGAACTTAAAAGAAAAGTCTTGGATTTAGAAGAGTTTGATGATGATGAAAAGTATTGTAATGAAAAAATATTAGAGGCCATTCAAGCAGCTTGGATTGCAGAAAGATCTTAAAAAACAGATAGCTATAAGAAAATTACTGCATACAGTAAAAAGATAATTTTCTTGGAAATACTATACTTTACCCGAATTTTAATTAGCTTCATAATAATTTAACAAATTAAAATTAAAAATGATTACAAGGTAGGAAACACAAAATTCTGGCAAATGCTAGATATACAAATACTGCTTTTTATGTGTGAGGCCGAGGATCATGAAAACAATAAGTTAGTTTTTTGTATAAGAAAGTTGTAATATAATTTAATTTTAAGCACTGGAAAGATGTTTAAATATAGCGGGCCAAAGAAATTAAAATCTATAATAGAAAACTATGCATTAAAATGCATGAAAAATAAGATCAGCAAAAATGAAATACGTCTTATTTTAAACTGGAAAAGTATAGTTGGAGAGGAATTAGCAGAATGTACAAAACCACAAAAGATCTCATACGCACAAAACGTAAATTCTGGTGTTCTGCATCTGTTAGTAACAAATGGCAGTAAAGCATTAGAAATGCAGCATATGGTTTCTCTTGTAATAGAAAAAATTACAGTGTTTTTTGGCTATAAAGCAGTATACGGTATAAAAATCAAGCAAGGGAGTTGACTATTTAACTATATCAGGTTAACCTAGTTACATAGGATAAATTGGTATATTGAAGTGAGTAGAATTTGTGAATTAACAAATAGAAAAAAGTCTTTTGGTAATAAGGTATCGCACTCAAATCGTAAAACAAAGCGTACCTTTCTCTTAAATTTACATAAGGTTACATTAACGAGTAATATATTAGACAAAAAGTTTAGCTTTCGTATAGCAACAAGAACTTTAAGAACTATAGATTATAAAGGTGATCTTGATGCTTTCTTGCTCAATACAAAAACAATTAAACTAAGTAAAGAAGCGCAAAAGATAAAAAGAAGATTAAAGAAAGTTTTAGCAAAACAAGAGGTAGAGCTAGCTGTTTCAAATGCATAGTAAGCCTACATGGCTCAGAGCAAAAGCTCCAGCTGGTAAAGTATTCAATGAAACCTTAAATACTGTTAAGCTACATAACTTACATACAGTATGCGAAGAAGCTGCGTGTCCAAATATTGGTGAATGTTGGAATAAACGTCATGCTACTGTGATGATTCTCGGTTCTGTTTGTACTCGTGCTTGTGCGTTTTGCAACGTTGCAACTGGCATTCCTGATAAGCTCGATCCTCATGAACCAGAAAATTTAGCAAAAGCAATAAAAAAGTTAAATTTAAAGCACGTTGTCATTACCTCTGTTGACCGTGACGATTTACCAGATGGTGGTGCAAATCAGTTTATAAGGTGTATAGAAGAAATTAGAAAGATAACTTCGGAAACAACAATAGAGATCCTCACTCCTGATTTTTTAAATAAGAAAGGAGCGTTTGAAGCAATAGCTATTGCATCACCTGATGTTTATAACCACAACATCGAAACAGTACCAAGGCTGTATGCAAAAATAAGACCAAGAGCTCGTTATTTTCATTCACTATATTTGCTAAAGATGGTGAAACAGATTAATCCTAAACTTTTCACGAAGTCAGGGCTTATGGTTGGTCTTGGAGAAACAAAAGAAGAAATCTTTCAGGTTATGGATGATTTACGTAGCGCCGAAGTTGACTTCATTACAATTGGTCAATATTTGCAACCAACTCCAAAGCATGTAAAGGTTGATAGATATGTTACCCCAGAAGAGTTTGAGCATTATAAATATATTGCTTATTCCAAAGGCTTTTTGGTAGTTGCATCAAGCCCATTGACTCGGTCATCGTACCACGCTGAAGAAGATTTTAACAGGCTCAAGGCTTGTAGTTAATATCTTAATTTTTTCAGAGTACAGTTTAATATAGTAATTAATATCTTGACTTTATTTAGAATATAATTTAATATAGGTATTGATGAAGCGAAAAAGTTATGGGCGATTCTAACGAAAAAGTTGACTACACTGAGTTATCAAAACGTTCTTTTTCTGACAAAAAAAAGCCAAAAAAAAAGGTCAAATTTTGTCCGAAAGTCCAAGTTAAAGAAATTCCACTTGAAGGAAAAAAAGGAGAGTGTAAACGACGCAAGAAAAAGAAACAGAGCAAAAAAAAGAATTGGACCCGAGGGCAGTACCCGGCGCCTTCACCATATTTTCTGTTAATACGGGGGCGAGTACAGAAAACACAATTATGGGAAAGAGGTGCAGCAATTATTGTTCCACCAGTAATTGGGCTTCTAGGAGGTTTAATAACTTTAACACTCATAACAGAAGAAATAAGTTCACCATTTTTAATTGCAGCTTTAGTTGCTGTAGCTGTTACATTAGCAATATATGGACTTGAGTATTTATTTAAACCTGAATTGCTAGAAAAGCCTGGTGAAACTTTAAAGGATTTAGTAACAGATTCTTTTGTAAAGGAAGAAAAAAACTCAAGAACTGTATAACAATAAATCAGAAAAGCTTAGTGAGTTGCCCTAGGCTTGACTTTTTACTTAGCTGATCACAAAAAGTATGAATTTTACAGCACCTAAACCAGCTGTTTAAGATCTTATATAAGCAATTGACAGCTACTGAGATGCCAGCTAAAATATTTACATAGTATATTAACAGAGGGTAAGGTGGGTTTTAGTGGATATGTACATGATAAAGCTTTAACAATATCAGATGTAAGTGCTAAAATTGATATAAGAGAGCTAGCAAACTTTCTACAGAGTAAAAAAGGCATTAACGAGCTTAATTTAATAAATGTAGAGATTGATAGTAAAGATGTAAAAGAGTTAAGTAAACTTACACATCTTACTTCGCTCACTCTAAGGAACAATAAACTCGGTTTTGAAGGTGCAGGATATATAGGTCAATGCAATCTAAAAAACCTTACTTTACTTGAAATAAGTAATAACAATATTGGAGACAGAGGTTTTGCATTTTTGATTGGCAGCAAACGTCTCCCAAATCTTACTTTATTAAATGTAGAAAACAACAACATTGTTGGAGTGTGGCGCCACCACTATGGAGGAGATATAGCACTCAAAAATCTCACCTCACTTTATGTAGAAGGTAACGGTAAAAAATTCTTAAATGATAAAGAAGTTATCCTTGATAGTATAAAAAAAAGCTCAATAACCGAAGCGCCTGGACACTCTAGAGTAAAAGATGGTGAAGGTGCTACAAAAAAATTAGTAGCTAAAAGAAAAAAAACGATACAAGCTACCAATAGTCAGTCAGATCCTAGTAGTAGGTTAAGTATAGAACTTTCCAAACAAGATGGGCTGCGTGAAATAGTACTTGACACTTAAACTACAGGTCTTGATGTCAATAGCCATCGAATTATCGAAATAGGGTGTGTAGAACTAATTAATCATATTCCAACAGGCAAAGTATTCCATCGATACATCAACCCAGAAAGGAGCATAGACAAAGGTGCATTTAAAGTTCACGGTATCAGCGAAGAATTTCTAAAGGATAAGCCATTATTTTCAGAGATTGCATCTGAATTTCTTAATTTTATATCTAGCGATACTTTGGTAATTCACAATGCTGGATTTGACATTAAATTTTTGAACATGGAACTTGGTAAACTGAATGCCAAATTAATCTCTTCAGACAGAGTGTTAGATACATTACCGCTTGCAAGAAAGAAATTTGGACCACCGGCTTCTTTAAGTGCATTGTGTGAGCGTTTTGGTATATCGCTAGAGAGCAGGGAGTTACATGGAGCGCTAATTGACGCTGAGTTGCTAGCAAAAGTATATGTTGAGCGATTACAAACTCCTTTGGATCGATGTCAGCATGCAGTACGTAACTTATCTCTTAGAGGACACTTGCCAAGTAATGAAGAAGTTAGTGAGCAGTTAGATGAGATTAACGTATCTGTTCATGAGGGAGTAGTAGATAGAAGATTGTAAAAACGCCTTTTGCTTTCAGTAGCGAAATTATTCTCTCAATGAATGTGTTTTCTAGCTTTAAAAATGCGAATCTCAATATCTTATCTTGAATTACTTAACTGTTGGTTCAAGTTTAAGTTCTTATCATGGTATGTATTTACATCTTTTAACACTTTAAGTGGTTCACCTAGAATATGTTCCACTTTTGTCTCAAATTTAAATCCCAAATTTCCAAAAAATTCTTGAAAATACTCAATAGTAATGTCACACAAACTTCTACCACTTGCTTTATAATTTTTCAGCTCTTTCGGAATATTAATAAGCACTTTACCATCCTCATATGTTATGCTTCTACCCTTAGATTTTAACTTAAATTCTACTGAACTGCAAAAACCTGGTGTTTTAATATCATTAACAAGATCACTGCTGCACACCTTTATACAATCCATGCTAAAATTAAATTTTAGACAATTGGAGTCACGGCAATCCATACTATAAGTTATTGTTATGCTAGAATCTAACACAAGTAAGCCAAATGGAGAAAGAGCCTTTAATATATGAAGAAACAGAAAATGATTATACCCTTCTTGATGATAGTTAGTTATCAATTCTTCCATGATAGAGTCACTCGGAACTTCTGCACCAGCATATTCAAATATTTTTATGAAAATTTGCTTAAGAAATGGACTATAGTTCTTTCTTCCATTCTCATCTTCTAAAATGAGATCTTTATGTTTTGAATATAGCTCCTTGACAAGCTCATTGGTTACTTCCTTTTCGTTAATAGTAAGGTTGTGCGATCTACTAAGGTCAATATATGTGTTGTAACCAGAGTTCCAACAATCTGATTTTATTGGCACAGATTTTAAATCAGCATACTTGAGCTTTTCCACTTCAGATTTTAATGCATTAACTATTTTTTTTGCCATATCATAATTTCATATTATATGTATTAATTTTAACACTAATTTTTATTCCATATTTTCCACAATAAGTAAAGGTTATGCTTCAAAGATTTGCACTTATTTTTCGTTCGGAATTAGGCTTCAAAATTATATATGTAATCCCACCAATCGCTAACGCAGATGTTGCCACCGCAGCAACTATTTTAAGGCAAAATCTTTTTCTTAGCTGCATTCCCGAAGAACACACCCCCTACTCCGCACTGTTTGATAATAGAAAGTTCCAACAATTTATTTCAATGATAGCTTTTCCATTGCTGCCTGGTCTACTTCTGCTTCTTCTAGCTTGTTATCCACCTTATGGTATAGATCCTCCCCTTTCATCCAAGATAGGTCACCATTTATTGTACAAACGTAATTGCCATTGTTCTCTCCGAAAGGGAACGTTCAAAAAAGTGTGTCAAACCGAAAAAAAAGTAATAAATTGATATAAAAAATGGAGGTTTGATATGGGTCAAGCAAATAGAACTACTGGTTTGGTAGATTATAAAGAATTAGAAACAAATATCCTGTCATCTATACGAGAAGGAAGACCATTGACAGGAAGAGATGGAGCATTAACACCGTTTATAAAAAGGTTGCTAGAGGCAAGTCTGGAAGGTGAAATAGAAAGCCACATGTCAGCTAAAAGTGAAGAAAATAACCGAAGAAATGGAAGGAATGCAAAAACTTTACGTACAAGTTCAGGCTCATTTGAACTATTAACACCAAGAGACAGAGAAGGAAGCTTTGAACCGCAAATAGTCAAAAAAAGGCAAACAAGCCTACATCCAGAACTTGAAGCAAAGGTCTTAAGCACATATGCCAGTGGCATGGGATACAGAGATATAGCTTCACATGTTGAGGAAATATATGACCACAAAATATCAGCAGCAGAGATATCCAGTATTACTGATAAACTGCTACCAGTAATCAATGAATGGCGCAGCCGCCCACTGCAATCAGTGTATCCAATAGTGTTTATGGATGGCATGTTCTTTAAGGTCAAGGAGGACGGACATTGTATAAGTAAATGCATGTATAATATATTGGGCATAAATCAAAATGGCAGAAAAGAAGTATTAGGTTTTTATTTGGCTGAAAGTGAAGGAGCTAACTTCTGGTTGGGAGTTCTAAATGACCTAAAAGAGCGAGGAGTAGAAGATATTCTAATTGCCTGCATTGATGGGCTAAAAAGCTTTCCTGCGGCTATAAATAGTGTGTTTCCTAAGGCAGAAGTACAGCTATGTATAGTGCATCAGATAAGGAATTCACTGAAATATGTATCTAGCAAAGATGTAAAAGTTTTCATGAATGATTTGAAAAAAATATATCGTGCTTCAAGTAAAGAGATCGCTGAGAATTATCTGCTTGAGCTGGAAGAAAAATGGGGAGAGAAGTATCCTTTAGTTATAAAATCCTGGCAGAACAATTGGGAAAACTTATCCAGTTATTTTAAGTATTCTGGGCAAGTTAGGAAGCTGATTTACACCACCAATCCAATTGAGGGGTTGCATAGACAAATCAGGAAATTTACTAAAACTAAGGGTTCATTTACTAGTACAAATGCCTTGTACAAACAGGTATATTGTGCTATAAAAAAGGTAGAGCAAAAGTGGATTATGGCTCTCCCTAATTGGGCTTTAACTATTTCTCAACTTGATATTTTCTTTCCAGATAGATTGAAAATTGAGTTGAACTAAAAATGCGGCTTGACACACTTTTTTGAACGTTCCCTTATCTGCTGCACCAACTGATGTAGGTCTAATGTACTTCTTAAACTTTTCTTTCCATTGACATCATCATTAATCACTACTTCTTGAATAGGGAAGTTTTCAATATCAAGTGTTTCATAACCTGAAGTAATTGCACATACATCGTTTCCGCTTAGAACAATATTTCTTCTCTCACTTGCATTGAGTTCATTACATACATCTCTCCTCATAGAATCCGCAGCATTGCTTCTCCCTCTATTATTTAAATAACTATCTAAATATAACTTATTTTTTGACTGATTTAAAAAGGTATGCCTTTCAACATCTTCCACTATAGCAGATATTCTACTTGCTATTTGCTGACTATTTTCTTCAGTTAATATTAACTGATAGTCCACTGCAGTTTGATTATAACCATTTAATTCTCGTATGCTACGTCTCTTGCGAGTAGATCCACAATTTTCAATTTTCCACTTAAATTGACCACCCTCTTCATTTGAAGGCCAGGTAAACACATACCGCCTGTTATTGTCAACTTGGAAAGTAGAAGCACTATTAGGTGAATATAAGTACCTTCCATACTCAACATTCTTGAGATACACATTATCACCATTAGGCTCAACCTTCCACTTAAATTTATCACTATTGCTATTTGAAGGCCAGGTAAACGCATACCGCCTACCCCTGTCACAATCGTTTAAGTGGTATGTACAATCATCATTAGGCGAATACAAATACCTTCCATACTCAACATTCTTTAAATACACATTATCGCCATTGAGCTCAACCTTCCACTTAAATTGATCACTATTTCCATTTGAAGGCCAAGTGAACACATACCGCCTATCCCTGTCACACTTGTTTAAGTGGTACATGCAATCATTATTAGGTGAGTACAAATACCTTCCATACTCAACATTTTTAATACATATCTCTGAAGAAAATACTGCATTTCTCACTGATTCTGGTAATTTGTTTTTTAGCTTTTCAAGATCAGATTTCTCTTCTGAATTGACGCTAGGCGTTGTCATGGTCTCTCTAATAGAGTAAGCTAATTTGAACATTGCACCATCATTCTTTGGTATTTTGTCAAACGCAGCTATATAACCTGGAATAAACTGACCAATATAATGGTGACTGCGTATAAACCTTAATATTCCTTCTATACCTACACCCGCGTATGTGTCATTTACAGCTTCCTTAATTGCTTCATTAAACAACCTTTCATCGAAATTATAAACCTTATCTATGAGTTCAATAGTCGAAGCACTACGACTATGCAGTATACCCTCCTTTAGCACCTTTTTGGCTGCACTTTTTATTGAATCTCTTAAACTACTTATACAAGACTCTACCAATCTTTTTGCATTAGATGGAATATTTGCTTGGTTAACAACTTCCTTCTTTAAAAATCCAACCTGTTTTATCATTTTAGATGCGTCATTACTTTTAGTCTTGATCCTGTTACAAAGAAGTTCAATTACACCTGAGTCATTATTGTAAGCAGCTAAGTACAGAGGTGTTCTACCATCGTTGTTTTTAGCCTCGATATCAGCACCTCTATCAAGAAGAAGATTAATTATATTTTGCTTGGCTTCTTCAACAGCCAAATGCAGGGGTGTCTGACCCTCCTTACTTCTAATTTCAATGTTAGCACCTTTATCTACAAGAAAACTAACCATATCAAAGTTGCTGTAATGAACAGCATAGTGTAAAAGTGCCCAATTATCATCGTTGCAACTAGTTAAGGCATTAATGTCACCTTTCTTCTCTAAAAATGATTTAAATACACTTTTGCTTAATTTCACATTACCGTTGTAAACAGCATAATTCAAAGCTGTCCAGTTCTGTGAACACTGATTTTTATGTTCAACATCAGCAGTACTTTTTTTAGCAGCTTTATCAAGAAGAACTTTAACTTCATCCTCTTTACCTTCATAAACTGCTGTGCTTACCAATGGTTTTAATACCCCCAATCCTGAAGTTATCATCCGCTTATTGCACTGATCTATTATGTCTGAATCATAACCATTCAGCAAAAGATCATTTTCTAACTTTTCAAGCAATGTTAAAATCTGATTACTACTTGGCGTTTTATTTTTTAATTCCTCAATTTGTTCTAAATTACAGGAACTTTCTGTAAAGCTAACCCGGTCTTGCAGTGAAGGAAAACCAAGACATTGATGTGCTGAGTCTCTATTTTCTCTTTCAAAATCGTCAACTGATATTAAACATTTAAAGTCATTTTCTACTTTAGGAGTATATTTACTTCTATTTTGGTAATTTTCTGAAGCTTTATCAATTAAAGCTTGTATTTTTCTTACCTCAGATAAACTAAACCTATCTAATCTACGGAGCGTTATTGGTTCTAAACCTAGATCAAACTCCAACGTAGAAATTCTATAAGATTCAGAATTATTCCAATTGTTCATGTTGATCGTATGATTAGACTTCTTATCACGAAATATCAGATCTGTACCACTACTAGAAACTTCAACCTGATCCGGAGTAATATTTTTTAGTACCATTACTCCTATTCGTTCCTCATCTTGTCCTACAGAAATAGAGATATTTTTTTCTAATTTTTGATTGTGCTGAATGATACTAGTAGAATCACTAAAGTCTTCAATATATTCTTTTACAATTCTTTCATAATCACCTCTAAGTTTATCCTTATACTCCACTACATTATCAACATTTTCTAATAAGCCAGAAGATAGGAAAAGGTCATTATTATTCCATAAAGAATAAGAAATATTTTTCCATTTATTTCGGTTAGTATAAAACCCTTCTATTCTAATAATAAAAGGAATTTCACTTTCTCTTATTAATAAGAGGTCATCTTTATCTTTATATTTTTCAATATCTTCAAGACGGGAATCTATCACTACATGATCATCTTGAAAATCTTTAGGTAACACAAACATGTTTTGAGCTTGTGTAGAGTGGAAAAAAGGAACTAATTTACCCTTTCCCGAAGAAGAGGGAGAACAAAACATTGATTGTATATTGGGGATAAAAGTTTCTCCTTTTTTGTTCATAACTATAAGATGCCTATAATTAGGATCTTGAAAGTAATTTTTCACTCGAATGTTACTATTATTGTATTTTAAATACAGATCACATTGCTGGATTGAAAAATCTTTCTCAACTGCCGACATAAATAGTGTATCTAGTTTTTTATCACTTGAGTTATTATCAATTTTAACTTCTCTACTATTTATATCATTGCTAATAAAATACACATCACTTCCTCCTCCTCCCCTAGCAAACATAGTTCCTTGATCGAAGTTTATTACATCATCTTCCAGAGAACCAAAAACCATATGTGGAACTGCACTATTACCATGATTCTGTACTCTATCTCTGATAACACTAAAGACTTTGTAATCCTTGTTATTGTTTAGAATTTTCTTATAATGACTTGCAACATCGTCAAAATTATCTAAGGAATGTTCTGAATGTAATTCAAATGAAGTAATTTTTATAGTTGATGAATCTGATCTTTCAATCTTAGGAACAATATTACTACCATTTTTATCTATTAGTACAAAGTAAGGCTTATTACTGCTTCGCTCAACGTAATTTTTTATATCGAGAGTAAATTGATTATTTTGACCAAAATTTATTTTCAAAGATAAAGTATTACTGTTTTTAGAGTAAGTTATTTGATCACAATCACTTAATAAATCAAATTCAGGAAAACTTACAGTTCCTGTTCCATCTACGTCAATTTCTGAATATAACCCCCTACCCTTATAGTCTGCAGTTTTTACGTAAAAAGTATAATTGCTTTTTCTACCTTTGACTCTAGTATACGGCGAAATAATTACTTTTTTGCAACTTTCAACTACATCTTTCTCATTGTTGTTAGAGCCACCACCACTATCTATGATAACGTCACGATCATCGGTTCCTGTAAAGTGTTCAGAATAACCCATGCACGAAATCTCATCCACCTTGTTCTTTCTTCCAACATAGTAGTAATTAAAGATGCCATTATTATCAATTTGATCATTGATTAGCCAACGACCATTTACTCTTGCCTTTAATGACCCAGAGGCACTAGGCTTAAAACGATAGTCAATCACACCTGTAACTTTATTTTCTGCTAATTGACTTAGATCAAGTATATTAATAGAGTTACTTCCACCAATCATTTTGCCTGAAAAGCTAGGGTTATTTACAAGAACAAACCTGTTCACTACATTATTACCACCAGTTATTTCTGCTGTACCTGAGCCAATTAGAAAATTATTGTGCCACTCATTACTTCCAACAATTGTACCTCTGTTTACATTTTGTAGATCATAAACAATTGTCTTGTCTTTCTGCGCCACGTTTACTCTACCACCTTGGTTAATAACCATTGCATTTTCACAGTAGTATACAGCCGACTTAACTGAGCTTTTAATACCTTTCTCATAATCTTGATTAGTAATCTGTGGTAAACAAAGCATGTTAGCACCTTTGATATAATCAGGTACAACACGTGAAAGATTTTTTGTATTGGCATTTTTCCTATTCATCATAATCGTTGCATAATCTGGACGAAGAGTATTACCACTTACTTTTCCAAGACCAACACCATAAGCAATAACACTATTAGGAGCATTATTTAAAGCCTTCCAAACTTGTTTAGCTAAACTATTAACTATGTCTTTCCTAGCTGCAAGATGCTGCACATCAGCTGCCATAGGTTGAAAAAGAAGTGTACGCCAAAAAATACTCCAATTCTCTCCATGGGTTGTATCATACTTTTTCTTGTACTCTACGATATTGCTAACACCACTATAAATTCCGCAACCTACCATGAGCCCAAACCCAACTGCAATACCAACTACCGGCATACTTGCTGCTGTAAGAGCAACACCAGAAACAAATGACACACCAGAAAAAGATATAGATGCTATATTATCTCTTATTTCTTTCTCTCCACATGGATTATCACTATTCTCTCTTTTTTTACAATCTACAAGATTACTTGCTGACATGCCTATATCAACAATATCAAAGACACCAGTTAAAGCTCCTGCTGTACCTTTCGCTATTGTACTTCCAAATTTTACTCCTGCAACTCGAATAGCAAATTTTGTCTGTTCACCTAAAGCACCTGGTATAACTTTTCCTACAACCTTTTCAGCTGATGTTACAACTCTTGGAGTAATTTTAACCATTACATTCTCAATTGGTTGAGATGCAAAAGACCATCCTATTCCGCCTAGATTTAATCCACAATCCGTTGCTGTTCCATCCTTACAAGACACAATGGCACCATGGATCCCTCTTATTAATTGTATCCCACCAGCAGCATTCATTAACCTGCTTTTTAGCTTTAGATTTTTTGTTAAACTACTCTCTTGATGTACAATATCACCGTGCAAATCCTTGATACGTTCATTCTGGACATAGCGCTCATATCCTTGATCTTCAATTACCTTATCAACTAAATATTTATAGTCACCTTCAATATTTTTGTTCCTAACAAACTCCACTAGTTGAGCATTTTTTGCTTCATCTTGACTATTTTTAACATAAGTTAGAAATTTTTCGCTATCAACTATAATTTTGTCCACATTATTTCCATCTACTTTCCCTTTACTAAACTCTTCCACATCACCCTTTGAAAATAAACAAGGATTGATACTTCTTCTACTTCTACCTCCTCCTACGCAACTATTTAGGTCGAATTTTGGTTGTTGTGTCCCAGCAAGTACAGCCTCTAAGTTAGCTATACGTTGTGGATCTATACTTAATGTGTTTGAAATACCTTCTCTCATACGTATAAAATGATTTTCTCTTCTTTGAATTCGCAAATGGTTACGTATTTCATCAGGAATATTACTTAATCTATTTCCTTGCAACACAGTATTAATATCTCTAGCGTTTTCTAACGCCCATAAGCCGCAATTATAACCATCTCTTTGTTGAATAACAGAAACATCATTAACGGTAATTTGAGCCTGTTGTAAAACTTGACGAATATTATCTGGAACATTATTACCCAACGAGTCTACATAGTATCCATTATACTGCCCATTTTGATGGGAGATGACCAACGTAACCCAGTGATTATTATCTAAATTAACAATTAAAGTTAATGGCCTTCTTTCACCTCTTGTTGTTACTCTATCTTGAAACTGTTGCAATTGATTAACTATATGTTCTGGTGATCCCACTATTTCAAACAATGTGTCAATTCCATAATCGTATTTTATTCTTGCAATATCAGCTATATCATGTTGTTGAAGCCAATAATGATAATCTTTTTCTGCTGTTGCAGATTCTAATGTACGTAAATTCTCCTCTTGTATACCAATATTTTTGAGTCTCTGAGTTACCTCTTGTATTTCTTCTAAATGTTTTCTCTTAGCTATGTCAATAGAACTATGAACTACTATAGCAGAAACAAACTCATCACTCGTTAATATTAAAGAATTTTTATCTTTAGCCTTCATATTAACAACCACACCCATGAAAAACATTTTATCACTATCTGTAATTGCTTTCAGTGCCGCCCCTTTAGCATATCTAACATTTTGTTCTTTTGTTAATTTATCAACTTCTTTTTTCATTCCTTCTTCATCTAAGTTTTTATCTATAAGCTTAAATTCTAGCGCTATAGGAGTGTATTCTTTAGTACCCTGAGGTGAAGGACCAATACCTTGAATTACCATATCTACACGACCACCTGCTCCTACTTGAAATTCAGGTATAATTACAGTCTTTGCAGAATCTTGTTGTTTTGTAGAAGTCTCTTTTAGCTTCAAATCACTGTAACTACTAAGTAAACCATTAAGAACAGCTTGTAACCTTGCTTCATTAGTAATCAAATCTTTAATAGGGTAAATCGTATCTGCTACTTCAGTAAGCAACACTTTATACGCTTGCAATGAACCCTCACCGTCGGAAGCATGTTGAGAAGTGATTGCTTGATCAAATTTTGCCTTTAATTCATCAGAATTAGGTATCTCAATAAACTTGCCATCTGTAAATTGTTGATCATTACCACTTGATTCATATTTACTTATCTGTTCTATTTCAAAAAGGTCTTCAAAAGATAACCCTGTTTCATATTTTTTGAGACTCATTTTAATTTCTATAACATTGCCTACTCTTCCTATTTCAGGTATGTTCAGCACTGGAATTTTTTTATCAGCATAGAATTCTTTTGTATTGGACTCTCGTATATGAAAAATGAATGCTGTGTTTTCTTGCCCTTCATTACCTTGAACAAATATTAATGTCATAACCGGGCTTTTGGACAAAGTGTACTCCGTTCCTCCAGACCAATCCAGAGGGTACTCACCATATGAGTATATATATTTTTTAATGTTACTTTGATCTTGACCAATCTTGTTGATTAAAATTGATTGACCTAATATGTCTCGACTGAAATAGTAATGATCTTTTGTTTCTTTATTTGCTGGAAAAGTATGGTATTCACTTGATAACAAATCCGTTATTTCTTGCTTAAAATCTTCCTCAGAAATTTGTTGATTATCCCACTCGCCAACTAGTTCGATAAATTCCTCCATCAAAGGAGCTGGTGGTTGTTTAATAGGTTGTACTTCGGTTTTAAACGGTTCCGCGTCATCTAAATTTAACCCAACAGCAATGGCATTATCTGCATTGGTTAAAATCCTCATCTTATTTGGTCTAAAACCTTTTATATAATCTTTAGCTTGCTCAAGTGCATCACTTGGATCAACTTGTCCTTCAGTTCCAGCCTTGAGTTCAATAAGAATTGGAACTGAATCAATAGCACGATTAGGCCCACGAACAAGCAAAACAATATCAGCGTAACCTCCACCAGCAAATTGTTCCAAATAGAGTTTGGTATTATCACGATATCGAAAATTATCGAATATTCCTGCTACAAAGCCATGTTGAGCAGCTTCGCGAGCTTTAATACCATAAACATTACCCTGTAAATCTAAATTGGTATGAACTTCTTTTATGTAAGTTAGAATTTTTTCAAGATTATCCTGAACTTGATCTATTTCTGCATCTGGGTTAGCAAGCTTTTCAATATAACTTTCCAGATAGACAGATTTATCTAACTTTTTTGTCACTTCTTGAAACTTTACTGTAGGCTCGATGGGTTGATCTACAATCTTCTTTTTACTTTCTACCTTAATGTTTATTTTTTCATCTTCTCCATCACTCTTTAAGGTATATCCCTTTGCTGACGTGATTCTTGATAACTCCTTTCTAACATCATCACTAAGATCTTTACCTGACTTATCTAAAAACTGCTTGATTTCATCAAAAAATTTATTTTTAAATGCATTATTACCTTTTAATTCATCAGGACCAATTTGTATCGTTTGAGTATTTCCATATACATCCTTAGCTTTACACTTCAATACGTTATTCCTCAAGTATAAATATAACTTCTTCGATTTAACATCTTTATCTGACTTCGATCTGCTTTTTACTAACTCATACTTATCTTTTAAAATTTTTATTACATCAATTTGAAGCTTATGCGCATCTGATTTAGTATAATCTCTACCCATCACATTCTTCCACTCACCTGTGGTGAATTCGAAATTCTTAGTATTTGTTTGTTTAGAATGTTGAGCTTCTATATCTTCAGTGAAAATAAAAACATGTATTTTGGATTCTGTTTCTGCTACAACTTTTAAAGTTCTCGCCCCCTCAAAACGAAAGTGCAATTTCTTTATGCCTAACTTGTCATTAAGTTTAGTATCTAATACACTGGAAAAAGAACCTAAAAATCGATGAGGAAAAAAGCCAGGCTTTTCACTAGAATGTAAATAAGATTGTATTTGATCAACCAACGACTGATATCTTGCTTCAAAAGATTTATCCAGTGAATCAGAAGTTGAAGAATCTACTTTCCCAAAAAGTAACTCCATTAGCTCGAAATCTTGTGGTTTTTCTTGCTGTTGATCGTTATTAACCATAACTAGCCCCCGATTTTAACCCTTTACAAATTTTATCCTCACTAAGCTCTTTGCATGCTTTCGTTTAAGTCTAAGTAACTGAATTTTTAAAAAGAGAAACTCTACACTTCGCCTCTAACACCACTTACCTTCTGCTGTATAGTTTCTACATCTAATGATGAACTTGGCAACTGATCACCACCTCCACCAACTAGTTGCTTATTTCTAACCTTGGCAAATACCTCATACCTTGACTTATCTTTATCCATAATATATTGTATTTGCTCTTGACTAAGTGAATTGATAATTTCTGACAATATCTCAATAGCCATATTCCTTTCAATTAAACAACCAACTCTATATCTGGACGGTGAGTACTGTCCACTTAACTCATGCAAAAAGTGTTGTCTATGAGACTCAAAGCCAGGACAATTCCACATAGAGGTGAGCATGTCACTGCCAGATTTAACACAATTATCATCTGGTGCAGAAACAAGCGAGTTTAATGCTGAAAACATTGATGTACTGTAAGCTTCAGGAGATAAATCTTCTGGCTTTAAATGTTCAAATAGCTTTCTAGCATTTTCGAAAGAATGGTTTCTTCTTAATATACTTAAAGTATAATAACACCCATGTTGTTTAAAATCCCTTTTCAATAACTCATGATACTTATCTTCATGAAGGTAACGTAGACAGAAATCAACCATACCAACATCGTCAGTGGAAAAACGCCCTTTATTATATGCTACCTCCATCAATAAATCTTCTTTCCTTTTTGGGGATACAGAACCAATTGACTGTAACTTATTCCAGAAGAATTCCAAAGCTTCAACATGCTTTTCCAGCATTGCACATTTAAAAGCGTAAACGTATGGATGCTCATTATTTAATTCTAACTGATGTTCTTGGTTATTCATAGCATGTGACCAATAGATCATTAAAGCCCCTTTATCACATCCCTTAACTAAACTCTCTACTGGTTTACCACCTAATGTTAATTTAAATTCTTCAAAAATAGCTCTTATCTCGTCCTCAAAACAACACCAGCAGGCTATTTTGTAGCGATCAAAGGGTCTAATAAGACTTCTTTGCCCATCCAAAGTTTTCAAGGCTAACAATTTTTCCCCGAAAGTATACCTATTGAGTCTAATTTGTCCTGAAGCATCTTCTATCTTCCAACAAGTTTCATCTTCTAAAACTTTCTTAAAAAGGGGTGGTATTATTGTTCTACCCCATTTATTCAGCAATGTCTGATATGCAATACACCATCTTTTAATCTCTAACTCTTTAAGCCCTTTATGAGGATCATCTTCTTTAATAGACGTTAGTAATATCTTTTGTACATCTTCGTAATCCATACTTACCCCTTAACAAGATTTAATATATTTTAGGGATATTGCTCTACCTTTAAAACTCTGTCAATTACTATTTTAGAAAAATTTTCTAACCTAAAGTGGTTTTCAGTAAAAGGCTCTTAATAGTCTTAATATACGATCTTTTGTTCATTTTTTAATTCTGTTTTTTATAAGTCTACCTTAGTGATTATTCTAAAATAAACTAGTATTAATTTAGCAAAATATATTATTAAGATCTCAAGTAAAATAACCACTTCCAGCGTTCAAAATCAAAGTCGGTGAGAAGTGTTTTTCTTGGGATGGCATGGTCTACCAAGTGTACCATACGAACTTTTTAATATAGTGATTTCATTATACGCTAAAACTAGCCACATTAGCACATTTCATCCATATCTACATACGAACTGTTTTGCCTAAGATTATGGAAATAATTTAAATTTTCTATTTTTATAACCCTATTTTACGTGGCTTGTTCTCGCAAATGTATGACCTTTTTTGAAGGAGTAAATAATTGAAATCCTTATGACACTAAGTTGAGTGTTTTTCTATCCAATTTGAAATAAAAGATATTTTTCTACACCTATATACAACAAATTTGCTGTTCTAAAAAATAAACTCTTGCTAATTATATCAAGTGTATAATAATCAAAACATGGATTTTTAGAGTGAGGTAAATTATGTATCCTAATGTACACGAAAATAATGGTAATACTGAGTTACATTGTGCTGCTAAAGATGACAACTTAGAAGCAGTTCAAGCTTTACTAAACAAAGGTGCTGATGTTGAGGTACAAAACGACAATGGCGATACTGCTTTACATATAGCTGCTCAAGAAGGCCACTTAGAAGTAGTTCAATTTCTGTTAGAAAAAGGGGCTAGTGTTGGAGAACAAAATAGCGAAGGCTGCACTGCTCTTCATTGTGCTACTGAAAATGGTTGCTTAGCAGTAGTTAAGTACTTTATAAATGAAAAAAGAATCAATATTAACCAAAAGAACGATGATAATGACACTCCTTTACATATAGCTGCTGAAGATGGCCACTTAGAAGTAGTTCAATTTCTGTTAGAAAAAGGGGCTAGTGTTGAGGAACCAGGCAGCGAAGGATGTACTGCTTTGCATTATGCTGCTAGAGGAGGTCACTTAGGAATAGTTCAAGCTCTATTAGATAAAGATGCTGATATTGATGCACAAAACAACAATGGCGATACTGCTTTGCATCTTGCTGCTGAAAACGGTTGCTTAGCAATAGTTAAATACTTTGTAGACGAAAAAGGAATTAATATTAACCAAGAGAACGATGATAATGAAACTCCTTTGCATATTGCTGCTAGCGAGGGACGCTTAGAAGTAGTTAAATTTCTGTTGGAAAAAGGAGCCGTTTTTGAGGCAAAAGAAAATGATGACTTAACTGCTTTGCATTATGCTGCTACAAATAGTCACTTAGAAGTAGTTCAAGCTCTATTAGATAAAATGGATAATACTGACATACTAAAGAAGAGTTTCAAATATGTCTTGCATATTGCTGCTCGAGAGGGTTACTTAAAAATAGTACAAGCTCTACTAGACAAAGGTGCTGATATTGATGCACAAAACAAGGATGGCGATACTGCTTTGAATGAAGCTGCTGGACGTGGTCATTTGCAAGTAGTTCAATGTCTGTTAGAAAAGGGTGCTAGTTTTGAAACACGAAACAACGAAGGCTGTACTGCTTTGCATATTGCTGCTGAAACTGGTCACTTAGAAGTAGTTCAAGCTCTGTTAGACAAAGGGGCTAACGTTGAAGCAAAAAGCAAAAATGGCAGTACTGCGTTGCATGAAGCTGCTAGAATGGGTCGCTCAGACATAGTTCAATATCTTGTAGAGGAAAAAAAGGCTACTATTGATGTAAAGGACGTTGATTGTAATACTCCCCTGGATTTAGCTGATAGAAGCGGCCACAAAAATATTGTTGAGTATCTTAATTTTCAAAAAAAGAAGCATTCTGAAACTTCAAGAGCAATAAAGACCGGTTTCTCTGTAGGTGTAATAGCCACGTTGACAGTAACCATTGGATGTATTGTTACTCATATAAGTTTATCAATATTAGTTATTGCTGCATTGATAGTTGGAGCCATTGCTAGTGGCATTACATATGCAATATTAAAGCCTAGTACTAAGCTAAATGAATATGAAATAGGGAGACAAAATTTACCAGAACCAGTTACACCTTAAGAGTAAGTGTTACATAGCTCTTGTTTTTTATGTCAAGTATATAATAATAAAATATGGAGTTTTAAAATGAGGAGAGTTATGAGTTTTGATAAGTTGGAAGAAATACTAGCTTCTATTGATACTGACGTTGGTTTAAGTGAGAGTAATGTGTTCAGAAAAGTAGAAGAGAAGCTAAAACAAATAGATACATCTGGCCTATTACAGCTTGCTGTTTTGAAAAATAATAAACGAATGGTAGAGACTCTTATACAAAAAGAGGCTGATGTTAATGGAATGGATATATACGATCGTGATCCATTATATTATGCTATCTTGCATAGAAATACACGAATGGTAGAGGTCCTGATAAAGAATGGGGCAAGTGTTAGGAAGAAATATAATGATGGAAGTACTCCTTTGCATTATGCTATCTTGGGTAACAAAACAAAAATAGTAGAGCACCTAATAAATAATGGGGCTGATGTTAATGCAGTAGATGAAAAAGGTAGGACTCCATTATACTTGGCTGGCCGAAATACAAAAATGATCTCGATTCTTATGAAGAATGGAGCATGTCCCTTACTGGAAAATAGAAATGTTGAATTTTTGAAGTATTTAAAAGATGGTGATATAGATAATTTGGAGAAGAGAGAAGCGAAACAGAAAGAAGAGCAAGTAGATGATGAATATGAATCACTTAAATACTCATTGCTGCTTAGTGATAACAGCTCTTTGATCTCTATTATAAAAAGGAAAGAATTCAATAATTTAATATCTGAGTGGTCTTCAGGTGCACCTGACTTATTAAAAGAGGGCCAAAAAAATTTGAATAAGGCGTTGTTAAGTCTCCTAAAAGACTTTCCATTTTGTAACATTACAAGGTTTGAGAATTTTTTACAAGACAACAAAAGTAATGATGATCTAAAGATTGTTCTCAATCTTCAAAGAGGAAAGTCCAAGTTGACAATACTGCATGTAATACAAAGTATGGAGCGTTTGGCAGTAGAAAAAGATATGGCCTGGGCAGTTGGAGCATTTATAACTTTACTTTTAAAGGCTGGAGCTGATCCTAACATAGTTGACAGTGAAGGACAAACACCTTTGCACTATGCTGCTTATTATAATACTTTAAATATACCTTTACTTCTGAACAAAGGAGCACGTAATCAACCTGATAAACAAGGAAAAACTCCTCTAGATATTGTAATTATTAACAAAAAACCTTTTGAAGTGAATATTTTAGAACAAATCTTTTTAACTCAGGAGCAAATGAGAGCAAAAAGCCATTTAGAAGATATTTGCGGTCATAGCCTTGACACTAATCAACTAAGAGAGTTTTTAAATCAGCACAGAGGAAATGAAGGTCTTAAAGAGATTTTAAATCTTCGTGATTGCAAAGGAAAGTCTCGTATTTTTCAAAAGATTAGAGATGCTTGTTATGGTGATAAAATTCGTTTTAAAGAAGCAGAAAGGTTACTGTTAGAAGCAGGAGCAATTGATTACAAAGGATGGAAGGACAAAGAACATTTACCTAAAGCTTCCACTTTATGGGACATTTTAATATTAAACCAACGGGAGGAATTGAAAACTTTTTTAGATATGGCCAATGCAGCCGAAAACATGAACGAGTTAGAGCAAGTTGTAAAAAGAGCTATAGAAGCAGGAGTAATGCTGAACTTTGCTGTGTCAGGAAGTTTATATGACAAGAAATATGAGAGTAAATATGGCTTTGCAGATTGTATAATAAGAAAAATTAGTGAATTAAAAAAGAACTCTAGAATTGCAAGTGATGTAGAGGTTGCTAGTCGTATAGTATGTAACTTAGTATCAAAAGGAGTAGTACTACATACTATAAGCAGCATCCTTGTCATTGATGAACTAGAAGAGTTTAAAAGCCACAAAGCTAATATGGTAAAAGCCTATGAAAGTTATGCAAAGCGTAGTTTGAAATTTATGGAAATTGTTAAAAGTGCAACTACTGGCAAGGTGAAAAATGTAAAAGTGGATAACTCTATTCTCTATTTGGAATATTCAGAAAATAGTGTAGTTGAGGTTGCGAAAATCATAAATGAAGCAAATTTAACTCATGGAAGTATAGAATCTAGAAGAGATGTAATAGCAATCGGTGAAAGTGAGGTAGAAATTATAACGGAAGATGGGATAAGAAATTATACTAACCTTACGGGCAATATAGTACTGACTTTCTATACTAGTTTGGGAAAGATAGACGTTAAACTGTATCCTGACGTACAAGATAAAAGCAAAATTATAGTAGAAGCGAGTAATAAAGAGGAAGTATTGGAAAAATTCAAAGGTTATGAAGAAGAATTAGGTGAGAGTTGCTTACTTGGTGGAGATAGGGTCTACGATGCTATTGAGCAAGGATATTTTGAAAGATCTGGTGGATATTTAATACGTCCTGAAGTAATAAGCGAGTCTAACAACAAATGGACAGAACGTGAAGAGTTAAGAAGGACTTCTGATCCTAGGAGAGAAGTTTCTAGGTAGATTGATTTGCTAAAAAAGTTGAAGATTATTATTTAAATATAAACTACTATAATTTATAGGTTAAGGAGTTCGTACCAATGTCTTCTAAGAATACTCTTTTATATTGTTTTTAAGCTGGCTACAAAATGAGGATATGGGACATACAATTGGCTGAGCTGCCTTTTACACTCCAGGTCTACTATTAAAATATGCAGCTAAAATTGGATCATTTTCTACCATTGTTGCACCTAATATGCTAAAATCTTCATCACTTGTATTGATATTTTTACATAATTGATTTTGTAACATTTATTTGCTCTTCTATATCGATTTCAACATCTTTTTGTGTGGCCCTTTGCAGTAGCTCCTTTTGTAATAACCTTTTTTAATTTTCTGGCACATACTTTTTTCGATGTTTTTTCATATTGTTACTTTTATAAACGTTACATTGCTAATCCATAAAATTTTTCTATTTGCTCACTCCATAACATCGGTATTTCTTTTAAATCCACTAAGGGAACGTTCAAAAAAGTGTGTCAAGCCGCATTTTTAGTTCAACTCAATTTTCAATCTATCTGGAAAGAAAATATCAAGTTGAGAAATAGTTAAAGCCCAATTAGGGAGAGCCATAATCCACTTTTGCTCTACCTTTTTTATAGCACAATATACCTGTTTGTACAAGGCATTTGTACTAGTAAATGAACCCTTAGTTTTAGTAAATTTCCTGATTTGTCTATGCAACCCCTCAATTGGATTGGTGGTGTAAATCAGCTTCCTAACTTGCCCAGAATACTTAAAATAACTGGATAAGTTTTCCCAATTGTTCTGCCAGGATTTTATAACTAAAGGATACTTCTCTCCCCATTTTTCTTCCAGCTCAAGCAGATAATTCTCAGCGATCTCTTTACTTGAAGCACGATATATTTTTTTCAAATCATTCATGAAAACTTTTACATCTTTGCTAGATACATATTTCAGTGAATTCCTTATCTGATGCACTATACATAGCTGTACTTCTGCCTTAGGAAACACACTATTTATAGCCGCAGGAAAGCTTTTTAGCCCATCAATGCAGGCAATTAGAATATCTTCTACTCCTCGCTCTTTTAGGTCATTTAGAACTCCCAACCAGAAGTTAGCTCCTTCACTTTCAGCCAAATAAAAACCTAATACTTCTTTTCTGCCATTTTGATTTATGCCCAATATATTATACATGCATTTACTTATACAATGTCCGTCCTCCTTGACCTTAAAGAACATGCCATCCATAAACACTATTGGATACACTGATTGCAGTGGGCGGCTGCGCCATTCATTGATTACTGGTAGCAGTTTATCAGTAATACTGGATATCTCTGCTGCTGATATTTTGTGGTCATATATTTCCTCAACATGTGAAGCTATATCTCTGTATCCCATGCCACTGGCATATGTGCTTAAGACCTTTGCTTCAAGTTCTGGATGTAGGCTTGTTTGCCTTTTTTTGACTATTTGCGGTTCAAAGCTTCCTTCTCTGTCTCTTGGTGTTAATAGTTCAAATGAGCCTGAACTTGTACGTAAAGTTTTTGCATTCCTTCCATTTCTTCGGTTATTTTCTTCACTTTTAGCTGACATGTGGCTTTCTATTTCACCTTCCAGACTTGCCTCTAGCAACCTTTTTATAAACGGTGTTAATGCTCCATCTCTTCCTGTCAATGGTCTTCCTTCTCGTATAGATGACAGGATATTTGTTTCTAATTCTTTATAATCTACCAAACCAGTAGTTCTATTTGCTTGACCCATATCAAACCTCCATTTTTTATATCAATTTATTACTTTTTTTTCGGTTTGACACACTTTTTTGAACGTTCCCGAATTATCTGCTTGAGCTGGAAGAAAAATGGGGAGAGAAGTATCCTTTAGTTATAAAATCCTGGCAGAACAATTGGGAAAACTTATCCAGTTATTTTAAGTATTCTGGGCAAGTTAGGAAGCTGATTTACACCACCAATCCAATTGAGGGGTTGCATAGACAAATCAGGAAATTTACTAAAACTAAGGGTTCATTTACTAGTACAAATGCCTTGTACAAACAGGTATATTGTGCTATAAAAAAGGTAGAGCAAAAGTGGATTATGGCTCTCCCTAATTGGGCTTTAACTATTTCTCAACTTGATATTTTCTTTCCAGATAGATTGAAAATTGAGTTGAACTAAAAATGCGGCTTGACACACTTTTTTGAACGTTCCCCGAGAATCAAAAGTTAGGCAAAATAGTACCTTCATTAGTCAGATTCGTTCATATTAGCGAAAAAATTAATCAAGAAGAGGCAAGGTTGGAAATAGCAAAAAATCTAGTGAAAGAAGGGGTTTCAGTTGACATAATTTCCCAAGCAACCGGCTTATCTATTTACGAGTATGATAATACAGAGAAAGAAGTCTGCACTGATTCTATATACTACAGAATAGGGCAAAGAATAAGAGAATGGAGATTGATAAAAAGGTATACTCAGAAAGATTTAGCAAACAAAGTTGGTTTAACACTCAAGGAAATACACGAGTATGAAATAGGATACACTGCCATATCATTTGACAAATTATATCAAATAGCAGAAGGATTATCAGTGAATATTAAAGTTCTGCTGCCTAAAACAAATGAAGATAGTGAACTACTTAATTTACTAAGAAAAACTGAAGAGCAAGAATTAGTGAAGAAATTTTTATCTAGGGATATGAAGAATAGCAAAGAGAAAGTTAAAAAAACAGAAAAGATCAAGGTTGCGAAAAATCTAGTGAAGGCGGGTGTTTCTACTGATGTTATTTTGCGAGCAAGTGGCCTAACTGCCGATGAGTGTGAAAATTGAATTGTGTTTAAGATACAAGTAAAAATAGTCAATATATTAACCATTATAAATCCTTGTTTAGCTAACTCAACTGAAGCATTTTCATAAAGTTTTGCTGCTAATTCGTGTTGTTTGATAAACTTCAAATTTAATGCTTTTAAAATTGATGCTGAAAACACATATTGCTAATGCTAGCAGAGGAGCTAGTTGGTAAAATCGCCACAGCCGTCAGTACTCCCGATTACTTTTCCTGATAATGTGAGAGTATTCGCAAGTATTATCATATATTACAAAAAAATCAGTTAGCATTTCTGTTTATTAAAATTATGCAATAAAGCTGCATTTTATATAACACTTCTCAAATTATTTCTACTAAATATTTATGAATATGGTTAAACAGTAGATAGAAGAAACCTTTTCTATTATTGATCTTTTGTACAGTAAAGTTATCTCATAAAATATTAAATTTGGAGTTTTATGGATCACAGACTAAGAGCTTATTTGCTTGGAGTTACCTGGTTTATACTCAGTTTACTTAGTAGTGTAGTTAATGATACTATATCAAAGTGTCTCGGTTTACACCTTCAAAGTTTTAAGATAATCTTTTTCCGTTTTTTATTTAGCACTATTACTCTTATACCTTTTATATTTTACTATGGAATAGGAGTTTGTAAAACAAGTCGAATATCTATTCAAATAACTAGAGGTGCATTGTTGTTTTGTGGAATGACCTTATGGACCTATGGGTTGACTATTTGCCCAATAGTAACTGCAACAATTATAGGTTTCTCAATACCATTATTTGTTATGCTTCTTGCAATTCCTTTTCTGGAAGAAAATATAATTTGGCAAAGATGGGTAGTAGCTGTCATTGGTTTTATTGGTATTGCTATTACTACTAAAGCTTATAGTGAGGATTTTAATCCTAAAATTCTTATTTTTATTGTATCCGCATTAATCTTCGCTATACTAGATGTACTTAATAAGAAGCTTGTAATGAAGGAGACAATAATAAGTATATTATTTTACTCAGCTCTAACAACAACAATTTTTTCCACTCCATCTTTGTTATTTTATTGGCATATGCCTTCCTTGTTGGAGTTAGTATTACTGCTGATTTTAGGAATAAGTTCAAACCTAATTCTGTTCTTCATGTTAAAAGCTTTTGCTCTTACTGATGCTACTGCACTTGCACCTTATAGATACATAGAGCTAATAATTTCTGCAATAGTAGCATACGTTATATTTAATGAATTACCTGATAAAAGTGCTTTATATGGTACTTTGATATTAATACCATCAACCTTATTTATAGCTTATTCGGAAGGTAAGGCAATTAAGAAAAATAATGTAACAACAAAAGTTTATAATTGTTAATGGTATTTATTTTAGATGCTAAGCTATATTTTTAAGGTGATAATAAAATGCACATAACTATTATAGGAGTAGGGTATGTAGGCTTAGTATCTGGTACAATGTTATCGGAGCAGGGCCATAAAGTTGATTGCATTGACATAAATACTGAGAAGATTGAACTTTTGAAATCAGGGAAAATTCCCTTATATGAACCTGGATTAGCAGATTATTTAGAGAATAATATAAAGTCACAAAGGATAAGATTTTTTGATTCGTATTCTCAAATAAATCCCAATACAGAAGTAGTATTTGTAACTGTAGATACTCCATCAGACTCCCTAGGAAATGCAAATTTAAAGAATGTATATAATGCAGTAAGTGAAGTTTCTGAGAGAGTTAATCAAGATTGCTTAATAGTGATAAAGTCAACTGTTCCTCCTGGTACTGCAGAAAATATACATAATTATTTATCTAATAAGGGCTATAACTTTGATTTAGGAGTTAATCCAGAGTTTCTCAAGCAAGGCTCTGCAGTATCAGATTTTTTATACCCAGATAGGATAATAATAGGAGTAAAAACTAAGCTAGCTAGGGCAAAACTAGAAGTTATATATAGATCATTTATAGATAAGAATATTCCGTTAATAGTCACTGATACAGTTACTGCTGAAATGATTAAATATGCTTCTAATGCCTTTCTAGCAACAAAGGTTGCTTTTATCAATGAGATGGCAGGTTTATGTGAGCTATTAGGAGCAGACATTGACCTTTTAGCTAACAGTATGGGAATGGACCATAGAATAGGTAAGGAATTTCTCAAAGCTGGTCCAGGATTTGGAGGATCATGTTTTCCTAAGGATTTGTCAGCTTTATTAAGGCTTGCTGAAGACTACAATGTTAAGCTACAAATTTTAAATTCAGTTAAAGAATCTAACTATAATCATATAACAAACATTGCTAAAAAGGTAGAATATGTATTAAATGGAGTCCAAAATAAAAAAATAGCAATATGGGGGCTAACTTTTAAGTCTGGTACTGATGATGTAAGAAATAGCCCAGCTATAGATATTGCAAAATTGTTAGTGAATAACAAGGCTAAAATTACTGCATATGATCCAATGGGGATGGATAATGCTAGGCAAGTTCTAAAGGATATAGAGTACGCAGACAATGCTATAGGGGCTGCAAGAGACGCGGAAGCCTTATTATTATTAACGGAGTGGAAAGAATTTAAAAATCAAGATTTTGCAAGTTTAAAGAGTATTATGGCTGCACCTAATGTTTTTGATTTCCGTAATTTATTAGATAGCGAGCTATTACTAAGATATGGTTACCATGTTTATTCCTTGGGTAAAAAATCTATCTACAAAGTTTAACTGTTGAGAAATTTTTTTTACACCGCTTTACTTAGTTTTTTTAGATCTTTGCTTGATAGTATGGAAAAGCAAACGAGTGCAACAACAGAGCAAATGGAAAAAAATGAAAACATAATACTGTTACCACAGTGCTTAACAAGTACTCCTAAGAGCACGCATGAAAATATTGAACTTGCAATATACCCAAATAATCCTGTTAAGCTTACAATTGCACACACATTATTTTGTGGAGCAATTTCTACAGCTATAACACCTGTCAGTACTTGCACTCCAAATATAAAGAATCCTGATAAGATTGCACCAAGGTTCATAAGAATTATGTTTTGACCAAAGTTCATTGCAATAAAAGTGAGTGCTATACCCAACATGTAAAGTAATGCCAGCAAGCTTCTATTTTGAAAGAAGTACATATCACTAATTCTTCCTGTGATTAAAGTTCCAAGGATTCCACCTAAATCATATACGCCTGTTATTAGTGAGGATTGTACAAGAGAAATTTGTAATTTATCCATTAAAATTATAGGAAACCAAAAAAAGATTCCCATTTTTATAATATAAGCACAAAAAGTAGCACAACATAGAAACCATATGGAACTTGTTACCTTGATACCTATTTGAGATTTCTGCACCTTATAATAGGTAGTAAAGTTGGCACTTTCTTTGTAATATGCTTTTAATATTGTATAAATTCCAAAAAGTAAGCATAAGAGACCAGAGTACAAAAATGCACTTTTTGCATCATATATTTTAATTATACTTGGTAATACAATTAAAGTAATACAAGAACCAAGTTGCTGAGATGAGCTCATAACTCCCCATGATGATGCAATTGAAGAGATGCTAGAGTTTGTAACCATAAACTTGGTAATAGCTGGCCAACCTAACCCTTGTGTCCAAGCTAATAATATTAATGTTAACAGTAATAAAGTTAGATTATTATATGATGAAGTTATACCAATGGTTAATAATCCAGTTGCAATATTGCATAGCCCAAACATAAATAATGGATTATTTTTGGAGTCCATGATTATTCCATTAACAAATTTTGATACTCCATAAAAAAAAGAAAAGCAGGCAAAAAAATAGCTTAATTTTACATGGTCAGTATCTATTAACAGTGGTAGAGCAATTGGTATACTTTGTCTTGATAAATAAAGCAGCATATATCCACAGAAGAATAGTAAATATTGAAAGAAGACAAAGTTCACACCTATTCCCAAATAGCTCTATGCAGATGCTAGCATAATACTATATTGGTATAATATTGTTTGACAAGAAGTTTGCAAACAATTAGTGCAGAAAATTACTTACTTAGTATCTTTCTTATAGCAGATACAGTAGTATTAATATCTTCATAGCTTATATCTCTATGTGTTATAGCTCTGATTTTACCTTTGATGTTAGCCATTCTAATTCCATAATTTGTCATTAGTACGTTTATTAATTCTTGAGTAGATATACAATTAGTATGTAATGAAAAATACGCTATATTAGTTTTATACAGGTCGATATCAATTATAACTTGATCTATAGAGCCTAGGCCTTCTATAAGGTGCTGCATTTTTTTATGATCTTCTTCTAAAGAATTTACATTATTATGTAGAGCATATAAACATGCAGCTGAAATAATGCCAGCTTGGTGCATACCTCCGCCAATTTGAAACTTATAGTACCAAGCTTTTTCAATAAAATCTTCACTTCCAAGCAATATTGCGCCCATTGGAGCACCTAATCCTTTACTAAAATCAATAAATATCGAATCAAAATAACTTGCATACTCTTTTGGAGATATTTTAGTATGAGCACAAGCGTTGAACAGTCTTGCTCCATCTAAATGAGTGAATACGTCATTCTCTTTGCAGAGACTTGAGATCTCTTGAATATATTCTAAAGGCCACACAGCTCCACCACCAAAATTTGTCGTTTGTTCGATAGAAACAAGCCCAACTCTCGGAATATTTCTTAAACTAGGACGAGTAATAAACTCAACAATTTGTTCTCCAGTAAATATTCCTCTCGTACCTTTGATGGGCAAAGGAGTGGCATGTGCCTGGGCTGCGATCAAGCCAGATTGTACTATGAGTGGATGTGAAGTTTCATCAAGCAGCAAGTAATCACCAGGTCTTTGAATGTGTACTTTATAAGCAATTACATTGGACATCGTTCCTGAAATCAAAAAGATTCCTGCAGGTTTACCTAATATTTTACATGCGGTTGCCACTAATTCGTTTACAGTTGGATCTTCACATGCAGCTTCGTTTCCAACTTTTGCTTTAGCCATCGCTTCCCTCATTTTAGCTGAAGGGTCAGTGTTTGAATCGCTAAAGAAATCTATTTTTATTCTCATATTAAATTTAACACAACCTCCTTTATAATTTCAGCAGCTTTCATGATTTCTGTTTCCTTTGTGCCAAGATGGGTAACTGCTCTTATATGAGACTCGAGCCAAGGAAAAAGCAATAAACCATAAGCTTGGCACTTACTCAAGAAAACCTCATTAGTTACATTTAGTGCTTTTATACTGAAGCTTACTATATTAGTTTCTGGATAAGGTAGTACCAGTTTTATGTGTGGAATTTCTTTAATCTTATCTGCAAACAATTTAGCGAGCTTATTATCTTCTTTAAGCCTAGAGATATTATTCTGTAGTACGTATTTTGCTGCATTAGCACAATACCCTATCTGATGATAACCACTACCTAGCCAAACCTGTAGCTTTTTAGCCCTTTCAATTATCTCTCTTTTACCCATAAGCATTGAACCAAAAGGAGCGCCAAGTCCTTTAGTAAAAGAAAAGCTCATTGTATCCACATATTTAGCATAATCTGCTAAAGCAATATTTGTTTCGATATGAGCATTAAATATTCTTGCACCGTCTAAATGAAGATTTACATTGTGAGCTTTTAAAAAGTGATATAACTCGACTTGTTTTTCAAAAGGATAAATTTTACCATTAAACCCATTTATACTATTTTCTATAGAAACAAGACTCACCTGAGCAAAAATTTTATACCTCGGCTTAGAATTAATAGCATATTCTACTTCATCAACATCTAAGATTCCGCTATTATTTCTAATACAATTAAATACGATATTATTTACTTTTGCATTGCCTGCGCTATCGAAAAAATTAACGTGGTAATTATAATGAGTTATTAGTTCATCACCAGGACTTGTTTGACTGGCAATGGCTAATCTATTTGCAAGCATACCGCTGGTTACAAATAATGCTTCTTCTACTTTGAATAATTGTTTGCAATATTCTGATAAGTCATTACAGCTTTTGTCTTCACTATAAGCAAAATCTCCAACAGTTGCATTACTTATTGCATGTATAACGTTGGAGCCCTGCAGAGTTGTAGTGTCACTTCTCAGATCAATAATTTTTTCCATCTTATTTTTTGCCATTCAAACAACCAATTTGAGCATTCCAAAGTTCCTTGTAAAGACCTTGCTTAGAAACTAATTCAGCATGTTTACCATCTTGGACAATTTTTCCTTTGTTAAATACTAGAATTCGGTCCATGTGTAAAAGTGTAGAAATACGGTGTGCTATAGTAATCGTAGTTTTATTTTTCATCAATTTGAATAAACTCATTTGAATTGTTTTTTCTGTTATAGAATCTAACTGACTAGTTGGTTCATCGAGAAATAATATTGGAGCGTTTTTTAAAAATGCCCTGGCTATTATTATTCTTTGTCTTTCTCCTCCAGATAGCTTGATGCCTTTTTCTCCGACTGTAGTTCCATATTGATCTGGTAGAGTCATAATGAAATCGTGAATACCAGCCAGCTTTGCAGCTCTCATTATTTCTTCGATAGTAGATTGAAGTCTACCATATATGATGTTTGCTAAAATAGTATCATGAAATAACAATGGGTCTTGAGGTATTACAGATATTTGTTGCCTCAAAGAACTCTGTGTAACTTCTGATACTATTTGATTATCAATCTGTATATTACCTTTTTTAACATCAAATAGCCTTAGAATTAAGTTTATAAAAGTAGATTTACCACCTCCAGAATAACCAACTAGACCTACCTTTTCGCAAGGATTAATGGTAACTGAGAAATCTTGAAATAATGGCTCCTGACCTTCATAAGAAAAAGAAACATTGTTAAACGTTATTCTTCCACTTAATAAATTTAATTCTTTAGCATTTTCCTTATCTTGAATTTCTGGTACAGTAGTCAAGATTGGCAATGCATCTGAAACTTTGCCGAAATGAGTAGAAAATTGGGTAAGATTCCTAGTTAGATGGTTAAGAAACTCTATAATCGATATATTAATTCCAAGTACAAGAGCAATATCTCCTATTGCAATTTTGTTCAATTGATAGTCATAAATTAAAAAGTACAAGTTTACTGCTTGGAGTATATCAAATGAATAGCCATATATAAACCAAAGACAAAAGTATGCCCATTGTAATTTTCTCTCTGCAATAGTTCTTTTCTTGCATATTTGAAAAAATTTGTGTCTCTCATGTGCTTGCTGAGAAAATAGCCTTACTGATATAACATTTAAAATACTATCTGCTATACTAGCTATTACTTGTGAATTTTGTTTAGAGTAATTATCAGCTAGTTCAGTAAGTACACGAAAGCTGAAAATCGATACTAAAATAAAAATGCTTACCCAAGTGAATGTGGCGATTGCAAATTTTATGTTTACTAATGATAAGGTATAAATAGCTAAGACTAATGCTATGCTGTAACCGAAAAAACAATCTATAAGCAATCTTATTAACTCTATCACACTATCCATTAAGTTACTGGCCTTATGTACTAAACTTCCGGATAAATTGTTCTGATAATAGGAATGGTCTTGTTGGAGTAGCCTACAAAAAGACATATCAGCTATTTTTTGACGCATTAAGGTAAACATTCGAATGTCAACAAAATAGCCATAGAATCTAAAAGCAGTAGTGATAAGTAATGCCATACCAAGATAAGCGCTTACAGGTAATAAAAGATTTTCAATTACATTACCTTCCTGATATTTTACAGCTGTATCTAGAATATTTTTTACTAAATACTTTCTAAAAGACAAATCAACAGCTACCACCAGAGCAACTAAAGACATTATAAGTACATTAAGCTTGAATTTAGATACTATATTCAAGATGAACATCAATACACATTTGAAGCTATCAACTCTACTTCTGTTCATTTACAATGCTAGCTCCACTACGTTGACTTTTTTATTGAGAAATACAAGTAGTGAAAACCATAAATTTTTGTATATTTTTCCTGAGATGTCTCCAGCATCATGTAGTGCTGATGCTTGATTTAGAATAAGCAGCTTATATAAATCTCGCTTAGCCTCAGTAGTGTCGATCTCAGAAATATTTGTAGTTGTATCTGTAATAAAGGCTAACCAGCTCTTGATAAGTTCTTCCATGTTTTTTGCTTTTATACTTTCCTGGTAGCCAAACAATGACAAGCATTCTCTCAGTATAGATTCTGTTAACTCACCACAATTGAGTATACCAAAAACTGAAGGCTGAGGTTTTGGCACATAGGGAAGGTCTTGATCTTTTATAATCCACCTTGTTACATAAGCAAATCTATCTTTAGCATCTGTATTCTTATCACTACCATGCCATAACCGTGAATCAAAAACTATCGCATCTCCTGCTGAAATAGGTAGTGACTTAATTTTGTAATTTTCTCGGTTGTTTGAGTACTGATCAAAAAAATATGGGTACCAAAAATCAACTAAAGGCTGTATTTCCCATTTATGACTGTTTTCTATAATTTGTAGTGCACCTGAAGTTTCACTTACATTATTCAAAGCTAACCAAACGGAAAAGTGGTAAGGATCATTGAAACTATAGGAGATGTCTTGGTGAAAGGGAACTGCATCTATTAAATCAGCAGTTTTACATATAACATTTGATTTTTTCTGCAGTATCTGACACTGAAGTGACTTTTCAAGGTAATTTTTAATAATTTTATCTAATGCTTGAGATATAATTCTAGTTACTTGAGATAACATGCCCCATCTGCCGGTACAGTTTAAGTAGTCAGAAGTTGAAACACTTATTTCTTGGGATAGCTTTGATATCTTATTTGTTATATCACTTAAAGACTGAATTATTAGCTCTAAAGGAACCAGATTTTTGATAATAAAAAAACCATTTTTTTGTAATGTTTCCATGTGATTAACATCTGACATCAATAACTGATAAGTAATCTGTTAAAGGTAAAACAGCAAAAATTTTGAATCCTTTTACTTGTTTGAGTATTTTTTCCCAATCGTTTAATGTTCTTAGTTTACCTCCTGTTTCAACCATGACATTAATATCTACAGAGCCTCCAGTTGGAGAGCGGTAATCTAAAATAGTTTCTATCAATAAAATACGAGATATTCCTTTGACCAATTTTAAATAAGACAATACTTTATCATCATCATAGTGCTGTAGAAAGCGGCAAAAGACACCTAATTCATAATTTGTAACTGATAGTTCTTCCTGAGTTATAAGTTTGACTTTTAAATTTTCTACTAACTGTCTTGGTACTTTATGTTCGTTATATAGGCCTATAGAACCTTTATTGTGTATATCAGAATAAGCAAGAAATAAAGAGTGTACACCAAATAGCAATATATTCTTAGCATCATCTATATTAATTCTAGAATTAAACTCTTTAGTATCAAACCTAGAATATCCTAGTAATGCTTGGTAAAATGCTATTTTCTTATCTTCTGATGCTTCTCTTTCCTTAAAAGATTCAAATGAAGAGATAGACTTCTGTTTTAGTATATCGGCCATCTTTAACCAATTCTTTTCAGCGGCAACTCTTGCCCACATTGTTGCTGCTTTTGGCAAAAATGGTATTTCCTTAAAACACTTACCTTTTGATGATAGTTTCCATAAGTCCTCGTCCTTATCGTAATCAATAAACCCTATTTCCCACAACGCCCTTAACAGCCTTTCTAGATTTGGTACGATAATGTTTAACTTTTTAGATAAAAACGGCACAGTTGCAGGTAAAATATTTAACAAATCAAGTTCAATAGCAACGCTTGTTAGGTAAGTTTTCCAAAAGGCTGAAAGTTCTGCAGAAATCCTATGCACTTGAGATTCTTTACCTAAATCAAAAATACTAAACTTTACATTTCCGGTAATATCGATTTGTCCTAACACACCTTCAAAAGTTTCAACTTTTGCCATCCCATTATAAAATGCTTCTACCATTTTAAATCTCTGCTGGTAAACAGGATCACCATTAATATCTATATGAAACCAACCATGTTGATCTTCTGCAATAGAATACCCTTTATGAAAAACATTAAGTTTTTTATACCATTTATTATGTACTAACTTTCCATGATGATTAATATGTGTAGCTTTACCATCCTTATAGACTACAGCGATACCATCCTTAAAATCTCCAACATAATCATATTCCTCCTGATAAATCCTGTTGCCATTTAAATTAATATGAAAACATTTATCATGTCTTCTAACTACACAAATATCTTCCTGATAATTTCCAATCCATTGATACGACTGTTTGTATACTCTACATCCAGATGAATCAATATGGTAACACCCTGTATCATCTTCTACGGCCGCTCTATTAAAGTAGAATCCAAAAGTTTTTAGAAATCTATGATGATAAACTGCTTCTCCTCTTACATTGATATGATAAGCACCTGTCTGATCATAAACCGGTGCAAGACCGGGCTCATGAAATTTACCAACCTTTATAAACCTATCTTCATACAAAGGATTTCCTAGTAATTCGTGAAAACTCTCACACGGTGAAATTTTAATAGATTTAAGATTATCTTTGATTAATTGATCAAAGGTTTTCTCATGTTGCATGTTTTGCATAATTTGTAATTTAAATAATTCTTTTGTAAGCTTAGGTACTCACTACTCTGCCATATTTCCTCGAGTTTAACCTCATTAACATTACCAAAATTTCCTAATGTCTTACGGAGTTCATCTGGAGCACAGCAAGGACTAAACTTTCCTTCATTGTTTATCCATGCTTCTTTACCTAAAAATGGGCATTGACCACCTGGAGCCAAATCCTTAATACCTTCTTGAGAAAGAATTGTAAAATTTTCTAATTTTATCTTTTTACCATTTGGTAATAGCATATTATCTCTAAGCTCATATAACCTTCTCACCTCTGTATTCCATCTACTAATTGCTAACTCATCTCTTCTCATAGATAGATCCTTAATTTCCTCAAAATGTGCCCAAAGATGATGTCCTTTAACTCTATCTATGCCGTTTTTTATGGCCATCTTAACTATGTCATAGAGTTCATGTAAATTACTTTCCAAAAATGTTAATTGTAAAGTAACGGTACACCTTTCACCTGTATCGCTAAAGTATTTATCTCTAACTTCAAGGAAAGTTTTTAAATTTTCTGTCACTACTTCCCATTTTGAACCTTTCATGATTCTTTCATGAGTTTCTTTAGTTGCCCCATTCCAGGAAATCTTAACATCAGATAAAATTGGTACCAATAGTTCAGCCCATTTTCTAGCTCCTTTAATGGGAAAAGAACCATTGGTTGTGAGGTTAAGCTTAAGGCCGAACTCATGGCACAAATTGATTATTTCATCAAAGCTTTTATACATTAAAGGCTCACCCATAGTAGAAGGAATGATTTCCCTTAAAGGTGTGCCAGCTGCTTCCTTAATTACTTTTCTGATAGTTTCTATCGACAGTATCTTAGGTTTTATTCCTTTAGCTTTCTTTTCTTCTTTAACTTTGCTGTATGGTGAAAAACATTCGCACATTATACAAGCAAAATTACAGTAATCTGGATTAGTATCAAAAGTAATTCTCCAAGGACCGGGTTTAACAGCTACTGATTTGCCTTTCTTTTCAATAGCATTACGGTAAATCTTGTTAAGTTTCTCAATATGCTCACTCATAGAAGGTATATTTCCATTTTTAGTATAAGGATAGCCTTTTTGGGTAAGTTTATTGTATAACTCCTGATTTGTAGATAGGACTTGCATTTTTTCTGACAAACTACTTGCATCTCTGTGCTTAAATAATAGTCCATCTCTTACATATTCTGCCATACCACCATAATCGGCTGTTATAACTGGTATTCTAAGTTGCTGTGCTTCATGTATTACTAACGGTGAATTTTCACCCCAAATTGAAGGAACGACTATTGCATCAACTTTATTAAATACGTCAGTAACTATATTCTTATTATCATAACTTCCCATCCACTCTATTCTTTCTTTAACAACAGGTGAAAACTGATCGGCAATCGCTTTTAAAGCTTTAGTTTCTTCTCTTGCTGCTCCCCAAATTCTAAGTTTTGCTTTAGATGATAAGTGAGAAAAAGCTTTCAATAATAGATCAACACCTTTTTCGGGAGTATGAGTACCAATATAACCGAAAATAAACTCTTTTTCTTGTACTCTATTTCTATTCTTAAGACGATTGAGATCAAAACCATAATCAAGATAAGAAATTTTGTTTATCGGAACATAAAAATCCTGAGTAAATTTATCCATCAAGAATTTCGATGGGGAAATAAAGTAATCTATATAGTCTATTATTTTCCTTGTGTGCTTCATTCTAGTTGCAACCCATTGTTCCCAATAATTTAGGTCTGAATTCAGGAATTCTTCATCTCCTGTAAAATATCCCTTGTAACATTGGGTTGCACATTTTTGATCCTTTTGTCCATCACAAAGCTGTAATAAATCTTCAGAATTGCGTTGAATAAACCTTCCTCTTGGACACATTAACCAAAAGTCATGTAGCGTAAAAATTGTAGGTATATTTTCTTTAAAAGCAATTTCTGGTAAAGTAATTGATAGATGATTAAGATGACCAAAATGTATAAGATCTGGCTGAAAGTTATCTATTACTCTTTTAAATTTTATATCTACTTCTTCATTAATAAATTTATAACGATATTTAGCTATGGGTATATTAATTAAATGCAGTAAGATTCGAGAATCACTACGATCTAGGACTGTAGTGTAATAAAAATCAGGTAAAAAGCTATTTTCATACCTAGTAAATACTTGTACCTCATTGTTATTTGCTAGTTCATGAGCAAGAGTTTGGCTGTAAACCTCTGAACCAGCGCTATAATAAGGAGGGTAACCATGAATAACTTTTAATATTTTCATATATTACCATATCTATATTGTTAGGATACTCTTGTATATTGTTTTGTAGACTTTTTATAAAATTGCTTAATCCTACTTCTAATGAATGCTTTGGAGACCAACCAAGTAGCTCTTTAGCTCTAGTAAAATCACCATGGAACTTAGTTACGTCAAAATTTCTTGGAGGATAAAAATCAATTCTAGAATCACTTTTCGTGACTTTTAATATTGTTTTTGCTAAGTTTTCTAAAGTACATGGGCTATTAGTAGTAAGATGAATAGCAGGAAGAGAAGATTTTTCACTTTGTAAATATTTAACAGTTAAGCATATACCCTCTATAACATCATCCAAGTAGGTAAAATCAAAAACACATTCTTTACCTTCTATTTTAATTGGATCACCTCTTAATGCATTAATACAGAGTGCGGGAATTACTCTACTGTTATGATCTAGTAAACCACCGTATACATTTGAAAAGCGTAATATTGCTACATTAAAATCTTTTAAACTTGTTATTTGCTTCTCAATAAATGCTTTACCTTTGGCATAATTATTTATTGGATCGATACTAGCAGATTCTGTAACCGGCAGTTCCTTCTGCTCTCCATAGACTTCCCTACTACTTGCATATATAAACCATGGTTTATTTGGAAGTGACTTACATAACCCTAAAAACTGCATTGTACCATCAACATTAATTTTTTTACACAGTTCAGGATAAAGTTCACCATGTATAACTCGAGAAATTGCAGCCAGATGAATAATTCCTGTACACTTAGCAAGTAGTGGTACTATATCTTCTGAAAAAAAACTGAGTGGATTGTTGCGAAACCTAATATCACAGTTTATTACTTCATGGCCCTGGTTTTCTAACTTTTTCACCAAGGTTGACCCTATCAAACCTGCAGCACCTGTTATTAATATCCCCATGTATACCCTCTCACTACAAATAGGAAAATTTGTCGTACCAATTATCTTACAAGTAAGAATCAAAAGGTATTATAAAACCAGTATAAAACAAATGTCAACTTAAATTAATGAATAAAAAAATGTAGTTATGAAAGAAAAGTTGGCTGCCTTCTTTCTTGAAAATAGTGTTCGGCTTTAATCAAATCCTCTTTATTATTTACTCCCATTGCTTCTCTTTCATCAGAAACTACATAACCTACACTCAAGTTATTGTTTGCTGCAATGGGCACTATATCATTAAGACAATATTCATTGGTCGAATTATTGAATTTTATTTCTTTTACTAAGGTAAAGAGATCTTTAGCATATAAAGCCATTATTCCAGAGTTTGCAAGAAGCATTTTATCTCCATTTTTTAGGATTTTTTGAACATTTCCGTAATTATCAATTACTAATCTTCCATATTGTTCATCTTGACTATTGAATCCAAGAAGAACTAAATTATTATACTTTAAACAATCAGTCATTTTCATAACTGTATCGCTAGATATAAAAGGAGTGTCTCCATACTGTATTAAAACTATGTCTTGATCAGATAACTCCTCCAGATTTTCTAGAGCAATTTTAACTGCAGTGCCAGTGCCTGTAATATCTTCTTGAATTATTAGTTTTATATTGTATTGATCGATTATACTTTTTAGAGTATCAAAGTTTTCTAAATCTTTTAGAAGGGAGTTGTTAACAACAATTGATAAGCTTTTTAGACTCAGCGATTTTGCATTAGAAATTATATGTTCTAAAAGAGTAAGATTTCCCACTTGGTGCAACGCTTTTGGATATTCAGAATTCATTCTACTGCTCTTTCCTGCTGCTAATATTATCAAAATTTTACTCATACATAATTCAGGAATTGATTAGGTAGTAAGTTAATTTATAATTAGTAAGATGTAAAGTCCACTTTGATTTTCTAGAGGAAAATAACTACCATCGAACAGACAAAATTCGTTAAATTAGCATCTGTAGTAATTCTTAAGTAAAATTTTAGAAAGAGACGCCCCATAGTTATAATTGAGTGTGTGCTACTTTCAAGTATGGTTTTTATTGATGAAACCTCTTAGACCACTCTGTTTGAAATAAGGTAACTACTGCTTAATTCACCAAAAAGCCTGTAATTAAGTTCTAAAGCGAGTGTGTCCAACCCAATCGATTGTATCTCTTTAGCGTCTGTAATGCCCTTTAAAATTTGAATAAAATGTACTTATACTAATTCTATTAGTATAAAATAAACTTGCACATGATTTTATCGTCATTTTTATTCATTGTAAAGAAAATTTTGTATGAAGGTTTTTTAGAAAACTCACTTGCCCCTCTTAAATGCTCTCAACATCCTGAAAATTTGAATAAAAGTAATTGCTATTTTCAGAAACTTTTTGAAAAATTACCACAAAACATCTAAATCTTTAATAGGCAAGACCGCACCATTTGCTTGTAGATAGTAATGTGTTGGCTTTATTAACTTGTGCTCTACTTTATCTCCTACTGAAACTTTAAATTCCATATCCTGCACACAAAGAAATCCATATTTAGAATTGGTCCCATATCCTGCAGCATTACGAAAGAATTTAATCTGTCCAAGAGTTGCAAGATTATTTATTCTTTCTCTAATATTGCGCTCACTGCCAAGCCCCTCTTCTCCTTCAAAACGCTTTGCAAATTGTCCAGCAGTATAAATATTACCTTGATATGCGCTACTGCGAATTAAATTCAAGATAACCTCATGTTTTCTCATCCGTTCTAAATCCAACTTTTTACTATATTGATCTCTGATTATTGGTTCTGAATTTAAAACTGAATTGTCATGTACAAATGCCCCATTTTTCCAGTAAAGTGTCATTTGCCCGTTATTGCACTGCGAATAGTTAGATTTTTTGCGCGATAAAATTCTCTCATCAGGAGAAGCATTAGCTTTATCTGGTCTAGTCAAATACCAACGAGACCTTACTGTATTATTCCATGCTGTTGAACCGCCTGTGCCAGTTTTACGTATTATTCCCGCATCAGAAGGGTGGGCAAGTAATAAAACAGCTCCTTTTATTGCTTGAGCTATTCGACCACAACAACCTTGAATAAATTGTCTCACATGAGAACGGTCGTTTTCATTTCCTCCAAATAGGTCTGCTGCTGTATCTAATATCACAAGCTTCGGCTGAAACGATTCAATATCCTCAAGTAACTCTTGAAAGTACGTAGTTAATTGACCAGTATCTTTGTTATTAAAAACCATAAGTTGATTATTGTGCCCTGCTCGTGACCATAAGCCAACATTATCCTGAAAATCAGAAGATTCCATACCTGATTGATAAAATTCATTTATTGCGCATTGCCGACGCCAAAGTTCTTCTTCATCATCTTCACAGAACACACCATATGTCTTTATTTTTTCCAGATCTATTCCAAGCCAAGGTTTACCAAAAGCAGCGGCTGTCATTAATTGTTGAGCAAGGAGAGATTTTCCAACACCACCATCACCATAAAGAGCTGTAACACTTCCTACAGGGAGCCAATCCTTAATAACCCACTTTCTTTCTGGAGGGATATTGGTCCAAACTGTAGTATCAATTCTTTTTGACTTTCTTGAAGAATAAGGGCTTTTGTTGTTAAGGATAAATTCTTCAACGTTCATTCCTTCTAGCACACTATCTGCAGCATCCCAAGATTTTGGCTTATCTTGAGGAATCTTGAGAATAGAAAGTGATGCAACTCCAAAACCAGAAAGCTTTTTTGCGGCTTCTTGAGCATAATCTTTTCCATGATCATCGTTATCTGGCCATATAATAATGTGTTTACCTTTAAGTGGAGTCCAATCAGTTTTCTCAATAGGTGCTTTTGCTCCAAACATTGCTGTTGTTGCAGTGATCCCTTGTTCTATGAGTAGCTCAGCACATTTTTCCCCTTCTACCAATATCACTCTATCAGATTTAGTGATGCCTGGAATGTTATACAGAGGCCTGATCTCAGGTGCAGTAAAGGTAGATTTTTTAGCATCAAATGGTTGATAACTTTTTCCTGAAGCAGTATCATAACGATATTTGCTGGCAATCAACTGATTATCCTGATCGAGATAGTCCCATTGAGTTATTCTCTTTTGCTCTTTAGTAGGTCGCTTGTTACATCCTATCCATTCACTTATCGAAGAAATTACTTCAACAAATTCTATTTTAGCGTTTTTCCCATGTGCAGCTGCCCAAAGATCAATAATGTCACCACCGTCCCCAGTTGCAAAATCAATCCATAATCCGACCTTGCCATACGCTAATTCAACTTTGAGGCTTTTGCCTTTATTACCTTGTACATCACCTATCTGAAATTTGTCACCATGAAAAGTTCCTCTTGGAAATAAATAAGAAAGGCATGATCTGATGTTTAATAATAGTTGTCTTTTTATTTCTTCTACATCAAATTGTTCTAATGGTTCTAAATGTGAGACAGCGTCGTTAAAATCATAATTTAAAGTATTTTTTTCTTTGACATCAGTTAAAAAATCTTGTACCATGGGTTGAAGCTCCTTTTAAAGTTAAGTGTTTGAAAGGTTTTTGAGCAAGGCTGTATTGGTTGCGGTCTTGTTCTCTTATCATGAAGTAAAAAATGTAGTAGGTGGTTCTCTTGGCAAAGCTTGAAAAATATATTAATAAGTGAAGGAAGTCAGTTCAGGTTTACAGTAAAGGTAAGATTGAAGGCTCTTAGAGTTTTCTTTCTTTTAAGACAAAATACTCTAATATAATTCTACAATATTTTCCTCACTATGTCAACTTCCTATTAAATAATCATAATGCTTCTATTTTGTCACATTGATATATTACATATTTATAGTATGTAATATATATTATATATAAGCAGTTGTGTTAAAAGTCAATAGAAAAATACTAAAAATAAATTTTTACTTAGTGGACTATAAAGCCAAAGATGCTTTTAACACATTTTACGTAATTTAAGTTGTAGTATTTGATTTGAATTCTTTTAAGAAGTGTGGATGTGGATAAGTGCTTTCAGTCTGTGTAAGCGCACTTATCCACAACTACACTAATTTTCAATCTAAGCAGCTTTAGGGCTATATTCCTCAGTAAAAACCCTGCCATCTCTGATTAAAGAGTTAGCAAGGATAAGTAATTTTCTCATGGCAGCAGTAGAAGCAACTTTATATGGTTTTTTGTATTGATCGTATAGCCTATCAAAGAAGATTCTTATATAAGAATGGGAACGTTCAAAAAAGTGTGTCAAGCCGCATTTTTAGTTCAACTCAATTTTCAATCTATCTGGAAAGAAAATATCAAGTTGAGAAATAGTTAAAGCCCAATTAGGGAGAGCCATAATCCACTTTTGCTCTACCTTTTTTATAGCACAATATACCTGTTTGTACAAGGCATTTGTACTAGTAAATGAACCCTTAGTTTTAGTAAATTTCCTGATTTGTCTATGCAACCCCTCAATTGGATTGGTGGTGTAAATCAGCTTCCTAACTTGCCCAGAATACTTAAAATAACTGGATAAGTTTTCCCAATTGTTCTGCCAGGATTTTATAACTAAAGGATACTTCTCTCCCCATTTTTCTTCCAGCTCAAGCAGATAATTCGGGAACGTTCAAAAAAGTGTGTCAAACCGAAAAAAAAGTAATAAATTGATATAAAAAATGGAGGTTTGATATGGGTCAAGCAAATAGAACTACTGGTTTGGTAGATTATAAAGAATTAGAAACAAATATCCTGTCATCTATACGAGAAGGAAGACCATTGACAGGAAGAGATGGAGCATTAACACCGTTTATAAAAAGGTTGCTAGAGGCAAGTCTGGAAGGTGAAATAGAAAGCCACATGTCAGCTAAAAGTGAAGAAAATAACCGAAGAAATGGAAGGAATGCAAAAACTTTACGTACAAGTTCAGGCTCATTTGAACTATTAACACCAAGAGACAGAGAAGGAAGCTTTGAACCGCAAATAGTCAAAAAAAGGCAAACAAGCCTACATCCAGAACTTGAAGCAAAGGTCTTAAGCACATATGCCAGTGGCATGGGATACAGAGATATAGCTTCACATGTTGAGGAAATATATGACCACAAAATATCAGCAGCAGAGATATCCAGTATTACTGATAAACTGCTACCAGTAATCAATGAATGGCGCAGCCGCCCACTGCAATCAGTGTATCCAATAGTGTTTATGGATGGCATGTTCTTTAAGGTCAAGGAGGACGGACATTGTATAAGTAAATGCATGTATAATATATTGGGCATAAATCAAAATGGCAGAAAAGAAGTATTAGGTTTTTATTTGGCTGAAAGTGAAGGAGCTAACTTCTGGTTGGGAGTTCTAAATGACCTAAAAGAGCGAGGAGTAGAAGATATTCTAATTGCCTGCATTGATGGGCTAAAAAGCTTTCCTGCGGCTATAAATAGTGTGTTTCCTAAGGCAGAAGTACAGCTATGTATAGTGCATCAGATAAGGAATTCACTGAAATATGTATCTAGCAAAGATGTAAAAGTTTTCATGAATGATTTGAAAAAAATATATCGTGCTTCAAGTAAAGAGATCGCTGAGAATTATCTGCTTGAGCTGGAAGAAAAATGGGGAGAGAAGTATCCTTTAGTTATAAAATCCTGGCAGAACAATTGGGAAAACTTATCCAGTTATTTTAAGTATTCTGGGCAAGTTAGGAAGCTGATTTACACCACCAATCCAATTGAGGGGTTGCATAGACAAATCAGGAAATTTACTAAAACTAAGGGTTCATTTACTAGTACAAATGCCTTGTACAAACAGGTATATTGTGCTATAAAAAAGGTAGAGCAAAAGTGGATTATGGCTCTCCCTAATTGGGCTTTAACTATTTCTCAACTTGATATTTTCTTTCCAGATAGATTGAAAATTGAGTTGAACTAAAAATGCGGCTTGACACACTTTTTTGAACGTTCCCGATAATTCTCAGCGATCTCTTTACTTGAAGCACGATATATTTTTTTCAAATCATTCATGAAAACTTTTACATCTTTGCTAGATACATATTTCAGTGAATTCCTTATCTGATGCACTATACATAGCTGTACTTCTGCCTTAGGAAACACACTATTTATAGCCGCAGGAAAGCTTTTTAGCCCATCAATGCAGGCAATTAGAATATCTTCTACTCCTCGCTCTTTTAGGTCATTTAGAACTCCCAACCAGAAGTTAGCTCCTTCACTTTCAGCCAAATAAAAACCTAATACTTCTTTTCTGCCATTTTGATTTATGCCCAATATATTATACATGCATTTACTTATACAATGTCCGTCCTCCTTGACCTTAAAGAACATGCCATCCATAAACACTATTGGATACACTGATTGCAGTGGGCGGCTGCGCCATTCATTGATTACTGGTAGCAGTTTATCAGTAATACTGGATATCTCTGCTGCTGATATTTTGTGGTCATATATTTCCTCAACATGTGAAGCTATATCTCTGTATCCCATGCCACTGGCATATGTGCTTAAGACCTTTGCTTCAAGTTCTGGATGTAGGCTTGTTTGCCTTTTTTTGACTATTTGCGGTTCAAAGCTTCCTTCTCTGTCTCTTGGTGTTAATAGTTCAAATGAGCCTGAACTTGTACGTAAAGTTTTTGCATTCCTTCCATTTCTTCGGTTATTTTCTTCACTTTTAGCTGACATGTGGCTTTCTATTTCACCTTCCAGACTTGCCTCTAGCAACCTTTTTATAAACGGTGTTAATGCTCCATCTCTTCCTGTCAATGGTCTTCCTTCTCGTATAGATGACAGGATATTTGTTTCTAATTCTTTATAATCTACCAAACCAGTAGTTCTATTTGCTTGACCCATATCAAACCTCCATTTTTTATATCAATTTATTACTTTTTTTTCGGTTTGACACACTTTTTTGAACGTTCCCATAAGAATTGTACTTTTGTGCACTAAGAACACACATATGTAAAACTGTTCTAATCTGTGATCTACCACCTTGAATACATCTTTTTCCTTTACTAAAACCACTATCTCGATTAAAAGGTGCAACTCCAGAAAGGCTAGATATTTCTTTATGTCGGAGAGTTCCTAATTCTGGTAGATAACAGATCATAGTAATAGCTAAGATTCTACCTGCTCCTGGCATACTAGTTATTGATATGTATTTTTCTTTAAGCTCTTGACTTTGCTCAATCAATGTTATCATCTCGTCTTCTAAAACTTGAATTTGACTTTGCAAAATGGCAAGTAGTTCTTCCATTTGTTTGATTATGGATATATCAGTTACTTGATGAGCTTGAGTTTTTTGTATTTTTGCCATTTCCACTAATTGATTTCTGCGAGATAACTTTTGCTTCAAACTGTCAATATTACTAACCTTTAAAGGAGTAACACGCATATCTGTATTATTGATATAACGTGAGATGATGCTGCAGTCTATTTTATCAGTTTTAGTAGCGATACCAAGGCTTTTTGCATAATCTCTAACCCATCTAGGTTGAATAACATATACTTCGAAACCATGGCTTAGTAAAGTATAAGCACATAATTTTTCGTACCCACCAGTTGCTTCAAGTCCAACTTTGGTTACATTATGCAAACGTAAAAAGTCGAGTATTTGATCAATAGCTTGAACGTCATTTTCAAATACTTTATAATGTCCAAGTGGATGAATGTGGATATCTAGCTTATTTTTGCTAACATCAATGCCAGCAATGATATTTGATGAATTCATAATTCCTCCGTAAGAATAATATAATACTGCATTTTCCACCCTTATATACGAGCCTAAAAACTCAATCAGTTGTTCGGAACTATTCAGTATATAAACAGAGAAGAGAACCTTGCTCCAATACGGTCCCTTATGACCAAGATCTATGACGGTTCCTCTTCTCTATACATCTTTATATTACTACTTCTTAATACTTATAAAGACTTGTTTTTAACATATATGGTAGTTGTGCAGAAGTTAAATTGGGAGCTAATAAAAACAAATTCAAAGTCAGTGAGTTTTTGAATAGTAATTTCTGTCAAGATAATGGAATTTCAGGATTTTCAACTCTGCATAGCAATGGAAAAAATGGAATGCACGGTTTTGTTTCTGAAGAAGGAATAAGGCACTATGTTGTAACTGATGGTGCATACGAAATGACTCTGAATTGGTGTGATGAGGACGGAAAAAAGTGCACTATTATAATTAATATTGATGCTAATGGTATAGAACTTATCGAGCGTAATCGTGTTACTGATGATCAATTGAAAGCAAATAAAGATGTAAAAATAGGTAACTTATTCTTGTATCAAATAAAATTTAGAAATAAGGAGAAAGGCAATCATAAATCATCTGAGATTGTGATAGAAAATAGTAATAGAAATATTAACATTCAAACAACTCAAGAAATTGAGCGTGGCATCAAAGAAGCTCAAATAGGTAGTACTAAAATGCAAGACAAAATTGCACAAGTTGTAGATGACAGCTTAAACGAAAGAATTAATAAATTGGAAAAAGAAAATACAAGATTAACTGGAAATAATCAAACTATATTAGAACAATTACAGCAAAAAATGAGAGAGGTGGAGGAATTAAATGGAAAGGTAAGGGAAAAAGATGAAGTTTTGGCTGAAGTAACACAAAAACTCAAGCAGCTAAGTGATTCGGTAGAGAGTGAATTTGAAAGGAGAAAAGTAGAGAAGGAAAAGTTAGAGGAGAAGTTAAGGAAAGCGCAAAAAGAGATACAAAAGTTAAGTAAAGAAAAAGCTGAATTAGTGCAAGAAAAGCAAGATTTAGAAGAATTTGCTGAAGGTCTAGATGTTGAAGTACAAAGACTAAAGGATCAAATAAGGCAATTAGAGTACAGTGTGGCTGTAGCAGTGAATGAAAATAAAAGATTAAAACAAAAATTGAATGATACTCAAAAAGAGTTGGATGGTAAGTATGGTGAAATCCAGAGATTAGAAAGTCAATCACACGAATTAGAAAGTCAAAAAATAACAGAATTGGAAATATACTTAGAAGAAAAAAAGAAAAAAATAGCAGAGTTAGAGGTGCTGTTGGAAGAAGAAAAGGGGGAAGTTTTTAGTTTAGAATCTAGATTATGTAATTCAGAAGAAGAAAAAAGACGATTACAAGAAAAGTTAAATGAAAAAACTCAAGAAGTGATTAAACTAACTGTAGATTTAGAAGAACTAAGTAAGCAATCGGAAGAGAAAGAAACTAAATATTTCAGTAGGATTAAAGAGTTAGAAAAAATTCTTAATAAAGAAAGAAAAAACAGTGAAGAGTTGGAAAATTATAGCATCAATCTGGAGGAAGAAAGTCAAATTCAACATGAAAAGTACAAAGAGTTACTATTTGAGAAGCATTCTATAAAAGAAGAAATTTCAGATTTGAATGATCAATCTTCATTAGTTCATCAGAATCGTGTGAGCTTAGCACAAGATTTGGCAAAAAACATGATATATTTGTTCAAAGAGAATGTAAGAGAAGGAGATAAAGTGATTATATCGCAGGAAACTGTATTAGAGATTTTGAATAGATTGGAGGAATTAATCAAGAATGTTGGAGTCAGTGATCAAGAAATAAAAGGAGTAATTGAAGAAATATCTGTACAAACTAATGATAGCCTTCCTCCTTCAGATATAAGTAATGGAGATTTATCAGCACTACCAAATAAAGAGCTGGATGAAGCTTCATATTCAGAAGATTTGGGAACGTTCAAAAAAGTGTGTCAAGCCGCATTTTTAGTTCAACTCAATTTTCAATCTATCTGGAAAGAAAATATCAAGTTGAGACATAGTTAAAGCCCAATTAGGGAGAGCCATAATCCACTTTTGCTCTACCTTTTTTATAGCACAATATACCTGTTTGTACAAGGCATTTGTACTAGTAAATGAACCCTTAGTTTTAGTAAATTTCCTGATTTGTCTATGCAACCCCTCAATTGGATTGGTGGTGTAAATCAGCTTCCTAACTTGCCCAGAATACTTAAAATAACTGGATAAGTTTTCCCAATTGTTCTGCCAGGATTTTATAACTAAAGGATACTTCTCTCCCCATTTTTCTTCCAGCTCAAGCAGATAATTCTCAGCGATCTCTTTACTTGAAGCACGATATATTTTTTTCAAATCATTCATGAAAACTTTTACATCTTTGCTAGATACATATTTCAGTGAATTCCTTATCTGATGCACTATACATAGCTGTACTTCTGCCTTAGGAAACACACTATTTATAGCCGCAGGAAAGCTTTTTAGCCCATCAATGCAGGCAATTAGAATATCTTCTACTCCTCGCTCTTTTAGGTCATTTAGAACTCCCAACCAGAAGTTAGCTCCTTCACTTTCAGCCAAATAAAAACCTAATACTTCTTTTCTGCCATTTTGATTTATGCCCAATATATTATACATGCATTTACTTATACAATGTCCGTCCTCCTTGACCTTAAAGAACATGCCATCCATAAACACTATTGGATACACTGATTGCAGTGGGCGGCTGCGCCATTCATTGATTACTGGTAGCAGTTTATCAGTAATACTGGATATCTCTGCTGCTGATATTTTGTGGTCATATATTTCCTCAACATGTGAAGCTATATCTCTGTATCCCATGCCACTGGCATATGTGCTTAAGACCTTTGCTTCAAGTTCTGGATGTAGGCTTGTTTGCCTTTTTTTGACTATTTGCGGTTCAAAGCTTCCTTCTCTGTCTCTTGGTGTTAATAGTTCAAATGAGCCTGAACTTGTACGTAAAGTTTTTGCATTCCTTCCATTTCTTCGGTTATTTTCTTCACTTTTAGCTGACATGTGGCTTTCTATTTCACCTTCCAGACTTGCCTCTAGCAACCTTTTTATAAACGGTGTTAATGCTCCATCTCTTCCTGTCAATGGTCTTCCTTCTCGTATAGATGACAGGATATTTGTTTCTAATTCTTTATAATCTACCAAACCAGTAGTTCTATTTGCTTGACCCATATCAAACCTCCATTTTTTATATCAATTTATTACTTTTTTTTCGGTTTGACACACTTTTTTGAACGTTCCCGAAGATTTTGGATATTCTAGTAGATGTTCTACTCCTAGATGTTCTACTCCTGTCTGATGCCACCTTGCATTTTGAGTTTAGTTAGAATATCAACTAAAGTTTATCACTGGTAAAATTGTGATAAGTGTTCTCCTCTACAGGTAAGACAATTTTAATCAATATATATACAAGACTGCTGCAGTTTTGTGTATAGGTGATGAGCAATTTACTTAATAAATATAATACATTTTATTTTATAGCTAGTTCTCTGGCTACTCTCACGTTACTTACATCTTTAGCGCTTATTAATGTACCTAGTTCTTTAATTCTCGCTTTAGCTGTATTATCTGTTTTGGCTTTTATGATTTTGTATAAAATAATTATTGACACTAGGAAAGTGGGAAAGGAATTTGCTCACAAAGAGCGTGAGTTGACTCAAGAAAAGCACAATTTATACGAGGAAGAAAGAAAATTTGGTCAAAAAATAGAAACTGAGAGGAAATCTTTTCTTAAAGAAAAAAAATCTTTGGAGGAGAAATTAGAAGCAAAAATGATCCATATAATTGGAATAACAGACGAATTAGAAAAAGTAACGAAGGAGAAAGATGAGCTTGCTGCACAAGAAAAAGAACTACTCCATAAAATCTCATATTTGTGTAAACAGTTACAGGAAAAAGAAGCTAATCTAACTGAGAGGAAAAAACTTATAATCGAATTGAAAAGAAAAATAGACAATGATAAATATGAGGAATTATATAAGGAAGTAGAGAAATTATCTAAAGAAAAAGAGGAGTTATCTAAGGAAATAGACAAATTACGTAAAGAGAAACATATACTGTATATGAAAAAAGAAGAATTACATAAAAGAAAAGAAGAACTTTGTGTGAAATTAGATGAATTACAATGTAAATTTAAAGAAATTGATCAGAAAAATAAAAACTTATCTCAAGAGTTAAAAAGGAAATTTGAAGAGCTAGATAAAGCAGACGGTTTAATTAAAAATCAATCTTTTGAGTTAGACAGAATAAGACAAGATTGTAATAACGAAGTGAAAAATTTAAGAAATTCACTTTTAGAGCGAGACAGTCAAATAAAACAACTTCAATATGTGATAGATAAGATAGAAGAATCGATAAGAGAAAATGAAACAATTAAAGATTATAGCAAAAAAATAATATTAGGGGAGACTCAGAAAATAAAATTTATATTAGGGCAGCTTGTGCAATTCAAGCCAATGAAAGGTTCCAAAACATCGGAGGAAACGTCTGATTCTTTACAGGAAGATCTTGGATATGCCAGTCGTTCACCCACTCCGACCAGATTATCGTGTTCAGTGTCTGTACAAAGCATTGCAAGTGGACCAATCCCTGAATATGGATTGTAAAATGCAACAATTACTCTTATTATAAAAAAAATTATACAAGATAATGAACCCAATAATATGCGCACTGGATACACAAGATTTGAATGAAGCCATATCTTGGGCTAATGGTCTGCGTGATAAGGTTGGCATGGTAAAACTTGGGTTAGAATTTTTTGCTGCACATGGTCCTTCTGGAGTGAGAGAAGTTGCAAAATGCAATGTACCAATTTTTTTAGATCTAAAATTGTATGATATTCCAAACACTGTAGCTAGAACAGTTGAAGCAATAAAAGCTCTAGATGTTGAAATGCTAACATTGCATATCAGTGGTGGAACAAAAATGCTTAAAGAAGCACTAAGTATAGTGCAAGGAAAGAAAATAAAGCTAATTGGAGTAACAGTACTAACTAGTATGGGCAATGAAGATCTGAGTGAACTCGGAGTAGCAAGGGAAGCAAAATCACAGGTAATTTTGCTAGCAAAGCTTGCAAAAAAGATTGGACTACATGGAGTAGTTTGCTCTGCACTAGAAGCTCAAGAAGTGCGCCAAGAATGTGGTAAAGACTTTAAAATTATTACTCCAGGAATCCGTATGAATCGAGGTCATGATGATCAAAAAAGGACAGCAACACCAAAAGAAGCAATAAATTCAGGAGCTGATTATATCGTAATTGGCAGACCCATTACAGAGAGTAGCAATCCCGCAAGTAGTGCAGAGTTAATATTGAAATCCCTTACTGATTGAAGCAGGGCAGATAAGGTAGCATAGAGTAAAAGCAACAAACGGTATGTATCCGTTCAGCAGGGTGGCAAAACAAGGTAGACGAGAAAAGATAACTAAATGGGTGTCATCCCAGTGCTTGACCATTTTTCTTTTTTTTCTGGATTCCAGCGTCACGCGCTGGAATGACAGGGCTGTGAGTGTCATCGAAGTAGCCGATACAGGCCTTTTTCTTCTGTCATCCCAGTGCCCTGACACTGGGATCCAGTTAAATTTACAGGTATAAAAGTAATCAACGTTTCTGGTGATGATAGAAAAATGGATCCCAGCACAGGATACCATTTATTGTTTTGGCAAATTTGTACGGCTACGTACTTTATTTGCACATTCTCCTGAATAGATACTCAGTGAAAAAAAGTGCTTGACACAAAAAAATGGATGCTGTATAGTACTGACAATTAAGTATAATACTTAGCGTGGTGTAATACTACACTGCTTTTTTTACTTCAACAAGTAATCATTATCATTTTTCTCTCGTTACCAAGCAGCTTACGTTCATTTGTATCTACCATGAAGCCAATGCTAGAATCCAGAAAAAAGACCGGTGAATGGCAGGTACGAGCATTATACGTATACAGTTGTATGAACATTGTTTACCATAAGGGCGCCATCCCAGCACTGGGATCCATATTGTAAACAAGCGTTTGAGTTATACTAAGCTGCCATTCACCGGTCTTTTTTCTGAATGCAGTTTGCATGACAACAAAAAGGTACTGAGATTACTGATAAAGATTACCTTCAAACTACAATACTATTCTAATTTTATTTTTAAAGGAGGCTATTATGTCACTTACTGATATCGCTCACCGTGTTAATGAACTCGCTTCATCATGGGAGCAATTTAAATTAATAAATGATCGCAAACTAAAAGAAATCGAAAGCAAAGGACCTGAGCAGATATGCAAGATAAATAGTAATATTGATAATTGCAAAGAGCGCTTAGATTTTATTGAAACTTCAGCTCAACGCCCAGAGATTAGCACAGATTTTAATACAGGTGATAAATATTTTTCTGATTATATTCGCAAAGGAATGGAAAGTAGGTTATCACACAAAACCCTAAGTGGAGATGACAATGATATTGGAGGGTATTTAGTTACTCCTCACATTGTAAAACGGATAAACAAGCGTATAGCTGATTCATCTCCAATGCGGCAAATATGTTCCAATCAAAGAATCTCTACTGAAACGCTGGATTATATTATAGAAGATTGTGACCGTGCTGGTGCAGGTTGGAGTGGTGAAACAGTAGAAGATGAAGATGGTGGCTATAAATCCAAGTATGATTTTGCAAAAGACACAAGTACACCTAAAATTCAAAAGATTTCCATCACAACTTACGAGCTCTATGCTCAGCCGCAAATATCACAAAAATTGCTCGATGATGCATTTGTCAATGTTGAAAATTGGCTTGTAGAAAAGGTTGCCGAAACTTTCAGTAAGAAGGAGAATGAAGCCTTCATTAAAGGTGATGGCACTTTTCAACCTAAAGGAATTTTAGCTTACGAAAATGGAAATGGTCATAATAAGATAGAGCAAATTAAAGCTGATAAGCTAGACAGCGACGCCATAATGATATTGTACTACTCTCTAAATGAACATTACTCTAAAAATGCATCATTTTTGATGAACAGGAGTACGTTAAAGGACGTGAGGCTACTAAAATCTGAAACAGGTCAGTATCTTTGGCAGCCGAGTTTATCGCTTGAAACACCAGATACTTTGATGGGAATACCGGTATATCAATCTGCTGATATGCCACCTACAATGATTGCAGTAGCGGATTTCAAACAAGCTTATAAGATCGTAGATAACAGAGGAATGAGAATACTTAGAGACCCTTATACAAACAAACCTTATGTTAGATTTTTTGTTACTAAGCGTGTTGGCGGGGAAGTTGTCAACACCAGCGCTATTAAATTGTTGAAAATTGCAAGCAAGTACTAAAATTTTTATGAAATAATTGACATATTATACTTTTTATATAATAATTAAATTATTATTAACTTAAGGAGTAAAATATGTTAAAAAAAATAAAAAACTTTTTTCAGTCGATTGCAGGAAGAATTGCATCAGTCTGGAACAGCATTAAAAACTTGTGGTCTAGTAAACCGCAAAAAAATAGTGTAATTGAACTAGTGAAGGGTGAATCTAATCATTGGGGTGTTATTAAAGAAAATGGTAATAAGCAGTTAGTACTGCATACAAACAAAAAGAATATACCAGGAATTATGGATTGGAGAAATATTAATTGTGAAGATCCATCAAAATATTGTGTATATGTCAAATATGACAAAGCTATATTCAAAATTGCTTACAGCCAACCTGTTGCCACGAACGATAATTCGGTATCCTTTATAGTGGACTCGGTAGATGATGGTAAAACTTCGTCTTGTGAATTAGAAGGAATGAAAAAGATGTTGGGTTTAAATAGTAAGCGTACAGTTGGTACTATAGATCAAATATCTCAGAAACCTGAAGTTGCAAGTTCTACATCTAAAGTGCCTGCAAGTGATAGCAAGGTACTAAGCTCAGAAGAACCTAGTAAGTTCATAAATAATCCATCTAAAGAACAACTTATGAAGTCAAAACTTATTATACCAACTTTCTAAAGAGTATCTTTTCTTCACAAAAGAGCACCTCCTTTGGTGCTCTTTTTTCTTTATAAGTTTTCTCCATAAGAGAAAATTGACAAGTTAAATTTTATATGTAATAATTAAATTATTAATTTAAGGAGTAAAGTATGTGGGAAAGTATAAAAAAATTTTTTAAGTGGATTGCTGATCGTACAGGAATTTCATGGATTGCAAGAAAAATTTCATCAGGTTGGAATTGGCTGTTGAGTAGTAAAAAAAATACTACTCAAGAAAATACATCACCAGAAAGACCTTCAGGTGAGAATAAAAATAAAAGTAATACAATTCCAATTGTTAGCACCCCTATGCAAAATGAGACTGAAGAACCTGTATCTAAAACAGGTACAAACGTCGAGCCAGCAGAAAATTTTCCAGAAAAATCAGAACAACCAAGAAGGCACGTAAATCCTAATAAACCTAATGTTATTCAACAAAGCACAAAGCCAGGGAGTTATTTTGAATTTATCGATAAAAAATTACTATTTGTTATAACAAACGAGAATTATAAACTTCTTGAAGAAAAATGTAAAAATGAAGACAAAAATGGTAAAGTTATACCTGGAGAATTTCGTATATTTGTAGAGTGTGAAAGTAACAAGTTTTGTATTACTGGCCCTTATAGTTCATGTCAAGATGTAGATGATGGAAAGAAATCTGTATCCATAACTTCAGTGAAGAAACAGCATGACAAGGGAACTATTTCAAAAGACCCATTAGAAATGATGTATAAAGTAGGCTTGGATGAGAACAAAAATCTTGCTGAAATAACTAGAATGTCCAAAAAGCCATTTGAAATTACAACACCTAATCTTCCAGAACTTGTTGCTAATGAGCCTAAAGGAGTAGGTTATATTGAACTTGAAGATAATTGCTTATGGTTAAATTTAGAAAAGAGTATAGAAGTTCAGGATTATCAAGGTAGTCAAAACAAGGTAGAACCCCTTTTTAATCTTCTTATATATCTAAGATGTGATAAAGAAGAATATCGCATTACTGGTGTTGGTGATTCTATCTATTATTGTTATGATATATCTGTAAAATCAATAATAAAGAAGAATAGAGATGGTAATTATATCGATGACGATAAAATATTAGTTCAAGACAATATTGAGCATGTGAAAGAAATGTTAGGATTGAAAGATGATGTAACAGAGATTAAAGTAGATAGTATATCTAATGAACCATTTGGAGTGAAAATACCTACTACTACGGCACAACAAATGGTTAACAATAAGGAAGTGACTACTGAATCAGAGGAGTTTTATGATGAAGAAGTTACACAACCAAGTCCAACAATTGGAGTACCATCAACAGAGAGACATTATGTCACTAATCCAAGTGTAGATTGAAACGGTTATTGTTAAAACAAACCCTTCACAAAAGAGCACCTCCTTTGGTGCTCTTTTTTTCTTTATACGTTCTCTATAGGAAAAGTTGACAGATTATGCTTTGTATATAATAATATAAATTATTAATTTAAGGAGTAAAATATGTTTAAAAAAATAAAAAACTTTTTTAAGTGGATTGCTGATCACATAGGAATTTCATGGATTGCAAGAAAAATTTCATCAGGCTGTAAGCGGCTGTTTGGTGGTAAAAAAAGTGAAACAAGTGTTGCGAAACAAAGCATATCACAGCAAGGACAATCTTCAGGTAAAACTACTATTGAAGAAAAAAACAAGAGTTAATAAATGCTTTTACTGCATCTCTTTCTAAGTTTAGAGAAGATTTATCTGATCTTACTCTGAGGAAGTGACTACTGAATCAGAGGAGTTTTATGATGCAGAAGTTACATAACCAAGTTCAACAACTCGAGCACTAGCAACAGAAAGACATTGTGTCTCTAATCCGAGCAAAGTAGGAAGCGGTTATTATTAATTAGTAAACAAATCCTTCACAAAAGAGCACCTCCTTTGGTGCTCTTTTTTTCTTTATACGTTTTCCATAGGAGAAAATTGACTAATTACAATTTTTCGTATCAATTTTCAATAGATTCATCGATGTATAGCTATAGTTTTATCAGTGTAAGGCTAAATATGCTAAGCTTATAAAGATGACAAAGCTTCAAAAAAAGCCTAACATAGTGGAAAAAGCTTTATGAAAATCAAAGTTGGAGTAATAGGCTGCTTAGGCAGAATGGGTAAGAAAATACTCAATGAATTAATTACGAATACCAAAGTGGAAATAGCAGGTGCTGTTGCTCGCTTGGGCAGTGAGTATATAGGCTTAGATATTGGGCCTATTGTAGGCAATAATTGCAATTTAGGAATCAAAGTTACAAGTTCCATTAATGAGGTATTTGAATCGTCCGATGTTGTAATAGATTTTACAACTAAAGAATGTATGCTAGAATGCCTTAAGGCGGCCGTGAAATTTAAAAAACCGCTAGTTAGTGGCACAACTGGAATAGAAGGTCTAAATTTAAAAGAATATGCTGCTAAAGTTCCAATATTATGGTCAGCAAATATGAGTGTTGGAGTTAATGTGTTGCTGAAATTGGTAAAAGAAGCTGCCAAGCTTTTAGGTAATGAGTATGACGTTGAAATTTGGGAAATGCATCACAATTTAAAAAAGGATTCACCATCTGGAACAGCTATAGAGTTTGGTAAAGCAGTTGCTAACGCTGCAAAAGTGGATTTTGAGCTCAATCAATATTCACATAATAATTCAAATATAAGAGGGAAAGGAGGAATAGGCTTTGCAGTATCTCGTGGAGGTGGAGTAATAGGAGATCACAGTGTTATGTTTGTCAATTCCGATGAACGAGTAGAATTAAATCACAAGGCAATTGATCGTACAACGTTTGCTAGAGGGGCGGTTCAAGCAGCAATATGGTTGTGCGAGAATAAACAGGAAATACCAGGACTTTATTCAATGCAGGATTTAGTATGAGCGATAAATACGCTTTCGTTAAAAATTTAAATCTTTGGTATGGCTCTAAACAAGTTTTATTCGATATAAATTTGAATATTTGCAAAAAGAAAGTCACAACTTTTATCGGACCTTCTGGGTGCGGTAAATCGACATTTTTGCGTTGTTTTAATCGTATGAATGATTACGTACCTGGATGTAGAGCGACTGGTGAACTGGTAATCGATGGGCTGGGTAATATATATTCACGTGATATGGATGTTGTATTGCTCAGAGCAAAAGTTGGTATGGTATTTCAAAAACCCAATCCTTTTCCAAAGTCAATATATGATAATGTTGCTTATGGACCTAAATTGCATGGCATGGTGAAAAATAAGCAAAAATTAGATGAAATAGTAGAAAGTAGTTTAACTAAGGTTGGTTTATGGGAAGAGTTGAAAGATAGATTGCAAGATAGTGCACTAAATTTATCTGGTGGCCAGCAACAAAGATTATGCATTGCTCGTGCAATTGCAGTAAAGCCAACTATTTTATTAATGGATGAACCATGCTCTGCTCTTGATCCAATGGCAACCAATGCAATCGAAAATCTTATACAAGAATTGAAATTGAGGTTCACCATAATTATGGTAACTCATTCGATGAAGCAAGCTAAAAAATTATCTGACAGCATAGTTTTCTTTTGCAATGGCAAGATTGTTGAATTCGGAAGTACTCAAGAAATATTTGAAAATGCTCAATCTCCCTTAACGAAGGAGTATATTCTGGATCATTAGCTTAATAGTTGATATTTTAATTTTTTCTATGTATAATTTTATCAAGTTTGTTGTGATAGGGGGTTAAAATGTTTAGTACAAGTGAAGCAACAAAAAAGTTGTTTAAAGCTATTGAATTTCAAAATGCTAGTGGTGAAAGAATAACACCTGAGGAAGCTTGGAATCATTTTCAACAAGCATTGAAAGAAGGAGCGAATGTTAACGCTTTTGAGGATGGGATGACACCTTTGATGTGCATTGCTTCAGCTTTTGTTACTAGTAATAACGAGGAACATCAATATTTAGAGCTTATGGCTAAGTTGCTTGTAGAGCATAAAAAAATTGATGTAAATATTAAAAGCAAGCAAGCTGTTATTAAGAGAAAACCAAAGGAACATGATGGTTATCCAGTTTACGAATTTGAGGGGAGAGAAGTAGTAGATAAGGATATAAAGGGGTTGTGTATACCTTGACAATTTACAACCTGTTAATGAAGGATTTATACCTCAAAATTATGCTCGTGCAGAGGAGGAAATTAAGACCGGCAAGAAGGAAAAAAATACAGCTCTACACATTGCTTGCAAGTTGGGAAATGTAAACATGATAGAAATATTACTTACACATCCAAATATCAAACCTAATATTAAAAACTATGAAAACAAAAGTCCAAGAAATTGTATTGCAGGACATGTCAAGAAAGCAATAGAACCAGAATTCCTAAAGATAGAAGCAGTCGCTCAAAAAAGGAAACAAACTAATTATGCTTGTGCTTTTTTGTTATCTGGAGTACTTGCTGTTGGTCTATGTTTCACAGTTTATAACCCAGTTCCGTTTGCTGCAACTTCGTTGCTTTTTTTGCAATAGGATGTGGTTGTCTGTATAGAGCAAATACAGTTCTTAAAGATGTAAATTTCTCTCAGGTTGATTTCGAACATGCTAAGTGATTTATCTGTTCAGGTAAGGTGTAATTCCAGCACTTGATGCTGGTTTTCATTTAATCTCATTGAATTTAGCATAAGCTCAGTTTACTTGTAAATTTTTCTGGATCCCAGTGTCAGCTACTAGGATGACAGGAGTATGAAATGGGTCTACTTGACCATTTAGTTGTCTTTTCTCGTCTACCTTATTTTATCACTCTGCTGAACGGATACCTTTATTTTCAATAATTTTGTTAGCAATAATACGGCTTTCAAAATCGATACTTGTTATGTCAGATAGTGATTTAATATCAGAGTACTTGTCAAAATTTTCTATTGTTGATTTTACTACCTCTAATATTTCTAAGAAACCGATTCGTGATTTCAAAAATTCGTTAACAGCCATCTCATTTGCAGCATTGAAAACAATACTGTTTGTATGTGGAGAAGAAGAATTTAACACTTCCATACTGAGCTTTAGTGCAGGAAAACATTTGTGGTCTGGTTCTTGAAAGGTCAATTTTCCTTGCTTTGTTAAATCTAATTTATGATTTAAAGTTGATCTTTCTGGCCAAGATAAAGCATATGCAATGGGAATTTCCATATCAGTTTCTGCAAGCACAGCAAAGCTGAACCCATCTTGATAAACTACAACTCCGTGTACTATCGACTCAGGGTGCACTACTGCTTCAATTCTATTTGGACTAATATTAAACAAATGATGTGCTTCTATTATTTCTAGTGCTTTATTCATCATTGTTGCACTATCAACTGAGATTTTCTTTCCCATTTTCCAAGTAGGGTGACTTAGTGCCTGATTTACTGTGATATTTCTTAATTGTTCAAGGCTATAATTTAAAAATGGTCCACCAGAGGCAGTGAGTATAATCTTTTCTACACATTTATCATCGTTTTGCAAAACTTGAAAAATTGCGTTGTGTTCAGAGTCAATAGGGATTATTTGTACGCTCCTTTCTTTAGCTTTTTTAAGTAGTAACTTACCACCGCAAACAATACTCTCTTTGTTTGCTAGAGCAATAACTTTAGTACCGCTTTCTATAACCTTTATAACTGGATCAAGGCCTGCAATGCCAACTATTGCAATAACTGAGAGATCAACAGGTAGAGAAGCAACATTTGCTAGACCTGGAGCACCAACTTCTACTTTGACGTTTGTACCAAGTAGATCTTCTTTTAAATCTTTGTAGAACCTTTCATCAGAAATGGCAGCATATTTTGCATTAAGCAGTTTTGCTTGGTGTGCTAGTAGAGCAAAGTTAGAATTGGCACTTAGTGCTTCCACCTGATATTCTTCCTTTCTCTTTGAGAGCAAATCTACAGTCTTTTTTCCAATGCTTCCTGTTGATCCTAAAACTGAAACTTTTTTCACTAATTACAATAAAATCTTCTTAGTTATTTAGTAACCAAGCTCATGATCATCACCAACAGATGGTGAAGGACCAGGTGAAAAAGATTGGCCATGATGATCACCTGCATCATGCATATCATGCAAACCATCAGCACTTTGAGCCATTTCATTGCTAGCGTGGGGATAATCATCCGGATGATGCCCCTCATCACCGTAGTCCATACCCATTCCTTCTGATGGCATATCTTCTCCACCACCACCTGAAAAATATTCTGCAAGACTTTCAAGAAATTTTATGCCAAACATATTACCTGATTTCCCAAATAACGTTACTAGACTGCTACCACTGACCAACCCTTCAAACACATTATTATAAGCAGCAATTGCTCCTTCATGAAAGTTGAACATCCACTTCATTCCATCCACAATTGTTGCAACAGAGTCACTATGACCAAGACCGAAACCACTTTTCTCACTAGCGGCTTCCTGGTGTTGCTGCTGTGCCTGCCATTCTGCAATATTTGGACCTTGTGCTTCACTCATAAACTTTTATTCTAAGCCTTAAGCTATTATTTTACCAAAAACACTGTAAAATATCAATTGTTTAAGAGAGGTTATCATAAAAATAGCTAACACTAAGCTATTTTTATGATTCTGATTACTCTATACCAAAACATCGATGATGTGCTGTGGTAACAAAGTGATGACTTGAGGTTTAAGACAGCTTCTATTTCTTCTTAGAAGACTGCTCCTCTCTCTTTCCTTTTTATTTTATTATCTTAATATTAATTTACTCATAAATTATTGACAAGTACTAATAATTTAATCATCATTAATATAATATTAATAATGAGGAAGAAAAATGCTTACTAATAATAATAACACACCATCATCAGCTCCGCCACCACCCCCACCTCTACCACCTGCAGATTGGGGAGAAAATTGGAAGCCAGCGAAAAATAACGATAAAAATGAAAACACTCTTGGTAGTACTCCATCAAAAACCAGCAATAGCACTCAATTAAAAAGAGGTCCATCTGAGGTTACTAATCCAAATTTGCTTGAAGATTTGAAAAATAAGATAAAACACAGGAAAGAAGAAGAAAAAGAAAATAATGCGAGTGACAAAACTGCAAATAAAGGAAGCAAGAATAGTATTCATGTTAAGAATCCAGAAACCAGAAATAGCGCTCAGTCAAAAGAAGAAGATAATGCGAGTGACAAAACTAAAAATGACAGAAGCAATACTAAACAGGTTGTGCCGAAAAAACCTATGACTGGACAACATAATGGTGTACAGTCTGATAGTGAAAATCAAAAGTCATCTGTAGCAGAACAAAAAAAGGCAACTGCCTTAAAATATTCAATTGCTATTTTGTTATTGTGTATATCCGGTCCTGTAGCTGGAGTATGCACGTATTTCATCATTTCAGCGGTATTAAGTAGTGCTGCAGTGCCAGTGCTTTTTGCAGTTATTGCTTCTGTTTCTGCATTGGTTATGTTGAGTTCAGCTGCATATCTTATCAATTCACACCTTTCTGCAATAAACAGCGAGAAAAAAGTTGATCCTGGTAGAAAACAATCACAAGATTTACAGAAAGCAAAGGGACTTGAACACAGCAATACTTATACATCATCACTTCCAGTAACGCTTGGAACACCCAGTGCACCGACACCACTTACTCTAAAGAATAATACTACTAATAAATCCATACCCTCAGGATGTGGCAAGCAACAAGGAAGTGGAGATTTGATGGCTGATTTGAACAAAACGCTCAAAAGCCGAAGGAAAGCAATTGATGGAGAGGACGACGTACAACAGCAAAACAACGAAGTATGTCAAAATCAATCACAAGATAGTAGTTTACAGAAAGCAAAAGAACTTGAACATAGCAATACTCCTACACCATCATTTCCAGTAATGTCTGGAACACCCAGTGCACCGCCACCACCACCTCCTCCATTGCCACAAAGTGCTGTTTCACCACCATCTCCTCCTTCAGCTCCAGATGGAATTAATTCATTGAAAAAGACCAATGGTGCTGATAAGCCTGGTGCTGAAGTTAGTAATAACGCTAATCAATCGGATGCTAAAAATGCTATGCTTGCACAGATAAAGCAGGGTGTTAAGTTGAAAAAAGTTGTCGATCAGCCTGAAGCTGCTAAAAAGCCAAGTAATAAAGGAGGTGGAGATCTTATGAAGAATGCATTGGCCACAATGAAGAATTCTCCTCTTCTAGGAGAAGGAACTAAATCCTCAGATAGCAAAAGTGATGACGAAGATGATGATCAAAATCGTACACCCGATAGTGAGTGGGAAGATGAGTCTCCAACCCCGCAATCAGACAGTAACAAAAGAAGCGAGAGTCCTGACAGTGGTCATGAATCTGATGATAATGAAAAATCTAAACCTACATCTCCGTTACATTCTGTGCCAAAAGCAGGTAAGCCACTGGTACCGCCTAAGACTGCTGGTTTACAAACGAAATCTGAAGCTTCTCCTGGAGCACAAGCAAAGAATGTTGACCCAGTGAATAGTGAGGTGGAAAAACCATCTTCTTTGGTTAGTCAAAACATTAATCTTTTTGGTGGAAAAGCACACGCATGTCAACTTAAAAGTGTCACAGATCGAGGTAAGAGAAAGTAGTACACTCTTCTTAAAATAAGTTTACCTACAGGCCTGATTGTATTAAGATTACTTAGTACAATCAGATTTATCAAATGCGTTTATCTCAATATTACCTGCCAACTTTAAAAGAAACCCCGGCTGGTGCTGAAATTATTTCTCATCAATATTTGTTACGTGCGGGCTTAATCAAGCAGACAGCATCTGGAATTTATTCTTGGCTGCCGCTTGGTCTTTTGGTACTTAAAAATATTGAAAATATTATCAGAGATGAAATTGGTGCAATTGAAGTGTTGATGCCTTGTGTGCAGCCAGCAAGTCTTTGGCGAGAGTCAGGACGTTACGATGATTACGGCAAAGAAATGCTACGTATTAAAGATAGGCATGAAAGCGATATGCTTTTTGGTCCAACACATGAGGAGGTGGTAACTGATTTGATTAGAAATACGGTAAAAAGTTACAAAGATTTACCACTTTGTTTATATCAAATTCAGTGGAAGTTTCGTGACGAAGTAAGACCTCGTTATGGCGTTATGAGAGGCAGGGAATTTCTGATGAAGGATGCATACAGTTTTGATGTAGATTACGAAGGTGCACTGAATTCATATAATTTGATGTATAAAACTTACATAAAAATCTTCAAACGCATGGGACTTACTCCAATTGGAGTGAGGGCAGATACAGGACCAATTGGAGGAAATTTAAGTCATGAATTTCATATATTGGCAAGCACCGGTGAGAGCACTTTATATTATGACAATAAATTTTCTGAACTGCTAGAGAGTGAAGATATTGAAAGTCTGAAGAGCATATATGCAGTTGCAGACGATATGCATGATCCTGAAAGTTGTCCTATACCGCAAGAACAGTTAAATGTTAGCAAGGGTATTGAAATAGGGCATATTTTTTATTTTGGTGATAAATATTCGAAACCTATGAAGGCAAGTGTTACTTCTCAAGATGGAAAAAATGTTAACATGCATATGGGTTCGTATGGTATTGGAGTTTCAAGGCTTGTTGGCGCAATAATAGAAGCTTTCCATGATGATAAAGGAATTATCTGGCCAGAGGCAGTAGCTCCTTTTAAAGTTGGTTTGATCAATTTACAAACAAAAGTAACGGAGGCTGCAGATAAAATATACAAAGCTTTGAAAAGCGATGAAGTGCTTTATGATGATACGGACGAAAGTGTAGGAGTGAAATTTGCCAGAATGGATCTGATAGGCTTGCCGTGGCAAATAATTGTTGGAAAAAAAGTAGTAAGTGAAAATACAGTTGAAGTAAAAAATAGAGCAACTGGAGAGGTAGAGGAAATACAAGTTGAAGAAGCAATAAATCGTTTTAGCGCAAAATGATATACGGTATTGGCACTGACATAGTATATATACCCAGAATATTGAGGATATCACAAAAATACGGGGAAAAATTTCTCAATAAAGTCTATACTAAGAAGGAGATAGAGATAAGCAAAAAATATAATAGCCAAGAAGTAAGGGCAAAATATTTTGCTAAACGCTTTGCTGCAAAGGAAGCTTTTGTTAAAGCGCTAGGCACTGGATTCAGCCAAGGAATTATAATGAAAGATATAGAAATATACAGTAATATCAGGGGAAAACCACATCTTGCTATCACAAAGGATTTCATCTCGAAAGACTACAAGATACACCTTTCTCTAAGTGATGATCAAGATTATGCTACTGCGTTTGTTGTAATTTGCGTTGAGTAGATATTGTTTAATACACATACTACATAACATGCTATTTTAATAATAAATTTACTAATAAGTATTAAAATATTAATTTACTAGGAGAAATTTTATGTTTGGAGAAACCAGCAAACTCAACGCAGTAGATACAAAAATTAAATTTAGAGACTTTATTGAAAACACTAACGTGGTAGATTTATGTAAAAAGGAATATTGCATAAGTACATTACATGCAGCACCAAAACGTATAATATCAAATAAGACCATTGAAGAAATATTAGAGAAATTTAACTCAGGCGAAGCATTAGGAAATGACCTTTCATCATGCCAAAGAGAATGCTCGGATTTGAGAAATGCAAAAGCTATCCCAGGTAAAAAAAAATCATCATGCGATAGCCGTTGTAATAAACATTATAACTTAAAAGATAAAGATGAAGGTAAAGATAAAGGTGAAGATTGGTATAAAGAACTCATTAAACCAAAAGTTGAACTTGATTTTTGTAAAAAAAAATGTATCAAAAATGAAGAAGCTATAAAAAGTGCAGCTAAAGAATACTATGAAAATAAAAAAGAAGAAATAGCACAAAAATTATCAGATGATGAGATTGAAAAACATAAAACCCATATAAAGTCATTAATATATAAGAAGTACAATAAATCAATTGAAGAAGCGAATGTAATCAAAGAAGAGCAAGAAAGAAAAATAGACTCATCAGCAAAAGAAACGTTAGTAGTAACTCAAAATGTTGATGCTGAGAAAATGAAACAAGAATTGCTTGATAAAATAAAAGAGCTTATGAGTCCAAAACAAGAATTTTTAAATTTACTTGTTAAAGAGAATTACGTGGTAGATAAAGTATGTAAAAATTATTATTGCAATAAACAAGAAGAAAAAGAACTTTCTAAATGCAATTCAGAATGCGAGGATAGCAAGGAATTTGAGATTCTCAACGACAGAGAGTATAAAGAATGTAAAACAAATTGTCAAAAAGAAAAAGAATCTAAAAAATACGAATGTGAAGGAAGATGTTATTTAAAACAAGAAGATATAAAGAGTGCAGCTAAGGAATACTATCAGGAAATAAAAAATAACACATCAAAAGAAAAATTTGATACCAGTAAAATGGAACAAGGGTTTCTTGATAAAGTACAAATAATTATGGAAAATACATTTCCTTCAGAGTTAGAGTATTCTGTATTATAGTACTGAACTTTGATTAGGTGGGGAATGTAAGAAGTATAGTTTCAAAAATTTTTTTGAAACTATACTTTGACCTACACAGATCGACCTTTCTGTGAATCCTGGTTTCTGCTTTCTTCAACTTGTTTTGCAAAAGACGTCTCTTGTGTGTTCATATGTTGAAGTGGTTTAGCAATTTCGCGCATAACAGCAGCAACTGCAGTTAAAAACGCCTTGAATAATCCACCTAAAACTCCACCAACTGCTTCTCTACCGTACATACGAGCTTGCTTTTCATTGTCATCAGCAGTTTCCCCTGCCCTCCTTCTTGGATCCATTCTATGAGCAATAACTGAAAACAACACCCCCCTAATTGAAGACTTCACTCGTGCTTTTGCCTTCTGAACATCTTCATCACTTGCTACTTCATGTTTTTCCCTACTATTCATTAGCTCCTTTTGTTGTTGAAAACTTAAGATCTCTTCCATCAGTTGTTTCTTTCTCTTTTCCAGAACTCTTTTCTTGGACTCTGATTTATCGCGAGTGTGTTTTGTGGTTTCAAGTTCTACATCAATATCCTCAGATGCTGCTTGGCTATATAAGGTTTCTATGAGCCTATCTATACTTCGCTTTACTTGCATAGTCCTTTCGTAACTATCTAAATTATCAACTCCTTCATCAATTTGACTTAAAATATCCTCGAAAGGTTTTAAATACTCTTTAAATTGCTCTTCGAGCTGATTTTCATTCTTCAAATTCCTTTCTCTTCTGTCATCGCTATTCTCTTCAACATTATCATCACCTTCTTCGAAAAGATCCTCATCGTTCATAATTTTTTTTAATTTATTCCCACTTATTATTATTGTATATGAAAAAATTAAATTAACACTAATGAAAAGTGTTCACAACTTCAGCACTGGCTAAAACTACAGTGAAGCTGTCAAAAATGGCAGGATCATAATATCTCTCATACAATTCAACCGAACACCTGAGTTTTATCTTCTCCTTAGCATTAAAACTAATCTCATAATCATTATTAGAGTTTAACATTGCAGAATTACGCAATAATTCATCAGCCAATACTGAATTTAAAATGCCATTAATTTTTATTGTAATCTTTCTACTTCCAGCACAATCAAGCACTTTTCTCCAGCCAAAAGAGGAAATATCTTTCATCTCCTCTTTGTTATTACGCAAAGTAAACCTTAAGTTTCGTATATTATTCAGCACAACAAAATTATTGTCATGACCTTTAATTTTCAGCTGTAATTTGCTCATCGCTACCTCCTTGTATTAAAATATCAAAATTAATTGTTGAATGTAAAACTTCATCATGCTGATTCATAGCACAATTACTTTCAAAAATGGTCTCACTACTAATGCTCTTTACCACCAAGCTAACATGCTTTATAGCAGCAAGCATGCTGCTTATATGATAAGTATATATGTCGCATGAAAATCTTACTTTTGTAGCAAAATTAGATAGCATATGCAGGTTAACATAATTTACTATGCGCAATCTCAGATAAGGAATAGTAACCTGCTTAGGCAGGTAATCATAGATGTTAGTAACATATTTCTTTAAATCAGAGTTTGCTTTTAATGCTGCATAAATACTATTATACAACTCATTTATAATTTGAATTTTTTCCATCTCACAGATACGGCTAAGAACATTGCAATTTGTAGATAATTTACGTAATAAATGGTCAGTACTTACTGTACGAACATTATCTATCAAGAAGATGTCATCCCATGCCCAGACACTGGTTCACTTTATAATGATGTCATTCCAGTAGCCCTTTCTTGTCATCCAAGTGCTTGACACTGGGATCTAGAAAACTTCACTTTAAATGAGCGCACCAGGTGGCTGTACAATAGAAACTGGATTCCAGACTGGGGATGACACCGAAGGGGCTACTTGAATGACACCATCTGTTGTATCTGCTATTGAATGACAAACAGGAACTACAAAACAACCTTTGGTTCGCGAAATGGAGAATACACCTTCTTCACTTCAGATAAATGGCTACTTACTTCTGATTCACGATTTTTATAGAGAGCAGAAACATGCTGCATAATACCTAGCTTTATTTGCTCAGGAACGCTGTCATAGCCAGCTTCGTATACAACATCAGCCCTTATTATGTTCAAATAATTGAAAAATTCAATATAGCTTCCTATATCACTAAAATAATAACTAAGTTTTCTATTCTTATCAGTAGCCAATATTATTTTATTCACAGGACCATAGCTTAAATAGATTCTACGAGGTATATAACCTTCATATGAAACTTGCCACGTTTGCTTTACTAGAGACTTTTCCATATGCCACTGAGCATAATCAGTTGCCATAAAAATAAAACTTGAAATCAACTTATCATCTTGATCATTTTCAATTCGTAAAAAAGATTTAACCTCTCCTAAAGTTACTGGAAAAGATTTAGGCTTAGACTTACGTTGTATATTTATAATTGGATACTTTAGTCTTGTTGACATAACAACCCTCCTTTTCTATATATAGCTCAAATAAGTAAGACTTATCCATAAAAAATCTTACTTATTTTAGTTATCACTTAATATTAAATTGCAGCAGCAACTCTATCGTACAAGTATATTGAGAAGAGAACGTATTAACGCTGTTTCTCCTTTTTTATTGATCAAGTTTACTAAGCCGGATTTTAGTAGATTGACATTCTGAGAATGAATGTTATTGAAAGTGGAGTTTATTTCTTTAGCAAGTAGACTGCGAAATTTCTGCACACTTTCATATGCGATATTTTCAAGTTCATGTGCAAACTTATCTTGAGCTACAGCTGATATGTCTTCAACTTTCTCATTGAACTCTTCTAGCTTTCTTTCCTTACCTTTAAAATTTTTCGTAAAAGTTTTCATATTAATTGGCCTCAACTATTCTTATAATTATAATGACAATAAAAAGACTACCGAAGTAAAAAATTAGCACTACAATACTGCAAACAACAGCAGCACACCAAACCGGTTCACTTTATAGCGTAAATTCAAGTATGTCATTCAAGTAGCCCCTTTGATGTCATTCCAGCGCGTGACGCTGGAATCGAGTCTTTCAACCGTTGTGTTTTAGCATAAAGCAACTACTTTTGTGCTTACCAACCTAATAAAATTTCTGGATGCCAGTGTCTGGGCATTGACCATTTGCTGTATTCAAAAATGAATGTTCGTACAATTATGTGTCACGTGCTGGAACATAAGGTGTCATTCAAGTAGCCCCTTTTTTCTCATCCCAGTGCCCAGACACTGAGATCCAGGAACCAGCGTCACGCGCTGGAATGACACCCTCTATACAAACGTACTGTTTTAAACGTTTTATAAGCCCGTTTCAGCTTATATTAGGTAGAAATTATTGTGAAGACATAAAGTGCACATAGCGGAAAGATTTATAAGACGCCAACTGTATAATACTTTTGTCGTTTAATCTGAACAGATTGAAGGTAATAAAACACTTTGAATTTTATAGTAAGGAAGCTGAAAGATTTGTCAAGTAGTTTTCTTATCTTTTACAGGCATAATTTACATGCTACAATCAAATTTTCATAACTGGTGAACAAAAATGCAAAGAGATAAAATTAAAGTAGAAATAAAAAAGTTATCACATGGCGAAAGCCTGCCTCTTCCCTGTTATGCAACTATGCAGAGTGCTGGCATGGATCTTTATGCTGCATTGGACGACTCTGTTATTTTAAATCCACTTGAAAGGTTACTTATTCCAACTGGCATTGTAATTGCAATACCAAACGGTTTTGAAGGACAAGTTCGCCCACGTTCTGGGCTTGCTGCAAAACATGGAATCACTGTCTTAAATTCTCCGGGCACTATAGACTCCGATTATCGAGGTGAAGTTAAAGTTTGCCTAATCAATCTAAGTAATCAGCCATATGAAATAAAAAGAGGAGATAGAATCGCACAAATCCTCATCACTCCTGTATCTCAGGTAATTTGGGATGACAGAGAAGAATTCTGCACAGAAGAAACCGTCCGCAATGAAGGGGGCTTTGGATCAAGCGGTAGGTAGTTTTTTATATGTAAGTTGACTGTATTGATTTTTTTATATGTAATATTAATATATTATTAACTTATTTTAAGAGGAAATTATGTCAATTTTAAAAACCCACTGTCATAAAACAAACATTGCAATTGTAGCGCTTACTTCTCTGTATGTTATAGGCACAGCAGTAGCACTTTCAACACCGTATTGGGTGTCTTCAACTTCGATTTTAGCGCCAATTGCAGTTTTTGCAGCTACACCACTTGAAATAAGTGTTTTAGCATTTGCTGCTGTTGCACTGGCTAGTTTAGCAATATATTCCATGACTAAAACTCGGGTAGTTTCTATTATAAAAAAGACAGGAGCAGTTGTGTTAAAAGTCAATAGAAAAATACTAAAAATAAATTTTTACTTAGTGGACTATAAAGCCAAAGATGCTTTTAACACATTTTACGTAATTTAAGTTGTAGTATTTGATTTGAATTCTTTTAAGAAGTGTGGATGTGGATAAGTGCTTTCAGTCTGTGTAAGCGCACTTATCCACAACTACACTAATTTTCAATCTAAGCAGCTTTAGGGCTATATTCCTCAGTAAAAACCCTGCCATCTCTGATTAAAGAGTTAGCAAGGATAAGTAATTTTCTCATGGCAGCAGTAGAAGCAACTTTATATGGTTTTTTGTATTGATCGTATAGCCTATCAAAGAAGATTCTTATATAAGAATTGTACTTTTGTGCACTAAGAACACACATATGTAAAACTGTTCTAATCTGTGATCTACCACCTTGAATACATCTTTTTCCTTTACTAAAACCACTATCTCGATTAAAAGGTGCAACTCCAGAAAGGCTAGATATTTCTTTATGTCGGAGAGTTCCTAATTCTGGTAGATAACAGATCATAGTAATAGCTAAGATTCTACCTGCTCCTGGCATACTAGTTATTGATATGTATTTTTCTTTAAGCTCTTGACTTTGCTCAATCAATGTTATCATCTCGTCTTCTAAAACTTGAATTTGACTTTGCAAAATGGCAAGTAGTTCTTCCATTTGTTTGATTATGGATATATCAGTTACTTGATGAGCTTGAGTTTTTTGTATTTTTGCCATTTCCACTAATTGATTTCTGCGAGATAACTTTTGCTTCAAACTGTCAATATTACTAACCTTTAAAGGAGTAACACGCATATCTGTATTATTGATATAACGTGAGATGATGCTGCAGTCTATTTTATCAGTTTTAGTAGCGATACCAAGGCTTTTTGCATAATCTCTAACCCATCTAGGTTGAATAACATATACTTCGAAACCATGGCTTAGTAAAGTATAAGCACATAATTTTTCGTACCCACCAGTTGCTTCAAGTCCAACTTTGGTTACATTATGCAAACGTAAAAAGTCGAGTATTTGATCAATAGCTTGAACGTCATTTTCAAATACTTTATAATGTCCAAGTGGATGAATGTGGATATCTAGCTTATTTTTGCTAACATCAATGCCAGCAATGATATTTGATGAATTCATAATTCCTCCGTAAGAATAATATAATACTGCATTTTCCACCCTTATATACGAGCCTAAAAACTCAATCAGTTGTTCGGAACTATTCAGTACATAAACAGAGAAGAGAACCTTGCTCCAATACGGTCCCTTATGACCAAGATCTATGACGGTTCCTCTTCTCTATACATCTTTATATTACTACTTCTTAATACTTATAAAGACTTGTTTTTAACATATAAGATTAATGAACAAGATCCTGTGAAAAGGAAAGATATAGAAGATGTAAAAGAACATCTTAGAAAGCAAGATGAAGATAGGCGTCAATTTTCCTATAGTTTTGGCAAGACACCAGAAAATTTCATTGAAAGAAAAGAGGTGGTAAAAAATTTGAACCTAAGGTTACATAGTAGTAGTCAAGAAGTAAAAATGTCACGAGTAGTCTTAATTAGTGGGAAGTCTGGAATAGGAAAAAGCGAACTTGCTAGAGGCTATGGGTTTAGTGAAAGGCGTAAGGCTACTTGGGCAAGGATTATGTGGATAGATGCCTCGTCATGTACCAATCTTTCAAATTCATTTCATGGGTTGGCTGAAAGGTTAGGGGTTTCTAGAAAAAGTGAGCAAAGGAGAGAGAGAAACATTAAATCTATTGTCGAGGATGTATATGAGTATCTTCAAGACACAAAAAGTTTGTTTGTTTTCGATGATGCTAGTAGTTATAAGGAGATTGAGAATTTTTTACCATCCAGCTTCCCTGTTTTTTCTAATAGAGAAAAACCTTACGTTTTAATTACTTCTCCTAACAAGAATTGGAAAGAAGAAATAGAAGATATAGAAGAAATAAAGTTGGGTAATTTAAAAAAAGAAGAAGCCGAGGAATTTACTCGAAAAGCCTTAGGGGAAGATGAATCACAAGGTAAATCTATATCAGAGTTAATAGAAGAGTTTAATTGTTTTCCATTAGATTTGAAAGCAGCAACATCATGCATTAAACAAAAAGGTCTTAGTATTAGAGAATATCTGGAGGAATATAGAGTAGCTCAGCAATCAAAACCTGATTTTGGGGGAACGTTCAAAAAAGTGTGTCAAACCGAAAAAAAAGTAATAAATTGATATAAAAAATGGAGGTTTGATATGGGTCAAGCAAATAGAACTACTGGTTTGGTAGATTATAAAGAATTAGAAACAAATATCCTGTCATCTATACGAGAAGGAAGACCATTGACAGGAAGAGATGGAGCATTAACACCGTTTATAAAAAGGTTGCTAGAGGCAAGTCTGGAAGGTGAAATAGAAAGCCACATGTCAGCTAAAAGTGAAGAAAATAACCGAAGAAATGGAAGGAATGGGAACGTTCAAAAAAGTGTGTCAAACCGAAAAAAAAGTAATAAATTGATATAAAAAATGGAGGTTTGATATGGGTCAAGCAAATAGAACTACTGGTTTGGTAGATTATAAAGAATTAGAAACAAATATCCTGTCATCTATACGAGAAGGAAGACCATTGACAGGAAGAGATGGAGCATTAACACCGTTTATAAAAAGGTTGCTAGAGGCAAGTCTGGAAGGTGAAATAGAAAGCCACATGTCAGCTAAAAGTGAAGAAAATAACCGAAGAAATGGAAGGAATGCAAAAACTTTACGTACAAGTTCAGGCTCATTTGAACTATTAACACCAAGAGACAGAGAAGGAAGCTTTGAACCGCAAATAGTCAAAAAAAGGCAAACAAGCCTACATCCAGAACTTGAAGCAAAGGTCTTAAGCACATATGCCAGTGGCATGGGATACAGAGATATAGCTTCACATGTTGAGGAAATATATGACCACAAAATATCAGCAGCAGAGATATCCAGTATTACTGATAAACTGCTACCAGTAATCAATGAATGGCGCAGCCGCCCACTGCAATCAGTGTATCCAATAGTGTTTATGGATGGCATGTTCTTTAAGGTCAAGGGGGAACGTTCAAAAAAGTGTGTCAAGCCGCATTTTTATGTATTAAACAAGACTTGATCTGACACTTTAAAAAAGTAAGTTATAAAATAATAAAAGAAAGGAGTGTTAGATATGAGTACGATACAAACAAAAATACTAAAACCAAAGTTAGGGTTATTAGAACTAGCAAAGCAATTAGGTAACGTATCACAAGCGTGTAAGGTGATGGGTTATTCGCGTGATACATTTTATCGATTTAAGGAGTTATATGAAAGTGGGGGAGAAGGAGCATTACATGAAATAAGTAAGAAAAAACCCCTATTAGCAAACAGAGTTTCCGAAGATATAGAAAGGGCAATAATTGGCATAGCTACAGAATTTCCAGCATATGGACAACAAAGAGCTGCAAATGAGCTGAGAAAAAGGGGTGTAATAATTTCCGAAGGTGGCGTAAGATCTGTATGGCTAAGAAATGACATTGAAACGTTCAAAAAAAGACTTAAAGCCCTTGAAGCAAAGGTTGCACAAGACGGCATAATTTTAACTGAAGAGCAACTTGCAGCATTGGAAAAAGTTAAAGAGCAAAGAGAAGCTCACGGTGAAATTGAAACAGAACACTCAGGTTATTTAGGGTCTCAAGATACTTATTACGTAGGCAATATCAAGGGCGTTGGGCGCATTTACCAGCAGACTTTTATTGATACATATTCGAGAGTGGCTTTTGCTAAGCTTTATACAGATAAAACTGCTATTACCGCTGCCGACTTGCTGAATGATAGAGTAATACCATTTTTCGATGTACAAAACGTGCCATTATTGCGCATTTTGACTGATAGAGGTACAGAATATTGTGGTAAACCAGAAAATCACGCTTATCAGCTTTATTTGGGAATTGAAAATATTGATCATTCAAGAACTAAAGCCAATTCACCACAAACTAATGGCATATGCGAAAGGTTTCATAAAACTATGCAAGATGAGTGTTACAATATTATCTTTAGAAAGAAAATCTACAGTTCTTTAGAAGATTTGCAGATAGATGTTGATCATTGGTTACGCTCTTACAATGAGACCAGGCCTCACTCAGGTAAATATTGCTATGGTAAAACGCCTATGCAGACTTTTCTTGATAGCAAACACATTGCTTTTCAGAAAAATATTAGTAACGTTAAACAAGAGACTGATATTAGTTTTAACTACCTCAATTCTTCTGTCAGTTAATTCGTTGCTGTCAGATTAAGTTGTGTCTAGTACAATTTTTAGTTCAACTCAATTTTCAATCTATCTGGAAAGAAAATATCAAGTTGAGACATAGTTAAAGCCCAATTAGGGAGAGCCATAATCCACTTTTGCTCTACCTTTTTTATAGCACAATATACCTGTTTGTACAAGGCATTTGTACTAGTAAATGAACCCTTAGTTTTAGTAAATTTCCTGATTTGTCTATGCAACCCCTCAATTGGATTGGTGGTGTAAATCAGCTTCCTAACTTGCCCAGAATACTTAAAATAACTGGATAAGTTTTCCCAATTGTTCTGCCAGGATTTTATAACTAAAGGATACTTCTCTCCCCATTTTTCTTCCAGCTCAAGCAGATAATTCTCAGCGATCTCTTTACTTGAAGCACGATATATTTTTTTCAAATCATTCATGAAAACTTTTACATCTTTGCTAGATACATATTTCAGTGAATTCCTTATCTGATGCACTATACATAGCTGTACTTCTGCCTTAGGAAACACACTATTTATAGCCGCAGGAAAGCTTTTTAGCCCATCAATGCAGGCAATTAGAATATCTTCTACTCCTCGCTCTTTTAGGTCATTTAGAACTCCCAACCAGAAGTTAGCTCCTTCACTTTCAGCCAAATAAAAACCTAATACTTCTTTTCTGCCATTTTGATTTATGCCCAATATATTATACATGCATTTACTTATACAATGTCCGTCCTCCTTGACCTTAAAGAACATGCCATCCATAAACACTATTGGATACACTGATTGCAGTGGGCGGCTGCGCCATTCATTGATTACTGGTAGCAGTTTATCAGTAATACTGGATATCTCTGCTGCTGATATTTTGTGGTCATATATTTCCTCAACATGTGAAGCTATATCTCTGTATCCCATGCCACTGGCATATGTGCTTAAGACCTTTGCTTCAAGTTCTGGATGTAGGCTTGTTTGCCTTTTTTTGACTATTTGCGGTTCAAAGCTTCCTTCTCTGTCTCTTGGTGTTAATAGTTCAAATGAGCCTGAACTTGTACGTAAAGTTTTTGCATTCCTTCCATTTCTTCGGTTATTTTCTTCACTTTTAGCTGACATGTGGCTTTCTATTTCACCTTCCAGACTTGCCTCTAGCAACCTTTTTATAAACGGTGTTAATGCTCCATCTCTTCCTGTCAATGGTCTTCCTTCTCGTATAGATGACAGGATATTTGTTTCTAATTCTTTATAATCTACCAAACCAGTAGTTCTATTTGCTTGACCCATATCAAACCTCCATTTTTTATATCAATTTATTACTTTTTTTTCGGTTTGACACACTTTTTTGAACGTTCCCGAACGTTCCCAACATTTCAAGTGAAACAGCAGATCGTCCTTGTTCATATTCATATATTCTTTGATTTATTATGCCCACTTTACTTGCTAAATCTTCTTGTGTGTATCCTCTTCTCAACCTCCATTCTTTTATTCTTCGACCTACTTTATACGGAATAGAAATTTTTTTTTCATCATTATCATATTCATCAATAGATAAACTGGTCGTTTGAGAGATAACATGAGCAGAAACTCCTTCCTTAACCAAACCCTTTGCTACTTCTATTTTTACCGCCTTTCCACTTTCTTCCTCACTAATACGGATGAATTTAGTTAATAAATAAAACGTTTCACGTAATTCTTGATCCTTAATCTCTTTATGTCTTCTTACTAGATTTAGTACCTCCTCTTCCTCATACCTTCCCTCATTTGATACTTCTTGTCCGCAAGCTAGATCTCTAGCAGTTGTTGATAATGCTTCTGCTAATTCATATAACTTCTTAATTGAAATTCTGCGTGTTCCTTTTTCATATTGCAGTATTACTTGATATGTTGTATCGATTTTTTTTGCTAAATCTTTTTGAGTATATCCCTTTGCTAACCTACGATTTCTTACTTCCTGTCCTATTACTTTGTAATCTAAAAAATTAGAGCATTTATTCTCTTTTTTCACATTTTATACTCATAATCAGAAGAGCCGTTACTTATACTTAATTGGGAACCTTTTTGACAAACTGAACTCATCTCCTTTCAAACAATTTTTCTATATCACTTAGTTTCATTTCTATATACGTTGGTCTTCCGTGATTGCATTGCCCAGCATAAGGTGTTTCCTCCATTTGTCTCATCAACTCATTCATCTCCTCCAACTTCATTGCCCTTCCAGCTCTAATTGACCCATGGCACGCAATGGTAGCTAGTATCTTGTTCACTTTTTCTTCTATAGGTAGCGTATCTCCTATCTCCATTAATCTATCAACTATATTCATCACCATCTCTTTCACATTTATTGTTCCTAAAATTGCAGGTATTTCTTTCACCCTTACTTTATCTTCTGATTCTATTTCAATACCAAAACCCATTTCAAAGAGCCTATCTTTATACATTCCAACCATCTCCATTCCTGCTTGGTTTTTAATCTCAACTGTTTCAGGAAGAAGAAGTTTTTGTCTTTTTATGCTTGATTTTTGCTTTAAGCACTCGTGTATTAATCTCTCATGGGCTGCGTGCTGGTCTACTATAATTAATTTTCCTTTAGCCTCAGCAATAATGTAAGTATTGTAGACCTGACAGCGTGCATATCCTAGAGGATGATCCGCTATTAAATCAATTTGCTTCCTTTCTAAAACCATCGTTCCCTTTTGGGGTGGGGATTCTCCATACTTAAAAGTTTCTGGTAAGCTTTGCCTTCTTTCATCTGGTGCATTGAACTCTTTCATTAGACGATTTTCTAAAAGACTTGGTCTCTTTTCATAAAACTCTTTTTGATCTTTTTTCTCTTGACTATCAATCTGCTCTTGGCTTTTACTATCATTAAAAATTAGCTCCTCTTCAATACCTTGATCACCCGCTGCAAATCTCGTTGATAGTGTTTTTATTATCCCTCTTCTCACTATTTCATATATTAGCCTTTTATTCTGAAATCTTACTTCCGATTTATTTGGATGCACATTTACATCTACTTGGTCATATGGTACTTCTAAATGCAACACTGCAAAAGGATACCTATTGTTTGGAATAAAATCGTGATACGCATATCTAATTGCACCAACAAGTAGATTGTCTTTTATTGGCCTTCCATTAACAAACGTATAAATCTGAGTTGAGTTGCCACGATTGACATTAGGTTTACAGATGTGTCCCTTAAGTTTGATGCCTTCTTCTTCCTCTTTAACTTCCAGTGAATTGCTTTGAAATTCTTCTTCTATTTCACATAATCTGTTGAACAGCGAAGTTTGCTTAACATATTTTAAGAGCTTTTTATTACCAGAAGTGAGAGTAAACCCAATACTATAATTAATCATCGCTAAGTTATTCACAATATCAACAATACTTTGTGTTTCTGCCCTTTCGGTTTTTAGAAACTTTAGTCTATTTGGTGTAGCAAAAAATAAGTCACGAACTTCAATATATGTACCTTGCAACAAAGAACAAGGGGTAATCTCTCTTATTTTTTCTCCTCCCTCATATCTTATAGACCATGCTTCCTTTGCTCCACTTGCCTTGGATGATAATTTCATTCTGCTTACTGCTGCAATTGAAGGCAGAGCCTCTCCTCTAAAGCCAAGATGTCTGATCTCTATTAATTCACCATCGCTTAATTTTGAAGTAGCGTGGCGCATAAACGCAAGTTCCAAATCTTCCTTTTCTATTCCATTTCCATTATCTGTCACAGTGATAAGGTTACGCCCACCACTTTCTATTTTGATCTCTATTTCTGAACTTCCAGCATCTATTGCATTTTCTACTAATTCCTTTACTACACTTGCTGGCCTTTCGATTACTTCACCTGCTGCTATACGATTTATTGTTTTTGTATCTAAAAGAATTATTGCCATAATACTCCACCCAATCTATGAAACTTAGAGTTCCCTCTATTTTTTGGTGATTTCTTGACCTCACAATCTCTATATTTTAGCTTTTTAGATTCCTTTCTAGCAAGTCTATCTGCCTCCTCATTGTACATATTACCGTTGTGAGCTCTAACCCACTTGCAATTAATATCATGCTGCAAAGCAACTTCATCTAGTTCCTGCCATAATTCTCTGTTCTTCACTGGCTTTTTATCGGCTGTCTTCCAACCATTTATTTTCCACTTGTTGATCCACTCTGTTATACCTTGTTTAATATACTGACTATCAGTGTGTACAATAACTTTGCAGGAAATTTTTAACATCTTTAGTCCATTAATTACAGCCTTTAGCTCCATCTTGTTATTTGTTGTGTTTTCTTCACCTCCAGAGATACGTTTTTTGATAAAGACACTTTTATTTTCATACATTACCACGGCTGCCCATCCACCGGGACCAGGGTTTCCAGAACAAGCTCCATCTGTATATATTATAACCTTCTTTTTGTCCATATTGACAGGATATAGATTTAACATAAATTTGCTACTGAAATGTTGACACTAAGTTTCAAGATCTTTATCCTGTAAAGGTGTGGGAGATTAATGAACCTGTCCTCACGATATTAGGTAAATTGTAATTGAGCTTTTGGGCTTGTATTTTTATTAGGAGGTTAATCTCTCACACCCAAAATAAGTGTTTTTAAAGCTCTTTATAGCTCATGAATTCATTTGCTGGGGTTTATGGAGGGAGTTGTAAAAGATGATAAAATAAACAGCTAAGGTGCGCAGTAGCATTCTATGGTCATCTATGAAGGTAGTTTTTTGCCAACTCTTGAAATTTAGCTAACTTTAATAGACTTTAGCACAAAAACGTTGAATATTTCTTCACAATTGTGTATGATTATGAATGCTTTTTATCTTACTTTCTCATGGCTCTTTCCAAGTTTCTCGATCCTAAGAATGATATATCGTTCAAGCGCATCTTTGGTACTGAAAAAAATAAAGATATTCTTATTCACTTTCTTAATGATATTCTTGGCTTCACTGGTAAAAGTGCAATAAAGGATATAGAGTTTTTAAGTACTATTCAAGACCCTGAGATTGCCTCCAAAAAACAAAGCATTGTCGATGTTCTTTGTAGAGATGAAAATGGGCTACAAGTGATAGTCGAAATGCAGGTCGCTAAAACCAAAGGCTTCGAGAAACGTGCCCAATACTATGCTGCTAAAGCCTATTCAAGACAAGCCGATAAAGGTGATCAATACCAGGACCTTAAGGAAATTATCTTTATTGCTATAGCAGATTGTATTTTATTTCCTGATAAGTCTGAGTATAAATCAAAGCACACTATTCGCGATGAAGATACTAATGAACATGATCTAAAAGATTTTTACTTCATATTTATTGAATTGCCAAAATTTCCGAAGACAAAAGAAGATCAGTTAGAGAATATAGTTGAGAAATGGGTTTACTTCTTCAAATATGCAGACGAAACCAGTGAAGAAGAGCTGGAAAAAATAATAGGTAGTGATCTAATAATTAAAAAGGCCTATGAAGAGCTAAATAGATTCAACTGGTCAGAAAAAGAATTTATCGCCTATGAACAGGAGATCAAGCGTATTCGTGATGAACAGGCTGTCCTCGCTCAAAAACTCGATGATGCCACTCAAAAAGGTAGACAAGAAGGTAGACAAGAAGGCATCCAAATCGGTCATGAAAAAGGCAGGGCGGAAGGTCGCAAAGAAAGGGACATTGAAGTTGCAAAAAACCTACTTAAGGCTGGTGTTTCCATTGATATCATCTCCCAAACAACCGGCCTTCCTAAAGCTGAAATAAAACAACTTCAGAAAGAAATTGTCTGACATGATTCTTGTAGCTGCTTGTCTACTGTTGGATCATTTAAATAAGTTTCAGGGTTATCATCTATTCCGTCAGTAGTTTCTTGACTGTTTTCACCCCGATTTAAGGTACCCTTCCTGGTTTTTCTCTTAACTTTAGGATCATTTTGTTGTGCATTACCTAAATTTTGTCCTTGCTCCGTTCTACCAGATGAGCTACTTGACTCAAGGCCTACATTGGTTATTTTGTCTCCTTCACTAATATTCTGTTCATCTAAGAAAGCAGAAGGAGCTTTTCTGACTTTTTTATATAATATATTAAACATCTCATGCCGATTATTTTTGATAAGATTGTTTAAATACTTTGTTTTGTTGCCTGCCTTATCAAAACAAAGATCATGCAATTTTTCAAAGGTAGGGCAAATATTAAGTCCTACTCCATGTAATATCTTGGATAAATCCTTTGGTGTAAAAAGTTCTTTCTTGGCTAAGAAGTGATTTAAATGATTTTCTTTATTAAAATAAACTTTATGAAAATTTCTTAAAATAGAATTGGCATTAGTTCCTGCCATGGACAATATATTGGATAAATCACTAGGCATAAAACCCACCTTACGGAAATCAGCTAAAAGCTGCGTTTTGTTTCCTACCTCATCAAAACAAACATCATGAAAATCTTTTAAAGCAGAACAAATATTAGCTCTTACTCCATGCAATATATTACATAAATTGCTCAGCGTAAAACCTTTTTCCTCATTTAAAAAATGGTTTAAATACTTTTTTGTTTCTCCTATAAAACAAAAATCATGAAATTTTTCTAAACTATCCGCTGCTCCACTTAATATACTGCAAAAATCACATGGCCTAAAACCTGCCTTATAGAAGTCATCTAAAAGTTTTGTTCTTTTTCCTTCGTCATTAAAACAAACGCTATGCAATCTTTTTAAGATGGAAGAAGTATGAATTCCTGCTTTACATAACATACAGGATAAGTTACTTGGCTCAAAACCTGCCTTATAGAAGTCATCTAAAAGTTCTGTTCTTTTTCCTTCGTCATTAAAACAAACACTATGCAATTTTTCAAAAGCATCTTTAGCACTAGCTCCTGCTCCACCTAAAATACTGGATAAGTTATACATCGTAAAAGTTTTTTCCCCATCTTTTTTCTCAATAAAATGCTTTAAATACTGCTTTTCATTTCCTTGCTCATCAAACCAAAGATCACATAAATCTTTAAAAGCTTTAGGAGCATTAGTTCCTGCTCCACCTAGAATACTGGATATATTAGATAGATTTATTCCTTCTTTCTCTAGAGTTTTTAAATATTGTGTTCTATTTCCTTGTTCATCAAACCAAAGATCATACGAGTCTTTAAAAGCTTCTGCAGCACTATTTCCTGCTCCATGCAAAATACTAGACACAGTAGATAGATTTATTCTTTCCTTTTCTAGAATTTTTAAATATTGCGTTTTATTTCCTCTTTTATCAAACCAAAGATTATATAAGTCTTTAAAGGCTTGAGCAGCACTATTTCCTGCTCGATGCAAGACACTGGACATATTAGCTAGATTCATTCCTTCTTTTTCTAGAGTTTTTAAACATTGCGTTTTATTTCCTTCTTCATCAAACCAAAGATTATATAAATCTTTAAAAGCCTTAGAAGCATTAGCTCCTGCTCCACTTAAGATACTGGACATACAAACTAGATCTACTCCATTTTCTCCTAGTTTTGTTAAATATTGTGTTTTTTTTCCGTTCTGATCAAACCAAAGATTATGTAAATCCTTAAAGGCTCGAGAAGCATTAGCTCCTGCTCCACTTAAGATACTGGACATACGAACCAGATCTACTCCATTTTCTGCTGGTTTTGTTAAATATTGTGTTTTTTTTCCGTTCTGATCAAACCAAAGATTATATAAGTCTTTAAAGGCTTGAGCAGCACTATTTCCTGCTCGATGCAAGACACTGGACATATTAGCTAGATCTATTCCTTCTTTTTCTAGAGTTTTTAAACATTGCGTTTTATTTCCTTCTTCATCAAACCAAAGATTATATAAATCTTTAAAAGCTTTAGAAGCATTAGCTCCTGCTCCACTTAAGATACTGGACATACAAACTAGATCTACTCCATTTTCTCCTAGTTTTGTTAAATATTGTGTTTTTTTCCCGTTCTGATCAAACCAAAGATCATATAAGTCTTTAAAGGCTCGAGAAGCATTAGCTCCTGCTCCACTTAAGATACTGGACATACGAACTAGATCTACTCCATTTTCTCCTAGTTTTGTTAAATATTGTGTTTTTTTCCCGTTCTGATCAAACCAAAGGTCATACAAGTCTTTAAAGGCTTGAGCAGCACTCGCTCTCGCTCCATGTAAAATGCTTGACATATTAACTAGGTTTATTCCTTCTTTTTCTAGAGTTTTTAAATATTGCATTTTATTTCCTTCTTTATCAAACCAAAAGTTATATAAGTCTTTAAAAGCTCTTACAGCTTCATCTCCTGCTCCATGCAAAATACTAGACATATTAGCTAGACTTACCTCATTTCTTTTTAGAACTTCTAGATATCTTCTTCCTTCTCCCTTAATTAAAAAATTTAAGAATTGATAAAATGAGGGTGTTCCTTCTCTACCAACTAAGCTTCTAGCAAATTTGATTTCTTCATCAATATTTTTTTGAATTTTCTGATAACTAGACCTATTATTTTTTATATCTCCAAAAAGCTTTTCCATTATTCCCTTTGTAATAGGGCCAAATTCATGAGATTCTAACCAACGTAATGCTATTTCATGTAATTCTTTATAATTGTATGGAACTTTATTAGACTCATTATTTTTTTCTACTTCACTTTTAAGAATGCTGCTCAGTTCTTCTCTACTAGGCTGATTAATTGCAAATACTAATTTACCTAAAAATGCTTCTTTCATTTCTTCCTGAGAAAATTTTCTTTCTTTTATCACTTTCTGTATAGCAGAAGAACATTCTAATCGCTTTAAAAGTTCTTTTCTTGTTATTTTGTCTTGCGAAAATTGATAAAAACTATACCCTTGCGTATTATCGTTCATAAATAAAAAGTCTTTTAAAATGTCACATGCTTCCATATCTATACTATCAAATTTTAAAGGATAAAAACCTTTAGATAGCACTTTTTTTAATTCGTTTTTTCCTGTAAGATCTAGATCTGCATTAGTGTAGATAATAAAATATCTCATATCATTTTTTAACTCTTCAACAAAAAGAGAAAAATGCTTGTTAATAGAAAACGTATTCTTTCCTTTCTGTTTTCTGGAGGGAAATAACTGACTGTAATCAATATTACTACCTGCGTTATGAGCCTTTATGTAATCAGTTCTGTCTTTATAGTTGATAGTAATGCCATTAGATATATCAGAGCTTTTTCCTCCAAGGTTTATAGAAAACATATTTTTATGCAAGAACATATCATGCAAGAAAAACATTAACAAATTAAACTCATACATAATTCCAGGTACAAGTTCTTTATGCTTTTCTGAAGCTGTTAAATCACGTAATGTTTTTTCTTGTAATGTTATATAATTGTCTTGAATTTCACTATTCTTTTCCATTTCATTTTTAATAATGCTGTTCAGTTCTTCTCTATTAGGCTGATTAACTGCAAATACTAATTTATCTAAAAATTTTTCTTTTATTTCTTCCCGGGAAAGTTTTCTTCCTTTTATCACTTTTTGCACAGCAGACGAGCATTCTAATCGCTTTAAAAGTTCTTTTCTTGTTATTTTATCTTGCGAAAATTGATAAAAACCACACCCTTGCGCATTATCATTTGTAAACAAAAAGTCTTTCAAAATATCACATTCCTCTATATCCATGCTATCAAATTTAAAAGGGTAAAAATTTTTAAATCGTCCTTTTTTTAATTCCTTTTCTTCTGTAAGATTCAAGCATGAATTAGTATAGATAATAAGATATTCTATATCATTTGATAAACTATCCGATTTAGATATTAGATGTCTTACAAAACTCTCAAAGTAATCATTAATAAAAGAAAAACTTCGTTTTTCTTTAGTGAATAGCCTAGCATAATTAATGCCGTCATCCATATAATACTTGTCTACATTTTCAACTTGTATATGAATAGACTTCTTTTCGTAACGAAGAACAATATTACTAAACTTATCAATTTCAGAATCTTCAAATGCTAATGACAACGAAGGATATTTATGTTCATACATGGACTTTCTAAGTGAGCAAAGCACCGACAAGTCTAATTGATACATAAGCCCAATCAAATGATGAGGAATATATTTCTTAGTTTGACAAGTATTATCCAGTTCATCATGTTTAGATTCATCTTGTAAATCACTAGGAAACTCTGAGTCTTCATTATTAGTAACATTTATATTAATGCGTGCCCTTTTTATTACCTTACTGTCTTTATCTGTAACAGAACACTTACGTTTTCTAGAGCTTACACCAATTTCACAAATTTCCTTACTTGAACTTCTTGAATAACTACTTTGTTTGCGTGAGGAGTTTTCAATATTTTGCAATGGTATCGAACCGTAAACTTCCTCTCTAGAAACTTTTATGCCTCTCTTTATATCCTTTTTAATATTACTAAGAAGTGGTACAGAATGGTTTCTGTAATTCACTATATAAACAATATTATTACCTGTACCTACCTTACCTTTAGTGACATGTACTCCATCTATCTCTTCATCTCTCAATTCTATAACCCTAATTTTTACGCTATACTTTTCACATATCATTTTTCCTTCAATCTCAGATCTTCCCCATATAGCGTTTTCAATGTTTTCTGCAGTAAATTCAATACGTGAAATATATTCACAAAGTTTTCCATCTTCTCCTTTTAAAGCATTATCCAACCATGAGCCTTTTTTTGATTGATTAACTTGTTGTACATATTGCTTACAACTTTCCCGTAAAAACTTTACACTAAATCCTTTACTACTTGTAATCAAACCTTGATCTTTTAGCTCGTTCAATCCTTGAGCCAAGGAGTCAAAAAAACAATCCCCTTCACCCACAGCAGCCCCTATCTTAAAGCCCTCAGGCAACTTCTTCCTTAATGCCTCTAAAAGTCGATTTAGCTCCTCTTTTCTCTCTTCATTCTCTGCCTTTTTTATCTGACTAAAAATGGAAATAGGCTCTCTAGTCACACAGCTTTCTCGAGCACCACCATCAGATGATGAACCTGGTACTTCACTCAACTTCAACATATCAAACCCACTATATTAAACCTATACTATAGTATAGCAACAAAAATTATTAAAGCAAGTTACTTTTTGATGGCTAACAACATCACTTTAATTAATACATATTATCATATCTTCTATTATTAAATCAATAATATAATTATATTTATACATAATTAACAAGCAAACGTGAGAAGTGTTTTCTTTGGGATGTCATGGTCTACCGCGCGATACATACGAACTTTTTTGTATTCTGACTTTGCTATACGCTAAAACTAGCCATATTAGCCCATTTTATCCATATATACATACGAACTGTTTTGCCTAAGCTTATGGAAATAATTTAAATCTTCTATTTTTATAACCTTATTTTTACGCAACTTGTTCTCAAAAATATACGATCTTTTTTGAAGGAGTAAACAATTGAATTGTTTATAATACTAGCTAGCATGGTATCTTCACTAAAATATTTTTTGAAAAAGTTAATTGACTTATAAATAATTCTCTACTAATACTGGCATGTGTTTGTTTATTCTGCTGAAGTTGCTCCATACAGGTTTGCTGTAAAAACTTCAGCAGTTTCCGTACTCCTTTAAAGCATAATCCATCACGCTCTTAATAATAGTGATATCAAATATAGGTCTTAACTATTTTAATCTATAGTAAAATTAGCTCAAATTTGCAGTCATAAGCAACTTTTAACCTATCTACATACTCCATTGTTACTCACCATAAAAACTTAACAAAAATATGAGTAGTAAAAAGATTGTGTTGAAATTAGCTTGACCAATATTATATATTGTACATAATATATTCTATATCTAGGCTAGGAGGTAGTATGGATACAGAGTCAGTAAAATATGTTGTAGAATCTATCAGTGAACAAAAGCTAGGAGAGGAATTAAATACTGAGCCATGGCATTCAAAAATTGAGCGTAATAGCAATGAGGAACCAACGCCTGAAGATGACATAACAGATTTAGATGATTATAGTTTGTTTGTTCAAGGAATAAGTAATCGTTCGGAATGTTATGACCTTGATCAGAGACATGAAACTAGGGAGGCTGTTGACACATGTGTAAAACATACATTGTCGTATCAGAGTGAAACTGATGATAGTGATTTATATTGGAAAAATTACTCTATTAGTCCAAGAGACTCTGCTTTAATTAAGTTAGATCTACTACTGACTGAAAGTGAGAGAAGTCTAATTGATGAATTTCGTAAAGAGTTAAAAGATGTAGTAACAAAAAATGATCAAGGTTATAGGGATAAGCATGAAAATTTTACAAACACTGCTTTAGAGCGTATAGAGTGCATAACAAATAAATATTTGCAAAAAGGGATAAGACTCAATTCAAAATATAACGATGATAAGTATACTATAACAAGTTTAATTTTTAAGGAAATAAGAAATATCCCTGATAGAATACGACAGCATAAGGGATTACCACCTTATGAGAGTTTATCAGACGATAGTGAGACTATAACAAGTTTAGTTTCTAAGGGAATAAGAGATATTCCTGCCTACGAGGGTGTATCAGATGATAAAAATATAGGTATTATACGCAATATCATGAGTAATTTACTATTAAAAGGTGGAAGAGTAAAATGCAGTTCCTTTTATGATGATAAGTTATTGTATGCAACTTATGGGTTCAGTTATGAGATTTTTGCAGAACGTGAAGAAATCGATAACAAGCTAAAAAGTGTAGCAGATGAAGGTATTATAAACAGTAGTGCCCAAGGCAAAGCTTTACACGTAGAAATGGATAATGGATATTTTTATGTAAAATATTCGCAAGATAGCACTGTTGAGGTTGCAAAAGTTATAAATAATCCAAAAGTGAAAGATTTAAGTTTTAGACATCATATATTTCATGTTGGAAAGAGTATAGTAAGAGTTGAAAATGTAGGAGGAAAAAGAAATTATACAGACGTTTTAGAAGGTGGCATTGAAATGTCTTTTACTACTGAAGTAGGAAAGATTAGTATTCATCTACGTTCTAGTGATAAAGACAACAATAAAATTGAAGTAAAGATAAGTGACGATGACAAGAAGAAACTTGATCAATTAAAAGATAAGGAAGAAATAGGAGAAAATTGCTTACTTGGTGGATATTCAGTACATGATGCGATTAAACGAGGATATTTTGAAAAACATGAAACACTACGTCAATCTTCTGAAAAAATTACCTTATCTAATGAAAAGAAAAAAAATAGTTGGTGTGAGATAGTAACAAATTCAAAACAGACAACAAGCCGTACTGTAGGGTAAATGCTAAACTGCTTGATTGTCTAAAGATCTTATATTACTCACCATAAAAACTTAACAAACGACGTGAGTAGTAAAAAGATTATGGTTATTGATTTAATGTTATATATTGCATATAATATATCATATGTTTTAGCTCAGAGGAGTAAGTATGGGTAAATTTACTGGGATAACAAAATCTATCATCAATCAAATAAAGCTAAAATCCAAACCAGAGCCATCTGATTTTGAATATGAATCAATTATAGAACATCTATCATCTAAAGAGCATTTATTAAATGAGCTGATGAATGATATGTGGTACTCAGGAGACTTACCATCAGTCAGAAACTATAATGAACCATTATCTTTGATAGATAGCAAACTTGGATTAAGTGAACAGATTTGTGTTTGGTTTGCTCTAGATCATGACCTTACACCAAGTCAAAAAAATTTAAACAAAAAGTTACTTAGTGCTCTAAAATGTTTAACTTCTAACTGTGGTTCATTTGATAATACTGAGCCCCTTGAAGAATTTTTACATGATAATAGAAACAATAAAGATTTAAAAGTAATTCTTAACCTAAGAAGAGGAGAATCTCAATCAACAGTATTGCATGCAATTGCAGGAGCAAAGATTGGTGGATTTCGTCGCACAGGAAATCAGGCTATAGATTTACTCTTAGAAGCAGGCGCAGATCCTAACATACAAGATAATAAAGGAAAAACACCATTATACCTTGCTGCTGCCAAAGGTCACCACGATAATGCAAACTCTCTTCTTTTGAAAGGAGCTAAACCTAATATAACAAGTAGAAAGGGCAAAACTCCACAACAAATAGCAACTAATAAACTCTGCTATAATATAGAAGAATTATTTTTAACTGATAAACAGAAAAAGTTGAATAAGGAATTGTATGACTTACTTGTACTCGATTCAGACTGCACTAAAAATTTAAAGGAGTTTTTAAGTAAGCATAAAAGAGATTCAGACCTAAAAGTAGTGCTAAATATTAGGCAAGGAATGGGTGAATCAAAAGTGTTTTCGTATGTTGATCGTTTTGCTTGGGATAATGAAGATCTTGCTCAAGAGTTAAGAAAAATATTTCTAGAAGCAGGAGCATTAGATTATGGTATAAATATTTATCGTCAGCAAAAGAAAGGACAGGTCAGTAAATTACTCGTTAATTTAACCTCAAATCAAAAGGAAAAGTTAAATGAGTTTTCTGATAAGGTGTTTCAGGCTCAAAACATGGCTGAACTTGAAGAGATTGTAAACGATGCTATAAAGTCTGGTGTACGATTAAACTATTCTCTTTCACAAGATTTCTTTTCAGGTAATGAGTACACTTTTACCGATTATGTGATGAAAAAAATCAGTGAGTTGGAAAAAAATCCTAAAGTTGCTAGTAATATAATATGTCAATTAGTATCAAAAGGGGCAGTGTTTGGTAATACAGTTGATGCTAACACACTGACATCAGAATTTAAAGAGCATAAAACTAACCTAAAAAAAGCTTATAGAGATTATATTAGCAATTCTCATAAGTTTATTGAAATCGCAAAAAGTGCAACCAATAGCGAGCTAAAAGATGCAAGAGTAGACAACTCCGTTTTTTACTTAGAATATTCTAAAGATAGTAAAATAGACATTATAAAGATAACAGATGGGGCAAGGGATTTAGGTCTAACAGATGGAGATGTAAAGTGTGGAAGAAATATAGTAAAGATCGGTAATAGTGAAGTAGAAATTAAAATTGAAGATGGCATAAGGAATTACACAGATCTTACAGAAGGCAGCGATGTAGTATTAACTTTCTATACTAGTTTGGGAGAATTAGAAGTTAGGTTATATCCTGATGAGAAAAATAAAAATTGGATAAAAGTAGAGGTGAGTGAAGAAGGCCTACTTCTACTTGATAAAATAGAAAGTTATAATGAAGCAATAGAAGATTGTAATGAGGGAATAGAAAATTATGAAGAAATAGGACAAAATTGCTTACTGGGAGGTTTATCAGTCATTGAAGCCATAGACCGAGGTGTTTTTGCTAGATCTGGTGGGTTAATGCGTCCTGAATTAATAAGCGAATCCAATAAGCAGAAGGGTTCATGGGTAAAACGTGAAGAATTAAGAAGAGTTTCTGATTCTAGGGAAAAAATTGCTAATTTACCATAAAAGTTGAAAATTATTATTTAAATATAAATTACTACAGTTAATAAATTATTGCAAAGGAGTCGAATCGATATCAATAATCTTTTAAGAATACTCTTTTATGTTGTTTTTCAGGAAAATGAGATGTCATTGTACAGGAGCTGGCCACAAGGTGTATTTTCAGGATATGAGACTGTATTAAAACACGATTGGCTGAGCCGACCTTTTACAGAATTTTTTTTCCAGATCTATAGCTCTTTTCACAATAATCCAAATAAATCATAATATGCTACTGGCCTACTATAGCCATAAACACATATCTTACCCTGTTCGGACTACTATAAGAAAAGCTATACTATTAAAATATGCAGCTAAATTGTATACATTGTCTACCACTGTTGCATCTAGTATGCTAAAATCTTCATCATCTATATTAATATTTTCGCATAATTGATTTTGTAACATCGACTTACATCAATCTCAATATCTTTTGGCATGGCCCTTTGTAGCAGCTCCTTCTTGCACATACTCTTTTCAATCTCCCGTTGCTTTTGTAAATTAAGAGGGAACGTTCAAAAAAGTGTGTCAAACCGAAAAAAAAGTAATAAATTGATATAAAAAATGGAGGTTTGATATGGGTCAAGCAAATAGAACTACTGGTTTGGTAGATTATAAAGAATTAGAAACAAATATCCTGTCATCTATACGAGAAGGAAGACCATTGACAGGAAGAGATGGAGCATTAACACCGTTTATAAAAAGGTTGCTAGAGGCAAGTCTGGAAGGTGAAATAGAAAGCCACATGTCAGCTAAAAGTGAAGAAAATAACCGAAGAAATGGAAGGAATGCAAAAACTTTACGTACAAGTTCAGGCTCATTTGAACTATTAACACCAAGAGACAGAGAAGGAAGCTTTGAACCGCAAATAGTCAAAAAAAGGCAAACAAGCCTACATCCAGAACTTGAAGCAAAGGTCTTAAGCACATATGCCAGTGGCATGGGATACAGAGATATAGCTTCACATGTTGAGGAAATATATGACCACAAAATATCAGCAGCAGAGATATCCAGTATTACTGATAAACTGCGGGAACGTTCAAAAAAGTGTGTCAAGCCGCATTTTTAGTTCAACTCAATTTTCAATCTATCTGGAAAGAAAATATCAAGTTGAGACATAGTTAAAGCCCAATTAGGGAGAGCCATAATCTGTACTAGACACAACTTAATCTGACAGCAACGAATTAACTGACAGAAGAATTGAGGTAGTTAAAACTAATATCAGTCTCTTGTTTAACGTTACTAATATTTTTCTGAAAAGCAATGTGTTTGCTATCAAGAAAAGTCTGCATAGGCGTTTTACCATAGCAATATTTACCTGAGTGAGGCCTGGTCTCATTGTAAGAGCGTAACCAATGATCAACATCTATCTGCAAATCTTCTAAAGAACTGTAGATTTTCTTTCTAAAGATAATATTGTAACACTCATCTTGCATAGTTTTATGAAACCTTTCGCATATGCCATTAGTTTGTGGTGAATTGGCTTTAGTTCTTGAATGATCAATATTTTCAATTCCCAAATAAAGCTGATAAGCGTGATTTTCTGGTTTACCACAATATTCTGTACCTCTATCAGTCAAAATGCGCAATAATGGCACGTTTTGTACATCGAAAAATGGTATTACTCTATCATTCAGCAAGTCGGCAGCGGTAATAGCAGTTTTATCTGTATAAAGCTTAGCAAAAGCCACTCTCGAATATGTATCAATAAAAGTCTGCTGGTAAATGCGCCCAACGCCCTTGATATTGCCTACGTAATAAGTATCTTGAGACCCTAAATAACCTGAGTGTTCTGTTTCAATTTCACCGTGAGCTTCTCTTTGCTCTTTAACTTTTTCCAATGCTGCAAGTTGCTCTTCAGTTAAAATTATGCCGTCTTGTGCAACCTTTGCTTCAAGGGCTTTAAGTCTTTTTTTGAACGTTTCAATGTCATTTCTTAGCCATACAGATCTTACGCCACCTTCGGAAATTATTACACCCCTTTTTCTCAGCTCATTTGCAGCTCTTTGTTGTCCATATGCTGGAAATTCTGTAGCTATGCCAATTATTGCCCTTTCTATATCTTCGGAAACTCTGTTTGCTAATAGGGGTTTTTTCTTACTTATTTCATGTAATGCTCCTTCTCCCCCACTTTCATATAACTCCTTAAATCGATAAAATGTATCACGCGAATAACCCATCACCTTACACGCTTGTGATACGTTACCTAATTGCTTTGCTAGTTCTAATAACCCTAACTTTGGTTTTAGTATTTTTGTTTGTATCGTACTCATATCTAACACTCCTTTCTTTTATTATTTTATAACTTACTTTTTTAAAGTGTCAGATCAAGTCTTGTTTAATACAGTTTATGGATGGCATGTTCTTTAAGGTCAAGGAGGACGGACATTGTATAAGTAAATGCATGTATAATATATTGGGCATAAATCAAAATGGCAGAAAAGAAGTATTAGGTTTTTATTTGGCTGAAAGTGAAGGAGCTAACTTCTGGTTGGGAGTTCTAAATGACCTAAAAGAGCGAGGAGTAGAAGATATTCTAATTGCCTGCATTGATGGGCTAAAAAGCTTTCCTGCGGCTATAAATAGTGTGTTTCCTAAGGCAGAAGTACAGCTATGTATAGTGCATCAGATAAGGAATTCACTGAAATATGTATCTAGCAAAGATGTAAAAGTTTTCATGAATGATTTGAAAAAAATATATCGTGCTTCAAGTAAAGAGATCGCTGAGAATTATCTGCTTGAGCTGGAAGAAAAATGGGGAGAGAAGTATCCTTTAGTTATAAAATCCTGGCAGAACAATTGGGAAAACTTATCCAGTTATTTTAAGTATTCTGGGCAAGTTAGGAAGCTGATTTACACCACCAATCCAATTGAGGGGTTGCATAGACAAATCAGGAAATTTACTAAAACTAAGGGTTCATTTACTAGTACAAATGCCTTGTACAAACAGGTATATTGTGCTATAAAAAAGGTAGAGCAAAAGTGGATTATGGCTCTCCCTAATTGGGCTTTAACTATGTCTCAACTTGATATTTTCTTTCCAGATAGATTGAAAATTGAGTTGAACTAAAAATGCGGCTTGACACACTTTTTTGAACGTTCCCAAAAAATTTTGTAAACACTTTCTCAACCTCATAATTAACAAGATTTCCTATTATCCTTGAAGCCTCAGGTTCGAGTGGCAATTTAACTTCCTTTATTGGCAATGCTGCTCTTCCTTCACGTTTAAACATACCGCTATTTCCTTTTGGCATAACTGCTGCAAATCCTCCTATAAACTCATGCTTTCCTACTTTCGATCCTCTTCTTGTTTTTTGTATCTTGCCAATTGTCGATGCTCTAATGTCATAGAGATTTGCTCTAATCAACACGTCTAATCTGCTAGTTTTCGCCTTAAAAATTCTTAATCTCTTTCTTATCAAACTTAATTTTATCTGCTTTTCTTCACTGATTTCCTTAGCTGCTTGCGCTTTTAACCATAGTGCCGTTTTGTTTAATGCCTTTACCGTTGCTAATTCTACTTTTCTTCTTTTAGCATTTACATTTTCTATTACCTCAACTTCTATATGAACAGACATTTTACACCCCAGACGCTTTTATTTTCCACGTTATTCCAGACTTGTCTCTAAGTGGCGGTGAGTGTACTTTATATCTTCGATCACCTATAACAAAAACATCTCCTACTATTGGCCTTAACACATCAAACGCACTTACTTCTAACGCTAAAGTTTCTTCCACAAATTGTCCTTCACCAATCTCGTATAATTTATCTGGCTGTTGCTTTAATACTTGTACCATGTATGACTTATCCTTTGATTTATACAAAGCCACTTCTCCTAAATGGGCAAAACAATCTTTTAGTAATCTCTTAATATTCTCTTGCATTCTTTCATAAGTATGCTAATAAGGTATATACTAGTAGAGTCCTCTTGTGCCTCACCAACTTGTAGTTACTCTACCAGTATTGTTATGCTGCAACGACTTTTACTAATGTTCCTGGTCTGTGGCACACTGGCAGAGGATTTGACTGTGTATGTAAATCAGTTCCTCTATCAAACCTCCTTGGCTCTTGTTTTGCATATAGTGGCTGTCCAAGGGTATTTACTGTCTCATTAAAGTCTGCTGGTGCAAAATATGTTGTAAATGTACTTGCTGTTCCTACTGGAAAACAGTGCCCTGTATCTCTTTCTATAAATCTTCTCACGGTTCCTTCAGGATCAGTTGCTTGCCCTCTATATTCCTCAAATGTGATTCCACAGAACGTAAACCCTGACCTCATATCATTCCGAAGCGCTGCTCCTTCTTGCCATCTTTCATATGCTTCTTTTACTTTAGTATGAGAAGTAAGTGCATCAAAAAACTCAGGGCTTACTAAAGCATGAATCCCGGTCATATATTCACCACTTAAGTTGTCTTCAATATGCCGCAATACTTCCAGACACTTACGTTTTACATCTGTTGTTGCTGTTCCAAGGGCAAAATTTACTACTTTTGGTGTTATTTTAAATTCGTTGTACAGATTTAATAATTCTGACCCATCAGCATCTAAAATTATTCCTTTCAGCGCTCCCATACGCAAATGCTCCAACGTTATTGCATGTTTATTTCTCATTAGCTGCAAATGGTCAGTTATTACATCTGCCAGCGCTTTCAGTTCACTCTCTGATCCAAATGCCCTTATTCCTTGTACTTCTTCTGGTAACACCACATCATCATGAGGAATATGAGGAATGGTAAATGTCCTTACCTTTCTTTTACCACGTTTTCCTACTGTTGCTGGTGCCCCTGGTACTTGCGTTGGTAGTAGACTTAAAACTCCATTATGTTCTTCTATTGTAATATGTCTAAATCTTACTGACCTACTTGGAAACAAATTTAGATTTTCAACTCGTCCATAATTTATCGGCAATATATTCATCGCATTTGTTAGTGCCGTCATGCTAAATGCTGTATTTGTAAATGGATTTTGCATTCTTTTTCCCCCTTATTAATTTAAGTTACACTCCCTTGCGGACAATGATCCCTCGTCCTTCAAGTTGCTTTATTGCTTCAGCTTTCTGTTCTTCAGTGATATTTGCTGGCCACACAACTGCATGATCTGCTAGTATTGCACCACGAGTAATAATTACTGCTTTGGCATTTTCTGTCGCATTTACATCACTTACTATTGCACCTATTGCTGTTTGTGTGCCATCTGTTCCAGCAGGATTAAGTACTCTAATAAAACCATCTTCCGTCTTTTTGGCAACTACTGCACCAAGCTTAAGATTTTGACCTTTAGCTACTGTTATTTGGTCTCTTGAATATAGGTTGGACACTTCATATTTCAGAAGATCGCCTAAATTATTTCCTTCAGTTATACTTATCATGTCTTTTTCTCTCCTTTTTTTATTTTTTTTACCGCCGTGTTTATAACTGCTATACACTGCGGTTATTACCTTATAATTAGCCATTATGGCGCATTTTGGACACTTATTTACCGCAGAGCACTATATATGGCGGTTATAAAATTTAAATGCACCGACTTTTCGCTACCTGTGTCATCAAATCTTCCTGCGAATTCTGTGGTATTGCACTCAGTATCTCTGTCTTCTTCGTTCTCTCTGCAAGTAATTCCATTAAAACCTCCCTTGCTTGCTCAACACTTACGCCCTGCTCAATAAATTCTCCTATTTTCTCTGGCATTCGTGATAAGTTACATAAACGTATTAATTCAACAACTTCAGTACGATACTTAGTTAAATTATCAGTTTCTAGGTCAGTTGTAGTTTGTTTATTCATAGTATTTTCTCCTTTGTTAATAAATTCAAAAAATGTTGTAACTCCATCTGCAAGACCTATTTCTACTGCTTTCTCGCCAAAATATAGACCTGCTTCTGTTGATCGAATCTTTTCAATTGAAAGACCTCTGTTTCTTGCTATTAGCTGCACAAACATTTCATATAGTCGGTCTACTTCTTTTTGTAAGCTTTCCAGACTTTCAGACGTCATTGGCTCATGTGGATTTAAATCATTCTTTCTCTTGCCTGCAAAAATAGTTGTGTATTTTATTCCTTGCTTTTCATCAAAACCGCTTTGGTCAATGTGACTTGCAATAACACCTATACTTCCAAAACCAGAGGTTCTACACACAAAAACCTTTTCAGCGCTTGAAGCTATAGCATATGCAGCAGAGTACGCATCATCATTTGCTATCGCTATTATCCTCTTTTTTGCTCTTGATTCATAAATAAAATCAGCTAGGTCAAAGACACCGTTTACTTCTCCTCCTGGACTGTCTATGTCAAGTAGAATCGTTTCTATGCTTTTATCTTCTAAAGCGCTCTCTATCTCTTCATGAATATTTTCATACGAAGTCATATCTAAAATATGATCAAAAGCTTCTGTTTTTTTTGTCAACACTCCATAAATACGTATTATTGCTATTCCTTTTGGGTTTATATGAAAATGCTTTAAGTTCTTAAAGATAGGTTGTTTGCTATTATATAATGATAATAGTTCAAAGCTTCTTCTCTCTACCATTACTGGTTTATTTATCCACATCACCTTCCTTCCCTTTGATGATTAACGTCAGAATCGAAACAAAGTCCAAAAGAATTAGCTCGCTTTTGATCTTCTGCTATTTCTTGATCAATTTCTTCTACATCATAACCCATTTCTGATACTACTTCCGATCGACTCTTAAATCCATTCCTTACTGCCATTTGCTGTGCTTGCTGGTCTTTCAGTGGATCCACCCAATCAAATCCCTGTGGTATCCATTTTACTTCTTCTTTCGCTGCTTTTACTACTTTTTCATCTATACTCAGTTCTCCACAAAGCACTGCTAACTCTAGCCATCTATTCCATACTGGTCTGCAAAACTGGAATACCATAATGTTGTGTTGCAGCATAGCGCATCTACGACGAAACTCTATTAATCCAGCTCTGATTGATGAATAATTAACACCTGTTAAATCTCCTGTTAGCTGCTCATATGTTATTCCTGTACCTATTGCTATTGCCCTCAGTTGCTGTCTTATAAACGCTTCATAACTTCCTCCAACATCAGATGGTTCCGAAAATTTGATGTCTTCTCCTGGGTCTAAAAGCTGCATTGTTCCAGGTTCTAGGCCAGATAGTGCTACTCCTTGCTCACTTGCTTCACCTTCTCCCATGATATTTGCTTCAGGATCGAGCCTTGTAATAAACCCTGCAAACATTGCTGCAGTTTTCTTTCTCACCAGCTCTGCATCATCATATTGATCAAGCTCATAAAGCTTTAGCAGTATACTCGAAAGCCAAGGCTCACCTCTGATTTGCCCAGGTCTTAGTGGTCTATAAATATGTAAAACATCATTTGCTGGTACTCTTACTGATTCTCCAAATGAGCCTTCGCCTGGATGTTCTCTAAATAAGTAATATGCTTCTCTTTGCCCAAGCTTGTTAAACTCAATCCCGTTTCTTATTACATTACCATTTGCTAAAGTTTGATTTGTTTTATTGTCTAAATGTTCAGACTCAAGTACTTGCAGTTGTAATTGCACAGAAAATCTATCTTCCAGCTTTCTCGTTCTTAAACGTACAAAACATTCTCCTCCCTCTATCATACTTCTACATACTAGAGCTTGTAATCCATAAAAATCACTTACTCCATTACTGTCTGCTTCATCTGTCCATTTTAGCCATAATTCTTGTACTTTTTTGCGAAATTCTCCATCTCTTGCTTTTGATTGTGGTTTTATTCCTGTTCCAATAGAGTTACTTACTATCGTATCAATTATATTTGCTGCATATGGATTTTTTCTCACCATATCACGTGATCTACTACGCAGGTGCTCAAGGCTTTGAGAAAGCAAATTATTTATGCTTCCCGCTTCTCCTTGCCAATACATTACCCTTCTTCCTGAGCCCGCTGCATCCCATGCTAAACTTTTTATCTTTGGTTTGCTAAATAATTGCTTGAACGATTTTAACAGCATTACTTTTCCTTATCTGAAACTTTGGATAACTCAGCCTCTAGCTCTTCTATTGTTGGCAAGGCTGTCTTTACATTCTCTGGTAGATTTTCAGTAATTTTATATTCTGCCAACCCTATCGGTTTATTTATGTCTTTCAGTGTATACTTAGCTAGCACGTTATCCTTTGACTTGCATAAAATTAATCCTATAGATGGTTGATCTGTCTCGTGCTTTAGTAAATCATCAACGGCTGAAAGATAAAAATTCATTTTACCTGCATATTCTGGCTTGAAATCTTTGTCTTTTAGCTCAATTACTACAAAGCAACGTAACTTTAAATGGTAAAACAATAAATCAATATAGAAGTCTTTATTTCCAACATCTAAGTGAAATTGCCTACCTACAAATGCAAATCCTTCCCCTAGCTCAAGCAAAAACTTCTCTACATGGCCTACAAGACCTTTTTCCACTTCTCTTTCATGAGCGTCATCTCCTATACTCAAAAAATCAAAAATATATGGATCTTTTAATGTATAATGTGCTAAATCTGACTGGGGAGAAGGTAACTTATCTTTGAAGTTAGTAACAGCTTTTCCTTGACGTTTGTGCAATTCACGTTCGATTTGCATCACCATTATACTACGTGACCAACCGTGCTCTATAGCTTTTTGAAAATAAAATAGTCTTTCTTTTGGATCTTTTACTTTATCTAAAATAACTACAATATGAAACCAAGGCAATTGTGCAGCAACCTGCTGCGTAAATTCAGTATCTTGATATTCTGCAGCAAATTGACGCATATAAGTAAGATTCCTAGCACTAAATCCCTTCATTTCTGGAAATGCGCTTCTCAAATCCTTACTTAGCTGATCTATGATTTTAGCACCCCAACCATGTTCTTTTTGGCGCCTTAAGATCTCTGTACCAATATAGTGATAAAGCACAATGAGTTTGCTATTTACTGCTAGTGCTGCTTTATAACGACTAGTAGCAATCTGTTCTTTGAGCTGCTCTAAAAATTCTGTATATTCTTTTGCTATAATTTTTGTCATACGGTTCCTTTTAACGATTTTTATCATTATATGATCCCTTTACTCGTTGAAAAAGGGAACGTTCAAAAAAGTGTGTCAAACCGAAAAAAAAGTAATAAATTGATATAAAAAATGGAGGTTTGATATGGGTCAAGCAAATAGAACTACTGGTTTGGTAGATTATAAAGAATTAGAAACAAATATCCTGTCATCTATACGAGAAGGAAGACCATTGACAGGAAGAGATGGAGCATTAACACCGTTTATAAAAAGGTTGCTAGAGGCAAGTCTGGAAGGTGAAATAGAAAGCCACATGTCAGCTAAAAGTGAAGAAAATAACCGAAGAAATGGAAGGAATGCAAAAACTTTACGTACAAGTTCAGGCTCATTTGAACTATTAACACCAAGAGACAGAGAAGGAAGCTTTGAACCGCAAATAGTCAAAAAAAGGCAAACAAGCCTACATCCAGAACTTGAAGCAAAGGTCTTAAGCACATATGCCAGTGGCATGGGATACAGAGATATAGCTTCACATGTTGAGGAAATATATGACCACAAAATATCAGCAGCAGAGATATCCAGTATTACTGATAAACTGCTACCAGTAATCAATGAATGGCGCAGCCGCCCACTGCAATCAGTGTATCCAATAGTGTTTATGGATGGCATGTTCTTTAAGGTCAAGGAGGACGGACATTGTATAAGTAAATGCATGTATAATATATTGGGCATAAATCAAAATGGCAGAAAAGAAGTATTAGGTTTTTATTTGGCTGAAAGTGAAGGAGCTAACTTCTGGTTGGGAGTTCTAAATGACCTAAAAGAGCGAGGAGTAGAAGATATTCTAATTGCCTGCATTGATGGGCTAAAAAGCTTTCCTGCGGCTATAAATAGTGTGTTTCCTAAGGCAGAAGTACAGCTATGTATAGTGCATCAGATAAGGAATTCACTGAAATATGTATCTAGCAAAGATGTAAAAGTTTTCATGAATGATTTGAAAAAAATATATCGTGCTTCAAGTAAAGAGATCGCTGAGAATTATCTGCTTGAGCTGGAAGAAAAATGGGGAGAGAAGTATCCTTTAGTTATAAAATCCTGGCAGAACAATTGGGAAAACTTATCCAGTTATTTTAAGTATTCTGGGCAAGTTAGGAAGCTGATTTACACCACCAATCCAATTGAGGGGTTGCATAGACAAATCAGGAAATTTACTAAAACTAAGGGTTCATTTACTAGTACAAATGCCTTGTACAAACAGGTATATTGTGCTATAAAAAAGGTAGAGCAAAAGTGGATTATGGCTCTCCCTAATTGGGCTTTAACTATTTCTCAACTTGATATTTTCTTTCCAGATAGATTGAAAATTGAGTTGAACTAAAAATGCGGCTTGACACACTTTTTTGAACGTTCCCTTGAAAAAACAATCTTTCTCTTCGGTTTCATTCCAACAATCTTTAGCTCAGCTTTAATACGTTGTCTTAAGTTTAGTAAATCATTTATCTGAACTTCAGCATATCTCACTACATGGTCACCATATGCAATTGATACTACTCGCTCTCCGTTTTGCAGCTTCTTTATCGCTTCTTCGACTTGAACTAAATACTCTTCGTTATACATTTTCCAGCCACTTACTCTGTCTTACTTTCTTAGGTTTTTTACTTTCTATTTTTCCACTCAAACTATTCCATTTACTCTCTGGCCAACGATCAATTCCAAGCGCAATAGATGCTGCTCTCGCATAAATTCGGCAATCTAGTACTTCATTTCTTTCTCTTACTTTTTGCCACTCTTGTTTGGTGTATCCTTTTACTACCTTGCTGACTAATTGCTCTGCCGTTAGCTGCTTAAAATACTCAGGTGCATACTCGGGAAAATGACAATATCCTGCTGGCACTTTCTCTTCTTCTTTTAAAATATTAAGTAGCTGAAAAAGCTCTGACTTTAATATCGATACTCCCACTGGCCAAAGCTTTATTCCTCTTTTTAGCTTTTGACCACCAACTGTTATATCAACTCTACTTGGGCTGCTAAGTGGTACTAATGCTTTATTTACACCTTTTACTGCCATTACTCTTCCAGAGCCTTGATGACCTCTTACCCAATTGTATACTTCTTGTGTCGCATACCCAGCATCAACCGCCATCATACTTATCATGTATTCAAGACCATTTTCACCGATAAAATGATGATTGAGGAGCTCCGAAAGTTTTCCCCATACTTCTCCTCCTCCAGTATCACCTTCAAATACCTGGTAGTCTATTGACCAACTTTCACGACTTTTTCCCCATGCTACAACTTCCACCTCTAGACGATCTTTTTGGACATCTACTCCTGCAGTAAGTACCACTTCTCTCCTTGGTACTGTGCCAATCTGAAAAAATTCTCTCCTGTTAAATAATTGCTTCCAGTCTGGTACTTCTCCTTTATCTACCCAGGTTTCTCCAAGTGTAGTATTTATCCAAACCTTCAGTAATTGTTCACTTTCTTTTGCATGAAGAAAATCTTCTACTGCTTGAGTCCAGCTATACCAGCCTACTGGACTATAAAGACTTGAAAGATGAAATCCTTTTTTCTCACCTTTTACTCTATTAGTAGGCCTCCATTCTCCACGCTCAAGCATCTCTGTCTTTTGATGATTTTCTATCTTTTCACCACATTCTATACATATATAGTGTGCTGTATTTGGATTTTTATCTTCCCATTTTATTTGTGACCATTTTAATATTTGGTAATAATTACAATGCGGACATGGTACAAAAAAATATCTCTTATCTGTTGCTTCAAATTCTTTCTCAATTCTGCTTATTCCATGAATCGTTGGCGTTGATACTAAAAAGATCTTTCGCCGTGCAAATGTATTGGTACGAGCTATGCTGAGCAGTACTGGATCTCCTTCTCCTCCTGAGTCTCCTGGATATGCATCTATTTCATCAAGAAAGAGGTATTTTACTGGCATAGAGCGAAGTCCTACACTGCTATTTGCACCTGTTATTACTACAATTCCACCTGGAAATTCCTTACTTTGTACAGTATTCCCTGAATCTCTTGATCTTGGGTCTTTTACTTTACTTTTTAAACATGGTGTACTTTCAATCAGTGGCGCAAATCTTCCTTTTGACCAACGTTTTCCCATTTCAACTGTTGGCTGTACTACTAGCATTGGCCCTGGTGTTTGATCGATGATATAGCCTATCCAATTGTTACCAGCTTCTGTTCCCCCAATCTGCGCTCCTTTCATGAATACTACTTTTTCTGCAGGTGAAGAAGGAGAAAGTGAATCCATTATTTCTTTTAAATAAGGAGTTCTTTCTGTTCTCCATTTCCCTGGCTCTGATGCTGCAGTTGGTGCTAGAACTCGATACTCATTTGCCCACTCTGATACTTTAAGCTCTGGATCTGGTCTTAAACCTTCAGAAAAAGCTCTAGCGTATATCATTGTCTGCATCTACTCATAATTGACTCTATCTCAACATCATTAACAGTAGAACTACACTCTTCCAGTTCCATAAACATCTTTTTCTGAAATTCCTTTTCTATGTATCTTTTGCTCATCTCACTTATCATTATTGCTATAATAAGCGCAAGTATTCCTGTTGTTGTTGCAAAAATGATTGTACTGCTTATTGTTGTTGCTGTTAAACCTATATATGCTGCCATTGCTACTGCGCTAACTGTAATACAGATGCAGATAATATTATTATGTTTTTTCATCCTTTTATCTGCTATTTCTCTCTGTGCTATATATTTATTATGAAGGGTTGGAAAATTAACAACGGTATCTCTGCAGAGTAACGCTCCATTTTTTTCAGTAAATAAAACTTTAAGTAACTCTAAATTATTTGACTTGATTGCTAAGTGCAAAACAGGTGTATAGTTTGCTCCTTTTTTCAGTAGTAATTTTACTACATGTAAATGTCCTTTTTCTGCAGCAAGGTAAATAGGTGATAAACCTTTATTATTTACAATATCAATATCAATTTCTTCCTTTAAGATTGCATCTACAAGCTCAATTTCTCCTCTTTGTGCAGCTAAATGGAGTAGACTATTCTTTTCAGAACCGTATTTATTACTCATCAAAGCCTTCTTTATCTCAGGTTTAGCGTAATCAAATGGTGTCTTGCCCCTATCGTCTTTTACCAGAGGGTCTATATCTTCTCGCGTTAGTAAGACCTCTATTGTTTTAAGTCTTTCAGCGTAATGTAGAGGTGTTCTATTTTCGTAGTCCTGCAAATTGACTTGAGCATTAGGCTCCTTTATTAAGCATTTGAGAATATCAAGACATAAATCCCTTTCATCGTAATTAGTATTACTTACAGCTATATGCACAGGTGATAATTTCATCGAGTTTTGTCCTACACGTGCGCTATTTACATCTGCTCCTAGCTCCAGTAATAACTTTACTATCTCCAACTTCTTGTTATTAACTGCATAGTGCATTGGTGTCTGATTTCGTGCATCAAAGACATCTATTTCAGCGCTTCCTTCTTCCACTAAAATTTTGACAACATTTTCATGTCCTATGCCTGCTGCTAGATGTAATGGAGTATGATGCAGAGCATTTCGTACATTAACGTCAATACCTTTTCTGATCAAATATCTAACTGCATTAATTTCACCTATCATTGCAGCTAAATGAAGTAAGCTATCTTGTTCTGATCCGTATTTGTGATTGATTAATGCTTGTAATATTTCTGCTTTTTTACCTTCTTTGGCATAATCTAAGGAGGTTTTGCCTTCATTGTCCTCAACAAAAGGATTAATGTTCTTTTTCGTGAGTAACAGATCTACCATACTTAATTCATCAAACTCTATAGCGCAATGCAGTGGAGTTTTTCCGTTTAACCCTCTGACATTAACATCTAATCCAGGTTGATTAATGAGGCATTTTATTAACTCTAAACTTAAGTTATCAGCCATTTTATATTCAAAATCTTTTTTATATTTGAAATTTAGTATTAGATAATTCTTGTAATGAGTTTGTAATCTCTTCGGTTAGCGCCATATGAATCTTTTCAGTGTCGCTCAGTGATGCAAGCAGTGCTGAAACTCTATTTGGAATATTAAGCAAATTATTACGTACAACTCTTGCTACATTAAACGCATCGCGCTTTACTTCTTCTACTGCTACAAGTTCTCCTATCTCAGCCTTAGCTTTCGCCTCAAGAAGTTTACCTCGCTCCATTTCATTTTTTATTCGCGTTTTAAGCAACATCGTGGAAAGTTTTTCTCCGCTTTCTGAATAGTTTTTTCTTCTCAGTGGTTGACTTGGATCTCTGATTGTTTCTATAGCCCTGTTTGCTTGTTCTCGGTCAATGAGTCCATCTTCCAGCTCAACTATTCCTTTTTTTACTAAAGAACAGACATATTGCTTTGATACTCCTATCTCTCTTGCCCATTCTGTTTGTGTGATTTTTTCCACTCTTTTCCTCCTCTCTTTTCGCTCCTTTTTACGAATTTTCTTCTTGAATTTCCGCAAAAGTTTTACCAGTACTGGCTAAAAGGGCATCTCTTCCGGTATATATTTGCCAACGTTTTATGGTTACATCTACAAATTTTGAATCTAGCTCTATTGTCCTACAGATTCTTCCTGTTCTCTCACATGCAATCAGTGTACTTCCAGAACCACTAAATGGATCAAATACTATATCTCCAGGTCTACTGCTATTAACTATTGCTCTCTCCATTAGCTCTACTGGCTTCATTGTTGGATGTAATGAGTTATGTGTTGGCTTATCATAAAACCACAGATCACTTTGATTTCTTCCTCCATGCCACTCACGTTTATTACCGCTTTTCCATCCATAGAGCATTGCTTCGTATTGTCTTTGATAATCTGATCTTCCTAGCGTAAAGTGACTCTTTGCCCAAATGATAAATGTTGACCATTTTCCTCCTGCCTCCTCAAATGCTTTTTTCAACGTTGAAAACTCTGATGATGATATGCAAATGTAAATTGCTCCCTTCGTATATGCTAAAATATGGGAACAGATGTCATAGAGAAAAAGCTCATACTTTTCACCTTGATTATCGTTTAGTATCTTTTTATCCTCTCTTTCTTGACTGCTACCATAATCAACGTTATATGGAGGATCACAAACAGTAATGTCTGCCATTTTATCATCTAACAGCGCTTTATATGATTCAACTACAGAGCTATCACCACAATAGATTCTATGATCACCTAAAATCCATAAATCCCCTGGTTTTGTTATTTCTACCCTTTTTTCATCACCAACCAAGTCAGAAAAATCTTCTTTTTCACCATCTAAGTCATCAAGGAAATGTTGAACTTTTTCTAGCTCAAATCCAGTCATTTTAAGATCAAATTGTAAATCTTCTAACTCTTGAATTTCCACCTTCAAAAGATCATCATCCCACTTTGCCCAATTAGCTGATTGATTTGCCAGTAACCGAAAAGCTTTGGTTTGTGGTTCATTTAAATTATCACTTAAGACCACTGGAATACTCTCCATACCAAGTTTTCTTGCTGCTTTAAGTCTTAAATGGCCATCAACCACAGTCCCATCGCTTTTTGCAACTATTGGTATACGAAAACCAAACTCCCGAATAGAAGCACACATTCTATTTACTACGTCATCATTTTTACGTGGGTTACGCTCATATTCGACTAGATCTCGAGTAGGATAGTAGTGGATTGCTAAATTCATATATGTTTAAATTCTTAATAATTAAAAAGTTAATATTCAAAATATGTCTAACACTAGAAAAGGCCTGAGGTTAGCACCACCAAACCCGCCAGTATGGCTGAAAGGACCCACTTTTTATGAGCTTATTAATATCTTTCCATAACATAGAACATCAAAGCTAAAGCATCTGCTTGATTATCATCTCTAGGTGAAAAACCTTTTTCACGTATCGCTTCAATAACTTCACTCTTACTTGCATTGCCTTTGCCTGTGATAAAGCGTTTTATAGTCTTAACAGGAACACTCTGATAGGGAATATGATTCTCTTCACACCAAGCAGAGAGAACTGCAAGAAAACCACCATAACAATGCGCTGCATCAGTTCCAAGGTGTCTTCTCACTTCCTCAAAATAAACTGTTTCAATACTTGGAAATTTTTCTTTCATTTCATTCAACCACTTACGAAAATTTAGAAATACCATGCCACCTCCACTAAAACGACTAGTATGAAAACTCTCACTGCCACTTTGAACTATTCCATCATGTAGAATAGCCCATCCGGTTTGTTTCCCTAAATCTAGTGTTAGTATTGACATTCTGTAAGATATTTGTTTGGAGGTAGCCTAAGCAATAACATGGACACTTAAGTTACCTCTTGAAAATAGTGGGAGTGAAAATTACGAGTTTCAAACTTTCATACCCCTCTACTAATATATATCGCAAAAACTTCACAGAATGTTCAAAAAAATATTATTTTTTATGTTTTTTCAAATTACGCTGAACAAATTCATTTCATTTTGCGATTAATTACTTATGAGGAAACAGAAAAAATCCCTGATAAGTTTTAATGGAGAATTTATGAATATTTCATGCGATTTCAACAATACTATTTCACAAAGTTATCTACCATCATCAGAAGAAACAGCGAACATAAAATTAAGGCTTCTGGCCGATCTCAGATCTTGTCTTTCTTACTTGCTACCAAATGGGGTTTTTCATGGTAATAGGTTTTATGTAGGTGATGTACATGGTAATCGAGGAAAAAGTTTAGTAGTAGAATTAACTGGTAGTAAAGCTGGGCTTTGGAAAGATTTTGCAACAAATCAAGGTGGTGATATTATTGATCTTTGGGCAGAAGTACACTCCAAAACAGAATTTCATGAGATAATGGCTTCTATAGCTGAGTGGCTTGGGTATAACAAAAAATATACAGAGAAGCAATACATTGACGAAGACTTTGAGAAATTTATTACCTACAGTTGGAATTATTATGATGAAAATGGTCAGGTGATTGTAAAAGTTTACCGTTCTGATTTTCCTGGAAAGAAAAAAGTATACAAGCCTTTTAATGTTAAAACGTTGAGTTATAAAGCACCTGATACAAGACCACTATACAATATCCCTGGTATTTTGAAGTCTGATAAAATCATTCTTGTTGAAGGTGAAAAATGCGCAGAAGCACTAATAGAAAAAGGAATTACTGCAACAACCACAATGTCTGGAGCAAATGCAGATGCGGACAAAACTGACTGGTCACAACTTAAAGGCAAGCATATTGTTATTTGGCCGGATAACGATGAGCCTGGTAAACAATATGCTGAAAATGCTACTACAAAACTTCTCAGCTTAGGTATTGCATCGCTTTCTATAGTCAAAATTCCAGAAGGTAAACCAAAAGGTTGGGATGCTGCGGACTATGTACAAGAAAACACAAATGTTTCTGACTTCATTGAAAATAACTTGAAAAAGGTAATTATTAGACCACCACTGAACATTTTAGACTGGAGTGCAGATCGTTTTGTAGGTCCAGTACCAGAGCAAAAGTTTCTTGTTGAAGGAATATTTCCTTTGGGTGTTACTTCAATAGTAGCTGCTATGGGAGATACAGGTAAGGGTATGCTACTCCTCGATTTGGCGCTTAAGGTTGCAAGTGACACAGATCAGATATGTGGTTTTGGTTCACCTGTTACTGAACATGGATCAGTAGTAATCTTTTCAGCAGAAGATGATGCAGGCGAGGTACACCGTCGGCTTGAACGTCTTGATCCTGAATGTAAAAGATTAAAATTTAAAGATAAGCTGTTTATAGTACCACTACCAAACGTAAGAGGATCACTGACAATACTGAGAAGTATTCGTGGTAAAATTATTGAAGTTTCGCCTGAATTTGAGTCTATAATAAAACAACTTGATAAAATTAAAGATCTGAAATTAGTTGTGTTTGATCCTCTTGCATCGTTTATTCATGCAGACATAAATGCTGATCCTGCTGTAGGAGATTATCTAATGTGTTTATTGTCTGATTTAGCATGTAGTACCGGAGCTTCGATAGTTACTGCTCATCATCTGAGAAAACCAAAAGGAGAAAAGCCTATATTAACTGCTGAACAAGCACGTGATGCAATTAGAGGCACATCTGCTCTTGTTAATGGTGTCAGATGCTCATATGCTTTTTGGCCAGTAGAAGGTACAGCTAAGCCAGAGATCTTTCAATCAATAGGAGAAGCTCCAAGACAGAATGCGTTATTTTATGGAGCAGTTGTTAAGGCAAATGGTTTAGCTGACCGAACTGTACGTACTTACCTGAGAAACCAAGAAACAGGGCTATTAGAAGATATAACAGTGCAACTAAAAGGTAAAAATGCTAGTGAAAAAGACCTTAAAATGTATCTTGTTGATGCAATTGCAAGATCTGCTGTTGCAGGGCATCCATTCACTCATACAGGAAATACAGGAGTATACAAACAACGGCACAGATTACCTGATATTCTTCATGGTCTAGGGAGAGATAGACTAGAGCGTATAGTACAAGAACTTCTACAAACAAAGAAGTTAGTAAAAGGAATGTCTACAGGCTCGAGAGAAGATAAATGGCTTGATGTTAGAGAAGGCCCTTTTGCTCGTGGTGTTGGAAAATTTACTCATGGAGCTGAAGGTATTATACCAAATCTCATTTCTAACAAGACAAATTAGAAACAGCCCTTTTTGACTATAATTGAAGAGTTTAAGCAAATTCATAATATGTTCTATTTGTCTTTCCAATAACAAAATTAGTTGTAGATAAAATTACGGGTAAGCTCTTCAAGCATCTGAGGGTTTACCCTATTTTTTTATTACAAGCATTGGAATACATTATATATTATAACTTCAACTAGAAGTTGATAGAATATATAAAAAATCATACCACTAATAATTGAATTATGTTCCTATTCCTGCGTTACTGAATCAGTAATCAGAAATTAAGGAATGAAAAATACCTCTAGAAACCTAAACTTTATACTCTCTATTCCTAAAAGTGTTCCTAGAAAGCACCCCTCTAAAGTTGGCCATTATGGCTGATTCTACGTTCCTAAAACCCTTATATTATTATATAATATATATGAGTAATAAATAAAAGTAATAATAAATATAAATAATAGTAAATTACAAACAGTATAAAATGTTAATGAAAGTAAAAAGACTACAAAAATATTACTAAGATATTTAAATTGAATAAAAAAGAACAAATGACTGACAATAGCGTTTTTAAAAGATTCTACGACTTTAAGGTCAATTATACTACCTTGAACTAAAGAACGCTTATAAACCACATTAAAACCGATTAAAAGGCAATTAACACTACATTTTAACTTCGCAAAAGATTCCTACCCAACTTTATCATGTTTTATTTTAGTTATAAAGAAATTTTTTTTAAAGCTGAATTAACTTGAAAGAACATAAAAAACCTAACAAACAGTGGAAGGATAAACATGCTGAGTTTTAAAATCAAAGTCTTTAGTAGATTTAAAAGGCCTAATCATTTTTGTCTTTTTGATGAGCTTTATCGAACCAATTTTAAAATTATTTAAACTTTTTTTGAAAAATTTCCGGAAAAAGTTGTGACTAATCCGGTATAATTATTATAGAGGACTATGAATTTTAGATGCTCCAGAAAGAAGCGGTTAAACAAATGCTTAGAAAAAAATAAAATGACCTTCAATTGCGTTTCAAGACGATTCTGTAATGAATTATACCACCTCTATGCAATAACGCTTGTTGTTTGTAAAGAAATTTCTTACAAGCCTGACAAAAAAATTCACCTTTCTTTATAGGGTTAAAAAAGTTTTATAAAATCTTTAATTCTTTAGTAGAAATCTTATTGGATCAACCTATTTTTCTTCTTTTCACCGAACCATGTCTGAACAAATTTTTCACATGGGGGATGCTTCAAGAAAAAAGGCCAGAATATCAATAGTTTTATTTTTTCATATGGGGGAACGAATTTTTCCCATGCCGTACAAAGTGAGGTTAAAACCCTTCATCCTTATTCCTTTCAATCTTTCATGGAGTGCTATATGCAATCTAAAAATAAATATCCTGGTATTGATCCTTCAATCATTAAACAAATACGAAAACGTGCTAGACAAATTAAATCTTATAAATGCTGTGTTAATTCTGATATTGAAGATATAAAGCAGCAGCTCTTATGTGAAACTTGGTCTGATTTAAGCCAGTATAATGGTGAAGAAAGTGGTAGAAATGCATTTATTCATAGTGTCATAAAAAACCATGCAATAAGCCTTCTACGCAAACAATCCTGTGCTAAACGTGGTAGTAAAGCAGGCGTAGCATTTGTTGATATTACTGACTTGGATGATGTTATTGATGAAAATAGTAATTTTGCAGATAAAGTAGCAGCTAGTGTTGATATAAACGAAGCAATTTCAAAACTACCAAAGCTCTGGCAGGACATTTGTTATCAGCTTGAATCTCATAGTATCTCTGAAATCGCAGAAATACATGGAATATCTAGAACAACCATCTATGACATTAGAGAACAAATACGCGCTAAATTTGCTCATCTCAAAATGTATTTATGAAAATTTTTGAACAAATCGTCGTCATTTTGCGATTACATATTATGAAGGGGTAATAAAACTATGACTTTAAAAATAATAAATAGTGAACAAAGAGTAAAAATGGTAACAGGTGTGAAGATAGTAATCTTCGGACCATATGGAATTGGTAAGACCAGTCTGCTTAAAACTTTGAATGAACCGACACTTTGTCTTGATTTTGAAGCTGGGCTACTTGCTGTTCAAGATTGGCAAGGGGATTCTATAAGTATTCGTACCTGGAATCAAGCTCGCGATATTGCCTGCCTAATTGGTGGACCTAATCCTGCATTAAAATCTGATTCAGCATATAGTCAAAGACACTATGAGCATGTATTCAGTAAGTACAAAGATCTAGAATTCTCTAAATATAGCTGTATTTTTATCGACAGTATTACAGTAGCCTCGCGGTTATGTCTTTTATGGGCAAAAATGCAACCAGAAGCTTTCTCTGACAGAAATGGCAAACAAGACATGAGAGCTGCATACGGGTTACTTGCTCAAGAAATGATGGCTTGGCTCAATCAGTTTCAACATATTCCCAATAAAGATATCATTACAGTTGGTACGTTAGGTCAATATTTAGATGACTTCAATCGCCCAACTTGGCTACCACAATGCGAAGGAGCTAAAACTGCCAGTGAAATACCTGGTATTGTTGATGAAGTAATTAGCATGGTAAGCATCAAGAAGGATGATGGTACAGAGGTACGTTCCTTTGTTTGCCATACTATTAATTCTTGGGGATATCCTGCTAAAGATCGTAGTGGTTGCCTTGATATGGTTGAAGAGCCGCATTTAGGTAAATTACTTACAAAAATCAAAACTAAAACCTTTTCTACTTCTACTCAATTTATGCCACACAACTAACTTTTGGAGGTTACATATGTTACAAGACTTTTTAACTACTGGTCAAAAGATTCCCTTTTTCAGTATGAAAGAATATTTGAATGACCAATCACCTATACCGAAAGACATCGTCTCACCAAGAATTTTAACTCAGAGAAGTTTATTGGTTCTAGGTGGCCCTCCTAAAATAGGTAAAAGTGACTTTTTGATCTCTTGGCTTGTCCATATGGCTGCAGGTGTTTCTTTTCTTGGTATGACTCCAAGTAGACCTTTGAAAATCTTCTACATGCAAACTGAAATTGAATACGAATATATGAAGGAACGTTTGCAATGTCTTCAACTTGATCCAGAACTTTTGGCAATAGCTGCTAATAACCTAATAATTACGCCAAAAGTGCATTTATCATTTTGCCATGAAGAAATAAATTACATAAAAGAAATTGCGAAGGAACGCTTTAAGCCTGATATTTTGGCAGTGGACCCTCTGCGCAAAATCTTTAGTAGTGAGTATGGCAATGAAAACGATAATAGCGCTATGCTATTCTTTCTGCAAAAAACTCTTGAAAAACTACGTAATGCTATTAACCCAAATGCTGGAATAATATTAACGCATCACACGAAAAAATTATCCAAGAAAATGCTCGAAGAAGATCCATTTCAGGGCTTAAGTGGTGCTGGATCTCTCAGGGGATTTTACACTACTGGCATGGTGATGGTTGCTTATGATGAGGAAAGTACCAGACGTCAAATAGTATTTGAGCTACGCAATGGTGAACGTGTGCCAAATAAACTTATCGATAAGATCAACGGTAGCTGGCAGCTTCTTGATCAATGGAATAACTGAGCTTTTTTTAAAAATCAATTGATATATAGGGGGCAACTTATGCTGCAAGATTTTTTAACTGATTTCAATAATGCGAAACTACAGAGTAGTTTAATACCTAAAGGTACAATAGTCAAGGTAAAAATGGCAATTAAGCCTGGTGGTTACGAAAATTGGTTCACTAAAAGCTATGATACTGGCAACATCTATTTAAACGCTGAATTTACCGTCATTGAAGGTCCATACGCAAAATGTAAGATTTACCAAATAATTGGTATTAAAAGTGGCAAATCAGAAGGTAAAGAAGATACTTGGGGAGAATCTGGACGTTCTATGATTCGCAGTATTTTAGAGTCAGCTCGTAATATTCATACAAATGACACATCAGAAAAAGCAGTTCTTGCGCGAAAAATCAACTCAATTGCAGATTTAAACGGCCTGGAGTTCACAGCAAAAGTAGGCATTGAGGCTAATAATACCTATGGAGATAGGAACAGAATTGCTACGGTCATTACTCCTGAACAAGAGAAAAATTCAGACGCTGATTGGATACCATTCTAAATAAATTGCAACTATTTTTATAGTAAATTAATCGGAGGTTACATGGAGTTTTGCATTACTGAATCAAGACAAGAGATAAAAATGTTATTGGCTCACAATATTAAAGAGTGTCTGTCTTACTTATTGCCTGGTGGTAAATTTGGTTATGGGTTCTATTCTGGAAATATTAATAAAGACCACTTGATGGTAGTGGCAGAAGGTAAGCAAACTGGCACTTGGTATAACTGTGATAAGAAAACTAACGGAGATATTATTGAACTCTGGAGCATAATAACCAATAAAACTGATTTTTCTGAGATTACCAGCCTTATAACCAAGTGGCTTAGTGAGCGTATAATAGCAAAATATAGCTACCTTGATAAAAATAATGAGGCTATAGCTTATGTTTATTTGTATAAAAACAATTATAGACATATATGGAATCTAAGAACCTCTAGGAATGGTCTGAAGCCATTATATAACATTCCCGGTATTATTAAGTCTGATGAAGTGATTATAGTTAAAGGTGAAAACCGTGCTGATAGTTTAATAAAGAGAGGTTTTACAGCAACAACTGCAATAGATGATGATATTGAGAAAACGGATTGGTCTATGCTAACAGATAAGCATATAATAATTTGGCCGGAAAAAGATGAACAATATGTTAAAAAAGTAGCAGTGGAACTAGACAATTTAGGTATGTCCTGTGAGAATCCTGAAAGTTTAGGTATATCATCTGAGAACCGTGAAAGTTTAAGTGTATTATCTGAGAAAAAAGCATTTCCTGCTAGTCATTATCTAAATGATAAATCTCCATCACCAGAGGATATAATTTTACCGAGAATTCTTACTCCTGGAGGACTTTTACTACTTGGAGGAGCTCCAAAGGTTGGCAAGACTGATCTACTGCTTTCTTGGTTAGCACATCTGTCAGCGGGACTACCGTTTTTGAGTATGGTTCCAATTAGACCATTAAAGATCTTTTATCTTCAAACTGATCTTGAATATCCCTACATTAAGGAACGGCTACAACAATTGAAATTTGATGATAAATCTCTAGAATTAATATCAAAAAATTTAATTATTACACCAAAAACAAGCTTACTTTTGAATTCTCAAGGAGTAGAAGAAGTAAAAGATATTATAGCAGAGAGACTAGACGTTAAAACAGTTGATATCATTGCTATAGATACACTACGTGGTGTTTTTGATTTCAATCAATATAAAGGAGAAAATAGTAATAGCTCGATGTTTTGTTTTTTAAAAGATAGAGTTGAAAAATTGAGGTCTATAACAAACCCTAGTTGTGGAATCATTTTAACGCACAATACTAACAAGGTATCGAAAAAGTCATTAGTAGAGGAACCATTTCAAAACTTTAGCGGAGCATCGGCTTTAAGAAGTTTTTATACTTCAGGGATAATGATGATCAAGCCAAACGGAGAACAAAATACTCGTCAATTGATATTTGAACTTAGAAATGGTAAATCTATTTTACCTATGCAGATCGAAAAAGTAAATGACAGTTGGCAAACTGTATCAGAAAAACCAACTGTAAAACAACGTCGAAAAAAAAGTTATGACATCATTTTACGGTTAATTAATGAGAGAGCAGCTAAGGGAAAATTTTATACTAAAAGCCAATTTTGCTATTTATTTGAAGATACATTTGGTTTGAAGAGTTGTCATTCCATTCGTAGATATGTTAACGCATTAGTTGCTTCAGGTTATATTAAATTCTATGAAAAAGAAATACCAGAGCGCGTAAAAGTTATGAAAGTGGCTGAGCATTTAACGAGGAGAGATATTTAATAACACTCATTTTTTAAGAACAATAGTAAAAGGATTAAGCCTGTAGCCATATTCCTTAGTACCTATCCCTGACCATGGCAGAGTTTGAATAATATCGTCTTTTTTGACATTTAAACCTAAAGTTATAGCCAATTTCTCTGCTATAGTTTTTTGCATTCTATTTATTGGTTTGCGAATTTGTTGTTCAACATCGTGAATGTTTTCTAAGCGATTTGCAATTTCTCCAACGTTTAAAGTTTTGTATTGCTCTGGAGAAATTCCACTTTTAAAGTCATGAAAAAATTGATCTAAGAAAATAAAAAATATTCTTCCAGACTTTGACTGTGTTTCGATAACTCCTATACCATTAACACAAATGTCATTGCCTTTAATATGGAGCTGAAAAGTCTTTTCTGCTGGAGTAGACTTAGTCTGTTGCAATGGAATGTAAGAATAGCAATTGAATGCCTGAAAAGAAACATTAGGTAATAATTCTGGTACTCCTTTTTCTACTGTTTGATGCAATACTTCATTTAAACTTTGATCTTCGCAAATTAGATCTGCTATAGGAACAATGTGTAGATTCAGTGGTGGCTTAAGACTCTCCTTATTAAAAGTTATTAAAGCAGTAGGGGTGGTTTTTAACTTATCCACAGCAGAGTATGAGTTATCAGGACAGCATTCGGGAATAATTAAGCTGATAAGGCTTGTGTCAACAATAACATAATAAACTCCGGTTGCTACTTTATTACAAGTAATCTTTAAACTTGCTAATTGCTTTTCAAACCATTCTATAACTTTCAAATGATTAACTTTTACCTCTAAAGAAAAGTAACGCTGTTTTTTATAAGTATCAGGTAAAATATCACGTTCACAGAGGTCACACATTATTGGGTTATCATAATCTTCATCATAATCGCTGACAATTTCTAATCTATTGTTGCAGAAAGGATTTATTACATGAAAATCAAACTCATCTTCATCATTAGCACAGATTATAAAGTAATATTCTCTTAAATTTACAAACCCAAGACTTGACAGGTATTGTGCAACTTCTAAATAATCTCTGCTAGGTGTATCATAAGAGTCACTCCACCGTAGCAGATTAGTAACTATTTGCCTGTAGAAAGTTGGATTTTGCTTTTGACAGAATGGTAAGTCCATAAGTATTGGAAAACATTAACTTAAAATCTTCACGTTCTTTTTTATCAAGTACGTGTTCTGAATAATTGATCGCTATATAGTCTGTATTGGCATGAAAAGATAGAGTAACTTTTTTGTTTCTAAATATCACCTTTATATGTTGAACAAGACTAATATTGTAGATTATACTGCCAATTGAAGGCTCTAACACCTTTAACCACTTTTCTATGGAATTTGTGTTTAATGTAAAATAAGTGCTTGGTTCAGGTGACGTAAACTTTAATTCAATTAATTTGATGTCTTTTATTAATTCATGTACACAGTCAGTCAAGAATGTACGCACTTGGGCAACTTTATTCTGATTACGTAGATTAATAAATGAGCATTCACGTTGAAAATATCGACTGGCAATGCTGTTTGCTATTTCTAAGCCACGTTTGAGGTTTTTAGTACACAAATTTACCTGATTGCTATTTAAAGAGAAGTCAAGAATAATCCAGTCAGGTTTGTAACCGTGTATTACTTGGTTTGAGCTAAGTACCAGGTCTGAATCACTAGCACGACGTATAAATAAGTAAATGCGGTCTTGGTAGTAAAAAAAACCTTTGAACTTACTTTCAAAGTTGTCATTTGCTAGAGAATCATGTTGAGTTAATATCTCTCGCAGTACCTCTTTCGACAAAAAATCTTTAAATGAGCTCTGTCTTTGTCTTGGAGGATTATTTAAAATAAATGATGAAAAACTTCTTTTTTGAACTTTATTAAAAAGAAAGACGTGCTTCAGCAAGTTATGGTCAATAAGAAAGAGAGTAAATAGTATAGATTTTTTATCATATTTTACATCGCCACTCAATATAGGCTTTGCTATCTCAATTATGGCTGAATCAGACTTCAAACGGCTAAAGTAGCTGATTAAATAATAATTAGGTAAATAATCAAGGTTGCTGTCGATAAGGAATTTACGCTTTTGCTGAACTGACCTATAGTCATAATAAGGACTATTATCAAACAAATGCTGTTGATAATTGAAGTGTTGTTTAAGAATAACATTTAATTGCTTATTATTAAGAGAGTTAATCCAACTTTTGCACAAATCAGGATTTTGAAAACTCAATAGTAACTCAGTAGCAGGAACTTCAAGATCATCTTCCCAGAATTCTTGATTGGCAATCATTATCCAAAAGAAAAAATATTATGACAACTGTAGTATATTAAACAGTTGCGTCAATACTACCATAAAAAAATAATAAAAAAAAATTGAACAAATTGAAGAGAAAAAGCGATTATATATAATAGGAGGGTTGAAAACAGATAATGTCAATTCTAACGCAATCAGGCAGAGCAGCAATAGCAGCCAGCATAAAAAAGCAATCTATCCATCTTGCTTGGGGAAGTGGTGATGGAAGCTCTGGAAATAGCCATAAAGTAGAAAAAACTTTCGTTAAGGGTGAAATAAAACTTGATCATCAACCTGTTAAAGATGTGAAGGTTGTTACAGGACAAACAATGCATCAGCCAAGTGTTGACTATACAGTTGATAGCAGTACTGGTGTAATTAAACGTACGGAAAATAGCTCTATTCCAGTAAGTGATAAAGTTACCATAGAGTACATTCAAAGCACACCACCTGAACCTATAAATTCTATAAAGCTCTTGAATGAACTTGGCAGACGTACTGCAGATGAAGTGCTATTCTGCACAGGTGATGAAAACGGCGAACTTATAACTCCTTCTGGAAGGTTTAGGCCTTCTGATGTACCAACCAATAATCTTTTTCTCAAATTCACTTTCGATTTCACGGATGCAGCAAATCGAGTAATCAGAGAGCTAGGGGTTATGGTTGGTACTAAAGTAAAAAAAGAATTACCTGAAGGACAGAGATATTTTGAACCTCAAGATATAGAAGACCATGGGATTTTATTGGTTTTGGAACATACCGTACCACTTATCAGAACATCTGCAACTCGGGAAACTTTTTCATTTGTTGTAACTTTTTGAAACAAAATGACTTTAAACGCCTATTATAACCGTTTTAATCCTGACAAAGAATACGAAAAAAGCTTGTTCCTGGCAGGAAGAGGTTTACAGTCTGCAGAATTAAATGAAACTCAGGAGTATGCTCTTTCTAAGCTTAAAGGCATAGGAGATGCAATATTTCGTGATGGTGATGTTGTAACAGGAAGTAATTGTATTATAGATAGAGAAACTGGTAAAGTTACACTTGAAAGAGGAAAAATCTATCTTCGTGGAGCAGTTAGAAAAGTCGAAAAAGAAGAGTTTGTTATTCCACTGAGTACCACAGTTCGTATAGGTGTTTATTATCTAGAATCTACAATTACAGAACTTGAGGACGAAAATCTTCGTGATCCTGCAGTTGGTACAAGAAACTATCAGGAAGTAGGAGCTGCAAGGCTTAAAGTTTCCACCATTTGGGGTTATCAAGCAGAAGGTCTTTCTCCACGTTTTTCTGAAGGAGAATTTTATCCAATTTATAACATTGAAAATGGAGTATTAATAGAACATTCACCGCCACCACAAGCAAACATAGTAACTACAGCTCTTGCTCGTTATGATAAAGAAGCAAATGGATCTTACGTAGTAAACGGTCTAGAAGTAATTTGTTTGCAGAGAGAAGAAGGGGACGAAAAGGGGAAAAAAATATTTGTGATTAATGAGGGCAAAGCTCATGTTGATGGCTATGAGATTGAACTTCCTCACAGTATTCGTGTTTCTTTTGATGACGATCCAGATATAAAATCAGTTGAATCAGAACCACATACTTTTCAGCCAAATAGCCAAAGAGTAATGGAACTGAAGGTGAATGATTTTCCAATAAGTGAAATTAAAAAAGTAGATATAACTGTTCAAAAAACCATTACCATTACTCACGGTTCATACTCAGGAGCTGTTGATCCAATACCTGACTCTGCGGTACTTGAGATTATTCAAATTAAACAAGGCAATGTTATTTATGAAAATAGTATAGACTATAAGTTAAATGCAGGAAACGTTGATTGGTCATTACCCGGCAAAGAACCAGCACCTGGAAGTAGTTACCTTATAACCTATCGCTGTCGCACTCAGGTAAGTCCTGAAGATATAAATGAAGAGGGATGTAAAGTAAGAGGTGCCGTTGATAACAGTCTGGTTCTGATTGATTACACCTGGAAAATGCCACGCTATGATTTAATTACTATCGATAGCAAAGGAGCAGTAAGGAGAATAAAAGGTATAGCTCACCCTTGGCGACCATCAATGCCTAAAGCACCTAGCGGACAACTTTTGCTCTGCTACATTCATCAGACATGGAAAAACGGAGAAAAAGAAGGGGTAAAAATAGTGAATAATGCTATTCATGCTGTACCGATGAATGAGCTTGAAGCAATGAAAAAAGGAATAAATGATCTTTATGCGCTGGTTGCACGGGAACGTTCAAAAAAGTGTGTCAAGCCGCATTTTTAGTTCAACTCAATTTTCAATCTATCTGGAAAGAAAATATCAAGTTGAGAAATAGTTAAAGCCCAATTAGGGAGAGCCATAATCCACTTTTGCTCTACCTTTTTTATAGCACAATATACCTGTTTGTACAAGGCATTTGTACTAGTAAATGAACCCTTAGTTTTAGTAAATTTCCTGATTTGTCTATGCAACCCCTCAATTGGATTGGTGGTGTAAATCAGCTTCCTAACTTGCCCAGAATACTTAAAATAACTGGATAAGTTTTCCCAATTGTTCTGCCAGGATTTTATAACTAAAGGATACTTCTCTCCCCATTTTTCTTCCAGCTCAAGCAGATAATTCTCAGCGATCTCTTTACTTGAAGCACGATATATTTTTTTCAAATCATTCATGAAAACTTTTACATCTTTGCTAGATACATATTTCAGTGAATTCCTTATCTGATGCACTATACATAGCTGTACTTCTGCCTTAGGAAACACACTATTTATAGCCGCAGGAAAGCTTTTTAGCCCATCAATGCAGGCAATTAGAATATCTTCTACTCCTCGCTCTTTTAGGTCATTTAGAACTCCCAACCAGAAGTTAGCTCCTTCACTTTCAGCCAAATAAAAACCTAATACTTCTTTTCTGCCATTTTGATTTATGCCCAATATATTATACATGCATTTACTTATACAATGTCCGTCCTCCTTGACCTTAAAGAACATGCCATCCATAAACACTATTGGATACACTGATTGCAGTGGGCGGCTGCGCCATTCATTGATTACTGGTAGCAGTTTATCAGTAATACTGGATATCTCTGCTGCTGATATTTTGTGGTCATATATTTCCTCAACATGTGAAGCTATATCTCTGTATCCCATGCCACTGGCATATGTGCTTAAGACCTTTGCTTCAAGTTCTGGATGTAGGCTTGTTTGCCTTTTTTTGACTATTTGCGGTTCAAAGCTTCCTTCTCTGTCTCTTGGTGTTAATAGTTCAAATGAGCCTGAACTTGTACGTAAAGTTTTTGCATTCCTTCCATTTCTTCGGTTATTTTCTTCACTTTTAGCTGACATGTGGCTTTCTATTTCACCTTCCAGACTTGCCTCTAGCAACCTTTTTATAAACGGTGTTAATGCTCCATCTCTTCCTGTCAATGGTCTTCCTTCTCGTATAGATGACAGGATATTTGTTTCTAATTCTTTATAATCTACCAAACCAGTAGTTCTATTTGCTTGACCCATATCAAACCTCCATTTTTTATATCAATTTATTACTTTTTTTTCGGTTTGACACACTTTTTTGAACGTTCCCGAAATTTACTAAAACTAAGGGTTCATTTACTAGTACAAATGCCTTGTACAAACAGGTATATTGTGCTATAAAAAAGGTAGAGCAAAAGTGGATTATGGCTCTCCCTAATTGGGCTTTAACTATGTCTCAACTTGATATTTTCTTTCCAGATAGATTGAAAATTGAGTTGAACTAAAAATGCGGCTTGACACACTTTTTTGAACGTTCCCGATTTGATAGAGATTTTATAGTTTCACCAAGCACGTTATGGCAAAAGTGTTTTCCTTCAAGTTCAGGAAAACCTTTTTTCAACTCTCTATTTTTATGAGATAAAAATTCCTTGAGCTTCTTATTACTGAAAAGATCATAAGAACCATTTGAAAAGCTTGACTTCATAGAATGAAAAAGTGTTTTTTTTGTAGTAGATGCTATACTAATTGCATCTACCTCTTTAGTTTTTTTATCCATATCTTCTAACTTTGTATCAACATTTCTCTTCTCTTTTTTCAATTCCAGTAACTCTTGATTATTTAACTTTAGTTGTTTCTGTAACTGTTCTTGCGCAACTGACAAATTTTCCTTTAAGCTATCTATTTTAACTAACAGACCTCTTTTTTCTTCCTGTAGTTTTGTAATATCAGCTTTCGCTTGATATTCTGCTTGCTTACGTTCCTCTTGTAACTGCTCAATCTGCTTCTCTTTCTTTGCAGAAGTTTGCTTTAAGCTATCATCTATTCCAGCTGATTCCCACTCTTTACCTTTTTCTAATGTCTGTACTTGTTCTTGTAACTTTTTATTCTCTTCTTGTGAAGATTTTAATTTTCCCTCCAAATCTGCCTTTTGTTTCTTTATTTCAACGTTACTTTCTTCTAATTTCTGTGATTTTTCCTGCAATTTGTCAACTTCACTTTCTAAGACTTTTTTCTCCTCTTTAGCAGCATTTAGTTTACTACTTGAATCCTTTAATTCATCTTTTAGATTAGTCTTTTCTTGCACTAATTGTTGCTGAGTACTTTTCAATTTTTTTCTAAGATCCTCTAATTCAGCATCTTTTTCCTTAGCTTGTTCTAATTCTGCTTGTTTCTCCTCAAGTTGATTTTTTAATTCCTTTATTTTAGTATCATATTTGTTTTTCCACTCAATAGCTTTACTTTCTAAATCTGTGTTTTGCGCTCTTAGGCTTTCATTATCTTTCCTCACAGTTTCATTTATGTCTTTATTTTTATCAGTAAGTGAAGTAATTAAAGCGCCTTGTTTGTCTATTTTTTCCTCTCGATCAAGTATGATTTGCTGTTGTGCGTTATTTTTATTCTCCATTTCCTTTTTCTCTTGTTCTAATACTTCATTGAATTTCGTAAAACTAACTATTTTCCCATCTTTTTCTTCTATATCTGCTGAGAGCGTTTCTATTTTATTTGCAAATTCTTTGCTGCACTCAATTAATTCTTTCTGCAAATGTAATATCTCCTCAGACTTTTCCTTGAACTGTGCTAAAAATTCTTCTCCTCTTTTTTGTGCAATTTCTACCAATTCACTATAGTTCTTTTTAAGTCCTGCAAGTTTAGACTTTAACTCTCTATTTTTCTCTCCTAAGAAATCATTTCCTGATTGTAAGCTTCCAATCTGCTGTGCTTGATTATTACAGAGCCCAATAAATGCTTCGAGTGCCTGACTTACACCTTCCAGTTGCTCCTTTAATTTTTCATTCTTATCCTCTGTCTCAACAAATTCAGTCTGAATTTCTGTATCTTTAAATGTAGTTTTACCTTCACTAATTATTTTACTTTGGACCTCTTGTGCTACAACTTCAGAAATTTGAACACTTTGATCTACTACTTCGGGAGCATCAGTTTGAACTCCATTATTCACAATAACTTTATTGTGGTGTAGGATATTCTCTGCCCATTTATTCAATCTCCCTGGCAATATTCGTCCGATTGTTTTTAGATATAGCCAAGCAAGCACAGTGGATAAGCTATATTTTTTTTCCTTTTGTTTAATACTAGGTTCGTCATTAATATTATTTTTAGTATTTACCATAAAATTACCTAATTTTTAAAGTATTGAAGTTATATATATTAATGTAATTATTAAATAAATAATAATATAAATGTTAAATTGTGTGAAAATTTTTATAGATTTTAAGTAGAAATACACATGTTCGTAAGCACAGAATTTGCTTTTTCTATTGCTCTTGCTAACATTTCTTGTTCATTGTAATGATTCTTCACATTGATTACCTGAGCTGACAAATTTGCAGGGAAAGTGACTAAACTAACTTCCCATAGCTCCACTTGTTTTAACACTCGAGCTCCGCTTTCATGATCAACATCATACTCTATTGGTATATAGCCAATCGAAAGCCCGTTAATAGTTCCAGTTTTGAGCATTAAATATGCTTCCTCTGCTTTTTGAATACCAAAAAGCAAATGTGCAGTTATATATAGGCCAACATCATTTTCGCAAATATCTGTAATATTACCTATAGGCTCACTTGGGTTGTGCTGCCAAAGAAGTTTTATCTGACTTTTATTTAAGTTGTTCTTAAATGCTCCGGGTAATATCAGATCATTTTTCTTATCAACTATATTAAAAACGCTCGCATAGCCAGAAAATACTCCGTTTTCTTCTATGCTTTTTATTGATAATGGTGAATAGAGAAATTTCTTATTCATAAGTCCTCCTTGTAAATTATGGTATTGGGTTTGCCAGCGCTCTGAGCCAGCTTAAAATGTTGTATAGATTGTTTTCCTATATCTCAGGATGAGTATAAGGCACTACAATATAATTCTATTGTATGCAGTGCTGTGAAAATGGGGAAGTACTTTTTTAGTTATAAAATTTGTCATTTTATATACATAAGGGTAGGGTTTGTTGCACATTGGGTTGTTCAACAGCAGCGTTTTCCAGATTTGTAGAAACAGCTTCATTTGTAGAATTTTTCCTAGAAGGAAGCCAAATCCCAAAGAAACAGCGGCTATAAAACCATTCATTAATGCATGTTTCTCCCTCGTATTCTTGATAGATTTTAGAATATATCATTGTGCCTAAGAATGCTCCAATCATTGATCCAACCAGTTTACTTGTTTCAGCTACTCTCTGTCTTCTCAACTCAACTTCTCTTAGACCTTTATTATTGGCTTCATTCAGGTTTAAATTTCTTTCCAACTCTTCTGATGTTTTCTCCTCAGCATCTTGGGATTTTGTTGATGAACTTTTCTGTAAGTTTTCTAATTCTTGTGTGTCCATCAACACCTCACTATTAAAGCTTAAGTACAAATCATACAGCACTATAATTGTTTAGTCAAGGTAAATACTAGTATATTAAGTAAATATTTACTATATTAATATGATTGCTTAAATTAATCACTAAAAGAAAATAAATTAAGCTTTTCTGGACTGCAAAAACCAGCTATATGATTTGCAGTGAGTTGTAATTTCAGTAAAAACTGTACGAACATTTTAGATAATTTTCATAGTAGAAAGTGCTATCCCAGTTTTACAACACTGGGATAACGGTAAAAGTAGCTATATGCTCTGTCCTTGAATATTTTGTTGTTCAGTGGTAGATTTTCGGGAGTGTTAAATAAACTGTGTCAAATCGCATTTTTAGTTCAACTCGATTTTTAACCTACCAGGAAAAAAGATATCAAGTTGAGAGATAGTTAAAGCCCAATCATGTATAGGCATAGTCCATTTCTCTCCTGCATTCTTTATAGCACAATACGCCTTCCCTCTAGCAGTTTTTTTATAAATGGTGTTAATGCTCCATCTCTTCCTGTCAATGGTCTTCCTTCTCGTATAGATGATAAGATATTTGTTTCTAATTCTTTATAGTCTACCAAACCGGTAGTTCTGTTTGCTTGACTCATTGTCAAACCTCCATTTTTTTATCAATTTATTACTTTACTTCTCGGTTTGACACAGTTTATTTAACACTCCCAACTCATGTTCGTATAGTAGCTACTTGCATTTGTTGTAAACTCACTTTTACTCTATAGTTATCTTTTTACTACCTTATCTATTTTCTGAACTGATTTTCGTATTAAAAAACATCCAATAAGAAGAATTATAAAAGGAATAAACCATAAAATGTAGGTACTAGATTTTACAGGTGGTACAATGATAATTGAATCTCCATAAGAATTTTTTAACTCTGAAACTATTTGCTCGTTAGTATATCCATCACTGATCTTCTTGCGAATTGTCTTACGCATACCATATGCAACTTGAGACTCAGATTCGGATAATAATTCACCAGAGCATACTGGACACTTTATTACTGCAAATAAGCTACTTGCTCGCTCTTCCATACTTTCGTCTCTTAGTTTATCATCCAAAGTAAAAGCATTTATGCTTAAATGGAATATCAATGTAAAAAGTAAGCTAATTACTATTCTCATTCTTGGTGAATTGAGTGATAAAATCAGTAGTGGATAATTTTCCAATAAAGCCTGAACCTACATTATTGTCGTACTTTATTGAAAATTGAATGTCGTTATCAGTGATTTTTTCTGATAAGGAAGATATTGATTTTTCCAATTTATCTGCAGTCTTTGAATCATTAGTCACAAACGAAATTAATTCTTTATAATTTGATATGGCTACATTGATTTTATCTTCAAATGAAGATGTAACTAAATTGTAATTACTTACTCCACCATTCGCAGCAATAGAAAAGTTATTACTCTCAATCAAAAATTTTTCTATGTTGAAATTAATCTTAGAAGCTGAAATATGGTTTACAAATTCATAATCTAATTTAGCGTCGACACTAAGGTAATTTTCAGGACTTGCAGTATGTTTATAACGGTAAGTATAAAAATCAAATTCTAGTTTAGTATTTTCATTCAGTTCTTTATCAAAGTGAAATTGAATGTAATTACTTTTATCATTCACTTCAGTTATAACACTTTGCTGATTTTCTAAAACATCACATTTTAATCCATAATCTTCGTAACGAAATGTATCTATATAGTCTATTACAGTGCTATTTCTGTTGAATTTTAATGAAGATAGTAAATCATTTAGTTTAACAACAAAGTGGCTACTCACGTGTGTGTGACACTTTATATTCTTTTTCTCATCACTACGGACAGCAATGTTTACTTTATTGCTTGGTATATAGATATATACTGACTTATCAAATAATCTGTTTTTTATCACTAAAGCTTCAGATGAAACAGTTAATTGCTCATTAGAAAATTTTGGATTCGTTACACGAAAAACTAGGTTAAAAGGAAATCCCTTAAAATCATGTGAAATATCAACTTTTTCGTCATTAATGTAATCAGTTAAAAGACTTTTTACCTTAAATGCAGAAAAATACCAAAAACCACTATACGCTAGAGGAATAAACAAAGGTAAGGAGATTAGAATATAGATAAAAATTTTACGCATTATCCTCTTATTTATCTAATGATATATTTCTTGTACCTCTGGGCACGGTTACGCACAAACCGTCAATATCTTTTGTGATTTTTATTTGGCATCCAAGCCTCGATGTCTCTGTTAAACCGAAAGCTAGATCCAGCATGTCATTTTCCTCATCAGATATAGGATTATGTGTTTCTACAACATCATAAAATTTTGGATCAACAATCACATGGCATGTAGAGCAAGCAAGAGAACCTTCACATGCACCTTCAAGCAGATCTGGATCACTTCTATGGGCTAAATTAAGAAGAGTTTCTCCCTCTGCAGCTTCATAACTTTTCTTACTTCCATCAGGTAAAATAAAAGTAACGGATGGCATACTATTAAAATCTCTACTAATTTCTCTATATTCTACAAATAATAACTAATATTTGCAAACTCTTTGTAATTCCATTGCCTATCTCTTGTCATCTATATTCCTATCAAGAAAGTAAGATAGATATCACCAGCATCTCACAGAGTTGCAAGTATAGAATTTTCTTAGTTTTAGATTTTACTAAATATATTACTGAATTAACATTATTGAACTTGATCTGCCATTTCTTCTGATCTTAAGTTATAATTTTACTAATGCCATTTGATTAATTGCAACTTCAGCATTGCTATCTTTCAATAAATTTGCAGGACTATTACAATGGTATATGATTGCAGCAACAACAAGACAACAAACTCCAATTCCTATCCCTAACGCTAACATTCCTGAGTAAACTGCAATAGCTACTTCTAAAGCAACTCCTACTACTGCTAACGTAGAAGCAACTATGATAGAAGTATTACGACACTTAATACGAAGCTCATTTAGTTTATCTAATGCAGTAGTACCATCTTTATATTTTAGCTCTCTTAGTACATCTTTATTTTCACATTTGTTAAGCAACTTCCAAGCATAACTTAACCTTGACGCTTGACCATAAAACCCCTTCTCAACATATTCAACCAAGAGATCAAACGGAGTTTCACCTTGGTCATTTTTAACATAAAATCTCGCACCTGCACTCACAAGTGATTCAACTTTGCAAAGCATTGACTTATCGGAGTGTAAGTTTCTTAAAGCATGATGTAGAGCTGTATCCCCACTTTCATCTTGATAGTCAATTTTATTTTTATGTAAAAAGCAATCAAAAATCTTTTTATTGCAATTGCTTGTAACGATATTTTCTAAAGTAATACTTGAAATTTTTATGTTATTTTCGACTAGAAGATTTAGAGCTTCTTTATGGTTACATTCAACAATAATATCTACTAGTTTATTTAATGCAGGTGTACCTTCTAGCTTCTTTAGCTCATCAGTTTTACAACAACTAAGCACCACCGAAAGATTATTTAATCTTTCTATTTTTCTCTTAAGAAAAGGGTATGTAGCATAATTGACCAAGAGATCAAATGGAGTTTCATCTTTGCTATTTTTAACATCAAGCCTTGCACCTTTACTAAGAAGTGACTTGACAAAACCTTGGTATTTTGATTTATCCAAATCCAACCATTTTAATGTATGATGTAAAGATGTATTTCCTTTTTCATCTTTATAGTTGATATTTAATTTATCTAAGCACTCATTAAAAAAATAATCCAAAAACTTTTCAGATTGGTATTCATAAGCATATCTTAAGATTTCATTTAGTGATATTTCTATCCTTCCTTCAAAGAGCTCGAAAAGGGAACGTTCAAAAAAGTGTGTCAAGCCGCATTTTTAGTTCAACTCAATTTTCAATCTATCTGGAAAGAAAATATCAAGTTGAGACATAGTTAAAGCCCAATTAGGGAGAGCCATAATCCACTTTTGCTCTACCTTTTTTATAGCACAATATACCTGTTTGTACAAGGCATTTGTACTAGTAAATGAACCCTTAGTTTTAGTAAATTTCCTGATTTGTCTATGCAACCCCTCAATTGGATTGGTGGTGTAAATCAGCTTCCTAACTTGCCCAGAATACTTAAAATAACTGGATAAGTTTTCCCAATTGTTCTGCCAGGATTTTATAACTAAAGGATACTTCTCTCCCCATTTTTCTTCCAGCTCAAGCAGATAATTCTCAGCGATCTCTTTACTTGAAGCACGATATATTTTTTTCAAATCATTCATGAAAACTTTTACATCTTTGCTAGATACATATTTCAGTGAATTCCTTATCTGATGCACTATACATAGCTGTACTTCTGCCTTAGGAAACACACTATTTATAGCCGCAGGAAAGCTTTTTAGCCCATCAATGCAGGCAATTAGAATATCTTCTACTCCTCGCTCTTTTAGGTCATTTAGAACTCCCAACCAGAAGTTAGCTCCTTCACTTTCAGCCAAATAAAAACCTAATACTTCTTTTCTGCCATTTTGATTTATGCCCAATATATTATACATGCATTTACTTATACAATGTCCGTCCTCCTTGACCTTAAAGAACATGCCATCCATAAACACTATTGGATACACTGATTGCAGTGGGCGGCTGCGCCATTCATTGATTACTGGTAGCAGTTTATCAGTAATACTGGATATCTCTGCTGCTGATATTTTGTGGTCATATATTTCCTCAACATGTGAAGCTATATCTCTGTATCCCATGCCACTGGCATATGTGCTTAAGACCTTTGCTTCAAGTTCTGGATGTAGGCTTGTTTGCCTTTTTTTGACTATTTGCGGTTCAAAGCTTCCTTCTCTGTCTCTTGGTGTTAATAGTTCAAATGAGCCTGAACTTGTACGTAAAGTTTTTGCATTCCTTCCATTTCTTCGGTTATTTTCTTCACTTTTAGCTGACATGTGGCTTTCTATTTCACCTTCCAGACTTGCCTCTAGCAACCTTTTTATAAACGGTGTTAATGCTCCATCTCTTCCTGTCAATGGTCTTCCTTCTCGTATAGATGACAGGATATTTGTTTCTAATTCTTTATAATCTACCAAACCAGTAGTTCTATTTGCTTGACCCATATCAAACCTCCATTTTTTATATCAATTTATTACTTTTTTTTCGGTTTGACACACTTTTTTGAACGTTCCCCTCGAAAAATTCCACACGATCGTACGTAATAGCAATTTGCACTAGAAATGTAATGTCACCAGCAGCAATTGTAACTTTCTTTATTATATCAGAACACTTTTCATACTCATTTGACGAGATATTGCACAACAATTCCATAATAGTGTTTACATATTCGAGTTCGGTTAATTTTTCAGTCTCTTTAGCTTTGCCCATCTTGCCTATTTGTTTAAAACGCTTGATTAACCTTTCTGATTCCTCTTTGATTAATTTTTGACTTTTCAACAAATACATATTACATATTTCATAAAAAATTTTCATTCTTTTATTTTCTTGTTTAAGTTTACTTATCAGTTCCATCAGTTTTGCCCGCAACAACTCCAGTTCATCACTACAATCCCCATCCTCATACTTTCCTCTATCGTACTGGCTTCTTGTTGTTGGGTTAGATAACACTTCGTGTGCTACTGATATTTCCTTGAACTTTGTCAATTTCTCTTCAAGTTGAGCCCGTTGATCTTCTTCCGACTGTGATAGTAGCTTTCCGTCCTTCTTCTTTCCTTCTAGCCTATCTAGCTCTTTCGCTTCCTCAAGCAATTTATCTGGATGAAGCTTCAATGCTAATTTGCGATATGCTTTTTTTATCTCATCGTGAGTAGCATCTCTTTTTACTCCTAATATTTCATAATAATCAGGCATTTGTTTCTCCACTATTTTGATACATTTTTTATAACATTAGTAATACTATGTCTTTAAAAGAATTGGTACTATATAAGTATTTTAGCAAATATTATAATATTTGTCAATTTATCAACAAATTGAGTGAAAATTTAAAGAGTTGTTTATGGTAATTGAGGAGCTACAACCGTACGACGTCTGCCGTTAATAACTATTTCACCTATCGCAACTGCTGCAAAAACAAAACAATAATATACTTTTGTTAGTACGATGATAGGTGACAGAGAGGCAATGCTGCTTGCTAGTAATACGTGAGAACCATAAGGTAAGATACTTTTTGTGATAGAAGTAAATATCTCTAATAAGTACGCACTACGGTGTGGTGCAATGTTATATCTTTGCGCAAGCCTTTTAGCAATATTACTAGTTAATAAAATAGCAACAACATTGCTGGAAACTAAAATAGTAAACAGAGATGATATTCCCGCAATCATAAGTTCAGCTTGACTTCTTGTGAGATTCACCTCATCGGTGAATTTATCTATCTTTTTCTGACTGTATTCGTACATTAAGTGGCTTAATCCACTACTGAAAAGAATAAATATCATTACCTCATTCATCTTATTAAAACCCCTACATATATCATGAGAATAATCAATAATAGAATAATCAAAAAAAGCTATTCCTAATATTCCAGCAACAACCATATTAACAGCTAATGTTACCAGTGTGTTTATTTCAAATAAACCCATAATTATTAAAGATATATAAGGGATAATTTTGACTATGGATAAATAATTCAGACTTGAGAGAGAAACAACTTCTGTGCTATTTGAAATCATTACTAGATAAGTAAGTATTATAAGACCTGTAACAGATCCTGTCTTTAGGGTTAGTTTTAGTTTATCCTTTACTGAAGCTCCTTGTGAAGAAGTAGCAGCAATAGTAGTGTCAGATATCATTGAAAGGTTGCTGCCAAACATAGACCCACCTATCACAGCTCCAACGCCCACCGCACAATCAAAAGCTCCATTTTGTGCTAGATTCACAGCTATTGGTGTTATAAGTGCAATAACTCCGATTGATGTGCCTATTGCACTTGCAATAAACGCAGAAATTAAAAACATTCCAGGAAGTAATAATTGTGCTGGAAGAAAGCAAATAGTTAAGCTAGCAATAACATTTATACTACCAAGCGATTGAGTAACAGTAGAAAATGCCCCAGCAAGGAGAAAAATCAAACACACGGTAAGAGTAGTTTTATTCCCCATACCTTTTATAAGAGTATCAACGCTATGCTGAATTTTGTTTTTATTGAATAGAATAGCAAAAAATAATGCTGGTAATAAGCAAACTAACGGTGAAATTTGATGAAGAGGATTGTCAAGTCCTATAAAGGAAAAATAAGTACCACTACCAAGATATAAGGTTAAAAAAATAATGAGAGGGAGAAATGCAAACACTTGTCGTAATTAAATAAATTGAAAATATACTAGAATAAGCTATTTTAAGCAACTACTAATACAGTGTTTTTCTAATAATTTTGAACATCTTAAGCCATCTACTTTTGAATAAATTCCATTTGCATTTCTTGTATACTATCCTCTATTTGCTTTATTTGTTCTATTAGCCTTTCCTCTAAGTCAAAATTACCGCCCAGCCTTGCTTTAATTTTTTCTTCTTGTAATACATTTAATTCTTTCCGTAATACTATGTTATTCCAGACAGTTTCTGCCGATCTCTTCTCACTTAATTGACTATTTAGTACGCTAGTTTTTTCAAATATAAACTTTATAACACTAGACTCCTGTAGCAGAATTTCTTTATTAAAGTTGCTCTCACTAGTTACCATATTAATTACGCACTGTTGTAATTTTTTCATCTCATTAGTAAATTCGAAATGAGAAAATTGCTCAAAAAATATAGGACGGTTCAAGATTTCAGGAAATTCTACGGCTATACGCAAAATTATGGCCTGATTTTGCTCTGCTTCAATTAGCTCTGGAGATTTATTGTAAAGATACTCACCTTTTGTTGCTTTGATATTAAAAATCAGCTTTTTAAAGTTTCTTCTTAATTCACTGACCTTATTGTAAAAATAATCTCTATAATACCTTCTAATACTGCTGTTACCGATAGCATTGACATATTTCATGAACTTGTGCTCAAGAATTGAATATTTTTCCGGAGCAAATTTTTCATAATTTTGCAAATTGCTACCAATTATGTGATGCCATAAATATTCAGAGTGCAGTTCTGTTGAGTGGTTAAAAGCAGAGAGTACGTCTTCTGTCTTATATTCTAGCTCATTGCATATATCGTATGGGTCCTTATTGTTTGGCAAAGTCACGAACTTCAATGTGTATCCAGGCTCCAGTATCGGTAGAACAAGTTCTGCAATTCGAATAGCAGCATGACGTCCGGCACTATCGCCATCCATACAGATAGAAAATTCTTTAGCAAGTTTCCAAAGATTTTTTATCTGCTCTGCAGAAATTGCGGTACCAAGCGGAGCAACTGTATTGCTAATTCCCGCTTGATGTAGTGCTATTACATCCATATATCCTTCAACAACAAATAGATGCTGTTTTTTGCGTATTTCACTCAAAGCAAAGTTTAATCCATATAAATTTTCTCTTTTCTTAAAGAGCTGATTCTCTGGGCTGTTTAAATACTTCGGCTGTTGCTCAGAGTTCAGCGCACGTCCTCCAAAACCAATAACTTTGCCCGTGATGTTGTGTATAGGAAATATCAGCCGATCATAGAAATAATCACGAGAATTCTTATTTATTAACCCAACATCGATCAAAATCTCGTCTTTAATACCAGAGGAGTTCAAATATTCCTTCAAGCCAGAGCTTGGTGCATAACCTATTCTAAATTTATCTATGATTTTGAGTGAGATCTTGCGCTGCCTTAAATAAGCCATAACACCTCGATTTTTCTGCGCGAACCAACTTGCAGCTAAATTCAGTGCTGAAAACAGTTTGTCATTTTCTTTAGCAAAGGTGAGGTTTTTGGGTAACTCAACACCTGCAACAGATGCCAATTTTTCCAACGCTTCCTTAAAACTTAAGCCTTCAGTTTGTGAAATAAATTCAAACACATCACCATGAGCTGAGCAACCGAAACAATAATATAAACCCTTAATATTGCTGACCGAAAAAGATGGAGTTTTTTCGTTATGAAATGGGCAGAGTCCAACAAAACTATCTCCTCTTTTTATTAACCTAACTTTTTTTCCTACTATGTCGGACAACAATAATTTTGACTTTATAATATCTATATGATCCATTTTACCGAATTAGTAGTGGTAGGATAAAAATTATATAGAATTTATGCATATCTGACTCGAAATTTATTCAGAAAGATCAGGAGAGCTTGACAAAAAGCTCAAAATAAATTACCCATATAAATACCCTTAAGTTGCAATTTCTTATATGTCAGATGTGATATCAGTTGCTTCAGACCACGCAGGTTATGAACTAAAATCAGAAATAAAGGCTTACTTGGAAACTTTAGATTATACAGTGATAGACCGTGGCTGCACTGCTGAACAAAAGAGTGTAGACTACCCTGACTATGCTGCTGAAGTTGTAGAAGATATAACAAACAAAAAAGCAAATTATGGAATATTAATTTGTGGTACAGGTTTGGGCATGAGTACTGTGGCAAATCGTTTTGAAGGAATCTATGCTGCTTTATGTAATAGTGTTGAGATCGCAAAATTAGCTCGCGAGCATGGCAACGCGAATATACTTTGTCTTGGTGCAGGGTTTACTGCGAGTGGATTAGCAAAAGACATAGTCAAACAATTCCTCGAAACAGAATTTTCAAAAGAAAGTAGACATAAAGAACGCCTTGATAAACTTAGCAATATTAGCAAGAAAAAAACCACAAAAACTTATAACGAAGATGAAATATCAAAATTCGCTAAAATAGCAGGTGAATGGTGGAATGAGAATGGCAAATTCAAGCCATTGCACATGATGAATCCTGTGAGAGTATCATACATCGTTGAGAAAATAAAAGAATTAAAAAAATGCGATTTAAAAGAACTATCATTGCTCGATGTTGGTTGTGGTGGTGGCATTTTGTCAGAGTCAATGGCGCGTATTGGTATTAGCGTTGCAGGAATAGATGTATGTGAGGAAAACATAAAAGTGGCACAGTCGCATGCGAAGAAAGTAGGGTTAAATATAGAATACACACACACTAGCATTGAAGAGCTAAGCAATGACAAGAAGTATGACGTGGTTTTGTTGATGGAAGTGGTTGAACATGTCGATAATTTAGAGTTTTTCATGAAAAAAGCAATAGAGCTGTTGAAGCCAGAAGGGCTAATTTTTATATCGACGATAAATAGAACTATTAAATCCTTCTGTCTTGCAATAGTCGGCGCAGAGTACATATTAAACTGGCTGCCAAAAGGCACACATAATTGGAATAAATTTCTCAAGCCATCAGAAATTGCAAATCATCTAAGGGAAAACAACGTAATACTGCAAAACATGGCTGGTATGGAATATAATGTAATAAAGCGTGAATGGAACTTGACCAAAGGTGTGGATGTTAATTATATACTTTGTGGAAACGTTGTAACTTGAAATCTCATTCAAGTACTAGAAGGTAATGCAAATATTTTAGGCAGTTTTACTTTACTTAGCAGCTAATTTATCATATGTATTTCCATAGGATATCGCTATATTAGAATATGTTACAATTACTAACCTTACTTGCTGTTATCACTTCGGTTGTATTTTTTGGTCATCTAGTTCCAATGGAAGTGAAAACCTTCTTGTATTCAATAAGCCTTAGTATAAAAGAGATCTTACTATTTATAATGCCTTTTATTGTTTTTGCATTAATCTTTAGTAGTGTTAACAATCTTAAGCAGTCGGCTATAAAGTTTATATTGTTACTTATTATAACGATTTTCTTGTCGAATCTAGCTTCAAGTTTAATAGCTTATTCTGTTGGGCATTTCATCACACAAAACACTTATTCAATACAAGATATAACATATGAAGAAACAATTGTTCCTTTATGGTCATTTAGGATACCTGCATTGCTTTCTAATTTTTATGCCCTTGCTTGTGGATTTGTGTTAAGCATATTAGTGTCCACAATATTACCAAAAAAAAGCAAAGAGCTCTCGAACAAAATGTTAGATTTAACTCTCTTTATTTTGAAGACATTTTTGACGCCAATTATTCCAATGTTTGTACTTGGTCTTGCTTTAAAAATGGAACATGATCAGGTTTTACCCATAATATTTAAGGATTACTCAATAATTTTTATTATTATATCATCTGCAACTTACCTTTATGTTTTTCTCTTATATGGAGCAGCAAATTCGTTCAAGATCACAAGCTGGATAGCTAGTATAGGTAATATGATACCAGCATTTATTACTGCAATGAGCACAATGTCTAGTAATGCAGCTATGCCGCTTACTCTTGAAGGAAGCAAAAAAAATGTAAAGCAGCATGATATAGCATCGTCTGTTGTGCCAATAACTGCTAGCTTTCATTTAGTAGGTGATTGCTTTTTTATTATAATACTATCAATGATAATGACTTTTGGTGGTGCATTGTCTGCAACAGACTATGTGACTTTCCTTCTCTACTTTCTGTTATTTAAATTTGCTATTGTTGCAGTTCCAGCGGGAGGAATTATGGTAATGTTGCCTGTTCTTGAGAAGTATCTTAAATTCTCTCCAGAGATGCTTTCATTAATTACAGCATTGTATATAGTATTTGACCCAATAATAACTTCAGCAAATGTTATGGGTAACGGTGCGTTCACTATGATGTTTACAAAGCTCTATGATAAGCTTAAGTGATGTCCATTCTAGCAATTAATACTGTAGGTGCTGGTAGTTCAATAGCAGTAATTGATTACGATGGTAATTGTTTTGTAGAACGCAATTCTGCAAACAATAGCCATGCAGAATCATTTTTTCAAATACTGAATACTTTGTTTGATAAGCATAATTACAGCTACGATAAAATAGACCATTTAGCAGTGATAGTTGGACCAGGAAGTTTTACTGGAATCAGAGTTGGTATATCAACTGCACAAGGTATAAATCTTGCTACAAATAAGCCGTTATATGGGGTTAGTGCCCTGGAAGCTCAAGCATATGCAATATCGCTACTTTGTACAAATAGCAAAAAAAATATTAAAGCTATAATCGAAGATGATCAAAAGTTTTATACGCAGTTATTTGATTTCAATTTGTTACCGCTATCAAATCCTGCTGTAGTAAGTGAACTCCAGCCTGAAACGCACTGCATTACATATATGGATTGCAGTTTACCAAAGTTGGATGCTAGCCATGCAGGGCTATTAGTCCGTTATAGACTAAAAAATAAACAAAAATTAAATGGAGTTGAGGCTCTATATTTAAATGAGCCTCAGTATATGAAATCGTTGCCTATTGCGTAAACACTATTAATTTGGCCAAGTTTGTACATCTGACTTACTATTTCTTCTGCTACTTCTTTTATACTCATATTTGAATTTTCTACCTCTATAGCATTTTGTGGTACAAATAAATCTTCCTCCCTAAATTTAATACTATTTATATTAGTAACCTTCCTATTTTTTCTTTGCTTTTTTGATATAGTACGCTCTTGTAATATCAATGGATTGCACCTAAGTACTATAGGGAGGATTTTTGTGCTCATTTTTTTACTAAGTTCTACTACTGAGTTATATATTCTTATGTTGTAATCATTATTTTTAATTAATTCATCAACAAATATATAATTTTTTGAGTCAATAGGATAGGCTTCTATTGCCTGAAACATAACATGTGTAGTGTTATATATTCTATCTCGAGCTTCTTTGGAAGTTTGATTATATTCAAGTCCACTTACAATTACTGCATTTATCATACTAGATAATACTATTGCTGTAGAAAGTTTACCACTTCCTGGAAGACCAGTGATATATATGAAAAATTTTGTTAGCTGTTTTTTTATGTCAACGTTTATCATATTATTTTTAATATTAAAACCTACAATTATAATAACATAAAAACAAGGCTTTAAAACATATGAAATATTACATAAAAAGTCGCTTTTATAGTTAAAATACTATGTAATCTAGAAATGTAAACTCTAATCACCTAAGGCAAGTAAAAGTGCTTAGTATTTTAACGTAGGTTCACCTTTTAGTTTGTAATAAACTTTTTTTTACGTATAAATCTTTAGAAAATTTTAGTCAAGAGCTATGTTATTAACAAATAGTGAGTTGAAAAGAGACCTAGTTAACGCCTATCAAATTTTATCTTATCTTAAATTAGATGATCATACGTATACTCATCTCTCTGTACGTTCTGAAGATAAAAAGTCATTTTATGTTTATCCGTTTGGTATACGTTTTTATGAAGTAGATGAAAGTTCATTGATGAAAGTATCGTTTGATGGGAATATAATTGAAGGCAAAGAATATCAATATAATAAAACTGGCTATGTAATCCATGGCTTCATTTATCAAGCAAGGAAAGATATTCAAGCAATTTTTCATCTACATACACCTTCTATTGTAGCAGTTTCTTCTCTCAAGGATGGATTATTCCCAATAAGTCAGTGGGCGCTGCACTTTTATAATAAGGTATCTTACCATGATTATAATTCCCTGGCACTTGATGATACAGAAGGAAAAAGATTAATAGCTGATTTGAAAGAAAATTTTGTGATGTTAATGCGCAATCATGGATCTATAACATGTGGTCAGACTATACAAGAAGCAATGTTTTATACGTATCACTTAGAACAAGCTTGTAAAACTCAATGCCTGACGCTAGCAATGAATAGGGAGTTGTCAATTCCAAGTGAAGAAATTTGCTCAAAAGCCGTAAAGGATCTTCTGTCTTTCGAAAGCAATCTTGGTGAGAGAGATTGGCACGCATGGGTTAGGTTGATTAAAGGTAAGTTATAAAAGTTTCTGACTCTTCGATAGATATTAGATTTCTTGCATAACCAGCCAGTCTGAAATCCAATAATGGTTTCACACTCTGTAACTCTTCAATTCATGCAAGAAGTCTAATGTCTCCATCTCTACTTAAGTTAACACCCTTAACTAAGCAGATACAAGTAAATAACTAGTAAGTTTTTTCAATCCTGCTCCACAGCAAATTTTAATGCTATGTGAGTAGTTATAGTGCTGTTAACAATTAAAATGACAAAAACTAAGATGGTGATTAGTAGTGTATAAATATTCAAGGATAAATTTTCAAATTGAGTTAGCAATTTGAAATATACAAAAGTTGGCATTATCATTGGCAAAACAAGAATTTGCGACACTCCTGATGCTAAGTTATTTCGACCAATCATCAATGCATTTCCAGTAGCTGAAATATTAATGATTATCAGCGTATTAAATAATAAAGACACTCCAACTGCTATTGAATGTTCAATATTATTGCCTAGAATTGCAAAGCTGAACATGAAAGAAATCACTGAAATCGGTAACCCAAATAACAACCAGTGAGCGAAGATTTTATAAGCAACTATCAGCCTAGAAGAGAGTGGCTGTACAAAGATTTGCTCTAATATTCCATCATGATAATCAGATGTAAATAAATTATTTGTAGAGATCTGCAAAACAAATGTAGCACATATCCATGTTAATGTTAATATGACTTCTTGTTTACTGTTGTTTTCAAGTGTATATGAAGATAAACTTAACATTATAATAAAAATACATACTATATAAGTAAGATTATTATCATTTATTACTAATTTTTTTACCGAACTAATCATACCAGGATTTTAAATGTTTATTATAAATTATAGTGTTTACTTTGAGGGTAGTATAATTTTTTTTGTTTATAAGTTATATAAGTTTTAATATATTTTATTGATAATGCTATGGAAAAATTAATAAAAATAAAGTTACCGGAAGATTACGTTCCTTCAGAAAATGAAGAATATATGAACGTAAAACAACTGGAATACTTTAGCTTAAAGTTAAAATCAATACTCTCTGAACTGGAGAAACAAGATCTAGAAGATAGTAGTATTTATTCTGATAGTGAAAATGGAGAATTAATTAAGCGCCGAAAAGATAGAAAAGAAAAAATTAAGGAGGCGTTGGAAAAAATAAAATTAGGCATTTATGGTTACTGCGATGGAACGGGAGAAGAAATAGGAGTCGAAAGACTTAAAGCTAATCCGCTTGCTATGTATTGTATTGAAGAACAAGAGAGAATAGAAAAAGAAAAGAACGTGTATAACATTAATGATTAGAACTTGTCGGGAGTGTTAAATAAACTGTGTCAAACCGAGAAGTAAAGTAATAAATTGATAAAAAAATGGAGGTTTGACAATGAGTCAAGCAAACACAACTACCGGTTTGGTAGACTATAAAGAATTAGAAACAAATATCTTATCATCCAACTTGATATCTTTTTTCCTGGTAGGTTAAAAATCGAGTTGAACTAAAAATGCGATTTGACACAGTTTATTTAACACTCCCAGAACGTAATAAATTATTACGTAATTGGTCTCTAGGTGGAGCTGGTCTTGGAGGAGCTTGTGCTTTTTTCTTTTGACTTCGTCGATTTTTCTGTCAGATAATTCACGCTTGTCAGATTAAGTCTAAACTATTACACTTTATTGTATAACTTGCTTTTTTCAAATAGAGGACTATATGAGTAATATAAGTTTTTTGAGAGACATTGACTCCATTAGAATGAAATTGAATTCGGAATGTCTTGAGCGAGCGAAAATGCTTCACGCAAACCAAGATGAAGAATTATTAGAGCTTATGTGTATGGAGCAAGCTGAATTGATGTCAGCAAAGCTTGGATGCATTGAATATAATAATACAGAATTAGAGAAATTTGAGTGCCTTACAGAGCAGGAAAATAGGTTACAAGAATTATGGCTAGTCAAGAAGAGGTGCTTATGAGCTCTGATCAAGTTGGTGTAGTGTAGTATGATTTGAGTGATTCCATAAACGTAGTTTCAATAAGAAATGATAATTCAAGTTGAAAACAAATTGAGAATTGAAAGAAAAACTAGCCTTGTATTGGCTGAAAAAGAGGTTAGTTTTTCTTGTGTTATGGAAAAAACTAAAAAGAGAAATACCGATGTTATGGGGTGAACAACTGGAGAGGTTTTACGGGTTTAAGCAAGCTGTCTGCCAATAAAAAATAAGATAATTTCTTTAAAAGAATATATAAATTATTAAACTTTCTGCAATTCTTTAATCTCACTTATGGAAAGATTAGTAAATTTAACACTCCCACTAAATTGGATAAATTGACTGCAAAAAAATAACATTTTCAGGAAGGTAGCCTTTCATAGGTAACAAAGCCAACCTTCCTGATATTTCTCCTTACCTTGAGTTATAATCATTCCACTGTTATTTGATTCACTACAATTTCAACATTGCTATCTTTAAGTAAATTTGAAGGACTATTACAACAGTATATGACTGCAGCAGCAATTAGACAACAAACTCCAACTGCTATTCCTACCGCTAACATTCCTGAGTAAAATGCAATAGCTATTCCTGAAACAATTCCAGCTATTGCTAATGTGAAAGCACATACAGTAGGCAGTTTATTTTTTTCTTTACTTCGTGGAGCATCATTTGTTGGTGGAGAAACTTGTTCATCCGAAAAACAAGCCTGACTAACTGCTGGAAGTTGCTCAATATTTGGATTACAAAGATTTCCTTCTAGTAGTTTATTTTTTATGCAGTATTTAGCTGTCTGTACTGACAGTTTAGGACAGCTTCTCTCTTCACAATCTATTAAGTATTTTAACCTATCAGAATTAAACCTGCCCATAATACTGCCTAAACGCATTGGATACTTTTTGAATATCTTATCCTGTTTCCGCTTATCAAAGAAGGAGCATATACCGGAAAATGTTATTGCTCGAAAATTACATTTATAATATGCTTGTAGCCAGTGAATCAGTGGCTTCTGATTATGCAGAAAAATTTCTTTTTTTACTTTATTAGCTTTGTTAATTAAAATGTCAGCATATTCTGGATATTTCCCTTTTAAACCCTTTTCATTATCAAATTCATTACGTACATTTTCATTTTTTTCCCATATGTCAACCATTTTATTAACGTCACTTTCCCTTAAAAAGTCATATAGTGGCTCATTTCTTTCTTTAATCTTTTGAACTTCTTTTTCACATTTTTGAGAATGCTGGCAATAATTTTTTCTCTCCTCTGAAGAGTTTATAAATTCATTTTTTTTTGTAGGTTTTGATCACTTATATATAACTCAATAGCTTCTAACTTTGTTATATGATTTACTATTAGCCTACTCAGATCTGTGTTTTTAGCATTATCAGCAGTAGTAAGAGGCGTTTCCCCAGTTCGATTTACCGCATTAATATCTGCTCCTGCTTTTATTAGAGCTTGCACCACCTCTGTAGCGTTACGTTTTCCAGCTAAATTATAAGCATTTATTGAATTAATACTTAAGCCTATTTTTATTAGATCTAGCATTGGCTTTGTATAGACATATTTAGCAGCTAAATGCAAAGGAGTCTCTCCATCATTTGTTGTATTAACATCTCCTCCGTTTCTCATTAATATCTTTACTAACTCTAGCATTCCCATTCGAGCAGCAAAATGTAAAAGAGGTTTTCCTGGTATTCGATCTTGTGAGTTGATTGAGAGAGGGTATCTATCAGGATTTTCTAATATATATTCAATAACTTTTTCTCTAGGATCAAATAAAGCTGAATCCATAACCATCTTTTCTACGTCTTTTTCACCTGCAATTTGGTTATCAAAATATACTTTTGATAATAAGAATCTATAAAAGATCTGATATTCATTGCTGAATAATTTATCAAACTCAATTCTATGATCACGAAGTTCAGCTATAGCTTCAACTATTTTACAATCAATACTTCTGCTATGTATAATAAGCTTTTCAAGATTTTGTAGATGTGGAGATTTAGCTAAAGTTTTTATAGCTTCAACATCAATATCCTCCAAATTTAGATTAAGCTTTCTAAGATTCTGTAGGGATGAAGATTGAGCTAAAGTTTCTATAGTCCGAGTGCAGTACCAAGAATCTTGAAGACTAAGCTCTTTAATATGCTTGTTGCTTTGCAAAAATTCTATGAGTTGATTTACCAATTCTTGTTGCTTCTTGCTCATTATTTCTTGGACGACTTCTTCCCTTTCTTTCTCTTCTATATGCTTTTTATCATTTATTTTTTTAGTTGAAATCTTCTCATTTTGACCTAGATTTATTAGTGATAGCATAAAAGATGAAACTGAAAGTTTTTCACCTTCAACATATTGACTAAAATTAACTCTCATTGCATATTTGTTAATATTCTGACATTATTATAACAAGTATTACAATATTTATCAATTTATTAAAAATAACATAAAAACTTTTAGAAAATACTAGGTTTTGTAGTGTTACAAGAAATTTGTTTATTTACTCTTTCCAAAAACCACAAAAAAGTACCTACCTTTGTGAGAGCAGCTGAAATAAAAGCAGGGTTATAAAAATAAAAACGCAAAGTTGTTACAACAAAGTTAGGCAAACTAGTTCGTATATAAATTTAGTGAAAGTAAGCCAATATAGATGATTTTAGCGTGTAATAAAATCACTATATTAAAAAGTTCGTATGGTACACTTGGTAGACCAATCCATCCCAAAACAAACTCTTCTCACGGCCCTTGGTTTTGGTTGCTGGAAGTGGTTGTGTTTTTTAAGTTTTTAGCAATATTTATTCCTAGATTAATAACAGATTTATCTAAGAATGAAGAAGAATTAAGGTAAATTTATAGCAAAGATATAATAAAATAAACATAATCTTGCTTGTCAGCGCTAGTTTCAACTTTAAAAACATAAGCCTAGTGACTCAATTAAAGCTTGCATTTCAAAAAACGTAAAACAAATTTATGGATTATTAATGTGATGCTAATAGGCTGTTAATAGAATAAAATTATCGGATTATACTGACTGCTAATTTGTAGCTATTATTGCGATCTCTTGAATATTATATCTAATACTCTGGACTCATACATTGAGTCATAAAATTTAACTTGCTTATTTTTGAATACCATCAATAATTAAGAAAGTGATAATGGAAGCAAGGAGTGTTTTTTATGTTAGGCAAAGAGCGTTCGAAACGATTACGAGATGCTAGAACTACCCCATCAGAACAAAGTAGTGGTTCAAGGAGTTCAGCCAAGGAAAGTCCTGAAGCTGGTTCTAGCTCTGGAAAACGGAGGCGTTGTGTTGACGTAGTATCGAAGAGGCTGCACAATGAGGAAACTAAATTTGCTAAAAGTGTGATTGGTAGAGATGGAATACCTGAATTTGATCAGTTCTTAGATTGTTTAATTAGAGAAAAAAGACTAGAAATTCTGAAAAGAAATGGAATAAACCCAGCTAATATGTCCAGTATTTTACATAGAGCACGAGCTAATGCTGCAAAAGCTTTTAAAGAATTATATGACCTTTGGTTTGATGTAGAAGGAAATAAAACTCAATACTTAAAAACTCTAGAAGAAAAACGAATAAATCTATCTAGTGTCTCCAGTATTTTAAGTAAGGCAGGAGCTAATGCTGTAAAAGCTTTTAAAGAATTATACGATCTTTGGTTTGATACAGAAGGAAAAAAAACACGATACTTAATAAAACTAGAAGAAAGTGGAGTAGATCTAGTTCGTATGTCTAGTATTTTGCATGGAGCAGGAGCTAATGCTGTAAAAGCTTTTAAAGAATTATACGATCTTTGGTTTGATACAGAAGGAAAAAAAACACGATACTTAATAAAACTAGAAGAAAGTGGAGTAGATCTAGTTCGTATGTCTAGTATCTTAAGTGGAGTAGGAGCTAATGCTACAAAAGCTTTTAAAGAATTATATGACCTTTGGTTTGATGCAGAAGGAAATAAAACTCAATATTTAAAAACTCTAGAAAAAGAAGGAGTAAATCTATCTAATGTATCAAGTATTTTAGGTAAAGCAGGAGCTAATGCTGCAAAAGCTTTTAAAGAATTATATGACCTTTGGTTTGATCAGAACGGAAAAAGGACACGATACTTAATAAAACTAGAAGAAAGTGGAGTAGATCTAGTTCGTATGTCTAGTATCTTAAGTGGAGTAGGAGCTAATGCTACAAAAGCTTTTAAAGAATTATATGACCTTTGGTTTGATGCAGAAGGAAATAAAACTCAATATTTAAAAACTCTAGAAAAAGAAGGAGTAAATCTATCTAATGTATCAAGTATTTTAGGTAAAGCAGGAGCTAATGCTGCAAAAGCTTTTAAAGAATTATATGATCTTTGGTTTGATCAGAACGGAAAAAAGACACGATATTTAAAAACTCTAGAAAAAGAAGGAATAAATCTATCTAATATATCGAGTATTTTAGGTGGAGCGGGAGCTAATGCTGCAAAAGCTTTTAAAGAATTATATGACCTTTGGTTTGATGCAGAAGGAAATAAAACTCAATATTTAGAGCACTTTATTAAGAACAAAGATGGGAAAGAAGGTTTTACGTTACATAACTTATCTGGTATGTTAAGTAGAGCAGGAGTTAATGCTAAGGGTGCTTTTAAAAAATTGCATGATCTGTGTTTTAATGAAAAAGGGGAAAGAACAGAACTTTTAGATGATTTCTATAGGGAAGGTTTTAAGCCAAGCAACTTATCCTGTATGTTATGTGGATCAGGGGTTCATACTTCTTCTAATTTAAAAAAGTTGCATAGTGTTTGTTTTAATGAGAAAAGGGAAAAAACAAAGCTTTTAGATGATTTATATAAGGGAGGTTTTAGGCCATGTGATTTATGTAGTATACTGAGTGGATCAGCTGATAGTTTAAAAAAATTTCATAATTTTTGTTTTATAGGAGAGACAAAAAAGTATTTATACCATTTTTTAAATAAAGAAGGGGGTTTTACAGCAAGTAATTTATCTGGGATATTACACGGAGCAAAAGCTAATATTTGTTCTGCTTTAAAAAATTTTCATGATGTTTGTTTTGATGAGACGGGAAACGTAACACAGCTTTTAGATGATTTTTATAAGGAAGGTTTTAGGCCGGATTATCTATCAAATGTATTATCCATGGCAGGAAATAATGCCTCTTCTATTTTAAGAAATTTTCACACATCATGTTTTAAAGAAAATTATTTAAATCACTTCCTCACCGAGGAAAAACTTTTTACGCCGAAAAATTTATCAAATAAGATATTATATGGAGTAGGGATTAATGTTTGTCACATTTTTGAGAAGTTACATGATCTTTGTTTTGATAAGGCAGGAAATAAAACAGAATATTTAAACAATCTTATCAAAGATAATCGGCGTGAGGTATTTAGTATACTATATGAAAAAGTTAGAAGAGTTCCTTTTACTCCCTTGGATGATATATCGCTTCAACAACAGAATATTAGTGGAATAGGGAAAAGCAAATAAGAAGATGTCAATGATCTTGCGCGGTAGACCAACTGATTCCAAGAAAAATTGTTCTCACCGTCCCTGGTTTTGAGCACTGAAAATGGCTATATTATTTAAGCTATTAGTAAAATACGTTGTTAGATTAATACTAATTTTCTTAAGGAGGAATTTAAGGCAAACTCATAATGAAAACAGAATTTGAAGGTAAAGAAAAATCCCGTACCGACCTTCTTAAGAGACTTTTGCCTAAAACTACTTTGGGTTAGAAAATTTTCTACAATAATGATTGACAAGTTTTAAAGATAGAATACTATACTTAAAATGTAATTGATAATCTAATTAATTAAGGTAGTGGCTATGTTGCGTTCAGATATTCCAAAAGTTTTGTTTTCGTCTATTAAAGAGGATGATCCCCATAGAGCATCTAAGCTTTTTCAAATTGAACGCTGGTGCTATGCAAATTGGCGTCTGCACCAAAAAAGTGGCAAGAAAGGACGTAATTTTCTTGCACAGGTATTGTCTAGCGAGGATTGTTGGAAAAAAGTAGACAATTTACACGGAGTTAAGCTTGATAGGCAAATGGTAGGTAAAAAATTGATTGTGCAAAATTCAAATAGTCCTTTTAGTACTGATAAAAGATATGAGATTGCCTGTCGTTATTGCCTGGAAGAAGATATTATTGCTCTATTTGAAGAGAGAAAAAATAAACTATCAGCTCAAGGTAAGAGCAGTCTGTTGGAGTATGGTCACTTAGTTAAGACTCTAGGAGGCAACCTTTTAATAGTTTTTTGGTCACATTTTGTTAGTGGTTACATCTCTAAACTAAATTTAGATGGCTGTCATCCATATGAGTACGGGCTTAAATGTGCTGTGAGTCTTAAGCAAGAGCAGGCAGTGGAATTCTTCTGGAATAAAATAAAATCATTACCTGAAAGTGAGATGAGCGAACAGAAAAAGGATGAAATCTTGATGAAGACAGCAGTATATGTAGCAGGGAACCGTTGTAATAGTTATCCTGAAATATTCGAGTTTTATTTTAGTCAAATAAGTCCTGATAAATATCCAGAACTTCTAAAAAGAGACTTAGCTGAAAATGGTTATTATGGTAGTCTAAACACGCTACAGGGTGCACTTCGCTTTGATCAATTTCAAGCATTGTTTGACTATTTGAAACCAAGTAATGTTTCAGAAGATAAATATCTTGTCTGGCTACACTATATAAAAACAGAAAACAGCTCATATTATGCTGGTGAAGGTGCAAAGCTTTTCATGCATATGTGGAGAAAGGAGGGATTTGATAGCCATCGTACTTATGTGCTGAAGGAAGAAGTTTGTAATAGATCTTGCTTTCTTGTTACAAGTTTATTAGTACCTTGGGTAAATCAAAATTACATGGAACCGGTATGGGCAATATTAGATAAGGCTAATTCTGATCAAATTAAAGAATTTATGGATTCTAGGCAAGCGGAGTATATACGATCTGTGTTAGAGCAAAGAGATATTGATTCATTAAATAAATTTTTATCATACGGTAAGTCTACAGCTGAAGGGTTTACTAGCTTGACTGAGGTTAAATTAAGCAAAGCATGTGAGCAATTAGGGTTGGGCAATTAAGGTATTATAAGGCAATTCTATAAAACAGGTGATGGTTTCTTGTTACTACTTTAGCTTCTGTCAAAAAGGCGTTGCATTATAATATAAATGTTATATATCCAAGTTAGTATGCAGGTAAAAATAGCTTATATTGTTGATATCTCTGATAATAAATAGTGGATTTGGTATAATGTAATGAAGGGGGCTTTATGTTTAAGACACAATATCTAACAGATCACCTAAAAAAAGAAGGCGTTAATTCAAAGATTACCGAATTATCGGATCAAATACAATATATAGAGCAAGCTAAAGAATTTTATCAACTTAAGCGTTATCGTAGATCTGATGTTGATTCCGAAAGTGGAAGTCAGGTTAAGAGAATCGATGTTCCAGGAGACGGTAGTTGCTTATTTTGGTCTGTTACTATGGCTTACTTAATACCCGTCAGAAACGACGATGCTTTATTTCGACAAAGGTATGAAGTACTATTTGGAAATGATGGAACTGTAACCCAAAATTTAGATCATATTAGAGGTTTGGTTCGGAATTTAGGTGCTGCGAATTATGATGATACATTTGCAAATTTAGTAAGAAACGTATTTCGTAATCGAGTAGTTGATCACATAAGTTCTTATAGAAATGAGTTCAGAGATTTTGTTGAAGGTGATTTTGAGCGTTACTTGGAAAACATGAGGAACCCTGATACTTGGGGAGGTGAACCTGAAATAAGAGCAATGAGTGGAATGCTTAGCGCAACGATTAGTGTTTCTGGTGAGGTTGAAACTCAATATGGTAATGGAAATACTCAAATACAGTTATTTCATGTTGGTGCACCAGGTAAACGAAACCATTATAATTTTGGTCTTGAAAGGAATATTATTGATAATGATAAAGAGCTTGCAAAAGGCTTAAAAAGAGTCATGGGTAAAGTAAGACCACAAGACTTTGAGTTAATACAGTTATTGATAGAGGAAGCAAGTAAAGAAGTTGGTATAAGCCAGCAAGATGAGGATTTTAAATCTTTTGAACCGAGATTTCAGTCATTTGTGGATCAGATTCCATCTTATTTACACTCTGTAGAAAAAGCAGGATTTTTTACACACTTCTTCCTAGGGAGCTTTTCTACTTTGCCAGATATAAAAATTGCAGAAAAGTTAAATATTAAAAAGATTTATTTTAGTTTTGATACTTCAAAAACTTTAAAAGTAGCTATTGTTAAAAATGGTCAAATTGGAAATGCTGAAGATGCTATTAATAATATAGATTTATTTTCCATTTCAGAAGGTAAGCGTGGCCATCAGTTTACTGTTAATGAGTTGGAGAACATATTAAGAAAGAATATAGATAGGAGTAAGATTAGAGATCGGGATGTTGAGAATGAGATCCTAAATATTAAGAATGAAATTCAAGATAGAATAAAATCTAGATTAGTACAGATCTATAAAGGAAAGGGTGATATTTTTGTTAATATGGAAGCTAAAGAGATACTTGATTCTGCTACTAGCAAGGAATTTTATGAAATAGAAAAAGGAATATGGAATAATCCGGAAGGTGATATAGCGAAGCTATCTGATTCTGATGCGCAAACAGTTAGCAGGTCTTTAAAAAAAGTTCTTGAAAAAATTAATAACGTTCATTCTGAGTATGTAGGATCAGTAGTCTATGATAATAGTGCACGTGAAGCAGCACATCATGGATTTATGGTAGGCGTTTTCATGAATTTCCACTATAGGTATAATCTTAGAGTTTACCCAGAGCAATTTGCAGGAAGGGGTTATGCAGATATTATCTTGCTGGCTCGTGGTCCTGATCGTGCATTGGATTCTATTCCCATTATTATTGAATTAAAAGCGGGAGCAGGTTCTAATGCTACTCCAGATAAGGCTTTGCAGCAAGCAGAAAGGTATGCACAAGGTTTCCAACCAAATGTTCAGCGAGTTTTAACTACTGCAGATAACATTTTATATGTTGGTGTCAACCTTGATAATCCGTCTCCTATCTCTGATATTAAAGTATCAAATCGTGGAGAAGAAATAATTCCTCTTTTTCAAGATATGTTAAAATCCTCTGATGATTGGGATACGCAAGAGATTGGTAAAAGAGAATTAAAAGAACAGATAAAAGATAATATGGAACGTATTTATCATACGTTTCCTGGTACATCAGAGAAGGGAGATAATCATTATTTTAGTAGGTTTTTACTAGGGCAATCATTATTATTAAGTGAAGATTCAGGAACAAGTTTAAAAAAGTATATTTTTATCTATGGAGACAATATACCTACTGAAGTGCATCCTAATCTTCGTAGGCTTGGACGTCCGGCAGCTCAAAGAGCCAGAGAAAGACTGTCAGCTAACCTTGATGCAAGCCATGCAGTTGTAACAATGGTGCTCATCCCAGAAAATACAGAGAAGTTGGTTTATGTGATGAATATTGTTGAAGCTAACAGAAAAGATGTTTTGAACGGGCTGAATGAAGTTCTTCCTCTTGATAGATTAAATAGAGAAATAGGGAATAGGGAAATAATCGAATTAAGTCTTAATTTTGATACTAGATACAAGTCAGATTTTAAAAGATATCTTACTATTTGGGCTGAAAAATACAATTCTTTACAAGAGTACAACAACGGAGATAATAGATTTCAAGGTACTTTTAAAGAAGTTACTTATCCTAATGAGTTAAAAGAAACATTTGATAAAGCACTAGATATCCAATCCTTATCAATAAGAGGATATAGTAGATTATTAGAAAAAATTGGAGAAGGAATCTTTCCTTTTAAGAGTCTCGTTAATAAAGAAGCTCATTTCCAGGGAATATTGAATGGAGTGTTTAGTTATTATAGTGACTTAAAATTACAGGAATCACCAGAAACTAGAGCATTAGTTTTAACTGAGTTTCAAACTGGTAGAGGGGAACGTATTGACATGCTAGTTCATGGTATTAAGTTTGTGGCTCAAGGTGGAAATGCTGAGGAGTACACTCCAATAGGGTTAGAACTTAAGGCATCAAGGCAGGGTAAAGGGGCTCAAGCTTTATTGAGGGAAGCAAATGATCAAATAAATGAAGAGTACAAAGAAGGTGTTACCTATAAAACACTTACAGATGGTGATGAGGTAAAATTTATCGGTGTTGTTTTCGATAAAGGATCTAATAATCCGAATAAACTTATTTTAACAAGTAGGACAACCAAGGAAGGATTTATTCCTGTTGAAGTAGTTCATAGTTCAGTTCATATGCTGCCTACTGGTGAAGCAACACAATCTTTGAATAAGTTAAATCTTAATGGCTGTGCAAAGCAAAGCAATAGAAAGAAGAGAAGTATTAAATGTTTATTTTCAAAGGATGATGTGGAAAAGTTTAGTAAAGGAAGGGTAGATAAAAATAATGTAGGTAAGGTTATAATTGATAGTGAAAAGTTCCTAACTTATGTTAAAAGCAGTCAAGATGAAGGGAAAAATGCTCAGCTAATAGAGTTTATTGGAAACAAAAATATTGAGGGTGACTATAAATATTTAGTTGATAAGGTGATTGGAGCAGTTGTGTTAAAAGTCAATAGAAAAATACTAAAAATAAATTTTTACTTAGTGGACTATAAAGCCAAAGATGCTTTTAACACATTTTACGTAATTTAAGTTGTAGTATTTGATTTGAATTCTTTTAAGAAGTGTGGATGTGGATAAGTGCTTTCAGTCTGTGTAAGCGCACTTATCCACAACTACACTAATTTTCAATCTAAGCAGCTTTAGGGCTATATTCCTCAGTAAAAACCCTGCCATCTCTGATTAAAGAGTTAGCAAGGATAAGTAATTTTCTCATGGCAGCAGTAGAAGCAACTTTATATGGTTTTTTGTATTGATCGTATAGCCTATCAAAGAAGATTCTTATATAAGAATTGTACTTTTGTGCACTAAGAACACACATATGTAAAACTGTTCTAATCTGTGATCTACCACCTTGAATACATCTTTTTCCTTTACTAAAACCACTATCTCGATTAAAAGGTGCAACTCCAGAAAGGCTAGATATTTCTTTATGTCGGAGAGTTCCTAATTCTGGTAGATAACAGATCATAGTAATAGCTAAGATTCTACCTGCTCCTGGCATACTAGTTATTGATATGTATTTTTCTTTAAGCTCTTGACTTTGCTCAATCAATGTTATCATCTCGTCTTCTAAAACTTGAATTTGACTTTGCAAAATGGCAAGTAGTTCTTCCATTTGTTTGATTATGGATATATCAGTTACTTGATGAGCTTGAGTTTTTTGTATTTTTGCCATTTCCACTAATTGATTTCTGCGAGATAACTTTTGCTTCAAACTGTCAATATTACTAACCTTTAAAGGAGTAACACGCATATCTGTATTATTGATATAACGTGAGATGATGCTGCAGTCTATTTTATCAGTTTTAGTAGCGATACCAAGGCTTTTTGCATAATCTCTAACCCATCTAGGTTGAATAACATATACTTCGAAACCATGGCTTAGTAAAGTATAAGCACATAATTTTTCGTACCCACCAGTTGCTTCAAGTCCAACTTTGGTTACATTATGCAAACGTAAAAAGTCGAGTATTTGATCAATAGCTTGAACGTCATTTTCAAATACTTTATAATGTCCAAGTGGATGAATGTGGATATCTAGCTTATTTTTGCTAACATCAATGCCAGCAATGATATTTGATGAATTCATAATTCCTCCGTAAGAATAATATAATACTGCATTTTCCACCCTTATATACGAGCCTAAAAACTCAATCAGTTGTTCGGAACTATTCAGTATATAAACAGAGAAGAGAACCTTGCTCCAATACGGTCCCTTATGACCAAGATCTATGACGGTTCCTCTTCTCTATACATCTTTATATTACTACTTCTTAATACTTATAAAGACTTGTTTTTAACATATAAGACCAAGGGTATGAGCGCTATATTCAGAATGAGCGTATCAAGGATTTATATGGTGACGTTTTACAGCAAAACAGTGATTTAACAAAAAACCCGAAATTAAAAAGCAGATTAATGAATGCTGCAGGTGGAATACAATTAATAAGAGGAATTCATGGTGCTATTGTATCTTGCAAGGATGGAACAGCAACGGATTGTGGATTAAATCTAGGTGGAATAGGATGGTCTTTTGCGTCTCAACCAATTGAGAATGTAATGGTTAAAATTGCTCCAAAAGTTGTAACATCAGCTGAAAAAGTTGTAGGAAGGATTATACCGGGTACTTTAGGTAAGCAGACAAAATTTGTTGTTCAAGTTGCAGGAGTAAAATTTGGAAGTAAAATAGCGAAAGGCACGGCAGGAGCTATAGCTGGTATATTTGATATTATTGATATAGGCATATCAGCAAATAACCTTGTAGACTGTAAAAATAGAGAAGATAGTAATAATCCATGTGGAGAAAAGGAGATAAGAGATAATATAGCTTCTATAGCCTTTTCTGGTGTGTCATTTGTTTCTGGTGTTGCTCTTACAGCAGCTAGTCTGCCTGGAGTTGGTATTGGAGTTGGATTTGGACTCATGGTAACTCATGGAGTTTATAGTGGTATTAGCAATATTATAGAGTATGAAAAGAAGTATGATACAACTCATGGTGAGAATTTCGATATCTTTTTGCATACGCTTTTACTTTCATCTATGCCATATGATCTGGAACACCTTGCAGCCAGAAATAATATGGTTAATAGTCAAGCTAAAAGAGCCTGGAAAGCTTTAAGTGATAGCCCTAATGATGTAGTTGCCTATGGAGTTGGTTTTGGGGTGGATAGCGACACGCCATCTCTTCATGCAGGGTATGGAAAGATTCTAATGAATAGAACAGATGCTGATACAACAAACCTTTCACGTGTTATACCTGACCCAATTCAAAATGCTACGATGATTTGCTTACCACAAGTCACTAGCGAAATTTATGAAAAAGGTATTAAAAAATCAGTTCCAACAGCTGTGCATCACTGTGAAAATACAATGGTTATTGCTGATAGAAGAAGAATGCAAAATGGTACAATAATTCTTTATAATTTAGAAAGCATAGATGAAGGTACCATTGTTGGAAGTAATACATTAAATAACTACTTCTTGATTTTTAGAGGAAACACAGGAATAACTGGTGGTAATAATACTGTTAACAAATTTATTCTTGTGAAACCTGGAGGTTTTTCGGGTAAAATTATTGGTGGAAGTAATGCTACTAATATACTTGACCTAAGTCAATCAACAGAATACGACTTTGTACAAGCAAAAATTGACTATCGTTTTAGACCTAACGCTCCCGGTCTTTTAAGGTTAACAACAAATCTTCATCGATTGATCAATGATTATGTTGATAGCAATGTCGATGCTTTCAGGTATAGCTATATTGGAAGGCAAAATAAGACAGATAATGTTTTATGTACATATAATTCTAGGCGCCTTACTAGAAACGATAATCGTGACGTCTTTATAAATAGTGGTGGAGGTTTGAGCAAAAATGAGAAGGATACAGTTGATAATTGTAAAAAAGTAGCTATTGCGCCATACACTAAAGTTACAGGTGCAGAAAATGATTATACCTTTTATATAAAAACCACAGATTACGAGGCTAAAGATTTATATTCAGAAATTGATGTAAAAGGAACGGGAACTGTAATCTTTCCGGAAACTAATCTGCTAGATGATTGTGATGAAATATCTTATTTCTCGACTAATAATACTTTATCTTTAAAAATAGGGCTGGGTCAAGGTAATCAATATACCCTTGATATTAAAAATTATATTAAGCAAGGCAGTAATCAACCTAATTTTATGCTGATAGATAAAAATGGTAGTAATATTATTCCTAAAATTGAGAAACTAGAATCATCCATTACAAAAATTAACTCGTTCGAGTTACATACAGAACATTCTCTTGATAGCTTTGATGCTGCAGAAAATCATTACAAGGAAATACTCATTAATAATAAGGACTATAAAGTCTTTGGTGTTGTTAGAGCAAAACTACAAAGCAATAGCGCATTCCAACATATGGTATTTGGTTCTTCAGGAGAAGATATAATAAATTTTGACCAAAGGAGTATGTTTGCTAGAGGTGGAAATGGAAGTGATATGTATGTTATTGATAGCAACACAGAGAAAAGAGAGATTATTATTGATAATAACTCAGGTGATAAAAAATTAGATATGTTGGTTATGCCAGAAGTTCCTGAGGAGTTTTCAATTCAACAGTGTAACTTGCATTTAAACTATAGTAATACTCATGTTCAAGTAAGAAATTATCTTAAGGGTAACAGCTATAGGCACCTTATGGTTATGAACAGTAAAGGAGAAACCTTTATTCCTTATGTACAATCAATGTCATGTGCTGGCTCTTCCGTAGAAAGTGGCAAATTATCTCCCTTTTTCCATGCCACACAGACTCAGAATATGTTTTTGTTGCCTAAGGATTTTGAAGGTGATCATTTAGTGATTGATTCTAATCTTGAAGATATCGAGAAATATAAAGATGAAGATGATCTCTTATTAACAAGAGAAGGTGAGATTCCTTTTATTATTAGAGTAGAAGATTTTTATAATGACCAAAGTAAATGGAGAGATGTTAATTTTCTTCTGTGGAACAATGGTAATTTTTTTCCATATTTAGGTTTACAGCAAGAGGTTGATGGAATAATGGACTATCAAGATAAACTTAAGAATGATTATGAAAAAATTATAAAAGAATATGTTATAGATTTCACTAAGTCTATCAGTATCACACATAATCAAGATGGCACTTTAACTTCGGTGGGGCAAGATGAAGAACGCATAGGAGTAGTGATATTAAAAGATATTACTCCAGATCAGATTAGGGTTTCCAGTAGTAATACAGATTTGGTGTTTTCCGACGAAGTATCTAACCATGTAATCAATGTAAAAAATTGGAATAATTCTGAGTCTTATAGGATTTCTACATTGGAATTCGATTTAGGGTTAGAACCAATAATAATCCGGAGATTAGACAGGTTTAGTTTGTCTGATATAGCAGAAATACAAGGTCTGATTAATAAAGCTTCAGAGATTTGCCAAAAGAAGGCTGGGTGCGAAGCTAACATTGAAGCTAAAAATAACGATGGCCAAACACTTTTTCATGTTGCTGCTCAAGAAGGCAAATTGCGTTCTATTAGGTTTCTTATAGGTAAAATTGAAAGTATGAATTTTGAAGATAATTTGTATTCAGAACCTGATGAACTAGTAAAAGCAGTTCGCCAAAGAGAAAGATTAAAGTCTCTCATAAATGAAAAAGATAAGTTCGGTTATACACCGCTACAATATGCTGCTAAAAATGGCAAGTGGGATATAGTTAATCTTTTCCTTGATAAAACTGCTGAAAGAAATCAAGATGACGTTGCAGATAAAGATAAATTCTCAACAAGCTGGACTACCGTGCACTATGCCGTTTACAATGGTAATATGAGTCTATTTAATGATATATTTCAATTTCTTTCAGATAAAGAAACTATGATTAATACTAAAGACAGTAGTGATTGGACACCTCTACACTATGCTGTATATTACAATGCTTTAGATGTGGTAAAATTTCTTGTGAACAAAGGAGCTGATATCAGTGTTAAAGATAAGGATAGTAAAACACCTTTAGACTTAGCTGCTCAAGAGAATGACACAAATGTAGCAGAGTTTCTAAAGCAAACGGAATTAGATAAAAAATTGTTAGCTGCAGTGCAAGATGCAGGTCTTAATGAAGTTAAAGATCTTATTAATCAGAAGGCTAATATTAATGCTAAAGACATGTACGGTTGGACGCTTTTACACTTTGCTGCTTCTCGTGATAAACTTAGTGTAGTTGAGTTTCTCTTCAATAACAATGCTAATATTAATGCTAAAGATGTGTATGGTAATACACCATTACATGTAGCTGCCCAGTACAGTAGTAGTCTTGAGATAGTTAAGTTTCTTTTAGACAAGGATATTAGCGGTATTAATAATATAACCAATAATGGTTGGACACCATTGCATGTAGCTATACAAGGAAACAAATTAAATACAGTCGAACTCCTTCTTGGCAGAGGTGCTGATATTGAAGTTAGAGATATTTATAACCAAACATCTTTAGATTTGGCTACTCGAAAAGGTTACCTAGATATAGCAGGAATTTTGAAGCAAGTACAATTAGATAGAAAATTGTTGACTATTGTGGAAAGCGGTGGTTTTAATGAAGCTAAAGGTCTTATTGCTCAGGGTGCTAACATTGATACCAATGACAAGAACGGTAATACACTACTGTATTCAGCTGCTGAAATCGGTGATTTAAACCTAGTTAAACTCCTTCTTGATAACGGTGCTAATATTGAAGCTAAAAACGGAGAATATCAAGCAACTCCATTGCATGGAGCGGTTGAAAACTACAGGATAGATGTAGTCAAATTACTTCTTAATCGTGGTGCAAATGTTAACGCTGAAGACAAAGACAATTGGACACCTTTACATTATGGTGCTGATACCAACAGTCCTGATATAGTAAAAGTTCTTGTCGATGCTCATGCTAATCTTGGTGCTAAAGGTAATTACGGTAAAACACCGCTAGATATTGCGAAAGACAAGGGGCACAATAATATTGTGGAATACTTAGAAAAAAAGCTCAGGGGAGGAAGAGGAGAACGCAAACGCCGTCATCACCATGGAGATCACAATTCTCATAACTTATCACGCAAACCCCTTGCTATAGACCAACCTCAGATAGCAACAAGCAGTGGCGCAAAACCATCTTCATGGATAAATGATTTATTTAGTCGGGTGAAAAGCTCTGTAGGTAGATTATTGAGTTCTAAATCTGAGGGGACTGCAAGTTCATTATCACAAGTTGATGGGCAATTTGCCAAAGCGTCGATAAGTAATAGTAGTTTCACAGGTACCACACTACCATCTGATGGTACAGATAAAAGACAAGAAAATGGAGGTTTCTTTCGAGACAACGTCGATTATGTAAATGCAAATCTAAAACGAATGTGTGAAAGGCAAGCACCTGTTAAATTTAAGCCTAAGGATAGAAATACAATATTAGAAATGGGAGATCACTATCTATCACAGGTTGACTTTAATGGTACAATAACTTTATTTGACTTATTGATTAGAAGGGTTACAGGTCAAAAGTATATTTCTACAATAGATCAGTCTATATCTCCACTAGAGGCACAGGAATATACACTCAATATTACAAAGGGATTTGAGAAAGTAGTAGAGCAAGCTGGATTAAAAAGTGGTGTGTCAATGCATCGATTAAATATTGATTTTGTGGAAATACAGAAAGAAGTTACAGGAAAAATCATGAGTGGTAAATTTGATGAGATTTCGGGGATTTTCAACTCATATGTAGAGAAAGCATGTTCTGGTAAAGAAGCTGGTAAATTAAGTCCGAAGAAATTTGAAAAGTTTATAGCTCAATTTAATAAGGGTCTGCTAAATCAATCAATAGAGCAGATATTACACAACAGAGATGGTAGATTAGAAGTTGATGGTACAAAAAAACAGCAGATAAGTTTAGAGCCTCAAAGTTATTTAAGTAATGCTTCAGTTCACAGCCATTCAGAAGTATCAACTTGTCTTTCTGAGATAGGAGTAACCAAGCTTGGAGGTAATATCAATAGGTAGGTTATAATATAAGAGGTGCAGCTATAAAATGCCAAGTAGTGAAAATTTTAAAGTGAAGGTAGCAAAATTAGCCAAAATAATTAGGGAAACCAGTAGCAAGTTTGATGGTCCTAATACTAAAATGGATGAAGTAGACATTAAATACTAAGTGGTTAATGTGTTTTCCATATTGAACTTACGGGAACGTTCAAAAAAGTGTGTCAAACCGAAAAAAAAGTAATAAATTGATATAAAAAATGGAGGTTTGATATGGGTCAAGCAAATAGAACTACTGGTTTGGTAGATTATAAAGAATTAGAAACAAATATCCTGTCATCTATACGAGAAGGAAGACCATTGACAGGAAGAGATGGAGCATTAACACCGTTTATAAAAAGGTTGCTAGAGGCAAGTCTGGAAGGTGAAATAGAAAGCCACATGTCAGCTAAAAGTGAAGAAAATAACCGAAGAAATGGAAGGAATGCAAAAACTTTACGTACAAGTTCAGGCTCATTTGAACTATTAACACCAAGAGACAGAGAAGGAAGCTTTGAACCGCAAATAGTCAAAAAAAGGCAAACAAGCCTACATCCAGAACTTGAAGCAAAGGTCTTAAGCACATATGCCAGTGGCATGGGATACAGAGATATAGCTTCACATGTTGAGGAAATATATGACCACAAAATATCAGCAGCAGAGATATCCAGTATTACTGATAAACTGCTACCAGTAATCAATGAATGGCGCAGCCGCCCACTGCAATCAGTGTATCCAATAGTGTTTATGGATGGCATGTTCTTTAAGGTCAAGGAGGACGGACATTGTATAAGTAAATGCATGTATAATATATTGGGCATAAATCAAAATGGCAGAAAAGAAGTATTAGGTTTTTATTTGGCTGAAAGTGAAGGAGCTAACTTCTGGTTGGGAGTTCTAAATGACCTAAAAGAGCGAGGAGTAGAAGATATTCTAATTGCCTGCATTGATGGGCTAAAAAGCTTTCCTGCGGCTATAAATAGTGTGTTTCCTAAGGCAGAAGTACAGCTATGTATAGTGCATCAGATAAGGAATTCACTGAAATATGTATCTAGCAAAGATGTAAAAGTTTTCATGAATGATTTGAAAAAAATATATCGTGCTTCAAGTAAAGAGATCGCTGAGAATTATCTGCTTGAGCTGGAAGAAAAATGGGGAGAGAAGTATCCTTTAGTTATAAAATCCTGGCAGAACAATTGGGAAAACTTATCCAGTTATTTTAAGTATTCTGGGCAAGTTAGGAAGCTGATTTACACCACCAATCCAATTGAGGGGTTGCATAGACAAATCAGGAAATTTACTAAAACTAAGGGTTCATTTACTAGTACAAATGCCTTGTACAAACAGGTATATTGTGCTATAAAAAAGGTAGAGCAAAAGTGGATTATGGCTCTCCCTAATTGGGCTTTAACTATTTCTCAACTTGATATTTTCTTTCCAGATAGATTGAAAATTGAGTTGAACTAAAAATGCGGCTTGACACACTTTTTTGAACGTTCCCGAACTTACAGCACGTAGCTTTGATATAGAAGTTTGAGTAACGTTATGATAGTAATTTATATAATTCTATGTGCAATCCTTATAGCTATTTTAGACAGTTCATTAGATTCTTAATTAGGGAATATATCTAACTTAAAGAAGATTTTCATAAATGTTGAAGTGAATAAGTTGTAGTATTTATGTTTTTTCCCTGAGTTGTAAAATTTCAGAATGAGAGAGACCGGTAATTTGAGCTATAACATCTATAGGGACATCGGCCTTGAGTGAATTTTTTGCAACTTCAATTTTACCTTCAATTTTACCTTTTTCATGGCCGATTTGGATGCCTTCTTTCCTGCCTTTCTCTTCTCCAATTTGGATTCCTTCATGTTTAGCATCATCGAGTTTTTGAGCAAGGATAGCGTTTTCTTTCTGCACGCTCAATATTCTTTCTTCATATGCGATCAAATCCTTTTCATTCCAGCGAAACCTGTCTAATTCATCATATGCTAGCTTTATTATCGGAGCTTCTGCTGCTATCTTTTTTAGATCTTCTTCAGTTGTATCTTCTGCGTATTTAAAAAAGAAACACCATCTCTCTGTAGTATTCTCTAATTGCTCTACCTTATTTTTTGTAAATTTAGGCAACTCAATAAAGACAAATTGTAAATCTTTCAAGTAATGCCCATTGGTTTTGATATCGCGTATATTATGAGTAGAAATATAGTCAACTTCTTCAGGCAGAAGGTTACAATTGGAAATAGCAATAAAGAAGACTTTCTGAAGATGAATGTAATTACCAGATTTATCTAATTGCCGAGAGTAAGCTTTAGCAGCATAAAGTTGAGCACGTTTCTCAAAGCCTTTATCACGAGCGAGTTGCATTTCGATAACAAATCTATTACCAATAGAGTCTTTGCAAAGAACATCAACAATGCTTTGTTTGTCAGAGGCAATTTCAGGATCCATAATGGTACTAAGGAATTCAATTTCCATTATTTGATCAGAAGTAGAAAAACCTAAGATATCGTTGAGGAAGTGAATTAAGATATTTTTATTCTTTTCAGAGCCAAAGATCTTTTTAAAGCTCAAGTCATTTTTGGGATCAAGAAATTTCGAAAGAGCCATGACGAATTAACCTAAAAAGCATTAGTAATTATACACAATTGTGAAGAAATATTCAACTAAAATTCAAACATAGAAAGAAGCATCCCTTTTGTATATCTTTATTTGGTAGTATTAAACTGTATAATATTTATGGCAAATATCTCTATAAGGTATCAGATAGCACAAAAAGTAAGGAGCTGGAGGTTAAAGCGAGGCTATACTCAAAAAGATTTAGCGGGAAAAATCGGCGTAACATATCAAATAGTACTACAATATGAAAAAGGAACACGAAAAATTTCGATTGAAAAGTTGTGCGCTATAGCAAAGGTGTTATCAATTAATATTACGGATCTTATTCCTGTATCAAATGAAAAAATCTGTTTTGAAGATAAGGGAGAGGAAATATTAAATCTAGTAAGAAAATATAAAACGATTAATGATCAAGAGTTGCGCAAGGTGTTTTACTTGCTAACAAAATTTACCCGAGTTGGTGAGAAAAGTAGTAAAAAAGCAGAGAAAGTAAAAATTGCAAAGGGCCTGGTTAAAGCAGGGATTTCTGTTGATATTGTTTCACAAGCAATTGGCCTCTCTGCTGATGAATGTGTTGAAGAAAAAATAGGTTCTATATACTGCAAAATAGGAAAGAAGATAAAAGAATGGAGACTAGTGCGGGAATATACTCAGAAGGATTTAGCAAAGAAAATGAGTACAACACGTGATGAAATAAGCAACTATGAACAAGGAAGAACTGCTGTTCCACTGGGAAGATTATATGAGATAGCAAAGGCGTTATCGATTAATATCATGGACCTACTTGAACTAACAGAGGATGCAGAGGGAACGTTCAAAAAAGTGTGTCAAACCGAAAAAAAAGTAATAAATTGATATAAAAAATGGAGGTTTGATATGGGTCAAGCAAATAGAACTACTGGTTTGGTAGATTATAAAGAATTAGAAACAAATATCCTGTCATCTATACGAGAAGGAAGACCATTGACAGGAAGAGATGGAGCATTAACACCGTTTATAAAAAGGTTGCTAGAGGCAAGTCTGGAAGGTGAAATAGAAAGCCACATGTCAGCTAAAAGTGAAGAAAATAACCGAAGAAATGGAAGGAATGCAAAAACTTTACGTACAAGTTCAGGCTCATTTGAACTATTAACACCAAGAGACAGAGAAGGAAGCTTTGAACCGCAAATAGTCAAAAAAAGGCAAACAAGCCTACATCCAGAACTTGAAGCAAAGGTCTTAAGCACATATGCCAGTGGCATGGGATACAGAGATATAGCTTCACATGTTGAGGAAATATATGACCACAAAATATCAGCAGCAGAGATATCCAGTATTACTGATAAACTGCTACCAGTAATCAATGAATGGCGCAGCCGCCCACTGCAATCAGTGTATCCAATAGTGTTTATGGATGGCATGTTCTTTAAGGTCAAGGAGGACGGACATTGTATAAGTAAATGCATGTATAATATATTGGGCATAAATCAAAATGGCAGAAAAGAAGTATTAGGTTTTTATTTGGCTGAAAGTGAAGGAGCTAACTTCTGGTTGGGAGTTCTAAATGACCTAAAAGAGCGAGGAGTAGAAGATATTCTAATTGCCTGCATTGATGGGCTAAAAAGCTTTCCTGCGGCTATAAATAGTGTGTTTCCTAAGGCAGAAGTACAGCTATGTATAGTGCATCAGATAAGGAATTCACTGAAATATGTATCTAGCAAAGATGTAAAAGTTTTCATGAATGATTTGAAAAAAATATATCGTGCTTCAAGTAAAGAGATCGCTGAGAATTATCTGCTTGAGCTGGAAGAAAAATGGGGAGAGAAGTATCCTTTAGTTATAAAATCCTGGCAGAACAATTGGGAAAACTTATCCAGTTATTTTAAGTATTCTGGGCAAGTTAGGAAGCTGATTTACACCACCAATCCAATTGAGGGGTTGCATAGACAAATCAGGAAATTTACTAAAACTAAGGGTTCATTTACTAGTACAAATGCCTTGTACAAACAGGTATATTGTGCTATAAAAAAGGTAGAGCAAAAGTGGATTATGGCTCTCCCTAATTGGGCTTTAACTATTTCTCAACTTGATATTTTCTTTCCAGATAGATTGAAAATTGAGTTGAACTAAAAATGCGGCTTGACACACTTTTTTGAACGTTCCCGATGCAGATGATAAAGTGGTACCTAATTTAATTGAAGAATACAAAAAAATTGAAAGCCAAGAACTACGTCATGCACTAATGAAATCTCTGTTTGAAAGCATACAAATTTGCGAAGAGAAAGTGAAAAGAGCAGAAAAGATGAAAATTGCAAAGGATTTAGTTAAGGAAGGAATTTCTATCAATATTATTTTAAAAACAGTAGGCATCTCTTTAGACGAAATTCAACAAATTTAAAATAAAAAATCAGTATCTATTAATATCTTTACTTTTTGATGAAAAAATAAGTAAAAAAGATTGAAAAATTGATTTGACTTCACTCGGAAGCTATGGCTCTATGCCAATGCTGATAAAGCAGTAAATATTAAAAAAAAGTTTGTTGTTAGTGAAGGGTAAATTATATGAATAATAATAAGAATAAAGAAGAAATAGAATTCAGAATATTAGAAAGCAAAGGCAAAGCACTACTTGATCGTGAAATAATGGAAACATTTTTAAGTGCAGTACATGAAAGGCCGCAAGCTCAAGAAATTGCTAAAAATCTGGTGAATACTTATGCAGGAGTAGGAAGGATTTTAGGTAGAGAAATGGATGACCTGAAAGTTATAGAAGGAGTAACTGATTCTGCAGTAGCAATGATTATGTGTGTTAAGGAAACACTAGAAAGGGTACTGAGAGAAAAGCTCAAAAGTGAGCCAATAATGGACTTACAAGGGCTAGTAGAGTACTTAAACGTAAGTATAGGCCACTCAGAAAGGGAATGTGTAAAAATACTGTACTTGAATAAAAGGCGTCAACTAATTGGAGAAGAATCCTATATTGGTGAAATGGAAAAAGCACCAGTATACATAAAGGAAATTACAAGAAAAGCATTAATAAAGAATGCAACATTAGTAATAATGTCACACAACCACCCTGGGGGAAGTTTAGAACCTTCAGAAGAAGATCAAGAAGTAACAAAGAGCTTAGCAGCAGCATGTAGTACTGTAAGCGTTAGATTATTTGATCATATTATCATTACAAGTGGGGAACGTTCAAAAAAGTGTGTCAAGCCGCATTTTTAGTTCAACTCAATTTTCAATCTATCTGGAAAGAAAATATCAAGTTGAGACATAGTTAAAGCCCAATTAGGGAGAGCCATAATCCACTTTTGCTCTACCTTTTTTATAGCACAATATACCTGTTTGTACAAGGCATTTGTACTAGTAAATGAACCCTTAGTTTTAGTAAATTTCCGGGAACGTTCAAAAAAGTGTGTCAAACCGAAAAAAAAGTAATAAATTGATATAAAAAATGGAGGTTTGATATGGGTCAAGCAAATAGAACTACTGGTTTGGTAGATTATAAAGAATTAGAAACAAATATCCTGTCATCTATACGAGAAGGAAGACCATTGACAGGAAGAGATGGAGCATTAACACCGTTTATAAAAAGGTTGCTAGAGGCAAGTCTGGAAGGTGAAATAGAAAGCCACATGTCAGCTAAAAGTGAAGAAAATAACCGAAGAAATGGAAGGAATGCAAAAACTTTACGTACAAGTTCAGGCTCATTTGAACTATTAACACCAAGAGACAGAGAAGGAAGCTTTGAACCGCAAATAGTCAAAAAAAGGCAAACAAGCCTACATCCAGAACTTGAAGCAAAGGTCTTAAGCACATATGCCAGTGGCATGGGATACAGAGATATAGCTTCACATGTTGAGGAAATATATGACCACAAAATATCAGCAGCAGAGATATCCAGTATTACTGATAAACTGCTACCAGTAATCAATGAATGGCGCAGCCGCCCACTGCAATCAGTGTATCCAATAGTGTTTATGGATGGCATGTTCTTTAAGGTCAAGGAGGACGGACATTGTATAAGTAAATGCATGTATAATATATTGGGCATAAATCAAAATGGCAGAAAAGAAGTATTAGGTTTTTATTTGGCTGAAAGTGAAGGAGCTAACTTCTGGTTGGGAGTTCTAAATGACCTAAAAGAGCGAGGAGTAGAAGATATTCTAATTGCCTGCATTGATGGGCTAAAAAGCTTTCCTGCGGCTATAAATAGTGTGTTTCCTAAGGCAGAAGTACAGCTATGTATAGTGCATCAGATAAGGAATTCACTGAAATATGTATCTAGCAAAGATGTAAAAGTTTTCATGAATGATTTGAAAAAAATATATCGTGCTTCAAGTAAAGAGATCGCTGAGAATTATCTGCTTGAGCTGGAAGAAAAATGGGGAGAGAAGTATCCTTTAGTTATAAAATCCTGGCAGAACAATTGGGAAAACTTATCCAGTTATTTTAAGTATTCTGGGCAAGTTAGGAAGCTGATTTACACCACCAATCCAATTGAGGGGTTGCATAGACAAATCAGGAAATTTACTAAAACTAAGGGTTCATTTACTAGTACAAATGCCTTGTACAAACAGGTATATTGTGCTATAAAAAAGGTAGAGCAAAAGTGGATTATGGCTCTCCCTAATTGGGCTTTAACTATTTCTCAACTTGATATTTTCTTTCCAGATAGATTGAAAATTGAGTTGAACTAAAAATGCGGCTTGACACACTTTTTTGAACGTTCCCAAATTTCCTGATTTGTCTATGCAACCCCTCAATTGGATTGGTGGTGTAAATCAGCTTCCTAACTTGCCCAGAATACTTAAAATAACTGGATAAGTTTTCCCAATTGTTCTGCCAGGATTTTATAACTAAAGGATACTTCTCTCCCCATTTTTCTTCCAGCTCAAGCAGATAATTCTCAGCGATCTCTTTACTTGAAGCACGATATATTTTTTTCAAATCATTCATGAAAACTTTTACATCTTTGCTAGATACATATTTCAGTGAATTCCTTATCTGATGCACTATACATAGCTGTACTTCTGCCTTAGGAAACACACTATTTATAGCCGCAGGAAAGCTTTTTAGCCCATCAATGCAGGCAATTAGAATATCTTCTACTCCTCGCTCTTTTAGGTCATTTAGAACTCCCAACCAGAAGTTAGCTCCTTCACTTTCAGCCAAATAAAAACCTAATACTTCTTTTCTGCCATTTTGATTTATGCCCAATATATTATACATGCATTTACTTATACAATGTCCGTCCTCCTTGACCTTAAAGAACATGCCATCCATAAACACTATTGGATACACTGATTGCAGTGGGCGGCTGCGCCATTCATTGATTACTGGTAGCAGTTTATCAGTAATACTGGATATCTCTGCTGCTGATATTTTGTGGTCATATATTTCCTCAACATGTGAAGCTATATCTCTGTATCCCATGCCACTGGCATATGTGCTTAAGACCTTTGCTTCAAGTTCTGGATGTAGGCTTGTTTGCCTTTTTTTGACTATTTGCGGTTCAAAGCTTCCTTCTCTGTCTCTTGGTGTTAATAGTTCAAATGAGCCTGAACTTGTACGTAAAGTTTTTGCATTCCTTCCATTTCTTCGGTTATTTTCTTCACTTTTAGCTGACATGTGGCTTTCTATTTCACCTTCCAGACTTGCCTCTAGCAACCTTTTTATAAACGGTGTTAATGCTCCATCTCTTCCTGTCAATGGTCTTCCTTCTCGTATAGATGACAGGATATTTGTTTCTAATTCTTTATAATCTACCAAACCAGTAGTTCTATTTGCTTGACCCATATCAAACCTCCATTTTTTATATCAATTTATTACTTTTTTTTCGGTTTGACACACTTTTTTGAACGTTCCCATCAAATCAAAGTGATGGTAAATTTGAAAGCAATAAGTTACTTGAATTATTAAAAAATAATTTGAAAAAATTAGCAAGTGAGATCATAGAAGCTGAAGTTAAAGGAGTTGTCAAAAAATATTGTAATATTGGAAATATAGATAAGGAGTTACGTGATGGTGTGTTAAAAGACAAGCTGTTACTTTCTATTAAAAAATGCATGAAAAATTTAAGTTGGGATGAGGAAGCTGCTAATGCAATTACAGATTCTGTCTTGAACAACTTTCATAGCAAAGATAATAGCAATCTCCAAGAAATTGTTTCGGAGGAGTTAATAAAAGGTAGAATGGAATTTTTTTCAAGTAATATCGAGTTGTTACAACTAGCATCAAGTATAAGAGATAAATTTTTATCCCCAGATCAGGGAATGTGTAATCAGACTCAAGGAGGAGTAAACGAGTATCAATTAACAGAAAAAGCTAAAAAAGAATACACACCTAATTCTTCCATGAGTCACACTACTATATCAAACATGAAGAGATTAGCTAGATAACTAGAGTAGGCTCTTAGCATAAAGTATTAGCTCCTCCTTTGTTAAAGTGTAGGAGCTGTCTTCCCAATGTTGTCGTAGCAATTCCAAGTTTCTACCTAAACTTTTCCCTGGTTGATGACCTATAGTTATTAAATCATCACCAGATAAAGGAAATTTTGGAATGTTAAACATCTTAGCAAATGAAATATACTCATCAACATTTATTCCAGACTCAATACCACAAATCTTCATTAAGTCACAATATAATTCCTTACCAAATAAAGATATGTATTTCTTTTGCTCTTTTTCTGAAAGCTCTGTTTTGATATTGTTTGATAATAAAAATAATATTTTTTTCTTTTGCTTATTTGAAAGACGTAAAAACTTGCTCACTTCTTCCCCAAGACTAACTCTATCTTCAGCAGTCCTAATAAGCAACGCTAATTTTGTTAGTGCATCGATTGTGGGATCTAGGAAAGGCGTATGGACATACGCTGAGGGTTTTGTAGGAGGTTTAGTGTTGATAAGAAGTGGTGAAGATAAAATTTCGCATTTTACTTCTTTTGGAATAATTTTTTGTAAAACATCAGATTTTTGCATGCTCTTAAGTGTCGGAGCAGGATCATTGCATTCCAAGAGTTTAAATATTTCTTCTCTTATCCTCTCTCCAGAGAGGTTTTGAATCATGTGTGAATGCTTTTTGCACACATCCAATATTTCATCACTTAAATCTCCTATGCATATTTTAGCGTGAAAACGAAACGCTCTTAAAATACGTAGATAGTCTTCCTTAATCCTATCTTCAGCGTTACCTATAAAGTTTAACTTTCGTGCTTTTAAGTCCTGAATGCCACCAAAGTAGTCGTATATATGGCCATATTTGTCTGCATAAAGAGCATTAAACGTAAAGTCGCGCCTTGAAGCATCAGCTTGCCAATCATTAGTAAATTCTACCTTCGCATGTCTACCGTCACACTTTACATCATGCCTTAGCGTTGTAATCTCAAAGGATCTTTTATTTAAAATCGCAGTAATAGTTCCATGTTTTAAGCCAGTTGGAATAGTTTTTATATTACGGAGTTTTAACGCTTTAACTGCTTGATTAGGCAGCAGATTAGTAGCAAGATCAATGTCGTGAATTTCACGCTGCAAAATTGAATCTCTAACACATCCACCAACAAGTCTTGCCTCACCACCAAATTTCTCTATGGCCTCAATAATTACACTAGTTTCGTGATCAATTTGCATTTAGGTTACACATACTGAAAATCATGTTACAAAAAATGCGAAACTTTTGCAAAAATCCTCATATAAAAATATATAGGCAGGAGAGTGGTAAAATAAGAGGGTAAAGTGATAGAGTAAGTCTACAACAAATCCAGTGCCTAGAAACTTATAAGTATAAAAGTAATGTTAAAATACAATGTTTTCGATGATTATAAAAAAGCTGGATGAGCTACTTGCATGACACCTTTGTAGCCTTCTCTTGTCATCCCAGTATCTGCTCAAGTAACTGACACTGGTTCCCTTTATGATGGTGTTATCCGAGTAGCTCATCCAGATTTTTATCAGGAACGTTGATTACTCCTTATTCTTCGCCCTTCCTGCACGCTTACGTTCATTCGGATCAAGTGTACTTTCATTGTCTATATACGCTCTCTAAAAAACCCTTTAATATTATTCTAGCGTATATTGACACATTAATTTTAATAATTAAACTACATTGACTTTAAAGCGAGGTTACAAAAATATGCTAAATCATCAAAATTTAACACGAAAACAAAAAGATTTGTATTTTCAGTTAAAAAGGGCCATATGGAATAGAAAGAGCATTAATAATATTTTAGAAGCAGCCTCAGAGAATGATTTACTAAAAGTTCTTACAGTTGGATATACTACACGATTTCCAAGAGGTGGGGGACGCACTCTAACACTGCTGAACCTTGCTATATATAAAGATAATAATGAATCTGTTGATCTTATTTTAACACACTCTAACAACAAAGGTATACTGCAAGAAATTCTTAAGACTTCAAGTACTATGAACTATACAATAAGAGGTTATACTTACACTTTGACACCACTTGCGTTTGCTATACATAGAAGTAATAACGAATGTATCAATTCTATTTTAATGCAGGCTCAATATAGTGGTATACTGCACAATATCCTTGCTTCTAAAGATATTGTACAGTTTCCAGGTCTGACGTATATCATCACACCACTTAACTTTGCTATATATAAAGGCAATAACGAATGTATCAATTCTATTTTAATAAGAGCTCAAAATAGTGGTATACTACACAATATCCTTACTTCTAAAGATATTATGCAATTTCCAAGCCTGACGTATGTCATCAAACCACTTGCCTTTGCTATATATAAAGGTAATAACGAATGTATCAATTCTATTTTGATACAAGCTCGAAATAGTGGTATACTACAAGAAGTCTTTATTGCAGTAAGTACTGTACTGTCTCCATATGTTGAATATACTTTAAATGCTTTTGAGCTATCTGTAGTTATTCATCAGAACGGTACTAATGTTAGAACTGCATTAGATAATGTATCTATTTCTCATAGACTACAAGAAAATAGAAGAACTTAATCAGTGTCCGTTCAACAGAGTGGCAAAAAAGCCCAGTATCAATAATGTCGTGACAGTACTTCTTCTCCTATCATGCAAGTAGTTACACTGGGATTCAGATTTTTATCAGGAACGTTGATTACTCTTTATTCTTCGCCCTTCCTGCACGTTTACGTTCATTTGGATCGAGGAATCTCTTGCGCAGACGTATAGACTTTGGAGTTACTTCTACCAATTCATCATCATCTATATACGCTATCATGTCCTCCAGTGTCATTATTTTTGGTGGAGTAAGCTTTATAGCTTCATCGCTACCTGAAGCTCTTACGTTTGTTAATTGCTTACCTTTAAGTACATTTATTTCTAAATCATTGTCACGACTATGCTGACCGACGATCATGCCACAATATACTTTATCCTGTGGCTTAATAAACATAATTCCCCTATCTTGCAGATTGAAAATTGCATACGCTACTGCTTCGCCTTTGTCTGTTGAAATTAAAACCCCATTACGCCTTCCGGAAATTGAACCTTTATGTGGAGCATAACTGTGAAATAAACGGTTGATTATACCAGTGCCGCGAGAATCAGTTAAAAATTCTCCTTGATAGCCAATTAATCCCCTTGATGGCACTAAAAATGTCAACCTAGTTCTGCCACTACCAGAAGGTCTCATGTCAGTTACTTCACCTTTTCGAAAGCTAAGTTTTTCCATGATGATTCCACTATACTCATCATCTACATCAATTACTACTTCCTCTATAGGTTCAAGTTTTTTGCCATCTTCTTCTTTAAACAGCACTCGAGGCCGTGAAACTGAAAGTTCAAAACCTTCCCTTCTCATATTTTCAATCAGTACCCCAAGCTGCAACTCACCACGTCCACCTACTTCAAATGCTTCACCACTTGGAGCCAAAGTTACAGTAATTGCAACGTTTGTTTCTGCTTCTGCATATAAACGATCTTTTATAACAGTTGAGGTAAGTTTTGTTCCCTCTTGCCCAGCAAAAGGTGAGTCATTCACGCTTATAGTAATCGCCATTGTTGGCGGGTCAACTGGAGTTGAGCTGATCGCAGTTGTAACTTCTGGTGCTGCTATAGTGTCTGAAACTGAAGCTTTCTCAAGTCCTGCAATGGCAATGATATCACCAGCTACAGCTTGCTCTACTGGAACGCGTTTTAAGCCAGAAAATGAGAGTAACTTAGTTAATCTCCCTCGCTCAACCACTTGACCATCAAGATCAATTACCTTAAGATCTGAGTTAACTTGCGCGATTCCTTGGTAAATCTTTCCTGTCAATATTCTGCCAAGAAATTTATCAGATTCAAGTAAAGTAACTAGCATAGCAAAAGGTGCATTTTGATCATAAACGGAAGGTTTTATGTAATCTATCACCGTTGAAAATAATGGGCTTAAATCTTTTCTCTCATCAGATAGCTCCTTAGCACACCAACCATTTCTACCTGAAGCATAGAGTACTGGAAAATCTAGTTGCTCGTTGGTTGCATCAAGGTTAAAAAATAACTCATATATTTCATTTAGTACTTCATCAATTCTGCTGTCTGGTCGATCAACCTTATTGATTATCACAATCGGTTTTAAATTTGCCTTTAGTGCTTTTGACAACACAAACTTAGTCTGTGGCATTGGACCTTCTGCAGCATCAACCAGTAGTAATACACCATCTGCCATGCAGAGCACCCTTTCCACTTCTCCACCAAAATCCGCATGTCCTGGTGTATCAATGATATTGATTTTCTTATCACCCCACATTATTGACGTACATTTTGCAAGTATTGTAATCCCACGTTCACGTTCTTGATCACCACTATCCATCACTCGTTCTTGAACTTCTTGATTCTCACGAAACGTGCCACTTTGTTTTAACATGTTATCAAGTAAAGTAGTTTTTCCGTGGTCAACGTGTGCAATTATTGCAATATTGCGGATTGATTTAAATTCACTCATTTCTTATCATTTCAAATTTATTTAATAACAAGTATACGTATAATATATTTAGAGTAAATAACTAAAGCCGTGCTTTCAGAGTATTTTAGGCAGATCATGGAACTCTAACAAAAAGGTTTCATGTTCGCTGTACTTTGTAGCAACTAACACCAAGACAAAGAAGAAGAATCTTGCTTTAGCAGTACATTTATATAAAATTAAAATAAACTAAAGTAATCATTTAAATGCTAACAAGATTCGCTCCAAGCCCAACTGGCTACCTACATGTAGGAAACATACGCACTGCACTCATTTGTTGGATGTACACACGTAATCAAAATGGAAAATTTTTACTACGTTTTGATGATACTGATCTTGAGCGTTCAGATATCAAATATGTAGATAATATCATAGAAGACCTAAAATGGATTGGCATAAATTGGAATTCAAGTTTTAAGCAATCAGAGCGTTTTGAGCGCTATAACGAGGTGTTCTTACAGTTAATGAAAGAAGGTCATATTTATGCATGTTATGAAACAAGAGAAGAATTAGACACTAAACGAAAATTGCAGTTAAAACAAGGACTTCCCCCTATTTACAATAAAGGTGCGTTGCTTTTAACTGAGCAAGAGAAAATTCGTTATGAGCAAGAAGGACGAAAACCACATTTCAGATTTAAATTGGATAGAAATAAAACTGTAAAATGGAATGATGAAGTTAAAGGCGAAATAAATATTGCAACAATTCATATCAGCGATCCTGTAGTAAAAAGAGAAGATGGAATTTATACGTACATGCTACCTTCTGTCATTGATGATGTTGACTTTAATGTAACCCATGTTGTACGTGGGGAAGATCATGTAACTAATACCGCAGTTCAGATTCAAATGATTCAAGCATTAAAAGCGAAAATTCCTATCTTTGCCCACCTTCCCCTACTACACTTTGATGATAGCAAAATATCGAAACGGAAAGGTGGGTTGGATATTAAGTCCATAAGAGAAGATGAGATTGAGCCAATGGCGCTAACTAGCTATTTAGCAAAACTTGGCACATCTGATCCAATAGAAGCTCATGTTGATATGCAGCCTTTAATTGACTCATTTGATATCAAAAAATTTAGCTCAGCATCTTTACAATTCAGCTTGAGTGAAATGTATAAGCTAAATAGCAAAGTGCTGCAACAAATGCCATTTGAAATGGTGCAAGATCGTTTAAGTCAAATTGGCTCAGAGTTTTGGTATTTTATAAGGAGTAATATAGAAAAGTTTTCTGAGGTGGCCAAATGGTGGAAAACATGCAAATTTGGTATAGAGCCTGTGGTTCTTAATAAAGAGTTTATAAAAATAGCGCTAAGCACATTACCTCAAGGTGATTGTAATGAAAATACGTTATCAGAATGGGTTAAAAATATTCGACAGACAGTTGATATAAAGGCAAAAGATCTATTTATGCAGTTGCGCCTCGCTTTAACAGGAACAGAAACAGGTCCAGAACTCGCTAAATTATTAATTTTTATCGGTAGAGAGAGCATTGTTGCAAGGTTAGAAGAAAATCATACAAAAGGTTTAAATGCACCGAATGTATTTGAATGACACCAATAGTTAATCTCATGCTGAAAGATCATTTTATGATTCAGATCAGTTCTTTTACAGGTCACTTCCAAGCTCATCAAATTTTCTAAGATCTTCTTAAGTTCTGAAAGTTGCAAACTTTTCAAATGAGATTTAAAACTCTGCAATTGTTTGAAGAACAATGGAGGACTCAGCTGGTCAATTGCAGCTTGTTCATTCATTCCATTTTGTATTAACAGCAAAACGCTTTCTAGCCGTAGAAAATAATTTGATATAATACGGATTAATGCTATCGGTGAAAAATTCTCTTGTAATATCAATACATCGGAAATTTTGATGAATTGTCCCATGTCTTTACTCACTATTGCAGAGCACAGATTATCAAGTGTAACATAATCATTGCCGGAGGTTGAAAAGCATAGATCTATATCAGCAAGTTTAAGATCTTTTCTTTTTCCTAGATATAAAACTAATTTTTCAAGCTCTGAATATATAGGCAGTTTGCTATGATTAAAATAAGACTGCAAGTGGTAGATTATCTCACTTGTGCACTCTATATCATTTTGTTTCAAGTAACTTGATATAATATCACAAAGATTACTACCGCTGTCCTTATAGCAGGTAATGACACCGAAAATTTTTGAGCTTTCCATATAACTTTTAGTTGTAGAACTATATGGAAGATCATTTGCTATCATTACTATATAATGATCGCCTATATTATGATCCAATATGTTTCTTAACTCTTTAGATATACTTCCACTGACATTTATCAGCTTAACTAACCTTTTTTTAGTAAACATCGAAATGTTTGCCAACTCGGAAAATAACAAGCCAGGCGACTTATTCACTACTGCAAAATCCATCACCTGAACTGAATACTCATTCAAGTTGGCAATTATTTCCTGTACAAAAATATCGACCTTACTATTGTCACTCCCATGAATTAATACACCACTTAAAGTATCGGGTTTCTCAAGGAATTTTTTAACTTTAGATGGCGTGATTCTCATGCCATCTATATTATATGATCACTATTTGGTGGTACATCATTTGATTGCACATCAGTTTCCAACAATTCTGAGCTTTCTTGATTTGCTGTATTCTGCATATCATCAGACACTTCTTTCTTTCCCGTAACATAATTATAAAAATTTTTTATAGGCTGTCCTATATATCTAGAAAAAAATCCTTCGGCCATATCTTTCACTCCACAAATTAACAATTAGCACATAAAAACAACGTAGCAAAAACTACTTTACGCTCAGATAGTTACACTCATTTGTTAATGAATTATGAACTTCCGAGACCAAAATTAAGTCGATCTACTTAACACCAATCTTATAAAATAAGCAATGATTAAATACACAGCTGCGATAAGTATAATTGCAGGTCCAGTTAATAAGTCAAAACTTGCAGATAATATCAAACCTGATACTCCAGAAATCACAGAAAAAACTGTTGCAACAATAATCATTTGCATTGGAGTTTTTGAAATGAGTCTTGCTGATGCAGCAGGTATTAACAAAAATGCAGCAATGAGTAATATTCCTATTAATTGAGCAGAAATTGCAATAAAGATAGCGAGTATAATCAAAAATTCTAGCCTAACAAAATTAACATGTACTTTCTCAACTGTTGCCAAATCTTGATTAATCGAAATCATCAGCCAATAGCGCCATCTAAATATTAATATCAAAGTAACTATTACGGAGGTTAGAAAAATTGATATTATATTACTTTGGTCAATCATTAATATGTCACCAAAAAGTGAGCTAATAATACTATTATTACCTGATGGAAGAAAAGACATAAGTATTAAACTCGATGATAAAACTACATTGGTAACTATGTTCAATATCGTATCAGCAGAGTATAATTTATTAAAATTAAGAGAAAGTAGTATAGCAAACATAATTGCAATGAGCATTATACTTACCGATGGGCTGATATTAAAGATCAAAGCAAGTGCAATACCAAGCAATGAAGAATGGGACAAACTATCACCTAAATACGATAACCTTTGCCATATCATAAATGACCCTAGAGCTCCTGTGACTAGGCTAATCATAATTACCGCAATTAGACTGTTTATAAAAAAACTCTGTGTAAATATCTCTAACATGCTATCAGATAACTGACAACAAATCTATCTTCAGATATTAAAACGTTATGGGTTCTGCATGCAGAACCCGTCGTCATAAATTCAAAATTTAAATTCTTTTGCTCCATAAGATAAGACTTCATTGAACAATCGCGTATCTTACCAGTACCTATTATCAAAATCTCTATTTCCTCTGTTAAAAAAGATTTAAAATACTCCTTGTTATTTATATCACTTTCTTTCAATTTAATCACCTTTTCAGGAAAAATTATAATTGAGCCATGATATTCTTGATTATTTACCCAAAATCTTTCTTCCCTGTAACCATCTATAAGATTTTTCTTCTTGGAAATTAAGGGCATAAATCAAACTATTAATTCCGTGTCGCACACCCACCATTCTGGATATTCCTTTTTGATATTTGCCGCTGCAGCTTTTGCATTTTCTTCACTATCAAACATTCCAAAACACGCTACACCACTACCTGACATACGAGAAAGTATAGAGCCTTCTTGTGACTCTAGTGTTGATATTACATTCTGAATTTCAGGTACAAAACCTATTGCTGCTTCTTGAAGGTCATTTTTTGTCTCTTTAAGAAGCTCTAACAAATTCTCCTCAGTGTTATCACTCCACTTAATTGGATTAGAGAAATCCTCTTTATACTTGGAAAATACTTCTGATGTATTCAAAAACTTTTTTTTTGGTTTCACAAGTACCAGACTTATGGGTAAAGAGCATTGTTTAATGGGACATAATTCCTCACCAACACCTCTAACAAAAACTGGCTTACTATCTACACTTGCAGGCACATCAGCACCAACGCTTAAAGCTATATCACTTAAAATTTGCCTATCAATATCCCACAGCTCTCCTAGCGTGCGTATCACAGCTCCAGCATCTGAGGAACCACTACCAAATCCTGCAGCAATTGGTACATTTTTTATAACCTTTACAGTGACTTTAGTTCGTATAGGAGCGTACCTAAGCAGTAGACTCAATGCTTTCGTTATAGTATTATATCGATAATTTATTTTAAACTCAGAGTTTACAAATTGAACTGTAGAGTTATCATATCTAAAGTTTTTTTCTCCTACTTTTATCTCTAAAAAATTAGAAAGTTTAGCAAAGACAACCAAACTTTCAATTAAATGATACCCTCTTTCTTCTCTATTTATAATATGTAAAAAAAGATTGATCTTTGCAGGAGCCTTTACACAAAAACTTTCCATCTGTATATCTTCACTAACACTATCTTATTTACTATACTTGAAATGCCACTTCAGTCAAACTTTATACACTCCTAATGAGATCAAATGCCATAAATCCTAACTTCTCTGTATGGGTAAGTGCATCAGCTGGTACAGGTAAAACAAAGATCTTAATAGACAGAGTATTAAGACTTCTATTAGAGAATAAGAGAAATATTCTCTGCTTAACATTTACCAATGCTGCAGCAAATGAAATGGAGGATCGCATTTACAGTACACTTAGTAAGTGGGCAATATGTCCAGAGGGTATATTGGTCACAGATTTAGAACAATTAGCCCAGTGTGTGACCAGAGAAAATAAAGATTATTTAACAAGAGCAAGAAGGCTTTTTTCTGAACTGGAAAATCTTGGTCTTAATATTCAAACTATACACGCCTTTTGTTACAAATTAATCTCCAGCTTTCCTACAGAAGCTGGTATCGCTCCAAATTGTACGTTGAGCGAATGTAAAGAATTGCATTCCATCGTATTTGAAAAAACGCTTCATAACGAAACTGTGCAGGACGATATCAATATCGTTGCAGCTGAAATTGATGAAAATAAGCTGCGTGATTTGCTCTATACCTTATGTATAAAGAGATCAGCTCTAGAAAATAATTTAGGATATATAAAAGATAAACTAAGCGTCCCAGACAAGATTGACAATTTACAGAATGAAACGATTGAGCAGATAAAAAGATTAGCTAAAATATTAAGTAAGGGAAGCAAAAGAGATCAGAGTTACAGTGCGATACTTTATGATTGGTGTAATAGCACAAAATCGTCCGTACCAAATGTTATCATCCCAGTGCTTGACACTGGGATCCATATTTCTTTTTTTCTGGATCCCAGTGTCAAGCACTGGGATGATAACAAGATAGAGAACTTAGCTAAAGTATTTCTCAAATCAGAGTCGTACGAAAAAAAGAGCATATCATCCATTATAACAAAGGGTGCTTTGGAAAAATTTGAAGACGTAGAGCAAATGATAGAAAGCATTCAAAATGCATTGTTTACCCATGTAAAGGACATAAATTCTTATCAAATATTCGGAAGAACCAGTAATTTACTTAGTATATTTAAAGTATATGTTGATCTATATAATAATGAAAAATCAAAGAATGCACTGCTTGATTATGATGATATCATCAATTTAGCAACAAATCTCCTTAGCAATCCAGTCAATAAAGATTGGATATTGTTTAATCTAGACCAAAAAATAGACCACATTCTTGTTGACGAGGCACAAGACAATAGTATTAGTCAATGGAAAATTATAACAAATCTCTGCAATGAATTTTTTACCGGTGGTGACGAAAAGAGAACTTTATTCGTTGTTGGAGATGTAAAACAATCAATTTACAGATTTCAAGGAGCAAATCCCCATCTATTTAATTACATGCAGCAATATTTTCACACGAAAACCGGTGGCAGAGATTGGGTATCATGTCAACTTGAAAAGTCATTTCGCTCAACTCCAGAAGTTTTGATGCTTGTAGACAGAATATTTAACAATTTTCGTGAAGAAATATCTTTCAATAATAACAAGATAAAACATATTCCATATAGAGAAAACGATCAAGGATACATTGAAATTTGGCCGTTACTGACAGGATATGAAGAGGAAGAGCAGCAAGCCTTACAAATTCATTTAACACAGAGGAAAGATTATGTAGTAAAGGATCGATTACTTGCTCAGGCAATAGCCCAAAGAATTCACAATTGGTTAAACGAAGGGCGGATTTTAGTCACCAAAGATCGCCATATAGAACCAAGGGACATTATGATTTTGGTACGGCAACGAAATGCGCTAGTTGACTACATAATAAGTGAACTAAAAAAAGTAAATGTACCAGTTATAGGCCGAGATTATTTTAGAATTATGGATTACATAGCTGTGCAGGACTTAATAGCTTTAGCTGAATTTTTGCTCCTCCAGGCAAATGATCTTGCTCTTGCAAATGTTTTGAAATCACCGCTATTTAACTTTACTGAGGACGATTTATTCAATATTGCATATAATCGTAAAGAGCAGTCATTGTGGGAAAAAATTCATGATTATCATGAGGTTATTTATAGCGAATTAAACTATCTGATTAACTTATCTCAGACAAAATCCCCTCTTACATTATTCACGCATATATTACGCAAAGGTAAAAAGAAATTTGCTGCAAGGCTAGGTCTTGAGTGCTTCGAGATTCTAGACGAATTTATGAACCTCGTATTGCAATTTGAGCACCCATCTCTTCAAGCATTTGTTCAGTGGATCAAAGAAAATAATCCTGAGATTAAAAACGATATGCAATCAGAACTCAATGCTGTACGAATAATGACAATTCATAAATCAAAAGGTCTACAAGCTCCAATAGTGTTTTTAGTTGACACAAATACAGTACCAAGAAACAGCGAAAATATTTTGTTTGATGCAACGGAAGCACCATTTTGGTGTGGCAAAAATAGTAATGCTTATTGTAATCAAGTAAAAAGAGAGAAAAAACTAGAGGATTATAACGAATATTTGCGTTTGCTGTACGTGGCACTTACGCGTGCTGAAGATGAGTTATACATTTTAGGCAAAGAGCCAGTGCAAAAGGGCTCTTGGTATGATCTAGTTATTCAATATGGAGCATTATATGAGAGGAAAAAACTATACTTACAGCCGATATTTAAAGAAAAAGTTGAAGTGCTATGCATGAATGCAAACTACCCTTCTATTTATAAAAAACGTGATTATTTTGATGTTCCAGTGATTTCACTTCCATCAAACCTATCAATGTCATTGCAGCACATGACGCTGGAACCTGGAGAAAAAAAGCCAGTGTCAAGCACTGGGATGACAGATGAGAATGCTGGAATGACAAAAAGGAGCATTGGGACGACAGACAGCTATGCAAGAGGCTTAATAATTCACAGTATATTGCAATATATGCCCAAGATAGAGAAAGACAGGAGAAAAAATTGGGTTAGGAAATATCTTGATAGCATAAACACTAGTGAAGATAAGGATGAAATTTACAGCAAAATATTAACCTTTAATGAAAAATATGATTACCTGTTCGACTTGGAGGGCAAATCAGAAATTCCACTTAGTGGAACAATTGACGGAAAACCAGTATTAGTGCGGCTAGACAGACTGTGTATAACAGAAGACAAAGCAATCATAATTGACTATAAATCACACCATAACGTTTCTATTTCCTCATCAAATGAAATAAAAAAGCAAATGTTGATCTATAAAACCTTAGTGCAAGAAGTCTACCCAGATAAGCAGGTAGAGTGCGTGGTTATTTGGATGGAAGATTTAACCTTACAATCTTTGATCTAAACTCAAAGGGAACGTTCAAAAAAGTGTGTCAAACCGAAAAAAAAGTAATAAATTGATATAAAAAATGGAGGTTTGATATGGGTCAAGCAAATAGAACTACTGGTTTGGTAGATTATAAAGAATTAGAAACAAATATCCTGTCATCTATACGAGAAGGAAGACCATTGACAGGAAGAGATGGAGCATTAACACCGTTTATAAAAAGGTTGCTAGAGGCAAGTCTGGAAGGTGAAATAGAAAGCCACATGTCAGCTAAAAGTGAAGAAAATAACCGAAGAAATGGAAGGAATGCAAAAACTTTACGTACAAGTTCAGGCTCATTTGAACTATTAACACCAAGAGACAGAGAAGGAAGCTTTGAACCGCAAATAGTCAAAAAAAGGCAAACAAGCCTACATCCAGAACTTGAAGCAAAGGTCTTAAGCACATATGCCAGTGGCATGGGATACAGAGATATAGCTTCACATGTTGAGGAAATATATGACCACAAAATATCAGCAGCAGAGATATCCAGTATTACTGATAAACTGCTACCAGTAATCAATGAATGGCGCAGCCGCCCACTGCAATCAGTGTATCCAATAGTGTTTATGGATGGCATGTTCTTTAAGGTCAAGGAGGACGGACATTGTATAAGTAAATGCATGTATAATATATTGGGCATAAATCAAAATGGCAGAAAAGAAGTATTAGGTTTTTATTTGGCTGAAAGTGAAGGAGCTAACTTCTGGTTGGGAGTTCTAAATGACCTAAAAGAGCGAGGAGTAGAAGATATTCTAATTGCCTGCATTGATGGGCTAAAAAGCTTTCCTGCGGCTATAAATAGTGTGTTTCCTAAGGCAGAAGTACAGCTATGTATAGTGCATCAGATAAGGAATTCACTGAAATATGTATCTAGCAAAGATGTAAAAGTTTTCATGAATGATTTGAAAAAAATATATCGTGCTTCAAGTAAAGAGATCGCTGAGAATTATCTGCTTGAGCTGGAAGAAAAATGGGGAGAGAAGTATCCTTTAGTTATAAAATCCTGGCAGAACAATTGGGAAAACTTATCCAGTTATTTTAAGTATTCTGGGCAAGTTAGGAAGCTGATTTACACCACCAATCCAATTGAGGGGTTGCATAGACAAATCAGGAAATTTACTAAAACTAAGGGTTCATTTACTAGTACAAATGCCTTGTACAAACAGGTATATTGTGCTATAAAAAAGGTAGAGCAAAAGTGGATTATGGCTCTCCCTAATTGGGCTTTAACTATTTCTCAACTTGATATTTTCTTTCCAGATAGATTGAAAATTGAGTTGAACTAAAAATGCGGCTTGACACACTTTTTTGAACGTTCCCCTATTTTATCAATCTTCTCTTTGTAAATTTGCTTTCTTTGCAATAAAAATTCTACCCATATATTCAGTTCATCTCGTGATTCTTGATTATCAATTCTTCTATATTCTCTTGCCAAACTTAATAATTCACTTTCTCCTTCGCAATCATTTTCTTTGTACTCCTTTATCAGATCTTCAGCATTCACTGATAATTCTCTTGCTATCTCCCACAACCTTTCACTTAAAAGAGTAACGCTACCTTGTTCATAATGATGTATTTGCGAAGGTCCCACATTAAGCTTTTTTGCCAATTCTTCTTGAGTATATCCTCTGATTATTCTCCACTTTTTTATCTCTTGTCCTCCGTTTGGCTCGTATCTCTCTTTATCAGCATATTCTTCAATTGATAAGCCCGTTGCTCGATAGATAACCTCAGTATTAAACCCTGCCTTAACTAGATTCCTTGCAATTCTTGTTCTTGCTGCTTTTATATTACTTTCTTCCTCAGCTTGGACAGATTTGGTTAATGTATAAATTGCTTTGTGTCCTCCTGCTTTTTCTATGAAATTATACATTTCCTGGGTTTTAGCTTTGTCAAAACAACTGCTTTCTTTTAGTACTCTTCGCCCAGGAAAGAGATTTCTAATAGGAATTGATAATGACTCTGCTAATATTTTTAACTTTTCAATTGGAATGCCACATATTCCTTGTTCATATCTTAGCAGCGTGTGGTAGTTTATGCTTGCTTTGTCTACTAAGTCTTTCAGAGTATATTTTCTCTTTAACCTCCAGCTCCTTACTTTTTGTGCTATTTGGTACCTTATGGAAACAGTAGTATACTTTGCCATACAGAAATAAATATTATACAGGTTAACATAAATCAAGATTGTTGAACATTTCTTCAAAATTGTGTATAATTATGAATGCTTTTTATCTTACTTTCTCATGGCTCTTTCGAAGTTTCTTGACGCACGCAACGATTATGCCTTCAAAAGAATATTTGGCACCGAAAAGAATAAAGATATTCTCATTCATTTCTTGAACGATATTTTAGGCTTTACTGGCTTAGCTGCTATTCACGATGTTGAATTCTTAGCTACCATCTTGGATCCTGAGATTGCCGCTAAAAAGCAAAGTATTGTCGATGTTCTTTGTAGAGACTCTCAAGGTTCAAGATATATTATAGAGATGCAGTTCACTAAGACTAAGGGCTTCGAAAAGCGTGCTCAATACTATGCTGCCAAAGCCTATTCAAGTCAAGCTGATCAAGGTGATGATTATCATAACCTTAAAGAAATTATCTTTATTGCTGTTGCTGATTGTATTATTTTTCCAGATAAGGCTGAATACAAATCTAATCATGTCATTTTAGATCAAAATAGCTTTGAACATGACTTAAAGGATTTTTACTTCGTATTCATAGAACTACCAAAATTTACAAAGACAAAAGAAGACCAATTAGAAAATATAGTAGAAAAATGGTGTTATTTTTTCCGATATGCAGCAGAAACAAACGAAGAGGACTTAGATAAAATAGTTGGTAGTGACGTAATAATAAAACGAGCTTATGAAGAGATGAATAAGTTTAATTGGTCAGAAGAAGAGTTACTAGCATATGAACAAATGAAAAAACGCATAATGGATGAGATTGCTGCTTTCGCTCAAAAATTTGATGAGGGTCTTAAAGTAGGTCACGAAAAAGGCAGACAAGAAGGCATCCAAATCGGCCATCAAAAAGGTAAAATTGAAGGTAAAATTGAAGGTAAAATTGAAGTTGCAAAAAATTCACTCAAGGCCGGTGTCCCTATAGATGTTATAGCTCAAATTACCGGTCTCTCTCATTCTGAAATTTTACAACTCAGGGAAAAAACATAAATACTACAACTTATTCACTTCAACATTTATGAAAATCTTTCCTCAGTTAAACATATCCTATAATTAAGAGTCTAATGAACTGTCTAAAACAGCTATAAAGATTGCACATAGAATTATATAAATTACTATCATAACGTTACCCAAACTTCTATATCAAAGCTACGTGCTGTAAGTTTAATACGGATAGTATATTAACCATTTATTCCCCAACTCTAGTCTTGTATTCCTACTTCATTCATGTTAGTATTAGAACCATCAAACTTGCTACTGGTATACCTAATTATTTTGTAGCTAATTTTGCCACCTTCACTTTAAATTTTCCACTACTTGGCATATTACCTCTTATATTATAACCTACCTATTGAGATTACCTCCAAGTTTGGTTACTCCTACATCAGAAAGACAAGTTGATACTTTTGAATGGCTTTGAATAGAAGCATTACTTAAATAACTTTGAGGCTCTAAACTCATTTGCTTTGCACCATCAACTTCTAATCTACCATCTCCGTTGTGTAATGTCCTTTGTATTGATCGATTTAGTACAACATTTAGCCTGCTATTAAACTCTACCATAAACTTGTCAAGCTTCTTCGAACTTAACTTACCAGGACATCCTGCTTCTCTACCAGGACATGCTTTCTCTAAATACGAACTTAAAACTCCTGAGATCTCATCAAATTTACCACTCATGATTTTCCCTGTAACTTCTTTCTGTATTTCCACAAAATCAATATTCAATCGATGCATTGATACACCACTTTTTAATCTAGCTTGCTCTACTACTTTCTCAAATTCCTTTGTAATATTGAGTGTATATCCCTGTGCCTCTAGTGGGGATATAGACTGACCTACTGTAGAAATATACTTTTGACCTGTAACTTTTCTAATTAATAAATCAAGTAACATTATTGTACCATTTACATCAATTGGTGCACTAATTTGTGAGATTGAACTTTGAGTGAATGTTTTCTCAGGTAAAGCAGCTCTAGAACCTAATAACCCACCTATAGAGCTCTTTACCCAACCAAATAAATCATTTATCCATGAAGATGGTCTTGCACCACTACTTGCTACTATTTCGGGTTGATTACTCGAATCTATACTACGAAGCTTGCGTGATAAGTGATGAGAATTGTGATCTCCATGATGATGAAGACGTTTACGTCGTACAGGTTTTTCTCTTTCTTTACTGAGCTCTTCCTCTAAATAATTTACAACATTATCATATCTTTTATCTCTAGCAATATCTAGAGGTGTTCTACCGTCAGCAGTTGAGGCATTAAAATCAGCACCTCTTTCAACAAGACGCTCAACGACGTCTAATGAACCCAACTGCACAGCCCAATGAAGAGGTGTCCAAGCTTCATTATCTTTGACCTTAATATCAGCACTGTTATCTAAAAGAAGTTCAACTATATTAAAATTATTGTTTTGAATGGCCCAGAATAAAGGAGTCCAACCCTGACTATCTTGAGCATTAACATTAGCACCTCGTATGATACTGTCTCTAACTTTTTCAAGATCTCCTTTTTCTGCAGCCATTAATAGTTCTTTATCTAATTGTGTTTGTTTGAAAAACTCTACTATATCCGCATAATTTTCTTGAATAGCTAATTCCAAAGGTGTTTTTTCATCTTTATCTTTAGCATTGGTATTGGCCCCTTTTTCTATAAGGTACTTTACCACATCTAGTCTGTGATGCTTAGCAGCTAAATGCAAAGGTGTTTGTCCATCCATATCTGTAGCATTTATATTGGCTCCTCGATCAAGGAGAAGTTCTAATATGTCCAGCCTGCCTGCTTTAACAGCAATATGCAAGGGTTTTTCATTATATGTATTTTCAACCTCAATATCAGTACCTTTATCAAGAAGAAATTGAACCATATCCAAATTTCCTTCCTGAACAGCAAAATGTAAAGGTGTTCCTTGATATGTTATTTCATTATTAAATTTAGCACCGTTACTAATAAGAAGTTTTACCACATCCCATTTACCTGACTGAGCAGCATGAAGTATTGGCGTGTAACCAAAGTCATCTTGAACTTCAATATTAGCACCTCTATCAACAAGAAATTGAATCATATCTAAATTATTCCCTGATACAGCAAAGCATAAAAGTGTTTGACCTTCCTTATCTTGAGCATCAATATCAGCACCATAATTAAGAAGAAGTTCTACCACACTCCATTTACCTGAATGAGTAGCAAGAAATATTGGTGTGTAACCAAACTCATCTTGAACTTCGATATTAGCGCTCTCATCAAGAAGAAGCTTCACCTTATCCCATTCACCCGCTTCGGAAGCAAGATGCAAAGATGTCCTATCAAGTTTACCTCGAGCATTTATTTCTCCACTGTTTGTAACTTCAAAAGACGCAGAATTTTCCTGTAAATTGAGAATAGAGCTAACATAATTTAATTTATCAGCACTTTCTGATTTGTATATTTTATCTATTTCATCAATTAATAACACCTCTTTATCAGCAAACCTTATGGATAAAGTTTTCATTTTAGGTTCTTTATAGAAATCTCTAAAATATATAATATACAACTCATTTGCTTCTATGTCAGCATCAAAGGCATTGGTAATCATCAAGTCATATTTATCATGAAGATAAGTATATTGTCCTGCTCTTTTAGATATAATTAGTTTATTACTTTCTTCTACATCTTGAGGTCTTACTAAAGTAATTTTTTCATCAGAAATAAAGAGTGAAGGCTTCAAATCTAAACTATCACCTATTTCCATAGGTGCATTATCAAAAATAATTTGTAATTTTTTATACCACTTATTTATAAGTGCATCTTTTAGCCTAACTGTTATTATATCTTGCCTTAAGCCAGTAGCTGATATAGACAACTTAATTAACAAATCACTTGCATCTTTAATAACCATTGATATTGGTTCAATACCCAAATCCTTATCTATTTGTTGTACCAACTTATACAAATCTAACGTACTCCTCAAACTCCTTTTTCTGTTGATATTGTCATTAATTACTACTTCTCGGATAGGTAAGTTTTCTATATCGAGTGTTTCATGGTATGAAGTAATTACACGTATACTGCTTTCTTCTACAACAATATTTCTCCTTTCACTTTCTTCTCTATTAAGTTCATTGTGTATATTTTCCAAAAACGCTGGACAAAAATCAGAGCTTCTTTTCCTCCTTTTACTTAAACATCTACCTAAATCTAACTTATTTTCTGATTGGCTGAGGAAAGTAGATTCTTCAACACTCTTAACCATGGAAGATATTTTACTCTGCTGATTATTTTCCTCAGTCAATATTAATTTAGAGCACTTACCTACTATATTTTGATCATATCCATTTAATAAAAGATTGTTTTGTAAATTCTTTGATAACGCTGAAACCTGAGTGCTCTTCGATTTATCTCTAAATTCAGTGAGTTGTTCTAAACTACAGAAATTTTCAGTAAAGCTAATTTGATTTTGGACTGACGAAAAACCTAAACATTGATACGTTGAATTTTTATTTGCAAAACCATCAATTGATATTAAACATTTAAAGTCAGTTTCTACTTTAGGAGTATATTTACTTCTATTGTGGTAATTTTCTGAAGCTTTATCAATTAAAGCTTGTATTTTTCTTACCTCAGATAAACTAAACCTATCTAATCTACGGATTACTATTGGTTCTAAACCTAGATCAAATTCCAACGTAGAAATTCTATGAAATTCATTATTATCCCAATCTTTTATATTGATCGTGTGATTAGACATCTTATCGCGAAATATCAGATCTGCACCATTGCTGAAAATTTCAATTTGACCAGGAGTAATATTCTTTAATATCATTACTCCTATACGTTCCTCATCTTGTTCTATAGAAGTAGAGATATTTTCTTCCAACTTTTGGTTGTGATGAATAATACTAGTAGAGTCACTGAAATCTTCAGTGTATTCTTTGAAAATTCTTTCATAATCATTTCTAAGTTTATCCTTATACTCCATTACATTATCAATGTTTCCTAATAACCCAGAAGATGGAAAAAGATCATTGTTATTCCAGAGAGAATAAGAAATATTTTCCCATTTACTTCGATCAGTATAGAATCCTTCTATTCTAATGATAAAAGGATTTTCACTTTCTCTTATTAATAAGAGATCATCCTTATCTTTATATTTCTCAATATCTTCAAGACGGGAATCTATCACTACATGATCATCTTCAAAATCTTTAGGCAATAAAAACATATTCTGAGTTTGTGTAGCTTGTAAAAAAGGAACTAATTTCCCTTTTTTTGAAGAAGAACATGACATTGATTGTACATAAGGAATAAATGCTTCTCCTTTGTGATTCATAATTATAAGATGCCTATAATTAGGATCTCGAAGGTAGCTTTTCACTCGAATGTTACTATTATTGTATTTTAAATGCAGATCACATTTGTAGATTGAAAAATCTTTTTCAACTACTCGCATAAATAGTATATCCAGTTTTTTATCATTTGAATTATTATCAATTTTGACTGCTTTACTACTTATATCATTGCTAACAAAATACACATCTCTTCCTTCTCCTCCCTTAGCAAACATAGTACCTTGATCAAAGTTAATTATATCATCTCCTGAAGAACCAAAAACCATGTGTGAAACTACACTATTATTTTGACTTTGTGTTTTACCTCTAACAACGCTCAAGACTTTATAACCCTTATGATTATTTAGAATTTTCTTGTAATGATTTTCTACAGCTCTAAAACCCTTTAGAGAATGTTCTGAATGTAGCTCAAATGATTTAATTTCTATAGTTGGTGAGTCCGATTTTTCAATTTTAGGAACAATATTACTACCATTTTTGTCTATTAGTGCAAAGTGAGGTTTATTACTGCTTTGTTCAACATAATTTTTTATATCGAGGGTAAATTGATTATTTTGACCAAAATTTATTTTCAAAGATAAAGTATTACTATTTTTAGAGTAAGTTATTTGATCACAATCACTTAATAAATCAAATTCAGGAAAACTTACAGTTCCTGTTCCATCTACGTCAATTTCTGAATATAACCCCCTACCCTTATAGTCTGCAGTTTTTACGTAAAAAGTATAATTGCTTTTTCTACCTTTGACTCTAGTATACGGCGAAATAATTACTTTTTTGCAACTTTCAACTACATCTTCCTTATTTCTATTAAAACCACCGCCACTATCTATTATAACATCACTGCTATCACTTTCTGTAAAATGCTCAGAATAACCCACGCATAAGATCTCATCTACCTTGTTCTGTCTTCCAACATAATGGTAATTAAAGAGGTTGTTACTAACATAATCATCAATTAATAAACAATTATTTATTTTTACCTTTAATTGTCCATAGGCACTAGGCTTAAAACGATAGTTAACATTCACTCCTATAACTGTATCTTTCAATTGGCTCAAATCAAGTATATTAACAGAGTTACTTTCACCAATAATTTTACCTGAGAAGTCAACGTTATTTACAACAAACCTATTTACTACCTTATTACTACCACCAGTTATGTTTGCTGTACCTGAGCCAATTAGAAAATTATTGTTCCACTCGTTACTTCCAACGACGGTACCTCTGTTTACATTTTGTAGATCATAAACAATTGTCTTGTCTTTCTGCGCCACGTTTACTCTACCACCTTGGTTAATAACCATTGCATTTTCACAGTAGTATACAGCCGACTTAACTGAGCTTTTAATACCTTTCTCATAATCTTGATTAGTAATCTGTGGTAAACAAAGCATGTTAGCACCTTTGATATAATCAGGTACAACACGTGAAAGATTTTTTGTATTGGCATTTTTCCTATTCATCATAATCGTTGCATAATCTGGACGAAGAGTATTACCACTTACTTTTCCAAGACCAACACCATAAGCAATAACACTATTAGGAGCATTATTTAAAGCCTTCCAAACTTGTTTAGCTAAACTATTAACTATGTCTTTCCTAGCTGCAAGATGCTGCACATCAGCTGCCATAGGTTGAAAAAGAAGTGTACGCCAAAAAATACTCCAATTCTCTCCATGGGTTGTATCATACTTTTTCTTGTACTCTACGATATTGCTAACACCACTATAAATTCCGCAACCTACCATGAGCCCAAACCCAACTGCAATACCAACTACCGGCATACTTGCTGCTGTAAGAGCAACACCAGAAACAAATGACACACCAGAAAAAGATATAGATGCTATATTATCTCTTATTTCTTTCTCTCCACATGGATTATCACTATTCTCTCTTTTTTTACAATCTACAAGATTACTTGCTGACATGCCTATATCAACAATATCAAAGACACCAGTTAAAGCTCCTGCTGTACCTTTCGCTATTGTACTTCCAAATTTTACTCCTGCAACTCGAATAGCAAATTTTGTCTGTTCACCTAAAGCACCTGGTATAACTTTTCCTACAACCTTTTCAGCTGATGTTACAACTCTTGGAGTAATTTTAACCATTACATTCTCAATTGGTTGAGATGCAAAAGACCATCCTACTCCGCCTAGATTTAATCCACAATCCGTTGCTGTTCCATCCTTACAAGACACAATGGCACCATGGATCCCTCTTATTAATTGTATCCCACCAGCAGCATTCATTAACCTGCTTTTTAGCTTTAGATTTTTTGTTAAACTACTCTCTTGATGTACAATATCACCGTGCAAATCCTTGATACGTTCATTCTGGACATAGCGCTCATATCCTTGATCTTCAATTACCTTATCAACTAAATATTTATAGTCACCTTCAATATTTTTGTTCCTAACAAACTCCACTAGTTGAGCATTTTTTGCTTCATCTTGACTATTTTTAACATAAGTTAGAAATTTTTCGCTATCAACTATAATTTTGTCCACATTATTTCCATCTACTTTCCCTTTACTAAACTCTTCCACATCACCCTTTGAAAATAAACAAGGATTGATACTTCTTCTACTTCTACCTCCTCCTACGCAACTATTTAGGTCGAATTTTGGTTGTTGTGTCCCAGCAAGTACAGCCTCTAAGTTAGCTATACGTTGTGGATCTATACTTAATGTGTTTGAAATACCTTCTCTCATACGTATAAAATGATTTTCTCTTCTTTGAATTCGCAAATGGTTACGTATTTCATCAGGAATATTACTTAATCTATTTCCTTGCAACACAGTATTAATATCTCTAGCGTTTTCTAACGCCCATAAGCCGCAATTATAACCATCTCTTTGTTGAATAACAGAAACATCATTAACGGTAATTTGAGCCTGTTGTAAAACTTGACGAATATTATCTGGAACATTATTACCCAACGAGTCTACATAGTATCCATTATACTGCCCATTTTGATGGGAGATGACCAACGTAACCCAGTGATTATTATCTAAATTAACAATTAAAGTTAATGGCCTTCTTTCACCTCTTGTTGTTACTCTATCTTGAAACTGTTGCAATTGATTAACTATATGTTCTGGTGATCCCACTATTTCAAACAATGTGTCAATTCCATAACCATATTTTATTCTTGCAATATCAGCTATATCATGTTGCTGCAGCCAATAATGATAATCTCGTTCTGCTGTTGCAGATTCTAATGTACGTAAATTCTCCTCTTGTATACCAGTATTTTTAAGTCTCTGAGTTATCTCTTGTATTCTTTCTAAATGTTTTCTCTTAGCTATGTCAATAGAACTATGAACTACTAGAGCAGGAACAAACTTATCACTTGTTAATATTAAAGAATTTTTATCTTTAGCTTTCACATTAACAACTACTCCCATGAAAAGCATTTTGTCGCTATCTGTGATTGCTTTCAGTGCTGCCCCTTTAGCATATCTAATATTTTGTTCTTTTGTTAATTTATCAACTTCCTGTTTTAGCTGATCTTGATTTAAGTTTTTACCTATAAGCTTAAATTCCAGTGCTATAGGAGTGTATTCTTTAGCACCCTGAGGTGAAGGACCAATACCTTGAATTACCATATCGACACGACCACCTGCTCCTACTTGAAATTCAGGTATAATTACAGTCTTTGCAGAATCTTGTTGTTTTGTAGAAGTCTCTTTTAGCTTCAAATCACTGTAACTACTAAGTAAACCATTAAGAACAGCTTGTAACCTTGCTTCATTAGTAATCAAATCTTTAATAGGGTAAATCGTATCTGCTACTTCAGTAAGCAACACTTTATACGCTTGCAATGAACCCTCACCGTCGGAAGCATGTTGAGAAGTAATTGCTTGATCAAATTTTACCTTTAATTCATCAGAATTAGGTATCTTAAGAAAACTACCTGTAAATTGCTGATCGGCACCACTTGGATTATATTTACTTATCTGTTCTATTTCAAAAAGTTCTTCAAAAGATAATCCTGTTTCATATTTTTTGAGACTCATTTTAATTTCTATGACATTTTTTACTTCTCCTATTCCAGGTATGTTCAGCACTGGAATTTTTTTATCAGCATAGAATTCTTTTGTATTGGACTCTCGTATATGAAAAATGAATGCTGTGTTTTCTTGCCCTTCATTACCTTGAACAAACATTAATGTCATAACCGGGCTTTTGGACAAAGTGTACTCCGTTCCTCCAGACCAATCCAGAGGGTACTCACCATATGAGTATATATATTTTTTAATGTTACTTTGATCTTGACCAATCTTGTTGATTAAAATTGATTGACCTAACATATCTCTACTGAAATAGTAATGATCTTTTGTTTCTTTATTTGCTGGAAAAGTATGGTATTCGCTTGACAATAAATCTTTTACCTCTCTCTTAAAAACTTCCTCATAGGCTAACTGATTATCCCACTTACCAATTAGTTCGATAAATTCCTCCATCAAAGGAGCTGGTGGTCGTTTAATAGGTTTTACTTCAGTTTTAAACGGTTCCGCGTCATCTAAATTTAACCCAACAGCAATGGCATTATCTGCATTGGTTAAAATCCTCATCTTATTTGGTCTAAAACCTTTTATATAATCTTTAGCTTGCTCAAGTGCATCACTTGGATCAATTTGTCCTTCAGTTCCAGCCTTGAGTTCAATAAGAATTGGAACTGAATCAACAGCACGATTAGGCCCACGAACAAGCAAAACAATATCAGCGTAACCTCCTCCAGCAAATTGTTCCAAATAGAGTTTGGTATTATCACGATATCGAAAATTATCGAATATTCCTGCTACAAAACCATGTTGATCAGCTTCACGAGCCTTAATGCCATAAACATTAGCTTGTAAGTCTAAATTGGTATGAATTTTTTTAATATAATTTAGAATGGCTTTAAGATTTTCCTGAACTTGATCTATTTCTGCATCTGGGTTAGCAAGCTTTTCAATATAACTTTCTAAATAAACAGACTTACCCAACCTTTTTGTCACTTCCTGAAACTTCACTATAGGCTCGATGGGTTGATCTACAATCTTCTTTTTACTTTCTACCTTAATGTTTATTTTTTCATCTTCTCCATCACTCTTTAAGGTATATCCTTTTGCTGACGTGATTCTTGATAACTCCTTCCTGGCATCATCACTAAGATCTTTACCTTGCTTACCTAGAAACTGCTTGACTTCATCGAAAACCTTGCCTTTCAATTGGTCACGACTAACCTCGATTGTTTTAACATTACCATATACATTCTTAGCTTTATACTCTAGCACACCATCCCTTTTCAGATATAAGTATAACTTCTTTGATTTAACATCTTTGTCTGATTTAGGCTTGCTTTTTACTAACTCATACTTATCTTTTAAAATTTTTATTACATCAATTTGAAGCTTATGCGCATCTGATTTAGTATAATCTCTACCCATCACATTCTTCCACTCACCTGTGGTGAATTCGAAATTCTTAGTATTTGTTTGTTTAGAATGTTGAGCTTCTATATCTTCAGTGAAAATAAAAACATGTATTTTGGATTCTGTTTCTGCTACAACTTTTAAAGTTCTCGCCCCCTCAAAACGAAAGTGCAATTTCTTTATGCCTAACTTGTCATTAAGTTTAGTATCTAATACACTGGAAAAAGAACCTAAAAATCGATGAGGAAAAAAGCCAGGCTTTTCACTAGAATGTAAATAAGATTGTATTTGATCAACCAACGACTGATATCTTGCTTCAAAAGATTGATCTACTGCATTAGAAGTTGAAGAATCTACTTTCCCCAAAAGCAACTCAATTAACTCGAAACCTTGTGGTTTTTCTTGCTGTTGATTGTTATCAACCATAACCTCCTCCTGATTTTAACCTTTTACAATTTTTACTCTTATTTAAACTCTTTGCATGCTTTCATTATAAGTCCAAGTAACTGAATTTTCCAAAAGAGAAACTCTACACTTCGCCTCTAACACCACTTACCTTCTGCTGTATAGTTTCTACATCTAATGATGAACTTGGTAACTGAGTATCACCTGCCCCACGATGCAATTGCGTGTTTCTAACTCTCATAAACAGCTCATATTCTGATTTATCTTCTTCCATAATAGAGTACATTTGCTCTTGGCTAAGGGAGTTAACAATTTCAGATAATATTTTAACAGCTTTATTTCCCTTAATAAGAGAAGCAACCAAATCTCTGGTTGATGAGAGTTGTTCGCTTAGCTTATTTAAATAGTGTTGTTTATGAGACTCAAAGCCAGGACTATTCCACATAGAGGTAAGCATATCACTACCAGATTTAATAAAACTATCATCTGGTACAGAAACAAGTGAGTCCAATGCTCCAAACATTGATGTACTATAACCTTCAGGAGATAAATCTTCTGACTTTAAATGTTCAAATAGCTTTTTGGCACTTTCAAAGAAATAACCTGCTGTTAGCGTGCTTAACGTATAATGATACTTATTTTGCTTAAAATCCCTTTTCAATAACTCATGATACTTATCTTCATGAAGGTTACGTAGACAAAAATCAACCATTCCAACATCATCAGTAGAAAAACGTCCTTTATTATATGCTACTTCCATTAATAAATCTTCTTTCCTTTTTGGGGATACAGAACCAATTGACTGTAACTTATTCCAGAAGAATTCCAAAGCTTCAACATGCTTTTCCAGCATTGCACATTTAAAAGCGTAAACGTATGGATGCTCATTATTTAATTCTAACTGATGTTCCTGGTTATTCATAGCATGTGACCAGTAGACCATTAAAGCCCCGTTATCACATCCCTTAACTAAACTCTCTACTGGCTTATTACCTAATGTTAATTTAAATTCCTCAAAAATAGCTCTTATCTCGTCTTCAAAACAACACCAGCAGGCAATTCTGTAACGGTCAAAGGAATCAAGAAGAGATTTCTGTTCATCTTCAGTTTTCAAGTCTAACAATTTTTTCCCTAGTGCATACCTATCGAGTTTAATATAACCTAAGGTATCATCGGCTTTCCAACAAATTTCGCTTTCTAGAATTTTCTTTAAAAAAGGTGGTAGTATTATGCTATTCCATCTACTAAATAGTCCCTGATATGCAATACAATATCTCTTAATCTCTAACCCTTTAAACCCTTTATGAGGATCATCTTCTTTGATAGACGTTAGTAATATCTTTTGTACATCTTCGTAATCCATACTTACCCCCTAACAAGATTTAATATATTTTAGGCATATTGCTCTACCTTTAAAACTTTGTCAATTACTATTTTAGAAAAATTTTCTAACCTAAAGTAGTCTTCAGTAAAAGGCTTAATATACAGTCTTTTGTTCACTTTTTAATTCTGTTTTTTATAAGTCTACCTTAATTATTCTTCCGCAAGTAAATCAATATTAATTCAGCAAAATATATTATTAAAATCTCAAGCAAATTAACCATTTCCAAGACCCAAAACCAGGGGCGGTGAGAAGTGTTTTTCTTGGGATGGGATGGTCTACCATTTGTACCATACGAACTTTTTATATGGTGATTTTATTACACGCTAAAACTAGCCATATTAGCCCATTTTATCCATATCTATATACGAAATGGCTTGCCTAGCTTTGTTGCAACAGTTTTGCATTTTTGTTTACACAACCCTATTTTTACGCAATGTGTTCTCACAAAGGTAGGCATTTTTCTTGCATCTTTTAAAAGAGTAAATGATTAAATTTGTTGTAACGCTATAGAATTCAGTATTTTCTGCAAACTATAATATAGTTCAGTTAATATATTCATAAAGTTGACGATTGTTAAGAACATTTATTATAATTGTTAATTAAATAACATTAGTAGGATAAAAATGGATTTCAGTGAGTATGTTAAAGGCAACATATTATATGTTTTTAGTGAACAAGTAGATATCAATAATTTGATAAGCTTTTTGCAAGAGAACAAAAATATTACAGAACTTTCTCTCATTTGGTGTATGATTGGTAACAAAGGAGCAAAAGCTTTAGCTGATGTTAATCTTACAAACCTTACTCAACTTAATTTAAGTGGCAATAATATTGGTAACGAAGGAGTAGAAGCTTTCGCTAAGAGTAATCTTACAAACCTTACTAAACTTGATTTAAGTGCCAATATTATTTGTGTGAAAGGAGCAAAAGCTTTAGCTGATAGTAATCTTACAAACCTTGCTCAACTTGATTTAAGTCTCAATAAGATTGGTAACGAAGAAGCAAAAGCTTTAGCCGAATCTGAGAAATACTGCGAATTCATAGATAAAATTACTCGTACAGAATTTAATAACGAACCTATGGATTTTTGTAAACGTCTGAAAAAATCATGGTCTCAAGCAAGAGCAAAATCTAAGAGTAATGTTCCCAAGCTAGATGAAAGCACTATAAGGAGTTTGTTTTTTGATCTTGCACAACATGGTTATAAAGGGGGAATAGAGGTTTTGCTCGATGACTATGATAAATATCCTTTTCTAATTAATTCAAGAAATGAGCAAGGACACACACTATCTCATTTCTATAACGACGACCTTGAAATGCAAAACTTTTTCTTTAAACGTGGTATGATACCTGAACAAAGAAGAGATGACTGGCACATTGCACGAGACCGTCAATCTGTTCATAGAGGTTCAGTAAGTAAGCGGATAAAGTTTTTTACTAAAAAATTGGTTGAATCCACGGAAGCCAGTGAAGAACAGTTAAAGCAAGCAGCGACTTCTTACGTAGAAAGTATAGAACTACTTGAACAATATCAGAATGATCCAATAAGACTAAAGTTTCTCAGTTCAACTGACAGTGAAAAAAGAAGTGTGATGGAGAAAACATTAGGTGATAATCCTGTACCAAATGACAAAGAGTTTATAAAAACTGTAATCGACAAAGCTAAAGATGCATTAAACACTAAATACTTAAGGAAAAATCAATTTGGTGAATATGACCTAGGATACCCTACAGAACCATTACAATATGATTATACGAGAGATGATGCAAAGATTACTATACCTGAATCTATAGGTTATATAAAACTACTTATTGATAATTTTTCCGTTCCACTGGAAGAAAAAAAGGAGTTGCTAGTCACTCTTATGGAACAAAATCCAGATTTGGTAAAGAACAAATCATCTAAGGTAAAAGAAAAACTTGGAAATAGCGTAATCCTCGATAAAGAACAGTTTAATAAAGAAGAACTACATGGATTATTAAATGTTATAGATGACGGTAAAAAAGTAGATGAGTTGTTTAAAGAAATCAGTGACTTAGATATAGAAAAGATCTGGAGAGAGCAAAAAGAGTTCGTTCTTCTAAAACAAATATATGTAGCGTCAACAACATATGGTGAAAATGAAAGTGCTTGTACACCAGGTATATGGAGTCAAATTATGATTAGTATAAACGAAATTAGCTCTGAGATCGTGGATCAATATGATCGCTATTTAGAAGAAGAACAAAAACTAGAAGCACAGAAAAATGTTATTACAGAAGAGAACATTAAACCATTTCTGGAAGATTTGGCTAAGAATCTAGTTCAACATGCGGAATCTCATCCAGAATTGAAAGAAGCTCTTGAAGATTTTGCTATATGCAATGTAAATATTGATAATCCTGAAGAAATTACCCTTGAACGGCAAAAAATTTTAGCAGAGATAAATAAATATTTTTATGAACATATTCAAGATGATTTACCGAATTACTATGGACTTATACCAAATAAGGATGAATACAAACTTATCATCAATGGACTGTCAGGGGTAAAAGAAATGAAAGATTTTGCACAAGAGCCATCTAATCAGCAAGAGAATATTACAAGAGAAACGGAAGCTCAAATTGATGAGAACAGTGATGATGAGTTTTTTGATGCAGAAGATGATAATGAAAGTCGTGCAACTATTAGAGAGAGCGACACAGATGAAAAATCTAAAGATGTTAATGAGTCAATTTTTCTAGAGGAAAATAACACACCGTTAGTTTTAGGAAGATTACACTCAGAAACTTCAGTTGTAGCAACAGATCAAACAAATGGTATTCAAAATAATAATCAACAGCCGAGTAATTTAAATAATGATGCTCCACGAAGTAAAGAAAAAAATAAACTGCCTACTGTATGTGCTTTCACATTAGCAATAGCTGGAATTGTTTCAGGGATAGCTATTGCAGTTTACTCAGGAATGTTAGCGGTAGGAATAGCAGTTGGAGTTTGTTGTCTAATTGCTGCTGCAATCGTATCCTATTATGATAGGCCTTCAAATTCACTTGAAAATAGCAATGTCGAAGAATTTGTAACTAATGAGGAACATACTATTGTTTAGAGGCTTACGCTTAAATGAACTGGAGTGGCAAAGAGAAACTCTTTTGAAATTGCTTACCTAACATTCCACTCCATAAAAGTCACTCTTTATATTTGAAGCTTAACAAATACGGTTTTAGACGTAAAAATATTGAATATTTGTGCAGAATAGTGTATAATTATTAATTTTTCTCTGAGTACTATGGCCATTTCTAAATTTCTTGATGCACGCAATGATATAGCTTTTCGTCGTATCTTTGGAACGGAAAAAAATAAAAATATTCTTATCCACTTTTTGAACGATATCTTAGGATTTTCTGGAAGTAATGAAATAAAAGAAATTGAATTCTTAAGCACTATCATGGACCCTGAGATTGCCTCTGATAAACAAAGTATTGTTGATGTCCTTTGCAAAGATTCTATTGTTAATAGATTTGTCATCGAAATGGTGCGACCTGAAAGTCTTCGGTCATATTGTTTAAAAGGAGAGGAATTCATTCAGAAAGAAACTGAAAGGATTCTAAAACTTATTAAACCAGATGTTTTGCCATCTGAGTCTACGCATCAGTGCGAATCGGGCAACCGGTTGGTGCCAAGCGATGCGGACAATGAACCTCCTCTTAAAAAAGAAGATGCTCAATCGTGAGAGGAGCATAAACTACAAGCATCATGTGGTTGGAGGGCTAGGCTAGTGGTATGGTGAACGTAAGTGAAGCTTCATAAGTATCGTAATGATTAAGGAGCTAAAGATGCTGATAAGCTCTGACCAAAAGGTAATGTGGATAAGTTACATTTTTCATTTCTAGATGTACGCAAATAATAACTCCACCGGTATAGAGAAGTCACCTAACCTACTATTGTATGACAGAAGGAACAGGGTAAACCTGTATTTTTGCCTACATGGCAAGCAAACCGCAAGGAATGCTGATGAAAGTGCAGGTAAAGGAGAATGGAGAAAGCGAATGCCATTTTGTAACGAAATGGATAGAATTTGTAACATTAATTCGCGTGAAAACGAGCAGACTTCCATTTGGTCCCTCGTGACAAGAAACTTTGTTAACCACTTAAGGGAGGAAAGCAGATGATTACAGATAAAACTGTAAGTGCACCTACCGACAACTCCGAAGCATGGAAACAATTGCCATGGAGGAAGTGCCAAAAAGTTGTTATAAGGCTACAAAGACGTATTGTTAAAGCTGTCCAACAGGGAAGATGGGGTAAGGTAAAAGCTTTACAGCGTCTTCTCACACGCTCCTTTAGCAGCAAAGCTTTAGCTGTTAAAAGAGTAACTGAAAACCAAGGAAAAAACACGGCAGGTGTAGATTGTCAACTGTGGTTAACTTGCAATGCTAAATTTCAAGGAATAAAGCAGTTAAAGCAAAGAGGATATAAACCTTCTCCGCTAAAACGGATTTATATCAGTAAATCTAATGGCAAAAGAAGACCTCTTGGAATACCAACGATAAAAGATAGCCATGCAAGCATTATATCTGTTTGCCCTGGAGCCAGTATCTGAAACGATCAGCGACCGTCACTCCTATGGCTTTAGACCTAAAAGATCCTGCGCGGATGCTATTGCTGCTTGTCACTTATTACTGGCAAGACGCAATCGACCACAATGGATACTAGAAGGTGATATCAAAGGGTGCTTTGACAACATTAACCATGAATGGCTTATGAAGCATATTCCTATGGAGAAGAAAATTCTTCATAGATGGTTAAAAGCTGGTTTCCTAGAATCGAAAACTCTGTATCCCACAACTGCTGGCACTCCGCAAGGAAGTATAATAAAGGTGGTAAGTACATTGATTTAAAGAAGGTTTTCTTTATTGCTATTTCCAATTGTAATTTATTTCCTGATAAGCCTGATTATATATCTAGCCATACCATAAGAGATGAAAAAACTAACGAGCATGACTTAAAAGATTTTCAATTTATTTTCATTGAGTTACCAAAGTTTCCTAAGAGTAGAGAAGAGCAGATAGAAAATGTAGTAGATCGTTGGCTATTTTTCTTCAAATATGCAGAAGAAACGACCGATGAAGATTTAAGAAAAATAGCAGAAAAATCACCAATAATAAAGCTAGCATATGATGAATTAGATAGGTTTCGCTGGAATGAAAAAGATTTAGTAGCTTATGAAGAGAGAATAATGGATCTACGTAAAGGAGAAGCCATCCTCGCTCAAAAACTTGATGACGCTAGAGAGGAAGGGAAAATTGAAGTAGCAAAAGCGATGCTGGCTAATAATGTTGATATTGATACTATTGTAAAGTGTACAGGTCTTTCCATAAGTGAGATTAAAGAATTGCAGGAAGTTTGGAAGTGTTAAATAAACTGTGTCAAACCGAGAAGTAAAGTAATAAATTGATAAAAAAATGGAGGTTTGACAATGAGTCAAGCAAACAGAACTACCAGTTTGGTAGACTATAAAGAATTAGAAACAAATATCTTATCATCTATACGAGAAGGAAGACCATTGACAGGAAGAGATGGAGCATTAACACCATTTATCAAAAAACTGCTAGAGGGAAGGCGAGATAGAAAACCATTTGTCGGCTGAAAGCGAAGAAAACAACCGAAGAAATTCAAAGACTTTACGGACAAGTATTTGAACTATTGACACCAGGAGATAGAGAAGGAAGTTTCGAGCCACAAGTAGTCAGAAAAAGGCAAACAACCGAACTTGAAGCAAAGGTTTTAAGTACATATGCCAGTGGCATGGGATATAGCATCGCATGTAGAAGAAATATAAAATATCTGCAGCAGAGATATCAAGTATTACTGACAAATTGTTACCGGTAATCAACGAATGGCGCAGTCGTCCGCTGCAATCAGTGTATCCAATAGTGTTTATGGTTTTTTAAGGTCAAGGAGGACGGGCATTGTGTAAGCAAATGTATGTATAACATATTAGCAAAATGGCAGAAAAGAAGTTTTAGGCTTTTATATAGCAGAAAGTGAGGGAGCTAACTTTTGGCTAGGGATGTTAAATGACTTAAAAGAGAAAGGAGTAGAAGATATCCTGATTGTATGTGTTAAAAAGCTTTCCTAAAGCAATAAACAGTGTATTTCCTAAAGCAGAAATGTATAGTACATCAGATAAGAAATTCACTGAAATATGCATCGAGCAAAAGTTTTCATGAATGATTTGAAAAAAACATATCAAGTAGAGAAATTGCCGAGAATTATTTACTTGAACTGGAGGAAAAATGGGGAGAAAAATATCCGTTGGTTTTGGGAGAATAATTGGGAAAATTTGTCTAGTTATTTAAAATATTCTGGCCCTGTAAGAAAATTAATTTATACCACAAATCCTATTGAGGGACTACATAGACAGATCAGAAAATTTACTAAAACCAAGGGCTCATTTACTAGCACAAATGCCTTGTATAAACAGGTATATTGTGCTATAAAAAAGGTAAGAGAAAAATGGACTATGCCTATACATGATTGGGCTTTAACTATCTCTCAACTTGATATCTTTTTTCCTAGTAGGTTAAAAATTGAGTTGAACTAAAAATGCAATTTGACACAGTTTATTTAACACTCCCATTCTTCTATCAGTTAATTCATTCCCGTCAGATTAAGTTGTGTTTAGCACAATTTGTTCCACTGTTCTTCATATAAAATTTCCACACCCAATTCCATTGCTTTTTTATATTTTGAACCTGGATCTTCTCCTGCAATTAAATAGTCAGTTTTAGTAGAAAGGCTTGAACTGATCTTTGCCCCTAAAACTTTAGCTCTTACTTTTGCCTCCCCTCTGCTCATAGCACGTAGCTTACCAGTAAACACTATAATTTTGTTATTCAAAAAAGAATCGCTAGAGTTGGAGCTCACGGGAAGAATTTGCAGATATGCAGTAAGATCATTTAACATTTTAATGTTACGTTCCTGAGAAAAAAACGATTTTAAAGATTCAGCTACTTTTTCTCCTATACCATCTATACCTACCAACTCAACATCATTTGATGACATCGAATTATACCAGTTATCATAAGATACATAATAATTTGCGAGCAATTCTGCCGCAACTTGGCCGATAAATCTGATACCCAAAGAAAATATGAACCTATCTAGAGTGATTACTCTTCTGTTTTGTATAGCACTTAATAGATTAGCTATTGACTTCTCGCCCCAACCATGATGCTCTTTTAAGGAAAACTCTTTTAATCTTTCCTCTAAAATAAAAATGTCTGGAATTTGTCTTATTAGTTCCAGGTCATAAAAAAACTTTATTTGTTTTTCACCAAGGCCAACAATGTCAAATGCATCTTTTGACACAAAATGTTTTAGTTTTTCTACTATTTGAGCCTTGCAATTAAATTCTTTAGGACATCTTACTGCAACTCCTTCAATCTGCACTTTACTACCACATTCAGGACATATGTCAGGAAACACAAATTCAGGCATATTTGCATGACGAGAACCTTCATCTACTTTGACAATTTGAGGAATTACATCTCCAGCTCTTTTAATTGTTACAACATCTCCTTCTCTTATGTCTTTACGTTTTATCTCATCTTGGTTATGTAGACTTGCTCTGCTAACTAGCACTCCGCCAATATTGACTGGTACCAAATCTGCAACTGGAGTTAAAACCCCCGTTCTACCCACCTGTATAAATATTTTATTTAACTTTGTCTTTGCATAAACCGCAGAAAATTTATATGCAAGCGCTGAGCGTGGCGCTTTGTGTGTACTTCCCAGACGACTTTGTAGCACCAAATCATTCACTTTATAGACTATCCCATCGATATCATAATCCAAGTTATAACGATAATCATAGATCTCGTTATAGAACTTTATCATTCCATTCAAACTACTTGTTAAGGAACGATGCTCATTTACGCAAAAACCAAGTTTCTCAAGTTTTTCTAGTACTTCACTTTGACTTTTCTCTATTCCACCAATTAAAGAATAAGCAAAATATCTAAGAGGCCTTTTTGCTGTAATGTTCACATTCAATTGCTTTAAAGAACCAGCAGCTGCATTTCGAGGATTAGCGAATTCATTATTTTCATTTAACTTTAAAAAGTCGCTGTTACTGATATATATTTCACCCCTTACTTCTAGTCTTCCTTGCACATCTTGTAAAAACTTAGGAAAGCCTTTTATTGTTGCAACATTGTGAGTTACATCCTCTCCTACAAAACCGTCACCTCGAGTTGCAGCTTTAACAAAATTCCCATCTTCATAAATTGCAGAAAATGACAATCCATCAATTTTTGGCTCACATAATATCTCTATTTCATCTGCAATTAAAAATCTCTTTATTTTAGACAAAAATTTTTCTACACCTTGTTCATCATAAGCATTCTCAAGAGAAAGCATAGGTTCTTGATGTTCCACCTTAGAAAATCTCTCATCAGGCGGAGCACCAACACTATCTTGTGTTGCATAAGCTTCTGGCTCTATTGCAGCTAACTTTTTTTTCAGTTCATCATATTCAGCATCACTTATCTCTGGCTTACTTTTTTGATAATATAAGATATTATGATAATTAATTTGATTTTGCAGTTTTTCTCTCATCTTTTCCAAGTCAGTCATGATACCAATATAATGCTCTTTGTCGTCAAGTCATGAATTTTTTCAAAAGGTACTATAAATTTATACTACTGCCCTGAAAAGCAATACTAATATTAATATAATTTTTGTACTTGTATATTAATATTAGTATAGTTTTTAAATTAAGGAGTATATTATATGGCAAAATATAGTAATAATTCGAACGATCAACCAAGCTATTATAGTCTAAGATCAAATTTTGACCTGTTCAATTCACTACCAAAAAATTCGGAAAGTCAATCGAGTTACGACACACAGAATACAGTATGGAAAGTACACAGGAACCAGCCACAAAATTCAGAAGGTCAATTGAGTTCTGAAACTTTAGCATATGGTGTGAGTGATACATTAGGAGGCTGGTTGGGCATAGATAAAGCAGCAAAAAAAGCAGCAGAACAAGTAATATCTAAAATGGGTAACGATTTAAAACTAGAAGCTAGAAAAGCAGCTCAAGATGAAGTAAAAAAAATAGAAGGAAAAATGCTAACTTTAGCTGAAGAGAAAGCTAACAAAATAGCTACCGAAAAAGCTAATCAAATAGAAAAAAAAATATCGACTTCAATTGATAAGACAGTAAAGTCAGTAGAAGCAAATGCTGAAAAAGCAGCAAAAAATGCAGCTGAAAAAGCAGTGAAAAAAGTAGGACCAGAAGTTGCAGATTTGCTAAAGCCAGAAATAAAAACTCAGGTAGAAGAAGAAGTAAAAAAATATACTGAAGAAAAAATTGAAAGCCTTATAAAACCTGAAATCACAAGCAAAATAGATTATATTGTCACTTCACAAAACAAAGAAGTAAGGAAGCTTTTAGAAGATGAAATGAATAAATTAATCGAAGATGCACATAAAAATTTGAATGGGAAAATAGATCAGATTAAATGTGAACTTACAAAAGTAAAATCTGATCTCTTAGAAGCTAGTGCAAACAGTTTCCTTGAGAGCGCAAAATTATTGTCTTTTGCTGCACAAGATGAAACATGTGAAAACCAAGATTTAGTGTATTTTTAATCACAACAGGGGTTTTATATAAGGTTTTTATGGGTTTTTTAACCCATAAAAACCTTAGGATAAATGAAGAGAAAAGTATCTGTTAAGTTGCATGGCTACTGTGCAAAATATTGAAGCAAAAAGGTTTCATCCCAGTGCTTACTACCTTGTCATCCCAGTGCTCAGACACTGAGATCCATTGTTCTTTTCTGGATTCCAGCGTCACGCGCTGGAATGACACCTATTTGTTTTAGTAGTTCCTTTCCTGTCATTCAAGTAGCCTTTTCTTGTCATTCCAGTGCCCAGACACTGGTGCTCACAAGCAAACTAATCATAGGAGGTATTATAATAAAAACAACGTTTTCAATGAAACTACATAAAGCAAGTGTCACGAACCGGAATGACACCTATTATTGTTTTTACTTTATATCTTTATTTGTCTATCTTATTTTGCCATTCTGTTGAACGAATACAGGAAAATAAACTGTAATATCTAACTTTGATGCAAAAAGATCAACATATAACACGTAAAAGTTACTGAATCACTTTAGCCATATATAGAATTATTTTGTTAAATATTCTCTACTCCCAGGTTTCATTATAGGTAATTGTTTTAATTCACTTGGCAGTTCTTCCTCGCTATAGTTTTTGATATTTAGTTCAATCAAAGATATTACAGGAAAGGGCAGTTTTGTTTCACTATTTCTCTTGATCAAAGAAGCTCCAGCAACAACTTTACCTCCCTTCTCTTCTGCACATTTTACTGCTTCAAGTGAAGATTTACCTGTGGTAATCACATCTTCAATTAGTAAGATTTTCTCACCTTGTTTAATCTCAAATCCACGGCGTAATTCAAATTTACCATTAACACGTTCGCAAAATATTGTTCGGATTCCAAGCTGTCTACCAATCTCATAACCCACGATTATTCCACCAATCGCAGGAGATAGTATTAAATCTATGGGTTCAATAAGCTCTTTTCTTATTTTATTCGCCAATAGCTCACAAACGTTCATTGCTCTGCTTGGATTTTCAAAAATTTTAGCGCATTGTATGTAAGTGTTGCTGTGCAGCCCTGACGAGAGTACAAAATGTCCTTGCAAAATCGCACCAGCCTCTTCAAATTCTTTTATTATTGTATTATCTAATATCATTCTTGAGTTTGAAATTCTTTATTAATTATCTGCGTTATACAGATATCAGACCACACATTTATTGCAGTTTCAAACATATCAATGATTGTATAAATAGGTAAAATCAATCCCATAATGTACAAAGGAACATTCATTGATACCAAATAACTAGTTGCCATAAAATAGCACCCCATCGGCACTCCAGCGTTACCAATTGCAGCTCCTGTAGCTAAAAAAATCCATATGAACATCTCACTTAAGGAAAATGTGTGCCCATTCATCTCTGCAACAAACATCACTGTGATTAAAATAAATGCAGCACACGCATTCATATTGACTGTTGTGCATATTGGTAGAATAAAAGATGACAATTTCTTTGGTACCTTTAGCTGATTTTGCACACATTCTATAGTTGTAGGCAGCGTTGCACTAGATGATTTAGAAAAAAACGCAAGTGTAAGTGCTGGCATAACACCTTTCATCGTTTGAATTGGTGATATACCTTTATACCACATGAGTAGTGGCAAAATCACAAATGCTTGCACGAAATTTGCAGACATTATGCAAGCAAAATACCAAAAAAGACTATGGAATTCGCTGCCACCTTTTAACTCGTATAAAAAACATGTGATAAAAGACCATACAGCAAGAGGAATAAACTTTAATAACCCTTGAGCAATTCTAAGAAGTGTATCAAATAGTGCAGAAAATATTTGGTGTAATATATCTTGTTTTTCTTTTGAGAGCGAAATAATAGCTCCACCCATCAAAAAAGCAATCAATATGCTACCAATAACATTATTTTCAAGAAAAACTTGCACAAAATTCGAAGGAATGAGTGATTTTAAGTATGAAAAGTAATTGTGGTTGCTGTCACTCACACTTTCTATTGTGTTACTTATGAAATTTTTTCTTACTGGATCTATGAATAAATAGAAAGATAGCGCAACAAATGCAGCTATAATGGTTGTAAGCAGCGTATAAAACAGCGTCTTCTTAAGTAATACTTTAATTTCAATTGAGTCTTTAAGCCCTGAAATTGTGGACACTATAGATAGAAAAACTAAAGGTAAGCTAATCAATTTCAACAGACTGATGAATATATCGCTAAATAGCTTTGCTATTTCAAATATTACTTCATTGTTTAAATAGTAAGCAATTACCGCAAACAGTATAGAAAAGAGTATTGCAAGTTTGCGCATTGAAAATAAAACCTCAAAATAACATTATATAACAATTTTTGGAATTAGGTTAGATAACTTTACAGATGAAGGAAAAATGAGTAACATTTCATTATTAATTAAATATACATAGAAGAAGGTATGGGTCCAGAAATTAAAAAGCGTTTAAAGTCTTATGGGATAGCAGCTATAATAGGAACACTTATAGGCTTTAGTTTAAACTTTGCAGCTTTATCACCTTTAATCATAGGCGGAATTATTTCTTTGGTTTCTACATACTCATTTCTCATTTTAATTACTTCCAGAGAAGATAGTCTTAAGCATTATGAAAAAACAAGCCAAACAAAGCTAATAGCTTATTTTTTATGTACCTTAGCTACCACTGCCGCAGTAGGGATTGGTCTTGGTACAGCTATAGGTACTATTTTTCCTGCTGTAATGTTAAATATGGAATCAGCAGCTTTGATGAGTGCAACAATAGGAGTTATTGCACCAGTTGTAAGTCTTTTTGCATTAGGTTTATTAGCATTGACGGCTGAAAAAATAAATGAATGTATTATAGAACCTACAGTCGAAAAAATAAAAGAATGCTTTTCTTCAAAGGAAGCATAAATTATCCTCGCAAAATAGTGTACCTTGGACTTAAATTGAAGTGTACTCAATTGAAATAGGTCATATTAGAGAAGGTTAGAAGTTACCTACCCAAAACCCTTATCTCCCACTCAAGTTCAATGTTAAATCTATCTTTTACTGCATCTTGTACTCTGTTGCCAAGGTTTTCTAAGTCAAGTGCAGTTGCATTATTGTAATTGAGTAGAAAATTACAATGTTTCTTAGAAATTTTAGCTACACCATTATCTAATCCTCGGCAGCCAGATTCATCAATCAGTTTCCATGCCTTGCAGCCTATTGGATTTTTGAATATACAACCAGCAGTTTTTCCTCTTACTGGTTGGCTTTTATTTTTTTTATCAATAACTTCTTTCAATCTTTGAAATATAAGCTCATACTCTGAACTTACTCCTTTAAATTCAGCTTCAATAAAAATCCACCTGCCTTTTAGACTGTGTCCACGATAAAAATATCCCATTTCTTCGCTGGAGAATTCATATAAATTTCCATCTTCTAGATTCACTGCCCTTATAAATTTTACAACACTCGCAATATCACTACCATATGCACCTGCATTCATCTCTACCCCACCGCCAACTGTTCCTGGAATTCCAGCAAGAAACTCAAGCCCACTAATTTGCTGTTCCCCTGCAAAGTAGGCAAGGTTACTAAGTAGTGCAGCACCACCTGCAACTATGGAGCTATTATCTTTACATTTAATATACGCAAATTCCTTGCCTAATTTCACCGTTATTCCTCGAATGCCACTATCTCGAATTATTATGTTGGATGTTGCACCGATAACGCTAATTGGTAACTCCGCATCTTTTATCAAGCACATTAGATCTTCAATGTCACGTGGCTTAAATAGTACATCAGCTTGGCCACCAACATTTAACCAAGTCATTTTAGACATTGAAACATTATAACGGTAGATTCCACATACTTTAGGTAAGCTTATAAGCATTTTGATTTTAACTCTAATCCTGCATCCATACCCATTTTTTCTGCATCTTCTACAAACGAAGTGCGTTCAGTAAAGTATATAACTCTCTCGCCCGCTAACATACAATAAAGATGTAGCATGTTTTCACTCACATATTCTGCTAAAGCTGCAAGCGGTGTAAAGCATGAACCATTTACTGTCTTCATGAAACTGCGCTCTGATTTTGCCCTTATAAAAGACATATTATTATTAATTTTCTCTAAAAGATCGATAACTTTTATATCATTCTTTCGGCATTGAATGCAAATTGCCCCCTGCCCTACTGCGCTTAACATGACTTTTGGTGGCAATACCTCTGTAATTAAGTGATATTTTTTTAATCTTATCAGCCCTGCTTCAGCTAAAATCATTCCATCAAAATTCTGATTTTGCAGTCTAGTTGTCACATTTCCACGCAGTGTCACTACATTTAAGTCTGGCCTGAGATTTAACAGCTGAACTTTTCTTCTTATTGAAGAAGTTGCAATTGTAGCCTGCTGTGGCAAAGTTTTTAGGCTCTTATATTTATGAGAAATAAATACATCACATGGACTTATCCTCTCTAAAACACAAGGAATTGTTAAGTCCTTCGAGAAAAACGCAGGTACATCTTTTAGCGAATGAACCGCCATATCTATATTATTTTTGAGTAATTCAGCCTCAATCTCCCTGAGGAACAGTCCTTTACCTCCTATTTCAGCAAGGGTTACATTAGCATATTTATCACCAGAAGTTTTGATTTTAATGATCTCAACGGATAGATTAGGAAAAGACTCTAATAATCTTTGTTTTGCTTCCAAAGCTTGGATGATCGCAAGGTCGCTTCCTCTCGTACCTATTTTAACTAGCATATATCCTTCATATTATATGTCTATATTCTATGTCCATTTTTTATTATCTCCAGTTTAGTTATTGAATACTTTATAATTAGTGCATAGTATCACGAACATTTAGTAATCGACGAGTATGTATGTTTGATATTTTAAAAGATTCTAATGGCAGATTTAATAAAAAGAATATTTTACCTCTTGTAGGTGCCACTGTCGCTATTATTCTAACAGCATTAAGTTCAGTAGTAGCAATTCCCAGATTTTCCTCTCATCCTTCTCTATCTAGTCCTCTCGGTTGGAAAGATCCAAGTTATAGTGAATTTCTTGCTATTCACATACCAGCTACCATAGTTACTTTCTCAATACTTGGTTTATGCATTTACCTTCCGATTGATAGCATTAGAAAAAATAAACAAATAGAGAATCTTAAAGCTACCTCTGAACCTCATTCATGGATTTATAATGATATTTTAGAAAAACAAACGCAGACCATCAATTATAGATCAGGGCTTTAGGCGGTCCTAATCTTTTAGGTGCTTGTGATTAGCAACTATTCGGTCTACAATGCACTAATATAGTTTAAATTTATGCCAAACAAGATAATAGTTAAATCTCTTTCAGTGTTACTAATTTTTTTGCTGTCCTTATATATAATACTGCCAAATTTTATTGATAATAAGTTCTTTACCTCAAAAAAGAGAATAAATTTAGGGCTTGACCTGAAAGGTGGATCATCTCTGCTTCTAAATGTAGACTTAGATTTTTACTTCAAAGAGAAACTAAGCATGCTAACCGATGAAATAAAAGAAGGTCTGTTAACACAAAAGATTGAATTTAGCGCAAAAAACGATAAACAAGTGGTTGTAACTTTAAATAATATTGATGATTACAAAAAAGTTTCAACGTTAATACATAAAATAAACCCAAATTTAGAATTGAGTAGAAAAAATATTGCAATTTTCATTTCATATAAACCGCATTATAAGAATTCATTAATCAATGAAGTAGTTTCAGAGTCAATAGTTAATGTTCAAAGACGCTTAGATAAGCTTGGTACTAAGGAAGTAAGTGTGCAAAAACAAGGACAAAATAAGATATTAGTCCAAGTTCCTGGAGTAGAAGACACTCAGCAGATAAAATCTCTGCTTGGCAAAACAGCCAAGCTGGCCTTCCATTTGGCAAACACCAATGTAGCTAAAATGCAAGATATCGATCATGACACTACGATTATGCTCAAGGATTCTTTGGGTAATTCCTACCCGATATTCCGCAAAACTGAAATAGGCGGTGATTCATTAGTTAACGCATCAGTTAGATTTGGCAATTTAGGTAAACCAACAGTACATTTCAAATTCGACAGCATAGCAAGCAAAAAATTTGCAAAAATTACTAAAGAAAATGTAGGAAAGCCTTTTGCAATTGTTTTAGATAACACAGTCTTAACTGTACCAACAATACGTGAACCTATTCTAAATGGAGAGGGAGAAATTAGCGGTAATTTCACTGAAAAACAAGCGAGTGAACTTGCAATACTTTTAAAATCAGGTGCACTACCTGCACCACTTAAAATAATTGAAGAAAAAAACATTGGTCCAAGCCTTGGAGAAGAGTCAATAAAAGCAGGAGAAATTGCAGCAATAATCTCTATCATAGCCGTTGGTTTATCTATAATCATTACTTACGGCAAATTAGGCTTGTTAGCGTCTGTTGCACTCGTTTTTAATGTAATCTCTATACTACTCATTCTTACCTTACTTGAAGCAACTCTTACTCTCCCTGGAATTGCTGGCATTGCTCTAACTGTTGGCATGTCGGTAGATGCAAATGTTTTAATATTTGAACGCATTCGCGAAGAAATAAGAGCAGGAAAAAGAACGGTTCGTGCAATTGAAGAAGGATTTAAAAACGCAATAAAAACAATCCTTGATTCAAACCTCACTACACTAATTGCTTCAGGAATAATGTTCATTATTGGTAGCGGAGCAATTAGAGGATTTTCTATCACTTTATCGATAGGAGTTTTATGCTCGATGTTTTCTGCAATTATAGTCACAAAACTTCTGATAGAATTGTGCATCAACCCACAAAAGCTAGTACTTTAGTATCTGTTCAGCAGAGTGACAAAATAAGATAGACGAGAAAAGACAACTAAATGGTTGTCATGAAAGTAGCTATCCAGTCTTTTCGTCGTCAAAAACGTTGTAACATGCTCACCAATTTAGTGAGCATAAAACCAATATATTTGTGGAGGAAAAGGAAAAAAGAAACAGAAACCATCTTCAGGCTATCACAAAGGATATGGCCATAAGATTAAAGATATGGATAGATTTATCAAATTTCTGAATGGAAATCAGGATATTAGAATTGAAAAGATATTATTACTAAAAATTAAACATCAAACCAACTTCAATATTATGAGTGGATATATCGTCTGCAATAGGTGTTGGAATATTAAAGTAACGATAGCCGAGAAAGGTTTTAACTTCTGGAATTACTGAGTAATCAACACCAAGCTTTATTTGATAAACAAGCCAAGGAACATTCAGTGGCATTAAATTTTTAGATGATTTATCAATCCTTTTTAATCTAAAAACTGTTGATCCTATACCAAGACCAATATACGGAGCAAATTGAGTATTTTGAACATTAGGGTTATAGTAAAAATTTAATAAGAATGCAGATACACTTGCTGATTTATCAAATACCGGAGGAGAGTTACTATCTTCAATATTGACTTTAGAATACATGGTCTCAAAATCAACTCGGCCATTTTCTCCAGCATAGTAACCTACAGATATGCTGCTAAGCCACTGAAAATCAATTTTACCGTTAAATTTTTTTATGTTTTTAATTTCATCTCCTAAGAATAGGTCTAAAAGAAAACCACCATAACGGCCCTCAGCTAAAGCAAGAACTCTTTTTCCTATTGCACGTATACCCTTCACAAATACTTCTGAGCTATCAGAATATATCTTACCACCATTAGCACTAACATAGAAACCAAGTTTTTTTGATTTTTCCTTTGTAGGTTTAGCTTGATCTGCAATACTTGGCCACATATTTTTCTGATTAGCTACTTGGAAAACAGAAGGTGAACTACTTTCAAGTTCTTGACATTTTATTGGCACTTCTTTTTCAGTAACTTCTTCAGAATGTATCACACTTTCATTATTGTCCGTTTCTAATTTTAAGGGCTGCACTTGCTCAATGTGTGTATTGTTACTGATATAAGTAATAAAAAAATAGACACACGGAATGAAGATGAAAAATAAAGCAATAGATATTCTAATTATCATAAATGAATTATCACTTATAGTATAACTACTATATCATATATTCCTTTAATGTACAAAAATTAAGAAATAATATTTCCAATTAAACAATTATTTTCTATTCCTTTAACATGAGCTTTCACAATACTTTTAGCTTGAACTCTTGATGTAAGTTTTATTAATGCAAAATTTTCTGTTCTACCAATATTATTCTGCTCAACCAAAACGCTTTGCTCAGTGCCGAGCAAAGATTGATAAAAACTGCTCATCATTTCTTTATTTATTTCTCTGAGATGCTTTACTCGTTCTTTACGTACATTCTCTGGTATTTGTGGCATCCGTGCAGCAGGTGTGTTTTTCCGCTCTGAATATGGAAAAGCATGTAGATAAACTACATTTATTTTTTTCAGTAAATCAACTGTATCCTGAAACATTTTATCAGTTTCTGTTGGAAATCCAGCAATAATATCAGCGCCAAATGCTATATTAGGTCTTAAGCTCTTCATTTTATGATAAAATTCTATCACCTGTTCTCTATTGTGACGACGTTTCATTCTCTTTAGTATTAAATTATTACCAGACTGTAGACTCAAGTGTAAGTGAGGCATAAGTCTTGACTCATTAGCTATTAAATCCATTAGTTCATCATCAACTTCAGCAACATCAATAGAGGAAAGTCTTAGTCTCTTTAACTGTGGTATATCCTTTAAAACTCTTCTAATCATTGAACTGAGTGATTGCTTACCAAACAAATCTGTACCAAAGTCAGTAATATCAACACCTGTAAACACCACTTCTTGATACCCATTTTCTATAAAAATCTTAATTTGCTCTATAATATTGTTTACTGGCACAGATCGATTATTTCCTCTTGCCTCAGTAATTGAGCAAAATGTACAACTATGATTACAACCATTTTGAATTTCAATAAATGCCCTTGATTTATCTTCAAATCCATTAATGAGAATAGGTTCTACTTGGTTATCACTGACTAAGATTTCATCATTATTTAGTAGATAATTTTCAGCTCTTAGCTTGTCTTGATTACCTAGCACTTTACTTACACCAGGAATATCACTATATGATTTAGGATCTAATTGAACGGCACAGCCAACTACGATAATTTCTTTACTTGGGTCGTTTTTATAGATCTTACGTATTTTTTGCTTCACTTGGCGTTCTGCTTCGTTTGTCACTGCACAGCTATGCACTACAACAACATTTTCTCTCTTTGCTTTTTTTAATGCTTCTTTGATTAACTCACTCTCGTAGAAATTTAGACGACAACCAAATGTTATTACTTCATTCATGCTTTTGCTTTAATAGATCTAAATTATATCAAATATCCAAGCAAAATGACTATTTTTTTGGTAGATATTATAATTTAAGCATAACCTCTAGAGTTGAAAATCACAGGAAGAATTTGTAGATATACAGTAAGATCATTTAGCATTAAAAAAAGCTTAAGGCCAATGATGTTAACCTCAAGCGAATATAAACCAAAAAACATTTTGCTAAACCTTGAAGCTCTACCATGCAAATTCATCTATATCATTTGGTACATAAGTGTCAGAATAAGCTTCATCCAAACTTTCTGCTTTCCATGGAAGCCATGAAGAAGGTTTTATCTTCTCTAAAACTTTACCTGGTATTGATGTTATCTCTTGCTTCACGTCTTCTTTTAATTTTTCTATTTGTAACCGAGCAAAATCTTCCACGCGAACCATGAGTTTATCTGTTAGCTCTTTTATCATGTCTTGATTTTGTTCTGCAACTTTCTTTGTAATAGGTACGAAAATTTTACTTATAATCTCCGTTCCTAATGGAACAACGATTTGCTTTGCAACCTGATCACTAACAGGTTTAATAAGGTAATCTGCTATACTCTTTGCTGTATCTCCAGTCAGATTTGTTATTTTTTTTAAACTATCACCAATAATACCATAGTTTTTTTGGTACATCATATCTTCATCAGCAACTTCATATCTTCCTAAATCATCATACATTCCCATTTGTTGGTGAGACAATCCATTTGCATCAGATACATATCCGTATTTATTAAGTGAATTGGAATTAGACCGCATAACATTCTCCTAATTATTTATATATGCCTATTTTAGTATGAAACAACTAACAAAACATTAACTTTTAAGAACTCTTCTCAATTAATACATCAATAAAGGTAAGACCATATAATTTTCTCCTTTCTTGATACTATTCTCCTCCGAACTTAGTTCACACAGTTATTCAGACACTTCTTAATTTACCACTTTATTCCACTGATCTTCATCTAGAATTTCCACACCCAATTCCACTGCTTTTTTATATTTTGACTAGGTCTTCTCCTACAATTAGATAATCAGTACTCTTATCTGAAATGTACCATATAACTACACCAAGCTACAAATATGACACAAGAGTTTAGATTATTTTAGTTATTCTCTTGTATAAGATACTCTTTATATCAAAAAGAGGACCATATGAGTGAAGCAACTTTTTCTGAAAAAAATCAGCTTTCTAGAGAAGACATAGCAGAGTTAACAGAACTTATGTGTCTTGAACGAAGTGAAGTAAGTGAAAGTGGAACAGGGCTATTAGAACTTATAGCTGAACAGGAGCAAATACTTGAGGATTTAGGAATAGAATCAAAAGAGCTTTTATGTTCTCAGCATACAGGAATGTATGAGAACCTTAGTCAGCCCTATTCTACGGATCTCGAGGTTTTATAGCAGATATATAGATTATCATTATTATTGATACCTACTCAAGAGTTGCTATGGCAAACAGAGAAAACTGCAATTACTGCCGCTAATCTTTTTAATATATCTTTCTTTGATGGTGCTATTATCGCGCATTTTGACTGATATGGGCTATGATAAACCAGAAAATCACAGCTATATTTAGGAATTGAGACAAGGCCTCATTTAGGTAAATATTGCTATGCAGACTTTTCTTGATAGCAAGCATATTGCTTTTTAGAAAAATATTAGTAGCATCAAACATAGAGATTGATATTAGTTTTTCTGTCAGATTAAGTTGCGTCTAGTACAACTGACTATGCAAATAAGCTAACAGAACTTGAGATATTTTAATTGTTAGTTTTAGAGTGTATTTTCGTGTTCATTGCTATGAATGGGCAGAGCTACCTCTTCGAGGTAGCTCATCGGATCACCTAAATCATGCTCTATTTCTACTTCAAACTTGAACCCTAACTTCTCGCAGAATTTATAGAAATATTCTTTAATAATATCAAATAAACTTATGCCATCAGTTTTATAATCTCTCAATTTTCGAGGTACAGTAAGTGACAATTTGCCATCTTTATATATCACATCATCTTTCCCATCTTGAGATTCAAGTGCGAATTCTAGTGAGCTGTTCAATTTACATAATTCTTCATTTGGCTTTACAAATACGGTGGCAGAGATTAGCTCTTTAACTGTGACTTCTACACGTTCTGAATTACTGCAATTAATATATGTTGTATGACTGGAGCTGAAAGTTAATTTATGTATTTTAGTTACATGAAAAAGAGGACTATCCTCATTATATAATGCACCTACATAAGCAGCTTGGTTACAGTTAGTAACTAGTTCTTTTAAGATAGAATCGCTTGGAACTTGAGCTTCAGCATATTTGAACATTTCCTTGAAAACTTCTTTTCCAAACGCACGATAACTTTTATTTTCATCTCCTTCTTTTGGTAATAGATGAGCGTACCCTTTACCTAGATTATAAAACCTTTCAAACTCCTCTTTATAATATTGGTCGGTTTTTTTATTGCCAGGTATCCCTTGATTTTTATAATACCTATCCCAAACTTCATCAAAATTGTATTGCTTAGCTCCGTCTATCAATGCACCAATTAAACTTTGGTCTAGATTTTTGCTGTTAATAACAAATCTCATTCTTCGAAAATCTTCATACATCTGCTCACCAGTGTTTGCTGACTCATTGGTTTTATCAGCCCTTAACCTGCTAAAATCAAACTTTTCCGCTTGAGCCTTTAGCGTAACTACTGGATTTCCCTTTTTTTCCTGTATAGAGTTGTTCATTGTTAATACTTTGATATGAATTGCTGATAGTATAATAATACATAAAAATAGTTAATATATCAATAATATACTTAACATAGACAGTCATAATAGGGTGACAGGATTTTAGTAAGGCTCTATTATGAATAAACGGTTTTACACAGTATGAATGTTGATGAGCAGTCAAGTGTGCTGACTTTTCTAAATAGTAAAATTGAGAATATACTAAAGTTTCATTCCGCAATATTGCCTAAACTTTGCGGTGGAGACAGAGTAATGGACTTGCTGTTTTATAGGCCGCTCAGTTATGTGGATAGAAGTAAATCACTACCTGATGCTCAAGTGGGAGAATTTACAACTTTTGTGGCAAAAGTGTATGAGCACCAGCGCCCCACTGTTAGAGGTAGGCCATATAAAATAATCGTTGAAAGTGAAAGTCAGTATTTATTTATAGTTTTTTTTAATTACTCAGTTAAATATTTGTATAAATTATTTCCAGTTGGAACAGATATAGTAATCAGTGGTAAACTTGAAAAGTTTGCCGAACATTGGCAAATTACTCACCCAGATTACATGTTGTCTGATATCAATCTATTTAAAGAAATAGCCTGCATAGAGCCAATTTACCAATTACGTCGCGGTATTACTAACAAGAGCATTAGAAACATAATAAGTTCTAATCTAAAAGATTTGCCTGATTTGCCAGAGTGGATAGATGAAACATTAATCAAGCAAAAGAAATGGCTGAATTGGAAAGAAAGCATCATAAGATTGCACAGACCGAGCTCACTCGCAGAAGCAGAAGTTTGCAGAGAAAGACTTGCTTATGATGAGCTATTTGCGTACCAGTTGGCACTAAAGCTTGCAAGGGAAAATCATGTAAAAAAAGAGGGAAAAGAATTTATAATATTGAGTAAATACAAAGAGCAGGTCTTAAATGAATTACCGTTCCAATTAACAAATGATCAAATTCGAGCGATAGATGAAATCTCAGAAAGACAAAAATCCAGATACCGCATGGTAAGTCTGCTGCAAGGTGACGTTGGGAGTGGCAAAACTGTAGTTGCACTCTTTGCGATGCTGAATGTGGTAGAAAATAACATGCAAGTAGCTCTAATGGCACCAACTACTATCTTGGCTGAGCAACATTATAATTGGATCGAAGAAGCTCTATCTTGTACTGATATAAAAGTTGCTTTGCTTACCGGTAAAACTGCGCGCAAGGAAAGAAAGATTATTATGAACGAACTTGCAAGTGGTATTTTAAATATAGTAATTGGTACTCATGCATTATTTCAAGCCAACGTTACATTTAAAAATTTAGGACTCGCAGTCATAGACGAGCAACAGCGATTTGGAGTGATGCAGAGGAATCGGTTGGTAGGAAAAGGAGAAAATACCGATATACTTTTTGTTACTGCAACTCCCATTCCAAGAACCTTGCAGCAAGCTATGTATGGTGATGTTGAATGTTCTATTTTAAGGGAAAAACCAAAATCTAGATTGCCAATAAAAACCGTTATTATGAACGTTAAAAAAGTATCAGATATTATTCAAAGACTGAAAGATGCTATAAATAGAGGCGAAAAAGCATATTGGATTTGTCCATATATAGAAGAAAACGAAGAACTCAATATTGCCGCAGCAGAAATGCGCTTTCAGGAACTACAAAAGACATTTTTTGATAGAGTTGGAATAATACACGGAAAACTAACTCAAGAGCAGAAAGATCAAGTGATGTTTTCCTTCAAGAGGAATGAATTTTCTCTGCTTGTTGCAACTACTGTGATAGAAGTTGGCATAGATGTACCAGATGCAACTATTATGATTATAGAGAATGCAGAGCAGTTCGGGTTATCGCAATTACATCAGTTGAGAGGTAGAGTAGGACGAGGAAATAAACCGTCTTTTTGTGTACTGTTATATGACAATCTCAGTAAAAGTTCGTATTCAAAGTTAAAGATTATGTGTGAGTCACAAGATGGATTTTATATTGCTGAAAAGGATATGATGCTGAGGGGTAGCGGAGATATTCTAGGCACAAAACAATCAGGGTGCATGGAGTTTAAATTTGCTGATTTATATGAGGACAGAGAATTGCTCAACCTTGCATATAATAGTGCAAAAGGTACAATAGCTAATTTTGAATTACTGCTTGATATATTTGAATATAGAAGTAGACTACATTTTTCAAAATTTCAGTAATCTTCCAAGCCATAACCTTCATGAGTAGAAATTCCTTGACAGACGGGAGTATTTAACAAACCATATGCGTCAAGTTAAGGAAAAATAAGAGTGAAGAAGAAGTTTTTACCATAAGAATAAATTGTGCAGAGTTAATAGCAGGCCCTGTAAACAAAATGTTAGCAGGTCAAATTAATCAAGGGCAGGAAGTATAAAAATGGAAAAAAAGCGGTAACTTAGCCTAATGACAATAAATATATATATAGAAGGTACCGTTTTAAAGAGCACAAAAGGAATACACAGTAAAAGCGAGAAGAAGTTGAGAATATGTATGGAAGCAGTGTGGAGAAGTGGCTGCCAATGATCAAAAATTTACCACAATTACAGAAGTATACACAAGAGGTTTAAAAGGTGATGCAAAAAGGGAATTTTGGCAAAATGACTTAAGTATGCACAACAAGATTTGCATAATTGATGATCAGATGTCATTCATGCTCAGCCTATATATAGAAAAAATTCTCAAGCTCAAGAGGGCTTAGGGTGGAACTAAAATTCATGGACTTGTTGACGCACGTAATTAATTTCTTTTTTTTAAGTTAATTAATGTTAACAAGCCACGTCTGCCTGTAATCATGTTAATACCAAAATATAATGTAAGAGAAGAAATGGGCAGTGCTATGCAACAATTTTTGTTTCTTTCTAACCATGCTTCCATATGAAAAACATATGACATAAAAAGGAAAACAAAAAGCTAAGAACCTTGACGCGCTTTACATCTTGGCTTTACCTTATTTATAATATAAACCTTACCACCCCTTTTCACAACTTTACAATTTTTATCTCTGTTACGATGAGATTTTAGTGACCCTTTAACTTTCATATCTACAGTAAGAATAGAATTACCTTACATTATGATCACTGACAGAGAGTTAGTCAATTGATAAATTTTTCACATTTTATTAAAATACTGTATAATTGTTGCTGATACTTCTTCGATTGACCTTTGCGTGACATCAATAATTGGCCAGTTATTTTGCTTAAAGAACTCCTCTGCTTCTTTAATTTCCTTTTCTACTTTTCTAGGGTCAGCATATATATTATTACCTTCATTATTAATTGAAGTCAGTCTATTTTTGCGTATTTCTATTAGCCTTCTTACGTCTATTGTTACTCCTATAGTCAGTTTATTTTTTAATTTTGCTAAGTCGACGTAAAAGGGTATCTCGCTAACAAAAGGAACATTTGCAACTTTATAGCCTCGGTAAGCTAAATACATACTGGTGGGAGATTTTGATGTGCGTGAAACTCCAACCAAAATTATATCGGCTTTATCAATATCTTGAATATTTTGTCCATCATCATGATTAATGGTATAGTTTATTGCCTCAATGCGCTGAAAATATTCGTTATTTATCTCAGCATGTAAGTCAAGTTTTTCGTCTTTTTCAATTTCAAGATAGGATGAGATTTCCCTAATAATGTGTGATAATATCGCTCTGTAGGGAATTTTTAGCTTTATACAATTATTTTTTAGATATTTTCTTAGCTCATCATTAGTAATAGTGCATATAACAAAATTATGCTCATCACTTTTTCTATTAATTTCCTCTAAAATTTTGTCAATCTGCTCTTCTCCTTTTACGAAAGACCAAACATATTCGATCGTTTCTACAGAACGAAAGTGTTTCAGAGCTGATTTTGCAACTGATATAACAGTTTCACCACTTGAATCTGACACTAAGTGTAGGTTAAGCTTTTTAAGGGTCATCAACGTTATACTAAAAATAATAGCAAGCAATCTGCTACTGAAATTGTGCTAATTTATTATACTACGTAAATATAGAAAAACTATCTTGTTGATAAAACTCAAACTAATTGATAAATTCTTAACACAATTATTCTCAAAACAAATGTTTTTATTAAAGCCTACAAATTTCACTTCTTTTACTAAAAAAGCTCTACCTTGGCTTGGGGTTATTTGTTTCGCATGTTTTTTAATTGGAATGTTCTTAGCATTATTCTTCTCCCCAGGAGATTATAAACAAGGAGAAATCGTACGAATTATGTATCTTCATGTGCCTTCTGCATGGCTTGCTCTTGGAATATACGGACTCATTGCATCACTCAGTTTCATTTCATTGGTATGGAACAATAGTGTTGCTAGTGTCTTAGCACATGCTGCTGCTCCTGCAGGGACAGTCTTTTCGGCAATATGCTTAATCACAGGTAGCGTCTGGGGAAAAGGAACATGGGGTACTTGGTGGGTATGGGATGCAAGGCTTACTTCAATGCTGATTTTGTTTTTTCTGTATGTTGGTTATCTTTCATTGTGGAGCGCTTTTGATAATCAAGCAAGAGCAGAGAAATCATCAGCAGTATTTGCCATTTTTAGTGCTATAAATATTCCCATAGTAAAATTTTCTGTGAATTTATGGTCTACTCTTCATCAGCCAGCAAGTATTTTTAGAAAAGGTGGAGTAGCAATAGAAGGTTTTTTACTGCTGCCACTCATTGCAATGTTTATATTTTGTACCACACTTTTTTTAGTAGTGTGGATACTTAATGCCCTTCATTTAATTAATTTGCAGAAGATAAAGAGAGAAATCAGCATGCGATATTAGGTATATAGTTCCAGAGTGTAATGTTGTGAACAGCGACGGAAATTAAAATGTAGAGCAATCATCAGCAGAGACTAAGTGGTATAAAAAATAGCTGAAGAATGTAAAAAAGGAAGTGGTATAGATAAACCTGTTACCGATAGAGAAGGTGAAATTGATACGGGCGAACCTGTTACTGATGAAGGAGAGAATGAAAATGGAGAAATTACATCTCGAAAAGTAACCTCAGATTGTTCCAAGTATGAAAATTGTGGGCCATATTCTCATTTTTATAAAGTTGATAATAAGATAGGTTGTCAAGGTTTTAGTTCATCTGATTTACTAAAGGAATTATATCCCGAGATGTACAGCAATTCTAAAATTGCAAAATATATAGAAGAGGGAGCAAATGGTAATTATGGTGCAGTAAATTTTAAATTTGCCTTTACAGAGGATCTTAATTCAATATCCTGGCTTGGTAATATAGAATGTGAAAAATGTGTGGATAATCAAAGAGAGTTAGCGTGTCAAGAAGAAGAGATTAAGAGTGTCTGTTACCCGAACGTTTACCATAGTAATCCAGAATTCAACAAGAGCTTTTTTTCCAGAGGAGCATGTCCTAATCTCTTTAGAGAGTCCAGTGAAACAAGTGTTGTAAAAGCAAAACAAGTTGCACCATTGATACTTGTTAATACCTTAGGACAAATGATAGATAAAGAGGGTAATAACACTAAAGTATACTATGATGCATTGAAGCGTTATCTAAATGATGATAGTAAAATCAAGGATTGTGGAGATAATCAAAAGTGTAAGGATTATATTCCAATTATGGAGAAAGTTGCATGGAATAGTGATAAGGAAGTACTATTAAAAACTGCTGTTAATAATACGCAAGAAGCAAATCCTTACTATTATGGAAATGAGGATAATTCTACTTCCGTTGAATTTGGTTCTATATAAGGCTGAATTTGTCTAATTTTTTCTACACTAGACACAATTTAGTCGTATCTGAACAAATACATAATCTATATAAAGAGGACGTAGGTACCATCTGTCCTTTTAAGGCATTTATGTCAATGATATGCGTAATCCATGATTTTAAACATGATGATCCTCCTAAGTAATACAAAAAAACTCAGAAAAATGTATATAGCTATGATAGAAGTTATCTATACATAAGTACAATATACTTTAACTAGAGATTATAAATTAATGAAGTTGAAAAGTCTGCAGACGAAGATAGATTTCGAGCTCTAGAATATCTTCACTATCAAAATAACAAAGCTGTCAAAATTTGTCAAGTAATTTTTATCGCAACTGTACAAACATTGCACAGGACAAATTTAAAATGCTGTAAAATGGTGTCTGTTCAGACGCATGTGAAACCAGTGCTTCTTTTCATCCCACTTCCATACGGCTAAACCCTTTTCATAATCTCCTATCTATCATTTCTTAAACCACTCCCCTGAACGGATACAATTAAATACATTTTTAACATTTTTATAGAAAACTATTAGTATAGATTTGTATGCTGCCCTCATGGCTATTTTAAAATGTTTAATACTCCTTTTCATTATTTCTTGTACACATCTACCTAACAAGCAACATTCTGTTAATATAGACAATTATAAGCACGATTATTCGTTGCAACAATATAATACTCCTTTGAAGAATAACGAACCAGCAATACCAGAAATGATACCTTTACCGGTAGAGTTTCCCGATCTTACAACCAGTAATCAGTTTCTTTCGATTAATGTTGATGAAAAAGTACCAGTAAAGGATTTACTGATTGAGATAGGAAAACTTTCTGACGTTAACTTAGACATAGATCCCAAAATATCAGGTAATATTATTTTAAAGCTAAAAGATAAGAACATAAACGAAGTAATTCAGAATATAGCCAACAGCGCCAAATTGCGTTACTCAATGAATAATGGTGTAATTAGAATTGAACAAGATTTGCCATATGCACAAAATTATTACGTAGACTTCATCAATATTCAACACTCTGCGCAAAGGAGTTTTATCATTGGTAACAATATTACCGACAGTGATGGTGATAGAAACTATATGAAATCTCAATATAGTAGTGATTTATGGAATTCATTAGAAAAAGGCTTAAATGCAATAATGGATGTTAACGGAGTAGATGATGGTGAGTTTCTTTCATCCAACAGAGAAGCTGGTGTCATTATTCTAAATGCTAGAAAAGATATTCACAAAGCTGTTGAAGAATATATTAATAAAGTTAAGAAATTGGCGTCTTCTCAAGTAATGATCGAGGCCAAAATAGTTGAAGTTTTATTAGACGATAAATACCTTTCTGGTATCAACTTAAATGATTTGCATAATGAAACCAAATCTATAACAAATCAAGGTAACTCTATTATTGACCTAGCAATTAACTCTAGTGTGAGTGATTTAGGAGATTTAGTAAAAATTTTAAATAAATTTGGCACTTCAACCGTAATTTCAAGCCCTAGAGTACATGCTATAAATAATCAGCAAGCAATGATTTCATTTACTAAAAACCATATCTATTTTACTTCCGATATACAGAAAGATACCGGAAACTCCAATCATGCCTTAATTACCAAGATGAATAGCACTCCAATAGGTGTGGTGTTAATAATCCACCCAAGCATTAACATTGATACTAATGAAATATTCATGGATATACACCCAACCTTATCAAGAATTAACGATTACACTAAAGACCCAAATATAGAATATGTCGCACAACAGAATAAAATGAAATTAAATAGTGACATTCCAATTATTGAAACCAGAGAAATGCACTCTACGTTAAAAATTAAGAGCGGCGAAGTTATGGTAATTGGTGGGCTTATAGAGCATAGAAAAGATAACCAAAACTTATTGCATCAAAAGTCAAAAAAACTGGCTAAGACAGTAGAAACCGTCATCTTCCTGAAAGCAACAATCGTACCAACACTTGGTTTATTAGATATAAAAGATAGGAATTTATATATATATTAAACGTATCCGTTCAGGCAATGGCATCAACTTAAGGAAAGATGTTGGGGTTGCTATTATGATAAGAAGAGAGTATCAGAATGATAATTAAGACAGCTTAATCAAAAATCTGTTGCGGTAAATTTAAGTTGCTTTAGTCATATATTAAAGTTTTTAAACAGGTCTTAGTTTACTTACTTTATTGTTTTCTTTATTATCAAATATTGCTTTAAATAATATGGAGGAGCACATTGTCAGCAATTGCCGTTATTGATTTTGGTTCACAGTTTACACAGCTTATTGCAAGACAAATCAGGGAAATGGGCGTTTACTGTGAAATATTTCCAAGCAATATCGATTTCGAAACAGTATCAAAATTCAATGGATTTATTTTTTCTGGAGGACCGCAATCTGTAAATGACAATTGCTCTGAAGTAAGTGAAGTAGCACATAAAATTATAAAACTTAACGAAACAATAAACACTCCTATACTTGGAATATGTTATGGACAGCAACTCATTTGTCATTATTTCGGGGCAAAGGTAAGAAAAGAATTCAATCAGGAATTTGGCAAAACTAAAATCAAGATACTAAAAGAATCCCCAATTATAAAGGATACTTGGAACGTTAATTCCGAAGTCGATGTGCTAATGAACCATGCAGACAGTGTCGAAACTATACCGCAAGGATTTACTGCTATTGCCTCAGGTATAATAAATCAAACAATCGCAATAATTGCCAACGAACAGCGGAAGATTTACTGTACTCAGTTCCATCCTGAAGTTAAACCTACGACAAATGGTAGTAAACTTCTCTCTAATTTCTTAGATATTGCAAATTGTGAGAGAGATTGGACAATGAAGTCATTCATTGAAAAACAGAAGGAAAAAATTCAAAACTTAGTAGGGGAGAAAAAAGTAATTGCTGCAGTAAGTGGGGGGGTTGATTCAAGTGTTGCAGCAGTTCTTACACACAAAGCTATAGGAAAACAATTAAACTGTATTTTTATCGATACTGGGTTATTGCGTAAGAGCCAGACCACTGCTATGTTAAAAGAAATTCCAATAAATTACGTTGATAAATCAAACTTGTTTTTAAGTAGGTTAAAGGGAATAACTGATCCGGAAGAAAAGCGAAAAATTATCGGCAATACTTTTATCGAAGTATTTGAAGAAGAGGCAAAAAAAATAGGTGATGTGGATTTTTTAATGCAAGGCACCATTTACTCTGATGTAGTTGAATCAGGGCACGCTTCAGGAAACACTAGTACAATTAAATCTCATCACAATGTTGGTGGGTTGCCAGAAAAAATGAATCTGAAACTAGTAGAACCTTTACGCTATCTCTTTAAAGATGAAGTAAGGCTGCTTGGCAAAGAAATTGGGCTTTCAGATGAGATAATATTTCAACATCCATTTCCTGGGCCTGGACTTGCAGTGAGGATCATAGGTGAGGTTGATGAAGAAAAGGTACGAATATTGCAAGAAGTAGATGAAATATATATCAACACAATGAAAAATTATGATCTGTATGATAAAATATGGCAGGCTTTTGCTGTACTGTTACCAGTAAAAACTGTGGGAGTTATGGGAGATAATCGTACATACGGATATGTTTGCGCTTTAAGGGCTGTGACTTCATCTGATGGCATGACAGCTGATGCATTTCCATTTGAAAATAAAGATCAACATTCGTTAGTATTTTGGAGGTTTTTGCAAGACGTCAGTAGTATAATTGTTAACAAAGTTTCCGGAGTAAATAGGGTTGTATATGACTTAACTTCCAAGCCACCAGCAACTATTGAGTGGGAGTAGCAATAATTTCATTCCAGTTTCAGCTACTCGAATCATACCAAAGAGGCTGCTTGCATAACTCAAATTTTAAGGAAAACTATTTAATGTCATTCCAGCGCGTGACGCTGGTTCCTGGATCCCAGTACTGGGATGACAACGAAGTTGAATGACAACGAAGGGTTATTTGGATGATAGCCGTACTTGATCTGGATTCCAGTGTCAAGCTACTCGGATGACAGAAAAAGGAGTACTGGGATGACAACGAAGTTGAATGACACCACAGAGGCTACTTGAATCTAATTTACTATTCACAATCCCAGTTATTAGCTTGTTTTGATTGACTTTTTATCATTATTATGTAATAATTAAATAATTCTTTTAATATTGAAGGTAAAATCATGATAGGAAAGTATAAATCACTGAAAACAGTACTGAGGACGATTGAGGCTAAGAAAGATTTAAATAAAGATAATATAATTAAGAAAATACAAGAAGAACTAAAGAAACAGAATCAAGATCTATATCAAGAGTGGGAGAAAGGTAATTTTGATGTAAATCATGTATTTGATATGTACCCATACGAAAAGTGGACGTTATTAATTATAGCTGCTGAGAATGGTTACAAAAAGACAGTAGGGTTTTTAATCGGAGCAAAAGCAGATGTTAATGCGAAAGATGGGTTTGATCGCACTGCTTTGTACTATCCTGCTTTGTATGGTTTCAAAGAGGTAGTAGAGGTTTTAATCGGAGCAGGAGCAGATGTTAATGTGAGAGATAAAAGTGGGTACACTGCTTTGCACTTTGCTGCTTACACAGAGATAGTAGAGGTTTTACTCAAAGAAGGAGCAAAAGTTAATGCAGTAGATAAAGATGGAAAGACTCCTTTAGATCATGCTAAGAGTCAAGACGTAGTAAAAGCTCTATTAGACGCAGGAGGAGGCTCTTTTGTAAAAGCACGTAATAAAGCAAAGATTGCCGGTGGAGTAACTGGATTATTAGGCACTGCTATAGCAGTGGCACTTTTTACAACTGGAACAATTACAGCTCAGTTGACACCTATCGTTATAGCAGTGGTTGCAGTTACAGCAGCAGCACTGGTAGTTGGTTGTGCTACATATGCATTACTAAAGCCTAGTACTAAAGTTGATGGAGCAGAGAAACCATCTGCCGTTTTAACAACAAATGAACAGCAAGGAGCTGCTTGACAGTAGAGCGTGTGACGCACAGCTGTATGAACATTATCTGTAGGATGCCAGTGTCTGGGCACTGGCATCCAGTTAAGTTGGTAAGCATAAAAGTAATGTAAAAATACAATGTTTTTGATGATGGAAAAATGGATCCCAGTGTCAAGCATTGGGATGACACCTTCCTGCTAGAAAATGTTCGCACAGTTGTACGTCACGCACTGATTGGATTTTTGCTTCGTGTAAAATAGTTTCAAGGCTGTATTTTCTTTATTTTGCTTATAACTTCCACAAGCAATGCAAACATAAATGAAGAATACAAATATGCTTTTGGTAGTTCTATGTGAAGCCCTTCAAGTGTTAGATATACACCGACGAGTAAAATAAATAGAATGGCAATTACTTTTAAGCTTGGGTTGGATTTTATTACCTGAGCGGTATAACTTGATGAAAATAGCATCGCTAGTATGGAAAATGTAAATGCTATGGCAATGATTATCATATTGTGAGTTAATGCTATGGCAGTTAATATCGAATCAACCGAAAAAACTAAATCTATTAATATAATTTGTAGCACAACTAAAAAAAATTGTGATTTAACATTTGCCTTTGTTTTATTCTCCTTATGTACAAAAATGTCGCTCCATAACTCCATAGAGCTTTTAACAATAAGGAATAACCCTCCTGCAATCATAAGTAAATCCTTTACTGAGATATCCAGAGATACAGTGTGAAATATAGGCTTTTGCATTGATAATATATATGATGTAAAAAATAGTATTACAAAACGCATCAATAGCGCCAAGCCAAAACCTATAAGGCGGGCTCTTTCTCTCAGCAGATTTGGCACCTTATCTATTGCTAGAGAAATAAAGATTAAATTGTCTATACCAAGTATAGTTTCAAGTAGCGTAAGTATCAATAAAGTCCAAGCATCAGCTAGCATTTTCATTCCAAAGTCAGATTTTGTACTTTACAATAGATGTGTAAAAATTAAGTAACTTCGCCTAGGTAATTAAAAAATCAGCCTTACCCGAAAAAGGAAGAGAAAAAAGGTCATTTTTATAATAAAAGTACTTTTTTAAGAAGAGTAATAAAATTGAAAATCTAACTCTCTTTACGAAAGTTTTAAATAGGTTCTAAAACAATTATACTAGAAAATATATACCTCCTGTGTAGACTAAGATTTTTTTTTAATTTAAGATAGATACATAGTAAAAGGAATTTATGACAAAAGAATCATTAGCAAAAACTGATATAGTGAAAGTTGAAGATAAGAAAGCACCAAAGAGCTTTTTTAAGATACTAGGTGAAGTAGCAAACGCTGTAAGATCATGGGTTGGCAATATTGGCCCTGATTTAAGTAGTAGTCGCGATGTCGATAGTTTAGTCTTGAAGATGAACGAATGCTTAAACCCAAAGGGGGGTGAAGTCTCAGCACGTAAGAACACCGTATCTCTTGGTAATTTGTACTTGAGTTTATCAGAGGCAGGTCAAATAAAATTTTTACAAACCCTGGCAGAAAAGTTCAATCCGGATAAAACGAAAATAGATGAAGAAATAAAAGTATATAAGAAAAATCAAGATTCTGAGTCGAGCTATAAGTTTGAACAAGACTTAATAAAAGTCCTTGAATCACCACGCTCTAAAATATTGAAGCAGTTTATCTCCTTACCAGAAGGTCTTAAGTTTATTGTTGATATGCGTTCTGATGTGCTTAAGCTAAAGAACCAATATGAAAATCTAAACCCACTAGAAAATGAATTAAAAAATATACTCTGTACTTTGGTTGATGTTGATCTACTTGATCTTCATCAAATCACCTGGGATTCACCTGCATCATTGTTGGAAAAACTTATAAAATATGAAGCTGTACATAAAATTTCTTCTTGGGGTGACCTAAAAAATAGGCTAGATTCTGATCGTCTCTGTTTTGCTTTCTTTCATTACAAAATACCAAACGAACCTCTAATTTTTGTAGAGGTTGCATTGATGAATGAGATTTCAGATAGTATTCAACACCTTTTGGATGAGTCAGTGCCCTCAAGTGACCCAAGCAGTGCAAGTACTGCTATATTCTATTCAATATCAAACACTCAAACTGGTTTATCTGGAATTAGCCTCGGTAACTTTTTAATAAAGAGAGTCGTAGAAAAACTATCGCAAGAATTTAAAAGCGTAAAAGTGTATGCAACTCTTTCTCCAGTTCCTGGATTTACAAAATGGCTAAAAAATCAAGACGTAGCTTTATTAGGTAAGCTTAATATAAAACAATCAGGTACAGAAATTTTAGAAAGCATAAAAACTAACATTGAATGCGAAAAACAGTCCCTACTGAAACTTTGTGCACATTATTTGCTAAAGGTTAAAAGCAGTGGTGGGGGTGCTTATGATCCGGTCGCACACTTTCATTTAAGCAATGGTGCATCAATCAAACAAATCAACTGGATGGCTGATACTTCTGAAAAAGGCATTAGTCAGTCAGCCGGAATAATGGTGAATTATTTGTACGAATTGCCTAAAATAGATAACAATCATGAGAATTATATGATCAATAAAGTGGTTTCTCATTCAAAAAAAGTGTCAGCTATGTTAAAGGAATAATAGGAAGTGCGCAAGCATATAGAAAGTGCTAACATTCCCTAATGTTTATGTATATAATATTGAATAGTTTTATGAGGTAAAATGTATTAGTAGTGAGATATTAAAAAAAATAAAACAAAAAATACAAGATAGAGTAACACGTAAAGAACTGTACAGTGTCTTTACATATTCTGAAGAAATAAAGTCATTTAATGATTATGTTAGTAGTATTAAACGTGATGGAATAAACTCAGAGAAATCAAGTCTATTGAAAGATATTTATGAAGGCCTTAATTCTATGTTTACTAACATTGCTATCGACTGGGATAGCAATCGAGGTAGCCTAAGTAGTGAAAAAATTAATATACATTATCAAAACTTAGGGTCTATCTTAGAGATGGTAATCATAATTGAAGGATTGAAGACAGGATTGGGCCAAGAATACGTGATACTCGGCATTGATGAATCCACGTTAATTTGTGATATCGAATCACTTCAGAAAAAAATGAAAGAAGCGCTGGAAAAAATGCAACAACAACAAAGTGCATCAATGCAAAAAAAGTTAGAAATGCAACAACAAAATGAAGCAAGGCAAGAAGAATTAGAAAAGAAAATTGAAGAAAAGTTTAGAAAGTACATAGAAAACGGCATTATTGATGCAGTATCAATTGCAAGTTATGAGAATTCAAATTTTCTTTATACAAAAATCAAGCTAAAAGACGACAATAAAAACACAGATATTAGGGTAAGCGAATTTTTAAATAGTGAATTTTGTAAAGAAAACAATATTGCCGGTTTTCTTCTTTCAAGTGGAGATCAAAAAGAAGTTGTCCACGGTTTTGTAGACGAAAATGGAGTGAGGTGTTATAGTTTAGGTACTGCAGCTCAATATGGAATAAAGTTTAATTGGTATATAGATGAAAGGGAATTTATCATTATATTAAGTGCTAATAGCGATGGCACTATTAAAATAGCAAGTGATAAGCCAGATGATAAAGATTTAGAAGAAAATAAAGATGTAAGAATTAAAGTTGGTAATGATTACCTAAGCCTTGCTGATGCAGTAAAAACATGCAAGCAGGAAAAGAATGAGGAAAGTAGCAAACTGAGTCAACCATCAACTACTGAATACTTCCGACCAGTACAGACGCCAGCTTAATGTTTTCAGCAAAAAGGAAGATAAGTAATTGCTCTTGTAATACTTAAAATGTAAAATAGATCTACTTAAATAAGTAGATCTATGAACAATATAAGAAATTTTGCAATAATAGCACATATAGATCATGGTAAGTCAACTCTTGCTGATCGTTTGATAGAAGAATGTAACGGTCTTGAGACAAGGGAAATGACCAATCAGGTACTTGACTCAATGGATATAGAGCGTGAACGCGGAATCACAATCAAAGCACAAACGGTAAGACTCAATTACACTGCAAATAATGGTAATAAATATTGCCTCAACCTCATGGACACACCAGGTCATGTTGACTTTTCATATGAAGTCAGCCGAAGCTTAGCTGCATGTGAAGGCTCACTTTTGGTGGTGGACAGCAGCCAAGGAGTTGAAGCTCAGACTCTGGCAAATGTGTACAAGGCAATTGACAATAATCATGAGATAATAGTTGTGCTCAATAAAGTTGACCTTCCTGCTGCAGATCCAGAAAAGGTAAAGCTTCAGATTGAAGAAGTAATTGGTATTGATGCAAGTGAGTCAATTTTGATATCGGCAAAAACTGGTCTTGGGATAAAGGATGTACTTGAAGCTATAGTGACAAAACTTCCCGCTCCTCAAGGTGATACAAATGCTCCACTGCAAGCAATTTTAGTTGATAGTTGGTATGATCCTTACCTAGGAGTAGTAATTTTAGTGCGAGTTAAAAATGGAGTACTAAAAAAAGGCATGAGAATCGTTATGATGTCTAATAATGCTACATATCAGGTCGATAATATCGGTATTTTCACTCCTAAAAAAGTTATGACTGGTGAACTTTCAGCAGGTGAAGTTGGTTTTATAACTGCTTCAATGAAAGAAGTAGCAGACTGCAAAGTAGGAGACACTATTACTGAAGAGAAAAGGCCGTGCAGCAAGGCATTACCTGGCTTTAAAGAAGTACATCCTGTAGTATTTTGCAGTATTTTTCCCAATAACACAGATGATTTTAAATATTTAAGGGAAGCACTAGAAAAATTACATTTAAATGATGCTAGTTTTACATTTGATGCTGAAACGTCAAATGCCCTAGGTTATGGATTTCGTTGCGGTTTCTTAGGAATGCTACATCTTGAAGTCATTCAAGAAAGACTCGAAAGAGAATTTGATTTAGATCTAACAGCAACTGCACCGAGTGTTATATATAAAGTTGCAACACAAAATGGTAAAGTTTTAAATATCCATAACCCAAGCGATATGCCAGACCCTACAAAAATTGAAATAGTGGAAGAACCGTGGATCACTGCAACTATAATGGTACCTGATCAATATTTAGGAGAGATTCTATCTCTGTGTGAAGAGAGGAGAGGAGAACAGCAGGATTTATCTTATGTTGGTAATACGACAACAGCACTACTGAAGTATAAATTACCGCTGTCTGAGGTTGTTTTTGATTTTTACGATAGACTAAAATCAATTTCCAAGGGATATGCAAGTTTAGATTGGGAAATATCCGATTATCAGGAAAGTCAGATAGATAAATTAAGTTTTTTAGTTAATGGAGAACCTGTGGATGCGTTAGCCTGCATTGTTCATAAAAGCAGGGCAGAAAAAAGAGGCCGTGAAATATGTGCACGTTTGAAAGACTTGATACCACGCCAGCAATATAAAATCGCGATTCAAGCGGCAGTAGGCGGAAAAATTATTGCTAGAGAAACGATTAACCCGTATAGAAAAGATGTAACAGCCAAGCTCTATGGTGGAGACGTTACACGAAGGATGAAGCTGCTTGAAAAGCAGAAGAAAGGTAAGAAAAGATTGCATTCTGTAGGAAACATAAACATCCCACAAAATGCTTTTATTGAGGCTTTGAAAATAAATGATTAATATATATTCAAAAACATAAATTTAAAGAACTAAGTGATATTTTCTCAATAAATTTACTGACATTGATATGGGTAAATTTGAAATAGCTATGTGAATTTGTAAAACACTATACAAGATACCATACAACGAAATCATCCCAGTGTTAAACGCTGGGATGACAGAGAGCAGCTCAATTGCTCCACTCAATCAGTAAAAATCAGATATATGTAGACATTGGCTAAAACCATTCCAACAACATTTTAGTGAAACTTAACAAGCTTATCTATAGTTTTAGTGATGATTCTTGGAGTATTTGGAGAGACTTCTGAGCCCAGTCTATTTAACCGCTCTATAGCAAACCCGCTGTTCTCATTTATTATGAAATCACATAAAATATTTTCTATATCTTTAATAACACTTTCATGCTTTCTCAGAGGATGGTTATTCGGATATCTATGAATGGTTTTGATGCTAGAATACTCAACGAAAGCTTGATCTTTAAAAGCAAGTTGTCTCAATTTCTCTTTGAATTTTTCTTCTTCATCTCTTGCTAAAAGGCAAGACTTTATCAGTGATTTTATAATCGAGTTTATAGCCTGATGTATTTCAGAATGCACTATAACTTTGATGATATTTTCTTCCACTATGCAATCATAAGTGCTTTTTTCGCTCTTTAATGACTCTATAAGCATTTTGCTATTTTGCGAATTCAATTCCAGATTCTCTTCACTTATAGGAGTCATTATAAAGGTATTCTTATTTACCCTGATGTAAAATTGTGGCAACCCTTTAGAACAGGCAAATGCTACATCCTTAGACTCAAGTGCGTGATTGTATGAAGAAGAAAGGGTGCTTGCTATAACGCTACTTGGTACTTTCATTCCATGATTACTTAGGTGATTTAACACATTCTCAACATCATGATATGTAAAACCTGTATCTTTTATCAATTCAACAACTTCTATGCAATTGTGTTGTTTATACTCTATTGTCACTTCTTCTGTAAAAAGAGTTTTAGCTGCTATATGCTTATCAAGCACTGTGAAAATCTTGATGAAACTCTCTAAATCTTGTTTGTTAATTAATTCAATACTAATTAAGTTTTTGCTAACAATTATAATATTTTTTATCATTTTTTCCCACTAAAAAAACTCACTAGATGAATTGTATTTTTAATTCATTAAAAATTGTTTAAAGTGGGTATGCCAGCAACAGTAAGACAAAAAAATCACATAAAATCTTCATTATGTATTATATTACATCCCTCGTGTTCATCACTGCCGCTTGTGTAAGCTGTTGCATTAATGCTATCTTCATTGTTATTTAACATATTATCCAACTTTCCTTCTTTTTCAAGGTCCATCAATTTGTCACATCCAGCAATATGATGTACATAATCACCATTTTCATCAGTAATAAAAATTTGTGGAACTGTCCTGACGTTATATTTTGATTTTATACCGTCAAACAAATCCGAGTTTCTAAGTACATCAATTTCTTCGTATTTCACACCTTTTTCATCCAATAACTCTTTTGCTTTCTTGCAGAATGGGCAATACTTCTTCACATATATTACAACTTTTCCTTTAGTGTTTTTCATGATTTATCTCCATAGTTTATAAAATACAACTATTATATATAAAAAATATATATAAAATATCAAATTGTATGAAAATTATTTACAACTGTGAGCAAGGGATAAAAGATAATGTGGCACTAACTTTCGGAAATTTCGATGGCGTTCATTTAGGACATAAGTTTGCAATTTCCAATCTAAAGAAGGTAGCACAAGAAAGAGGATTACCCTCTGCAGTTTTAACTTTTGAGCCTCACCCATCAACTGTTTTATTTAGTAGGAACAATTTTAGGTTAATAGATCAAGAACAAAAAAAGGAACTAATCAGCAGCTATGGTATAGATTACTTGTATATTATTAATTTTAGTAGAGGTTTTTCTGAGGTTAGCTGCGATGACTTTATTGGTAAGATTTTGGTAAAGAAGTATGGTGCTAAACATATAACTGTTGGAGAAAGTTGTACTTTTGGTCACAAACGATTGGGTAACATATTAACTCTAGAAAAATATTCTCAGATGTATGAATATTCTTTAACTAAATTAGAGCCATTGATAATCGATAGAAAAATTTGCTCTTCTTCCTCAATCAGGGAGTGTTTACAAAAAGGAGAAATAGAAATTGCTAATAAATTGCTTGGTAGGTCTTATCAAGTTTCTGGTATTGTAACAAAAGGTGCATGTAGAGGTAGAGAAATAGGGTTTCCAACCATAAACATTCCGATAGAAGATTACATGATAAAACCTAAGCTTGGTACATATTACGCCAAAGTTGCATTTTCTGAAAATAGTTCAAGTTGGCTATATGGAGTAGTCAACATTGGTATGAGACCTACATTTAAGGACTTAAAAAAACCTATAGTAGAAATGCATATATTTGACTTCAACGAAAATGTATACAATTTTAAGGTTGATATACAACTTTTAAAATTTATTAGGGCAGAAAAAAAATTCCATAGTATTAACGAGTTAACAAAACAGATAGATCGTGATATAATGAAGGCTTACCAGTTAAGATAAATTTATGAAAAGGATATGTTTAGTTATTATATTGATTATAGTATCATTCGATCAAACAAGTAAATTGTATATAAACTCTTTGATTGATGAGGGGGAGTCAATCGAGATTACTAGTTTTATGAAATTAGTTGAAGTTTGGAATTCAGGAATTAGCTTTGGAATGTGTAGTACTCTGCCGCATGGCAGCTTCTTTTTTTCAGCATGTTCAATATTAATAATTGGTATACTTGCATACTTGATATATAAATCTAATGATAAGTCAATTTACCTTAGTTTTTCTCTGATGATTGGTGGAGCGATCGGAAATGTAATTGATAGAATCTATTGGGGAGCTGTATATGACTTCATATATTTTCATATCAATGATTGGTATTGGCCAGCCTTTAATTTAGCAGATCTATCTATAGTTTGTGGAATGTGTACATTGTTATATAAGTGGTATATATATGATAGGTCTATCTCTAAGCAAAATGAGGAATGAAATAATGCTTCGCAAATTCTTTAGTTTTTTTATACTATCTGTGTTTTTTTTCATTTGTCCGATTTCTTTGGAAGCTGAAATCATAAAGCATGCTAAGCTCAGTAACGGATTGGATGTTTATGTAGTACCTAATCACCGAATTCCAGCTGTTTTTCATGCAATAATATATAAAGTTGGGGGAATGGATGACCCAATTGGCAAAGCAGGCTTGGCTCACTACTTTGAACACTTAATGTTTGAAACTACAGGAAAATTTAAAGACATAGAATCCACTTTGGGCAGCATTGGGGCCCAATTTAATGCTTTTACCACTAAAGAATACACCTGCTACTACGAATTAGTTCTCAAAAAAGATTTACCACTAGCAATGGAAATTGAAGCAGATAGAATGGGCAATTTTGATGTTACTCAAGACAAAATAAATAGAGAAAAAAATATCGTATTAGAAGAAAGAAAGATGAGATTTGATAATAATCCTGAAGCTTTACTATGGGAGGAAATGAACAGTGCATTTTATCGTAATGGCTATGGTAGGTCTGTTATTGGTTGGGAGAGCGATATTAAAACTTACAATCAAGATGACATAACAAGGTTTCATGATAACTATTATCATCCAGGTAATGCTATACTGCTCGTTGTTGGTGATGTAGAATTTGAAGAAGTAGCGGGATTAGCAAAGGAAAAATATGGTGCAATTAAAGCTGAGCCTGTAGTTAAGCATTATCCGAACCAAGATTCAATACATAATGCAGATATATCGGTAATTTTAGAAAGCACTGAAGTAAAAGAGCCAGTTTTATACTTTCGCTATAGTGTTCCTTTATTTGAGCAAATAAGTGAAACTTTTCCTGTTGATTTGGCAGTTGATGTTTTGGGGAATGGCAAGTCTAGTAAGCTATATAAAGATTTAGTTCTAGATAAGAATGTAGCAGTAGAAGTGTTTGCTTATTATAATAGCTTAGCTTTTAGTAATGGTTACATTGAGATTCGGGTAACTCCAAAAAGCGGGGTGAATTTGGATGCTGTTGCAAGAGAGTTAGAAAATTCTATTAATCACTTTAACTCTGAAGGAATAACAAGTGAAGAGTTGCAAAGTACAAAGTCTAAATACAAAGCAGCACAGCTTGATAGTCTATCTGATTTAACTAATATAGCAATGTTTTATATACCACGTCTAGCACTAGGTATTCCACTTGATGAAATAGACATTTCATATAGCAAAATTAATGATGTCAATCTAGAGGATGTAAATAATAAAGTTCACGCTATCTTTTCTACTAATAAATTAGTTGGTCGTTTGCTACCAAAAGGAGGTAATAATGAAGATAAGTAAATATGTATTTCTATTTTTTTTCTGTCTAGGCTTTAATTTGCAAGCAAGCAGTCACTTAAATATAGAGGAGGTTACTACTAATAAAGGGCTTAAGTTTTTATTTGTTGAAAATTTCGATTTACCAAAAGTTTCACTCAATATATCGTTCAAAGATGCAGGCTACGCACACGAAAACGCGGAAAAACATGGGCTTGCTTGGTTTACTTCTCTTGTAATTCAAGAAGGAGCAGGAAAAAATGATGCCAAAGATTTTGCGAAAAAGCTTGAGGATAAAGGAATTAGTTTAAATTTTATTGCTAATTTAGAAGCATTTAGGGTTTCATTAAATACTTTATCTGAGAATCTAGAGGATGCAATTTCACTACTGAGTGATGCTATAATGCGCCCTAAAGTTGATCCTGAGGGATTAAATAGAGTATTCGAAAAAGTCAAAGTAAACTTTAATAATTTTGAAAAAGACCCTTATTTTATTGCTGCAAAAGAGTTAGATACATTGTTGTTCAAAAAACATCCTTACTCAAGAGATCCATATGGAACTCTAGACACTATAATGAACATTACTAGAGATGATGTTTTAACATACATAAAGCGTAGTTTTACTAAGGATAATATCGTTATTAGTGTTGTTGGTTGTGCAACAAAAGAAGAAGTTAGTGGATTGCTAGATAAGTATTTATCTAAATTACCATCAAAAAGATCAAAAGTTAGAAAGATACCTGTAAAAAATGAATTTGGGCCTGCAGAAAGTAAGAGCGTTTTTATGGATATACCACAGAGTGTAATATTTTTTGCTCAAAAAGGCATAGCATATGAAGACCCTAATTACTATAATGCTAGTGTTTTGATTAATGCGCTTGGTGGTATGAGTCTAAACTCAATACTGATGAAAGAGTTGAGACAAAATCTAGGTATTACTTATGGTATTAGTGCACGTAATGTTACCAATAAACATGGAAATGTTATATTTGGGTTTATGAGCACCGATAGCTCTACTGTTAGCAAAGCTATATCAGCAGTAAAAGATACATTTAGCAGAATAAAAAAGGAAGGAATTGACGAACAATTATTCAAGGATGCAAAAACCAGTTTAGTAAATAACCTTATCTTCTCTTTTCTATCCAATAATGCGAATACAGCAACGTTGCTAGATAGTATGCAGATAGAGGATCGTGATGTTAACAGTATAAATAATTATAAAAATACCATTAATAATATTAAATTAGAGGAAGTAAACGAACTGGCAAGTTCTTTACTGGAACCTGAAAATTTATTCTTTGTTGAAGTTGGAAGAAACGCTCAAGGTCAATAATTAATACTTTCTGCTATTGATTTTACTGCTTCCACATAACACTTGTGCTCTTCAGCTAGAATGCGCTCTGAGAGACTGTGAACATCATCATTTGGTAATACTGGAACAGTAGCTTGAGCGATTATGGCTCCAGCATCAATTTCAGGAGTAACATAATGCACAGTACATCCTGTAATTTTTACACCCGCTTTCAGAGCTTGCTCCTGAGCATTTAGGCCCTTAAATGACGGAAGTAAAGAGGGATGAATATTTATAACTTTGTTATGCCATTTATTCAGGAAATTGGCCTTTATAATTCTCATAAACCCTGCAAGGCAAATTAAATCAACCTTATGTTGAACAAGTATTTCATGAATTTTATCAGTATCAAGTGGCTTATCTTCAACAACAAACGCTGAAACTCCTGCTTGCTTTGCTATTTTAAGGCCTCCAGCTTCACTATTATTTGTGATAACACACACAGTTTCAGCAGGGAAATTCTGATCTTGACATGCTTCTATTAAAGCCTGCATGTTTGATCCTCTACCTGAAATTATTATTCCGAGTTTTATCTTTTTCATTTTAGTGCAGCCGTAAGAATGGATATTAATAAAATAGCTCAAAAGGAAAGTTTATTTTAGAATAAATACTATTGTGTAGCAATATTTTACACTGCTGGATAATATGGAATTAAAGAAATCATTCAGTTTGAAGTAACTTTAACATTTAATTTTAGGAATATTATACAATTTATGGTAAATAAATGCATATTTTTATGGCTGCGTTATTATTTATTTAACAAAGTATTAGTATAATTTACTACACTGAATTAAATGGAGAAAATTCAATGAATAAATTACCAAGCAATGCAAAAACAAGCAAGTCTCAGGTTACTCAGTGGGAGGTAATAAAAAATTGTGAATATTCTGATAATTGTTTATCAAAAGTAGTAACTTTATACGTCATTAAAATGGCAGAATTATCAGATATTTATACGAGTAATGAACCTGAAATTAATACTATACTTACAAGAATAAGCATAACAAGTGAAAATGCATTTTTAAATAAGGTTGTTGATATTGAAATTATGGAGGGCATTTTTCCGTACAAATTCAACAGCAAGAAGAAAAATAACATATCAAGGCTAGAAGATTTGTACAATTATTTATGTTCTACTGTTATTGATAGCCTTCCAAAAGAAATGCTTGAAAGCCTAAGAAGAGAATACAGAGACGCTGTTAACTTATTTAAAGCAATTACTTAACTAGGTGTAGCATTTTTAAGACTTTACCTTCTATTTCAGAAATGCCACTTTCAAGATCTTTATCTATCAAGCATATGGTAGATAAATATGTTTTCTGCTTCTTTTCAACATTGATAGTTAAAGTTCCAGGAGTAATCGTAACCGAGTTAGCAAATAATGCAATGGTCTTATCATTATGTCCTATGCATTCTCTTACAATAACAATTGGCTCAACTGTAGATTTGAATCGTAGCACCTTTTTTGTTACATAAATACTTGACAAAATAATTTGGTACATTAGCCAAGGCATATAACTTATAAGCTGATAAAGTGACAGCCTACCACTATCATTTAGAATTTGACTAAGGGCACTTTCAGCATCAATTAACCTTTTAAAGATAATCAATGTGAACACAGAAGAAAATACTCCACAGAGAATAAAAAAAGGCTCAAAATAACCAGACAATGTAATCCATAGAGAAGACAAAATCACAAATGATAGAGAAAAAAACTTAATATTTTGCCTGACTTTCATGATTTGGAGTATAACTTAAATGATTTTTTAGGAAAATAAAAAGTTCTTGATTTTTGTGTCAAAGAACATAATAACCAAGTTATTTTAATAAGTGGTGGAGATTATGACGCTTGATGATTTTCTAAAAATGCTTGAAGAAATAAATGATACTTCAGGTTTAAGCAAGAACAACATAGTTGAACGAATAAAAATAAAATTAGAAAGAATTGATTTACGGAGGTGGGAAGATAGTGGATTTAATATCAATCATATATTCACTACACATAGTGATCTAGATCCTGTAGAAACTACATTGTTGCATTTTGCTGCTAAGAGTGGCTATGAGAACATAGTAATAGCTCTAATTGAATATGGAGCATATGTTGATGCATGGGACAGCGATGGATGCACTCCTTTACATTTTGCTGCTGAATGGAACCACAAAGGCATATTAGATATTTTAATTGAAAGTAGAGCAAATGTTAATGCGTGCGACAATGATGGATATACTCCCTTACACTTTGCTGCTGAAGGTGGTAATGAAAATATAGTAAGAACTCTAATTGAACACGGAGCATATGTTGATGCGCAGAATAATAATGGACAAACTCCTTTGCATCTTGTTACTGAATGGGGTTGTAAAGATGTGATAAGTTCTTTGTCAGGTAATGCTAGTCCTAGGGCTGAAATGGCAGTAGGAAGAGTGGAACAAATTACACTTGCAGGAAGATTGGAGCTTTTTTAACCAAACTTGCATTTACTGAGATAATTGTTTTGTTATGAATTAAACCAAAAGTTCTGTAATATATTGAAGCTTAAAGATATCTTTAGATATGGAAGTTATTGCAGAAAATAGAAAAGCAAGGTTTGAATACTTTATCTTAGAAGAATTTGAAGCAGGTATGATCCTCTTAAGTAGTGAAGTGAAATCACTAAGGGAAAGAAAAGCAAACATTTCTGATGCTTACGTTACTGAAAAAAAAGGTGAAATATGGCTAAACAATATGCATATTGCAGAGTATAAAGCTGCGAACCAAAAGAATCACAAGCCAAAAAGAGAACGTAAATTGCTTTTGCATAAAAAAGAGATAAATAAGCTGATTGGTCAAATCAAAACCTCTGGAATAACTGTTGTGCCACTTTCTATCTATTTTAATGATAAAGGGTTGGCAAAAACTAAAATTGCTATTGTTAAAGGAAAAAAACTCTACGATAAGAGAGCAACCATAAAGCAGAGAGAGTGGGACCGTGAGAAAAGTAGATTGTCTAAGAATAATTTGTAGTAAAATATGTCTTTAAGTCCAATTATTTTTAGCATCGGTCCTGTTTCTATATATTGGTATTCTTTAGCATATGTTTTTGGTATAGTTTTTGCATATTGGTATTTACATAAGCTAGACAATCAAAAAATATTTACTAAGAATTTTTACGATTCGTTATTAACAACTACTATTATAGGCGTTATTCTTGGGGGCAGGCTTGGCTACGTGTTGATATATGATCCAGTTTTTTATATAAGCAGCCCTATTGAGATATTAAAGACCTGGGAAGGAGGAATGTCATTTCATGGTGGTGCTATAGGAGTTTTGCTTGCAGTAATAATCTCCTGTAGAAGACATAACATTCCTATATTTTACACACTGGATCTAATTTCTTGTGGAGTTCCGATAGGTTTGTTCCTAGGTCGCATAGGTAATTTTATAAATGGAGAGTTATTTGGCAGAGTTACAACTATGCAATGGGGTATGGTATTTCCAGAAAGTGGTGATAATTTATTGCGCCATCCAAGCCAACTTTATGAGGCATTTTTTGAAGGAGCGCTACTTTTCGTAGTTGTAAATTCACTATTTTTCTTGAACAAAATGAGATTGTATTATGGTGCAACAACTGGAGTTGCAGTTATGTGGTATGGAATAGCACGTTTTGTGGTTGAATTTTTCCGCGAGCCAGACTATCAAATTGGCTATTTATGGTTCAATTTAACTATGGGACAATTTCTTTCTATACCTATGATTTTGCTGGGAATGCTTATATATTTAGGTGCGTTGAGCTTAAGATTTAATACGAAATCTGTTCAATAGAGAAAAGGTAAGTTTAATCGAAAAATATAGTGGAAGTTTATTTATTCCATACTATGTACAATTATGTGAATTTTTTGTCTTGCAGAGAATAAATGTAAGACCAGCAAACCTTCGTTGTATAGATATAAGAAAAACTTAGTAGCTACTTACCAAATTCATTACTAAGTAGATATTCATTTTCCACCAGAATATTCCTGATTGAGAAGCTACTTTATTAAAACATATTTTTAAATTTTTGCCAAAACCCTGGTTGATTATCATTAACCTTTGTGAAGGCTATGTTTAAACTGTATCTCGGATCATTTGGCATATCATATCTAATATTCAGTATTGAAAATTTGTTTTTATTATGAACAGAAACATCGTCATATGATAACTTTGTCGTGTAGTACTTTATATGTTTTTGCTTATCATATACTATATCACCTGATTCACCTTCTAGTTCTACAAATTTAGTTTTTTTCTGACATTCTTTTATTTTTATTAGATCCTCGTTTAGTGATATTGAAACCGGTAGTGTATTCCCAGCATACTCTTTAGCTAAAAGCTCACTTTGAGGATACATTTTTATTTCCCTTCCAAAATGTGAGTCTATAAAATTATTGCTCCAAAATTTGTCTCCAGAATGTACATATTCGTCAGTAGCATACGGTACACCACCATAATTGCATTGAACTTTGTAATCTCCAACACCATTATTTTGAAAAAAATCATGAATGGCAGCGTAACTATCAGCAGCATCATTTATGTAATCCATTACCTACCCCTTAAAACCTTTTAATTTATTATCTCACAAGAAATTACATCTATCAATAAAAAGACTTTTTTTGATATCAAGTATCTAGGGAGCATATTGATAGGATTGTGACATTCGTATTTCCCAGTTCTTCACATACTGCTGGACTAATTCAGGATAATTTTCAATAATTAATAAATTTTCAGCGTTTCCCTTTTCAGCTGTCTTACTGAGGTTAAACGATCCTGTGATGACTTTTTGATTATCAACAATTATTACCTTATTATGAGCAATTTTTGGCTTATTATCGATCCAAATCGGTATTCCATTTGAAAACAATTCGCTTATGACACTATATTTTGAATGGAGTTGTGATTTATCTAAAATGACTTTAACATCAACACCACGCTCTTTGGCGTTAATCAAAGATTTTGCAACTGTTCCAAGAGTAAATGTATATTCTTGAACTAAGATAGATTCTTTAGATTGGTCTATCTCGCTGATTATCGGTACAGCACAGTCTTGTTCAGGTGAGAAGCAAACTGTTGCTTTTGGGCAAGGCGAGAATGTAGGACCCACATAGTAATACAGAGAAAAACATGCCGACAAAAATAAAAGATATAAAAGCCTCACAAACCACACCTAAATACACGGCGGTAGTCTACATCATAGTTTAATCATCTGTCAACCCATATTCCTTCCACTTCTCTGTAACTTTCTTTATTATTTCCTCGCTCATTTCAATTTTTCTTCCCCATTCTCGTTTGGTTTCAGGTGGAAGTTTGTTTGTTGCATCAAACCCTATTTTACCTCCGAGACCACTTTCAGGAGAAGCGAAGTCTAAATAATCAATTGGAGCATTCTCTATCATGATTGTATCACGTACAGGGTCCATTCTTGTTGAAACTGCCCACATTACTTCCTTCCAATCACGTACATTTATATCATCATCAACAACTATAATAAATTTGGTGTATAAGAACTGTTTGAGAAAAGCGAGTATGCCCATAATAATTCTTTTTGCATGCCCTGGATAAGCCTTTTTTATCGACACTACCGCTATTCTATATGAACAACCTTCTGGGGGCAGATAAAAATCTACTATCTCCGGAAACTGATTGATGAGAATCGGCACAAAGATTTCGTTGAGTGCTTCACCAAGAATTGATGGTTCATCAGGTGGTTTGCCAGTAAAAGTGCTGAGATAAATTGGATCTTTGCGCATTGTAATTGCAGTGATGTTAAACTCAGGAAACTGTTCAACAGCATTATAGTAACCGGTATGGTCTCCATATGGCCCTTCATCTTGGTAATTATCCAAACTTACATATCCTTCCAAAACAATTTCTGCATGAGCTGGAACCTGAAGAGGAATAGTTTTACAATTTACAAGCTCAAGTGTTTTTTTTCGCAGCAGCCCGGCAAATTGGTATTCTGATAAAGTCTCCGGCACCGGAGTTACCGCAGCAATAATCGTTGCAGGATCGCTACCAATCACAGCAGCCGCAGGAAACTTCATATTTTGCCCCCTCTCCTTCCACCGTTTATGGTGACCTGCACCACCACGATGTGCAAGCCAGCGCATGAGAGTCGTTTTTTTATTCACAACCTGCATACGATATATTCCAAGATTGAAATTATCTTGCTTGTCTGCTGTTGGTCCTTTTGTTACCACAAGTGGCCAAGTGATAAGCGGTGCAGGCTCGTTTGGCCAGCATGTCTGAATAGGTAGCAAACTAAGATCCACCTTATCCCCAGTTAGCACCAGCTCTTGACATGGGGCTTTGCTCACAACTTTGCTCCGCATCGACAATACAACTTTTAGTAGAGGAAACATTTTCACAGCATCTTTGAAGGTTTTTGGCGGCTCAGGTGATCGCAAAAATGCTAGAAGTTTACCCAGATCCCTTAATTCATCAGAATTTATACCAAGTCCGAATGCAATTCTCTCAATAGTACCAAATAAATTCACTAAAACGGGAATTGAATTTTTGCCATTTTCTGTGACAACATTTTCAAAGATGATAGCTGGTCCCTTGTTTGACAAAACCCTACGATGAATTTCTGTCATTTCAAGAATAGTTGAAACTTCTTTTTTAATTCTAATTAGATCTTTTTTTTCTTCTAATGCTCTGATGAAGTCGCGTAAGTTATTGTACATATTTTAAAAATTTTAAGCCTTTTAAGAAGTGCTTTTCCCAGCACAACTCATTCACTTATTATTATAGAGGCTCTAGAAAAATTATTCTCCAATTCGCTTTTTAAGTTTTTATATTCAGCAGTCTTTAATTCTTCATTGGTAATAAAGCTTTTCTTTATGGTTATTAAATTGCTAAATTCGGTTCCATCATTTTTATATTTACAGAACCTATTTACATATAACCAAGGAGAATCTATTTCAAAATTCAAATTTTCACAGTTTTTAATTTTGATATCTTTTATTATCATATGGCTTTCCTTAGTTTTAGGAACACCAATAAAAAGGTCTGACACTTGGTCAGAAGCTGTATTGACAACATCATTAAGCCAATTATCTCCTAAATTCAAAGCTGGCCCTAAATTTGTCTTAAAAATCTTATTTTTTTGCTGAAACTCATATTTAATTGTCAGATCCTCTACATTACGCAAGGTAAGGTCAGGCAATTCTAAGAACTTCTTTTCTTCTTCATCAAGATATACTCCACTAATCATACGAAAAACAGAATCTCTTAATTGCTCATCTGAATAATATAATCCAACACCTGTTAAGCCTAAGGCTGCTTCCCCTTGCACGGTAAGCTGGCCATATTCATTTACAACGTTATCTTCTATAGTTAATTCACTATGGGATATCACTTTTGAATTTTCACCTTGTACAGCAGGAATCTTTATGTAATCTGCTTCCTCAGAATCGAGTACTAGAGCGTTCCTATCAGCAATGTCTGGAAAAATACCCCGTGCCATACTGACGGTATTAGTTGGATCGATCCAATATATTTTTCCATCTCTATTTGTTACTTTGAGCATCACATGATTAAAATTACCCATATTAGGTAATGCTTCAGGATTAGAAGTGCTAGTAGTTCCTCTCATAACTAAAATAGGTTGAACTTTATAACCAAGTTTTTGCAGAATAGCAGCCGTGCTAGCAGAAAAGTCTTTGCAATCCCCGACTTGAGAATCAGCAATTTTCTCCAAATCTCTCGGAAAAAATTTTCCTGACACTGTACGCCAGTCTCCCATGTACTGAACTTTTTCATTCAATAAAGAAGTGACTGCATTAATTTTCTCCTCATCGGTACTCTCATTGTCAGCAAATTCTGCTATAGCTTCAAAAGTTGCAGGAAGCGGCTGATTGATAACGCTATGATATCCAGGAGCTAATTTTTTAGCTAAATCCTCCCATTCAGATAAGCTTGAAAGTGATACCCAAGTGTTGTGTTTTATGTTCAATATTCCATTATGTGGTTCATTTGTTGTGTTTTCATAAACTGCTTTCTTTAAAGCAATGCTTATAGAGTGTATATCATCATTTTTTTCCTCAGCGATTTCTAATACTTCTCTTGGATCATTAACTTTAATCTCCAGGGGTAATTCAGAATTGATTTTAGTATTTTCTGCTTGTAAATAATCCCCATGATAAGAAAAGCTCAAGCCATAAAAATTATCAACAGGAACCTTTTTGTTAACTTGTTTATACCTTAAATATACTTCTGTACCAATTTCTATTTTAGGAAACGATATAGTTACTTGCCTTAGCTGATCGAAGCCTTTACTAGGACTAGCTAGCGGTTTATCCTCTATCATGTCTTCAGTGACTATATATTCCTCTCCGTTATAAGCTGTTTTAGCTTCTAAAACAGTCAAATCTGCACTATCATCATTGTAGATTAAACTATACAGAGAAAATCTATCACGCCCAGACTCCTTGAGTATTTTTGCTTGTAGTTCTACTTCCGTTTCGTAGGTACCATCTCTATTAACATTAATGTTAACATTAGAAAACTTAACCTCAACAGAAGCATCTTCGTACTTGCTCCACCTTGCTTCAGCTATAGTAGACATGAAAAATACTAGTAACGCTAAGTTAAAGAGAGTTTTTAAAAATTTCATTATGTACCTACACTTATTGAACCATTAAATCCATGCAATTTTGTTCACAGTGTAAACAGGAATAAACTCAGCAGATTGAGAAAGAAGCTTATTTTCTAGAATGGCTATTTCTTTCTCTCTACCAATTATTGGTTCGCTCATATAATTTACCGCCGTGTTTGTCAGCATTATATGCGGCGGTTATAAAATAATCAACTTTTTTACCGCCGCGGTTACAATTGTTATACGTGGCGGCAAGGATTGCTTAAATCTCAAATGCCTTATTATACACAAGTTTTCGTTACTTAATATCACCAGATTCTCTGATATAACATATATAAAGTTTGCATTTCTTGATAAAAATGTTTTAACATTGAGCATTTCTTTAATTTGTATTCTTTAAGTAAGTGTATGTCTAAAATACCATTTTTATTGATTTTTATACTTGCAGTAGCAAGTTTACCAGTAATAAACAATTGGCTTTCACACCGCAGTCAGAACTTAAATGATGATTATATAGGTGAGAGATTGGATAATTACATCAGTAAAAATTTTGATAGAGTTCTAAAAGCTCTCCAGGAAGAGTCAGCTAAAAATAGTTATGCTAATGCAACCAAAAATAAAATTTCTCAGCATAAAAATGAAATATTCGACTCCACTTATCCTTACTCAGGAAATGAAAATAGCAATATCATAGCTGTAGGTTTTTTTGACTATTCTTGTGGATATTGCAAAGCTATAAAGAACGATGTAAAACAATTGATCAATGATGGCAAAATTAAGTATATCTTTAGGGATGCTCCAATACTTGGTAACAATTCTTTAAAGGCAGCAAAAGGTGCTTTAGCAACTTATTTTATCGATAAAGAAAAGTACTTAGATTTTCACTATGCTGCACTAGATCACAGAGGAGAATTTTCAGACAAAACTATATTAGGTATAGTGAAAAATATAGGGGTTAACGAGAACGATTTTAATAACTATATGAAAAATAATGCAGACAAAATTGAGCAAATGATAAACAACAGCAAACTTTTAGTAAGGGATTTGGGAGTAGGCGGTACACCTTTTTTGATAATAGGAGATAGTCTTTTTGTAGGAAAAACTGATTTGAATATATTACGCAAAAAAGTGAATGAGTTAAAAGATTAATAAATTTCCTGCTTGACAGCATAAGAGAGTTTAAGTATAGTTAAGATATACTAAGTAACAATATGTATATGCTACATATTAGTTCAAGAAGAATAGGTGATGTTTGCTTGCAACACAGCACGACCTTAAGTAATAAGCCTTCCTAGGCTGGTTAATCTATTAAAATACAATTATTATTTTGGAGTTATAACATGAGAGATTCTAACTATGTAAGAGAGCCAATTGCTCTTTTTCAAAAAATCAAAGAAAATAAAAAATCAAGTGATTTATTGCATAATCTAAAGAGCGCTTATCCTGAAAAACTAAAAATCGGGGCTGCTATAAAGACAGGGGATTGCTTTTTTGACTCTGTGGCTCAAGGATTGAATGAATTAAACATAAAACCTGATTATCGTTTTACTGCAAAATCATTAAGAAAAGACTGCGCAGATTATGCTAGAGCAAACAAAAAGCCAGATCAGTGGGTTTATAAAGCGGTAATAAGAGATGCCGGAGAGTATTTCGTACCTCAAAAAGATCCGGATGGAGAAGTAATAAGCGAAAATGGACTTAATAAGCAAGACAAGGCGAAGTCTTTTTTCAAATATTTAGAGTATATTACTAATACACATACAGCTGACGCACCTATATGGGGTCGTCCAAACATTGAAGGTAGAATGATATGCGACAAGTACAAAGTGGAACTTTATATTTATTCAATAGAGGAAGATAGTCAAAAAGTTACGGTAACTAAAATTACAGCACATGATGATGATCCAGAAGTTTTTATACAAGATATAAATCTCAATCAACTAGAGATAGATAGTAGCAAAAAAACTGTAGGAGTAGTGAATTACATGAGGCATTTTGTGCCACTCCTAAGTGAAATTTCTGAAGATATAACAGAAAGTCAACCAGTTTCTAATGAAGAAATCTTTGGTGAGGTGAAAGAAGTTCCTGCTTCTGATCAATCAGAGCAAGAAGAACAATATAATATCAGAACTAGCAAATCAGCAATTGTGCAAGATCATGAAACACAAAAAGAGAGAATTAATACCAGCGCTAGTGAGCCAATTCATACAGATACAGTAATTACTATTTCTCATCAACAAGGGCAAGAAACACAACAAGAGGAAATAGAAAAGAAATTAATCAATAGTTACAGAAGCGAAGCTATTTATAGCATAGCTACTGTAATAACAGCTATAGCATTCACAGCATTTGCTACAGTTGCTATTTTTACCCAACCAATTCCTTTAGCATGTCTTGCTGGAGTTGCTTTAGCCATTGCATGTGTTTGTGTATATCAGTTAACGCAGAGTCATCAAGACATTAACGAACTGAAAGGTAAGGTAGGAGAAAACAACACCTTTACTTTTTTAGAAGAAACGGGATTTAAAATTTATAGCCTGATTGATAAAGCAGCTTCAAAAATTTAAGATCTTTCCTACTTCATCTATATCAACTCAACTTTATTTTTACAGGAGGACATATGTCATTTACAGAAATTAGATTTCCAGAAAATATATCTTATGGCTCTACTGGAGGACCTGAATTTTCTACTGACGTTGTAACAACTCATAATGGTTGTGAGCAGCGCAATATCAATTGGTCTCGTGCACGTGCCAGGTATAACATAGCTTATGGAGTTAGGTCAAACGAGCAGCTAACAGAACTCATAACATTTTTTCAGGCACGAAAAGGTAAAGCAATAGGATTTCGTTTTAAGGATTGGTCAGACTTTACCGTTATCAATCAAGAAATTGGCATAGGAGACAATAAAAAAACGATCTTTCAACTGATGAAAACTTACATAAGTGGAAAAGACAAGCATACACGAACTATTAAAAAGCCAGTGCATGATACAATAAAAATTTACCTAGATGGTGAAAAGACAGAAAAATATTCAGTGAATTATTCAACTGGAGAAATAGCATTTATGAAACCACCAGCAAAAGGCAGAATAATTACTGCAAGCTTCGAATTTGATGTACCAGTACGATTTGATACAGATTACCTAAACGCTTCTATTGATAACTATGGCAGCAATAGCTGGAACAATATTCCCTTGGTGGAAGTGAAATAAAGTTAAAGTATGCTCCATAAAAGTTAAGCGATACTGAGGCTCATATTTAAATGAGCCTTGCACATTTTAAAGTCTATCGCCCATTACAATGTTCCACACTCGAAATTTGAGGAAATTCTAATGTAGTGTTTTCTCTTTCTTGTAAAATAGAAAGTTTTAATAATTCTTTTAGAACTAACTTTACAAGTGTTGTACCATTTTCCTTAAAGAGGTAGTCCATCCTATTGGTTTTCTGTATGTGATTGACAAAATTTCTAGCTTCCTCATTAAAAGCCTCGATTGTGTTGATACAAGATAATACTAAATCCGAGCTATTTATTGCTAAAATTCCATTTACGAAAATATCTAATTTTGTTTTATCTTCAGTCAAATCTTCAGCTAACCTATTTCTAATATCATCATTCTCAAACAAAATGTACTCTAGGTACGAAGCAGACTCAATAAGTATAAAGTCTTCTAAAGGTACTGATTCTAAACATTCGTCAATATAAGTAAGTATTCCAAACTCAGTAATACACCCTTCTTTTCTCACAACATAGCACTTAGGAAGACCACGATACATTGATAGCAAAGAAAAAAGACGTATTATACTTGTACCTCTATCTTTCATTTCCTCGAGAAGCTTTCTATCATTTATTAGTTTGTGCAAAATGTAATCCGTAGCAGGACCTGGTTTACGAAAACGAAACATATTATTTTCTGCAAAAATAGCCTCAGCTAATTCGATAGACTTTTTATCCTCATCTATAAAAGCCTTTTTGTCTCTATTTAACCGTATGATTTTAGCCTTGCTATCGCTGCGTAGTCTAGTTTGCCCTATTAGCCTCTCAAATATTTCTGTCTTCATATATATCTTAATATAGTTAATATTAACTATATTAAGAAAAATAAATGAAAATGTTAATAAATATTATACTTTTATAAAAAAATAAAAGTCTTTTTATATTTGTATAAGTATATAAAAGGTTTGATTGTTGTAAGTTATCTAAGTGCTAGAGTCTAATTAATAAGTCTGCTTGAAGCCGCTCAGTGTTTGTACAGTTGTACCTGCGCAACTTGCTTCAAAATTTCTGCTTGTTGCTGAGCATGGATATTAGCATAACCACATGCAGGAGATGCAGCAGCAGGTCTTGCAATGCACTTAGGTCTTTTTGCTTGAGCATTGAGGCCAGACAATACCTCTTCTATCAATGGGTTGACAAAGAACCATCCTCCCATATTTTTTGGTTCCTCTTGACACCATATAATTTCAGCGTTCTTATATTTTTCGAGTTCATTGTTTAGTTTATCGGCCGGGAATGGATAAAATTGTTCTAAACGCACTACTGCTATATCGTTTATTTTTTGTGCTTCAAGCATTTCAATTATGTCGTAATAAACTTTACCACTACATATTACAACTTTACGTATTTTATCACTTGCAACTAAACCTGTTCTACACTCTGGAATTACCGTAAGAAATTTTCCTTCAAAGTCAGAAAGGTTAGAAACTGCGCTTTTATGACGCAATAGTGATTTAGGTGTAAACACCACTAAAGGCTTACGAAAATCTCGATTAATTTGTCGGCGTAAAGCATGAAAATAATTCGCAGGAGTAGAGCAATTAACCACCTGCATATTATCCTCTGCACAGAGCTGCAAAAACCTCTCTATACGAGCAGAACTATGCTCAGGCCCCTGCCCTTCATAACCATGAGGCAAAAGTAGAACTAGACCACTTGACCGCAACCACTTTGTTTCTGCAGATGAGATAAATTGGTCGATCATAATTTGCGCGCCATTTGCAAAATCACCGAACTGCCCTTCCCAGAGCACAAGTGAATAAGGAGAATCAAGGCTATATCCATATTCAAAACCCATCACAGCATACTCAGATAGTGCGCTATCTATAACTTCAAAGCGAGCTTGCTTCTCACTTATGTTGTTCAGTGGAATAAACGTTTCTTCTGTTACTTGATCAACAAGTCTTGAATGACGGTGCGAGAAGGTACCGCGACCAGAATCTTGTCCTGACAAGCGCACTCCTATTCCTTCTTTAAGCAATGACGCGAATGCAAGACTTTCAGCAGTTGCCCAGTCTATGTTGCTACCGGAATTTATACTTTCTATTCTGCCATCAAGTATTCTTCTGACTTTATTATTGAGATTAAAACTACTTGGAATATTGCTATTTATGTGTACACCTAATTTTTTTAGCTCATCTGGTGAAACACCAGAGTCCGTATAATATTCACTCAAATCGTTCAACTTTGCTCTCCTGAGTTTTAACCACACTCCATCAAACCAATCAGCTTTTTTTGGAGTATAAGTCGTTGACTCAGTAAGGCTTTTATCCAATCTTGTTCTAAATTCGCTGCGTAATTTACTTACTTCATCGCTACCTAGCACTTTCTCTGCAGTCAGCTTCTCTTCGTACAGCGTGCCTGGAGTTTTATGCTTTGATATTGCTTTATACATAAGTGGCTGAGTAAAATTTGGCTCATCGCCTTCATTATGGCCATATTTGCGGTAGCATATTATGTCAATCACCACATCCTTTTTAAATTTCTGCACATACTCCATTGCCAAATTCGCAACAAAACTCACAGCTTCTGGATTATCTCCATTAACATGAAATATTGGAGCTTCTATTGATTTTGCTACATCAGTGCAATAAAAAGATGAGCGTGCGCAGGATGGGTTGGCGGTAAAACCAACTTGGTTATTAATAACAATATGCACGATACCACCTACTGTATAACCTTCAATGTTGCTCAAAGTAAGGGTTTCGGCAACCACTCCCTGCCCGATAAAAGCTGCATCACCATGAATTGATATGCCAAGCACAGATCTCGTATTTTGTTTTGCTCTTACTCTTCCAGCTAGAACCGGATTTACCGCCTCAAGGTGAGATGGGTTAGGACATAAACTTAAGTGTATTTTTTTACCACCAGCAAGTGCTCGATCAGAAGAGTAACCAAGGTGATATTTGACATCACCAGACACCTCAAGACCACTTGGATATGCAAGGTTGCCTTGAAATTCAGACAGCATTGCCGCATAATCTTTTCCCATCACTTTGGTTAGAACATTGAGCCGTCCTCGGTGGGCCATACCAAGAACTATTTCTTCAATACCAAAAGCTGCAGAATCACTAATAACTCTTTCAATTGCAACAATGGCTGACTCCCCACCTTCGATAGAAAAACGCTTATATCCAGGAAATTTCATATGGAGAAATTGCTCGAACATCTCAGATTCAATCAAGTGCCTTAGTATTTCTTTTTTATCCTGAGGGCTTAGCGTATAGACCTGATTTTCAATTTTCTCCTGCAGCCAAACTCTTTCCTCATAAGAGGAAATATGCATAAATTCAAAACCGATATTCTTGCAGTAAATATCTCTGTAGATTCTAGTGTCACTTGTAGGAGAAAGATTCAAGTATTTTTGATAATCTATTTCCTTATTTACATGCGGTGATAATGGATTTAAGTCTGCAAAAAAGTGACCATAAAATCTGAAAAAATTTGCTAAATCATCAACATCTACCTTAGCTTCATTCTGTGCTCTGCAGGGTTCTGCTTTATTAACTTCTAAATTGCTCGAAAAAATTCTGTACCAATCTTCTCCAATTGATTTATCGCCTTGCAAGTAACGGCTATAAATTTCTTCCACAAATTCGACATTATCGCCATAAAGGCAGCTTAAATTCGACATAATCACTACAAAAGATATCAAATACTTATAAGTATAACTTAAGTTTTTTAAAAAAGAACTCCTTTAGTTTCTAATTATTAAGTTATACAAACACTGTAATCCGAGTTTTCCAGAAAGGGTGTCATTCTAGACTGACATCTAATCTTTCCATAAATGCTGTATTTCAACATAAAACAACTATACTCATCAACTTGTGCCCAATCATAATTCCTAGATTCCAGTGTTAGCTACTTGTTTTTTGGATTTCTATACTATTGCTGATTATTGAAATTTTTTGCACATTAAGGAATGCAAGCGTTTATGAGTCAGAGGATAAGTCATATAACATTTACTCGGTCTTAATACTTTGAATTTATATTTGAGTAAACGATAAACAGTAATTGGTATGAGTGATCTATTTAAAAGTGACAATTATGATAAAAATCTCAATTCTTTGATAAGAGTCATAAAGCTGAAGGATACAAAAAAAATTAATGAACAATATGATGAAACACTGAAAGATTTATCTCAAGCTCTGAAGAATTTTACAAACAACGCAAAAGATGTAGCCAAATTTGTTATATATAGCGACTTGAATAATTATGTAGAACCTTTGAGCACAAAGCCACTCGGTTTTATTGGAACATTAAAAGGGATATTAGATAGAGTCTTGGGAAAAGATATTCCAACTAATGATAATGACATAAAAAATTTTGTTGGTGATGAATTATCAGGTTTCACTATAGAAAAAGCAGCCGAATACACAAATATTTTAAGTACAATTAATCTATTTAAGAAAGGACTTAAAGAAATTTTAGATTCGAAACAGAGTGGAAAAGGCAATAAAGAACATAAATCATACGAAGTAAGCACGGAAAATAAAACGACATCAAAGCAGAAGGAAGATACTCCTAAGCTGCAAGAAGGAAAACAGCCGGTAGGAAAATTAGTTATGAAGAGAATAAAACGGCCAACAACAGCACCTCCGCCACCTCCTACTGCCTCAAAAAAGGTACACTTTAAACCAGAAATAGAGAATGTATCTCCTGAAGATTCAGGCTATGAAAGTTCATTAAGTGAAGAGTCTGGACATGAGGAAATATCAAATTATCAAGAGAAAAGTAGTAAATCTTCAACAAAAGATTCGGAAGACTCAAAGTTAGCTAAAAAGGAGCCAACTCACAAAACGAAACCTAAGAAAAATGCAGGAACAAGAAGAGGATATAAAAAGAGACAGGCTCCAGAGCCACCAGCGCTAAACGCTACCAATCAAGAAATTAGGCAAGAAACTAAAGAAGATAAATCTGAAATACTGTCAAATCCTAAAAGGCTAGATATTGTTGATCAACAAGTGAGCACGAAACCAATAATAGTAGAAGTGACTTCGCAAAAATCAGCTGAAAGTAAACCAATCCTGAAAAAATCTGCTGATAAAGCAGCATCAGAAGTAAAAGCGGTTATTATAAAAGAAAAAGTAAATAACAAGAAGGACGGTAGAGTAAAGTCAATAGTAGGAAAATTTGAGCAAAATCAAGTTGCTAAGAGCAAAGCCACCCCTGCAACACAAGCAGATATCGGTATGAAGAAAGATCCTGCACCATCGCAAGAAACTGCCTCCCAATCTCACTCATTTCCGGTAGGAAATAAAAAATCTAAAATGAACCCCATAACAGCAAAGTCCGATTCTAAACTTCCGGTTAGTAAAAAACCTCTTCTCACTCATGTTAGTGTAAAGAAAATAGCTGCACGATTTGAAAGCCATGGGAAGAAATAGTTGTAACCTATTGAACAAACCCTATAATATCCTTGATCTTTTTTATATTGTTATTTGCAATCTCTGCTGCTTTTTCTGTACCTTCTTTTAATATTTTATGTAAATGGAGCTGATCCTTCAAAAGACCGTTCAACTTCTCACGTATGGGTGATATAACACTGATGATTAAGTCAGCTAACTCTTTTTTAAAGTGTTTCATATCATGTTTATTCACTTCTTCACACACTTTTTCCACATTTAAATCACTAAGCACTGAATAAATGTTTACCAAATTGTTTACTTCTGGACGGCACTTTAAAGTAGCAAAATCAAAGCCTAGAATTGAATCTGTTTTTGCTTTTTCTATTTTCTTGACAATCAAGTCATCTGTATCGTCAAGGTTAATGCATGAGTATTCTGAAGAATCAGATTTGCTCATCTTGCTTGCTCCATCTCTTAAGCTCATTATCCTTGATGTACAATCCAAAGTTAAGATTTCAGGTATGATGAAATGACTACATTTATAATGATTGTTAAAAGCTGATGCAATATCACGTGCAAGTTCTAAATGCTGTTTTTGATCATCGCCAACAGGAACATATTTAGTTTGATACAGCAATATATCCGCAGCCATAAGTACTGGGTAGCTATATAACCCAAGAGAAGCTTTTTGTCTATCGCTTCCAGCCTTATCTTTAAATTGAGTCATACGATTAAGCCAACCAATTGGTGTATAGCACCCTAGCAGCCAGCCCAATTCTGCATGACCACTAACTGCGGATTGATTGAAAATAATCGACTTTTCCGGATCTATTCCACATGCAATATAAGTTGCTGCTGCTTTAAAAATATTATTTTTTAATTCATTTGCGGGAAGCTTATTTGCTGTGATTGCATGCAGATCAACAACACAAAAAAGAGATTTATATTTATCCTGCAAGCCTATCCACTGCTTAATTGCACCAAGATAATTGCCCAAGTGTAATACTCCACTTGGCTGAATACCTGAGAAGACAACTTCTTCCATACCTTGAGTGTTTTATTAGTTACTTTCGCAATCAGCAGATTTTTTAGAAAGAATAACCATTGCAGGACGAAGCAACCTATTTTTAATTGTATAACCAGTTTGTAATACTTCTACAATAGTACCAGGCTCTTTTTCATTATCTTCTCTTTCCACAACAGCTTGATGTAAATTGCTGTCAAAAGAGTTACCTATTGGATCTATTTCTTCTATTCCATGTTTTTTTAGATCACTCAAAATCTTTTGGTGCGCCACTTTTATTCCTTCATGAATAGGATCATCATCTTTCAAGTTTTCCATTGCTTTTTTTAAATTGTCACAAGAGTCGATCATATCACGTGCAAATTTTGTGACTGCATAATCACTTGCATCGCTAATTTGCTTTTGCATTATACGTTTAACGTTTTCATTATCCGCAACAGCGCGACGTAAATGATCTTCAAGCTGAACTGCACGTTCTTTTAATATATTAAGCTCTTCACTTAAATCACCTGTTTGCTGATCTTCTTGATCATCCCCTTTTCGTTTACTGACCATATCTGCAAATTTCTTTTTTTTCTCTTTATTACTATCTGACATATCATTCACCCTTACAAACTTAATAAATATATAACAATCAATCTAAAAATATCAAGCGTTAGCTATCCTTGTCTTTCTATGCTTGCATTTAAAAAGTCAATCAAAGCAGTTTTATAAAGAGAATCAGAAAAAGTATCAATATTACTTTGCGCCATATTAATATAGTGTTTAGCTTCTTCCATAGAAACATGAATGGCATTATGATGATTAATATATTGTAATGCTTGGTCAAAATTGTGTCTAGCTGAAGAAAAAGATTTCTCCCAGAATTTTTGTTCTGATGGGCTGCCTTTTTCATATGCTATAATAGAAGGTAAAGTAACTTTACCTTCAAAGAAATCTTTTCCAAGTTGCTTTCCTAAAGTGCCTTGATTAGCAGTATAATCTAGCACGTCATCAATTATTTGGAATGCCATACCAAAATTAAACCCGAAATTCCTTAGCCTCTCTGTTTCGTCACTTGTGGCTCCAGATACTACTGATGCAGCCTCGCAGCATGCAGAAAATAAAGATGCTGTCTTTTCTCCAATGATATTAAAATAATTTTTCCTAATTGTGTTAGGGTCAAAACGCGTTGTCATCTGCTTTATCTCACCCTTGACAAGCAAATTAGATGCCTTAGATAAAATAGAGAGAACACTTAAATTCCCACATTCTATAAGCCATCTAAATGCTAAGGTCAATAATAGATCACCAACTAAAATGCTTGATTTATTCCCCCAAATTTTATTTGCTGTTGCAACTCCATGGCGTGCCTTACTTTCATCAAGCACATCATCATGAAGTAAAGTAGCGTTGTGTATAAATTCTACCGATGCAGCAATGTTGATCCTACTCTCTCCAGAGTAATTCAGCATTTTACAAATAATAAAAATGAGCTTAGGCCTTATCTTTTTTCCTCCTGAATTAATAAGATGAGATGTAATATCGGTAGCAAGCTTAGTACCTTCATCATTGACATTTTTGAAGATAAAGTCATTCATAGCCAATAAATCAGAAGATACAATATCATCTAATTTACTACTTTTTGTTAAATCAGTGTTTAGCATTTAATAGGACTTATGCTTCTTGCCCTTGTACTTTCTCAACTTTTTTCTTTTCTATTTTTTTCGATTCTGTTTCTAAATCTACTATGCCTTTTTTAATGAACCACATTACCCTTTCAGTTGCTTGCGCTCCTACACTTAGCCAATGTTTTAATCTATCAGCTTTTACCACAACACGATTTTTATTGTCTTTTGGCAACATTGGATCATATTGTCCTATTCTCTCAATAAAGCGCCCATCTCTTGGTGCTCGTGAATCGGCTACAACTATCCTATAAAAAGGACGTTTCTTTGCCCCAAACCTTGCTAACCTTATTTTAACTGCCATGTCAACCTTTATTCATATATTAATTACAATTTAAATACAATAAACAGCTCAAGTCAAACTAATTGTACCTCTTTTACCTAAAAATACAATATAGCCCCCTCCAATCACTCATAAAAGGAAGATAATAAACTTTTTTATATATCATCAATCATAGCATGATTAACTTCTACTCTATACTTTGATTTTAGATAGCTAATTAACTGTTCCTTTAGCGATATCATCACACGTTTTCCGGTGTCAAGCATGTTTAATTTACCATTTGATGAATGCATTTGTTTTAGAACGCCTATCATAATTTCATTATTGTATTGAATAGGATCTGTTACCGAATTAGTTGTTTTCATATTGAAAATCTCTTCTATGAAAGAAAAAGGGTAGTTTTGTTCATTGCGTTGTATTTGCTGGCCTTTAACCAATTTTATACCTTGCATTTCTTCCAAATCTGTCTTTTCTCTTAGTTGAACTGCTACTTCTTGTCCCATTTTAAACATTCTTTCTTTTATAAATTCACTACGCCAAAGCTTTATGGCTGATTCCCTACTTTCTTCAAAATTTTGTAATTTAGGAGGAACGATATCACTGATTTTTACACCAACAACAGTATCTCCAACACCCTTAAAATAACTCTTCTGATCTTTCTCGCGTGAAAAAATGAAAGAAATGAAATCACTGGAATTTCCTACTTCATTACCACTTTGGTCTTTTCCACTAGCATCTACTGGACCAATGGTTTGTATAGGTAAATTGTAATTATTGGAGATTTCTTCAATCGTTGCACCATTGTATATCTTATAATTCACTTGATTTATGAAATCATTGACTTTTTCAAAAGACTTTTGATTGGTTAAAACTGACCTTATGTCTTTTTTTAAATCAACCAAGTCTTCATCAGAGATTTGATGTATGCTTTCTACCTTTATTACGTGCCATCCAAAATTGCTTGTTAAAACTTCACTTACTTCACCTGTTTTGAGAGCAAATACCTTTTCTCTCATATTTTCAGGTAAGAAATCCTTAGTTATATTATTTACTCTGGTTTCATCGAGTTTCACTTTATTAAACTCTTCTATTATTTGTTCAAAGCTTGCTTTACTTTCTTCAAGTGCTCTTCTTGCTATTTCAGCTTTTTCTTTGGTAGGAAATATCACATTGAATATGTCTCTTTGATTTTTAAGTTCCTGATGTTCTATTATACTATCAACCTCTTCATCTGAAATTCTGATTTGATCTTCAAAATATTTTTGATCCAGAGAAATGTATTGCGCAGTTCGATACTCAGGGTAATAAAAATTGGACTTATTTCTTTCATACAAATCAAGTAAGGCTTGATCATCTGGTTCAGGAACGTCTGTAATTGCATCCTCAGTTATTTTAACAATATCAACTACTCTAGTTTGGTAGCGATTTTTGTATATCTGCTCATCAACACTCTCACCAAAAGTTACCGGATAATTATCTTTAAATAACGAAGTCATGAACATCATTGCAGGCAGGATTTTCTCTAGTTTTTCTATATATTCCTTTTCTGTTATATGCAGGCTATTTAGAGTTTGATGGAATTTATTATGGTCAAATTCTCCTTTATCGTCCTGAAAGTACTTGGTATTTTTTATATGGCTTTTGATAGATTCTTCTCCAACTTTTAATCCAAGTTCGCTAATTAGGTTAAACAATAGTTTTTGCTCTATAAGTGCGTTAAGTAAATCATATTTCAGTTTTTTTACTTGTTCTTTACTTACATCAGATCCAGAAATTTGCTTTTCATAATTTTGATATAGTAATTTATATTCATCTGATGTTATAACTTCCTTTCCTACTTTAGCTAATTCTTTCCTTTCATAATCATTTGATAAAAGATTGCCAATCCCCATAAAGATTAATAAGCAAACTAAAAGGAGAACGATTGCCTTGGTAAAAAAATTTCTAATACTCATTGTAAACTCAGTTAACTAACACTTAAATTTAGAATAGCAATAATTTAATATTTGTAAATCTATTAACAAATTAGCTAATATATGTAATATTGTAGTGTATTAAATTGAATGGAAGCTTATATTAACCTAAGAGCCTGTAAGTGATCTCTGAATATGGTAAGATGAGGTATAGTTGACATGAGCTAAAGTATGAGGAATACATATCCAAGTGACATAAGTTGTGAAAAATTCGAAAAGATTAGACTAATTTTAGAAAGCGTGCGCAAGAAAACAAAGCCAAGAAGATTAGGTTTATATGAGTTATTTTGTGGTGTGCTTTATGTACTAAAAAGTGGCTGTCAATGGCGAATGCTTCCAAAAGAGTTTCCAAGATGGCGAAATTGTTACGATTACTTTAAGAAATGGAGTAAAAAAACGAATGAAGATAGAGAAAGTGTTCTAGAAATTGTCTTTAAAAAAATTGGTTGGAGAGAACAGTGGTCGAAATACCAAAACAAGCTTCTGCATCATTGATGCCCAAAGTGTAAAAAATACCGATACTGCTGAAAAAAAAGGTTATGATGCTGGCAAGAAAATTTCAGTAATAAAGCGTCATATCGCAGTTGATACACAAGGTTTGACACACATATAACAACGGCAGAAATAACTGATCGTAGCAGTGCTTTGACAATGGTTAAAAATGCTAAAGAAAGTCTCTCTGAAGTTAAAAACATACTGGTTGATGCAGGCTACACTGGAGAAAATTTTGCAACACAGATGAAAGTAACTATTGGTGCAACTGTTGAGGTGAAGCACCTTTGCTGTATTGCCAAAAAGATGGGTTGTTGAGAGATCTTCTTTTGCCTGGTTGGAAAAATGTAGGCGACTTTGGAAAAATTGCGAGCGTAAACTTAATACTAGCCTACAAATTTGCTTTTACTTCTTTCCTCCTCAAAAGATTATGAACAGGTTCTAAGAGATAAGAAATATAAACCAAAAAGCCATTGGATGACAAAGTTAATGCTTTTTTAGTTTTAATGGTTTATATTTTATTTCTATAACAGTAAAGGAATATTAAAATGGGAGATGTTTTTTCGATGTCAATGGAATCTTCTAAAGACAATAAAGATAGAAATGAACAATTTCTCATGCAAGTAGCTGCTTGGTTGGTTGATAACACTAGCTTAACTTTTGATCAAATAGCACAATGTTGCAAGTTATCCCTTGAAAAAGTACAAGACATAGCTGATGAGGAAATAGAAGTTGAAAAGTATGACCCTATTATTTCTGAAATAATTACTGAAAAAGAAATCGATAATTGCAAAAAAAATCCAAATCGTGTACCAAATTTGATTATAAAAAATATAAAAAAAAGGGCAAAGACGATTAGCTTTCTTGCCTTTGCTTCCACAGCAAGGCGTAGAGATAAACCTAATGCGATTTATTATTTGGTAAAAAAATTTCCTATCTTGAACAATAATGTGATAGCTAAGCTAGTTAGTACAACAAATTACACAGTTGAGCAGGTAAGAGATGGATCTCATCATAACATACTCAATATCAAACCTCAAGATCCTGTACTACTTGGTTTATGTAGCCAGGAAAATTTAGAAGCGGAAGTAGAAAAAGCGAAAGTAGAAGAAGAGAAGAAACAAAGATTAAAAAATATAAATAATAGCTATTGATGATTCTCAAATTCTTGTACTTTGTTAATATTAAATTGACTTGACTTGTTAGTTTTTATCAGTATAATGTAAGTAAAGTATCTAGTTTGATAATAATTAAGTCTAAATACGCACTAAAAACTAGCTCAGCCTAATTTATTGTTTTATATTCACATTTTAGGTTAGTAAGCATCAATTAAAATTTTTGGAGGATTATGACAACAATCAATGAAGATGTCTTAGCAAAAGGAGAGGTTGTAGGTCAACCTGAAAAAAGCGAACAAATTCATAATGCTGACGCAGTAAAACAAATGACCAGTGAAGGTGCTGAAAAAAACAAGAAAACATTGGACCTGAGTGAATTGAAAGAGAAAACAGCAGAAGAATTGTTAGAGCTAGCTGAAGAAAGAAAAATTTCAACTAGTGGTAAAGGCAATGGCAGGATGCTAAAACAGGAAATGATATTCAGTTTAATGAAGAAAATGAGTGAAGAAGGAGGCATAACCACAGGAAGTGGAGTAGTGGAAATATTGCCTGATGGTTTTGGTTTCTTACGTTCATCAAGTGCAAATTATGCTCCAAGTACCGATGATGTTTATATTTCCAATGGCCAAATAAAGAAGTTTAATTTACGTACAGGAGATATGGCATGTGGAGAAATAAGGCCACCTGGTGATAAAGAAAGATATTTTACTTTAACTAAGGTTCAAAGTATAAACTCTACTGAAATCAGTGAATTAAGAAAGTACGTCCATTTTGATAATTTGCTTCCGCTTTATCCTGAAAAAAGCCTCATCCTTGAAAACAACAGTAGCGGAGATAATAAAAAAGATATAAACATGCGTGCTGTAGATATAGTTACACCTCTTGGAAAAGGACAAAGAGCATTGATAGTTGCTCCACCTCGTACAGGAAAAACGATATTGCTTCAGCAAATGGCTCACTCTATAGCTACAAATCATCCTGAAATAGAACTAATAGTATTACTTATAGATGAAAGACCCGAAGAGGTAACAGATATGATACGCTCTGTAAAGGGTGAAGTGGTAAGCTCTACATTTGATGAACCTGCCTACCGTCATGTCCAACTTGCTGAAATAGTAATAGAAAAAGCTAAAAGAATGGTTGAACACAAAAAAGATGTAGTGATTTTGCTTGATTCTATAACTCGCCTTGCACGTGCTTATAATGCAGTCATTCCTTCGTCTGGAAAGGTTCTAACCGGTGGTGTAGATTCAAATGCGCTGCAAAGACCAAAACGCTTTTTTGGAGCAGCTCGTAATATTGAAAATGGTGGTTCTTTGACAATCATCGCTACAGCCCTTATAGAAACTGGTTCAAAAATGGATGATGTTATTTTTGAAGAGTTTAAAGGCACAGGTAATGCTGAAATTATACTAGATAGAAAACTTGCTGATAAACGTATATTCCCTGCTATTGATATTACAAAATCCGGAACAAGGAAGGAAGAGCTATTAGTTGATAAGGCCATACTAAATAAAATATGGGTATTGCGTAGGATACTTAACCCTATGGGATCTGTTGAAGCAATGGAGTTTTTACGTGACAAACTACTTTTAACAAAGAGCAATGCTGACTTTTTTAACTCCATGAATCACTAAAAGTAAGCCAATTCTGATGGAGCAAAAAAGCAAAGCTCTCTTATAGCTAAAATAATTTTTGGATTTATCAAAATATATTAAGCTGGCAATCTACCTTAAGTTGCTATTCCAACTTATAGCACTGATTTTGATCAAAAATTTTATGTAGTCAGTTTATTTACAATCGATTTTCCAGTGTCAGCCACTTAGATGACATCTTTTTGACTCTTAATATCAATATCAATTGTTGTACCAGTGTTGACATGACCCACTCAAAAGGGGATTGTATTTACTCTGAATCAGATGATAAATTAGATGCTTGGTAAGCGTAATTTGGAGCTTCCTGTGTAATGATTATATCATGAGCATGACTTTCTCTTAACCCTGATGAAGTAATAGTGACAAATTTGCAGTTTTTTTTCATCTCTTCTATATTACGGTTGCCAGTGTAACCCATTGCAGCTTGCAACCCACCAATTAACTGACAGATCACTCCTGAAGCTGGACCTTTAAAAGGAACTCTTGCTTCTACTCCTTGTGGGACTAAATCAAGTTTTGAATCTTGAAAATAACGGCTAGCTGACCCTCGTTTCATTGCACTAATAGATCCCATTCCTCGATATTCCTTATATGCTCTACCCTTATACATGATAATCTCACCTGGGCTTTCCTCAGTACCAGCAAAGATTGAACCTATCATCACAGTATCAGCACCAGCTGCAATAGCTTTTGCAACATCTCCCGAATATTTTATTCCACCATCAGCAATTAGTCTGACGTTTTTTGTTTTACAAACCTCTGCAATATTCTTGATCGCAGAGAATTGTGGCATACCAACGCCTGTAACTATTCTGGTAGTACAAATTGATCCTGGCCCTATTCCAACTTTCACTGCATCAACACCAGCATCAATTAACGCTTCAGCAGCCTCCTTTGTTGTAATATTTCCGCCGATTAATTGCGTATTCGGATACATCTTTTTTATTTCCTTAATAGTGCTGATAACGTTCTCGGAATGACCGTGAGCGGTATCTACAATAACCACATCGACTTCCTCTCCGATCAAAGCTTCACATCTTTCTATACCGTCTTTTTTACCAGTACCAATTGCAGCGGCAACTCTGAGTCGACCTTTACTGTCTTTACATGAATTTGGATATCTATTGTATTTTTCGATGTCTTTAACTGTGATTAGACCTATGCAACAAGAATTTTCATCAACAACCAAAAGCTTCTCTATTCTATTTGCATGCAACAATTTCATTGCTGAGGCGCTGTTTACTGCCTGCTCTCGAACTGTTACTAACTTATCTTTTGTCATTACCTCGGAAACTTTTATATTCATGTTCTGGTCTTCAATAAACCTCACATCTCGATTAGTTAAAATTCCCACTAACTTGCGTTGATCAACTACAGGAATGCCGGAATAATTATACTCTCTCATTAATGAAACTGCTTCTGCAACTGTTTTATCTGGGGAAATTGTAATTGGGTTATACACGATCCAGCTTTCATATTTTTTCACCCTTCTTACTTCTAACACTTGTTCATCTATTGATAAATTCTTATGTATGCAACCTATTCCACCATGTTGGGCAATAGCTATTGCAAAGCCTGATTCAGTGACAGTGTCCATTGCAGAGGATATGAGAGGGATATTTAGTTCTATATTATTTGTTAGATAAGTTCTTGTGTCTGCATCACGAGGCAATACATCAGAATAGGCCGGTAAGAGAAGTACATCGTCAAACGAATAACAAGCTTCCATTTTTTTCATATGCTTTATTTAAAGCTTATACGCCAATTAATGAAATTGCAATAGAGCTTTTGCAAAATTAGCCTGGCTCCAGCTATTTTTAGATCAAAATAGGATAGAAGAGGGATGTAGCTCCTAATATATTTATCGCAAAATTACATTATTTGCTAGCAAACAGAACTGCTCAATAGTTAAGCTTTCTGGACGTTCGTCTCCACTCAGTTTAGCATTCTCAAGAATAGTTGAGACATCACTAGTTATACTTTGCAAGCTATTTCTCAGCATCTTTCTTCTTTGAGCGAACACAGCACGTGTTAGCTTTGTTAAGGTTTCTAAATTTACTGCAAATCTTGGAGTGGGTAAAGGTTTTACTGTAATTACTGAAGAATATACTTTTGGTCTTGGAAAAAATTCCTTAGGTTCAATATCAAATTCCTTTTTTATGTCGCATAGTAACTGGCTTAGCACTGATAGGGAACCATAATCCTTAGAATTAGGTTCTGCTGTAATACGCTCTGCTACCTCCTTTTGGAACATTAACGTCAAATTCGTAAAAAATTTTATATTATTTAACCACTTTAAAAATAACGCTACTGAGATATTGTAAGGCAAGTTAGCAATGACTTTGACTGGACATTCTACCAGCTCTTTTTCTACAACATTAAGTGCATCTGCTTCTATAATTCTATATTTTCCCTGATGCTCATTTAGCAATTGTTCGTGATGTTTCACTAAACTACTATCTTTTTCTATAGAAAGTAGAAACTTTGGATTATACGCCAATATTTCCCTGGTTAACGCACCATATCCAGGACCAACTTCAATAACATTAAAATCTTTCAGGCTACCAGCTAAGGCAACTATTCTTTTTGTTATCTCATTCGATAAAATAAAATTTTGCCCTAGACTCTTTTTTGGCTTCAGTAAAAATTTTCTCATATAATCTTATTATGCAGTTTTTTAAAAATTAGTTGACGAAAATTCATCAATAATTGTATATTGTCAGTGTATTTAATGCCGGCTTAGCTCAATTGGTAGAGCAACTGACTTGTAATCAGTAGGTTGTCAGTTCAAGTCCGACAGCCGGCACTCTTATCCATACAAGTAAAGTTGATGTCCTTTTTAATAGTAGCAAATTGGAAAATGAATGGAACACGTTCTTCATTTGTTGACTTTATAGGCAAACTTAACAACAAGAGCAACGAAATTACCTCTAAATTAGTAATTTGCCCTCCTTTTACATCATTTCCAAGCAGTATAGAGTTGAACAATAATATTAAAATAGGAGGACAGAATTGCCATCATAAAGAGTTCGGTTCTTACACAGGTGAAATTAGTGCAGGAATGTTGAAGGAACTAGGATGTAGTTACGTAATACTTGGACATTCTGAAAGGGCTCATGAAAAAGATAGTGAAATAAAACTTAAATCGAAAACAGCAATAGAATCAGGATTACACCCAATCATCTGTGTAGGTGAAAACTCAGAAGATTATAAAAATAAAAAAACAAAAGAAGTAATAGAATATCAATGCAAAAACCGTTTGCCAACACAAGGTGAATATACCATAGCATACGAACCGATATGGGCAATAGGAACAGGAAATGTGCCAAATAATGACGCAATTGCTGAGGTGATAGAGATAATAAAATTGTGTACTGGTAAAAAACACATTATATATGGTGGCTCAGTCAGCTCAGAAAATATAGGAAACTTGCTCAGTATTCCAAATCTATTGGGAGTTTTAATTGGTAGTGCAAGCTTAGATTTTGATCACTTTTATCAAATTATACAACAAGTCAAGAAAAAATTTTCTCTTAATTAATTCTAAAGGATAAATACTCTTATTGTCATGGCAAGGGAGTTGGCAAAATGTGTCAAGGAGTTTTCTATTGGCTAAGGTTGTGACAATAAAGTTAAGCACTGCCAAAAACTATGGAAGAAGTCATTATAATTTGTATTATATCTTTATAAAATGGTTCGCATAAGTTATCTAGAAGTGCAACTAAACAAATACAAAAATCAAAGTGTTGCGGTTTTCGGCCTTGGTAAAACTGGTTTGTCCGTTATTAATGCTCTAACAAAAAGCAGTGCAAAAATATATGCATGGGATGATAATAAAGAGCAAAGAGCAAATGCAAAAAAGATATATAAAGAGTGTAACTTTACTCATCCCAATGAGTATAATTGGCATGAGATAAGCACACTAATTTTGAGCCCTGGAGTGCCAATACCAACGCATTGGGTAGTAAAACTTGCAAGAAGCTTTGACTGCAAAATAAAATCAGACATTGAGCTATTTCTTGAAACTAAAACTACAAATCAGAAGGTTATAGGCATTACAGGAACAAATGGCAAATCAACTACCACATCACTAATAGGGCACATATTAAAATCCACAGGGAAAAAAGTAGCTATCGGTGGGAATTTAGGTATGCCTATTTTGGATTTAGAAAGAGATGCAGAAATTTATGTAATTGAATTCTCCTCTTTTCAATTGGAGCTAATGAATGAAATTAATGTGGATATTTCTGTATTGCTCAACATCACACCAGACCACATAGATAGACATGGAAGTATGAATAACTATATAGCAACTAAACTAAAATTGATAAACGGTAGCAAGATTGCCGTGATAGGATGTGATAACAAAATTACCTCTGATGTATTCAATAAATTCACTGGGAACAAAATTCCAATCTCAGCTTCGATGTCACCCTCTTTGTCATCCCAGTGCCTAGGCACTGGGAAACTAGAGAATCATAGCTTATCAGTAAGCGACGTGAAAATAAACCTAGTATCCAATGTAGAAAATATAGTAGCTGCACACGCTGTGTGCAAGTTACTTGGAGTAGATAGCAGCACTATTGTCAATGAAATCAAATCCTTTCCAGGGCTAAGACACAGAAATGAATTTCTTGGCAAAATACATAATGTACTTTTTATCAACGATAGCAAAGCAACCAATGCAGAATCGACCGAAAAGGCAATTTTATCTTATAAAAACATATATTGGATTGTTGGCGGAAAAAGCAAAAAAGGCGGAATAGAATCATTAAGCAAGCATTTCACCAAGATTAGAAAAGCTTTTCTTATTGGAGAATCAACTGAAGTTTTTGCAAACATTATGGAGAACAAAATAGATTATATGAAGTGCTATAATCTAGAAAACGCATTTAAACTGGCTTTTGAAGAGGCCATAAATAGCAAAGAAGAAGTAGCGATATTACTTTCTCCTGCATGTTCTTCTTTTGATCAGTGGAAAAATTTTGAAGAGCGCGGTGAAGCATTTTGCAGAATGTTTGAAAATCTCAGGTACAATTATATGTGATGTTTAGTATAATATTGTATGGAACAAAAGTTAATAGTAGATGAGCTGATTAAGGTTATTCCATTTGAAGGAATAAGTGATGCAACCTTATTGAAAGTGTGCACGAACCTTAACCTAGCCAATAGTTTTTGTAAATTTCAAAATGGAATATATAGTGCTTTGGAGTACATAGCAGAGGACTTAAATAGCTCAATGGAAACTGAACTTTGGAATTCCAATTTAGAAGATATGAAGGTAAGAGAGCGGATAAAGTTAGCTGTCCAAATACGCCTTTCAAACTATGCTAAGTTACCAAATTACAGAGAGTTTTTAAAAAACGTTTTATCATTCTCTATATTACCAAAAAATGCATACTTTTCTAGTAAACTCTTGTACAGAACTGTTAGCGCGATTTGGTATGGCATTCATGATCAATCAACAGATTTTAACTACTATACAAAAAGAGCAATATTAGCTGGAGTGTACTTAAGTACGATACTTTTTTTTATCAATGATTATTCAGAAGATTTTGCAGATACCCTGTCGTTTCTTGACAAACGTATCAACAATGTCATGACATTTCAAAAGTTTAAAACCCGTTTGAATAGAATGGTAAGAAACTTCTTATAGCCTCTTTACTTATACGAGTTACTCGTATTTATACCTAAAGCTGCCTTGATTTTTATGTTAAGATAATTGAACATCCACTAACAGTGAGCTTAACAAAGAACTTGATTGAAAGCAATACATTAGAAAGTAGTTTTGCTGGAAACTTGAAGTAGACAGAATTGGTACACATAAAGCTGATCCATGTACAAAAGTATCTGTTCAGATACACGACTAATGCTGTGTGATCCATAGAGGTTATTACAATAAGAATGTAAGATCAAATAGAAATTTGGATTTGCAGTAGTTTATAGACCTTATTACAATTGCAAAGGATAAATTCTAGGGTTAAACTACGTCTGAGTTGGATAAAACTATACAAAGAGTTGGGTCATGCAGGAAAGGTATGTCAGCATTATGGTATTTCACGTTTTACCTTACGTAAATGGTACAAACGTTATGAAGAGTTAGGTGAAAAAGGATTAGTAGATCTCAGTAGTAAGCCTAAAACTTCACCTTTGCAAAAGATCAATGAATCAGATGAGCAGCTTATTCTTCATCTAAGACAAACTAGAAAGCTAGGGGCAAGGCGTATTCAAACCGAGTTAAGACGTCTATATGATTTATCCTTGTCATTGGCTACTATACACAAAATTTTCAAAAAACATGATGTAAGTCTTCTGCATGTTAAACGTCATTATCGCAAACAGGTCAAGCGTTATAACTGTAAAGTACCTGGAGAGCGTGTGCAGATGGATGTGTGCAAAATATCGTCAGGGCTTTATTCAGGAAATTGTGGACTTTAATATATCGGATTTAGTAACTTCAATAAATTGTGATATCTCTCTTACAGATTCATTCAAACTTAATTAAGTGGGAGTATTGTTAATGCGAAAAGGGTTTAATTAAAATGGTATGGCGTGTGAGGAAGACATACATCAATTGGTAGAAAGTGGATTTGATATTAACTCAAAAGATGTAAGCGGAGTCACTCTCTTGCATAAGTTTACAAAAGAAGGCGATTTAGTTGGAGTAAAATCATTATTAGAGCACGAAGCTGACTTTAATGTTGTGGACAATGAAAATAGAAATCCACTGCATTATGCTATTATGCATGGACACAAAAAAATTGCTAAACTTCTTGTTAATCAATTGACAATTAATTCTAGAGATAAAAATGGATTTACTCCACTTCACCTTGCTACACTACAAGATGACACAGAATTAATGGATTTTTTAATAACAAAAGGCGCAAAAGTTAATGAAAAAGATGCTGAGGAAGGCTATACTCCTCTTCACATAGCTTCATTATACGGTTCTAAAAAGAGTGTCCAGATTTTAATTGATAGCGGAGCAAATCTTGAATGTGAAGATAATAACTTTCGTACTCCTTTATTTTTGACCATTTATCAATGTACTACACATTATGAAAGTAGAGCAGAGATTATAGAATATCTGATAAAGAAAGGTGCAAACATAGAAGCAAAAGATGCAGAAAATAATACTACGCTTTTTCTAGCAGCATATAACAACAAAATGCAACTGGTAAAGCTTATTGTAAAGCAAGCAAAAGCTAAGTTAAAAGAGTTTATTTGCACAAAAAATAAACATGGTTTTGATGCACTGGATTGCGCTATTAAGCATAATAATAGGCAAATGGTAACATTTCTTGTTTCAAAGGGAATAGAAGCAGATGACCAAGATTGTAGCGGTAACACCAGGTTACATAAAGCTAGCTATAATGGTGATACTAAAGCAGTTAAGTTCTTATTGGAGCTTAAGGTAAACGTTAATGCCGTCACTAGATGCAACAGAACTCCTCTGCTACTTGCAGCTAAAAAAGGCCATGTAGAAATTGTAAGAATGTTGTTAGCAGTAAAAGCCAATATGAATATTTGTGATCAACAAGGTTTTACACCTCTGCATCTTACTATTCAAAAGGATTATTTTGATATAGCTCAGCTATTAATAGAAAAAGGGGCAATTAATTGTAGTAATGATTATACTGCAATAGATATGTTTATTGACAAGGCTCATAGCAAAAAAAATATTGAAGAAAATTACAAAAAATTTTGTAGGTTTTTGATGCTTTACTTGAAAGAGCTACATAGTAAACACAAAGCCTTTTGTGTACTTTCAATCCTAGCTCTAAGCTTAACAATTATAGGTTTACCATTTATTTTCAAGCCTATTATTAAATATAGAGAAAGAAGTAAAATATATAAAAAAATTAGGGCTATGCTGATTTATATTTAAGTATAACAGGAGAACTAAGCTAATATATGACAATTATCTGCTCGATAAAAATGGAATTAAATGTATCCGTTTAGCAGAGTGGCAAAATAAAATAGACAAAACCATAAAAATAAATGGTGTCATGCAATTTGAGCTTCGGCATAGATCCCACATAAATTTTTTGGTACATATTTTTTTCAACATCAATTTCGTATTCCATGCAGTCGAAAAAGCCCTCTATTTCTAAGCTTTATTGACTCGGATAATCCATAACTGGGGTATATAGCATTTCTGCTTACATTGATCCTGTCTAAATTTAATCCCTATATCTTTGTTTGATGCTTGTTGTTCCATAATATTCTTCAATTCAAAGAATATTAATATTGGCATATAAGTATGAATATTATGCTAATATAATTACTTTTTAGGTATACATGGCAAATTTATGCCTGGAAACAGTTTTTCCTACACTTTCTTTATAAAAATCACAGGCGCCTGTTATTAGCTAAAGTAAAGGTCAAGTATCTGGAATTCTGGACATAAAATCCTCCTGTATAAAAAGATTAGAAAAAAAATGCAGCGCACATATGACAGATGTGTGTATACGCTGAAAAAGATACGCTACGTTTTTTATTGAAAAGTTAACTGAAAGTCTGCAGACAAAGATAGATTTTGAGCTCTTAAAATATCTCTAATTGTCATTATAATCAGATTCAAAATATGCGGAAGTAATTTTTTTTGACAATAGATTTCTTGCATAACCAAGTGTCATTCCAGCTGGGATCCAACTAAGTTGGTAAACACTTTACAACGTTTTTTGCGCGAAAAGGCTGGATGCCAGTGTCAGCTACTTTCATGACACCTATTTGTTCCTATGATAGTCTTATCTGTCTATCTTATTTTGCTACTCTGCTGAACAGATACGTTTCTTGTACCTTTTTTATTCTGTAAATTTTTTAGTATTTGTATGTTTAACATAAGAACTACACAAGACTACAAATGGTGAATCAGCATTACCTTAAAGAGAGTACCCATATTTTCAGTTAACCTTAAAAATTCACTGAAGATCTTATTCTTCTGTTCATTACTTGCATTTTCCATTAAAGCTTGCGCTCTTTCCTTTATACCAAACAAATATAAAAATTCTCTTTGAGTTAAAATCTCACAATTTAAGTATTTTAATGAATCTTTTAACGCTTGAAAGTTTACAAGTGCAGTAATATCACTGTTACCAATATTTTCAAGAAAATTAGCATACTGATGCTGCCTTATCGATTGCAAAGTGCTCTTGTATGAAGGATATATATAGCCATAATCTATGATCAAAGCAGCTCCTCCATTATTGACTATCTTCTTCTCAAGCTTTCTTAATATTTCAATTCCAGTTAAGCATACTTCTACTACCGCACCATTAAAAAGTTTTCCATTTGTTATCTGAATAGATGATGCTGGAACACATGATCCTTTTCTTCTGGATTTGAGTGTCAAACACTGACCGCCATCCTGTTTCATCACTCTATTTTCATACCACTGCCCATCACGATAAACAAACTGATCAATTGGAAGAGCATCAAAGAACTCATTTGCAAAAAAAATAGTTGGCTGATTTGGTAAGTTGTTGACATTTGTGTGCCAGTTAATATCTAATCCCTTTAATTTTTCCTTTTGTATTTTCTGTAAAATAGGGCTTATTTCAATTAGGTGAATGTTCATTGAGCTAAAAAAACAGCTGTATTTTTTAGTAACTCTTATTATATCGTGAACGAGTGTTCCTTTACCTGGTCCAAGTTCAACTAGAGAAAATTTTGATGGCTTTCCTAATTTTTCCCATGTATTCATTATCCACACTGCAATTGTTTCACCAAATAGCTGACTAATTTCAGGTGCAGTAATGAAGTCACCATCTTTGCCAAGTGGTAATTTATTCATGTAATAGCCGTACTCTTTATGATATAGAGCAGCATTCATAAAATTACTGATGGATATTGATCCTTGGCTTTTATCAATTAATTCGTGTATATAAGTAAGCATATTATTAATAAACATTTAACTATAGCGTGCCATACTATAAAATAGTGGAGTATTTATATATATAATATAAGTTTAAAAACATATGAGTAGTATTGCTTTGGTTATGGACAATCAAGATACGGATTATGTTACCCTTATACCTCAAGATGATGGTATTGAATATAAATTTAAAGAAGCTATCAATTTTGTAGAAAATAAGGTTGTAAGTGCTGATGGATTAACTTTAGCGGAGGTATTTCAAGCATTGGTTCAAATGTTGAATGGTGATCTAGAGTTAGTAAAAAAAGTGTTAGCATATACTAATATTATGGTAAAGCATGGAATGAGGGTAGCAAAAGAGTCACAGCTAAGCAGAGCCGATGTTCGTCGAGCTTTAGAAGGCAAAGAAAGTGTGTTTAATAGGCAAGATTTTATCAAAAAACCACCTCTTGTATCTTCTATAAAATCGGTTAAAAAGAAAAGTAGAGGTCTTTAAATGGCTGAGTCTATAAAAAAATTTACTGTACAGTGTGATTTCAAAGGACAGAATGCACCTTTTGCAGTATATATAGGAAATCCAAAGGGTGATACTCATCCAATTCACCATCAAGATTCATGGCTTGCAAAGGAGCGTGGAGGAAACATTCCTAATAAAGTTAAAGAAAGTTTGCAAAAATTATACAAGCTGTCTCAAGAAAACGGGATCTCTTTTCCAGAATTATGCGCATATGCCATTACTATAGTTAGTAATAATGATAAAAAAAGTGACGGTAAGTAGTTAGATTCTCAATATTTCATTTATAGAAGTTTTTGATCTCGTCTTCTCGTCCACTTTTTTTACTATAACTGCGCAATAGGTTGAAATGTTGTTTTTAGGTGGAGTAGATCCTGATACAACTACAGAGTAAGGTGGTACTTCACCATAAAATATCTTGCTTGTTTCTCTGTCAATAATTTTTGTTGATGCTCCAATAAACACCCCCATACTAAGGACTGATCCTTCTCTTATTATAACACCTTCGGCTACCTCACTGCGCGCTCCAATGAAGCAATTATCCTCTATAATGACTGGAGAAGCTTGAATAGGCTCAAGAACTCCTCCTATTCCCACTCCACCGGAAATATGACAGTTTTTTCCTATTTGTGCACAACTACCAACTGTTGACCAAGTGTCTATCATTGTGCCAGAATCAATGTATGCACCAACGTTGATAAAGCTTGGCATTAGAACAACATTTTTACCTATGTAAGCAGATTGGCGGACAAAACATCCAGGGACTGCTCTAATTTTTGACTGGTAAAATTTTTCCTCATTCCATTCACTAAACTTACTACCGATTTTGTCAAACCAGCAATTGGTGTTGTCTATTATTTTGCTTTCCTCAGTGAGGAAATGTAATAATATTGACTGCTTTATCCACTTATGTACTATCCATTCTCCACTTGATAGCTTTTCTGCTACTCTAATTTTACCACTGTCAAGTAACTCAATTACCTCTTTGATTATTAATGTTGCTTCGTGTTTTAGGTTAAGTTTTTCTTTATCTTTCCAAATATTTTCTATCTCATCTTGTAATTTTTTAGTTGCAAATTTTTCATTTATTATATACATATTGATATCAAATTTATATTATTTTATACGTAAGCACTATGAAAATACAATGTCATAATTGTACTAAAACTTACTTAGTATCTCGTGGGCAAATAGGTGAATCTGGAAGAAAAGTGAAATGTACAAACTGCAATCACATGTGGCATGAGTATCTAAAAGAAATGTCAAGTGAATTGTGCCCTGCTGGTATACAAGAAAAAAAAGCTAGCTGGAGGCAAAGTTTAACTCTAGCTTTTGCAACAGTTGCAGGGTTATGCGTTATAATTGTTGGTGGTATCTTTCCAGGAGAGGTAAGTAAGATATATAAAGCAGTTAGTTCATATAAAGATTCAATAAGCCATAAATTAGGATACAAAAAAGTGCAAACGGAAAATTCAAGTGCGAGAGAACTTGTTGTAAATGAGTTTTATCAAGATTACCTTTTTCTATCTAATTTTAGATCTAATTAAATAGGCATAAGTCATCAATGTTATGCAAATAACTACACTTATTCCTTTATGATAGTGTCATTCCAATGTCAGCTACTTTCATAACACCCTATGGTTGTTATTACATCGTTTACTATAGATTTGTTTCAGAAGCTTACATCCAGAAAACTTGTATAGATTTTTTCTACTTCTGTGATATTATAAGCCTGTGATGATAAAATAAGTGGATATGGATAAGTCAGCGTATGAAATCATAGAGCATGAGTATGATGTGGTGATAGTAGGTGCAGGTGGAGCAGGGCTTAGAGCAACACTTGGAATGGCTGCAACTAATTTTTCAGTTGCCTGCATTTCTAAAATTTTCCCTACACGAAGTCATACAGTTGCAGCGCAAGGAGGAATTAGTGCAGCTTTGAGTAATATTGCTGAAGATGACTGGCGCTGGCATGCGTATGACACAATAAAAGGTTCAGACTGGCTTGGCGATCAAGATGCAATAGAGTATATGTGTAAAAATGCTGCAAAAGCTGTGATTGAACTTGAAAATTTTGGTGTACCCTTTTCTCGTACGGAAGATGGAAAAATATATCAGCGTGCCTTTGGTGGAATGACAACTCACTTTGGTAAAGGAAAATCGGCTCAGCGTACTTGTGCAGCAGCAGATAAAACTGGGCATGCAATTCTTCATACTCTATATCAGCAATGTCTTAAATTTAACGCTGAATTTTTTGTCGAATATTTTGTAATCGATTTGATTATGGACAAAGGGACATGCTGTGGGGTGATAGCTTGGTCGCTGTGTGATGGTACGTTGCATAGATTTCGTGCACATTCTGTGGTAATAGCAACAGGTGGTTATGGACGTGTTTATTTTTCTGCAACAAGTGCACACACCTGCACAGGTGATGGTAATGGCATGGTGGTGAGAGCTGGGTTGCCACTTGAAGATATGGAATTTGTGCAATTTCATCCAACAGGAATATATGGCTCAGGGTGCTTGATGACGGAAGGATGCCGCGGTGAAGGTGGGTACCTCGTTAATTCTCAGGGTGAGAAGTTTATGGAACGTTATGCGCCAAAGGCAAAAGATTTGGCTTCTCGTGATGTAGTAAGTCGAGCAATGACAATTGAAATTAGAGAGGGAAGGGGAGTTGGGCCAAAGAAAGATCATATGTACTTGAATATATCGCATCTTGATCCGGAAGTGATCAAACTCAGATTGCCAGGTATTAGTGAAACAGCAAAAACCTTTGCAGGAGTTGATGTTACTAAAGATCCGATACCTGTTATTCCAACTGTTCACTACAACATGGGCGGTATTCCAACCAACTATCATGGAGAAGTGATAACACTGAAGGAAGGTAAGGAAGAAGTAGTGGATGGATTGTTTGCAATTGGAGAAGCGGCATGTGTTTCTGTACATGGTGCAAATCGACTTGGCTCTAACTCGCTTCTTGATCTTGTGGTTTTTGGTAGAGCTGCAGCGCTCAGAGCAAAAGAAAAATTGAAACCTGATGCACCACATAAAAAATTGCATTTAGACTGCACAGACTGGATAGTAGATAGATTTAATAAAATGCGATTTGCTTCTGGAGAGCTCAAAGTAGCAAAAATACGCAGTGAAATGCAGCACACTATGCAGAAATATGCATCAGTATTTCGTGTTGCTGAAGTTTTAGAAGAAGGTAAAAAAGCTATAAAAGAAGTAGCAAAAATGATGCCTAAAATTGCAGTTGAAGATCGCAGTATGATATGGAATAGTGATTTGGTTGAAGCACTGGAGCTTGCAAATATGATTCCACAAGCGGTTATTACCATGGAATGTGCAGCTAATCGTAAGGAAAGCAGAGGTGCCCATGCTCGTGAAGATTTTCCCGAGCGTGATGATAAAAATTGGATGAAACATACTATGGCATGGCTTAAAGAAGAGAAAAGCCAAGTCAGTGTAGAAATTGACTATAAAAAAGTTGCTAAAAAAACTCTGAGCGATGAGATTAATTTCATCGCCCCGGAAAAGAGAATTTATTAGTCAATCCATCTAGCATATTTGTAAATTGACGTGATATTGATATATTGCTCATTTGAGTAGCTGGACTTTCTGTATGCTCTGATTGATCTGACGATCTTTGTACTTCTTGCTCTGCTGAGTTGTTAGCTAAATTTTGTTGTTCAGTAATATTTTCAGGTTGTTTTGCAGCTAGGTGATCATCTTTACGGCTTTGCTTATCGTTGGTTAATTCCTTAACAGACTTCCTAATGTCGCTAAGTCCCAAAGTGAATATCAGACACACCACTCCTGTTATAGCTATGATGGGTAACGCTGCTCCAATTGCAATTTGTCCTTGGAAGCAAGAAAGTGTTACCATTGTAATAATAGTAGTTGCTACTGTGATTGCTAACAATACACTAGCTCTCCTGCCCGGATCAATGCATTTCCATACAGCAGATGCTCCTTTTTTTACACCAGAACCTAGCTTTTTAATGCCTGATTGACATTTTTTCGAAGCAGTTCCACAGTGGTATTTTTCCTCAAGCTTCTCTTTTAGTTCTTTAGCTTTCTCCTGTGCTTTCTGTGGAGTGCTTGAACAATCTTTTAGATCTCGTAAAGTTAAATAGTACTTTTTAGTATGGAATTCTGGATCTTCTAACCATAAAGAATCAGGGTTAGCACCGTTTTGTAATAATGCTGCACAAAACTTTGTTGTATTATCATAATTAGTTGCTAAATCAAAAATTGTTTCTTGCGATAGGTATTCGATACTTTTTTTTTCTGCTTTTTTCTTTAGTGCTAATTCTAGAGGTGTATTGCCTTGCCTGTTAGTTGCTTTTATAGATTCATCTAATTTATCTTCAGATATTTTTCTTTCTTTTACTAAGGCTGATATTAATTTCAAGCATGTAACTTTTTGCTTCCCTCTCAGCAAGGCAATATGGTGTAAAGCATTATTGCCATTTGCATCTTTAAGGTTGATATCTGCTCCTTTTTGCAATAACTCCTTAAAGGATTTCTCATCTTTATTTTTAATTGCTAAATGTAATTGATAATTATCATTACTATCTGGAGTATTTATGGTATGGGCTATAACTTCTTCAACTTTTGTTTTTATTTCTGGTTTTCGCTCAGCCAATTTCTCTAAAAATTTAAGATAGTATTCATTTTGCTTTTTAGATAATTTTTCTAAATCCTCTGTAGGTAAGCTTAGCTTGGCTCCATACTTTAACAATTTTGCAAGAAACTTAAGTGTATTATCGCTACTTCTAACTGTATTAGACTCATGTTTCCCTTTTATTATCTTGTTAATTAGTGCTACCTGAAAAGGAGTCTTTCCTTCTTGATTTTCACTATCAACAAGTTGTACTAAATTTTTCTCGTTAGCTATTTTTATCAAGGTATCTAGAAACTTAAGCTTTTGTTTCTTTTTGAGCGATGCAATAAGGTGTAAAATATTATTTCCTTTTTCATCTTTTATACCATCAACATTCGTGCAATCTTTTAGATATTTTCTAAATTTACTGTTATTTCCACTTTCGATTGCTTTCAGTAATTGAACATGATTATCTAGTGTTCCGTTTACTTCATCTTCAAAATCGCTATCAGAATCTGATATTCCGTTCATTTCATCTTCAAAATCGCTACCGTAGCCACTGTCTTGTTCGCTGTGCCTACTAAAACAACTTTTAGTGACTTCAGAAATTACTTGTTTTTTTGTTTCATTTGATATTCTTTTCGATCGTTCTATTACTTCACCTAGCACTGGAAGGAAACATTGGACATAATATCTGTGATATTTTTCCTGTTCTCTAAGCGATTTTTCTAATTTAGTTAATACTTCAGGACTAGCGCCTTCCTTAAATAACCTTTTACATTCCTTGAGTGTTCCATCTCGACTTCCTGGTTTTTTATGCTGATGTTTTTCTTTTTTTACCTTTCTCTCTATAATATTATACAATTGCTTGTCTTTTTTATCTTGTTTTTCATTTTTGTTTATATATTTATCTGGTTTGTTTGCATTAGTAACTGATACACTTAGATCTATACTCATATTAAAACCTCAATATTAAAAGCTATTTGGCGTTAACGAATTGTATTAAACTTTTAAATTGAGCTAGATGTTATCGAAATATAGGTGAAAAGGCAGAAAACTAGTTTCTATTAGAAAATCTATTGTCATAGTCAAATCCCCACTTTAGCACTTGTCTACTATTTTAACTATTTTATCTTAAAAAATAATAAATGTGGCTAAACTGTGAAGCATGAGTGCTCTGAAAGAGACAAACCAATGTTTTTATAGATCTTTCAAACTTGATTTTTCTTCTAATTTTTTAAGCATTCCTTTACTTAGTATTGATTTTATCTCTTCTACGCTTTTATCAAGATCATCATTAATTATTACGTAATCATATTTATTACTTTTACTTATCTCTTTTTGCGCTTCGGCTAATCTACGCTCTATTTCAATTTCATCATCACTATTACGCCTTTGTAGACGCAGTCTAAGCTCTTCCATTGAGGGAGGTAGTATAAAAACACTTACAACTTTTTCTCTTAAGATTTCAAACAAATGAAATGCTCCTTGCCAATCTATATTCAGTAAAACACTTATTCCACTGCTCAGGTTTTGTTCTATAAAATCTTTTGGTATACCGTAAAAATTCTCAAAAACTTTGGCATATTCAAGCATTTGACCAGCCTTACATAGTTCGTGAAACTTTTCTTCAGTAACGAAAAAATAGTCTTTTCCGTTTACTTCACCGGGACGAGGTTTGCGTGTAGTCATAGAAACAGACATAACTAAATCAGTTGATTGCTCAAGTAATTTTTCTGATATAGTAGTTTTTCCAGCTCCAGAAGGAGAGGATAGAATCAGTAGTATGCCCTCATTTTTTACGGTCATTTTTCTTTATTTAACAAGTACATTATAGAGCTTTTTTAAGACTTTGTATTTTTTGAATCAAAGTTTAAAAGACTAGAGCCCTCTAAATTAGAATTTGATAAATTGGCATCAATAAGAGAGGAATTATCAAAGACAGTATAACGTAAATCGGCTTTTTCAAAATTTGCCTTATTCAAATTAACGTTTACAAACTTTGCTCTACTTAATATTGAATTAGAAAAATTAGCATTTTCTAAATTCATATCCTTAAACTCAAAGTAAGAATAATTTACATCAAATTTTTTGCCCTGCGATATTTTCTCTTGCAGATCTTTAATTGAAGTTATGGCATTCTCTAGATTTGTAATTTTTGTCTGTCCTTGATTGTCAATCAAAATTGAATTATCAAATTTGCAATCTGTTAAATGAATATCAGCAATTGAACTTTTATATATGCTTGAAGAGAGGAAAGAGACATCACTCACTGTTGAATTACTCAAATTGCTAAGAAAAAAACTAGTCTTTCTAAAGGCATTATCATAAAACACGGAGGATTTGAAATCACTTTCAATAAAGTTTGAATTAGTGACTTTTGACTTAGACCAGCTCGAATTATCAGCTAATAATTTGAAGAATATTGAATTTTCTATCTCACTCGAATCCATATTATGGTGGGAAAGAGTACTATTATAAATTTGAGAGTCTTTAATTTTTGTCTTATACATTGAAGTTGTGGAAAGATCTGAATCTTCTATTTTTGCAGAGGTAAACAATGAATGGTCAAAGAACGAACCATTCATGTCAGAATTCACAACTTTAGTATTATGAAACTTTCCGTGACAAATGTTAGCATCATAGGCGTTAACTTTATACAATTCACTAAAACTAAAATCAATATTAGATAAGTCAGCATCCTGAAGGTCTGCTTCGAAAACATATGCATGTTTTATCTTGGAACCATTTAGTATAGATTTAATGAAGTTTGAATTATCCCCTTTCACATAGGAAATTTGTGAATTGCTTAAATTGGCTTTTTCGAAATTACTGTTGACTATAATGGAAGAATTAAAATAGGCGTTTGAAAGATTGCTACCTGTAAAATCCGATTTTTTTATTTCTGCACCATATATGTTAGCATTTTTTAATGAAGAAAATTGTACCTTGAGCTTATGTGCATCCACTCCAAAGAAACTTGCGTTGTCGAAATTATTTTTCTGCATAACAGTGTCGTTTATTTCACTATCACTAAAATTGATGTAGCTGGCACTTGAGTTTGATAAATTGGAGAAATTCATTTTTACATTCAAAAACTTGGTATGCAAACCAATTATATTACGCATACTTACTTTGTTGAGATTAGAATTGATAAAATCAGCATAACTGATATTAGACTGATCAAATATGATATCTGTTAAATTTGTAGAAGCAAATTTTGAAAAACTTAAATTTGTGCCTTTTATTTTAACGCCATGTAAATTAGCATTGGAAAAATTGGCACCACGTAAATCAACATCGATAAAAGACACATCTGATAAATCGGTGTTAGAAAAATCGGCACCAATTAAACTTACTCCATCAAAAATAGATTTGCTTAAATACAATTGACTAAAATTAGCACCATTTAAATTAGGACCAAAACCTTTCTTAAAATCTTGTGGTATGCTGGCTTTATTACACTGTACTAAAAATTTAGCAAAATCTTTTGTATTGTAAGATACGTATTTTACATCATGCAGAGCGCTTAAAAAATCATTGATTGCATCATCTCCATAGCATAAATGACCAACTAAAATTAATATCAAAAGTCTAATTATCTTTTGCATCACACGTGTTTTCTTTTATTTTTATAGCAAAGTTATACATCTCTGAGTTTTCTTGATTGTTTATTTCTTTATCCTCTAAAAGGTATGGCATCATTTCGGCAATTGCGTTTATTATGTTGATCTGATTCCTTTCGATTGCTATTTCAATAGGGGACTTAAAATTATTATCAACTACTCTAGGATCAGCACCTTGTAATAAGAGAAAGCGAACTGTGTCTATTTCATCTTGTTTCACTGCATAAATTAGAGGAGTATCACCCAATTTATTTCTAAATCTTAGTATTTCTTGAATTGTTAATCCAATTTTTTCTAGCTTATTTATTACTCCTCTTAGACAAATTAAGTTGCCCTTCTTGATGCAGTAAAAAAATTGCTTACTGTAATCATCAGTAAATATAGTTTTAGGAAGGTGCTCATTTAGGCTATCATATTGTCTTTTATATATAGACTTGCTTTTATGTTTTTTTATTTCTTTGTTTAGCTTTGTCCATTTTTCGCTTTCTTCATTTTCTTTTTTCACAGGTGTTATATTTTCAGGCTGTTCTTCTTTCTTTTTCTCTGTTAATTGGCTTGTTGAAAGTTCGGTGTCTTTTTTGCTAATCTCCTCTTCAGGCTGTAGGTTTGTTTGATTATTGTGACTGATTTTCTTCTCTTCAGGTTCTTCTTTTTTTTCTTCTGATAAAGGACTTGTTAGAGCTTTGGTATCTTTTATATTAGTCTCCTCTTCAGACTGTAGGTTTGTTTGATTACTTGAAGGTACTTCTTCATTGATTACATTTGTTGGGTCTGTGCTTTCTTTGAGTTCGCTCAGAAGCGGAGAAGTTTTTTCAGCATCAGTGTTGCTTTTCGATACGTCTTCTTGATTTATACTGCTTTCATTTTTATTTTCTTCAGGCTGTTCTGCAGCAAGCAGGTTAGATATAACAATTAATAGTATGAAGAATGCTTTATATTTCATAAACATTGCAAATATAGGCTTAATTAAAATGATACTATAATCAAATGATTAATCTACAGTAAAAAGTGCTTTAGTTATTGTACAAGTATGATTATGTAAAAATTTATTTTTCTCTTTTATCTAGGTTTTATTTGAAATTGTCATTTGAGTAGCTGACATACAACTGTACGGACATTAAAGAAATCAGTATACAGCTGTATGAACATTGTGGTAATTTGCGTACTAAACAATGTCATCTAAGTAGCTGACACTGGGATCCATTTTCCATCATCATTAGAAACGTTATATTTTAGCATAACTTTTAACTCACAAATTTAACTGGATGCCAGTACTGGCTACTTTTATGACATCTATCATTTTATGTTTATAGTATTTTTTGCAAATAAACGTTCGTAGTTGTAAATTAAATGCAAAAAAATACTTGACACATTTGGTAAGTTGATTATTATCAGTAAAAATGAGGGTATTTTAGAGCTCGAAATCCACCTTATTCAAGTCTGCAGACTTTTCAATTAATTTCTCAATAAAAAATATAGCACAGTCTACTTCAGTGCGTACACGTACGCTTAATTTCTGTCATAAGGTGTGTTATATTTTTCTAAATCTTTTCTTTATAGGAGGGTCATTATGTCTAAAATTCCTTAAACATTAATTTTTAACTTAAACATTTATTAAATAGTGCAGTACTGCCTTACGCGTTGCTAATCCAAACTTTACTTGCTGTAAAATAACACAATCTGCTATATCATTGCTAATTTCGATACCTCTATTTATTGGTCCTGGGTGCATAACAATTGCATCTGGTTTTGCGTGCGATAGTTTTTGTGAATCAAGTCCATACAAATGAAAATATTCTTTTTCTGAAGAATTATTATTCATGCGCTCTTTCTGCAATCTTAAAAGCATAATGACGTCAGCATCCTCTATACCTTCAGTTAGTGAGTAGTGAAGTGAATCTACTTCAGGAAAATGTTTACACATCAAAGCTGGTGGTGCAACTAAGCTTATTTTTGCTCCAAACATTTTTAGCAATCTTATATTTGATCTTGCAACTCTACTGTGCAAAATATCTCCACATATCACAATTTTGAGGTTTTTTATTTGCTTTTTATGACTGATAATTACGAGATAATCTGCAAGAGCTTGAGTTGGGTGTTCACTGCTTCCATCGCCTGCGTTGATTAACGAGCAGTTAACATACTTTGCCAGTGTATTAATGATACCACTACTTTTATGCCTGATTATCATATAGTCAGGATTCATTGCATTTAGTGTTTTTATCATATCTTTTAGATCTTCCCCTTTGTTAATAGAAGAAGATTTTATTGGTAAAGTTATAACATTTGCTCCAAGGCTTTTTGCTGCTATTTCAAAAGATGCGAGCGTACGTGTTGAATCTTCAAAGAATAGGTTTATGACTATTTTATTTTTCAGAACATGACTATTTTCAACTTTTTCTTCAAGGTATTGGTTGGCTAATTTAGTTATATTTTCTACATCACCGATTGTGAGGTCTGAGATATTTAATAAATTCCTTCTCTTGTCCATAGCTCCTTTTTTGAGCTTATTCTACTTTCTTAATTTCAATTACACAACTGTAAAGTAAAGTAGAAGGAAGCTATAAAATTTTATTTCCACTTACATTCATCTGCTATCATAACAGCCTCAAAGAGATGCTTCTCAAGCTCACTTATAGGCAGAGTACTTTGTAGGTAATTTCCCCAAGATTTTAACACATCAGAAGTTTCAATACCTTCAACAATAGGATATTCTTGATTTTTTTTAGCATATAGCTCTTGAGCCTGTTTGCTTACAAAAAACTCCAATAAAGCTATGGCATTTTCTCTGTGTTTTGCGTTTTTTGTTACTGCTGCACCACTAATATTCACCATTACACCATCACTCGGAAAGAAAGCTCCTAACTTTTCTGTGATATTCTTTTTATTTTCTGATGAAAGGATTCTTGCAAAGTAGTAGCTATTTACTATTGCAACATTGCCTTCACCAGCGGCTACAGCATAAATTTGATCTGTGTCACCACCGCTTGGTTTTCTTGCCATGTTGCTTACAATTCCACTCACCCATTCTTTTGTTTTTTCAAAACCATTTTTTGCAATCATAAAAGCGATCAATGATCGGTTATATGGACTTGTGGAAGAGCGTACTAATATTTTCCCTTTCCATTTTTCATTCGCTAAATCTTCATAGGTACTTAATTCCTTAGGATCTACTGATTCTTTATTGTAAACCAATATTCTAGCTCTTTTTGTGAGACCAAACCAATAATCTTCATTATCTCTAAATTTTGCAGGTATGGCATTTTTTAGAGTCTCTGAATCCACTTGAGATAAGAGCCCTCTTTTTTTGGCTAAAATCAAATTCACTGCATCTGCAGTTAAAAACAAATCAGCTTCACCGCCATTTTCCATACGTGAAAGCAATTGGGAATAATCGTCAATGATATAACGTACCTTGATGCCAGTGGTTTTTGTAAAATCATCAAACAAACTATGTACTAATTCTTCTTTACGAGATGAATAAACGTTTACTACTTGTGAATCATCAATTCCGCTATTTTTATATAAAAAATTAACGACTATCAATACAGCCGCTACTAAAGATATAAATATTAAACCTTTTTTCATAAACAAACCCCTTCCTTGTCATCATCTCAAGCTATCAAAATAGCAAGGTCTTAGCAAGTGTAAATCTTCAAAACGTTGCAGTTACAGTACTGGAATAGCGATAAAAAGAAGTACGAGCCAGATTTAATTAATAATATAAGTAATATCTGGATGGCCACATCGTTCAGCAACTACTTGTAACAATTTTGAACTAATCTTTTCTTGACTGCTTTTTACAGTTTTAATAGCTGTTTCATTAGCTGTTTCATTAGGATTTTCACTATTAGCATCTTTTGTATCTAATAACAAGTAATCTTTAAAATCAGTTTTGCTCCAATGATGAATTGTGCAAGCTAAAGTGAAAAGCAGTAGAGTGCCTGAAATTGCAACGATTGGCCAGTAAATAGTAGGATTTGTGTATGAACTTACTATGTTGCTCAAACCACCTGTTGAATAAAGTGCTAAAGGGAAGGTTATGTTTCCAGTAATAAGAACTGTTCCTAAGATAGGAAGCCATATTCTATCATTGATTAATGAATTTACTTTACTCTTGTAATAGATTGGCTGGCCTGTAAGTTCTACGATCTTCGGATCACTTTTTGCTTCTTCTGGAAGAGAGTGAAACGTAAAGTAAACACGATTACCGTTGCTATATTTTAATACCAAAGATTTGATGCATTTCTTGTCTTTTGAAAGTGTATTTGATATCTCATCTAAAACTTCTTGAGTATCTCTTTTTGTGATCTTGTGCTCCTTAGTACGTACTGCTTGCATAAATTCCCACATAATTCCCAAGGCTAAACAAGACGCTAATACTCCGACAAATATAGTAACAGGATTTATGCTGCCGATGAATCCAATGAATTCTCTTTGCTTCACAGCTAAAACGATTGACGTAATACAACATGCCGTAATAAGACCTACAAAAGGCATTGTAACTTTCTTCTTTTGCATCGTATATTTTACTTTCTGTAAAAATCTGTTTGTCTTTTTATTATCTCCAAGCAAAGATTTTTCAGAGCCATCTGTTTGATATGATGGTGGAGGAGTTGGATTTGCCTTCACTCTTTCTTTTAAATTTTCTAATGTTTTTTGACTATTCCAAGGTTCGCTGTATACTGTTTCTTGAGAAGGTGATCTGCTAACTGATACACTATCTGAACTCTTTTTTGGAGATTCTGTATTTTGCTCTATGGATGCATAAATAGGTTCTGAACTGTTCACATTCGATTCTTTTTGCCTTTCTTCATCAGAACTTGATTCGCTAGCCGAATTTGTTTGTAACGCTGTGTTTCTAGGTGCTGGTGTTGGTTGAGTTGCTGCACTATTTTCACTCACCGTTGTATGAGAAACCAGTGTGACGTTATCTTTATTTCCTGATTCAGGCATATTCGCTCCAAAATTAATTACAATGTTATGTTGATTACGCTATAGTTATTAAGATATAGTGAATACTAATTTAAGAATAAATATTAGTATAAGAACTGCTGATCAAAGATCCTTTCATTCAAAGGGCAATCTTTGTCAAAAAGTAGAGTGACTGTATTTTCGTGATCTTTCTGTATTTTTACCTGCGATATGTCGTGAAATTCCTTGTAATCTGATACTACAAGTGCTGGACGATTTTCCACGTCGTTGATATCAATTTGCACTATTGTATCATTTGAGATTAACGCTCCATTCCAACGCCTTGGGTAGTAGCTATTGATGGAAGTCAGTGCAAGTAAATTTGAATTAAGTGGTAAGATTGGCCCACCGGCAGAGAAGTTATATGCAGTGCTACCTGTTGGGGTAGACAATATAATTCCATCTCCTCTGAATTTTTCTACTTTTAGCTTATCATTAATGGTAATATTCATCTCCACTATTTGATTTGCATTTCTAAAGACATACACTTCATTTACTGCGATGTAATGGTGTTTTTTGCCACTTATGTCTGTGGCTTCCATTTTTAGTAAAGTTAGCTGAGTAGGAACTGCATGTTCTATATGATCAATTAGATCTTCAAAGCATTTATTCATCAAAAATCCGACGTTACCGGTATTTATTCCATACACATGTATATCTTTATTTCCTATGACGTAGTTGTGTAGGGTGCATAGCATAAAACCATCGCCACCAACAACTATCAGCAGATCAACTTCATGCTTACCTGCTTCTGCTATATTGATAAAATTGAGTTTCTGTAGTAGTTTAGATACTTCCTGAGACTTGGGTAGCGAAGAAGCAATATAGCCTACATTTTTATATTTATACATGTTAAATAAAGAGGGGAGGAACTAAAAAAGACTCCCGTATTTATCATTAAACTTAGCTATTTTACTATCCTTTTCCCCTGAACCGCTTGTCAAACTTCCAGTCCATGCAGGATGAGTAAGAGGATCTCTATCAAGCTTTATTCTTTGACCTTCTTTTCCATAAGTGGAATAAGTTTCAAACTCTTGACCATCTGTCATAACTATAGTAACTTTGTGATAATCGATTTCTGCCATTGTTCTTACAAATTTCTTACCAGCTAAGATTTTAGTGAATCTGGTTCATTTGGTCAATCATTATTGTGAAATATTGACAAAAAATAAATAAAGTAGTATTCTCAATGAAGAATGAAAAATTTTTTATGATTTTTGCTTTTCCTGGTCAGGGCTCCCAATTTGTAGGAATGGGAAAGAGCTTATATGATGAATTTTCAGTTGCAAGGAACGTATTTGATGAAGTAGATGACATATTGGGTAGAAAGCTGTCTCATTTGATTTTCAATGGCCCTATTGAGAAATTAACCATCACGGAAAACGCTCAGCCAGCTATAATGGCGGTGTCAATTGCAACGCTACGTGTTATGAAGCACGTATTTGGTGAATCTCTTTACAGCGTTCAGTATGTTTGTGGGCATTCAGTTGGCGAGTATACAGCGCTGTGTGCTGCAGGGGCATTGACGCTTGAGTCTGCAGTCAAATTGCTAAAAGTTCGTAGCGAAGCAATGCATGAAGCTTCACTAAAATGCAAAGGTGGAATGTTTGCTCTACTTGGAGCAGAAATAAGTGAAGTAGAAGGTATATTAAAATCAGCTCAAATTGATTGTGAAATTGCAAACGATAATGGTGGTGGGCAGGTAGTGGTGAGTGGTACTGCAGAGGCTCTTGAGGTCTTACCTGATTTATTCAAAAACTCAAGTGTCAAGAAAATGATAAAATTACAAGTTAGTGGGCCTTTTCACTCATCTTTTATGAAACCTGCTGATGAAAAACTTCTGGAATTTTTAAAAAGCATCAACATAACTCGCCCTTCGATTCCTTTTGTATCAAACGTTACAGCTAAGGAAGAAAGTGATCCAGAGATCATAAGAGCTTTGCTCGCTAAGCAAGTTGTAAGTAGAGTAAGATGGAGAGAGATGGTTTTATATATGATAAGCCATGGCACTAATAAGTTTGTTGAAGTTGGCCCTAACAAAGTTTTATCTAATCTAGTTAAAAGAATTGACCAATCTATCAATACAAAAAGCATAGGTAGCATTAGTGATGCTGATAACTTCTTTAATGAATCATTAATGTTGACAGCAAGAAATTTAAAAATAAAAGCTTATAACTAACATAAAGTAAAATTTGTACTATTTTTTGCTTTGATTATTGATAGCAGCGGAATGTCAAACATCGACACTAAAGAATATGATCTAGCGTTGGGTGATACCACGGTTAAGCTTTTTATTAAAAGTAGCGATACAAGTGGGATCAATTTTATTAATGTGCATCAAAATGAAGTAACTTCAAAAGGGGCTGGTAAGCATATACTCCAGCAGTTTGGTGGAAGAATGCTATACATTACTCATGGTGATGGTACTCCGCGTAATGTAGAATTTTACTTAAATGGTGAGCGGTATGAATTCGATCCCAATCGCATGTTTGATGATGTAGGTGCAGAAGCTAGCTTAAGAGAGTTTGGCAGTGTTTCAGAAGATGCTTTGAGAGCTGTTAGAAACTTTGCAGAAAGAATTTTAGATTTTTTACTTCCTGGTCAAGATCACGTTATCGCTCTGCACAATAACTACAATTCTCCCAGCTACTCATTCAAGAGCTATTTTTCTCCACCACTTTCTCATGATGTGCTAAAGATTTCTCCAGAAGTGTGTCCGGAAAGTGGAACGGGTGAGTTTTTCTATACGACAGTTGAAGATTGGTTCGATGCTTTAAAACAGAAAGAAATTTTTAATATAGTATTGCAAAATAACAAAGCAGTTGAAGATGATGGTTCTTTATCTGTATATGTAGGGAAGAATAATATTCGGTACTCTAATGTGGAAGCTGAGCATGATCATTTAGAGCAGCAAATAGATATGCTATCTTCTATACACAGTGTTTTATTTCCTCAACCCTTAACAATAGAGTTATAGCAACATGGAACGCACTAACGAACTACCTGTCATCTCGTTTGGCTTTTTAAGTCCAAGTAGCTGTAAAATAGTAGGAGCAATATCAGATAATTTTCCATCTCTCAGTTTTAAATTTTCACAAGATATAATAAATGGAACTTTATTTAGAGTGTGCGCTGTGTGAGGTGTGTTATTTTCTTCATCGAACATACATTCCACATTACCATGGTCTGCTGTAACAATGAGTGCAGTATTACCCACTTCTTTGACAACGCTGAGTACTTTTGCAAGGCAATCATCTACAGCGAGCACAGCTTGCTCGGCCGCTTTTATATTACCTGTGTGTCCCACCATATCAGGGTTAGCGTAGTTTACAACTATCAGCGCAAATTCTTGAGAAGAAATTTTTTTTACAAGCTCTTCTGTGAGCTCAAAGGCTGACATTTCAGGCTGCAGGTCATAAGTTTTAACTTTTGGTGAAGGAATGAGTATTCTTTCTTCACCAGAAAAAGGTTCTTCTCTTCCACAATTAAAAAAGAAAGTCACATGCGCATATTTCTCAGTTTCAGCAATGCGCAGTTGCCGTAGTTTATTGTCTTCTATTATCTGTCCCAAAGTGTTGGCAAAAGATTCAGGAGGAAAGAGATAAGGGATTTTTAAGTCCGCTTTATATTGCATCATACTTAAAATTGAAGAGAATTTTGCCACTTCAGTATAGCCTGCTTTACCAAGACAAATACTTGCCAATTGTATCATTCGATCAGCACGAAAGTTAGCCAATAGCAATCCATCTTCTGGTTTTATACCTTGATAATCGCCTATTATTGCGGGCCTGATAAATTCATCGGTTATATTATTTTGATAATTTTCATCAATAAGCGATACTGCATCATCATAACGAGGCGCCTTTGCAAATGCGATGGCTTCATAAGCTTCAATTGTTCTTTCCCACCTATTATCACGGTCCATAGCATAATAACGCCCAGAGACAGTGGCGATTCTTATATCATTTTCCTTTATGCTTTCTGTAAATTCTTGAATGCATCTTTTCCCTGAATTTAGCAGTGTGTCTCTGCCATCTAAAAATGCGTGTATTACAACTTTAATTCCGCGCTGTAATATCTTGTTTGCTAAAGCTGAAATGTGCTTTTGATGCGAATGAACACCGCCATCTGATATCAATCCCATTATATGGCATATGCCATTCTTACTTTTTAGATCATTAATAAAATTCTGTAGATTTGCATTATTTTCTATCGTTTCGATTGCTTGATTAATACGCTGAAGGCTTTGCATTACCACTCTACCGCTACCAATATTCATGTGACCAACTTCTGAATTGCCTATTTGGCCTTCTGGTAATCCAACATCAGTTCCACAGGCAGATAAACTGCACTTTGGATAATTAGAGCTAATATGTTGCCAACAAGGTGGATTTGAATTGCTAATAGCGTTGTATTTACTATTTTCTATTCCATTACCCCAGCCATCTAATATACATAAAACGACTGATTTAAAGTTCATATAAAAGTTATCATCGAGAACCTCCGATGATACCAAAAACAAACTCTTCTCACAACTTTTGTGTTAAAATAAGAGATATAAAAAGCTGCTTGGAGGCAATGGTATATGAAGTTTTTCATAAAATATTTTATTAAAGTGATTGACAGTTGCTGAAGTGTTTACTAAAACACTTGCATAGCTTTAATAGTGAGGTCAAATGAGTTATAGTCAATATGTAAAGGGTAATACTTTAGCAACATCAGCTGCTATAATTAATGTTGATAGATTAGTAAACTTTTTAAAAAGCAATACAAACATTACAAGACTTATTTTACGATGTTCAAAAATTAATTATGAGGTTATAAAAGAATTAGCTCAGCTTTCTCATCTTACTTCACTTGATCTAAGTTGCAGTTATGTTGTTACAGAATATGTAAAGATTTTAGCAAGCGGGAATCTTATAAATCTTACTTCGCTTGATTTAGGAGGAAACGGAATTGGTGATGAAGATGTAGAGGCTTTAACCAGTGGAAATCTTACAAGTCTTACTGAGCTTAAATTATATGATAATAAAATTGGCGATAGGGGGGCAAAAGCTTTAGCAAGTGGAAACCTTCAAAAGCTTACTTTACTGAGTTTAGGATGGAATGAAATCAGTAATGAAGGTGTAGAGGCTTTAGCAGCAAGTGAAAACCTTAAAAATCTTATTACACTTAAAGTATATGATAACAGCATTAATTACAGAGATGTACAGACTTTGGCGAGTGGAAATTTGGTGCGTCTTACTTCGCTCATTTACAATTATTGCAGTATTGATGAAACATTGCCAAAAAATGTCCTTCCTCAATTAAAAAGGAAATGTAATAAAAGAAAAATAGGAGAGGAGCCAGATAGCAAGCTAAGTGAAGCGCAGACATCTTTGCATTTTGACAGTAAAGGCTTTAAACCTATATAACTTCACACGTTTTGTCTGTTTAATAGACAAAAAAAAAGTAGTGAATTTTGGGCTAAAAGTGAAATGTACAGATTGTATAAAATAGTGCTCCCCGGGCCGGATTCGAACCAGCGACCAATTGGTTAACAGCCAACTGCTCTACCACTGAGCTACCGAGGAATAAACTGCTTTCAACTTATCACATTGAACGCCGATTGTAAACGATTTTTATGTAGACTTTAGACCTAGATATCATTCCAGTGCATGGAGCTGTAATCCAGTTTTTCTTACCAACAAAAACTTAGAATAACTTTTGTTCTTAAAAAATTTCTAGATTTCAGACTCATGTTTCAATGTTAAACAAGGTACAATAGAATTGAGTAGGGTAATTTCTAGGGAATTATTATATTCTAGAAAAAGTAAAATGTCATCCAGATAGACTAATGTACAAGGTAAGCTGAATGTCTATAAGGAAAAACAGCAAGGCATTTTAGGATTTGCTATAAATCGCATCAGGAGCTCAAGAGTACAGCTTACAATTACAGATAGGTATAGTTGAGTTTAAAGTAACTACATAAATTTACTACAATTTTCATACCTATAAGCTGCTATGCAACAAAGCCCTGTGTGGGTATAATTTTGACAAGATACAAAGCTTAATGGAGAAAGTTACGAACATCAGTGAAAAACATGGCAATTTTATTCTCATTTGCAGCTGCTATCACGTTTTGATCTTTCAATGAGCCACCTGGCTGAATTATAGCTGTAATTCCATGCTTTGCACTTTCTACTATACTATCTGGAAATGGAAAAAATGCATCTGAAGCAAGCGCTGCGCCTTTACATTTTTCACCTGCTTTTTTTACTGCAATATTCACACTATCTATTCTGCTTGTTTGTCCTGCACCGATGCCAATAGCACAACCGTCTTTTGCTATCACTATTGCATTGGATTTTACATGTTTACATATTTTCCAAGCAAAAATAAGATCTTCCTTCTCTTTTTTTGTTGTAGTGCATTCTGTCACTCGGTTTATTTCTTCTACTTTTACTGTATGGTTATTATTTTCTTGCACTAAGAACCCGCCAACAACATTTTTGATTTGATATTTTGCATTTTGCTGAAGAGATTGATGAATAATCACTCTTAAATTTTTCTTTTTTTGTAAAATTTTTAGTGCCTCTTTGTTTACCGATGGTGCTATCACCACTTCCAAAAATATCTCGTTTAATTTCTCTGCTAGCTTGAAATCTATCTCCCGATTGAAAGCAACTATTCCACCAAAACTGCTTATTTCATCACATGATAGAGCTTTTTCATATGCTTTTAAAGCACTATCACTAACAGCAGCGCCACATGGATTATTGTGCTTTATTATCACTGCTGCAGGTTCTTGAAACTCAGAAATTATGTTAAGTGCAGACTCTATGTCGACTATATTATTATAGCTCAACTCTTTTCCATGTATTTTCTCCAGTGGATATTTGCTAAATTGATTGCTATAAAATGCAGCTTTTTGATGAGGATTTTCACCATATCTGAGTCCTTGTGCTTTACATCCATATAAAGTAAAAAACTCTGGTAACTCATTGCTTTTACCCTGTGATAAAAACCAATTGTAAATATTAGAATCATACTGTGCAGTCAGAGCAAATGCTTTAGTTGCTAGATGTTTTCTATATTCTAATGTTGTCTGATTGTTATTTTTGATCATCTCAGCTTTCAGTGTTTCGTAATCTTGAATGCTAGAAATCACTGAAGTGAAATGAAAGTTTTTTGCTGTAGCTCTAATTAATGCTACTCCACCTATATCTATTTGTTCTATGATTTGCTTCTCACCTGAGTTGCTATTAACCGTTTTCCAAAATGGATATAAGTTAGTTATAAGCAGATCTATCGGCTTAATTTCTAGATTCTGCATTTCCTTTTCGTGCCTTTTTCGATCACAGAGTATTCCTCCATGAATTTTAGGATGTAAAGTTTTCACTCTGCCATCTAGTATTTCTGGAAATTGTGTGTAATCTGAAACTTCTTGCGTTTTTATTCCCGCACCTGATAGCACTTTATAAGTATTCCCTGTTGAGAGAATTTCTATTTGTTGCTGCATCAAAAACGATGCAAGTTCAATTATATTTGTCTTATCGTATACTGATATTAAAGCTCTTTTAATTTTCATATGGAAGGTTTCTTAAGATTATATCTAAGAAAAGAAAATTTGTCTATATATAGCTACTACGTCATACCACTGCGGTATCTCGTTGTAGATTCCGCTAACAAGCACATAGCTGTACGAACATTGTGATACAAGAGACCAAGAAAGATGTCATCCCAGTCCCCAGACACTGGGATCCAGAAAACTTCACTTTAAATGAGCACACCAGGTAATAGAAACTGGATTCCAGTGTCAAGCACTGACCATCTATTACTCAAATTACCTGCAAATTGCAATGTTCGTACACCAAAACGCGTTATCTTGTTGTAGATTCCGCTAACAAGCAGCGGAATACCAAATTGTAGAAGTTGCTTTAGCTCTCCTCACCCTCCTTTCAAAGTAGTCTATTCTATAAATTTTTTTGTTAAACTTGATTTTAAGCCACGAACAAAATCTTTAATATCGCAAGGATTTCTTCCTTCCATTTGTACAACTTTAGGAATTAAAGTACCACCTTTTAAACTTATATGCATATTATCATTAATGATCTCACCTTGTCCTGAAGTGAAAGCTTCAAATTCAGCATCAAGTATCTTGATACGTTTGTTCTCTACCTTAATGAATGCTTTTGGATAAAATGCTTTAACCTTTCTATAAGCAATTTCACAGGCGTCACTTGCGTAAATTTTATAGTCTTTTACTTTGTCAGCATAGCACGCATCGTTATCGCTCTGTTTTAAGGGAACTTGCTTTTCAATTTCGTTTAGTACTTTCAGCAGTAAATCACTACCTAATTCAGACAATTTATCATACAACGTCTTATAATTATCGCTTTCTTCAATAAGAAATTTTTTCTGTTTTAAAATAGGGCCAGAATCTAATCCTTCATCTAGCTGCATAATGCTAACTCCGGTTTCTTGATCTCCGGCTAAAATTGTGTGCTGTATCGGAGCTGCACCGCGCCACCTAGGCAGTAATGATGGATGAATATTAATACAACCATATTTGGGAATATTTAAAATTTCTTTTGGAAGTATCAATCCATACGCAGCAACAACTGCAACGTCTGGCTTAAAATTTCCAAACTTTTCTTGCTCTATCGAAGATTTTAAAGAGGCAGGAGTACATACCTCTATGTCACTTTTTTCAGCAACGATGTGTACTGGGGATTTTGTTAACCTCTGCCCACGTCCAGAAGGTTTTGGAGCTTTGGTATATACTGCTACTATTTCACTCTGTAATTTCAATAGTAAGTTTAACGCACCAACAGCAAACTCCGGTGACCCCATGAAAATAATTCTCATGGTGTTTTTGCTTTAAGCTAACTTACTATTTACAATTTCTATTAATTTAGCAAAATCATCCTTATGATTAACAGCCATCTCAGCAAGAATTTTCCTATTTAAATCAATTTCAGCAAGTTTAAGACCATGCATAAATCTACCGTAAGTAAGTCCATGTTCTCTTACTGCTGCATTAATACGTATTATCCACAAACCACGAAAATCACGTTTACAGGTTCTTCTGTCTCTGTAAGCATATTGGAGTGCTTTTTCAACTCTTTGTAATGCAATTCTATAACAATTTTTTGCCCGTCCTCTATAACCCTTTGCTAGTTTCAATATTTTTTTATGACGAGCATGAGTAGTGACTCCACGTTTTACTCGAGCCATTTTTATTTTACCTCCATTTTGTTAAATACCATAAGGCATATAAAGCTTAACTATACGCGAGTCAGATTTACTAAGAATCGTCGTACCACGCTGATTACGAATATTAGATTTACTTCTCTTTACCATACCATGTCTTTTACCTGACTGAGTAGAGATGACTTTACCCTTAGCTGTAAGGTGAAAGCGCTTTTTGACAGAAGATTTGGTTTTTAATTTTATTTTCGTCATATTCTAAACAAATTTACAAACATCACTATTTAGTTCTTTATTAGTAATTAAGTATGAGTATAGATAACTTTATTAAAAAATCAAATTAAAATTGTATTTTAAAGCAGCTTGAATGTAATCACACCCAGTATATGTGTTATACCTTCTTTATCTCCAATTGGCAACAATACTTGCCTCATTTTAACACTTTCACTTTCTTCCTCTTCGTTAATTGAGCATTTACTCTCTATTACAGTCTCAAGTTTATCAATAACTGCATCTATTTTATATAGCCGCAAAAATGGTGCATCAATTGCATACTTATCATCGATGTACATCTTTTTTTCAAAACCATAGAATTCAATAGCTTTTTCTCCTGCATTTTCACAAATATAACCTCGATCTTTAACTTCAATGATAAAACAATGCTGCCATGACTCCATGATTTCTGCAGTGTCTATTTCATGTCTTTCTGGCCATTCTCTATCTGATCCTTTTATATCACTCCAATGTTGAGTAACTATATTCACTATTCTTCTTTCTTTGCCTGCATAATTTTCCATTCGAAATTCCACATATAAAACACAGATATGAGGTAAATTTATCGTGAATGTATTGATTTTTTCTTACTAAAGGATGTAGATTATTGAAAATTCTCATCCTGTTTACACAACAGGTAATGATAAATTAAGTATAATAATTAGAGCATAAAAATTATTAAATGAGGAAACTGTAAAAAAATAATAAAAAAATTCTATTTTTGCAATATTTTGGCTAACGAATAGAATTAGTTCCACTTTCTAAAGTTATTGCACTTAATAAATAACTAGATGGAGTTTCTTCCTTAGCACTACTATGGCTTTTATTTTTTCTATTATAAAACCAACATTTAAATGGTACAGCTGCTGCGATAGCTGCTACCAAAGCTACTGTTACTGCTAACATACCTACTGTGAACACTATATTATTTTTCTCGTTTGAAGGTGTTTCCAATAATTTAAACTCTCTCAAGTTTGTATCATGAATCATAGGATTACCCAAAATATTCGTCGTATTTTGAACACTTTCTATATTTCGCATTGTAATTCCATTGCTAGCGTTTGATTTTTTCATTTCTTCCATTACTTGTTTTAAGTTTGGTAGTTCTGCTGTTGTATTTTCAATATCACCAGCTTCCAGCTTTTGCAAGTTCTCATTACTCAAAAACTCTTTGAGATACTTTTCATAAAACTCTTTGGCATTATATCTTTTATAACTTCGTATTTTTCCACTCTTGAGATCAGAAACAATATCATCAATCATCACTTTTGGATTTTCTGCATGCACTATTTCTCCTTCAGCAACAAGAATACGATAAGATGTATCGTCAAGCATACATACATACTTAAGTTTTAAATCACCTCCTCCCAATAGAAAATATATTGTTCTGTTTTGTTCTACATCTCGCAATTCTGATTCAATACTAATCCATCTATTCCTTTTTTCCTTATTGATTGATCTTTTTTTTCCTACAGTATTTTTAAATCTTCTTGACATATATGACCCCCAAGCTGACCAATATTTCCTTATGTATAAAAGATAAATTATTTAAGTCCACATCTTTTCACTAAGATTTTTATATTTTTATTATACTAAATAATACATATATTAATATCTGAATTTCTCATTGCAATTTATTATACCTTAGTAAAAACGATATAAAATTAGAGAAAGAGTTATAAAATTTTTTGTAAGACAGGAAAATTTCTTCTCCTTTGGTTCCAGAGCATATAAGTGCTGTAAGAGCTAAGTTGATGGCACTGTTGTGCCATCAAACTCTGGAATCTTACTCGACACTAATCTGAGAAGATAGATGTGCTACCGATGTAGCATTGCTGAGCAAAGATTCTATTTCTGATGTAGATCCGGAATGCTCAAGTTGAGCTTGTTCAGGAAGGTTTTTCATCGCTTTTTCAACATCGTAGCTACCTTCCCTATTTTTTCTATGCCATAAAAAGTATCCTAATCCTGCAAAAGCTACTGCTAGCACTCCACCAAATATACCACCAGCAATCCCTGCTATTCCTATATACTGTCCTCCATTTATTTCGGGTAATTTAGGCCCTTCCACATCTGTGCTATTAAATATAGAATGATCTAACACTTCTTGTGAATTACTATCAAAACGGGAAACACTACTTATATCTTCAGGAGTAATTCCATAACTAGCATTTGATTCTTCTATTTCATTTATTACGTCATTAATCTCTTTAGTAGTTACTTTGCTTGATGCAAAATCGAATTCTTGTTTTGTTAAAGAAGCTGATTCGATAGTTACATCTTCCTGCATCTGATAATCAATTTCTTCAGTAGTAGATTCTCTCAATTGGCTATTTTCATCAGTTCTTTCTTTTAGCTTTTTTGAACTATCCTTACCCAATTCATCTACAAGGTTTTTTAGATATATTTTCTTAAATTCTCTATAATTATATTCTTTACCTTTTTCTATTTCTCCACTCTTAAGACCTAAAATAATTCCATCTATTGTCGATTCACGAATTGCTTGAGGAATGTCTATTGAATTTACTATTCCTGTAACCAAGCCTATCTCAGCTGCTCTAGAAGATATAGAGAGGTCTTTTACTGTTAAATTCTCTCCTTTAATTAAAAATTCTACCCTTCTGTTTTGCTCTATACTTTCCAAGTCAGATACAATTCTAATTGTTGGACCATTCATCTCCTGCTTATTTGTTATTTCCCTCTTTCGTATGCTATTCTTAGTGTTTTGGAATTTTTTTGGCATTTCACACTCCTTAAATTAATTAACAAAAATATTATTTGAATTAACAAATACTTCTCTATGTTAGTGGATAAAATATTTAAACCTATATCTTTTTATTAAAATTTTTATGTAAAAGTTACTTTTATTATACTAAGTAATGTATATATTAATATTTAGATTGATAAATTGATTTTACTTCTGTTACAACTTATTATGCATAGATAACCTCAGTAAAAACGATGAAGCTAAACGAAATTAGAGAAAGATTTATAAAATTTTTTGTAAATAATAATCACGAGCAAGTTCCTTCTTCTCCTTTGATTCCAGAGCATGATCCAACACTCATGTTTACAAATGCTGGTATGGTACAGTTCAAAAACATCTTTACCGGCACGCAAAAAACTGAAATGAAACGTGCCGTCTCAAGTCAAAAGTGTCTCAGAGCAGGTGGTAAACACAATGATCTTGAAAATGTTGGCTATACATCTCGGCATCACACATTTTTTGAAATGCTCGGAAATTTTAGCTTTGGTGATTACTTTAAAGAAACTGCGATAGAATTTGCGTGGAAATTTATTACTGAAGAATTGTCTCTTGATAAAAACAGACTATCCATAACTGTTTACCACACTGATGATGAAGCATATGAAATTTGGCGTAAGATAAGTGGCTTTTCAGATGATAAAATCATAAGAATTACAACAGATGATAACTTTTGGAGCATGGGCAATACTGGTCCATGTGGCCCATGTTCTGAAATCTTTTACGATCATGCAAATCAGGATTTGCATGAAGACGACAGAATTGTTGAAATTTGGAACCTGGTGTTCATGGAATTTAATAAAGATGAAGAAGGTAATTTACAAAAATTACCAAAAAAATGCATCGATACTGGAATGGGCCTTGAAAGAATAGCAGCTGTTATGCAGAACGTTCATGATAACTATGATATTGACCTATTTTCTGCTCTGGTAAGTAAATCGCAAGAGTACTGTGGAAATACGGAAAATAAAGTAGCTCATAAGATTATCGCAGATCACCTTCGTGCAGCTGCATTTCTCATCGCAGAAGGAGTGCTTCCTGGAAATGAAGGAAGAAATTATGTACTACGCAGATTGATCAGGAGAGCAGTACGTTATATCCACCTACTTGGATATAATGATTCTCTATTGAACCTTGTTTTTCCTGCACTCATAGATGGCACAAGTTTGGCTTATATGGGAGATGCTTATCCAGAGCTAATCAGAGCTAAAAGCTTAATAGAAACAACGTTAAAATCAGAGGAAGAAAACTTTAAAGACACTTTAATGAAAGGCATTAATCTCTTGGACAAATTCACTGCAGATTTAAAATCAGGTGACACTCTATCTGGAGAATCAGCATTCAAACTATATGACACTTATGGATTTCCTTTGGATATCACACTTGATATTTTGAAAGAAAGGAAAATAAATTTTGACCAAAAAGGTTTTGATAATGCAATGAAAGAGCAAAAAGAAAGAGCACGTGCTAATTGGACTGGATCTGGTGAAAAGTCTGTTGAACAAGTATGGTTTAATTTAATCGATCAGTTTGGCAAAACGGAATTTGTTGGTTATGAACGTGATGAAGTAAAGGATGCAACAGTACTCGCAATAATTTCCCCTAAAAATGAAATGATTGATTCTGCAAAAGAAGGAGAAAAGATAACTATTATACTTGATAAAACACCTTTTTATGGCGAGTCAGGTGGACAGGTGGGAGATACTGGAAATTTTATAAAGTCTGATGGAAGTACGTTAACAGTTGAAAATACCAACAAGATTAACGACCTATATTTACACAGATGTATAGTTGAATCTGGTTCAGTTCGTAAAGGTGATACAGTTACAGCTAGTATTAACAAAAAAAGAAGACAAGACTTAAGAAGAAATCATTCAGCTACACATCTTCTACACTTTGCACTCAGAAAAATCTTAGGTGATCACGTTACTCAAAAAGGTTCTCTAGTCGCACCAAATAGACTAAGATTTGACTTTAGTCACAATAAGCCAGTCACTCAGGATCAGCTGTCTTCAGTAGAAGATATAGTAAACTCTCTAATCAGAGAAAATCTTTCTACGTCCACAAAAGTTCAAGGTATGGATGAGGCAATAGACGAAGGAGCGATGGCCTTATTTGGTGAAAAATATGGTGATAATGTTAGGGTTGTAAAAATTGGAGATTCAAAAGAATTATGTGGTGGTACACACGTGGAGCGTACCGGAGAAATTGGTTTGTTTAAGATAGCAGCAGAATGTTCCGTTGCATCTCGAGTAAGAAGAATTGAAGCTTTAACCGGTCAAGAAGCAATTAATTATGTACGCAATAACGAAATTAGCTTAAAAAAAGTTGCAGAATGCGTAAAAGCACCAGTAAATGAAATAATAAGTCGACTCAGTATTTTAAGCCAGGAGCGCAAAGAATTTGAAGTCAAAATAAAAAATCTTTATAAAAAGCTTATCAGTGTAGAAACTGTAAAAAGTACCGAAATAAATGGAATAAATTTCGTAAGCCACACTTTCAATAACGTTCCAGGAAGTATAATAAGGGAATTTGCTCTACAGCAACAAAAACCGAAAACTGTAATAGCCTTCATGGTAACAGAAAAGGATAAAACAGTTTTGATTGTCAAAGTAAGTAAAGATTTAACTAATAAGATCAATGCAAAAGAGCTAGTATCTACTGTAACCAGAAGGGATTGCGGTGGAAATGCCGAACTTGCCCAAACAGGCTGTGATAACAATAAAATAGATGATGCCATTACAGCAATCCATAGCAAAATAACAGCTTGCAAAAACTAATACACCCTACTACCTCGGTATCTTTTAACCATGAACGAAGGTATTATGCAAATAGGGGTAGAGAAGACTTAACTGTCAAATGAGCATATCAGGTAATAAGAACTGGATTACAGCTCCATGCTCTGGAATGACATCATTTTATTCATCAAAGTAGCAGCTTTATAACGGCAGTGCACAGAGGCGTCATCAATTAGCCCTTCATTGTCATCCCAGTGTCAGCTACTCGGATGACACCATCATAGAGATCAGCTACTTGAATTACAAAAGAAGAGATACTAACCTCTTACATTCAAACTCACATAAATCATGAATTATGCATGTTTCACACGAAGGTTTTTGCGCTTTGCAAACATATCTACCATGCAAAACTAGCCAATGATGAGCATAAAGTAGGTATTTTTTTGGCACTACATTCAAAAGAGACTGCTCTGTTTTAAGTACATCTTTTTCTTTCACAAGCCCAACTCTATTGCTCACTCTAAAAACGTGAGTATCAACTGCCAATGTTGGAATACCAAGCCCTGAATTTAAGAACACATTAGCGCTCTTTCTCCCAACCCCTGGTAAAGATACCAAATCATCGAAATTAGTAGGCACTGTGCTATTGTACCTCTCAATCAATATTTTACTGAGCCCGATTATATTTTTTGCTTTAGAATTATATAAACCAATACTGCTTATGCATTTTCTCAGCTCACTTTGCCCAAGATTCAACATTTTTTCTGGCGTATCAGCGATACTAAATAGCTCCTTTGTAATTTTATTAACACTTATATCGGTCGTCCGCGCTGACAGAACTATTGCAACTAATAACGTAAAATGATTGGTATAATTTAGCTCTATTTTTGGCGCAGGATTTGATTGCTTGAATTTTTCAAATATCAGTTCTACTTTTTTTGAGTCCATGCATAGAGCTAAAAGCTTATACTATACTGTTTGCTGTGCAAATTCAATTGCTTGAGGATTAGATAGTCCTTCAATATTAACATCAGACATATCAGTTTTTACCTCATCAAAATTCCTTTCAGCAAACTCGCTTGCTACTTCTGCAAAACATTTTCTAACAAGAGGCATGATAATTGGCATTAACAGTTTTCGTGGATCATACCGTCCTAACAGATCAGTCTCCTTTTGTACTCTATCTCTTGGATCTTCCTCAAGTAAATCTCTTATGTGCTTATCAGAATATATTTCACAGCCTTTTGAAAAAATAGGAGCTAATGCTTCAATTAATACTGCCAATAACAATAGTGGACCAAGTACAGCTTCACCAACAGTTAATCCATTAGCAATGAAATTTATTGTAACTAAATAAACAGAAAAAGCAGCTAAAGGATAGTTGATAAGAAGCTTACTGCCTAGCGCGATATAGTTCATTTTACTTATGAATTCATCAGTGGAAATTTCTGAATTTTTATACTTTTCCATATAATAATTCACTAATAAACCAGAGGCTCTACTAATAGCGATGTTAAATGCTATGATCCACCATGAAAAATAGCAACCTATAGTAACTGTAGTTAACAGGCCTAAGGGTAGAACACTAAGAGTCCGAATAAATAGTAAGGCATTTTTACGTTCTATAAATCTTAACGCTAATTCTTTTTTATCCTCATCTACTAGGTTCTTTTTTTCCTTTAGAGGAGAAATATAAAGAAATAGCTGCATACTAGGTTTTGATAAGCGTTTATTAAGCTCGCCAGGGTCTGACGACCTAAAAAAACTGCTATAAATATCTCCTGAAAAATAGTATTCCACATCCTCTTCAAACGCACTATCATTCTTTTTTAATATAGAAGTCAATTCATCAAAATCTTTACCTATAGCTTCTTCACTAATCCCTAGTGTATAGAACAGCTTCTTTCTATAATGAAATTCACGTGCTGTTAAACGCCCATCACTTTCAGCATCAACGCTGACCTTAACACAAGGATTTCCTGACTCTAAAGGTTCAATGTATTTTTTTAGCTCTTGATGAGCTTTACAAATTTGATTAAATCTATTTTTATCTCCACCCTTGTCAGGATGGTTTACAAGTATCAATTTATTATATTGTTTTTTCAGAAACTTGCTAAGAGCTTGATAATCCTTACCTACAATTTGTTCAGCTTTTATCTCTAGTACGTTAAACAGATCATTATTATCATAAAACTCCTGACCAGTTAACTTGAAATGTTGACTCATTACTACACCTCACATAAATACACGATGCTATTAGTATAATATATTTAATGTTTCACACAAGCATAAAAATATCAAGCAACCACTAAGAGAAGAAACCCTCTTTCCCATCATACAAATACAACTTATCCATTCTCACTACATTAAAGTTATTTTCTTCGAGTTTGATTAGTAAATTATTCACGTCACTATTTGTAATAGTTTTCTTTTCACTATTCGCAATAAACCTACAAGTTATTTGGTCACTTAAAGATTTTGAACTTCCTGGCCAAACTGCAAGACCCTTTGAGTATATTGCTATCATCTGCAGATTACTCGATTCTAATAATCCTACTATTTGATCAAAATTGTTGGATTTGTCCCAGGCAAGCGCTATATCACTACCCACTAGCTTTTTAACTTTGTAATCTTGTTCGTAATGGTCTTGTACTTTATTTATTTTACTATCCGAATCACTGCTAATTATAAGCTCAGATAACGTTGTGGGTTTTTTCCCTAGATTATCTATAACAGCTTTTGCAAATTCTTTTGTTCCAACCTTTTGTTTACTCTTTTTCTCCTTATATAAATCAGCGGTATGTACTCCATCTTCCAAAGTCTTGAGCCATGCATCGTAGATTAGTTTTGCAGTACTCACTTGACCAATATAGACCAACATATGTACTGCGGCATTTAAAAGACCAGAAGGATTAGCTATATTTTTTCCTGCAATATCAGGAGCAGAACCGTGAACCGCTTCAAACATTGCATATTCATTACCTATATTGCTACTTCCTGCAAGCCCTACAGAACCTGAGGTTTGTGCTACTATGTCTGATAATATGTCGCCATATAGATTTTCAGTTACTATAACATCGAAATTCTCGGGTTCTGTGGCAACACGTGCCATTCCAATATCAACTATATAATGTTCCGCCTTTATATCCGGATATTCTTTTGCAATACGATCAAACGCTGCATGAAAAGCGCCGTCAGTCATTTTCATTATGTTGTCTTTAGTCAGGCAAGTTACTTTCTTTCTGTTATGTTTTTTCGCATATTCAAAAGCGTACCTGCATATTTTTTCTGAGCCAGATCTAGTAATAATTTTAGTGCATTGGTACGAGTCACCAGTGAGCCTATGCTCTATTCCCGTATAAACGTCTTCTTCATTTTCACGTATTACAACAACATCAAATTTATCGAATTTATTTTCTATAACAGGGTGATACGAAATGCATGGTCTAATGTTTGCATACAGCCCTAAGTTCTTTCTGAGTGCAACGTTTAAGCTTTTGTGCCCTTTACCTTGAGGGGTTGTTGTTGGAGATTTGAGTAATATCTTTGTCCTTTCGATAGATTCCCAACCACTCGGAGAAATTCCATGAGACCATTCCTTACTATAAACACGCTCTCCTATTTCAATAATATCTATTGAGATCTCTGCTTTCGCTTCACGCAATATCGACAGCACCGCTTCCATAATTTCTGGTCCGATACCATCACCATACGCAACTGTGACTGATGTTGACATAACTTCCTTAACTGTAAATGATTTAATGTTAATTCAAATGATAGAGCAGTACAAGTAGCTAATATTACCCAAATCAGTATATTTATGGTTATTTAATAATGAACTTTTATGCTGGTTATAGCATTGCAAAATATGGAAAGTGTATGGATACTAAAATAAGTTATGCAGGGATTACAAGACGTATTTTTGCATTTGCAATCGATTATATTTTAGTACAGGGAATGGGGTTTGTTATCGGATTTATCATTGGATTTACTTTGGCATATTCTCTATCACTCAATGTAACTGAAATGTTTTTAGATAAAGCAGTAGCTATACAAGTAATAGGGTTGATATTGGAATTAATATTTTATGTATTTACGATAATAGAATTTGGTGGTACTCCAGGACAATTGTTACTTCGCATGCGTGTAAAAGACGAAAATACACTTGAAAAAATCACTCTAATACAAGCAATAAGCAGAACAGCAGTTTTTGGAGTATTATATTTTATAATCTGCTACACACTATTCAATATTTCTAGTCTATTCATAGTTGTATCAATCTTAATCATATTATTTGCAATCCTTGACCAGCGTAAACAATTTCTTCACGACAAAATTGCAAAAACAGTAGTAATAGACTATAAACCTAGTTGATATTTTTCTTTAGTTGTTACCACCAAGGGTGTTATTCCAGCGCGTGACCCACATCTGTACGAACATTGCAATTAGCAGGTAATTTGCATAATAGAGGGTGTCATTCCAGTGCTTGACACTGGAATCCAGTTTTCCATATAATCTCATCGAAAACGTTGTAACCACTTTCTATGCTAGTGTGCTTTCATCAACCTGGATCCCAGTGTCAGCTACTTTCATGACAAGAAAAGAAGCACTGGTTTCACATGAATCTGAACAGATATCATGTTTTTCTTTAGTTTACTGCTTACAAAGTGACTTTTTTTGTTTCTGCATGAGCTAAATTAACTACCAATATCATACCTGAAGAACCCACCTGACCATTCTAGAAAATTTAACGCTGAGTACACTTTACTTTTAGCTTCTTCCACAGTGTTTCCTTCTCCTACTATATTTAGCACTCTTCCGCCATCGGAAATCCAATTACCACTTTCATCCAACTTAGTACCAGCATGAAAAACTAGCACACCAGGAATGTTTTCAATTTTATCCAATCCTTTAATTACCTCTCCTTTTTGATAATCACCAGGATAGCCTTTACTTGCAACAACTACACAAACTGTAGTTTTGTGATTAAACTCCACCATTTTTGTATTTAACTTGCCTTCTGCAACTGACAACATCAACTTTAACAAATCACAATTTGGATCAAGTCTAGGTAAAATAGATTGTATTTCCGGATCCCCAAACCTAACATTATACTCAAGAAGCTTTGGACTATCTTTGCAAATCATTAAACCAGCAAAGAGTACGCCTTTATAGGATGTTCCCATGTTAGTCAGTGCTTGAATTGTAGGATATATTATTTTTTGGATAATTTTTTGCTCCATCTCCTTACTTATAATCGAAGGTGATGAGTATGACCCCATGCCTCCGGTATTTTGTCCCTCGTTATTTTCACCAACTCTCTTGTAATCTTTTGCACACCCAAGGGTTACTACCTTCAACCCATCAATAAGAGCAAAAAAACTTACTTCCTCTCCAATTAAAAACTCTTCTATGATTATTTCTTCACCTGACTCACCAAGATTTTTCTCCACTAGCATTGAATCTATTGCTGAAAAAGCTTCATTTTCTGTGTGGCATATTATGACGCCTTTCCCTGCTGCAATTCCATTTGCTTTAATTACAAGCGGAAATTTTATTTTATTACTACGGACAAAATTTTTAGCTAACCTTTCATCAATAAAACGTTCATACTTGGCGGTCGGTATACCATATTGTTTACATAGTTCCTTCGTAAAAGACTTTGATGCCTCAAGTTTTGCAGCTGCTTGACTTGGAGCAAAAACGTTTATCCCCTCCGCAGTTAAATCATCAGCAAGCCCATTAATTATCGGCTGCTCTGGACCAATAATCACTAGCTCTATATTTTCTTTCTTGCAAAATTGTGTAACATCCACTGAATCTTGAATATTTATATTCACAAGAACTCCAAAATTTTCCATGGCCGGGCGACCAGGAGTAACATATAACTTAGTCAAGGTAGGAGACTTCTTTAAAGCCCAAAGTAAAGCATGCTCACGCCCACCAGAACCTATAACCAGAACCTTCATCTTTATTTCCTCGCTTTTCTATATGTCAAAATTATTGTTTGCTTATAACAGTATCATTACTCATGTATCTTTGCAACACGTTTGGTATTGTAACTGACCCATCGGAATTTTGATAATTCTCCATTATGGCAACAATTGTTCTTCCTATGGCTAAAGCTGAGCCGTTTAAAGTGTGAACGTATTTTTTTGTTTTTCTGTCAGTTTCTAAGAAGTATTTAGTATTCATTCTTCTTGCCTGGAACGTACCGCAATTTGAGCAGCTTGATATTTCTCTATATTTATTTTGCTCAGGTAACCATACCTCTATGTCATAAGTCTTTTGTGCAGCAAAAGCCATATCGCCACTGCAAAGTAGCATTACTCTGTACGGTAATTCTAGTTTTTTTAATATCTCTTCAACAACACTCGTCATGCGCTCAAGTTCATCATTTGATTGGTCTTCAGCTGTAATACTCACCAACTCCACTTTACCAAATTGGTGTTGCCTTATCATGCCCCTGGTGTCTCGTCCTGCGCTGCCTGCTTCTTTACGAAAACATTCTGAATATGCAGTAAAACGAATAGGCAGTTCTTTTTCCTCTACTATTTTATCAGCAACCAAATTCGTTAAAAACACTTCACTTGTGGGAATTAATCTCAATTCGTCGGTAGTTAAATACGAATCGTCAGAAAATTTCGGTAGCTGACCAACATTATACATAGCTTCGTTTTTCACCAAAGCTGGGTGGTACACTTCAGTATAGCCAAATTCATTAACATGCATTTCAAGCATAAAATTTATTAGCGCTCGTCCAAGCTTAGCTAACTGTCCTTTTAATATCGCAAATCTTGATCCGGAAATTTTCGCCGCTTGTTCGAAGTCTATTAAACCTAATTTTTCTCCGAGTTCATAATGAGATTCCGGTACAAAATCAAACTGTCTTTTTCCTCCATATCTTCTCACCTCTAAATTAGAGTTCTCATCTGCGCCTATTGGCACATCTTGCGCAGGAATATTCGGCAAGTTAGATAAAACATTCACTAACTTATTTTTTTCTGTTTGCTCCTTGAGGCTGATTGTCTCTATCTCACTTGTGATGCTTTTTGATAACTTTACTTGTTCTTCACATGGGCTTTTGTTCATTTTAAGCCTCTTTATTTCTTCCGTGACCTCGTTTCGTTGCTTATTTAAAGCTTGCAATTTAGTAGTCAGTGATCTTTTTTTATGGTCAATCTCTAATATTTCTTTTGCAGTAAATTCTTTCACCCCTCTGCTTTTTATTGCTTTTTCAAATCCTTTAGGGTTTTTGCGTATATGTTCTATATCATGCATATGTTGTGCTATTACTAACATCATTACTCTACTTCAAAAGCTTTGAATGCTCAATATTTTTACATATAAATGCTAATATTGATTTTACCTTCATAATTTGCTAGAATTAATAAACGTAAAATATAATATGTTAGGCGTCATAGAAAAATACGATGAATTTAAAGAGAGTACTCACTTCACCAAACTTAAAGCTGGTGGAAGATTTGCCATTTATGCGCTTGGTATATACTTAGCAGCTACAGTTACTATCGGCTGTTTGGGACTGATAGTGGGGTCTTTCCTCTTAACCTTACCACTTGCTATGCTAATTTTTCATCCTTTAGCTTGGATCTTAATGGGAATAGTGCTTGCAGCGACGTATAAAATGATCGTCGAACCTTTATTTCACTTGGTAAAAGGTTATGTTGATGGAAAAGGAACTGTAAAGGAAGAAAAGAGTCCAAAAGAGCAAAAATTCACAAGAAGTCAATCATTGGACAGTGGACTAGATGTTATATCAAGAAAAACAGATGATTCGGATAAGAGGGTACGTAGAAATTCCTATTCTCCATCTACAGATAGTGGTATTAGTATCAGCTCAACAAAAAGTGAGCAACCTAAACAAACAAAAGTTGTTCGATGTTATACTGTAGGGGACGGTAACTGCTTTTTCCATGCTGTGTTTGGAGCGAAGAAAGGTGATTCCAGTAAATATAGAGCTGAAAAAGCACAAGAAATGAGATTAGAGTGGCATAAATTTTTAAGTCAATTCAATTCTTTAGATGATGAAAGAATGCCACCTGCTTTAAGAGCTGAATTACGGACAGTTTTTAATATGTTTTTAGACAGGCCAAGAGATCTAACAGATAAGTATAAGGAAATAGAAAAGTTAGCTGAGCACACAAAAAAGAAAATAAAAAAGGTTGAAAAAAAGGTTGAAAAATTGATAAAAAAACTACTTAGTACAGGATTACCTGAAAATGAAGTGAGTAGTAACTTAAGAGAACTTGCTGTTAATAACCTTATCAGCACAAAAAGATATGACAAAAATTATAGTAGCGAAAGTGTGACAAATTCTTTTCTGAATGGCAAATCCATTTATAGATCTTATCTAGAGGCAATTAGTAGTCAAAATTACTTTATTTTCATAGAAGAAATTCCTATCTTAGCTTCGTTGGCAAATATCGAAATCCACCTTCATCCTCATATATCACATAATCAAGGTATATTTAAGCCAAATCCTGAAATGATAAATGAAGGTTATCAACGGAACAACGAACTATGGGGAAATAAAAAACAAGAAACAATATACTTAAAACCTGGTCATTACGAGAGAGCTAAGGTAGTAGAGGCGGAGCCTTCTCTTATAGAGAAAGCAAATTCATTTATGCAAGATGTTATAATGTCAGCTTATAACGGTGTCAAAAATGCATTTTCTAGCGACTAGAAAGCCTGTGTCCCTCCAAATAGGAAATTTGGCTATTGATTCTCCAGTAATTTTAGCTCCGATGTCTGGAGTGACTGATTATCCGTTTAGGAGTATTGTAAAAAAACTTGGTGCAGGTTTGTTAGTCTCAGAAATGATTGCAAGCAGGGCTATGATCATGCAAACTCGCCAGAGCATGCAAAAAGCAAAAGTTGATGAACTAACCGCTGTACAACTTGCTGGTTGTGAGCCTGATATTATGGCGGAAGCTGCAAAGTTAAATGAGGACATGGGTGCGAAAATCATAGATATAAATTTTGGTTGTCCAGTTAAAAAAGTTGTAAACGGTTACGCAGGATCAGCACTTATGCGTGATGAAAAAAAGGCTGCTGAGATAATAGAAGCTGTAGTCAAGGCAGTAAGTGTGCCAGTTACAGTAAAAATGCGTACTGGATGGAATGACGAAAATCGTAATGCTCCGCGCTTGGCAAAAATTGCAGAAGATTTGGGAGCAAAGATGATTACTGTACATGGAAGGACAAGGGCACAGCTTTATAATGGTCAAGCAGATTGGAAATTCGTTAGAAATGTCAAAGAGCAGGTAAAAATTCCGGTTATAGTAAATGGGGATATTAAAAATTTGGACGATATTCAAAACGCGCTCAAAGAATCAGGGGCAGACGGAGTGATGATAGGTCGTGGTGCTTACGGCAAACCTTGGCTGATTAATCAAGCAATAAACTTTTTGAGTGGAAATAAAGTTTATGAGCCAACAGCCTCAGAGAGATTAAGCATAATACTCAAGCATTATGACAGTATTCTTGAGTACTATGGAAGCGATACAGGAATAAAGATGGCCCGCAAACATATAGGATGGTACAGTAGCGGGCTTCAAAACTCATCTGAATTTCGTGTAAGAGTAAATAACATAATAGACAGCACAGAGGTGAAAGAAAATATAATTGATTTTTTTAGTTAAAAACAGATTAAACATACTACCTCATTAGCTATATTCAATTTGACTGATCATAGTGCGATGCCACCACACTCTCTTCTTCATCAGAATGTAATTGATAACTATTATCACTCAGCAATTTTTCGTCATAAGTCTCAATATCAAAATATTTTTCATATTTATCTATATTTTCACAAAGCGAAAGTGCTTTCACCTTATTCATAATCAGACCCGTACCAGCAGGAATTAACCTTCCTACTATAACATTTTCTTTTAACCCACTCAAAGGATCACTCTTTCCGCAAAATGCTGCTTCCGTAAGTACTTTTGTTGTTTCTTGGAAAGAGGCAGCAGAAATAAAGGAATTAGTTTCAAGGCTTGCTCTAGTAATTCCCTGCAGAATAGGAAGATAATGAGCAGGTCGTTTTCCAGAGTTATTCATAGCATCATTTTCTCTATCAATTTCCAGCCTGTCGATATTTTCTCCAATTAAGTACATAGTATCACCAGGATCGGTAATTTCTACTTTTTGTAGCATTTGCTTTAAGATCACTTCTAAATGCTTGTTATCTATGCGCACACCTTGCAATCTATAAACTTGCTGTATTTCAGAAATCATATAGTGTGCTAACGCTTCTAACCCAAGCACACGTAGAATATCATGAAGATCAGGATCGCCATCCATCAATAAATCACCTTTACGCACAAAATCACCTTCATTGACTATTACATGCTTACTTCTTGATACTAAATACTCAACTTGAGAAGCTTGCTCATCTACAGGTTTAATTACTACACTGCGTTTTCCTCTACGATCTTTTTCAGAGAACGTTACATAGCCATCTATTTCACTAACGATAGCATGCTCTTTAGGACGACGTGCTTCAAATAATTCTATAACCTTAGGCAAGCCACCAGTAATATCACGAGTTCTAACTGACTCTCTCGGCGTTCTTGTGATAACATCACCTGCATGAACCTTTTGGCCATCCTGTACATTAAGCACTGCACCAACTGGTATAAAGTAACATGCTTCCACACCACTTGAAAGTGTTATTACTTTTTCATTATCATCAAGCAGTGCAATACGAGGACGTAAATTAGCTACACCAGAGTGCAATTTCCAATCTTTTACTACTCTATTTGATATTCCTGTAGATTCATCCATCACTTCAGTGATTGAAATTCCATCTTTTAAATCCTGGTAAGATATTGTACCACTCTTTTCCGTAATAATAGGTAGTGTATACGGATCCCATTCCGCAACTTTATCACCAATTTTTACTAACTCACCCTCATTTACATAAAGTTTAGCACCATAAGGCACACTGTGCTTCAATTTTTCACTACCAAGGCTATCAATTAAAACGACTTCACAGGAACGGCTTATCACAATTTTATTTCCGTTTTTATCTATAATTATATTACTATTGTTTAGTTTTATTCTAGCATTAATAGAAGCTATAATATTTGAGGATTCAACACCTCTAGTCATTACCCCACCTATATGGAAAGTACGCATCGTTAACTGAGTACCTGGCTCTCCAACAGATTGAGCAGCGATAACACCAACTGCTTCACCTATTGAAACAATTTTACCAGTTGCAAGGTCTCTTCCATAACACAAAGAACACACACCAGGACTTATTTCACAAGTTAAAGGCGATCTAATTTTTATAGCATCAAGACCTGCAATGTTGATTTGCTTTACTTTATCTTCATCAATTAATTCCCCTGCTTTTAATAATAACTCTTTGGTTACTGGGTTATATATATCATTTGCAGCTGTTCTACCCAGTACAACACTCTCTAGAGATGCAACTATAGTACTACCTTCAACTATAGCTCTTACAATAAGGCCATTTTTCGTTTTACAGTCATGTTTTGTAACTATGCAATTTTGAGATACATCAACCAAGCGACGAGTTAAGTATCCAGAGTTTGCAGTTTTAAGTGCAGTATCAGCTAAACCTTTACGCGCACCGTGAGTAGAATTAAAGTATTCAAATACATTTAATCCTTCGCGAAAATTAGAAATTATAGGTGTTTCTATAATTTCACCAGAAGGTTTGGTCATTAACCCTCGCATTCCTGCTAACTGCTTCATCTGGGAAGTAGAACCTCTTGCACCTGAGCTAACCATCATATATATTGAATTGTACTTACTATTTTCATCATACACAGATATCGCTTTTAACATATCATTCGCTATTATATCTGTGCACTTAGACCACTCATCTATAACTTTATTATACCTCTCACTTTTAGTGATTAGTCCGTCTTGATACTGTGCAGAAAATTTCTTAATTTCACCCCTTGTATAATCAACGTGTGTAGCTTTAGTTTCAGGTATGACCATATCGCAACGACTAAAAGAAGTACCAGAAAATGTAGCATACTCAAAGCCAAGTGTCATAAATTTATCAGAAAATACCACTGTAGCACTTTGACCGCAGCTACGATATACTAAATCAACAATACTAGTTATTTCCTTAACTGTTAATACCTGATTTATTAAATCGAAGCTTAGATTCTCATGTTTAGGAAAAATCTGCCATAATATTAAACGTCCAGGAGTTGTACAAATAGTTTTATACTGAATGTTTCCATCGCTATTGATGTGTTCCATTTTGTACTTTATATGAGAATGAATATGCAGAGTACCGTTGTTTAAGGAATGCTCAACTTCACAAAAAGCACAAAAAAGTGGTAAATCATCCTTCTTAAGTTGCTGTAAAGTTAGGTAGTATATACCAAGCACTATATCTTTACTAGGAACTATAATCGGTCTTCCATTAGAAGGACTTAAAACGTTATTAATTGACATCATCAACACTCTAGCTTCAAGTTGAGCTTCCAATGAAATTGGCACATGTACTGCCATTTGATCACCATCAAAGTCAGCGTTAAATGCTGTACAAACAAGTGGATGAAGCTGTATTGCTTTACCTTCAATAAGGACTGGCTCAAAAGCCTGAATACCAAGCCTGTGTAGCGTAGGCGCTCTATTTAGTAAAACAGGATGCTCTTTTATTACTTCTTCAAGCATATCCCAGACTTCTGGCTTTTCTGCTCTTATTAACTTACTAGCAAATTTAATAGTTGGAGCGATTCCATATATTTTAAGCCTTGAGTAAACAAAAGGCTTGAATAACTCAAGAGCCATTCTTTTCGGTAATCCACACTGATTTAGTTTTAAAGTTGGACCAACAACTATTACAGAACGTCCAGAATAATCTACCCTTTTTCCTAAAAGATTCTGACGGAAACGACCTTGCTTTCCTTTCAGCATATCGCTAATAGACTTTTTATACCCAGTAGCGCCAGCTTTATTTACCAGAGCATTACGACGACTATTATCAAAAAGAGAATCAACTGCCTCTTGTAACATTCTTTTCTCATTACGAATCATAATCTCAGGAGGATTCAAACTTAACAATTTTCTCAATCTATTATTTCTATTAATAATAGTTCTATAATGATGATTTAAATCAGAAACTGCAGGTCGACCACTTTCAAGCGATACCAAGGGACGCAAGTCAGGTGGTAAAATAGGTATAGCTGTAAGTATCATCCACTCAGGTCTGTTTCCAGACTTGATAAAATTTTCAACAATACGTAATCTCTTTATAATTTTCTTTCTTCTCATTTCAGAAGCAACAGACTCTAACTCCTGTCTTAAATTCTTCCTAATTTCATGTAAATCAAGTCGTATTAGCAATTCTCTTATAGCTTCAACACCTTGCATAGCTATAAAGCTATCGACCCCATAGCTATCTTTAGCTTCATTATAAGCTTTCTCACTAATAATTTCACCTTTTTCAAAAGAGGAAACAAGAGGATCTATTACAACATAATTATCACTATACAAAATACTTTCGATATCTCTAAGAGACATATCTAATAATGCTCCAATTCTTGAAGGAAGTGACTTCAAAAACCATATATGAGCAACAGGAGATGCAAGCTCTATATGACCCATTCTTTCTCTTCTTACTTTAGAAGATGTAACTTCTACTCCACATTTTTCGCATATACGGCCCCTATGTCTTCTTTTTTTGTACTTTCCACATAAACATTCATCATCATTGACAGGACCAAAAATTTTAGGACAAAATAATCCACCTTTCTCAACTTTGAATGTACGGTAGTTTGCAGTTGAAACATCTGTTATCTCTCCATAAGACATACGTTTAATACTTTCAGGGCTAGCAATGGAAATGCTAACCTCATTAAAAGATTGCGCGATGTTAGTATGAGATATATCTTCAATTACTATGTCATTTTGCTTCAAATCCACATTAAAACACAAGGAACGCAACTCTTTTATCATGACATTAAAGGATTCAGGAATTCCACATTCAAAGTTACTGTCACCTTTTATTACCGATTCATAAATCTTAACCCTGCCATTAATATCATCAGACTTCACAGTTAACATTTCCTGCAAAGTGTAAGCAGCACCATAGGCTTGCAATGCCCAACATTCCATTTCACCAAAACGCTGACCACCAAAATGAGACTTTCCTCCAAGAGGTTGTTGAGTAACCAAACTATAAGGTCCTACTGAACGCGCATGAATTTTACCATCTACTAAGTGATGCAACTTAAGCATGTACATGTAACCAACTGTAACTTTGCGATCAAACTTCTCACCCGAGCAACCATCATATAATACAACTTGCCCAGAGTTATCCAATCCAGCAAGTTCAAATAGCTTTACTATTTGTTCATCTTTTGGACCTTCAAATACAGGTGCAGTAACAGGAATGCCATCACGCAACTTATACGCAAATTCAATGAGGTGATTATCATTAATATCGCGAATGTTATTACAAATAGATAAATTACTGCCACAACTATAAACCTCAATCAGGAAGTGACGTAAACTACTGTGTGCATCTTTACAAGAGTTGAAATAATTCTCTACTAATGTAGTCAATTCATTGTTTAATTCATCCTTATTAGGCGTATCTAAAATAGAAGCCGTTATTTCATCATCATTAATATCCTCAAATTTTTTATTATCAAGATATAATGCTGCAAATTTTTCAAAATCATCATCACTGAGAGATCTAATTGCCTCACAAAAAGCACGTTTGATTTTATTGATCTCATCAAGAATATTGCCTACTTTTTCTCCTAATTTTTTACAAGCCCAACCTACATGCGTTTCCAATATTTGACCTACATTCATTCGCGAAGGAACGCCAAGAGGGTTAAGAATAATATCAATAGGAGTACCATCTTCTAAATAAGGCATATCTTCTACTGGAACAACTCGAGAAATCACACCTTTATTTCCATGTCTACCAGCCATTTTATCCCCTGGCTGCAAACTATGTTTTACAGCAATAAAAACTTTTACTGACATCGACACACCTTGAGGCAGATCATAGCCTTCATGCAATTTTTCTACTTTTCGCTTAAAGTTTGCTATCGCATGTGATACTTTTTCATCAAAATCTTTTTTTAAGCTCTCAACTTGCTTAGAAATAGATTGGTTTTTCAATCCTATATCCCACCATCCCTCACGTTCAATAAAATTAATACTTTCTCGATCTTGAGAGCCAGAATTAATAAGAATTTTTCTTAATTCATCATAGAAATATTGATTAATAACATTGATTATATGGTCTCGTTCTTTCTCAAAGTCGTTTGCCTCTTTTTGTTTAATAAGAAACGCCCTTTCGTTTTCTTCTTCCCCTCTGCGTGTAAAGACCTGCACATCAATCACTATCCCTTCAATATCTGGAGATGTATATAAAGAGGAATCCACACAATCAAATGACTTTTCACCAAAAATTGTCATTAACAATTTTGTCTCAGGAGGCAATGAAAGAGAATGCTTAGGTGTAACTTTCCCCACCAAAATATAACCTGGACCAACTCTTGTACCAACCTTTACTATACCACTATCATCCAAGTGATAAAGATTTTCTTCATTAACACCGGGTATGGCACGAGTTATTTTTTCCGACCCTAAAGGAGTGTCATGTACAACACATTCAAATTCTTCTATATGAATAGAAGTAAATAGATCTTTTTTAACAACTTCACTAGAAATAATGATTGAGTCTTCAAAATTATAACCTTGCCAAGACATAAAAGCGACTAGCAAGTTTTGGCCAAGTGCCAATTCACCGTTATTAATAGCAGGACCATCAGCTATCACATCACCTTCCTTAACACAATCACCTACATGCACCAGTGGTTTCTGATTAATACAAGTATTATGGTTAGAACGCTGAAATTTTCTTAGATGATAAATATCTACATCCAAGTAGTTAATTCCTCCTTTGTCAAAAGCACGTATAACTATAGAGTTACTATCTGAGCTGTCAACTATGCCACCACGTTTTGCTAAAACTACAGCACCAGAGCCAGAAGCTACGAAAGATTCCATGCCAGTAGCAACCAAAGGAGCAGTAGGCTTCAATAAAGGTACAGCTTGACGCTGCATATTTGAACCCATTAACGCTCTATTAGCATCATCATTTTCTAAAAATGGAATTAAAGAAGCAGCAACCGATATTACCTGCTTAGGAGATAAATCAATGTAACTTACTTGATTACTATTTACCATTACAAAGGTACCAGCATACCTACAGTATAACATATCATCAACAAAGCAGTTGTTCTCATCAAGCTTTGCGCTGGTATCGGCTATATAATATAAACCTTCATCTATAGCAGACAGATACTCAATTTGATCAGTAACAACCTTATTAACTACTTTCCTATAAGGACTTTCAATGAACCCATATTTATTAATACGAGCGTATATAGCTAAGCTGTTAATTAAGCCTATATTCTGCCCCTCAGGAGTTTCAATAGGACAAATTCTTCCGTAATGAGTTGGATGAACATCACGCACTTCAAATCCCGCCCTCTCTCTTGTTAAACCACCAGGACCTAACGCCGACAATCTTCTTTTATGTGTTATTTCAGATAATGGATTAGTCTGATCCATAAATTGAGATAATTGGGAAGAGTTGAAAAAATCTCTTAAGACATTGGTTAACACTTTTGGATTTATAAAATCAGATGGAGAGACTTTATCTAAACTAGAAGTAGACATAGAATCAACTACTGCCCGTCCCAATTTTAATAATCCAGTTCTAAATTGATTTTCTATAAACTCTCCAACTGAACGGACTCTTCTATTTGCTAAATGATCAATATCATCTACAGATCCTTGACCATCACGTAACAATACTATTTTTCTTATAATTTCAATAATGTCTTCATGTGTTAAAGTAGTTAAATTTTCCTCATAATTTAACCCAAGGCAAGAGTTAAGTTTTAATCTACCAATGTTAGACAAATCATAATATTCCGAACTGAAGAAAAGATTACGAAAAAACTCCTCTACTATCTTTAAAACAGGAACTTCACCAGGACGCAAAACCTTATATATTTCATATAGAGCGTTCTCATAAGACATGTTTTCATCTAAGAAAAGTGTGTTTAATATGTAAGGTCCAACAGAAACATTATCTATGTTCAACACTGATATTTTATCTATAGATAATAATTCAAGCTTTTTTATATCCTCTAATCTTATAGATTCACCAGCAGATAAGACTTTTGTAGAACTAGCACTATCTATTAAATCTTCTGCAAGAAATAAACCACATATAGAATCATAAGGAATTAGATACTCTTTCAATCCGTTATCATATAGATTTTTAGCTAATTTTGAAGTAATACGAACATTAGCTTTAAGTAACACATTGCCTTCAACATTCTTTAAATCAAAAGGAAGCCTCACTCCCTTGAATTTATCAGGGGAAAAAGGTACTCTCCAGCCACTTTTATGTTTTATATACTCTATTTTTTCATAAAATTTATTAAGTATGTCATTATTTGATAAGCCCAGAGCCTTTAATAAAACTGATATTGGCAACTTTCTCTTTCTATCAATACGAAAATACAAATGATCTTTAACATCAAACTCAATATCAAGCCAAGAACCTCTATAAGGAATAACTCTAGCAGAATAGATTAATTTGCCAGAATTGTAAGTTTTTCCCTTATCACTATCAAAAAACACTCCAGGAGATCTATGCATTTGTGAAACGATAACTTTCTCTACGCCATTGATGATGAAAGTACCTTTATCAGTCATCATAGGCAGTTCACAAAAGCGAACCTCCTGCTCTTCAGCAGATTTTATAACAGTTGCAAGCTTAGAATGATCATCATCTTCTTTAATCTCTTGATATTTTTCAAGAGAAACACCATCCTGCATAATAACAAGACGTATAGAAGCAATAACCTGAGCAGAAAAAGTTATACCACGTTTTATACATTCAGATTCACTATACTTAAGATCATCTACCCTACAATTCAAAAATTCGATAGTAGCCCTATGCAAAGGATCAGATATTGGAAAAATTGTATGAAAGATAGCTTCAAGTCTTTCATTACTCTCATTATTAGGAGTAAAGGAATTATATGACCCCTTTTGGACTTTAACCAAATCCAACAAAGAATCTTTTAAATCAATCGACCTGGAATAAGAAACTCTAGGAACAAAAGCACTAGAAGCACACATATAAGAAGAATCAACCATTAAAATACCTTCACTAATTAAAAGAGCTATATCAACATAAAATTAATATACTAACATTTTATTCAAGCTCAACTTTAGTTGCTCCTGCTTCAATAAGTTTTTGCTTTATTTTTTCTGCTTCGTCTTTAGAAACATTAGCAGTCAAATCTTTGGGTAAAGACTCAACTAATTCTTTCGCTTCTTTTAAATTCAATGTAGAATTAACTTCTCTAATAGCTTTAATCACTCCTATTTTTTTGCTTGCATCAATCTCTTTGATTACAACTTTATATTCAGCTTTTTCTTGAGCAACAGGAGCATTAGCATTATCACTAATAGGCACCCCAGCACCAACAGCTCCACCAAGAAAAGAACCACTAGGCAACCCTATTTTTTCTTCTAGAACTTTTACAAGTTCAGAAGCTTCTAATAGATTTAAAGATAATATTTTATCAACCAAATCACTTGTTACATTATTCATACTGACCACCTTATTTAACAACAAATTTATTTTTTAGAACTATAGTAATCCAAAACTCTCATAAGCCTCATAGAAGATGAATTAATAGACAATGCTAACCGAGCAGGAATATCATAAGATATTAAACGCATAATTTTAACACGTAATTCATCCAGAGAGGGAAGCTTAGCCAATTTATTAACATCTTCCACTGTTAATAATTCATTTATATGAGCCGCACAAATCACAGACATTTTTTCTTTGTTAGCATTAATAAAATCAACTATTAACTTTGCAGCTTCTACTATAGCGCTAGAGTATATAATAGCAACAGAACCAGAAAATTTACCTGATAAATAAGAAAATTTACCAATCCTTTCCAAAGCCAAGCAAGCTAGAGTATTTTTAACTACTAACATCCCACCCATTACAGATTTTAGACTATTCCTAAGAATTAATGAATTGCTAACATTCATAGACTTGAAATTTACCAATATTAAGAAATCATTATTTACAAACACATTCATTATGTTTTGTATAAATTCATCCTTATCTTTACGCTTCACAATTTCGCTCCTTTAAATTATATCTTCTACTTTGTTTATTTTATGAGCTTTACCCATAGTTGAATTTAAAAAAACGCTTTTAAAGTAAACTCCTTTCACAGAAGCAGGTTTATTGTCTCTAATTACTTTAAGAAAGGCTTTTAAATTTTCCAGCAAATCATCAATATCAAATTTAGTACTTCCTAATTTACCATGAATAACCCCATTTTTATCCGTCCTGAATTTTATTTGACCAGACTTAATGGTTTTAGTAGCTTCCGCAATGTTAGAAGTCACAGTACCAAATTTAGGGTTAGGCATCAACCCTTTAGCACCCAATACTTTTGCAATAGGAGTGATTTTTGCCATGAAATCAGGAGTAGTGATGCACCAATCAACATTCAACTTTCTACCTTTTTTTATCTCTTCAACTAAATCTTCTCCTCCTGTAATATCAGCACCAGCTTTTTCAGCTTCTAATAAATGTTTATCTTGAGCAAAAACAGCTACTTTAATATTCTTTCCGATACCTTTAGGCAAAACTACTGTACCACGCACTTGCTCTTCAGATTTACGTGAATCTACACCTAAATTGACTGCGATATCAACTGATTCATTAAATTTTGCTGAAGCAGACTCAACAATCTTCTCCAAACACTGCTTAAAATTATCATTATATGTACTCATTTACCTAACCTTCCACAACTTCTATACCCATAGATTTTGCAGTGCCTATAACCATCTTCACTGCTGAATCTTCATTATCCACTTTCATATCAACCATCTTACACTTTGCCACTTTAATGATAGCAGACATAGATAATTTAGCCACTAATTCTTTACCAGAATTACCAGAACCTTTACTTAATTTAGCTTCCTGCTTAAGCAAATAAGCCACAGGCGGACCGCTGACAGTAAAATCATGAGAGCGATCATCCTTTATGGAAATTCTCACTGTTACTAAATCACCTACTTTATAACTAGCGTTAGCAGCGCTAGTAGCTTTATTAAAAGCTTCACAAAATTTAGGAACAGGTATACCACGCGGGCCAAGTACTGAAGCAATTTTCGGTCCTGGAACTGCTTTTCCAGCTTCCATAAGCAAGTTAATCTTAGCAACTACACTACTCATAATTAATCCTCTATTTTCTCTACTTGAGCCAAATCAAGCTCTATTATTGTTGGCTTACCTAAGATTGATACTTCAACATTAATAATTTTTTTCTCATCATTTACCATATCTACCTTACCAGTAAAATTTTGAAAAAGACCATCATTAATTTTTACTTTTTCACCTTTCTCATAACCATAACTCAACTTTTTCGTTTCTTGAGCATTGTAAAGCGCACTACACATTGAGCGAATCTCATTATCCTCAATCACCTTTGGAACATTACCATTTTTCAAAAATCCATAAACCTTAAGAGATTTTGGTATATTATTAATAAAATTTAATACCTCATCGCATAAATTCATGTATAAAAAGACATAACCAGGAAAGGACTTCCTTCGTTTAGCATTTTTTTTAGATTTTAAATCCATCTCACTTAATTCTTCACAAGGAATAAAAACCCTATTAAAATAATTATTAATATTCAATCTCATAGAATTTTCTAATATATATTGGCGCACTTTCTCTTCATAATTAGAGGCAACTCTTAAAATGTACCACTTATATCTATTAAATTCCTTACGTTTTAAAATTACCTCATCATCTGAAATCATCTCAAAATGACCAGACTCATCACCACAAAACCCAGTCATTTGATTCAAAATATTTTTACTTTCATCACACAGATGCATACATATATATACTTCACATAACTCTTTTATATCAGATTTTACATCACATACTGTCTGATAAGGAATAAACACCTCCTTAAAGTAAACAGTATTGGTTGCCAACTCGCATATATCCTTCTCATACCCGTAATCGACTTTAATGATATACCATTTATACTTATATTCCATAAATAATTCCAAATAAAGTCTTAATTACGTAAAGAGACATAAAATCTACGAAGCAAAAGAAAATCGAAAAGCATAATATAACAGTTATTACAATAAACAAAGATGACAATACCTGCTGTTTTTTTATCCAAGCAATTCTCCTTATTTCTTGCTTTATATCGCAAAAAAAAATATACAGGTTTTTTAACATTTCTACCATAATATTAATGCAGGAGCGATAGGAATTGAACCTACAACCTCTGGTTTTGGAGACCAGCGCTCTACCAATTGAGCTACACTCCTATAATTCAAAGTTTACTCTAAAATTTCCGAAACAACGCCAGAACCAACAGTTCTACCACCTTCTCTTATCGCAAAACGTAATCCTTTATCCATTGCTATTGGTACTTTCAACTCCACTTCTATACTTACATTGTCCCCTGGCATTACCATCTCCTTTCCATCTAGCAATTTTATGCTCCCAGTTACATCCGTTGTCCTTAAATAAAACTGTGGCTGATAATTTCCAAAAAATGGTGTATGCCTTCCTCCTTCTTCTTTCTTCAATATATACACCTCCGCATTAAATTTCTTATGCGGGGTTATTGTCCCTGGTTTTGCCAATACTTGCCCTCTCTCCACTTCTTCTCTCTTTGTTCCTCTTAGTAGTATTCCTACATTGAGTCCTGCACTTCCCTTATCTAGCAACTTCTTAAACATCTCAACACCAGTACATATCGTCTTTTGCGTCGCTTTCAGACCTATTATCTCTATCTCATCCCCTGTCTTTATCTCCCCCTTCTCTATTCTTCCTGTTACTACCGTTCCTCGGCCCGATATTGAAAATACATCTTCTATTGGCAATAAAAACGGCAAATCTATAGGCCTTTCAGGTGCTACCACATACTCATCTAACTTCTCCATCAATTTATCTATTGATTTCTTTCCATACTCACTACTATCATCCTCTAATGCTTTTAACGCAGACCCAACTATCACAGGCACTTCATCACCTGGAAATTTATACTTACTCAGCAACTCTCTCACTTCCATTTCCACCAAATCTATCATATCAGCATCAGCAACATCAGCTTTATTTATATATACCACGATATATCCAACACCCACCTGTTTTGCCAGCAATATATGCTCTCTCGTTTGTGGCATCGGCCCATCAACCCCTGAGACTACCAATATCGCTGCATCCATCTGTGCTGCACCTACTATCATATTCTTTACATAATCAGCATGTCCAGGGCAATCAACGTGTGCATAGTGTCTCTTTTCTGTTTGATATTCAACATGCGCTGTTGCTATTGTTATACCTCTCTTTCTTTCTTCTGGCGCTTTATCTATTTGATCATATGCTACAAAATTACCATAATGCTTTGTTATCGCCGCTGTTAACGTTGTCTTCCCATGATCCACATGTCCTATCGTTCCCACGTTTACATGCGGCTTTCCAAATGCTTCTACTATCGCTGTCATAATTACTAACCTTTAATTATACTTTAACTTTAACTCATCAACCACATATTGTGGCACTTGTTCATAACAAGAAAAATGCATACTATACTGAGCTCTTCCCTGAGATATAGAACGCAAAACATTTATATAACCAAACATATTTGCAAGAGGAACCGAAGCAGTAATTATTTTGCTATTATTACCTAAATCCAGCATATCAACAACACTGCCTCTTCTACTATTTATATCACCCATAACATCACCCATATATTCTTCAGGAGTAATGATTTCCACTTTCATTATAGGTTCTAGCATTTTTGGACCAGCTTTATTTGCCATTTCCTTAAAAGCACCTTTAGCAGCAAGTTCAAAGGCCAAAGGACTAGAATCAACATCATGAAAAGCACCATCAAGAAGAGTAGCCTTAAAATCAATCAATGGAAAGCCGGAAATTATACCACCTTCTTTTATCAACTCTAAGCCATTTTGCACTCCAGGTATATACTCTTTTGGAATAGCACCGCCTACAATTTTGCTTTCAAACTGAAAGCCAAAACCAGGCTCAAGAGGTTCGAATTTTATTTTAACTTTAGCAAACTGACCAGCACCACCTGATTGTTTTTTATGAGTGTAATCAATTTCAACAGATTTAGTGATAGTTTCACGATATGCAACTTGAGGCGCACCAACGTTAGCTTCAACATTAAACTCGCGCTTCATTCTATCAATAATAATCTCAAGATGCAGCTCACCCATACCTTTCAATATAGTCTGCCCACTCTCCGCATTTACTGACATCCTTAAAGAAGGATCTTCTGCAACCAATCTATTCAAAGCAACACCTAATTTTTCCTGATCTGAGGTGGTTTTCGGTTCTATAGCAGTTTCAATAACAGGATCAGGAAATTCCATACGCTCTAATAGTATAGGAAAATCAGATGAACATAAAGTATCACCAGTAATTGTTTTCTTTAATCCAACCAAGGCAACTATATCACCAACTTTAGCTTCGTTTATATCTTCTCTGTTATTTGCATGCATAAGCAACATTCTACCAATTCCTTCAGTCTCATTTTTTCCAGCATTTAACACAGCAGATTTAGATTTTAACTTACCGGAATAAATACGAATAAACGTCAAGCTACCTACAAATTTATCCGTCATCACTTTAAACGCAAGAGCAACGAATTTCTCTTTTTCTGAAGGTTTGATCTCAATTTTCTTTTCTGAATCTTTAGGATCAGTTCCAATAATTACATCAACATCAATAGGAGAGGGTAAAAAATCAACCACACCATCTAAAAGTGATTGCACGCCTTTGTTTTTAAAAGCTGACCCACATAATACAGGGACAAATTTTCCTTTAATGGTCCCGCTTCTCACACACTTTTTCAATAAATCAATTGGCAGATTGTTAGATTCAAAGTAAGTATTTATCGCCTCATCATCCATTTCAGCTGCAGCATCTAATAAAAGATTTCGATACTCTTGAGCCTTATCAAGCAAATCAGAAGGAATATCTTCATAAGAAAATTTAGCGCCTAATGTTTCTTCTTGCCATATAATAGCTTTCATAGAAATAAGATCGATTATGCCTTTAAAATCTTTCTCACTTCCTATTGGCAACTGAATAACTAAAGGTGATGCGCCAAGCTTCGTTTTTATCATATCGACACATCGATAAAAATTTGCCCCGATTCTATCCATTTTATTAACAAAGCAGATACGAGGAACGGTATATTTATCAGCTTGACGCCAAACTGTCTCAGACTGAGGCTCAACTCCAGCAACTCCATCAAATACAGCAACCGCACCATCCAAAACCCTCAAAGATCTCTCAACTTCAATAGTGAAGTCAACATGACCAGGAGTATCTATTATATTAATCCTATGATCATTCCAAAAACATGTTGTTGCAGCAGAGGTAATTGTAATGCCACGCTCCTTCTCTTGCTCCATCCAATCCATAGAAGCTGCACCATCGTGCACTTCACCAATCCTATTTTGTTTACCAGTATAAAATAAAATACGCTCTGTTGTGGTGGTCTTGCCAGCATCTATATGAGCCATTATTCCTATATTTCTATACCTAGATATTAAAACTTCCATACCACAATCAATCAGCTAATATTAAAAACGAAGATGAGAAAATGCCTTATTAGCTTCAGCCATTTTATACTTTTCTTCACACATCTTAAATGCACCACCAGATTTATTATAAGCATCTAATATTTCAGACTGCAAACAATAAGCAGTAGTTCTACCGCTCTTTTTTCGAGCAGAAGAAGTTGCTCTAGCAATCCACCTTAATGCCAAAGAAATTGCTCTATCTTGACGAATTTCAACAGGGACTTGATAAGTTGCACCACCAATACGCCGAGAGCGTACTTCTATAGAAGGGGTAACATTTTCTACTGCTGTTTCAAAAATTGATAAGGCATCTTTGCCTATTTTCTTTTCAGCTAAGGACAAAGCACTATAAGCAATCTTTTCTGCAATAGATTTTTTACCACATTTCATAATTATATTAATAAAACGCATAAGCAAGACACTACCATAACGAGAGTCAGGGCTTGTTCTTTTTTTTGCTTTATTACGACGTGCCATAAATTTTAACCAGATTTCTTTACACCATATTTTGAACGAGCTTTCTTTCGATTTTGCACGCCACGTAGATCAAGAGCACCTCTTATTATGTGATAACGTACACCCGGCAAATCCTTAACTCGCCCACCACGTATTAAAACAGCGGAATGCTCTTGTAAATTATGACCTTCGCCAGGTATATAAGCCGTCACTTCACCGTATCCACTAATCTTTACTCTAGCTACCTTACGTAGTGCTGAATTAGGCTTTCTAGGAGTTGTAGTATATACCTTAGTGCAAACACCCCTTCTTTGAGGATTGCATTTTCCCAAAGCTGGCACCTTCTTCTTGCGCGTTAACCCTGATCTACCTTTACATATTAATTGATTTATCGTAGGCATATACTGTAAACTTAAAACTCTAAAAATAACTAAGTCTTAGTTATAAAATAATAAACCTCAATAGTCAATATAAAAATAAACATTACTACTCTAATAATCTCAGCCTAATTGCTTTGAAAGCTACTGATAATTATATGCTAAAGCGCATATTGGTTTTAATATTAAGAAATTATCACTTGCTGTGGTCGAATTAATATAGATATGGAACAAGTAATATACTATGATGGCTATCAAAGAATATGCAGAAAATAATGCTTATAATAGAGCCAAGAGCTTCTAACATTAATGCAAAAATACCAACCGAACTAACCGAATTACCAGTAAAGCCGGATGATTTTTACAATCCTACTCTTGACACTTAGATTTAATGCAGCTACCCTAAGTTCAAAATTCTATACTCAATTTTGCTGTTCTTGCATACAAGGAACACGTTTTTAGAATAATGAAAACAATCAGCGCTTTAATTAAAGAAGGGTCAAAGCTACTATCATCACATAGAATTGAATCACCACATTTGGATTGTGAAATCATCATGCAGTACGTACTTGGAGTAGAAAGATCATTCACAATCATGAATCACATCAATCAGGTACCAAGAAACAAAGAACTTCTATTCTGGAAATTAACAAAAAAAAGAGCAGAAAGATATCCAATATCGCAAATAATAGGTAATCGTGAATTCTGGAGTAAAAATTTTATAGTTAACCAACATGTTCTAGATCCAAGACCAGATAGTGAGACAGTAATTTCAACAGTGTTAAAATATTACCAAAATAAGAAGCAAAAAATAAAAATTGCAGATTTTGGCACAGGCACAGGCTGTTTGTTGATCTCCGTACTTAGTGAGTATGAATATGCTATTGGAGTTGGTTTTGAAAAAAGCCTGGAAGCATACAAAATTACCTGCCAGAACACAAAGAAACATAATCTTCTCAACAGAGCTAAAATATTTCCAAATTCGTGGACAGAATGCAGAGATTTATTTGATCTCATAATAAGCAATCCTCCATATATTAAAAGAAGTAAGTTAAAAGATCTGCAAGCTGAAGTGCAAAAAGAGCCAAGAATTGCTCTTGATGGTGGTATCGATGGATTGAGCTGTTACCTGAGTATTTTTCCAATATTGAAAAAGTGCCTTAAAAAAGATGGGTTTGCGATATTGGAAATAGGCGAAGATCAAAGCAATATTGACAAAATAATACCCTTATATGGACTGGTTTTTCAGGAATACGTATACGACTTGGCTGGAATGAAAAGATGCATTGTTGTAAAGCAAGATAAAGAACATGACTAGTAGAACGCTAGCTTTCTAAGAACCCGTTCATAATCTCAAGAAAGGCATAAAGTAAGAAATAGAGTGTATAAATTAGGATATATGAGGAGTGTATACCCAAGTGACATAAGTCGAGAGAAGTTTGAGATTATTTCACCAGATCTGGAGTCTTGTGGAAAAAACAAAACCAAGAAAACTTGATTTGTATGATATATTTGCGGAGTGTTGTAAGCCCTAAAAAGTGGTTATCAGTGGAGGATGCTACCAAAAGAGTTTCCAAAATGGCCAAATTGTTATGATTATTTCAAAAATGGAGTGAAAAAGTAAAAGGAAATAAAAAAAAGTATTTTGGAGTGCATGTTAAAAAAAATAGTTAGTGTGGTCCGACAAAACAATGTTTGGAAAGAAAAAATCAGCTTTTGCATGATTGACACTCAGAGTGTAAAGAACGCAGACACTGATGAAGAAAAAGGCTATGACGCTGGTAAAAAAATCTCAGGAATAAAACGCCATATCGCACAAGATATAGATGTTTGCTATTTATTCTTAAGCTTGGGAGTGTTAAATAGCATTTTACTTTTTTTAGTATGTAGAGATTTTCTAGGAATTATTCTATTGAATTCTATGATATTATTTTTTGTAACATTGTTATACATACCATAAGAATGAACTGACGAAATTTGTAAAGGAGCAGTTGTGTTAAAAGTCAATAGAAAAATACTAAAAATAAATTTTTACTTAGTGGACTATAAAGCCAAAGATGCTTTTAACACATTTTACGTAATTTAAGTTGTAGTATTTGATTTGAATTCTTTTAAGAAGTGTGGATGTGGATAAGTGCTTTCAGTCTGTGTAAGCGCACTTATCCACAACTACACTAATTTTCAATCTAAGCAGCTTTAGGGCTATATTCCTCAGTAAAAACCCTGCCATCTCTGATTAAAGAGTTAGCAAGGATAAGTAATTTTCTCATGGCAGCAGTAGAAGCAACTTTATATGGTTTTTTGTATTGATCGTATAGCCTATCAAAGAAGATTCTTATATAAGAATTGTACTTTTGTGCACTAAGAACACACATATGTAAAACTGTTCTAATCTGTGATCTACCACCTTGAATACATCTTTTTCCTTTACTAAAACCACTATCTCGATTAAAAGGTGCAACTCCAGAAAGGCTAGATATTTCTTTATGTCGGAGAGTTCCTAATTCTGGTAGATAACAGATCATAGTAATAGCTAAGATTCTACCTGCTCCTGGCATACTAGTTATTGATATGTATTTTTCTTTAAGCTCTTGACTTTGCTCAATCAATGTTATCATCTCGTCTTCTAAAACTTGAATTTGACTTTGCAAAATGGCAAGTAGTTCTTCCATTTGTTTGATTATGGATATATCAGTTACTTGATGAGCTTGAGTTTTTTGTATTTTTGCCATTTCCACTAATTGATTTCTGCGAGATAACTTTTGCTTCAAACTGTCAATATTACTAACCTTTAAAGGAGTAACACGCATATCTGTATTATTGATATAACGTGAGATGATGCTGCAGTCTATTTTATCAGTTTTAGTAGCGATACCAAGGCTTTTTGCATAATCTCTAACCCATCTAGGTTGAATAACATATACTTCGAAACCATGGCTTAGTAAAGTATAAGCACATAATTTTTCGTACCCACCAGTTGCTTCAAGTCCAACTTTGGTTACATTATGCAAACGTAAAAAGTCGAGTATTTGATCAATAGCTTGAACGTCATTTTCAAATACTTTATAATGTCCAAGTGGATGAATGTGGATATCTAGCTTATTTTTGCTAACATCAATGCCAGCAATGATATTTGATGAATTCATAATTCCTCCGTAAGAATAATATAATACTGCATTTTCCACCCTTATATACGAGCCTAAAAACTCAATCAGTTGTTCGGAACTATTCAGTATATAAACAGAGAAGAGAACCTTGCTCCAATACGGTCCCTTATGACCAAGATCTATGACGGTTCCTCTTCTCTATACATCTTTATATTACTACTTCTTAATACTTATAAAGACTTGTTTTTAACATATAAGTTTTATGGCTTAGCTACATGGTACTAACACTCAAGTAAATTTTCATCAATGACGCAATTTGCTATGTCTATATCTCACATAGCTTACAACTTGCTTTACTCCTTTTACTTTTCTTGCAATTGCTATTACAGCTTTTAATTCCGCCTTATTTTGAGCTATACCCATCAAATAAACGACTCTATCAACTGTATTAACGCTATAATTAATTGATTTAATATTTCTTTTTCCCAGAAGCCTCGTGCTTATCTCTGCTGTTATCATACCATCTACAGTAACATCTAGCATAGAAGCCATTTTAATTGGTGTGACTCTTATTTCATTTATCACTTCTTTAATCTCTTTTTGCTGCCAAGCTATTTTCTCTGCTGTGAGTTGCTTTTCATGATTATCAACATTTCCAATGAGTAATACTCTTCCTTCACTCACTTTAACTTTTATAGATGAGAACAGTCCGTGTTTTAAGAGTCCCTTATTGATTCTTATTACTATAGTTGTATCATCAATAATGTTTCCCAAGGATTTATCTTGCATTGTTATTGCTGTAGCCGCTGCAGTTGCTGTTACCACTATACCACTCACAAGAGTCGTACAGCCACTCTGTGTAATCAGAAAAATTGCGAGTAAGAAGCTTGCTATTAATCTCATTATTAATTTCCAGAGTTTAGAGCTTTAATTAAAGAATATTAATAAGCTTTTTTTATTGTGTAAATACTATAAATTGAATAGGCCTTGAATATTTCTAAGACAGTACTTATCTCAATAATGTTAGTTAAAGTAATTCAGGCTTAGATTCATAGTGGAGTTAACCAGTATTATAAGTTCAGTCTGTGGTACTAAAATCTAATCTTTAAATTGCATAAGATGACAGAAGTGGTTATCTATAAGTTAATGAAGGGTTCTTGCGGATATGGCGAAATTGGTAGACGTGCCAGGTTTAGGTCCTGGTGAGCTTGCTCGTGGGGGTTCAAGTCCCTCTATCCGCACTTAAAGTCATGTAACTCAGGTTTTAAGAGAAAATTTATAATCACTAAGTACACTTTTGTTTGTATAAGAACCTGTTCTTAAGGATTGTATTTAACTTAAATTCTGTTAAAATGGCTTTATAAAAACATAAATAAAATATTGATAACAGGTTGTAATGTCTAGTAATATAACTCAAAATGCAGTCGAAGCAGATACATTAAGTAATATATATACCTATAAGGAACTTAGTGTAGATAAACTAAAGTATGAGTATGAAATCATAGTTAGTAGTGATTATATAGAACAAAAGATAAACTCTAGATTACAAGAAATAGCGAAGGATGCAAAATTGCCTGGATTTAGATCCGGAAAGATGCCTTACGATCTTGTTGTTACAAATTATAAAAACGAAGCTTTGGAATATGTGATAAAAGATACGATTGACTATTGCTCAAGTGATTTAATGAAAAAAATCGAAGTTAAGTCTCACATCCATCCTAAGGTTGATATTATGTCATTACCAAACCTGGATAAAAAGGATGAAAAAGGCGACTTTCTGTACAAATTATCTTTTGAATCGATGCCAAAAGTGCCAGTAATAGATCTTGATAAAATAAATTTGAAGAAAGTTAAGGCAAAAATCAAAGAGGGAGACATAAAAGAATTTATTGATTCTATAAAAACAAAATTTCCTAACTTTGTCTCTGTTGATGATGCTTCTTATCAAGCAAAAAACGAGGATAAACTGATAATTGACTTTGAAGGGCGAATTAGAAATAAGCTCTTTCAAGGTGGAAGTGGCAAAAATTTTACTGTTAATTTAGGATCTGGAACATTTATAAATGGTTTTGAAGATCAATTAATTGGCATGAAAAAAGGGGAAACAAAAAGCTTTAAGTTGAGATTTCCTGAAGATTACCAGGTAATTTCCCTTGCGGGGCAGGAGGCTGCTTTTTCTGTTCGAGTTAATGATATTCAGATTGCCGAAGATTTGCAAAGTGATAATGAAATAGCTAGGAGAATTGGTTTTGAAGATCATTCTTCGCTAATAAATCATGTAAAAGAAGTAATTGATAATCAGTGTAAAGAAATGGGAGATCTCTTAATTAAGAAAGAGCTATTTGATTGTTTGGATGCTAGTTATAGTTTTGATTTGCCTATAGAAGTAGTAAAACAGGAACAGCAGAGAGTGGAAAGAGAGTTGAATGCTAAAGATGATTCTTGTAAAGAAGCTGAAAGACGTGTAAAGCTTGCAATGCTATTTATGGAGTTCAGTAAAGAACATGAAATATCATTAACTCAAAGTGATATTATGAATGTTATTGTAAATCAATATGTCAGTAAAGATCTATCATTTGACAGAGTATTTAAACATTTTAAATCAGACGGACAATTTCAGGAATTAGTTAGAGGGCAAGCGCTTGAGTATAAAGTGACAGATTATATGATAGAAAAAGCTAATAAAGAAGAACAGATTGTTTCTGTGAAAGAATTAAAGGAATTATTTGATAATATTTGATAGGAAAAGGTATGACTCTTATACCAATTGTAGTTGAACAAACTAGTCGCGGTGAGCGGGCTTATGACATATATTCAAGGCTAGTAAAAGAAAGAATAATTTTCGTAACTGGCCCTATTGAAGACAACATGGCCAGCGTAATAGTAGCACAGCTTTTATTTTTAGAATCGGAAAATCCTGATAAAGACATTCATATGTATATTAATTCGCCAGGCGGTGTTGTAACTGCTGGTTTATCAATCTACGATACAATGCAGTACATAAAGCCAGACGTTTCAACTTTATGTATAGGTCAAGCTGCATCTATGGGTTCTTTGTTGCTTGCAGCTGGTGCGAAAGGTAAGCGCCACTCTCTACCTCATTCAAGAATTATGATACATCAACCATCTGGTGGTTATCAAGGTCAAGCAACTGATATAGAAATACATGCTAAGGAAATTTTGCGAATTAAGAAAAAGCTAAATCAAATTTATGAAAAACATACTGGGCATTCACTCAAGAAGATTGAAGGAATGATGGAAAGAGATAAATTTTTGGATCCTATAGAAGCAATGGAACTTGGCTTGATTGATAAAGTAATAGCTGAGCGTAAAGATATTAAGATTGAAAACATTAAAGTTAAACAAAAGGTAGTTTAATGGATAACAATAATGATTTACACTACTGTTCTTTTTGTAACAAGGCACAAAACGAAGTAGATAAATTGATTACTAACTCTTCAGATGGTTTAAAGGTGTTCATTTGTAATGAATGCATAGAGTTATCCCATAAAGCAATAAGTCAAAAGAAAGAGAGAGCTTTTAATTCAGATCATATATCTGATATGAAGCTATTACTAAAGAAACCTGAAGATATAAAAATTTTTCTTAGTAAGCATGTTGTAGGTCAGGAACATGCGCAACACGTTTTATCTGTGGCTATGTATAACCATTGTCAATCCATGGTGCAACTTCATTCTATAAGTGATATTGAAATTGAGAAGTCAAATATAATGCTTATTGGCCCTACTGGTTCTGGTAAGACTTTGCTAGCAAAAACACTTGCTAAAGTTTCAGATGTGCCATTTGCTATGGCCGATGCGACAACTTTGACTGAGGCAGGTTATGTAGGTGATGATGTAGAAAGCGTGTTGTCACGTCTATTACAAGCTGCAAATTATGATGTTGCAAAGGCACAGCATGGTATAGTGTTTATCGATGAAATAGACAAGATCACAAGAAAGTCTGAAAGCGCTTCAATAACCCGTGATGTTTCAGGTGAAGGGGTCCAACAAGCTCTACTAAAAATCATGGAAGGTACGGTTGCTTATGTTCCTCCACAAGGAGGGCGAAAACACCCGCAACAAGAGTTTATACAAGTAGACACTAGTAACATACTATTTATTTGTGGAGGAGCTTTTGAAGGCCTAAATAAAATTATTGAGGCAAGAAAAAAGGGAACATCAGTTGGCTTTGGTGCGGACATAAGTCAGTATAAAGAACAAAAGAAAAAAAATGCTTTACATGATGTTCAACCTGAGGACTTAATCAAATTCGGTTTGATACCCGAATTTGTAGGACGGGTTCCAATAACTGCTGTTCTAGATGAGCTGGATCACGAGGATTTAATACATGTGTTGACAGAGCCAAGAAATGCGCTAGTAAAACAATATAAAGCATTGCTTGCATTTAGTAAAGTAAACCTTGAGTTTTCAGATGAAGCAATATCAGCTATTGCTAAAAAAGCTATAAGCTATAAAACAGGTGCAAGGATGTTACGTGCTATCTTAGAGTCACTTTTGCTTGATGTTATGTATACAGCTGGCAATGGAGGTTTTGAAGGTAGCGCTATAACGGTTACTAAGAAAATGGTAGAATTAGGCAAAGCGACGATTAATCATAATAATAAGGGTAGTGTTATAACGGTTAATGATTAATTTGAGGCATATATTATGAGTATTGGACGTGCTGTAAACTTTAATTCTACTGTATTACCAGTATTACCTCTAAGAGATGTAGTAATTTTTCCAAATATAATGTTGCCTTTATTCGTAGGTAGAGAAAAATCTGTTCATGCACTAGAGTATGCAATAAGTAGCAGTAGTCACCAAAACGAGATTTTTCTCATAGCACAAAAAGATGGTTCTATTGATAATCCAGAGCCAGAGAATCTTTATGAAGTAGGCGTGTTAGCAAACATTATACAACCATTAATAAAACTGCCTGACAATGCAGTAAAAGTCATGATTCATGGGGTAAGAAGGGGAAGAGTTATAGAATATATTAGCTCTCACACTTTGTTACAGGCCAGAGTAGCGTTAGATGGTCATTATGAGTATGGAGAAAATGAAGATAATATTGATTTAGAAGCTTTAAGGCGTTCTGTTATAGATGCATTCGACAATTGGTGTAAACTAAGCAAGAAAAGTCGACCCGAGATTATTATTGACCCTATTGATCAAGTTAAAGAGGTTAATCAAATTGTAGATGTGATAGCTTCGCACTTAAATATAAAGGTATCAGATAAGCAAAACATACTTGAAGTTTATAACCCAAAAGAGCGTTTAAAAAAAGTTTTTGCTCTTATTGAGAGAGAAATAAGTATTTTGAGTGCACAAAACCGCTTGTATAAGACAATTAAATCACAGGTTGAAAGTACTCAAAAAGTTTACTACCTTAATGAGCAATTAAAAGCTATACAGAAAGAATTAGGTGAGTTTGAAAATGGAGATGAAGGGAATATACTCAATGAATTTGAAAAAAAGATAAATGAAACAAAGCTTTCTGAGGAAGCAAAAGAGAAAGCCATAACTGACTTAAAGAGATATAAGAAAATGAATCCCATTTCTCCTGAAGCAACAGTTATATCTAGTTACTTGCATTGGTTGCTTGATTTGCCATGGGGAAAGTACAAAGATGCAAAAATTAACTTAAATGCGGCTAAAAAAATCTTAGATGAAAATCATTATGGCATAGAGAAAGTAAAAGATAGAATAATAGAATTTTTAGCAGTATTAAAGAGAGTAAAAGAGATAAAGGGTCCTATACTTTGCTTAGTTGGACCACCTGGTGTTGGTAAAACTTCTTTAGCTAAGTCTATGGCAAAAGCAGTAGGAAGAGATTTTGTTCGCATATCTCTTGGTGGTATACGTGATGAGTCTGAAATACGAGGACACAGGAAAACTTATATTGGCTCAATGCCTGGTAAAATCATTCAACACATGAAAAAAGCTAATTCATGCAACCCGCTTTTCCTGCTTGATGAAATAGATAAGATGGGTTCTGATTCGCGTGGTGATCCTGCATCTGCATTACTTGAGGTTTTGGATACTGAGCACAATAAACACTTTACGGATCATTACTTGGAAGTTGAATTTGATCTTTCAAGTGTAATGTTTGTAGCTACGGCAAACAGCTTAAATTTGCCACATCCTTTGCGTGATAGGATGGAAATTATACAATTATCTGGATATAGCGAAGATGAGAAGATCAGTATTGCTACGCATCACCTTATTCCAAAATTAAAAAAAGAGCATGGTTTGCATCAGAAGGAGTGGAAAATAACTAATGAAGCATTATACGAGTTGATACGTTTATATACACGTGAGAGCGGCGTGCGAAGCATGGAAAGGGAACTTGCAAAGCTCATGAGAAAAGCAGTTAAAGCAATATTAACTGATAAAAATAAGAAAATATCCGTAGAGGTTGGTAATTTACAAGATTACCTAGGGGTACGTAAGTATACCTTTGGCATTGCAGAAAATGAGAGTTTGGTAGGGGTAGTAACTGGTCTCGCCTATACTGAAACAGGTGGTGATATTTTAATGATAGAGTCAGTCCTAATTCCGGGCAAGGGGGAAATAAAATACACAGGAAAGCTTGGAGAGGTTATGCAAGAGTCTATAAAAGCTGCGTATAGTTATGTGCGATCAAATTGTTTATTTTTCGGTATAAAACCCGAAAAATTTCAAAATAATGATATACATTTGCATGTACCTGAGGGTGCTGTGCCAAAAGATGGTCCCTCTGCTGGCAGTGCAGTATGTACATCTATTGTTTCTCTTATGACAAATATACCAGTTAACAAAAGTGTTGCTATGACAGGTGAAGTAACATTGCGTGGTAGAGTGTTGGCTATTGGGGGTTTGAGAGAAAAATTGCTTGCTGCGCTAAGAGGATCAATCAAAACTGTGATTATACCAAGTGAAAATGAGAAAGATATGCAAGAGATTCCTGCAAATATAAAAGAAGAAATCAATGTAATTTTTGCTGAGAATATTGATGAAGTTATAAAAGTTGCTTTGATGCACCCTATTACTTCAATTGATGATAATAACGAAATTAGTGTGTCTACCTCCATAGAAAATAAGGATAATACCTTCCCTTCATCAGAAACATTAAAGCACTAAATTGAAAAGGTTTATGCAATTTTCGTTTCTTTTTTTTAACCTCAAAGCTCTGATTTGAATATATAAATTACAAGTAACATATATGGCAATTTCATAAGTTCATTTTTCAAGCATATATTGCAATATCTCACTAGCAATTGCAACATCTTGGCGTGGAGTTTTACCATGTTCTATAAACACTGAGATTGCATAGCGCGGATCATGGTAGGGGCCATAAGCGATAAACAATTTATGACTTTCACCTTTAGAGTTTATCTCTGGTGTTCCGGTTTTGCCAGCAATTTGTATACTGCCTAGTCCTTTTCTATAGTTAGAATTCACCACGTCAAACATAGCTTTTCGAACCACACTAAGATGCTCATGATTCACATCAATATCAAGAAAGTCTTGCCCTGATTTACTCATCTCAATGTGGGGAATTACCTCCTTTCCTGTTGCAACCCTCGCTGCAAGAACCGCAAGCTGTAATGGCGTTGTAAGTAAATACCCTTGTCCTATAACTAAGTTAATGGTATCACCTAAATACCACTCTGAATATAGCTTGCGTGCACGCCAATCCACATCAGGCAACAATCCCGGAGCTTCTTCCTTAAACATTCCAATTAATGGTCCACTTCCTATACCAAATTTGCTAGCCATTTCTAGTAGAGAATCTACATTTATTTTTTTTCCTATATTATAAAAGTAAGTGTTGCATGAGAAGGCCATTGCCTCGTTTAAAGATACATATCCATGGACTTTGCTTTTTAGGCAACGAAATTTTCGTTCACCTATTTTCATATAGCCCCTACACGAGAACTTTTCTTCTGGTGTTATTATTCCATCTTTTAAACCCGCAAGCGCATCTATTATTTTAAATATTGAACCAGGTGGAATTTGATATGATAATGCACGGTTTACAAGCGGTAATGAAGGATTATTTAAATTTTTCCAAGTTTCATTTGATAATCTGCTAGTGAAAAGATTGTTATCGTAAGAAGGTGAATTATATAATGCTAAAATTTCTCCGTTATTTACATCAATTACCACTGTGGAACCTTGGTGGTCTTTAAATATCTCTGCAATTTTCTTCTGTAAATCAACATCAATTGTCAGCTGTATATCTTGTCCGTCTTGCTGCGGTATGCTAGATAACTCTCTCATGATACGCTTCTTAGAATTTATTTCCTGCTCAGATTTTCCGGTCTTGCCTTTTAATACATGATCATATGTATATTCAATTCCACTAACCCCTGCTTCATTTATGTCTTGCTGTCTTTTTGTATATCCGATTATATGAGAACATATCGAACCAAACGGGTAATAACGTTTATAAAGAGCAGTTATTTTTGTATCTGATGATTTTGTTGCATCAGGTTTAATTTCTGATAACATCTGCAAATCAACTTCCCTAGTAAAGGTTTTTTGCCCATCAAATAAAACAATATACGAAATTTTGTTTACTGCGAGTTCAACGCTATTCCTATCCAAAATCCTGCCTCGTTTAGGCACAATAGTAACAACTTTTATCCTATTATTATTGGATAGCACTTCATATTTTTGTCTATCTCGTACTTGTAAAGTATACAACCTATAACTAAAAATAGCAGAAATAGTAAGCTGAATACCACCTAATATGAATGCCCTGCGGTTGAAGACCTTGTTTTTTGTCCACATAGAATTCCTTTAGAACGCACTCATCCTCCTTTTATTGGCACATTTCTAGCTTTCACTACATCACAAACCCTTTCTTCCCACTCACTTAAGGTAACAAGTTTGTAACCCGATTTTTTTAGTATTTCAATAATCTGAGGTAAAGCTTCAACTGTATTTGATTTGTTATCGTGATCATGGAACAATATAATCGCTCCATTATGTACATTGCTTAAAACTCTTTCAACCAAAATCTCTGATTTATCACCTTGCCAATCCAGAGAATCAACTGTCCATAGTATGGAACACATATTTAATCGATTAGTATTTTCGATCAAATTATCATTGTGACATCCATATGGTGGACGAAACCATTTTACATTCTGTTCTGTTACATTTTTAATTGCTATATTTGTCTTTTCCAGCTCTTGCAATTGTTCCTCACTTGAAAGTGATGTCAACTTCCTATGCGACCAAGAGTGATTGCCTAACTCATGACCTGCTTCATGGATTTTCTTTACTATCTCATATGTTTTTTTATTTATACGTCCACCAAGCACAAAAAATGTCGCTTTTGTTTCATTGCTCTCCAGAATATTAATAATATCTCCCGCTCTATTATAAGACGGTCCATCATCAAACGTAAGTGCAACAAACTTATCTTTGTTATTCAATAATTTCTTTATATTACTTAAATTTCTATATGATAGATCCAAATCACAACTGAGCCCACGATATGGTAAGTTAAAGTTACAATCACTACAGAAAACTGCGCTTGAATATAGCAAAAGAAAAGCGATTATTCTTATAAACATATATAATCAGCAAAGTGATAGAGTACTACACTTTTTTGCTAAATTAAACCACTTTTAACAGCTACCGTTTACTTCGTTACTTTATCAATATATTATATTAATAACTTTATATAATATAGTATGATTGCAAATATAAATACCGTTGCACTTCAGGGAACCAGCACAGTAAATGTTAATGCACAAATTCACATGGCAAATGGTATTCCAGCTTTTAAAGCAACAAGGACAACATTGCAAATTTAGAGTTCAAAAGGGTTATTCCTCGAGAACTATTGCGTCAGAAAGCTGGCGCTGAATTTGTATATAATGTTGACCTTGGAGGTTTTTATGAATAATAGTGAGAGAAAAGAAAAATTGGAAACTCGTATTCTATCAAGCAGAGGCAGGTCTTTATTGGATCACGAGCTACTAGAACGTACTCTGTCTGGATATGCAGAAGGAAGAGAAGTTGCCAAAAGGCTAATGGAGCTCTTTAGTAGTTTAGGAAGGGTAATTAATGCTGATTTTCATGAGCTAAAAAATGTTACAGGAATGAATGATGGAGCAATAGCAAGTATCTTTTGTCTGAAAGAGATTTTTGATAGGATATTGAAAGGCAAGTTAAAAAAGCTGTCGATTCTTGATAATAGAGAAGAGCTACTAAAATACTTTAAAGCAGCAATAGGGCAGTCACGAAAGGAAAGCTTACGAGTGGTATACTTAGATCGAGGTGGTCATTTAATATATGAGTATATTCAAGACTGTGGAACTATAGACAGAGTACCTCTGTATGTGAGGGAAATAATAAAACAGGGATTACTGATTGATGCAGCATCTGTTGCAATTTCACATAATCATCCAAGCGGAGATATAGAACCATCAAAGGAGGATGAGGATAACACACTCACATTAGCTGCAACCTGCGAAAATGTAGGAATGAAATTGATAGATCATATAATCGTAACACAGAAGAGCCACTTTAGTTTTTATGACAGTGGCTTATTGTAATCTGTAACCCGGAAGGAAAGTTCTCTAGCTTTCCTTCTTTTTTTTCCACTTTATGAATTAAGAAATTCGCTGTAAGCTTAAACAAATAAAATTAGCAATGAAAGGTGGAATTAGGCAAAAAAATAAAGGAACTTAGGTTATACTGTGGTTTGACACAAACTGAATTAGGAAAAAGAATAGGTGTTTCATATAGACAGATACAAAGGTACGAAAATGGTTCGAATTACATTTTAGCCAGTAGACTATATGACTTAGCAAAAGCCCTATCGATAGATGTTGCTAACTTTTTTACTGATATGCACGCTGACTCACATGAAGCTTACGATGAAGAGGTGTTAAAGTTAGTCAAAGGATATAATGAAATTAAGAGCAAAAGGTTGCGTAGTGTAGTTTATATGTTAGTAAAATCTTTTTCTCAAAGTTACAATAAGAGTTAGTATTGCTTTAAAAAATGGGTATGCAACATCCTATTGATAAACAAATAGGTGAAAGGATAAGGAAAAAAAGGCTAATGTGTGGTTTTAGCCAAAGAGACTTAGGAAAAAAGCTTGGAATTTCATTTCAGCATATACAAGGATATGAAACTGGAGAAGTAAGGCTTATAGTTGATAGGTTGTATAATTTGGCAGAAGCTTTGTCAGTTGATATGTCATATTTTTTTACAAAAGCCTCTGAGGATTTACATGATAAGGCCTTTCATAGTGGTGTAGGTAGCGAAGAAATATCGAGGCTAGTAAGGGAATACAGGAAAATTAAGGATGAGACGTTGCGTGATATTATTCATTCAGTGATAAAGGCTCTTACTAATAGATAGGTATAGTAGTGCTTCATAAGCAAGAATAGCCTTCTTGCGTTCTACTCCCCGCGGTACTTATGAATTTTTCCAGACTTACGAATAACACGATGGCATGGTATTAAGTAGGAAATTGGATTGTTAGCAATTGCATTTGCGGCAGCACGTATGGCCTTTGGCTTACCAATTATATGAGCAATATTGGCATAGCTTGTTGTTGTAGCTGTGGAAATCGAAATCAATGCTTGCCAGACTTTAATTTGAAAGTCTGTTCCTCTAACAAGCAAAGAAAATGATCTCTCAGGTATTTGTGTGTCAAAAATATTGCGTACAATTTTTGCCGTTGTTAGCCTATCTTCTTTCAGGTAGGCTTGTGGCCACTCTTTTTCAAGTATCTTAATAGCTGAAGTTTCAAAATCACAAAAAGAAAGGTGACAGATGCTTTGTGTTGTATAGCCTTTCTTATAATAGTCCGAATGCGATAAGATATGTGTTTATGGCTATAGCAGGCCAGTAGCATATTACGGTCTGTTCGGATTATTGTAAAAAGAGCTATAACTCCAATAAGTGCTTTTCCAAAAATAGTAGAGTGGTAACCATATAAAATATCGATAGATTCTTTATTTTTTCCAGGTGTTATAACCTGATATTTAGCCATACTTAAGAAATCAGTACTGATACAGTTTAAATTGATTTATATTAAAATTAAAGAGTTCAAACGCTACGCAAGACCAATCCACCCCGCAGCGGTTTTGGTTGCTGGAAGTGATCATATTATTTAAGTTTTTAATAATATATGATACTGAGTTAATAACAATGAATTTTAAAATAAAAAGAAAATTCAAGGAAAACTTATAGTGAATTTTTATATATTCTACCACTACACTCTTGACCATATATTAGCATTATACCACTAGATTTGACACATAAACTCTCAATAACCCTTATCTACCAGGAAGATCATCTGCAGAACTATGCCCTAAGTTGTCTTTTATACGAAGAATATCCTTAACTGATATAAGAGTATTTGGCCTCTGCGCACGATCATTGAAGATGGCGTACGTTAAAACTACTGTATCCCCGTCGGTAATACGCTTATATCCTCTAGCATTAAAATAACTACCTAGCTGAGTATTTGCTTCCACAATTTTTCGCTGTAGCTCTCCAGTACCAGCAAACTTTAACTCTATTACAATTGGATGGGTACCATCTCTCGCTTCCACAGATCTTAACAGAACCAAGTCCACTTTCTGCCCTCCTCCCAACTGAAACTCAATAATTACCCTAGCTGGATTACTACAAGCGTGAAATAACCCATGCAATATAGAATGAAACCCTGCTTCCCTAGCGTTATCTCTATTTACTGTCCACCTTAATGGAAATAACACATTAGAGATGGCTTGGAATACTTGTGCATGACGATTTTGTACTTGCCAACCAGTATTCATCATTATGCCTGCAGCACTGTGCACATTACTAACACCACCTACTTGTAAAACGTTACCTTGAAAAACAGCATTACCTCTATTCTGCAGATAATTAGCAGGTGACTGGAATGGTATTATATTAACAGTTAGGCCTAAATCATCTTCATTCCTTCTATTAGGGTCTAATTGGCACATCACTTCATAAACCGTAGCATTTGGCCATTGTGCTAAATCTAATCCCACATTGGGAAATTGGTGAACTAAGATATGACGAATATGAAATACAACAACTCTCTCTTCCCTCCCTAATAACACATGTAAAACCATAGTTAAAGCACGATCTCCAACATTTACTTGTGCAATTCCTCCTTGCGGACCTAGCATCCTATCGTTATCGTGATACTCAAACAAGTAATTAGTTACATATACCTCATTTCCATCTCTTAACACAACTCTTCTTCTTGTAAATGCAGTATTTCCAAAAGTAAACCCAGTTGTATAGAGAAATACTCTTCTATCTCTAGCGCTGACACCACCTCTACTCCTCACACCAGGTACAGCAGGTACACCAAACGATGGATGGAGTAAATAATCTCTAACATTTTCTTCAACTTCTTGATTTGCTAAGGGTTCAAATAATCTTTCTACTAAAGAATATTCCCTTTCTAAGAAATTTTCTGTACTAAGCTGAAAACGTCTACGATTAAGGTCAAAGTTCAGTCCCACACAGACAGCATTGCCTGATGAGGTATGGATAGACAGTGATGAAACAGGACATCTGTTAACGTAGTTCTCTGCTTGCTCTAACGCATCTGCAGCACTTCTTCTTCCTGCCTTAAGCTCAATTATGATAGGCACAGAATCCCCTAACCTCTGCACACCACGCACAAGAAAAGTAATATCTGTATACCCTCCTCCTATAAACAATTCAAGATAAATGCCAACTACATGACGGTACCTAAAATTCATCAGAAAGCCTGACAAAAAGCCATGGTAGTCAGACTCGATACCATTAAAGTTTAACGATTGGTTATACCTATCATATGTATCCAGAATATACTGTAAAACATCTTCAATATTATCTCTTATATTAACTGCATTATTGTCTGCTAACCCATTTATTAAATTTGGTAAATAATTATTTTGCAATCCAGGTGTTCTGGTAATTTCATCAAAGCCATCACACGGAGATGCTGAATTTCCAGTAAATGCTTCTCCCTCACGAAATTGCATGCACCTTACTGCTTCTTCTTCCTCATCTTCCCCCTGATTCCATGCCCATACAAATGTTTTATACTCCTGCCAAGCTATTTGCCTTCTTCTAATACCCTGCCTCTGCAGCTCGTCTTCTACCCACTGCCTCTCTTCTTCACTAAATCTTGAGCCAAAACTGTTTTGCCTATCAGCAATAGTGTAACACCTTACAACTCTGTTATTTCTTTGATCTACCTCATTAGTTAAAACAGCAACCTTTAAATTTCCCCTTCTATGATTATCTGGATTATTATCAAAGCGAAAAAAAATCCTTTCATTATTGTTTGCAACATCAGAATCATGTGCAGTAGCAAACATACCGAAAAAAAATGCAGGAAAGAAACGGTCTTTACCGACAGAATGTAAAAAAGATGGACTCTGATCTAAAAAAGATTCAAACCTTTCCACAAAACCTTGGCAATTTCCATTTAACAGACTTCTCATTAACCCAATGTTTTCACCGTTACCATGCATATAAACACCTCTATCTTCTGTGACAAGAAAATCCACTAACTCCAGCACTCCCTAACATAGACTGTGGATCACCAGAGCCACCACCTTGAGGAGGCGTAGGTGCTTCCTTCTCTAACTCAGAAAATAGCTTTTCTGCCAATTTATCATAATCTATATCATCTTTCATACCAGCTCTGCCAACCATCTTTAGATTTTTAACTATAGACTTTTCAAGATTTTTAAAGTCTGTAGCTGAACAAAACTTCTTAGCAAACTTCAATATTTCTAATATTTCACTCTTTTTTACATTTGCAACACTACCTATTCCGCTACTCAATTCCAAGTCAATGATCAATCCTGCAAGAGCATGTTTGATTGGCACTGTGCCATTGGAAAAAAAGACTGCAGTCTTTTCTTCCTCTCTTTCGTGGCTATTAAAATTACCACACTTTATAAGATCTATCATAACCTTTCTAGCTTGAGTACTTAAGGTAGGACTTTCAACGATCTTATCCGAAAGGGAAGAAAGAAGAAGAGCATAATCCTTAGGTGAAAGTATTCTATCCTCTAATATTTTATTTTTAAACATTGGAACTATAGTTTGAACTGTATCAAAAAAATTTTGGTGTATTAACACGCTAAAAAGAGAATATATTCCTTTGTCTTTTTTTGATAACTCAGAGTTTTTCAACAGTTTGTTTTTTCCTTGAGCATTCATTTTGTTCAGACAAAAATCTAAAATAACAGCACCATTATGATTACATTGAGCAGAGGATAAGGTAGTAATTGCACCGATAATTTCCTTCTCTCTCTCTTTTTCACTTAAACGGTCATAAAAATATTCTACTCCCTCGCTCCATCTAAAACCTACAGCTCCTCTAAAACCTTCTACATTGCTATATTCTTTTAATTTTAATCCTTCAGATTCTCGGTCAATCCAGAAACTAAACACAGGATCATAGCTTTCCATAGACCCTAATAGATCACTTCTTATGTACTTGTTGTTGCTAGCTGCAGGTCTACCATCACTATCTACTGCATCAGGAGAAAACCTACCCTTATGAAATTCAAACTTCTCCTCAAAAAGCCGAGGAATTTTATCTATCACACAATACCTGCATGCCATATCATATCTAGAAAGTGGATTCTTTATTCCACCTACTTTTTCTTCAACTAGTTTCTGACCTAACGTTACATTATTCAATTTCATACCTGACCAACAACTTTCATCTTGGAATACATTGTATAAAAATTGTAACCCATCATCTTTAAGATATTCTACCTGTCTCATATAGGTTTTTACCCACCTTTCAATAGTTAAGCGCCTTCCAGCAGTAATATTAGAATCCGTATGTCTAACATTATCTTGTAGCTTCTTAAGTATTGTAGCGTGACGTTCTACTTTTTTCCTTGGCATTATAAACCCTCCTATTTAAAATTCATGATATTATGTAAAAATTATAATCAAATTACAACACTAAAATTACCAAGATATGGAAGAATTGCATGCAAACTCAGGGAAGTAAAAGTTAGTGTCCCCCCTCGGGGATTATCTCGCCTTGAGGCGAAGGAAAAGTTACAATAGTCGCATATGCGACGTTATGGATACAATACGCACTCTAAGTATGATATACTTGGTATGGATTCCCGAATATCGCAAAAGGATTCTGATAGGCCAAATTGCTGTAAGAGTTAGAGAACTGCTAAGACAGATTGCCATAGAAAATGAGATCCAAATTATCTCAGGTAAGGTAACTGTAGATCACATTCATATGTTTATATCATATAAACCACAGTAAAGTATTAGTAAAATTGTACAACTTTTTAAGGGAACGAGTTCGAGGTTGCTGATGCAAGATTTCGCAAGTTTACGAAAACAATTTTGGGTTATGGGCTAGAGGATACTTAGCAGTGAGTTCTGACAGATGAAGTGATACAAAAGTATATATCAATACAGGAAGGTGAGCCGATTCATGACAATGATCAATTTCAAATTGATTGAATTTTAACCCTTCACCTTATAGGTGATGGTTGTTGAGTTTTTCTGTACTTGTCTTTCAAGGAGAATCTCGAACAAGTTATGGTAAATTTTTCAAGAAAAATCTTTAAGCTATTGACCTCATTATTTAATATTCCCTAATTTAAATTAAAATTCAAGAATTACTTTATATAAATCTTTATAATAGTTTATTCCTCAAGGCTATGTAAAAACATAGCCTCCGATCAAGAACGTCCTACGGATGTCGTCTTGTTATTTTTTAATTTATTCACCCAAGAAAAGGTCTCACTACTTTTAGAATTTTGGTCACCCCACCTTCCACACCTAGTAAAACTGCCTCTTTCTACTGCTTCTTTAATAGACATTCCACCAAATAAACACCCCTGTCCTATGATTTCTCCTATTTTTTGCAACTCATTCCACATTTCTTCGTTTTCCACCTCAACTTGTACTTGATGATAGTCTTCTGTGTCATGATATACCATTAAATTTAGCTCTCCTAGGCTAGTATAAAATGTGACTGCAAAAGCACTGCTATCTGATATATCCACGTAGTCTCTTTTGCCGTCCTTCCCAGTTTTAACTTCAACTTCACCATCACCTATTTTTATGATATTGCCACCGAGATTTAAATCTCCCTTGCTCAGGCCCAAGTTTTTTGCGCCTTCTACAACTTTGGCAACATCAACTATGCAGCTATGTGAAAATTCCATATAGAAGGTCTTATTATCAATTTCTACATTTTCAACAGTTCCTTCTATAGTAGCGTTCTCTCCGATTTCTCTGAGCTTTTTGAGCCTACTATATATTTGTGGCTCAATTTCTTTTTGCACTTTTTCAGCTATTTTCTTATCAACTTGTACATTAAAATCTGCTCCATGTAAGGCTAACTTCCTGATTATATCTTCTTGTTTATTTCCTTTGAACTCATCACGATACATCTTAAACATTGTAACGTTAGCAAGGCTAAAGCCATCTTTGTTGCAAGCATTTATTCTTATCCCTAAGTCCAAAGCTTCATCGATAACTTTACTTAACTCGTTTACATTTCTAGCTGCAATGGTTTTCTCCAAAAATTCATTTAGTTTCATATTTTCATATTCATTTAGCCTTATCTTGCATAAAGCTGATCGAAATGGATTGAGCTCTTCAGGATATTCCAATACAGGTAATTTACTAATCTTTTTATTTGCTGTTGGAACAGCTTTTATAAAATTAGGTAACAACCCTTCTTTTGCTATTCGCTCTACCGCTTTTAACATTTTACTAGACAATTTTTTACCATTTATTTTTTTCATTGTAACCCTCACTTAATTTCATTACTATTCGATCATATCGTGATAAATATTATTTAATTGTTAATATTACACGACTTATTGATTTACTTTGAGTTATAATAACAAGTTTAACGGGCATTTACACTAGAAAAACACATCTTGTAAAAATTATTTCAATTTCAATCAAAGTTGGGTATTGTGATTGTAAAACTGAAAGAAATGGATCTCTTGTCTTACTCCACTGAAAAGTTGAAGAAGCATTGTCAGCTACTTGATAATGAAGAAAAAATAATTCTATATGAGCAGCTGCTAGACAAGGCTAAAGACATACTTGAAAATTCAAGAGATAATGTTTCTGAGCTGAAAAAGATCAGTAAAGCTGCTGTAGCGATAGAGGAAATTACCGATAAAGAGTTGTTAGAAAAGTTTAATGATGATCACCCCCTAAGGGAAGTAGACATTTTAATCTATTCTCCTCAAGGAAACACTGAAGTGGCAAATTACCTGTTCAGCATAGATAACTCATCAGAGCTTTATGATTTAAAAAAAGATAAAGAAAAAGCTCTTTATAATGCAGTTAAGTCAAATGATGTTGAGCTTGTAAAAAAGCTGCTAATGATCCTTTTACCTACAGAAGTAGGTGATTTTGATGTAGAATACTTGGAAGAATTGAAAATATTGCTGTCAGGAATTCACAAGGAATTGCAATTATCACAAGATATGAAAAATTATCTTGAGAAGACAATAAAATTCTATAGTTTTTTATGTAGTAATTTTAACTTACTAGTTGCAAATCCCACTGACGTAAAAGCCATGATTGATCTATTTGCTGCTCAACCAAATATTGATTACCAAATAGATAAGCTTCTGCTTTCTTTTATTGTGAGAGATATTGAGGAAAAAAAGCTAAATTCTGAAATTAGTCACATGATAGAACTCCTTGAGCAGCATGAAAGATTTGCTGAGCTCGAATATAAGGTCAGGAGATTAAGATCGGAGTTTGCAAATGGCAAAAGTAGATATTCAGCTGAAGTAATACGAAATAGCATTGCAGAACGAGAAAAAGAGATGAGGGAAATTGAGAAAAGATCGCATAATTTAATCAGCAAAAGGCAGATATTATTAAAGCAATTCCTTTGCTAGCTTTTTCATAAAATTTGTTGTAAATTGAGTAGCTAAAATTAAAGATGCAATTAGGCAAAAAAATAAAGGAACTTAGGTTATACTGTGGTTTAACACAAACTGAATTAGGAAAAAGAATAGGTGTTTCATATAGACAGATACAAAGGTACGAAAATGGCTCAAATCAGATTTTGGCCAGTAGATTATATGATTTAGCAAAAGCACTACCGATAGATGTTTCTAACTTTTTTACTGATACGCATGCCGACTTACATGAAGACTATGATGAAGAAATACTAAAATTAGTTAAAGGATATAATGAAATTAAAAGCAAAAGGCTACGTAGTGTAGTTTATATATTGGTAAAATCTTTTTCTCAAAGTATATTATCTGATACGTAAAATGACCATACAACATCCTATCGATAAGCAAATAGGTGAAAGAATAAGGAAAAGAAGGCTAATGTGTGGTTTTAGCCAAAGGGACTTAGGAAAAAAGCTTGGAATTTCATTTCAGCATATACAGGGATATGAAACTGGAGAGGTAAGGCTTATAATCGATAGGTTGTATAAATTGGCAGAAGTTTTGTCAGTTGATATGTCATATTTTTTCACCAAAGCCTCTGAAGACTTGCATGATAAGGCCTTTCGTAGCGATGTAGGCAGCGAAGAAATATCAAGACTAGTGAGGGAATATAGAAAAATTAAGGATGAAACATTGTGTGACATTATTCATTTAGTGATTAAAGCTCTTGCTAATACGGGCTTCAAAGGGGATGTTAAATGCACATCAATCTCAGAGTAGAGAAGTTAAGGTATTGTTTCAGCATTCTTTCCTAAAGCCACCTAATCAGTTATTTGTACTTTTACTATAGAAAGACAGCAATTCCATTTTTTTAATTCTTTAACATGGATAGCACTGTTTCGCGCAAAAAATTACTTTATTCCAGAAGACTGTATTCTATTTTGTAATTATTGAGTTTACTTTACTTTCCGGTCTTTTCTGTTTTTCCTTAATCCAAAACTTGCATTTTTAAAATAAATATTGCGCTGTAAAATATTTATACATAACCTATTAATGCAAAGAGCTTTTTGGTGAGGATTTTGTCAATTTTAGAGAGGGTTAGATGCCATCAGAGCAGTTTGAAAATATAAAACAAGCTATAAGAAATAATAATAACAGAAAAGTTGTAGAACTTATAAACGATAATGTGACTATTGCTGGGCATTCTGACGTAGATGGGTGGAATTTGCTACACTATGCTGCTCAGTATGGCAACTTAAACGCTACAGAATTTTTAGCAAATTTAACAGATATAAACCTTATCGATGGTAAAACCAATGCTCAGCAGAAGCCTATACATATTGCTGCAGATAATGGACATACAAAAATCGTAGAGTTTTTTATTAATGAGAAAAAAATGGATGTTAATGATCCAGGAAAAGATTACGTGACGCCACTTCACTATGCCGCTAAAAAAGGTGAACTTGAGATGGTAAAGTTTTTAGTAGGAAAAAACGCAACGATTGATGCTCTAGCTAATGGTGCTTGGACACCATTGCATTACGCTTCTGAAGAAGGTAAGTACTCAGTTGTGGTATTTCTCGTAGAAAATGGAGCAGATATTAGCAAAAAAAATCCTGATGGTAAAACATCATTACAGCTTGCTGAGGGAAAAGGATATCAAACTATTACGGACTTTTTAAAAAGTAAAGAATCAGAAAAGGAAAAGTTACGACAAAATAAAGCATTGCTTGATGCTGCAAAGGAAGGAAGTAGTAAAAAAATTCAGGAATGTCTTAAAAAAGGAGAAATTGATTATAAAAATCAGAATGGTTGGACAGCCTTACATTATGCTTCTAATAGAACAGTAGATGATTTGGAATTTGTAAGGTTTTTAGTAGATAAAAATGCAGACATTAATTCTAGAAATTCTGATAATAATAAGCCTTTACACATTGCTGCAAGGAATGGACATGAAAATATCGTAAAGTTCTTTCTGGATGAAAAAAGATTAAGTGTTAATGACCCAGGAAAGGATAATTGGACACCCCTACATTATGCTGCTGAAAGTAATCGCGTTGATGTCGTTAGGTACTTGGTAGAGAAAAAGGAAGCAAATATCAATGCTAAAAATTATGGCAATGAAACTCCATTTGACCTCATTAAAGACAAGGACTATAAAAAAGTGAAAGAAATACTGCTAGGTAAGGCATTAATTGATGCCGTAAAGCAGAATGATATTACAGAAGTTGAAAATCTTATTCAGAGGAAAGCTAAAGTTAGCTATCTGTATGAAAGTAATAAGTGGACTCCATTACACTATGCTGCAAGCTTAGGTTATAAAGCTTCAGCAGAAGTGCTCATAGCAGAGGATTTAAGTGTTATTAATGCTAAAGACCATGAGAGAAATACGCCTTTACATATTGCTGCTGATCAAGGTCATAAAAATATTGTAGAGCTTCTTCTTGAAAAGGGAGCAAATATTGATGCTATAAATTCTGGTAACAAAACACCGTTACAATTAGCTAAAGAAAAAGACCATCAGGCAACAACACAGTTATTATTGAGTAGAGCATTGCTTAATTCAATAGAAGAAGGAAATATTAACAAGATCAGAAAATGCCTTGAGGAAGGAGCTGAAATTAACCGTGAAGATAATAACGGATGGACCCCGTTACATTATACTGCTAATAAAAAAACAGAAGCTCAAGAGCTGGTAAAGCTACTAGTGGAAAGAGGAGCAAACATTAATGCTACAACTAATGATGGAGATAAACCCTTACATATTGCGTCCAGCCATGCACATACAAAAGTTGTAAAATTCTTCATTGATGAGAAGGGATTAGATATTAATGATCAAGGAAAGGATAATTGGACACCGCTACATCATGCTGTTAACAAAGGTAGCAGCGATTTAGTAAAGTTTTTGATAAAAAAAGAAGCAGATATTTATGCTGAAAATTCTAATAGTGTAACTCCACTTGACCTTGCTCAACAGCTTCCCCAAGGTGAAAGTAATCGGCAAGAAGTTAAAGCAATGTTGCAGGGCAAGGCGTTGATTGATGCTATAAGGAAAAATGATATATCAAAGGTCAGAAAATATATTCAAAATCTTAATTATTCATACGAGAAAAATGGATGGCAGCCGTTACATTATGCTGCTAGCTTAGGATATAAAACGCTAGCAACAGAACTTATCAATAAAGACTCAAATGTTGTTAACGCTAAAGATTCTGACGGAAATACACCTTTACATCTTGCTGCTACTTATGGCAAAGGCGACGTGGTAGAGCTTTTTTTGAGTAAGCAAGCAAGTATTGATGAAGTAGGAAAAAATAACTGGACACCGCTTCACTATGCCGTTTATGAAAATCGATTACCGGTAGTAAAATTTCTTATAAAAAAAGGAGCAAATATTGGCGCTACGGGTTTAAGTGGAGAAACGCCATTGCAACTTGCTGTTGAAAAAGGAGATAGTCACAGGGAGGTGGCAAAGTTATTGCGGAGTAGAGAGCTATTCAATGCTGTAAGAGGAGATAACCTGGGTGATGACATTAATAAGATTAAAGGTCTTTTTGCAAATGAGATTGATGTTAACTATTCAGATCTAAATAACTGGACACCACTCCATTATGCCGCTCGCAATGGTTATACAAAAGCAGCAGAATTTCTGGTAGAAAAAAAAGCAAATGTAAACGCAAGAACAGATAGTAGAGAAAAACCTTTGCACATTGCTGCAAAAAATGGGCATAAAGATATTGTAGAATTTTTTATCGATCAACAAGGATTAAGTGTTAATGAACAAGGGGAAACTAAGTGGACGCCCCTGCATTATGCTGCTGCAAGCAATAGCCTTAATGTTGTACAGTACTTGATTGAAGAAAAAGAAGCTACTATTGATAGCAAAGATAGAAATAATTGGACAGCTTTACATCATGCTTCTAAAGAAGGTCACATTGAGATTGTAAAGTTTCTTATAAAGAAAGGAGCGAATATTAATGCCCATAATTCTCAAGGAAAATTACCAGTAGATCTGGCAAGCGAGCCTGAAGTAATTCAATTCTTACTAAATGAAGGGTTGTCTGGTGCTGTAAAACAAAATAAAGTGTCGGAGGTGAGAAATTATCTCAACAAAGAAGTTAAAGGAATAAGGGTTAATACTGACTATAGTGATCAAAATGGCAGAATTTTCCTTCATCATGCTGCACGTTATGGTTACTCTGATGTAGTTGAGCTTTTAGTGCAAAGTTGGCCAGCTGTTAATGCAACTGATTTAAACAATTGGACTCCACTGCATTATGCATCTGAAGGCGGGCATCTAAAAGTCGTAAAGTTTTTAACGAGAGAGCAGGCAGACATTAACATTAGAAATTCTGACGAGGACAAACCATTACACATTGCAGCCAAAAGTGGGCATCAGCCAATAGTAAGGTTTTTCATTGATGAGCAGGGAATGAATATTAATGATTTAGGTAGAGATAATTGGACACCACTTCATTATGCTAGTGCAAACAACTATTCACAAACTGTAAATTTTCTTATCAAAGAAGGTGCAGATATTACTATCCAGAATGCCCAAGGTAAAGCACCTTTAGAGCTTATAACTGGTAATCAGGAAATTGCCAGGTCATTACAAAATGAGGCATTATTTGATGCTGTAGAACAAGGAGAGTATGCTCAAGTTCAAAGATATCTTGACAATGGAGCTGATCCTAACTCTCTGAGCGATAATGATTGGACGCTGTTGCATCGTGCAGCTGAAAAAGGTCATTTGCTAATAGTTTCGCTTCTAGTAGAAAGAGGAGCAAGCATTGATGCTGAAAATTCTGATGGGGACAAACCTTTGCATATTGCTTCACAATATGGCCACATAAACATTGTGAAGCTTCTACTTAATGGTAAAGTTAATGATAAAGGTAAAGATAATAAAACACCACTACACTATGCTGCTGAGAGTAATCACTTTGAAGTTGTTCGATATTTAGTAGGAGAAAAAGGTGCAGATATTAATCTTAAAGATGCTGATGGGGATAAACCTCTGCATCTTGCTGCAAAGAATGGACATACGGATATAGTAAAGTTTTTTCTTGATAAAAAGCTCAGTGTTAACGATTTAGGCAAAGATAGCTGGACACCACTCCATTATGCCGCTGAGCAGGGCAGGTCGGAAGTTGTGGAGCTTTTGATAACAAGAGGTGCAAATATCAATGCAGAAAACTCTGGTGGCAAAACACCTCTACAACTTGCCCAGGATGAAGGAGTCAAGGAGTTATTGTTAAATAAAGCACTTTTTGATGCTGTGAAAGAAGGAAATTTAGTGAGAGTACAAGACTCTTTCAGAGATGGAGCTAATGTAAACTCTACTAACAGATGGGGATGGGGGCTTTTACACGCTGCTTCTGTGAGAAATAATTTGCCATTGATCAGGTCTTTAGTGGAAGAGAAGGGAGCGAATATTAATGCTAAAAGTAGAGATGGAGATAAACCTTTGCATATTGCTGCCGAGAAAGGCTCTTTAGATGTTGTAAGATATTTTCTCAGTAGAAAAAATGGTGTGAATGAGGCAGATGCTAACATTAATGATAGAGGCAAAAATAATTGGACACCGCTTCATTATGCTGCCAAGTATAACCACCCTGAAGTTGCAGAGTTTCTCATAGAGAATGGTGCAGATATTAATGCAATTGACTATGATAATCTAACACCTCTGCAACTAGCTAATGAAGGGCCAATTAAAAGATTATTACAAAATAAAACATTATTACATGCTGTAAAGCAGGGCAATTTAAATGATGTAGAAAGATACCTTGATAATGGAGCTAACGTTAATTATTCAGATAAGAATGGATGGACAGTATTACATGAAGCTGCAAGTAGAGGATATCTAAGAGTTGCTCAGGCTCTAATATCAAGAGGGGCAAACATTAGTACTAGAGATCAAAATGGCAATAAGCCTTTGCATATTGCTGCTGATTACGGTCGTAGAGACGTAGTAGAATTCTTTCTGAAAGAGGAAAGAGCTGGCCTTAGTATTAATGATGTAAATAGAAATGGATGGACACCGCTTCACTATGCTGCAAGCAGAGGTGGTTTGACAATTGTAGAACTTCTGATAACAAAGAGGGCAAATATTAATGCTCAAGATTCTAACGGAAATAAGCCTTTACATATTGCTGCAGATAACGGGCATAGAAGTATTATAGAATTTTTCCTCAGGTGGCACGGGGATGAGCTAAGCATTAACGATAAAGGTAATAGTGATTGGACTATGCTACACTACGCTGCTGACAAAGGGTATCCAGAAGTTGTAAAGTTTCTAATAGAAAAAGGAGCAGATATTGATGCTAAAAGTACTGACAATAAAACACCTCTGCAACTAGCAAGCAGTAAAAACCATCAAGAAGCAGCAAGATTATTGCGTAATAAAGCATTATTTAATGCTGTGAAACAAGGAGAGTTAAATAAAGCTGAACAGTATCTTGCTGAAGGAGCAGACCCTAACTACAAAGACGAAAATGACTGGACATTGCTGCATGATGCCGCTAGCAAAGGTTACATTGAAATCGTTAGGCTTCTAAAGGCACAAGGAGCAAATGTTGATGCTAAGTCTTATAATGCAAAGCCTTTGCATTATGCTGCTAGGAATGGATACGAAGACGTAGTAGCGTTTTTGATAGTAGGGAAAGTGAAAAGTGATGGTGTTGACAGTCGTGGTAGGAATAATTGGACACCATTACATTATGCTGCTAGACATGGACGCTTGGCAGTAGTAGAATTTCTGGTAGGAGAAGACGCAGATATCAACCTTAAGGATACTAACAGAAATAAGCCATTGCATGTTGCTGCTCAATATGGTCATACAAATGTGATGGAGTTTTTCTTAAGGAAAAACAGAGAAGGGTTGAGTATCGATGACAAAGGTATAAGTGGAAAAACAGCTTTGCATCAAGCAGCTGAGAAAAGCCATTCAGCAGTTGTAGAATTTTTGATAGAGAAAGGAGCAGATATCAATATTCAAGATTCTGAAGAAAACACGCCATTGCAACTCGCAACTGAACCTGAGACAATTAAATTGTTACAAGATAAGGCATTATTTAATGCCGTTAAGCAGGGAGATCGTGACCAGATTAGTGAATATCTTACTAGTGGAGCTGATGTTGATGTGACTAACAGGTGGGGATGGGGAATGTTGCATATTGCAGCAGAAAATGGCGACTTATCGATGATAAGGTTTTTACAAAGTAAAGGAGCGAGCCTAAACATAAAAAGCATTAGTGGTGAAAGCCCGTTACATGTTGCTACCAAAAATGGGTACAAAAATGTTGCTGAGTTCTTACTCGAACATGGAGTGAGTGCTAGTGAGCCAGACAAAAATAATAAAACGCCATTACATTATGCTGCAGAGGAAGGTTATTTTGAACTTGTAAAGTTACTAATAGAAAAGAGAGCAGACATCAACGCGAGGGATTCAGACGGTAAAACACCATTACAACTTGCTAAGGAAAAAGAGAATGGAGAAATTACTGAATTACTGTTAAATGAGGCTATGTTTCATTCTGTAGGAAGGAATGACATACAAAGAGTTAGAGGTTATCTTAAAGAAGGAGCTGATGTTAATTATTCTGGTCACAATAACTGGACACCGCTGCATTATGCCGCTTATAGAAACCACATAAAACTCATAAAACTTTTAGTAGAAGAAGGGGCAAATGTTAATGCTGGGTCTCATTACATAAAACCTTTACATATTGCTGCTCAATATGGCCATAAAGGCGTAGTGGAATTTTTGCTTAACAGCGGATCAAATATTAATGCTTCTGGTTGGAATAGCTGGACACCACTCCATTATGCTGCTGATTCTGGTCACTCAGAGGTTGTGAAGTTGCTTATAGAAAGAGAGGCAGATATTAATGTTCAAGATTTTCATGGCAAGATACCGTTACAACTTGCTACAGAAAAGCGCCACCTAGAAGTCATAAAAGCTCTTTCAAACGCAGGATTATTTGATGCGATAAGTCAGAAAGATTTTAGAAAGGTTGAACACTATTTTAATATAGGTGCAGATGTTAACTCTAGAGATGATAACGACTTAACACCATTGCACAAAGCTGCTCAAGGTGGTGATTTAGAGATTGTCAGGTTTCTTCTTAGAAAAAAGGCTTATACTAATGCTAGAAATAATAAAGATTACCTTACTCCGCTCCATGAAGCTGCTAAGAGTGGTAACTTAGAAGTTGTGAAACTACTTATTAACTTTAGATCAAACATTCATGATCAAACGATAAGTGGAACAAAATCTTTGCATATTGCTGCTGAGTATGGACATAAAGATATCGTAGAGTTTTTCCTCAATAGGGGATTAAGTGTCAATGATTTAGATAAGAATCAGTGGACGCCATTACACTATGCTGCCAAGAGTGATAACTTAGAAGTTATAAAGTTCCTCATCAGTAGAGGAGCAGATATCAATGCCAAAGATTCTAATAATTTAAAACCTTTGCATATTGCTGCTGAGTACGGTCATAAAGGTATTGTGGAGTTCTTTACTGTAGAAAAACAGCTAAGTGTTAATGACCAAGATAAAAGTAATAAAACATTAATGCACTATGCTGCTGAAAGTGGTAATTTGAGCGTTATTGAGTTTCTTGCAGGCAAAGGAGCAAATATTATTGCTTTTGATATTAACGGTGTGAGTCCTTTACATATTGCTGCTGAACATGGACACAAAAATGCTGTTGGGTTTTTCCTTAGCAGAGGATTGAATGTTAACTATCAAGATAAAGAGAGCCAAATACCACTACATTATGCTGCTAAAGGCGGTAATTTGGAAGTGATTAAACTTCTTGTAAGTAGAGGAGCAAATGTCAATGCTCAGGATTCTAGTAATGCAAAACCTTTGCATTATGCTGCTCAGTATGGTCATAAGGATATAGTAGAATTTTTTGTTGTGCAAAAGCAGCTAAGTGTTGATGACAAAGGCAAAGACAATTGGACACCTTTATATTATGCTGCTAAAGGCAGGAATAATAAACACATTGATGATAGTAAACTTTTAGAGGTTATTAGGTTTCTTGTTCGTCAAGATAGAAATGTTGTCGATACTAAAGATGTTTATGGTGCTGGGCCTTTACATATTGCAGCCAAGTATGGACATGAGCGTATCGTAGAGTTTTTTATGCAAAAAGAATTAAATGTTAATAATGCTGATTATCAGCAATTAACACCTTTGCATTATGCTGCCCAGCATGGGCGCTTGAAGGCTACTAAATCTTTGGTTGAAGAAGGTGCAGATACTAGAGCTGTAAGTAATGATGGAAAAAGACCGATACACTCCGCAGCTAATAACGTACATAAAAATATTGTACTGTTCTTCGTACAACAAGGGCTCAGTATTAATGATCCGGATACTAGTTTAATGTGGACGCCATTACATTATGCTGCCCATTCTGGTAATTTGGATTTTGTCCGATCGCTTTTAGCTGAGGGAGCAAATTTTAATGCTATAGATGCTAACAGCGCAAAACCTTTGCACATTGCTGCTGAACGTGGGCATCAAAAAGTTATAGAACTTTTAATAAACCAGGGAATGAATGTTAATGATTTAGGTCAGGACAATTGGACACCATTACACTATGCTGCAAGGCATGGTCATTTGGGAGCTGTAAGGTTTTTAGTAGAAGAGAAAGGAGCAAATATTAATGCTGTTGATCTGAGTGGTAAAATGCCTCCACATATTGCTGCTGAAAATGGACATAAAGATATTGTAAAATTTTTCCTTGATAAAGGAATAAGTGTTAATAAGGTAGGTGCAGACAATTGGACGCCTCTTCATTATGCTGCCAGTAAAGGTCATTTAGAAACCGTCAAGTTTCTTGTAGAGGAAAAAGAAGCAGATATTAATCTTCTCAGTATTGATCATGAAAATCCACTTGATGTAGCTATTTCTACAAACCGTATAAGTGTAGCAGAATACTTAAGCCAAGCTCTGGAAGAAAAAGAGCATGTTGCTAATATCAGGCATAGTCGCCATCTTTTTGCTACTGCAGATCAGTTTCAAAGCAGTGGTGCAGGCAGGCACTCTTCGCTGATAGGTAGCTTAGTTTCTTTGGTAAAAGGTTGGCTATTTTCACAGCCAGTACCTAATACTGAACAACTATTTTTATCGAGTAATACGGCCAAAGCTACACCTATTATTCAAGAAAGGCTTGGGAATATTAGTAATGCAGACATGATGCTTTATTATGTATTATATAGCTGGTTCAATGGAAATAAATGCAACATGAAATGTAGAGCTTATGAAAGCAGTACTTTATCAAAAGAGGAGACAATAGGCTGTACTTTACGTATAGTGGAAAAGCTAGAGCAAGTAATGAAGCAAGCAGCTCGTAGTAGTGGTATAGCATGGAAATCAGTAAGAATTGATTTTTTAGAAGTACAAAAAACTATCACAGCAAAAATTACAAGTGGCAATTATGATACAATTGCTAGTCTTTTAGACTCATATGTAGAAAAGGCATTTTCACAAAATTTAAGTCAAAAGCAAATCGATGGATTTAAAAAAGCCTATAATGGTAAGAAAGATCGAATATTAAATAATGCTGATCTGCAAATCCAAGCTAGCATCCAAGTACCTACCTCTATACAAAGTGTTCTTATAGAAAAAGGTATCACAAATGAAAAAAGCAAAGAGACCTGCTACTCATTATTAAAATAGCAGGTATAGAAGTTACCAGTTAATCGTTGCTTTATAAGGAACCATAATTATGATTTCCTCAAGTTTACTTATATCTGCATTGTTGACTTGAATATTCCAGTCAGTGCCAATTGTTAGTGAAGGATTAACAATCTTTTTAGAATTACGTTCCCAGTTGTAGTTATCCAATTTTATAGTTATTTTATCTGCATCTGGCGTTGTAGGTATGATACAGATATTGTTACCATCATTTAAATCAACTTCTGGATCCTTTACATGAATAGGAAAGATTTCAGGAAATAGCTTGAACTTTAACTCAGAGAATTGCCCCTTTGCCTGTTTAAACTTGCCCCATTCTTCCGGGTAGACCGCACTTAGATTGACAACTAATGTACCTTGATAGTACTTTATTTGATCAAGATTTTTTACTTGACGACTTAAAACCTCACCTCCATTTAGAGCTGTATAGTCCAAATGAATTATCACATCAGAAATGGTACTGATATCGAACCTATTGGTTGCTTGAGGAAGGCTTAATTCCCAGGTAGAAACTGCACCTGTGCCTTCAAATGGTAAGTAACGTTCATCACCAAAACTAAGTTCAAAAAGACCACTATCTTGATCAGCTTTTGAGATAGCAATTTCTTGATTTGGCTTCCAATTAACTCTTAAAAGATCAGTTTCAGGCTGTTCTTCTTCACTTGGGTTCACTAAGTATTTAATTGCGTTTATTGCACCATCGCTTTTTAACACTACTTGGTTACTTGTTTGTTGCAAACTTGCATGAACATTTTCATAAGGACCAACTACTGCTGGAACAGTAATCTTTATATCTTTAATCTTACGAGCATAGTGACCAGGGAAATCAAGGTCAAATAATTTTTCCGTGAAGGAGAATTTACAGCTTCCCTTAGTTTTAAGCTCATGAAGTGCTATAGGATCAAGAGATTTAAGTGAGATTACTTTAGTGATTTCTAACCTTCTTTCATTGGTATCATGGTACTCTTTGTCAAGTTGCTCAAGTTCAAACTTTAACTTTTGTCCTGAAAGTAGGCCTTCTTTAAAGCTATTCCAGTGCCCTGGTTGAATGAACGCTTTGCCGTTATCAATCTCATACTGATAAGTCCATTCAGCTTGCTTTGCGATCTCAAGGGCAAGTCTATAAGTTTTTATATATAAGCTTTTAAGTTCTCCCTTCATCCAGCTATATAGTTCTTGGTTAGTAAATTTGCCCCTGAAGAAAGACTCTTTTTCTTTAATCTGCTTGATTGATTCCTTGTGGGCTCTAAGGTCTTGTATAGCATTTGCTTGGTTTATTTTATTTGCTTCTATTTGATGGCCAATTTGCTCAACATCATGAGTTGCTATGATTTTTTGCAGATTCCAATCTTCAGCTCTTCTTTCATAACCTGCTGAAGTACTAAGGTTCTGTGAAAGAGCACCAGCCACGCTAGAAAATATTTCAAGTCCACGCGCTATTGAATCTGCAGAGCTACCAGGTTGAAACCCTCCACAAGAAAAGCCAAATATTGTAGGGATAAGGTGTATTGGTGCTGCGACTTGTCTAGCAATACCTGCTGCAGTTAATGTAATAGTTGAAGCTACAGATATGGCCATTGAAGAAATCTCAAGAGCAGACCACCCTTTATTAATTAATTTTTCATAATGAGATTTTCGGTCTTTTGCGCTACTCAAACTTACATTAAGTGCCTTAGCCTCTTCTTTTAATGTTTCAATGGCTTTTTCCTTAATGGTTGTCATTAAGTTAGCCATTGTAGCTTCTTGTTTGTTGTAAAGTAAATTAAGTGCCTCAGCATCTTTTTTCTCTAAAACGCTTAATAGCTCTGAACCAATTTGAGTAACGGTATCAGCAATTGATTTAGCATAAGTAATCATGTACTTAAAACGGTAATGAGACACTTGAGCTTTTGGCAGCATTACAGTACTTCCTCCAACTGCAGCACTGATTAATTGCCTTGGGTCAATTGGTGGCTGGAATAGAGGAAGCTCTAAACGTTTACCTTTGATATCCAAGCAATGTCTTATTTTATAAAGACGATCCTCAATCCTATCCCATAAGGCAATAAAATCTTTATTTTCTGGAGTGCAGAAATAACTGCAATATGTAGTGAGATCAACTACAGCAGCACTAGAACTATTGCGTGTATTTTGAACAGTATCTCTCGGAGCTTCTGCTTCTATTTTACATATGTCATATTTATTATTCGACAACTCACATATATTCTCAGGCTCAGCTTTGAACTTTCCTTTCTTTTTGGGCTTTTCTCCAAGAAGGTCCCAAGCTCTTATATAAAGCATCGTTGCTTGGCTAATTCCTTCCCATGAATTTTTAGAAAAGAGCATATCCCCCCAATCGACTAAATTATCCACGTATGACATTATTACATACTTCTCATAAGAGATCTTTTTCTTGTCAGCCTCTTTGTACGGATCAAGTAAATCTATTAACTTTCCACTATCACACTTCTCATTACCATATGAATTTCCGCATTTAGTTTTAAAGGGAAGAAATTGCCATGCATTGCAGCCCCTATTGGTAGGATTGAAGACGTATTGATACCACCTGCGTGCCTCAGCAAACTTCTGCTCCTGGTTGAAAAGATATGCAACCAGTGTTGGAATATGGAAGAATATTTCCCATAAATATATCCCGTAAAATCCATAAAAATAGCAGTCTTTTGGCTGCTCCTCTGGTGCTAAGATTGCTTCTGATCCCTTAATGTAAGCTTCTTTATATGACTTGTTGATTAAATTAAAAATTTCTATGCTTTTGTATTTACTTTGATCTACGTTATCGTTTTTCTCTTGAATAATTAATTCTCTTACTAACTTTATCTCTTTATCTCTTTTTCCATCCAATTGCTTATGCCTTTCCTGTTCAGCAACTTTATTATTAACGTCTTCTATTTCTTTTTTATCTTTTTGTAATTGTGATATTACATTCTTAAGATACTCTTTTTCTTTTTCATACTGTTTTATTTCATCATCTAACTTCTTTATCTCTTTTTCATGCTGTTTTATACTTTCCTCTAATATACCCTTCTCTTTTTTTAATACCTCTATAGTTTTTTCTGGCTCTTGCAATCTGTTTATCTCACTTTCCAAATTTGTCACTTTTGTTTCTAACTCTGTTAGCTGCTCCAGCAATTCTACTTTTTTGCTTTCTGTACTTTGCTTGAGTAGTGCTAACTTTTGTTTCAAATTATCTGCAGCTACTCGAAGCTTCCCTTTTTCTCCTGACTCCTCTAGTGGATCTAGCTGTGCTTCTTGTAATTGTAAATCACTTAACCGTTTTATTATATCTTTTGTTTTTCTCTGTAAGTTATCATCCACAGTTTCCTCTGTTGCTAGCTTAGCTATGTTATTGATTAAAGTTGCCGTTTCCGTTTCTAGTGTTATTAACTCTTGCTGTAATTCTACATTTGTACTCTCTACATTTTGCTTGTGCTGTGTTAGCTCTTGTTTCAAATTATTTATTACTGCTCGTAAATTGCCTCTCTCTGCTGCTTCTTCATATGAATCACTTGATCTATGCGGAAATAAATTATTCAACTTTACTTTTAAATTCTCTATATCCTGCCATAATCTTCTCTTTTCTTTTATATCTTGTTCTACAGAATTTACCTTGCTTTGTAACGCATCTTTACTCCTTTTCTCGCCATCTTTTTTGTTTTCTAAACTAATTAACTCACTTTGCTTATCATTCTCTCTTGCCTTCTTTTTATCTATTTTTTTCTGCATTTCATTTATCTGGCGTGTAACAACTTTCTTCTCCTCTTCCTTTTTCTTATCGTAGAATTCTTTTATACTTTTTTCTGCCTCTGCAATGCTGTTCATACTATTAAAGTAACGCGTATAGGACCTTTCTGATGTTAGGTCCTCTTTCAGAATAAACTTACTATTTTGAAAACCGTCTTCACAAGATAAAATTAATATTTCACTATTCTGTACAGCTACTTTCAGCTTACCATTAAATTTTATATCTTTTGACTCTTTTACCTTATCTTTTATATCTTTATCCCACTTTTTGACCTTACTTTTAAAATATTCTATAGCCTCTTCTACAGGTCTATCTGTAGTCCATTCACCATTTTTGCTATAATTTACTTTTGTTTCTTCATCCTTCGCTTTCCAACTTTCACACAACTCTTGCTGACTTTTCTCCCAATTCCTGGAAGAAAAATATTGTCTTATGTGAGATTCACACTTTTCATCTACCTCAACATCAAATGGCAACTTTTGTTGAGCTGACCAACTGCCATCTGCTTTCTTAAACATATAATGCACAGCCAAAGTAGAATCATTAATTGACACATTTTCAACTTGTTTTTCCTTTTCAGTCTTTTGTAGCCAAAAAACAAATATCCTACCAAATACATGGACTATTCTTGCTATACTAACTGGTACTTGTGCTTCAATTTTTTGCCAAGCCTCCCAAATCTGTTGGCTTCCGGTTTTACCATCTTCAAAATTACCAACCCGATAATAGTAAGTATAAGGCTCTGCTATTGTTCGACCTAAAATATATAGCTCGTTCTTTTCACTTATAAAATAGGTATCTACTATTTGCAGATTCACAAGCTGTGCAAAATCCTCAAAATACTTAATATATGCATTCGCTGCTTCTTCATCTGTAAGATTACCTTGCATTAAAGTGTTTTGTAATACCTTATATTCTGCAGTTGCAGATTTACGTAGCGTAGGGTTGAGGTAATTTTCAGGGTATAATGCAATTTTCTTAGTTGCCTCCCATTCTCTATAATTATCTAATAAGTCCCACATTTCTTCAGTTAATTCAGAATTAACTGCTACTCCTTCTTCTAGCCCTAATATACAACGATGAATATATAGCTGAAGGCTATTTAGCCCTGCTTTAAGTGGGGAGATTTTTGAGCAGTCACTTATTTCAACATCAATCAATAAGAACGCATACAGACCTCGCATATTCTTATTTTTGACCTCAGAATATGTGTACAGCATATAGTTTGATAGGATATTGCGCTTCTGGTTTTCTAGATGTTCTTTCACTCCCTCTACATAACTTAGCAATTCCCGTAGTTTCCTTTCAATGTTATTGTACTTATTCCATCCAGTAGATGATGGCAAATTATGTAAGTCTTTTAGTTCTAGCAAAATTTGACCATCAATACCTGTTTGTTCTGCCATATCTACAAGAGACTTAATTTTTAGCAAAGAGTCTATAGGATGATTTTCTTTACTGAAACATTTTTTAAAAGCATCAATTTCTTTGATTTGACTTAGTAACTTTTTGTCCCAATTAGTAAGCTGCGTTATTTTTTCTGTGACTTTGCTTTCATCATAACTGTCATGTAGCCATTCTACATATTGTGAAAGAGTAAGTTCGTTACCAGAAAAAGCATCTTGCAGTGCTTTATGATTTGAAAGGGTTTTAATCTGCTTCTCTGTCCATGTTGCTTTTAGGCCATAAATATTTGAATGACATGTAATACTTTTTATATCTTCTGCACTAAGCTTAAATGTTGTAAAAACTGCAACATTATTTAGAAGTTCTTCAATCATTGCATCGTAAGTTATAGATAAGTCTATTGAGTACGTTTCTTTATATGTTTTTCCAGATGAATCTTTGCAAGTTAAGATCGCTTTATTATTTCGAATGTCTATCGAAGTACATTCAATAGGCTTATAAACATCAACAGTCTTCCAAGTTTTAACTATATTATCATAAATATCTATTTTTCCAGAGGACCTTGCACTACTCGTGATTTCTGCAAGCAAACCGTCACGCATTTCATTTCCTTTTTCAATACGTCTTGTCCAGTTTTTAGCTATAGAATTATTTGCAGAATAACCAGTAGAGTCGTAAATATATACTTGGCCAGCAATTCTATTATCCATCTCCTTTGTAAAGAATATAGCCTTTGTACCAATTACAGCTACTGATACGTTGTTATGCGCTCTGCTAATCTCACCTGTAAACTTCCAGCTATCAGTAGCGCCATCATAGACGTCTATATATTTAGAATATTCTTGATTTCCTTTGTTTCCACCAAAGAAAATAGCTTGTTTATTAACTACAGCAACTTGCACCATATCACGTGCTTCACTGGCAACGTGTTGAACTTCTATCCATTTCTCAGTTTTAGCATCATAAATATCTATTTTATTAGATCTCGTTTGACCTACTTTACCACCAAAGAAAATAGCTTTGCCATCAACCACAGCTACTGATGCATTTTCACGAGCTTCACTAACTGTATGCGTTGTCCATTTTTCAGCTTTACTATCATAGATATCAACCTTTGAAGAACACTGGTTATCACCTTTACTACCACCAAAGAAAATAACTTTCGTATCAATTATAGCTACTGATGCGTTTGATCGTGCTTCACTAGCTGTATCTGTGCGATTTACCCATTCTCCATTATTATATATATCTATCGCACTTGATCTTGTTTTATTAATTTTACCACCAAAGAAAATGGCTTTTTCACCAACTACAGCAACCGAAGCATTTGAGCGAGCTTCACTGGCTGTATGTTTTGTCCACACGCCATTATCATAGACGTCTACTTGCAATGAACATCGTCTATTATCTTTATTTCCACCAAGGAAAATAGCTTTGTTGCCAACAACAGCAACTGCAGCACTATCACGTGCCTCGCTGGCTGCCTCAGTTATCCAGCTTTTGGCTTCTTCATCGTAGATGTCTATTTTTCGTGAGTATTCATTTTCACTTTTCTTACCACAAAAGAAAATAGTCTTCGTGCCAATTGTTGCTACTGCTACGTTTTTTCGTGGTTCACGCATTGAAGACTCTACAGAATTTTTGCTGTGTACTTCACTCTTTCCAAGAAAAACGGCCTTATTGCCAATTATACCTACATCATGAACAATATTTTTATTTGGAGACTCAAGTCTTAATAACTGCAAATTTGTTGGCTGCTTTTCTGTAAATTGATGAGCTGCGGCTAATACGTCAGAGCTTATGTTAAAATGTTTACGTATTTCATTATGAAGATTCTCTCGTTCTTCTATTACCTCACTTATTCTTGTTTTGCATTTTTCAGAAAGTGTAGAATCATTGATTAATGCATCCAACCTTTCCTTGCTTGTTAGTTTTTTGTTTCCCGTTTTTTCTATTATTTCTTTTATTTTATATTCTTCAGAAAGTGTAGAGTCATTAATTAGCGAATCTAATTTTTCTTTGCTTTTTAATTCTTCCAATATACCTTTTATTTTCGTTTTGCAATCCACAGAAAGTGTAGAATTATTCATCAACGCATCTAATTTCTCTCTGTTTTCTAATTTTTTGATTTCTGATTCTTCCAGTATTTTTTCTATTTGTATTTTCCACTCGCCAGTAAGCTCAGCGTGACTCACTAACGAGTCTAGCCTTTTTCTGATTTCTAATTCTTGATTCTTTTCTATTTCTTCCTCTATCTCATTTATCTCCTTTACATGCTGGTGAGAAAGTGCAGAAGAGTTGATCAATGTGTTTAATTGCTCAATGGTAATAGAATTGTTATTTAGCCAATTATTTAATTCAAAAATACGCTCTATATTATCTAGATTTAGATCAGTGATGTTTAGCTGCAGTAAAATTTGTACTATTTCTACTGTTGATATATTCATCAACCTTGCTAGCAGGATTTGCTTATGTACTTCTGAGATTAATGATTTTCCAATTTTGTCAGAAACTTCATCGTTATAGTTGACTAAAGAAGTGAGTTCGTTATCATTAATATTCCAAATTTTCTTTAATATAGTACTATTATCTGTGTTTGTAACTAAATCCTTGGGAACGTTCAAAAAAGTGTGTCAAGCCGCATTTTTAGTTCAACTCAATTTTCAATCTATCTGGAAAGAAAATATCAAGTTGAGAAATAGTTAAAGCCCAATTAGGGAGAGCCATAATCCACTTTTGCTCTACCTTTTTTATAGCACAATATACCTGTTTGTACAAGGCATTTGTACTAGTAAATGAACCCTTAGTTTTAGTAAATTTCCTGATTTGTCTATGCAACCCCTCAATTGGATTGGTGGTGTAAATCAGCTTCCTAACTTGCCCAGAATACTTAAAATAACTGGATAAGTTTTCCCAATTGTTCTGCCAGGATTTTATAACTAAAGGATACTTCTCTCCCCATTTTTCTTCCAGCTCAAGCAGATAATTCTCAGCGATCTCTTTACTTGAAGCACGATATATTTTTTTCAAATCATTCATGAAAACTTTTACATCTTTGCTAGATACATATTTCAGTGAATTCCTTATCTGATGCACTATACATAGCTGTACTTCTGCCTTAGGAAACACACTATTTATAGCCGCAGGAAAGCTTTTTAGCCCATCAATGCAGGCAATTAGAATATCTTCTACTCCTCGCTCTTTTAGGTCATTTAGAACTCCCAACCAGAAGTTAGCTCCTTCACTTTCAGCCAAATAAAAACCTAATACTTCTTTTCTGCCATTTTGATTTATGCCCAATATATTATACATGCATTTACTTATACAATGTCCGTCCTCCTTGACCTTAAAGAACATGCCATCCATAAACACTATTGGATACACTGATTGCAGTGGGCGGCTGCGCCATTCATTGATTACTGGTAGCAGTTTATCAGTAATACTGGATATCTCTGCTGCTGATATTTTGTGGTCATATATTTCCTCAACATGTGAAGCTATATCTCTGTATCCCATGCCACTGGCATATGTGCTTAAGACCTTTGCTTCAAGTTCTGGATGTAGGCTTGTTTGCCTTTTTTTGACTATTTGCGGTTCAAAGCTTCCTTCTCTGTCTCTTGGTGTTAATAGTTCAAATGAGCCTGAACTTGTACGTAAAGTTTTTGCATTCCTTCCATTTCTTCGGTTATTTTCTTCACTTTTAGCTGACATGTGGCTTTCTATTTCACCTTCCAGACTTGCCTCTAGCAACCTTTTTATAAACGGTGTTAATGCTCCATCTCTTCCTGTCAATGGTCTTCCTTCTCGTATAGATGACAGGATATTTGTTTCTAATTCTTTATAATCTACCAAACCAGTAGTTCTATTTGCTTGACCCATATCAAACCTCCATTTTTTATATCAATTTATTACTTTTTTTTCGGTTTGACACACTTTTTTGAACGTTCCCAAATCCTTAAGCTTAAATTCACTTGGTAACTCTGCAATTATCGTGTTTAACTTACCAAATAACAATTTTAGTTGCCCAGCAAGCTGAGTAAAGTTGTGTAGAAACTTTTGCTCTTTAACACTAATTTTTTCTTGTTTCTTGGCTTTCTTGCTATGAGTAGTAGATTTATAGTTATCAAGCAGCCATTCCACTTCCTGACGTTTGATTCCAGTTCTTGCAATGAATTCATCAAAATTTTCTTCTTTAAATGGTTCAGAAGGTTCCTCTATACCATATGCTTTCTTTAGATCTGATTCTTTTACTCCTTGTAAAAAGAGTAAAGACTCTGCTGCATTGTTAGCATCTTCTTCACTCTTACTTCCTTCTATTGATATGGAAGCATTAGAATATAGCTTACATACTCCACTTAAAGGCTTTTTTAGCTTTTCCTGCAAGCTTTTGATTCTACTTATTTCCTTTAAAGAATTTGCATCAATTTCATTCTTATCAACCGCAAGTAATACATTACACAGTCCATCAAACGACCAATTAAGCTTATTTGCAAGACGAATAAAGCGATGTAGAAAGCCTAATGCCTGATCAATGTTATCTATAGTACCAGAATTGATACTTAGCTTATTGGTAGGATCAATTCTGTTATAGCAGTCAATTAGCTGCTTTAATTTATCAGAGTCTATATTAGTTTGAGCAATGAACTTCTCAACGTTTTTAAGCTCACTTTTACTTATACCATAAACTTCGCTTATGTCATGATTTGGAGTAGTAATAAGTTCGTACTCTTCTGGAGAAAGGCCTAAAGATTCTGCTATACTATCAGCTTTTGGTTCCAGTACCTTATATACATCAGCTAAATTTATACCCTGCTTTTCAAGATAAGCACATATGCTAACTAAAGGAAAATTTGCTGGTAGATTAAATGGATACTTAGCTTTAGCTAATTTTTCTAGAGCATTGCCACCTAGTTTCTTATTCAGATTATTCTCCATTATTTCATTAGCAATCTCCAGGTATAACTTTGTTTTGTTAGTGCTATTACAATCTAGTGGAAGCTCAAATAAGTCAGGACGACGTTCTTTAAGTTTATGCCCTGGAATATACTTTTCAATAGTTTCAACCAACTTAACAAAATAAGCTGCTGGACTTAAAACTGACTGGCAATGGTCACATTCGTTATAACTTTCTTTAGTCTTAAATATAGTTTCAACTACGTTGCTATCTGTTGTCATATTATTCCCCTTGTAAACTGTGTATAATTGCATCGCACTTCTCTGCAGTATCATGGTCGATATTACAAACGCGTAGTGCTCTATAATGTGGTTCGGTCATTTCTCTGGCGTTTTCTATATAACGGGAGACGAATTCTCTCCTTGCTAAGGCCTTCTGATAAATATCCTTCGCTTCTTGCTCTGTGATTGTGTCTTTTACTTTTTCAATAAAGATATCCTCACATAAATCTGTAATTTTAAATGCTGAGTCATATAAATACTCATCATTTTCATTTTTAAAACTGAGTAATTTTTCAGCTTCTTCAACGCTTTCTATTCCCATCTTCTCTAAGAGAATTCGAGAACTGTTGGGTGTGTTTTTGTTGATCATGATTTTCTCCGTATAATTGCTGATTACATGCTCTTAATTAAGAACTCTATTGTCTAGCCAGAAAAAGGAGACTCCTTCTTTTTCAGCTGAAGACAAAAGCTACTGTTTAACTCTATCATTTTTGGTCTTCTATAACTTTCTAATTACTTTATGTTTAATAATGATTTTTTAGTATCTTTCTTTAATTTACTAATATTACTATGGATTAAGGCATATTCTATAACTTGATCTTGAATTGAGCGTGTCATGACCAATTTAGTCTACTTGCTTTTCTCCACCAAAATATGAACATTTTCTTATTTTTGGCTACGTCTGCGGTATCATCTGACGTCGATTGTTTGTGTTTATAATCAAACTTAGAAGAAAGATCTTGTTCATTATCCGATTCCGAGTCACTTAATACAGTCTCAAGATCCTCTATTCCTTCTGAAACTTTATAGAAATTATCTTTCGGCGATTTTTTGTATAGGCCATACAATCCTTTGAATATTTTTGCCTGATACATCTTAGGGTGAGGAACTGTTAGGGAAAGCTCTAGGTTTTGTGTATCCTTAATATCAAGGTGTGACGGTATTTTCAAAAAATCCTTAATTAATTGTTGAGTTGAGTATCCTGATGTTGCTCTAGGTACTCTAGGCATGTGAAAGTGTAATTGACTGCCTTCAGTTAGATAAGGTTCTAACTCTTTTATGGAATTACTATTCTCAGATATATTCATATCGTTTATTATAGTAACATCTTTTTCCAGAAGTTCACTTTTATTTCTATCGTAATCTGAGTACTGTTTCTTTGACTCAGCATCACTAAAATAAGTGGTAACTACCATTCTTTTAGCTAGAAGCTTACCACCTTCTTCTCCACTCTGTTTTATTCGTGCTAAAGCTTCCGAGAGGTCTCCTGCAGAAATAAGTATTACATATTTTTTTGCCCGCTCTTCTGACTGATCATTATCAGCAAGCTTAATTTTTTTTTGCTCATGCGTATCGTCTAATAAGAGGCCTTCCACAGCGCTTTCTATCTCATCTTTACCTTCTTTCTGTAATGTCTGAACATGTGGTCTCTTTTTGGAACTTAACTCTTCCTCCACCATTCCTCCAATATCAACACTATTAATGGGATTCCCCTTAACAAACTGATAAAGATTTAGCCCATCCACAGTCCCAGCAGGATCAGGATTAATCCACCTGAGAAGCCATGGTGCATAGTAACGTGCACCGTAATAGTATAGACCCGTTGAATCATCTCTCTCTTTCCCCGAATACCTATATTCTTTTTCCGTTACTTCACGAGCTGTTTTGCCTGCAATTAGCGCTGTGCCACCAAATGGCAGATATTCCTCGTAGGTTATTATTTCAGCATTATCATTTAATTCCAAAGCTACTGAATCTAAATAATTACTGAGCTGATAACGACTTTGACTTTTTATTTCCACGTTTTCTGGATTACCTTTAGTCCAATAATGGTGCAATGCTACTCTACTCTTATCATCTGCAACATAAACAGTGTATTTTTCTTTACTTAAACCACTCTCTTGATAGGTTCTCATAACCTCAAGATCACCAAAGTAGATTTTTTCTACTCGAGTAGAGTTTTTTTCATTATTCTGATAAGTTTCAGTAACTTTTCGTACCCTTTGTCCACTACTGTCATAAACATAGTATTCACTATCATTTTTACCACTTGGGCGAGTTATGATATCAACGTAAGCTATGTTATCTCGGTAATTCCAATGCAAATTTTGTGAACCATGAAGCTTAAGTACATTACCCCTTTCATCATAACTCTCATCTATATTGCTTTCATTGACAGATCTTCTATCTATTATTGGCAAACTACGATTGGATTTGTTTGAGATGTAAAACTCTTTAGTGGAACTATTTTTTCCGTTATGCCTAATTTTCGTAATGTTACTTCCATAATCAAAGTCATAATATTCCGTGTAATTGCTAATCGCATTTTGGTTATTTAGATGCGGAATCGGTGTAATAATTTCTTCCTTTCCATTCAGCGCTGGATGTTCCTTTCCTGTTGCCTCAATCAGTCGATAAAGCGAATCGTAGTTATAATCAGACCTAGTATCTATATTCTTGTTGTTCGGAAAAATGGTCTTATAAGACTCATCTTCCATTGTAGTAATGTTTCCTATAGGATCATACGTATAGTTGATACTTTGTAATTTTTTTTGTCCTTTTTGACTTTCTAGTTTAGTGAGCCGGAAAGTTTTAGAGTCATAACTATAGCTGGTAACAACACCATTGCCATAGCTAATCGATGTACGCTGACCTTTAGGGTTGTAACTGATGTCTGAAACATAGGTTTTTATATTTTCTCCTTGCTTCTTAAGGTTAATTTGTTTTACTCTGCCAGCTATATCATAAATTGGAATATGAGTATTATTTTGCAAATCTGTTTTCTCAATTATTTCGCCTAAGGCATTATACTGAGCGGTGGAATTAAACACTTCCTGTTCAAGATCTGCATGTACCGTAACAATACTTTCAACGTTTTGCCAATTTGCCTCTTGTTTATAATTCTTTCTCAGAATGTAGCTACTTTTTAATGTCTGACCTTTAAAATCATTTTCTTTAGCTTCAGTTAGTCCTGCCTGATCATAATGGGCAATAAGCATTCCATAACGGTTTGTTGCCTTATCTTGAGTATTCTCAGAATAAAAGAATCTTTCAACGATATTACTATTTAAATTTAGATCCTTATCAGTAACTTTTACCTTTATTGGCCGTTGCAATTTATCATATTCTGTGTAAGTAAGCGATCCTTTGCCATCCCAATTGTATACTGCACTTCCAGCAACATTTGCTAAACTCCAGGTTTCTCCAGCATCAATACTGCTACTCTTTAAAAGCCCAGACATTGAATAGATGTGGATAAAATTCTTTATTTTTTCAGTTTCTTCCTTACCCTGGTTTTGCTCATAAAATCTTGCATCAACACTTTCCAGCTCATTTCCTTGAATATCAAGTTTTACGTGGGATTTTAATTCTACATTGCTTTGTCCGTCTTTACTTAAAGTTTCTATCTGCAGAAACTTTCTTCCTAAACTGTCTAGATGCTCTATGGTTGGCGTACTGTAATGCTTTTCTGCTTTGCTGAGTGCATCTTTTTCGTCCTTTAAAGCTGTTTTTCCTCCTGCACTTGCTTTATTCCATTTCTCGGTAAATTCTTTGTAGTATGTCGAATCTTTCACTGTATCATTAAGATCAAAATTCTTGATAGTCCACGAATCAAATTCTACTTTACTGAAAAAACCTTTTGCCGTATCAATACGAATATTCCTCAGCAGAGGATCATAATAAAGAGTGTCAGATACTCCTTGATTACGCACACTCTCTTCGAGGTCATAAAAAGGTGAATTACTATAAAAAGGTTCATACTTTTTCACCTCCGTACCTTTATTGTTATATACAACTCTCCCTGATGCTAGCCACTTTTCACTCTCAGAATCAGTGAGCATTCTAGTCTCAAGGTTTCTACCAAAGCCATCAATGTGAGTTACAATTTGCCTTATTCTTGTAAAACTTCCTTCTGAAACATGAGTTTCTCTCTGCAGATTAATCACATGCACAGGTTGGCCATTTTTTCTCCAAGCATCTAAGTCATAATAAAAGAAGCTGGTTGCATTCTGTAAGTAGTACTCAGGACCATTTGCTCTATCTGCCAAGCCTAAAACATCTTCAAAATTTGGATTTTTTCTGACTTGATATTCGAGTAGTGGTTTATCACCTTTCTTTTCCCCTTTTTCACTGCCATAAAGAGATGTGGCAACTACCACCCCAAGTGGATTTAATATAACTTCTGAAACATTATCATTGTGATCAGTTAGTTTTACTGGCGTTAAACGTTGATAATCATATTCTACAGTAGTTTCATAATTTGAGCTTTCAGTTGCTTTTACTATCGTCTTTATTGGCAGTAAATTATACCGATCATAAATAACTGCAGTTTCGCTACCGAAAACATCAATTACTTTTTCAGGTAAATAGTATTTATCACTACCATAATAGTATTGTGTCGGACTTGGTGCCCACCAAAAGTCAGAAGTTTTTTTATAGCCAAGATCTTTTAGCATTTGATCAGACGCGATTTTTCCGGCAAATACTTCTTTTACTTGGCTATCTGAAAATGCCATAGCTTCAGTATGGTGGAGAAGTGCTTGCTGAGTTACTAAGCCAAGTGCTAAGTTTTTAGTTTGTTCTTTATTCCAAAAGTAATTATGACTTTCACTTAAGAGTCTTACTTGTGGACTCGTATAATTTAAGTTCTCTTCAAATTTTATCGTATTTTGCAAGGACTGTGTTATGTGAGTCCTTAAGTCATTAATATTAGTATAACCACTAACTGCAACTCTTAGGCCACCAATCTCAAAAGCTTGTGATTTATAGAGAGCTCCAAGTAAGTAAAATTCTTTAGTATTATTAACGTAAAAATTACGTTCTAAAGTGGCATGTAATTTTTGCTGCTCTGAATAATTATTTGGCTCTATTCTACGAGGGTAAGTAATACTTGCTGATTTAATGACATTACCATACTCATCAACTTCTAAAACAAAGTCGTGCTGAATACGTGGATCACAACAATTTCTTTCATAATGGTAATTGATAGTTTCTTGTAAATTCACAAAGAAAATTCCGTATTTGAATACTTTATGAGAGCTGTTTGTACTAGATTGTAGCAATTTTACACAAGCACTGGACTCTGTTACCGAATATGGATGCTGATAAAGATCAGGATTTTCATCCAAACCATATACTTCTTGTCTTAACATTTGCCCTTGAATAGCGCGGTATGCTTGTCTTTTATCCTCTATTGAGATGATATTTTCATCAAACACTTGCGGTGTTATTTTTAACGCTTCTCTATCTCCTTGGTAAAATTCCTTTCTATAACTTTCAACTAAATTTTCTGCCTTTTTATAAGCTCCAGTATGGTACCAAGTCTTGGTATAAATAGGAGCAACATAATGCTCTCTTTCAGTTTGGTCAGAACTGGAAAAATCTTCTGTATCCCAGGTTTCAACAAAACCAAATCCGCGAAATTCTTTTTCAGTGTAATCATAAAATCCATGATGATAGCGATATTTATTGGTAAGTTTACTTCCTACTATATTATCTATGGTTTCTATTTTTTCAATTACTTGTACTGGGAACGGCAGACTTGTTACCCACGGGCGATTTTCTTTTCTATCCTCTAAATAAAATTTGGTAGAAGCTGCGTAATGAAGACGGGTAATGTTACCCATGTTATTATCTATTTGCTTCAGTAAGTGCGGTTTTACTCCATTGTAAAAATCATAGTATAAATGTTGTAACTTTAAGTTTTGATCAAGATAACTAATAAGCAAACAATTGGTACCATTCCCTAGAATGTCAGCAAACTCAATTCGACCAATATGATTGTAATCTACCGGTAATTTCAAAGTTACTGGTTTACTGAAAGAATTACCGCTGTTGTTATAGTAGATATCTAAGCTATTGTGATTTGCATAAACTAAATCTGTAGTACCAGAACCATCAATATCAGCAAAGTAAAGTCTTTTTGCATTGAATCCATCCCTAAAATATGGAGCGTTCTTAAATGTAACTTTCTCGCCAAATTTACCATAACCAAGATTTGGCCAACATTCTACTTTACCATTTTCTATTTTAACTAGATGGCTCTTACCATCACCAAACATATCAGCAAAGCGTACTAAAGTACTCTCTGAACTGGCACGTTGATTTGGCAAGTCTTTTGGCGCTTTACTGTAAATAGCTTTTTTGTATCCTTTTTTACCAGCAGATGGATATACTCTAACGCTTTCTCCTTCAAATACTACGATATCAGTTCTTCCATCTCCGGTAACATCAATCATTTCTTGCAGTTCACTACTGATATTGACTACTTGCGACTCAAGAAGCTTAAATTCACTCCATTTACCATCAAAATCATGGTAACCCTGAAAACCACTTTCATTCACATAAAGCTGTAACTCACCGTTACCTTCTAAGCTCGTCAGTGAATAAGTAGTTTTACGAAGCAGCGATGGAAAACGCTCCAGTAGTTTAGCTTGAGCAAACTCTCCATTACCATTTGGTCTAAAATAAAGGATCGTGTTGCCGTCGTTATATAATATTCCTTCAATACCTTCTTGATATAGATCTACCGATTGGAGTCTTCGGTCATTTAGGTAACCAGAAAACCCTTGAATTTTTACCGGGTTAAAAGAGTTTTTGTTGTTTGGATTGTAAAGATTTAAAAAATTACCTTTTTCTTTTATGACAAGAGTTTTTTCGCTGTCTTTTATTTTCCAGCCTGAACTTTCTTCAGAAATTTCTGCATTTTGTTCTGAAAAGACAAAATCTTGTTCTTTTAAAATCTGCAGGAGCTCTTTAGATGGTTTGTTACCATTGTTAAGTGTTACCGATGAAACTGTTGAAACATAGGTAGAATCATCGCTGGTATGAGAAAAAACTAAAGTTGGTGTAGATTTTGTAAATCTTTTTTCTCCCCTCTCATAATAGCCAACTTGCTTTACAGCCCTTAAGTAGGTGATTGTTGGCTTTTCATCGTAGTCAAAATAAGTACCATTAACCAGTATTGGATCTCTACCAAAACGATGATAAATTCTTATCGCTCGGCATAAGAGTTCAGTTCTAACTGCAAACCCTGTAATATGAGAAGTAAATGGATCCGGGCGGATGATAGCTTTTCTTTCTTCATTATATTTTTTATCGACTGGACTTATAAAGTCGTTTTTACCATAATCAAACAGAACTTCAAAATGGTTGTACTTTAATTCTTTATTATGTCCATAAGTAATGCGATCAATTACTCTGCCATCACCTTGTTCTACTTTGCTAGAGCGGTAATAGTAGGATATTTTATTTCCATATACATCACTTAATTCCTCAAGTAACCATTCTGCTATGCGTCTATTACTCTTTGGATCATAAATTTGTGCTTGTTTATTTTTACCATAAATAGCAATGCTGCCATCTTTACTAGTAACTTGCCAATAAACTCTATTATCATTTTTACTTATCAAACGCTCTATTTTGGCAAATAATCCTTCAATACGTGGCTCATAGTAAGTAATATCATATTCACTATTACTCGACTCATTAACGAGTACTAAATCATCTGCTCCTGTAAGTACGAAAATATCTTCATCATCATAAGTTGGAATTTTTTTTGATGTTTTTCTGATAATACTTGCTATTGAAACATTAAACCCTATACCAAATACTCCATTACCACCACCAGAGCTATAATCAACACTTAAAGAAGGCGAAAAATTGCGGCATTGAGGTATTGGAATTGGAATAGAAAAACTACCTGTACCTGTGAACGAATTAGCTTCAAAAGCTTCGCTTATTCCTTTTATCGCTCCACCACCTTTTGGTAGTTCAAGCTTTTTAGCCTCAATAGTAGACTTTTGTGTAGTATCTTTGTTGGATTCCATGTGCGTGAAACGCGTTTGTATGTTATATATACAAGATTGGTAAAAAAAACGTCCAAATTATTTTTTAAAATTTTATCTTTACCAATTTTATTCTTGAATTTTGTAACCTTCTGATAAGAAAAAGAAGCTTTTTCATAAACTTATATAATTTTGGTAGCGCAAAAATCATCAATTGCTCTTTGATGGCTTTCTATCATTACCTCTGCCTCTTGCTGCAAACGTTTGATATTTTTAGATGTTATATTATCCATCTCAGTTGATGCTACTTTGAGTTGTGATTGTATGCGTATATATTTATCACCCATTACTTGCTCTAGTTGATAATCAACGCAATCCAATCCAGAAGCAAACATCACATTCAGTAGTGGCTTGACCCACCCTATTTTTCCAAATCTCCTTGAGTTAGCATACTTTATACTTCTATCTGTTCCACCAGTTCCTATTGATAGCAGTATAATCTCATCATCTCGAAATAACTTCTTAGCACTTGCATATGCACAAGCCGCTGGATTATTGGCAAACACTCCGCCATCTATCAACACTCTCTCTGTTTGGCTAATTTTCAGACGTTTTGGTGTGAAGTACGTTGGAGCAGCTGTTGTAGCTCTGAGTGCATCTTTCAACTTAATGTTTTTTTCTTTCCAATTTTTGAAGAAAAATTCACAACTATTGTGAATATCATAACTGGTGAGTAGTAGATTACTTGCAACATCGGCCATAGTACTTTCACCAAAGTATTTGTTGAGAATAAATTCCATATTTCTATACGAGTACTGAGAACCACTCAGCCAAGAAGCAATTGATTTTCTCCAAAATGATGATTGAAAGATATAAGCTCCATACTCTTGGTAAAGTCCAACTAAATCATTGGCAGAGTATTGAGGTTTATTGCTTTTACAAAGTCCAGCAACAATAATCCCACCGGTTGAGGTTCCTGCCATTAAGTCAAAAATTTGAGAAATTGGCTTTTTTGTCCTAGATTCAATTTCTGCTAGAATAATAGCAGGAATTATTCCTCTAATTCCACCTCCATCAACCGATAAAATATACTTTGCCACTTTTTTATTTGTGTTTCTGCTCAAGTTCATTAACTTCTTCAGCGAGGTTTTTAACTCTTTCTTCAAGGCGATAGATGATTTCTGTAGTCCTTTGATTTTGCTCTATAAATTTATCATGCATGTGCACTCTTAAGTCGAGCTTAGCCAGCCACCAGATCAATGTTATTGTTTGTATCACCATAGTAGCAATTACTGCCACAGGGATTTTTCCTGTGTTTTTCACCTTAAAGTTCCTTTGTAAAAAGAGCTGCTTACTGATATATACAAGATTCATCAAAAATACGTCCAAAAAATCTTAAGAAATTTTTTTAAGTAAAATTGCATTAAGTAGGTAATACATCTAATATAATAGACATGAAATCTAACCTTGTTCGAAAATTATTAATAAATTCGATAATACCAATAATATGCGCCATTTTTTTGTTTCAGCATTTTAAACCGTCAAAAAATATACCAATAAAAAGTAAAACAACTAGTGAGGATAGAATAGCATTACGCATTGCAGCTGAAAGTTGCAATTTGGATAACGTAAAATCCTTAGTAAAAAACACAGTAAATATCAATGATACCTATTATTTTGGTGCAACATCATTACACTATGCCACAAGCGGAGATTGTTTAGAAGTTGTAAAATTTCTAATTGAAGAGGGCATTGATGTAAATACTACTGACGCTTTTAGCTGGACAGCTTTGCACTATGCTGCACGAAAAGGACATCTGGGAATTGCTAAATTTCTACTGCAAAATGGAGCAAATCCTCTTGCTAAAAACAAAGATAAAAAAACTCCTTTAGATCTTGCTGTAGAGGAATTAAACAATAATAAAGAAGATATTTATGAGGAAATTATCAATTTACTTTCTCACTATCAATTATTCCCATAGCAGCTGTGATGATAGTACGATAACCCAGGTTATCAATCACATGCTCAGCCTTATTTATTATCCAATCACCATAAACTCCCTTGTGAAACCCCAAAAGGTTGATCTTTGCTTCGGCAAATAATTCAGGACTCCCTGGCATTGTGATATTTAGTGTTGCTGCACCACTCATCAGCTGATTTAATTTTGCAGATGCTGCACTTTGCGCCAAATCACTACTTGCATAAATATCTCGTAGAATATAGCTTGGTTCCTGATTACCCATTTTTTCCGTCATCGTCTCTGCTTTCTCATAATCATACCAATAGGCAATAACCGAGCCATATTGATTACGCTCATTAAATCTTACTCTCCAACTTGTAATATCTCCAGGTGTTAAAGTAATAGTGCTTAAAGTTTTTCCTGTAACTGATTTTGCTTTTCCTTTTGAAACAAAAAGTAAATATCCTCCAGCAGGTTTTGCTATTGCTCCATAAATTTGAGCAAGCCTGGTCAAAAAATGCATATCGCTCTCTGCAGCCTGATCAATATGTGATATCATGATATTTGCAAACTCTGCAGCAACTTTAGCTTTATAGCAATGGTTACCTGCAATTTTTTCCACCAAATCATTTAAAGTAATTTGATGCCACTCATTAAATACTTGTTCCTTTAAAGACTGTTTTAAATCTGCTGCATGACTTTTAATCTTTAGTGCTTGTGGTGGACCTTGTATCGTAATTTCATTTACTATGTAATCTCCCATCGGCATAATGCCAGTTTCCTTATATCCAAGCAAAATATTCAGCTTTGCTCCAGTTCTAGGAATCTCAAATAATGAATCACGGTCATCAAGATGAATTACAGCAGTATCACTTATTACTCCAGCTTCATCAGTAATATGCATTGATACTAACCGACTTTTTATCAACTCAGTGATGGAAATGCCTTCTACTGAAATACTAAAGTCTGGTGTCATTTTAATCCCATAGTTTTACTACTTGCTTTTGTATCGTTCTTTGAATGACAGGCAATTTAATAATTAAGCCTGCAGGAAGAAGTTCATACTCTGCAAGTCCAGGATTAGCTCTTAACACAACCTCAACTGCTTCTGAGCTGAATCCATAGTGCTTCCAACAGATCAAATCTAACATATCATTTTCTTTAGTTTTGTAGTACATCATCATCAAGTTGTATATTGTCAACGGGATTATTTAGTGATCCATCTAACAACACGTTATCGTAGTGCTTCAAACTTAAGTGAAACTCAATCTTTCTTGGTTCACCATTTGGAAAAAAATATTTCTGCGTTTCTTCTATTTTCACGATAACAAAATGGCCTAAAATGTTACCTTGGCCATCAATGAGTAAGAAAGGTTTTGATGAATTTCGCATATTATTTATTTGCTTCAGCCCTCCTGAATAGATTACTCCTGCAAGCTCAACAATGTCCTCTCCAGGACCAATACTTTGAAGCAATGGCTTTTCCCCAATACGCTCAAGTGCAGGCCAGCGATATTCACTTCTGCGTGTAAAGCCTTGCTCAATTAATGAAAATCTATATGGACCAAGAGATAACATAATTTAATTTATATCGTAAAGTGCGCCACTAAATTGCTCTCTAATTCGCTCCATTACTTCATCAGCAATGCTACGTGTATCTTGCCCAGGGGTTGAATGAATATTAATACTGAAGTGATTATTTTGAGTTTTATTCTCTATAGCTTTACTGTGTGCCGCAATGGGGTACTTAAGAGAATCACTTATAACGTTATTTACAGACTTAACTTCTAGTTTAGACTCATTTCTTTTATTCCACAGATTACTGATTGTTCTAAAGGGCTGAGTAATATTATTCCAAAATTTTCCTACCCAATCAGAAAAAGACTTCCATACAATTTTCACTGATTCCCAGATAGTAACAAAAAAGTTCTTTACTGCTTGCCATTTGGTAATTATCAAAGTTGCAGCAACAGCAAGACCACCAATAATCAGCCCCATAGGGTTGCTCATTACGGCAATTGTCAATGCTTTAAATCCAGCAATTATTGCTGGAAAAACTGCAGAAGTAGAATAAAGACCTATTTTTACCAAAGTAATAACAGATCCAAACACTTTCCAAGTAGATAAAAGAGCCAATAAGGAACCTTTTACAAAAGTCCAAGCATATCCAAGAGATATGGCTGCTATTTTAATGCTAATCAACGCTGCAATCGTACTTATGACTACTGTAGTCAGTACTCTATACTCCTTGGCATAAAGTGCTACTTGTGTAGTTGCTGACTTTAGAAGATTAACAGTAAAATTTAAAGGTGGTAATAATACAGAACCAAGATTCATTCCCACTTCTGCTATTGAGTTTTTAAGTAACTGAAGGTTATTTGCTGTAGTATTTGCTCTGTTTTCAAACTCCCTTTGCATTGAGCCCTTATATTCCTCGTTTATTAATCGTAAAGATTTTTTGTACTCATCAAGACTACCAATGAGTAGTGCTATATCATCTTGATATTCAAGGCCAAAGAGATCAAAAAGAACACTAGAACGTTCTTGCTTATCTAGTTTTGCAATTATTTCTAAAAACTTAACTAATGTGCCTTGTGCATTCTTGCCAATTGCTTTTTCAAATTCCTTGGCATTTATTTTTAGCTGCTGAAAAGCTTTTTGAAAATTGCCACCTTGTTTACTCGCTGTTTGTAGTTTGCTAAGCATTGCATTGATTGCTGTGCCTGCCTTTTCAGGAGCTTTACCAAGACTAATGAAGCTACTTGCTAAGGCTCCTGCCTCCACTGCAGTTAAACCAAATTGCCTTGCTGTACCACCGATTCTGTTTAGCGTCGGAACAATGTCTTTAGCTTTTGCTGCAGTGTTATCAGAAATATGATTTATTGCATCACCAATATTTGCCATTTCACCAATTTCAATTTGATAAATATTAGAAAGTTTAGCAATAGCATCTCCTGCCTCTTCTGCTGACATATCAAATGCAGTTGCCATTTTGGCCACAGTGTCTGTAAAAGTCGTAAGATCTTTAGCTTTAATACCAAGTTGACCACCACTTGCAGTAATTTGCGCAAGTTCTGCTGCAGATAGCGGAATTGTACGCGACATTTCCTTTAATGTTTCCCCAAGTTTTGTTAAGCCATTTACATCTGTATCTTCAAACTTTACAACTTTCTTTACATCAGCCATGGCACTCTCAAAACTAATTGCAGCCTTAAGTGGTGCAGCAAGTGTGAGGCCAAGTGCTACAGCATCCATCATTTGAGCTCTAAAATTTGCTCTTTGCGCTAAAACTCCTTTACGTTTTTGCATTACGGAATTTAAAGCCGTATAGTTATTTTTAAGCTTTTCAATAGAAGAGCCAAGTTTAGCTTGGTCTCCAATAAGAGATTTTATATCTCTACCACTTTTACTGAACTCCGTGCGTAAATGGTGGAGAGCACTTCTTTTTTGTAAATAAGCTGTTTTAGCTTTCAGTGCTGCAGCTTTAGATTTTGTAAATTCATTTTGCAGGCTCTTACTTGGTGCTTCTGCATTTTTTATCTGTTTAGCCAGAGATTTTGTTTTTATTTCTAGCTCATTCCAAGAACGCCTAGCAAGCAGAGCATCGTGGCTGAGCTCTTTAAACTTGGATATTGATTTACTTGATGATTCAAGTTGTTTTATCGTACTACCAATACGAGAAAGCTGCTTCGTACTACCTGCTATCGTACTATTAAAACTGCTTTGCAGTGTTGCTCCAATTACTATAGAAATTGCTTTCATTTGTATAATTTTCCGCTACTTTCAAACCACGTAATAAATTCTTCAATATCCATATCAAGCCACTGATTGATTCCACCACCAACCATTGAGCTAAGCGATAATACGCTCAGCCTCAAGTCTTCTGCTGAGACAAAAAACCTTGTAACGCTCCCTGAATCTTATTGTAGTCTGCAAGATCAAGTTCTTCTACTGCTTCTCTTGAAATACTTGCAAGATTTGCAATCAGTGCTACTTCCTTCTCTGCATCGTTATTACTCATACGTTCAACAGCTAAACGATCTCGCACTTTTGGACGGCGTAGAGTTAACTCTGAAACTAAAATCCCATCGATTTTTATTGGTTCAGTTAATTTAATTTTTTGCATTACTTTACCTTCTTACTCAAATTCCTAAGGCTGTGCGCATAGAAGCCATTTGATCAACACCATCGATCTTGCGAATCATGTTTTCTGCATCAATTTCAATCAATTCTTTGCCATCAATAGTGAGCTTATAATAGTTGGCAGCTACAGTGCATTTTAGTGTTGCTTTTTCAGCAGGTTTCCAGCTACCAAAATCAAGTTCTTTAAAGAGCCCTCTTAAGTTAACTACTACAGATTCAGCTTCACTATTACTTCCTTGTAATCCTCCCCGTAAAGTAAGAGAAACAGCATTATTGTTTATCAATCCGAAAAGTCTAAAGAGCTCAGAGTCATATTCAGAAAAAGTGAAATCTGCTTCAAGCTTTTCCATGCCCATATCAATATTTATTGGAATATCCATACCACCAGCTCTGTATTCTTCTGTTTTTATGGTAAGTTTTGGCAAGGTTACTTCATCTATTTTTCCTGCATAACCACGACCATCAACAAATACGTTAAAATTCTTTAGGATCTTTGGTAGCATCTCTCTTTCTCCTTTTACAATATTGCGCCACTCACAAGGTGTGACCTGAAAGTAATCTGTTCAGCTGGATATGGTGGCGTGAACTCAAAATCAAAAGACACTTTTCCGCTTGCAATATTTGTTGGTGTATTGAGCTCTGGAGTTGCATAACACTTTCCGCTAATAATCGCCCCTTGCGCTTTTAAATTTGCAAGATAAGAATTTACTCCCTCAATCACATCATCTATATAAGTTTTGGTAATATTGCGATCAGCTGCCCATAAATGAGCTCGAAGTGGACTATCGTTGATTAAATCTGCAGTCCTTCTCACTGACAGAAAAGCCCATTTTGAGTCATTTGAACATGTTCTATTTCCCCAAAGCCTATAGCCATTTTGATGAATTATCGTTGTTACTTCATTTTCATTTAAGTGGTTTGCTCTACAATTTGTATTACCGAGCGTAAAATCAATAGGCCTGCTTGTGCCAACAATACCGTTTATTTCTTTATTTGAAGGTGAATGCCAAAATCCTTGTTCGCTATCTACTTTCGCTATTAAACCAGCTACAAATGGGCTAGACGGCAAAATTTCTTCTTTTCCTTCAATAAACACCTTAACCCATGGGTCAACAACGTAAACTCTTGAGCTACCTACACTTTTTCTCCATTTTATGGCTTCTTCATCATTGGTATTTGGTCCATCTGCAACTATTATTGCCCTTAGCTTTTCTGCTACTCCTATCAAAGCTGCTACTACTGGGTTTTTAGGATTTTCAGATTCAGGCAATTGATGAGTAAACTGAGGTGCAATTAGTATTCTTGGGGCAACATGTATTATGCTTTCACTGCTGAGGAATGCTTGAATTCCCTGATATTTTCCAGTCTCTTCATCAACTCCACCAATTATATTTTGAATAGCTTCACTTTCTTCAACTCGAATAACTACTACTGTTGCACCAATTTGGGAAAATATTCCGTTTATTGCAGAAGGTAGTGTTCCACTTTTCCCAAGCTTTGCTGCTTCCTTTAAGCTTCCTGCTATTAATACTGGACTATTGAGTGGAAATTTTTGCTCATCAGCTTCAGGGGCAGTACCAATTACACCTATCACTGATGATTTAGCTGTACGTACTGATCTTGCTCCTGAGGTTACCTCAATAACCTTTACTCCGTGTAAAAATTCTTCTGGCATTTCTTCCCTTTTTAACTTTCTTGCATTTTTTTCCTGAAATCATCGAGCAAAGTCTGTAGCTCTTCTTCACTTTTGACTTCTTTAATTTTCTTCTTGGCGATGTCTTCCAATTCTTCACATTTCATTATTTCTTTTACTGCTTTTTTTGCCTTCTCTTGAATTATTTTTGCCATCTCTACTACTGAAATTCCTCTCACTCTTGCTAAAGGCTCTATAATTGCTGCATCTTTTTTATTTATAGATTCTGGTGCTGCTAGAATGTTTTTTGCGGCTTCTGCTTGAATCTCATAAGATTTAGCTTTTTGGTGAGAATTCCCTGCATATTGGTTAATATAGCTATCATAATAAAAACGCATACTATCAAATGCACAAAGCTTCGCATTATCCAGCAACTCCTTTTGTATATCTTCTCTAGTACACTGAGCAATTTCTCCTCCTTCTGTTAAACAATAACTTTTTTGCCAGTCGAAATTCTTTGGTGCTTCATACCAATCATTCCCAGTTGGCTTATTTTCAAGTACTGTTACTTCTATCTGTTTGTTATTTTCAAATCTAATATAAATTGGCATTCTTTGCTACCTCCAGAGCTCATAAGTTTCAGATAACCCTGGACATTGCCAAGCCTTTAGTGTTCTCTCTACATCCACCTCAAGCCCTGTGGTTAGAAAATTGCTACGTATGTTATATATTCCCCACTGGATAAATTGACCATAGTTGTATACATAATTTGATGCAAGCATACCTTGACTGACTTGTGTTCTGGAACATAGGTAAGATGATGTGTAAAGTAATGTTGCAACTGTTTTTCCTGCTGGAATTTCCACATTACCAGATCCAGCTAACTTGCTATCAGAACTCGTGTATTGGTAAACATTTTTCCATATTATTCTTGAAATTCTTGATTTATTAGAATTGGTATTATCTGGTGTCCCCACAAATAGTCCTGCACCCCCATACTCCGTACTAGAGTATGATGATCCAACAAATTCTATTGTTTTATTTATGTTCACATTCGTTGTATTTTTTATAAATACTACTCCAAGTGCAGCATATGGGTAATAGTATATCTCATCATAACTACCAGAAAAACTTTTTGTGCATAACTCTCCGTAAATAAATGTTCCTTTACTTCCCTCTATAAAACTTAGTTGTCTTGGCCGATAAAAACTAACGTAATCTGTATCGTATGTATGGCTACCTGCTAGTAATTGCAACATATAGTCGGTTTTTGTTATATCACTACTCCACCTTCCAAGCTCTGTTGTAAAAGTTCCGTGGCCAAAGTAATTATTTTTTCTTCCAAGTACACCAAATAAGAAAGGTAATGACCCTGGTTCAACCATATTGCGCTTTCTTATTTCTTGTGTAAGCGACACTTTCAGCTCATCATCTCTAGTTTTTATCTCGTTTATAAGGGATGTTTTTAATTGGTTATCACGAGTTTCTATTTCCCTAATAATTGATGAGCCAGATGGTACATTATTAACAGCACGAAAATCTTCTACTAAACCTTTAAGACCATCTTTATGACTATTACTAATGCTATTTATTGCTGCAATATTGGCATTCTTTCTCGTATCAAGTAGCGATATATGTGAATCTGATGATGCTTTTAAAGTATTTAAGGAATTATCCCTAAGCTTGTTGATTTCATTAACAGACTCTGTTTTTACTGCAGTTATTGCTGATATTGAGTTTGTTTTATTGCTGTTTATATCATTTAGGTGTTTTTTTGCACTATCAAGAAGTTCTTTTAGCTTACCATCAGTCATCTGCACAATTTCAGAAACCGCACTTTTGTCGACTATTGATTCCAATGCTTTAGCAAGATATGCAAGCTGATCTGGTGTACTATTTGCTGCTAAATCCTTAAGTCTTTTTTGTAGTGCATCAATTATTCCTTTTACTTCAGTCATTTGCACAATGTCAGAAATAGCTTTTTTATCTGCTATCAATTCCAGTGATTTTGCAAGATATGCCAGTTGATCAGGTGTGCTACTTACTGCTAAATCCTTTATCCTTTGGTGTAATACTTCTATTGCTTCTTTCATTCCCAAAAATTTAAAAAAGTTTCAAAGTTAAACCGCTCAAAATTACTCTTAAGTTCATTTTCTCTCTCACTCATATCTTCATCTATTTTTTCTATCGCTTTGCGAATACGTACTACATCTTCCACTGCAATATTCTCTGGGTGTGGCAAAGGATATCCTCTGCTTGTTTTATCATCTGACATTCTGCTACGTGACAATGATTCGTAGATTTTTGACTTTTGGCCGATAGACAACTGTTCCACTTAAAACCAATTTTATCCTTGTCTCATTGGCGTTAAAGTTTGATAGCACATGAGTTCTCTCTACCCAATTTTCCCCTATTGGTTTTCCTGATGTTAAATTTACTAATTGCCATCCTTTGGCGCTTTGTTCTACATATGCTTTTACATCTGCAGTGCCAGGTATTAGCGCATCATACGTTATGGTAATTTTAGTGTTAGCTCCTGCTGTAATGCTTCTTGTAACATAATCTCCAGACTCTGAAAGATTACCTAGAACTAGCTGTAACCCAGGATAGAGAACAGGACTTCTTTCTTTTGACCCTTTTAAATTTGCCTTTACTGTTAACTCTCCAGATAGTCTTTCACGCAGCGCGAGCGGCAAGTTATCAGATAGAAAATTTTCTTTTCCCTCTTCATCTATTAAGATAAATTCTACATTGGTATCAAATGCTACTTTTTCGACGTTTGTCAAAACAATTAAATCTGAAGTATTGGTTGCTGTAACTTTGCCAAGATCAATAACGTGAGAATTTTCGCTAAATTTTGCAGCTAGTAGTCGAAACGTTAAATCTAAATTTTGATGTGGAGTCCAGGTGCTTGCATTGCTAGATGAAAGTAATACTCCTACTTGATATGGCTGACTTGTTACCCAACGGCTATTTACTGCATCATATTTGCCAAGCTCTGCTACCTTTATTTCAGTACAAGGATCATCAGTAAGCAGTACTATTGCATACTCTTGTCCTGCATGGCAAAACACTGGTGGCCATTCTATACGTGTTGCTGTGCCATCTACTTTTATATCTTTCGGCTCAATATAACTTTCAGCAATGACAGTCTGCGAGGGCATTCCCACTGCTGTTTCTCTAATCTGCACAACAACACGTTTTTTGCCTTTATTTACAAACCATAGCTCCACGCCTCCTATGTGCCTACTTTCATTTAGAGTAAATGTTTGCGCTAAAGGATCAACTCTTCTTGCTGCGATAACTCTTCTTCTTTCCTCTATGGTAATTGTTTTTTTACCAGTATACGTTGCTTCTCCATAGCTTCCTTTATCCCCGTAAAACTGTACTAATTTAGTACCTGCTGGAATATTTGCTGGGATTTTTATCTTTCCCTTTAATTTTCCCTGGTTGTTAGTTGTGAGCATATTTTTTTACCTCTTATGCAGTAGGCTGAATGACAACACCATCAAACTTTACCTCCTTAAGCCTTTCACCTGGCTCAAAACCTTCAATTTCAAAATTCTGTACTGCTTCTCTCATAAATTCAGCTTCATATGAAGTACTTGACATCAGCTCTGTTGTTTCTTTAACATTAAATGCTCTGGTTATTGGACTTTTCCAATTCGTGGTAACCTCCGTCCAGTGGTCTATATTTTTATTGAGAGTAATTTGTGCCGGAACTGGATCAAAAGCTTGATACGGATTAATTCTTTCTCCTTTAGTCTGTAAGAGCTGTTCTAGTACCGGCTCAAGTTCATACGGTAACAAATGAGGTTCTTTACCTCTTTCAACATCAATAATTTCCACATCTATAGGTAAAATTAATTCCTTGTTTACTATCGCTGCAGACTGCGAAATTCCTTGATCACGCATATCATCATCAAAGAATGAATCAACAAATACTCCTTTTTTGGTAGTAGGTTCTCTTGAATTTGCATCATTGCGTAAACGCTCCTGTGCAACAAGTGCATAAAGATCATTTATTCCTTTTTTCATTGCTTCAAGCTCATTCATCGGTACAGCATGAATAGCATTATTCACTATTTTTACCCCTTCGCCTTTTTTCCACGTCTGATGAATGTAGCAGAGCAAAAGTTGTCCAGAAGGTGCTTTAGGCATCGATGGTCGCCAAGGGTGAGCTATGCCTTTTATCCTTCTTATTGCGCCTTTTGCATCTATAGTAATTAAATCAAAGCGGGGCATTTTCCAGGTGTAATCAATCAGAACCAAGCTGTTATCAACGGCACCTCTTACTTTACATCCCTCTTCACTTATATCTTCAGGGCTTACATGAGTGCGACGGCGGTAAGTGATTTGATAACTACTTCCAGGAGCTGGTTCTTTGCCAGGTAATGACCAATCAACATTTCCTGCATTTAACTTATAGTCTATACTATTTTCATAAATAACATTGCCTTGTTTAATTTGAATAATTTCAAGTACCGCAGAGTCAGGTATTGGATCAGTGGCTCCTGAATATGAACCGTGAGTAACAGTAATGGTTTTTTGAATAGTGATATCTACTTTTTTGATTTCACTTATTGGAAAATCATTAACTTTAAGTTCCATTACTCTTTGGCTATTTGGCTGAAAAGTATGTGGTTCTGATTCAACTGCTTTTATATCTGGATCTTCATCAAAAGAAACACGAATACTGTGAGGTAGCTCAATCTCATAGCCATCAACATGAGCTTTGCCCTCATTAATCACAAATATTTTTTTTCCTCCTTCTCCCTCTTCCTTTTGCAGGAACATTACTTCAAGACCATTTACGACATAGGAACCATTGGCTTCTTTGTCATAACGAGCAAGCGCAGTAGTTACTATATTTGCTTGTGGTGGCGGTGAATGTTCTATCAATACTCCATTTTCAATGTTATAAATTGGATAAAATTCTCCTGAAGCATTAGTAGTCACACCCTCAGCTTGATAACTCCAAGTGGTGGAAACTTTAAGCCTTGCAGCCCCTACTTCTTGATAGTTACGTGTACCAACAGCAGGATCACGAAGGTTTTCATCCTCAAGTTCTGTAATGGTAGATTCTACGTAATAAACACCTATACGCACTGTGGTACTCAGTGGAATAACAAACTCTTCTTTTTCGACTTTTCTAACCGCTCCACGAAGATAGATTTTTCCTGATTCAAGCGTAACTTTACCAGTTTCTCTATCTATAATACAATTGCTTCCTATTATAACATCACCATCACGAAATATTGCATCGCCTATGCCTTTAAGCTTAGAGAGAGCATACTCCTGAGTCTCGTTTAATTCTGCAGATTGCAAACCTCTTCCAGCAAGAAATAAGCTTTTTTCGTATTCTTTGTCAGGATTAAAGCGGTTATAATAGGTGTTTAAAGTCATTTTATTCTAAAAGGTTACAACAAATGAAAAAGTCTCTCTTATGGCAGCAGTTCTGATAAGTGGTACAGTGTGTTCTAAAATCAGCAAGATTCCATGGTCTTCTATATCTTTTGGTTCAAAATATCTCTGTCCAGGAGGCAATTTTTCTACCACCTTTGTACCAACCATAACTCCAAGCTCTCTTATTACTTGATTTGCAGCATCGTTGAAATCGAAGTTAAATTTAAGATATAAGTTATTAGTTGGTACATTAGAAGGGTTAAACCTCCCTGTTGGAGTCAAAAGCTCTCCATTCTCATCACCGCTGCAGAAGAGAACCTCATCAACAACACGACGTCCAACTTCCTTAATTAATGTTGCAGAAGTAATTAGTTCCGGTGGTGTGTCTTGAGTATACTCTATAGTGATTACGCTATCTGCTATAATTGCACCATTTTCTACACGCTCAATAGTGCCTGAGCTACTATCAACTATATAATCTATGCTTGACTGATAAATTGTTTGCCCTGTACAAACTTTTACATCTTTAATAGTGTGGTGATCTAAACTTATCTTGCCGCCTGCTGCAAAAGTTTTTTCAACTTTGTAGCTGCTTTCCCAGGTAGAATCTCCAGATCCCCAAGCAAGATGTATCGGTTGCTCTTTTATGCTCGCAGCAATAGCTGCTCTGCCTGATTGTGTGAGTACTGACATAGTTGATTTGTGCAGTTGATATTATGTATATACAAGATCCGTAGAAAAAACGTCCAATTTTTTTGCAATAATAGGATCAAAATCTTTCCAAGGGCGATTTAAGTGGCGATGTTCATGCCAAGTAACCATACCTGGATAGAATGCTGCTACGTAATTTTCTAGCCCATGAATGGGATCTTTCTGTTTTGAATCTGAATCATTTTTACAATCAACATGATATTCCACTAAATTAGACTCTATTATTTTTTGATCAGTAAAATTCTTCGCTTCATAGTAATAAGTTATACTAAATCGCTCTAAAATTGGTGTACGTTGAAAATTCCAAATCTGCTCAGAAAGTTTATCTTCACTTAAGTGAAATGTATGCTCTATTTCTTCATAAGTAGTTGATGCAAAACAAGCATTTATATCCCCTAAATTCCAACTATCTGACAATACTATCAATGCTTTAGCAAACTTAATTTCTGGCAATAAACTCTGTGGTAGAGGATATAGTGCTTCTAAGTTGTACCACTCATGATTTCTTTCATATGTACCGTTGTAATTCTTCGTATGAGGCTCTGTTTCTCCTAATATTGCAACATCTAACCTATATAAATCATTACTGTAGCTTCTATCATAATGTGATCTAAAAGTGCCAAATTTAAATCTTGGATTTCCTATTTTCAGTTCAAATGAATTTTTTCTTCCAAACGATAACACTGGTCCTTCTTTTGCTATTTTTACACCTGAGTAGTCTGAAAGAAGATCTCCAAAAATACTTTCATCTAATATAAATCGCTGAGCATTGTAATAGTCATTGAATATTCGCATTAATCGAGATCTTGCCGGTGCAGAAAGTTTTGCCAAAGCAATTACACTATCGACAAAAAAATCATTAGGAACATCAGAGATGCCAATTTGAAATTCAGCAAAATGCTTCCCTGGCGATTCTTCTTGAATGGTAATATTATCAATGTTTGCCCACCTAAGTGCCATCTTCAGTGACTGTGGTGTACCACGCAGATGTTGAAATTTTATTCCGTTTTGAATAACTTTCTTAGGATCTTGCTCTAAACTATAATATACCAATTTTTCTAACGCACTTTTGAGCGATTTATCGTTTAAACGCTCAAACTTTATCTTGGTAGATTTTTTATGCTCTGGTAGCCATGATAAAATTTCTCCCAAACCATACTCTGCTATCAACCATGGTAATATTTCTGTCTTAGAATTAAACTTAAATCCCCGTAGAGAATTTACATCGAGAGAATAATTAATTATATCAGCAAGTATTTGCTCTTGCTTTAATGCATTTGGAGGAAGTATCACCAGTCTTTACCTATTAACTCAATTTGTAAATCGCGTAAAGTAACACATTCATTATTTTGCACAATGATATCTTCTATGGGCTCTGTAAGCTCTATATTCTGTATACCTTCTGTAAAAAGATGAGCAATAATCCATGATCTGGTAATATTCCATCCTAACCCTTTAGCAGATTCAAGATCTTTGACAAATTGTTCTTTTGCAGCTTCGATAACATCTTTTGATGCAGTAGAATAAATATGCACTTTAGCATGAATAGTAATGGGAATAATACCACAGCCAATAACTGTAAGCGTATCTGTTAATACACGAATATCATCGCGAATAACGTGATTTCTGACGATCTCTAGCAATTCTTCTGAAGGTACTCCACCATTTTCTGTGGAAAGTATTGAAATCTGTACACTTCCTGGTATAGGTGATACCACTTGCGCATCTTTTACTCTTGTGTCAACAGATAATGCATGATAACGATAATGCTCTTTACTCCCTGCTGTTGACCAACCAACAATTTTGGCTTTTACCCGCTTTCTTAAGGATTCATCATTCTCTGACTCCTTTCTCAGCACACCATAAAATTCAGCCAAGTGATCAAGGTCATTACCTCTTGCAAAAGCAAGTAAATTTGCCTGTGCTGCATCATTAATCCTTTGCCTAAGCAAAAGTTCACGCCAGGCTGCTACTTCCAGTATCTTTATTGCTGGATCACTCTCAGTTAGCGCAGAAAAACTTGCATCTCGATTCATTAACTCTTCTTTCATTCGCGAAAGGATTTCCTCAAATTTTAATGTTTCGACAATATTTGGTGTTTTCATCCTATTACCTTATACTATAATACCATCAAGGCGGATCAGCTTTCCATTTGGCAAATAGATTCCTTCTAAAATGAGAGTTACTTTACCTTCTTTTATTTCTGTTATTTGTACACGTTTAAGCTTAAATCGGCGCTCCCACTTTTCTAATGCTTCTGCAGCTGCTGCATAAAGTTCTTGTGCAAAACCAGGTACAATTGGATGATCAATCAGCTCAAATAACCTTGATCCGTAATCTCGGCGCATAACACGAGTGCCAACTGGCGTAGTTAAAATATCAACTATTGATTGTTTTAAATGCTCTATACCACTTATTGTTTTACCAGTTTCAGAATTCATACCACGCATATTATTTACCCTGCAAAAACGTTATCACTCCCTTCTTCTGCTATTGCTCCACAGGAAATTAGGTCACCAGTACGAGCAATGGCTTTGCCATTTACAAACACTGCTTTCGACCCTTGTGTCATTACTTTTCCTTCACTAAAATTATCTCCTTGCCTACAGACAGGTCTTCCGTTTATAAATACATCTCTGCTTCCACTTATACAAAAATGCAGCAACGCTCCTTCACAGTGATCTCCTAGGCGTATAACTGATTTATTCATTCCTTTCCCTAATTTAGATTTACTCTTTTTGCTTTTAGTTTTATTTCGCTCTTTGTTATCTCTACACTTGATTCCCCAACATTCAGTGTTATCTTGTCTACTACTTCAATCTCTAAATGATGTTTCTCTTTATCATATGTAAATCTTGTCCCATCTTGAAATTTTACACTATTTACTTCCTTTTTATTCTCTGGAGGAGGGTATTTTTCCTGATATATTGCCGGTAACACCACCCCCAAAGACAATTCTCCCAATGGTGATAATACTATTACCTGTTCATCAATATTTGGTGGTGACCAACTTTCAGCTCTATTTGTTATCCATGGAAGAAAATCTGTTACAAGTTCACCTATTTTAACTTTTACTTTAGCTTTTTCATAATCTATTTTTTCGACAATGCCTATACGGACAATGTTGGCCAATTTCCTCCGCAATTCTGAAATTGCAAAATTACTTTCCAACATTCACATCGATTAAATGAGGTTTTATTTTACTCACTTCCCAAATCGATCGCCCTACATGCAATTCGTGCGCCCAGTCTACCATCCACACTAAATATGCATCGAGCTCTGGCCTAAAATCATCTCCTCCTCCTGATATAAATTCTCCTGGTGAAACATTTTTCACGTTCCAAGTATTTTTATTTACTACTCTGGCAACCTCAGCAGCTAATGATCTGACAATAATAGGGGCATTTTCTATTGTGCTATCGATCACTATTCGTGCCTCAAATTTTGCTCTCAGCGCTAGCTCCTCTGTTCCTGGATCTTTTCCTTGCTCTAGACTTGACAATTCTATAAATACCGCTGGAGCTGCTAACTCTTTCCTTATTGCTGGATAAACCTCACAAGTTTGAATTGCTGGTATCTCTGCCTTTAGCGTATTACAGATTGCCTCATGTAAATTAGTCCAAAATGCCGTCATAAAATAACTTATGTGTAAAATATTTTTCAAATATCCTTTCAACTTCATAATTAACAAGATTTTCTATTATCCTTGAAGCCTCAGGTTCAAGTGGTAGTTTAACCTCCTGTATCGGTAGTGCTGTTCTTCCTACACGTTTAAAAATACCACGATAGCCTCTTGGCATTGTTGCCATAAATTCATCATTAAATGCTGTTCTTATTTTTGCTTGTTTTATATTTATATCATACAGATATGCTCTAATTAAAACTTTCAAAGTGCTTTTTCTTGACTTGATGATTCTTAGTCTTTTTCTAATTACTTTCAGCCTAATTTGCTTTTCTTCACTGATTTCTCGGACAGCCTGAGATTTTAACCATAATGCCGTTTTGTTTAGCGCTCTTACCGCTGCCAATTCTATTTTGGCTTTGTTAGCATCAATGTTGTGAATAATTCTCTCAATATTTTCATTAACCTCAATGTTAAACATCCTTCTCTCCAAGTACTGTACATTTTATATTCCATACTATTCCTGAATTATCTCGCAGTGGTGGAGAATATACTTTATATTTACGACCATCAATAACAAAAATATCTCCCACCATTGGCCTCAGTACATCAAAAACATTTACCTCAAGAAAAAGCATCTCTCCCACAAATTGTCCTTCACCAATCTCGTATAATTTATCTGGCTGTTGCTTTAGTACTTGTACCATATATGACTTATCCTTTGATTCATACAAAGCTACTTTTCCTAAATGAGCAAAACAATCTTTAAATAATCTCTTAATATTCTCTTGCACATTTCTCCGCTATATACTAACATTTATATGCTAAGAAGAGGTAAAGCATTCTTCTGCCTCACACCGCTTTATATTTGCTCTACCTATGTTGCAACGATCTTGACTAGTATTGCTGGACGGTGGCACATTGGCAGAGGGTTTGACTGCGTATGCAAATCAGTCCCTCTATCAAATCTTCTTGGCTCTTGTTTTGCATAGAGTGGCTGTCCAAGAGTATTCACTGTCTCATTAAAATCTGCTGGTGCAAAATATGTTGTAAATGTGCTCGCTGTTCCTACTGGAAAACAGTTTCCACTTTCTCTTTCTATAAACCTTCTTACATTTCCCTCAGGATCAGTTGCTTGCCCTCTATATTCCTCAAATGTGATTCCGCAGAATGTAAATCCTGACCTCATATCATTCCTTAGCGCTGCTCCTTCTTGCCATCTCTCATATGCCTCTTTCACCTTACTATGGGAAGTTAATGCATCAAAAAACTCAGGGCTTACCAGTGCATGAATTCCCGTCATATATTCACCACTTAAGTTATCCTCAATATGTCGCAATACCTCCAAGCACTTACGCTTTACATCAGTTGTTGCTGTTCCAAGGGCAAAATTTACTACTTTTGGTGTTATTTCAAATTCGTTGTACAGATTTAATAATTCCGACCCATCAGCATCTAAAATTATTCCCTTCAGCGCTCCCATACGCAAATGCTCCAACGTTATTGCATGTTTATTTCTCATTAGCTGCAAATGGTCAGTTATTACATCTGCCAGCGCTTTCAGTTCACTTTCTGACCCAAATGCTCTTATTCCCTGTACTTCCTCTGGTAACACTACATCATCGTGAGGAATATGTGGAATCGTAAATGTTCTTACTTTTCTTTTTCCTCTTTTTCCTACTGTTGCTGGTGCTCCTGGTATTTGTGTTGGTAATAAACTTAATACTCCGTTGTGTTCTTCTATGGTAATATGTCTAAATCTTACTGATCTACTTGGAAACAAATTTAAATTTTCAATTCGTCCATAATTTATCGGCAATATATTTATCGCATTTGTTAGTGCCGTCATGCTAAATGCTGTGTTTGTAAATGGATTTTGCATTTTTTATTTTCCCCCTTTGTGTTTTTTATTGTTTAATATAGCCTTAGACTGCTTTACGGATAATGATCCCTCGTCCTTCAAGTTGCTTTATTGCTGCATTTTTTTGCTCTTCAGTGATATTTGCTGGCCACACCACTGCATGATCTGCTAGTATTGCACCACGAGTAATAATTACTGCTTTGGCATTTTCTGTCGCATTTACATCACTTACTATTGCACCTATTGCTGTTTGTGTACCATCTGTGGCAGTTGGATTTATTATCTTAATCATGTTATCTTTATCGAGAGCCACTACTGTACCAAGTTTAAGATTTTGTCCCTTTGCTACTGTTATCTGATCTCTTGAATATAGACTTGACACCTCATACTTTAATAGGTCACCAAGATTATTTTGTTCGCTTATACAACTCATAAATTTCTCCTTAACTGCTTACCGCCGCTTTTATCAATGCTATATACGGCGGTTATAAAAATACTTTAACTCCTACGACTTCTTGCTACCTGTATCATTAAATCTTCTCCTGAATTCTGTGGTATTGTACTCAAAATCTCTGTCTTCTTCGTTCTCTCTGCAAGTAACTCCATTAAAACTTCCCTGGCTTGCTCAACACTTACGCTTTCCTCAATAAATTCTTCTATTTTCTCTGGCATTCGTGATAGATTACATAACCGTATTAATTCAAGAACTTCATTACGATACTTAGTCAAATTATCAGTTTCTAGGTCAGTTGTAGTTTGTTCATTCATAGTAATACTCCTGTTTTTATTAATAGATGAAAGAATTGTCATTCCGTCTGCAAGGCCTATTTCTATTGCTCTCTCGCCAAAATATAGCCCTGCCTCCGTTGATCGAATCTTTTCAATTGAAAGACCTCTGTTCCTCGCTATTAGCTGCACAAACATTTCATATAGTCGGTCTACTTCTTTTTGTAAGCTTTCCAGACTTTCAGACGTCATTGGCTCATGTGGATTTAAATCATTTTTTCTACTTCCTGCAAATACTGTGGTATATTTTATTCCACATTTTTCATTAAATCCACTTTGATCTATATGACTTGCTATTACCCCTATGCTTCCTACTCCTGAAGTTCTGCTCACAAATACCTTTTCAGCACTTGATGCTATAGCATATGCAGCAGAGTAAGCATCATCATTTGCTAATGCCACAATTCTCTTTTTTGCTCTTGATTCGTAAATAAAATCAGCCAGGTCAAACACTCCATTGACCTCTCCTCCTGGACTATCTATATCCAAAAGAATTATTTCCACTTTTTCATCCTCTAAAGCTTCTTCTATTTCCTCTTGTATCTTCTCGTACGATGTCATACCTAGAAAATCATCAAAAGCTTCTGGTTTTTTAGTTAAAATGCCATGTATTGGTATTATTGCTGTCTTTTCTATATTGTTCTTTACATAGTGTTTTACGTTTTTAAAGATAGGTTGTTTTTGACTATGAAGCGATAGTAGTTCAAAACTTTTTGCTTCAAGCATTAATGGTCTACTTAGAAACATTGTTTCCCCCAACATCAGAATCAAATATTAAATTGAGACTATTTGCTCGCTTTTGATCTTCTGCTATTTCTTGATCAATTTCTTCTACGTCGTAACCCATTTCTGATACTACTTCTGATCGACTTTTAAAGCCATTTCTTACTGCCATTTGTTGTGCTTGCTGGTCTTTTAAAGGATCAACCCAATCAAACCCTTGTGGTATCCATTTTACTTCTTTCAATGACTCACTTGTTAAATCTTTAGCTATAGAAAGTTTTCCAGATACTAACGCTAATTCTAGCCATCTATTCCATACTGGTCTGCAAAATTGAAATACCATAATGTTGTGTTGCAGCATAGCACATCTACGACGAAACTCTATTAATCCAGCTCTGATTGATGAATAATTAACGCCTGTTAAATCTCCTGTTAGCTGCTCATATGTTATCCCTGTACCAATCGCTATTGCCCTGAGTTGCTGTCTTATAAACGCTTCATAACTTCCTCCAACATCTGACGGCTCTGAAAATTTTATATCTTCTCCTGGGTCTAAAAGCTGCATTGTTCCAGGTTCCAATCCAGATAGTGCTACTCCTTGCTCATTACTTTCACCTTCTCCTAAAATATTTGCCTCAGGATCAAGTCTCGTAATAAACCCTGCAAACATCGCTGCTGTCTTTTTTCTCACTAATTCTGCATCATCATATTGATCAAGTTCATAGAGCTTTAGCAGTATACTCGAAAGCCATGGCTCTCCTCTAATTTGCCCAGGTCTTAAAGGTCTATAAATATGTAAAACATCATTTGCTGGTACTCTCACTGATTCTCCAAATGAGCCTTCTCCTGGATGTTCTCTAAATAAGTAATATGCCTCTCTTTGCCCAAGTCTATTGAACTCAATCCCGTTTCTTATTACATTACCATTTCCTAAAGTTTGATTTGTTTTATTATCTAAATGTTCAGACTCAAGTACTTGCAGTTGTAGTGGTACAGAAAATCTATCTTCCAGCTTTCTCGTTCTTAAACGTACAAAACATTCTCCTCCCTCTATCATACTTCTGCATACTAGAGCTTGTAATCCATAAAAATCACTTACTCCGTTACTGTCTGCTTCATCTGTCCATCTTAGCCATAATTCTTGTACTTTCTTTCGAAATTCTGCATTCTTTGCTTTTGATTGCGGTTTTATTCCTGTTCCAATAGAGTTACTTACTATTGTATCAATAATATTTGCTGCATATGGATTTTTTCTCACCATATCACGTGATCTACTACGTAAAGTTTCAAGGCTTTGAGACAGCAAATTGTTTATACTTCCTAACTCTGGTTGAAAGTGAAAAAATCTTCTTCCTGAGCCTGCTGCATCCCAGGCAGAGCTTTTTATCTTTGGTTTGTTAAACAATTGCTTGAAGGTTTTTAGCAGCATTTATAAAATTCCTTTACTCGTTGAAAAAACAATTTTCCTCTTTGGCCTCATACCTGCAACTTTTAACCCCGCTTTTATTCGTTGCCTGAGCTCCAATAAATCCTTTATTTGAACTTCCCCGTACCGCACAACATGGTCACCATATGCAATTGAGACAACTCTTTCTCCGCTTTGCAGTTTTTGAATTGCTTTCTCAACTTGAGTTAAATACTCTTCACTGTACATTTTGATTACCAAGCCATTTACTCTGTCTTAATTTTTTGGGCTTTTTGCTTTCCATTTTTCCACTCAAACTATTCCATTTACTCTCTGGCCAACGATCAATTCCAAGTGCAATAGATGCTGCTCTCGCATAAATTCGGCAATCCAGTACTTCATTTCTTTCTCTTACCTTTTGCCACTCTTGTTTGGTGTATCCTTTTACTACCTTGCTGACTAATTGCTCTGCCGTTAGCTGCTTAAAATACTCAGGTACATACTCGGGAAAATGACAATACCCTGCTGGCACTTTCTCTTCTTCTTTTAAAACATTAAGTAATTGAAAAAGTTCTGACTTTAATATCGATACTCCTACTGGCCATAGCTTTATTCCTCTTTTCAGCTTTTGCCCACCAACTGTTATATCTACTCTGCTTGGACTGCTAAGTGGTACTAGAGCTTTATTTACACCTTTGACTGCCATTACTCTTCCACAGCCTTGATGACCTCTTACCCAATTGTATACTTCTTGCGTTGCATATCCAGCATCTACTGCCATCATGCTTATCATGTATTCCAGCCCATTTTCACCAATAAAATGATGATTGAGGAGCTCAGAGAGTTTTCCCCATACTTCTTCTCTTCCAGTATCTCCTTCAAATACTCGGTAGTCTATTGACCAATTTTCTCTGCCTTTTCCCCAGGCTACAACTTCTACTTCTAAACGATCTTTTTGTACATCTACTCCTGCTGTCAAAACCACTTCTCTCCTTGGTACTGTGCCTACGGGAAAAAATTCTCTTCTGTTAAATAACTGCTTCCAGTCTGGTACTTCTCCTTTGTCTACCCAAGTTTCTCCTAGCGTGGTATTTATCCAAACTTTTAGTAATTGTTCACTTTCTTTTGCATGGAGAAAGTCCTCTACTGCTTGTTGCCAACTATACCAGCCAACTGGACTATAAAGACTTGAAAGATGAAATCCTTTTTTCTCACCTTTTACTCTATTAGTAGGTCTCCATTCTCCACGCTCAAGCATCTCTGTCTTTTGATGATTTTCTATCTTTTCACCACATTCTATACATATATAGTGTGCTGTATTTGGATTTTTATCTTCCCATTTTATTTGTGCCCATTTTAAAACTTGATAGTAATTACAATGCGGACATGGTACAAAAAAATATCTCTTATCTGTTGCTTCAAATTCTTTCTCAATTCTGCTTATTCCATGAATCGTTGGTGTTGATACTAAAAAAATCTTTCGCCGCGCAAAAGTGTTAGTTCGAGCAATACTGAGCAGTACTGGATCTCCTTCTCCTCCTGAATCTCCTGGATAGGCATCAATCTCATCAAGAAAGAGATATTTTACTGGCATAGAACGAAGTCCTACACTGCTATTTGCTCCAGTTATTACTACTATTCCACCTGGAAATTCCTTACTTTGTACAGTATTCCCTGAATCTCTTGATCTTGGGTCTTTTACTTTACTTTTTAAACATGGTGTACTCTCTATTAACGGTGCAAATCTTCCTTTTGACCAACGCTTTCCCATTTCAACTGTTGGCTGTACTACTAGCATTGGACCTGGTGTTTGATCTATAATATAGCCTATCCAATTATTTCCTGCTTCTGTTCCCCCAATCTGCGCTCCTTTCATAAATACTACTTTTTCAGCAGGTGAAGATGGTGATAGTGAATCCATTATTTCTTTTAAATAAGGAGTTCTCTCTGTTCTCCATTTCCCTGGCTCTGATGCTGCAGTTGGCGCTAAAACTCGATACTCATTTGCCCACTCTGATACTTTAAGCTGGGGATCTGGTTTTAAGCCTTCAGAAAAAGCTCTAGCGTATATCATTGTCTGCATCTACTCATAATTGGTTCTATCTCAATATCATTAACAATAGAACTACACTCCTCCAGCTCCATAAACATCTTTTTCTGAAATTCGTTTTCTATATATCTTTTGCTCATCTCACTTATCATTAGTGCTATAATAAGCGCAAATACCCCTGTTATTGTTGCAAAAATGATTGCACTGCTTATTGTTGTTGTTATTAACCCTATATATATTGCTACTGCTATTGCGCTGACTGTAATACAGATGCAGATAATATTATTATGTTTTTTCATCCTTTTATCTGCTATTTCTCTCTGTGCTATATATTTATTATGAAGGGTTGGAAAATTAACAACGGTATCTCTGCAGAGTAACACTCCATTTTTTTCATTAAATAAAACTTTAAGTAATTCTAAATTATTTGACTTGATTGCTAAGTGCAAAACAGGTATATAGTTTGCTCCTTTTTTCAGTAGTAATTTTACTACATGTAAATGTCCTTTTTCTGCAGCAAGATAAATCGGTGATAGACCTTTATTATTTGAAATGTCAATATCAATTTCTTCTTTTAAGATAGACTCTACAATCTCAATTTCTCCTCTTTGTGCAGCTAAATGGAGTAGACTATTCTTTTCAGAACCGTATTTATTACTCATCAAAGCCTTCTTTATCTCAGGTTTAGCGTAATCAAATGGTGTCTTGCCGCTATCGTCTTTTACCAGAGGGTCTATATCTTCTCGTGTTAGTAAAACCTCTATTGTTTTAAGTCTTTCAGCGTAATGTAGTGGCGTTTTATTTTCGTAATCTTGTAAATTGACTTGAGCATTAGGCTCCCTTATTAAGCATTTGAGAATATCAAGACATAAGTCTCTTTCATCGTAATTAGTATTACTTACAGCTATATGAACAGGCGACAATTTCATTGAGTTTTGTCCCATACGTGCACTATTTACATCTGCTCCAAGTTTCAGCAGTAACTTTACTATCTCTAACTTTTTATTATTAACTGCATAGTGCATTGGTGTCTGATTTCGCGCATCAAAGACATCTATTTCAGCTTTTCCTTCTCTTATCAAAATCTTTACAACTTCTGCATGTCCTATTCCTGCTGCTAGATGTAATGGCGTATGATGCAGAGCATTTCGTACATTAACGTCAATACCTTTTCCTATCAAATATCTGACTGCATTAACTTCACCTATCATTGCAGCTAAATGAAGTAAACTATCTTGTTCTGACCCGTATTTGTTACTAATTAACGCTTTCAATATTTCTGCTTTTTTCTCTTCTTTGGCGTAATCAAGAGATGTTTTACCTTCATTATCTTCCACAAAAGGATTAATGTTCTTCTTCGTGAGTAACAAATCCACCATACTTAATTCGTCAAACTCTATAGCGCAATGTAGTGGGGTTTTTCCGTTTAATCCTCTAACATTTACATCTAATCCAGGTTGATTAATGAGACACTTTATTAACTCTAAACTTAAGTTATCAGCCATTTTATATTCAAAATCTTTCTTATATTTGAAATTTAGTATTAGATAATTCTTGTAATGAGTTTGTAATCTCTTCAGTTAGCACCATATGAATCTTTTCAGTGTCACTCAGTGATGCAAGCAATGCTGAAACTCTATTTGGAATATTAAGCAAATTATTACGGACAACTCTTGCTACGTTAAATGCTTCAGTTTTTACCTCTTCAATTGACACAAATTTGCCTATTTCAGCTTTCACTTTAGCTTCCAAAAGTTTACCACGTTCGGTTTCATTTTTTATTCGCGTTTTTAGCAATATCGTTGAAAGTGTTTCTCCGCGCTCTTTTCTTCTCAGTGGTTGACTTGGATCTCTTATTGCTGCTACCGCTTCATTTGCTTGTTCTCGGTCAATAAGTCCATCTTCCAGCTCAACTATTCCTTTTTTTACTAAAGAACAGACATATTGCCTCGAAAACCCTTTTTCCCTTGCCCATTCTGCTTGCGTAATTCTCACCTTTTTTTTCTCCTTATTTTAGCACTGCTCAGCTATAATTTCGTAAGTAGTTAACATTTGAAATATGTCTAACGCTAAAGAAGGCCCGAGGTCGGGGCCACCAAACCCTCCAGCCTGGCCAAAAGGACCCATTTTCTATGGGATTTTTAGACTGTTAAGATCTTTACTAACATTCATAACATAGAACATTAAAGCTAAAGAGTCCGCTTCATTATCATCCATTGGACAAAAACCCTTTTCCTGTACTGCCTCAATGACATCAGCTTTACTTGCATTGCCTTTGCCTGTTATAAAGCGTTTGATAGTTTTCACAGATACACCTTTGTATGGCACATGATGTTCTTCACACCAAGCAGAAAGGTGTGCTAAAAACCCTCCATAGATATGTGCAGCATCAGTTCCCAAGTGTCTTCTCACTTCTTCAAAGTACACAACTTCAATACCTGGAAATTTATACTTAAGTGCATTAAGCCAATTACGAAAATTTAAAAACTGCATTCCACCACCACTAAACCTGCTAACATGAAAACTCTTACTTCCACTTTGTACTATTCCATCATGTAAAATAGTCCAGCCAGTTTGTTTACCAAGATCTAGGGTGAGCATTTACTTTCAGTTGTTGTGTACATATATATACAAGATTCGAAAAAATTATGTCCAAAAAATCTTTGAAATTTAACAACTAACATGAAAACTCTTTTACAGCCAGTTTGTTTGCTAAGCCTTTCAATTGTTGGTTACATATATATACAAGATTGGAAAAATTTTCGTCCAAAAAATCTTCAATTTTTGAAAAATTTTTCTCGAATTTGAAAACCTTACTTATCCCAAACATGATTTTTCTACTTTTAGAGGTTTTCTTATTATTCTAATCTTATATTTTATATGTTTTTATATATGTGTATATTTTTATATATGTATTATATATATATATTATATATAAGGGCTTTAGGAAGCTAGAATCCTCCATATTGGCGGACTTCAGATATGCCGTTCCTAGGAACGGTTTTAGGAACGCATGGTGAAAACCCTCCATACAGGCTAATTCTAGATTCCTGATTCCTAATTCCTGATTTAGGAAGCCAGTAATTAGGAACGGAACTTAAGATCATAGAGAGCACATTTTTCCTTCTTAAAAATTGGTGATATTGAATTTCAAAATATGAAATTCTTATATATTTTTAATATAACTTTAGGAAGCCTGAGCTACCCATTCTTTGAAATCCATTCAAAATAGGTTCTAAAAACCTGAACTGTATTATTTTAAATTGCACCGGTATTATTCTCAAAAAAAAATAACAGAATATCAATAGATTAAAAATCGCATCAGTATTATTTATTTTTGCTCCTGTCCTACATAAGGGCATTAATAACTCCCATCCTTAAAGCATTAATTTGTTTTAGGGAAAACCATGAAATTAAAAAATATAGCTATAATTGTTAAAAACGTAAAATACCAAGCCTATAGACTAAAACTTGCTAAGTGCTTTATTGATGAGAATAACGAAGACCTTGAGCAAGAACTCTTCTGTGAAATTTGGCCATGCCTTGATCAGTATGATGAAGATAAAAGTAGCTTTAACACCTTTGTAGCAAGATTAACTGAAAATAAAGCTATTAACCTGTTAAAGAAACAGCGATGTGCAAAACGCGATATCAATAACTATATTAGTATCGATGTAACAGAGCTACTTGAGGGTGAAATAACAAAACGCATTGATGTAGACTATATGATCTCGGTTTTACCAAAGGAATGGCAAAATATATGTGAGCAACTTAAATTTTTTAACTTACATGAAGTTGCCAAAATGAACAACGTTTCAAGAACCACTTTAAACAATATTATCAAGAAGATACGTGCCAAACTTTCTCCCATTTACTACGAAGGCAAAAAGAAAAATTGAACAAAATTTTTGCCTTTCTTGTATATATATACATCGTAGCATGGATAAATAATGGTTCTTAAAATTTTGAATAATAATGAAAGATTGCAAACAATATCAACTGTAAAAATGGTCATCTTTGGTCCTTATGGTATTGGTAAAACAAGTCTCCTAAAGACCGTAGATGAACCAACACTTTGCCTTGATTTTGAAGCAGGGCTTCTTGCTGTTCAAGATTGGCAAGGAGATTCAATTAGTCTTCGCACTTGGAATGAAGCTAGAGATATTGCTTGTCTTATAGGGGGGCCTAATCCTGCGCTGAAGTATGATCAAGCATATAGCCAAAGACACCATGAACATGTATCTGGTAAGTACAAAGATCTTTTCCCTGAGTTTTCTAAATACCGATGCATCTTTGTAGATAGTATAACCGTTGCTTCACGTTTATGTCTATTATGGGCAAAAATGCAACCTGAGGCTTTTTCTGAGAGATCGGGAAAACAGGACATGAGAGCTGCATATGGATTACTTGCTCAGGAAATGATGGCTTGGCTCAATCAATTTCAACACATCAGAGACAAAGACATCATCATAGTTGGCACTTTAGGTCAATATCTCGATGATTTCAATCGTCCAATTTGGCTACCTCAATGCGAAGGGACTAAAACTGCTAGTGAGATTCCTGGAATAGTTGATGAAGTAATCAGTATGGTTGGAATCAAGAGAGATGATGGAACGGAGAAACGCTCTTTTGTTTGCCACACTTTAAACCCTTGGGGATACCCAGCTAAAGACCGCAGTGGACGCCTGAGTATGGTTGAAGAACCGCATTTAGGCAAGCTGCTTACAAAGATTAAAAGCAAGTTTTAAAATTTAAATATGGAGAGTGATATATGTTACAAAACCTATTAACTGATTTTAACACTGTAAAACCGCAAAGTAGATTGATGCCAAAAGGTACAATAGTAAAGGTAAAAATGACAATCAAGCCTGGAGGTTATGAGCATTGGTTTACTAAAAGCCCCACTACCGGTAGCATTTATTTAAATACAGAATTTACCGTTATTGAAGGCCCATACGCAAAGCACAAAATTTATCAAATAATTGGTATTAAAAGTAGTAAAGCAGAAGATACTTGGGGAGAAATGGGTCGTTCTATGCTTCGCAGTATCTTGGAATCGGCACGTGACATTCATCCACATGATAACTCAGAAAATGCAATCCTTGCTCGTAAGTTAAATTCAGTTGCAGAATTAAATGGCTTAGAGTTTACAGTAAAGGTAGGTGTTATAACTGATGAATATGGAGAGAAGAACAAAATTGCCTCGGTAGTTACTCCAGAATACCGCAAAAATTATGAAATTGACAGAGTACCATTTTGAAGTACGACGAGGAAAAGCTTTGGTCTGCTGTCGTTACTAGAGGTATTCAGGACGCAGTAGGAAAAAACCCAAAGCTAAGAGAAGAAGCAATTAATTGGCTGAATTCAAAATCTTTTGAAACTGTTTGTGAGCTAGCTAATCTCAACTTTACACGTATGAAAAATATGTATGGGAATTTTATGTCTAAAAAGCAAAAAGAGTTAAAGATGTTATTGATTGATAATATCAAGGAGTGTGTTTCTTACCTACTTCCAAATGGTGAGTTTTACCGAGAAAAAACTTATATTGGAGACTTAAATGGAAATACAATTACAGTTAAAATAGTAGGTAAGGAAGCTGGTGATTGGCGTAATTTTACTGAAGGAACTGGTGGTGATATTATTGATCTTTGGATTTTAATTAAGGGTGATATATATTCTGCTAGAAAGTGGCTCAATAAAAAATCAAAGAGTGGAGAAAAAAAAGGGCGGAAAAGAGAAGAAAAAATATTTTCTGTAAAGCAGTACTTAAGTGATCAATCACCAATACCAGAAGATATAATAACTCCACGAATTCTCACTCCAGGTGGTCTTTTAGTCATTGGTGGTACGCCAAAGGTTGGCAAAAGTTATTTTCTTCTCTCTTTGCTTGCACATCTTGCAGCAGGAGTGTCGTTTCTTAAGATGAAGTCAGCAAGGCCACTAAAAATAATCTATCTGCAAAATGAGATGGAGTACAATTATATCAGGGAACGCATACAACAAATCATAACTAATCAAAGGCTGCCAAATCTAGCAGAGGAAAACTTGATTGTTACTACAAAGATGAGATTAACTTTAAATGATGAAGGTATAGAGAGAATAAAAGATATAATAGGAGAAAAATTTAAAACGATAGATCTTATCGTTTTGGATTCTCTTGACTATGAAAATATGTTTTCTGGCCTGCAAAGCAGAGTAGAAAAACTACGTTCTGTAATTAATCCTATGGCTGGAATCATTATTACACGTCATACCAGAAAAGTATCCACAGCTACACTCGCAAAAAGTCCTTTTCAAGCTTTAATTGGTGCTAATGCTTTAAGAAGTTTTTATACATCTGGTATGGTAATGTTTCAACCAAATAAACGTGCAAATGTCTTGCAAGTAGTATATGAGCTAAGAAACGGTAAATCAATACCAGCAAAATTCATTAGCAGAGTAAATGGGCGTTGGCAGAACTCTAAAGTTATAGCTACGGCTTAATTTATCCACAAAAACCGACACTATGCTAGAGCTAAAAACTCAGCTTTTGCAAAACATCAGATCTTGTCTTTTTCATCTTTTACCAAGAGGGACATTTCGTGGTGATAAGTTTTATGTAGGTGATGTACAGGGTAACAAGGGCAAAAGTACTGTAATAGAGTTAACAGGCGAAAGAGCCGGATTATGGAAAGATTTTGCAACTGGAGAAGGTGGTGACATTATTGATCTTTGGGCAACGGTACACGGGAAGAATGCGAGAATAGAGTTTCCTGAAGTAATGCTCTCAATAAGTGAATGGCTTGGAAAAACTAACTTCAAAGAACAGAGAAATTTAGAACAATACTTAACTTGTAGTTGGAACTACTACGATGAAAATAACCAATTGATTGTAATAGTCTACCGTTATGATCCTCCTTTAGAGAAAAAACAGTTTAAACCATTTGATGTTAAAAAACAAAGATTCAAAGAGCCAGAAATAAGGCCACTCTACAACATTCCAGGTATTTTAAAATCTGATAAGGTTGTTCTGGTTGAAGGAGAAAAATGCGCAGAAGCACTTATAGAGAAAGGAATAACTGCAACAACAGCAATGTTTGGAGCAAATGCGCCTATTGATAAAACAGATTGGACTCCGCTTAAGGGCAAGCATATTATTATTTGGCCAGACAACGATGAAGCAGGTAATAAATATACCAAAAACGCTGAAAAGAGACTTTTAGAACTTGGTGTTGCATCACTTGCTACGCTTAAGATTCCACCGAATAAACCAAAGAGTTGGGATGCTGCTGATTGTCTGTTAGAGGGAATAAATATTGAAGAATTTATCGAAAAAAACTCAAGAAAAATAATTATTAAACCACCACTTGATATTTTTAGCTGGAGCGTAGAGCGTTTTGTAGGCCCAGTACCAAAGCAAAGATTCTTGGTTGAAGGATTATTTCCTTTGGGTGTAACCTCCATTTTGGCTGCAATGGGAGATACAGGCAAAGGTATGCTTCTTCTTGACCTAGCCCTCAAGGTTGCAAGTAGCATAGACCAGGTGTGTGGATTTGGCCCACCTGTTACTGAACATGGGTCTGTGGTGGTATTTTCCGCAGAGGATGATACAAATGAAATACATCGTCGCTTAGAACGACTTGATCCAAAATGTGAGAGATTAAAATATAAAGATAGGCTATTTATTGTACCATTGCCAAATATAGGAGGATCATTTACCATACTTAAGAATGTTCGCGGTAAAGTTGTAGAAATATCTCCAGAATTTGAGTTGGTAATGAAGCAGCTGAGCAGAATAAAGGATTTAAAGCTCATTATATTTGATCCCCTTGCTTCTTTCATTCATGCAGATTTAAATGCTGACCCAGCAGTAGGGGATTATCTCATGTGTTTATTATCTGATTTAGCATGTAGCACTGGAGCTTCAATAATTACTGCACATCATATGAGAAAGCTGAAGGGAGAAAAGCCTATATCAACAGTAGAGCAAGCACGAGATGCTATTCGAGGTACTTCTGCTCTCGTAAATGGAGTCAGGTGTTCTTTTGCTTTTTGGCCTGTTGAAGATATGACTAAACCAATGATTTTTAGGTCAATTGGAAAAATCCCAAGACAAAATGCACTATTTTATGGAGCTGTTGTTAAGGCAAATGGCCTGGCTGATCGTACCATACGCACTTACCTAAGAAATGAAGAAACAGGGCTATTGGAAGACATTACTGAACAATTAAAAGCTCAAAATATTAGCGATAAAGATCTTAAAATATATCTTATTGATTCAATTGCGCGAGCTGCTATTTCAGGACATCCATTTACTCATACAGGAAGTGCAGGAATACATAAACAACGACATAGATTGCCTGAAGTTTTTCATAGTATGGGAAGGGATAGACTAGAGCGTATAGTGCAAGAGCTTTTACAAGCAAAGCAAATAGTTAAAGGAATGGCTAATGGTTCAAAAGAAGATAAATGGCTTGATGTAAAAACAGGACCATTTGCACGTGGAGTTGGAAAATTTACTCATGGAGCTGAAAATTTTTAAAATCAGGAAATTCTATTTTTTTATAGTCAAAGTAAAAGGGTTAATACGATAACCATATGATGATCTTTGCCAACCAAGGGTTTGTATTACATCATCACGTTCAATACTTAATCCTAATTTCTCAGCAAGTGTAGATTTGATTGTTCTTTGCATCTTATTTAATGGCTTTCTGATTTGTTGTTCTAAATCTGCTTCTAAACTAAGTCCCAAGAGTTTTTCTAACTGATTAATATTGAGAAGTGTATGTTTTTCAGGTGGTAATTCTTTCTCACAGTCATGTAAAAATTGCCTAAATAATATTCGAAAAATATTAAGACATGATGCAGCTTTTTTATTTATAACTTCAATACTATTAACATATACCATACCTTTAACTACCTGTAACTCCAAAAGCTTTGTTGGTATAATTGGTTCAACACGTTTAAGCGAAATATATGAAGCTGGTAAAACTTGCAAAGAAGTATTTTCTACTACCTTTGCTACTCCTCTTTTAGCTGCCTCTCGGAATATCTCAGTTACAGTCTTAAGCTGACAAAACAGTTTCACCATTGGCACTACATATAGATTCAGTAATAGATTTGGTATATCTTTTTTTAGAGTGATGAGAACTGTAGGGTGGACTCTAAGTTTATCTATAGTTAAAAATATCGCATCAGTACAAAAATCAAGGATTATTAGATTTACAATACGACCTTGATTACAAATATAATAAACTCCTTTTTCCACTTTTTCCCACATAAGTTTTGAATCATTCAACTTTGTTTCAAACCAGTCTATGACCTTTTCTGTATTTAAGTATATGGATAAGAGATGAAATCTCTGTTTTTGATAAGTATTAGGCAGAATATGACGAGAACAGTTTTCACAAATAGCGTCATCACATGCTTCATCAAAGTCTGAATCGATAAAAATCTCATTGCTACAACTTGAATCAATTACATTTGGCCAATCAAGATGATCTTCTTCACGAGAGCAAACAATATAATACCTTTCTTGCATTTTTATCAATCCAAGATCGAATAAGTATCTTGCTGCTTTAATATGATTTTGGCTTGGATTAATCCAGGAACCATTTGAACTTAAAAGATCAGCAATTTGCTCGTGAAAGAATTTTAAGACCATAAGATTGTTCCATATGTTTCTTCAGGTTCTCTCTTTCTTTTTTATTGAGTGGATGCTCTGAATAATAAACTTCCCCACTTATTTTGAAAGAAAATGTTACCTTTTTGTTTTGGAACATTACTTTAGCTGATTGAATAGATTGTAGTATGTTGCCAATAGCTGGCTTTAAAATATGTAACTCTGGTGCAATAGGATCATACGGTTTTACACTTAAAGTAAGATATGTATTACTATTTTTAAAATAATCTGACTTAAAATTTAACTCAAATATACAAATGTCAGAGTCAGAACCATCTATACATGCTTGAAGAAATTTGTGCACTTGTAGTGGAAAGTTCTTATCTTGTATATTTACAAAAGTACATTCGCAGTCAAAATACCCACTTACAATGCTATTTGCTATTTCCACAGCTTTATTGGTATTTTTAGCACAGAGATTAACCTTTGTACCATCAATCGAAAAATCTAAAATCATCCACTCAGGTTTATGGCCATGAACAACTTTGTTTGAATTAAGCAGTAAATCCATGTCACTTCCTCGACGTACAAACATATATATCCGATCTTGATGATGGAAAAAACCCTGCAATTGGTTTTCAAACTTCAGTATCTGCTCTACAGCTTCTTGTGACATAAATTCCTTGAATGAAGTGTTTATTTGTCTTGGTGATTTCTGTAGAGCAAATGATACGAAACCTCTCTTTTGTACTTTATCAAAGTGATAGACAGATTTTAGAAGTTCACAATTTATGTGAAACAGTAAAAATAACAAGGATCTTTTATCATACTTAGTATTATTTTTTATCAGGTACGATCTCATTAACTCTTGAGTGAGGGCAAATCTTGCTACTTCACTGACTGTAGCTTCAAGTTTCGTACGATCAAAGTAGCTAATGAGATAATAGTTAAAAAGAGAGTCAGAGTAACTGGCAAGTATCTTACGTTTTTGTTGAGTGGATCTATCATCGTAGTCTCCGTCTTGAAAAAGTTGTCCATTTAAATGATTTTTAAAGCAATGCTGAAAAATAATGCTCAGTTGTTTACCAGAAAGGGAATCTAACCAAGACTGACGTATATTAGAATCCTGAAAACGATCTAATAAAAGGTTAACAGGAACTTCTAAGTCGCTCTCCCAGAATTTATGACTTGGATAAATCTCCATAACATATTAAATAAGCCATGTTATACATAATATGATGATTTAGGCAAAGATTTTTTGGACATAATTTCTTCAAATCTTGTATATTTATTAGGGAGAATTTGTGTGAACTAGATAGCTTTCTTAAACGAGACATAAGGTGTGCATTGGTTTAGTTTAATAGAAGTCTCCTAACCTATAAAAAAATTCACAGGAAGAAGAACATGCAAAAAGGAGAGTTGGCTATTTATTGGGGTTATAAGCCTAATCGATTGGCAGATACATATCTAGCAGATGCTTATGAACAATTATTGAAATGTAAAACAAAGGAGGTAGAAGAAAATGACAACCGTAAGCTTGTATGCAAGAGTTTCATCAAGACAACAGGCACAGGAGAATACGATAGAGAGTCAGATTGTAGAATTGGAGCGTCGCATTGGTAGTGATGGACATGAGTTATTAGATGAGCATAAGTTTGTCGATAATGGTTATAGTGGATCAAATTTAGAACGTCCTGGCTTAGAAAATTTACGTGATAGAGTAGCAGAAGGTAAGATTGATAAGATATATATTCATTCACCTGATCGGCTATCACGTAAATTTTCATATCAAATGATCTTACTCGAAGAGTTTAAAAAGGCTGGATCTGAAATAGTATTTTTGAATCATAAGTTTGATGATAATCCGGATTCCCATTTATTTCTACAGATTCAGGGAGCAATAGCAGAGTATGAACGTGCAAAGATTATGGAACGAAACCGTAGAGGTAAACTTCATGCGGCCAAAGCTGGGTGTATAAGTGTGATGGGTAGGGCGCCTTACGGTTATCGCTACATAGCAAAACATGTAGGTGAAGGAAGTGCTCAATTTGAGGTTGATGAAGAAGAGGCAAATATAGTGCGTAAAATATTTAGTCGGGTTGGCCAAGAAAGAGCAAGTATAGGAGAAGTTGTACATGAACTGAATAAGATACCGGTAATAACACGAACAGGAAAAAGGTATTGGAAAAGGAGCACTATTTGGAACATGTTAAAAAATCCTGCTTATATAGGACAAGCAGCTTATGGTAAAACTAGGACATGCTCAAAACCACAAGTAAAAAAATCAAAAAAAGGAACTTGTGGTAAACTTAAAAGTGGTCGCTTTAATAGTGATAAAGAGAATTGGACTTATATTCCAGTACCAAAAATAATCAATGAGCATTTATTTGATTCAGTGCAGGCACAACTAACTGAAAATAGGCAAAGAGCAAGAGTACGACAAAGAAGAGAAACATATTTATTGCAAGGTTTAATGGTATGTCAACGTTGTCAATATACTTATTGTGGTACAAACCACGTTCATAAAAAGTCGACATATTATTACTATCGTTGCTCTGGTACAAACTCTAGCAAATTCAATGGCAATAAAATCTGCGATAATAAATCAATACGCACTGATATATTAGATGGAGTTATATGGGAAGAAGTCAAGAGTATCTTGAAAGAGCCAGATAGGATTGCAAATGAATATCAACGTAGATTATCAGAGAACAAAAAACCTTTACATAATCAAACACGTGAAAAGCAAGAAAGTAAGTTAAGATTAAGTATCAAAAAATTTATTGATAGCTATGCTAAAGGGTTTATAAGCCAAGAAGAATTTGAACCAAGAATCACAACAATGAAACAGCATTTGAAAGAAATTGAAGAAGAGAAAGAAAGAACGCTTGATCAAAAAAAACTACAACAAGAATTGAGCCTTGTTACAGATAGCTTGAAAAACTTTTCCTCAAGTGTTGAATCAAAGCTTGATCAAGTGGATTGGCAGACTAAGCAAAATATTATTAGAATGTTAATTCATCAAATTGAAATCAATCACAATCACTTGTATATAGTATTTCGCATAAAAAATCTTGCAAATTTTGATCAAAATAGCCATAATAGAATTATGCAATGTTGTACTAGCAGTCAATATTGTTGGACTGCCGGATAAAACTGTTGCAGAATCTAAAGAGCGCATCAGAGCAGCGTTAAATTCAATCAATCTTCTGTTACCTCCAAAAAGGATTACGGTTAATCTTTCCCCTGCGGATTTGCTTAAAGAAGGTAGTCATTATGACTTAGCTATTGCTGTTGGATTACTTGTTGTAATGAATGTGATACCAGTTGAAAAAGTTCAGTCTTATATAATTATGGGCGAGCTTGCACTAGACAGCAGAGTCATACCAATCTCAGGAGTACTTCCAACAGCAATCAATGCAAAACAGGCAAATAAAGGAGTAATTTGCCCAAGGGGAAATGGAGTAGAAGCTTCATGGGTAAAGAATGTTTCTATTCTGGCTATAGAGAAATTAACCGATATTATCAGACATTTTAAGGGTGAGCAGTTAATTCAGCCGGTAACTTTTAACTATAGCGCTGCACCCAAAGAAAAAAATTCAGTTCCAGATATAAAGGATATTAAAGGTCAAGTTGTTGCAAAAAGAGCAGCTGAAATTGCAGCAGCAGGTGGACACAATATGCTCCTTGTTGGACCTCCTGGTACTGGAAAATCAATGCTTGCTAAGCGATTTATAGGGCTATTACCTGATTTGACTGAGCAGGAGATGATTGATGTTAATATTATCTCTAGCATAACAAAAGCCGGTAACGAAACATTTAAAGTAACTCGTCCCTTTCGTGAACCTCATCACTCATGCTCGATGTCAGCGATGATAGGAGGAGGGAAAAATGCAAAGCCTGGGGAAATCACCATGGCTCACAATGGTGTGTTATTTCTTGATGAGCTACCTGAATTTCCAAGGCTTGTGCTTGATTCTCTACGTCAACCACTTGAAGATAGAAAAGTTACTATTGCACGTGCAAATGCTCACATTACTTATCCAGCTAATTTTCAACTTATAGCTGCAATGAATCCCTGCAGGTGCGGTTACTTAGGTGATGCAAGTAGATCGTGCAACAAAGCTCCAAAATGCGGCACAGATTACAAAAACAAAATATCAGGACCATTGCTTGATAGAATAGACATATGCATTGAAATGCCAAACGTTAGCATACTTTCTCCTGAAATCTCTGTGGAGGGAGAAAGTACCGAGGTTATAAGAGGAAGGGTGATAGCAGCGAGAAAAATTCAAACTGAGCGTTATAGTAAATTTAATATTCGTTGCAATGCAGAAGTCAGTGGTGAAGCATTAAATAAATTCACTGAACCAGATCAGGAAGGGTTAGAATTGCTAAAATACGTACTGAAAGAAAATTACATTTCCAATCGAGGCTATACACGTGTATTAAGAGTCGCAAGAACCATTGCAGATCTTGCGAAAAGTGAGGAAATAAAAAGAGCACACATCTCAGAAGCGCTGAATTACAGAATAAGAATGTATAAATAAATTAATTTACTTGACGGGCAGCTTTTTTTTGCCATATACTACCATTAGTGAAATTTTAATATTTTAGGAGTAGAGTTATGAAATGGACACAATATAAATATCAGAATGGGAATGGCCTTCCTTATGCTATTACACAAGGATACAAAGAAGCTGAAGCATACTGGGGAATTCTAGGTGCTGCTAGTGGAGCTGGTCAATATGCTATGAATAATAAAGGGAGAACAGGTGCAATTGCTCTTGTTACACTTTCAGTGGTGGCGCTTACGGCTGCTTATTTCTTAAGTCCAGCTTATGCAACTTTTGTTGGTACAGTTGGAACAAAAGCTGCAACACTCGTTAGTCCTGCGATTACTGCAATGTCTGCATTTGCAGTTGCTCATCCACTTGTTGCTAGTTTAGTAGTTCTTGCTGCAGTAGCAGCTTTAATAACTGCACCTGTGCTTGCATATAAAAACAATAATAAGGCAAGTCAAATTGAGGAAGTAAAGCAAGGTGTACTTAATGCTTGTGTAAAAGAAGGTGATAATAAGCCTAAAGCTAATGGTGATAAGCTAGAATTTAGTGGTGATGAAACTGTCCGTACAAAATTCTTTGAGACTGTTGTCTCAGCAGTTGGGGGAGCAAAAAGCATTCTCTAAGTAACTTTGACAAAGCAAAGGGATAGGCTTCTATCCCTTTTTCACAATTTTTTTTTGCATTCTAAGTAGTACTGTTTGAAAGCCTGCAATTATTATACCTACTGATTAACAATGTTAAGAATAAGTAAATCTTGTTTACTGTTTGCGTATGTCAAAATGAAAAATGTTTGCATATTGTTAAAAAAGCAGTAACTTGTTATCAAGTGAATTCACTAATATTTGAGTAAAATTTAAATGTCAATCGACCTTAGTTTACCAGAGCTACCTGTATTACACCCAAGGATTACCGTTGTGGGAGTGGGTGGTGCTGGCGGAAATGCTGTAAACAACATGATCCAATCCAATTTGCAAGGGGTAAATTTTGTCGTAGCAAATACCGATGCTCAAGCGTTAGAGAAGTCATTGTGTGATAAAAAAATTCAACTTGGTATCAACTTAACTAAGGGTCTTGGTGCTGGTGCTTTACCTGATGTTGGTAAAGGTGCAGCAGAAGAATCAATTGATGAGATTATGGAGCATATAAAAGATAGCCATATGCTCTTTATCACAGCAGGTATGGGTGGTGGTACTGGAACAGGTGCTGCACCGGTAATTGCAAAAGCAGCAAGAGAAGCAAGAGCGGTAGTTAAAGATAAAGGAGCAAAAGAAAAAAAGATACTGACTGTTGGAGTTGTAACTAAGCCGTTCGGTTTTGAAGGTGTGCGACGTATGCGCATTGCAGAGCTTGGACTTGAAGAGTTGCAAAAATACGTAGATACACTTATTGTCATTCCCAATCAAAATTTATTTAGAATTGCTAACGAGAAAACTACATTTGCTGACGCATTTCAACTCGCCGATAATGTTCTACATATTGGCATAAGAGGAGTAACTGATTTGATGATCATGCCAGGACTGATTAATCTTGATTTTGCTGATATAGAAACAGTAATGAGTGAGATGGGTAAAGCAATGATTGGTACTGGAGAGGCAGAAGGAGAAGATAGGGCAATTAGTGCTGCAGAGGCTGCGATATCTAATCCATTACTTGATAATGTATCAATGAAAGGTGCACAAGGAATATTGATTAATATTACTGGTGGTGGAGATATGACTCTATTTGAGGTTGATTCTGCAGCAAATAGAGTACGTGAAGAAGTGGATGAAAATGCAAATATAATATTTGGTGCCACTTTTGATCAGGCGATGGAGGGAAGAGTTAGAGTTTCTGTTCTTGCAACTGGCATTGATAGCTGTAACGACAATTCATCTGTTAATCAAAACAAGATCCCAGCAGAGGAAAAAAATTTTAAATGGCCTTATAATCAAATTCCAATATTAGAAACAAAAGAATATGCTTCAACTGAGCAAACAAACGAAAGAGTTAAGTGGGGTAGCAATGTTTATGATATACCAGCTTATTTAAGAAGAAAAAAATAATGCAATTTTGGCTACTCAAGTCAGAGCCAAGCGAATACTCGTGGCAAAAAATGGGAAAGGAGCAGGTGACGCAGTGGAATGGTGTATGCAATTATCAAGCTCAAAATTACATGAGAGCTATGAAATTAGGCGATCTTGCATTTTTTTATCATACAGGTAAAGAGAGAGTTATACTTGGAATAGTTGAAGTATTAAAGGAGTATTATCATGTTTATAATTCCAAATTTGGACTAGTGAATGTAAAATTTTTGAAACCTTTAAGTAACCAAGTGACGTTAAACAGTATAAAACAAAACCCACTTTTGAAAAATATGGTTATATTAAAACAATCACGTTTATCAGTTTCTCCAGTTTTAGAGACTGAGTGGAATGAAATAATAAGGATGAGTGATGTGTAATACCTGTTGCCAAACAATATTACCTCAGCACACAACATACAGCTGTATGAGTGTTTGTTTCGAAGTAGCCGATTTTTCATCAAACACAAAGCAGTGCTTGACACTGGAATCCAGCTGTAATGCAACCACATTAAAAATGTTGTGTTTTAATATAGCTTTTATATTCACTCACCTAATGTCTAATCAGAATTCCTGGATCCCAGACTGGGATGACATACTTCTAGTGTACAATATTCGTATAGTTATGTGTATGATACGATGGTCTATAATTCTTCTTTTTTGGGTTCCAATGTCAAGTGATGGGATAATGTCCTTTCTGGTGCTTTATTCATGTTAGAAGTAAATATTCTTGATAAGAGGTGGCATAGTATTACGAAGGACCCACAGAGTTTTGTATTAAATATTATTAATGCTTCTCTAAAAGAATTAAAAATAGATCATTATAAACCAAATATATCAATAGCTCTCGCTGATGATAACTTGCTACATCAACTTAATCTTAAGTTTAGAGAAATAGATAAGCCAACTAATGTACTATCATTTCCATGCGAACAGTTATCTAGTGAATGTGATCTAGGAGACATAGCAATTGCAGTAGATACAATAGAAAGAGAGTCTCATGAGTACTGTATATCTATCCTCACTCACACTGCACACATGTTAGTTCATGGATTGCTGCATTTACTTGGCTATGATCATCAAAAAGAAGATGAAGAAATTATAATGAAAAGTTTAGAGAGCAAGATTTTAGCTTTGCTTGAATTTGAAAAGGAAAAGTATGGTAGATAATACCAAAATATGTTATTTACAAAAAAGGGGTTTTAGCTGTAAAAGGTAAGCAATATGGTTCAGTTTTCTTTACCAAAAAATTCTAAAGTTAATAAAAAGGGCAAGATTTATCCTACTCCTACTGGAGCAAAAAATATTAGAAGATTTCAAATTTATCGTTGGTCTGCTGATGATGATAAAAATCCAAGAATAGACACATTTTTTATCGATATGGATAATTGTGGCCCTATGGTACTTGATGTATTAATAAAAATAAAGGATGAAATAGATTCAACCTTAACTTTTAGACGCTCTTGTAGAGAAGGAATATGCGGATCTTGTGCAATGAATATTGATGGTACCAACACTCTTGCATGCACTAAATCTATACATGATATAAAAGGTGAAGTAAAAATATATCCACTACCTCATATGTATATAGTAAAGGATCTAGTTCCAGATCTAAGCCAATTTTATGAGCAATACAAATCGATTAAACCTTGGTTACAAACAGATAAATCTGCCTTACAAAATAAAGAATACTTTCAATCTCCTGAAGATAGAAAAAAATTGGATGGTCTGTCTGATTGTATACTATGTGCTTGCTGTTCGACTGGTTGCCCAAGCTATTGGTGGAATGGTGATAAATTTTTAGGGCCAGCGATATTACTGCAAGCTTATAGATGGATTGCTGACAGTCGTGATAATAAGAAAGAAGAAAGACTTGCTTCTTTAAACGACCCATTTAAGTTGTATCGTTGTCATACAATAATGAATTGTACAAAAACCTGCCCGAAAGGGCTTAACCCAGCAAAAGCGATAGCGAAAGTAAAACAGCTTATGGTAGAGAGAGAAGGAATTTGAGTGTTATTTCTGGCACTCTTCGTAAGAAAATAGTAGACCCTCTGAAGCATAGGGTATTGTTAATACTCTAAACGTTCTTCCATTCATGAAATGTATTGTTTCACCATATGATTCCAGTAATCTTTTGAACAACTCATGTCTTTGATTATTAATAGTTTGAAAATCCTTTTTTCCTAAAAGCTTTTTAGATTCAAATAGGTGAAGCATAATCTCGTGATAAGTTGGATAAGACTCCAAAAATTTTGGATCAAACTGAAAAGTTTTTATAAAAGCATTATTATAAAATTTTAGCTTTTGATTCTTACTATATATCGCTACAGCAATCGATAGCTTCTCAAGCAAACTTTCTTGTGCAGCTAAACAATTGCTTAGCTCAGTATGTAATTTTTTTTCATCACTAATATCTTTTCCATACATTACTATGCTATTAGAATTTTGCACTGGAACTTCAACAAAATTAAAAACCTTAGGTTCGTTCTTGTAAGTTATTACACACTCTCCTGGTTTTACGTTATAGGAGCCACTCGCAACAGTAAATTTTTTAGAGCTGCCTATATATTTATCATAAAATAAGTTATAAAACCTTACTTTTTTATTCTTATTGTGCTTCAGTATTGGAAATGGTAAAGAGTCAAAAATTTTTTTATAGCTCTCCAATTCTCGCATAAGCTTACTATTTTCTAACTCAAGTTCATTAGCTTTTATCTTATAATCGGAGATATTCCTTATCCATAACAACACACCAATCACATTATTAGAATAATCTATTATGCTTTTACCATAACATGTGCAATAAACCTCACTGTCTTTTGACTTTAAATCTAGAGTAAAAGATTTATTTATTTCCTTTGCCTCAGCAAAACTTTTAATTAAGCTTTCTGATTGCTCAAAAAAATTTACAAACTCATTAAATGAATAAAAAACAGTATTAAGCAAAATTAGTAAATTGGGAGAAAATTTTTCTATACGTTTTTTTGCGTCCCAAATATAAAATCCATCATTCACAGTATCTATTAAATTATTTATGATAACATTTTGATGTTGTAAGTCCTTAATTTTATTACTAATTTTTAATTTAGAATATGAGAAAAAGAAGAATACTAGAATTAGTAGTAAAACTATTTCATACAAAAAAAACATAGTATTCTAAAACAAATATAAAAATTTGTAACCTCTCAGCAAAGAGATTGTACTGAAGAGGTATATAAGTGAAGATTGCCCAATACCCTAAAGCCTAATCTCTTATAAAGGTTTACAGAAGGTTTCATGCAATGTGCTACTATGTATTTGCACTCAAATTGCCTAGCTATCTTTATTCTTTCTAGAACCATTTGAGTTCCTATTCCACGACCCCTGTAAATTGGTAAAACTCCATCGCTATAAAAACCAGCTATGCTGTCTTGAATATAAAGACCGCATGTTCCAACAATTTCGTTATTTAGCATTACAAGAAAAAATCTTAACCTTGAGCTCTTATCATCATAATTCGATAATTGGCGAAAAAATGTGCTAACAATACTAATTCTATGATAAAAAATTTTAGAAGTGTGTAAATCTAATTGCTCTAAGAGCTCACTACTATTTACAACATTGAACTTCAAATTTGGAACAGCATCATCAGGCAAAAAATAATCTTTTATATTGAGTAAAACTTTTTTTGGTGTGCTAACGTGTTTTATTTCGCATTTTTCTAAAATACCCCCTATTTTTATACGTGGACTTATTATCCATGTTGCTTCTATATTTCGTGCTTTGAGATAATCTAGAGTTCTGCATATGGAAAGCTCAGTACATTGATCTTCACAAAACACAAAATTAAATAACGATTCTCTGGTACCATTTACTGTAAATATAACATTATCAAATTCGTCATGTATTTCCCACTTGGACAAATTCGTTGCATAAAGTATATAATCCTTTAGGTTCTGAATAATTAAGCTTGAATAACAAATTTTTTTATTCTGCATAAACCAACAATAAACAATAAAAGGCTCCTATAAAAACAAAGGCTAAAATTGCAGCTACAACATCATCTAGCATAATACCTAAAGGACCTTTTGTATTTTTATCAATCAAATTTATAGGCCACACTTTTATTATATCAAAAAACCTAAAGGAGAAAAAGCACACCAACAATACAGAGCTATTCATTTCTTGTTCTAATAATATTGAAACTAGAAGTACTGTCAGCAATTGACCAACTACTTCATCAATTACTACCTCTTTTGGATCATGCGGAGCTTTGTAATGTTGTATATAATTGCCTGTAGACCATAATCCAACTAAGAATAAAAAAAAAATAATTGCTGTACCTAAAATTCTGTCATTGAGTAATATAGGAACAATTGGGTAAGCAGCCAAGCTGCCTATAGTACCTGGCATGTGTTTTACCGTGCCAGATAGCCACCATGTTGATATTAATTTATATAAAAACTTCACAATATACCGAAATATAAAACTAATTTACAAGAACAGAAATAGTATCTTCTATAGAAGTATTTTCATATAGCAATCTATAGATCGCTTCACATATGGGCATTTTTATCTTTAGCTTTTCTGCTAAATCAAATGCAGACTTAGCAGTGTTAAAACCTTCAATTACCGACTTACCTTCTGATAAAATCTGCTGAGCACTAGAACCATTACTATTAGCTACTTTAGATCCAAAAGATAGATTTCTTGAATTTAATGATGTGCATGTCATAACCAAATCGCCTAAGCATGCTGGTCCAAGTAGTGTATTTATATCTACATTGCCGTCACCAACTTTTGCTGAGTATAAAGCCTTAATTTCACTCATACTTTTCGTAATTAATGCTGCATGAGCATTAAACCCAAACCTACCTAGAACAACCCCACATGCTATAGCAAAAACATTCTTTAACGCTGCACAAACCTGTATTCCTATAACATCGCTACTAAGGTACAATTTAATATTTTCTTGCTGTAGCTCTGATACTAATTTTAAACCTAATACTTCATTTTGACATGCAAGAACCATCGAATATGGTAATTTTCTTGCAACTTCTATAGCAAAGCTAGGACCAGAAAAAACAGCAAGAGGATTATTAGGTAAAACTTCATTGACTACTTCACTAGGTAATTTTAATGTAGATTTTTCTATTCCCTTACAAGCCAAAATTATTGCTACATTTTTTTTTAGGTTACAATCATTCAATTGATGACATATCTCCCTTAGAGACTGAGTGGGAACAGCTAGAATTATTACTGAAGCATTCACTGCATCTTCAATAGCTAATTTTACTGATACATTATCAGAAATTGGACAATCAGGTAGCTTGTCACTTTCTCTTTTCTCTTTAATTGATTCAAATATGGCCTTATTGCGAGTCCACAAAATTACATTTTTCTTACCACTTAATGAAATCGCAATTGCTGTACCCCATGCGCCAGCACCTAAAACTGATATTACCACTCAATATTCCTGAAAGTATTACTTATAATTTAAAACTGTAGAATAAGTAAATTAAAAATATAACATAAAAGTATAAAATAGTTTAAATATCTATTAACCTAAGTATTCTTTTAATAAAAATAGCTTCTATTCAATATTTACTAAAAATAGTATTATTATAGTATATCTATTGTATTTTAGATCTATTTGTATAATTTTGGAACGACACATTAACTATTAATTAATAAGTGTAATTTCTATTATTCATTAATAAAAATTTGATTTGTTACTTTCCTTGGTTATATATATTACTAAAATTATAAATTATTTATGGGGTGTAAAATATGCGTATATTATTAATTGAAGATGATCAAGTAAGTGCAAGGACTGTAGTTAATGCCTTAACTTCTGATGGACATTTTTGCGACGTTGTTACTTCTGCACAAGATTATAACAATAATATGGTTTCCTCGGGTGGAGACTGTTACGATCTAGTTATTCTAGATATACACCTGCCTGGTGATATTGATGGATATGATATACTGTTAAGATTAAGAAGTGCAAAAATCAAAGTTCCTGTTTTAATACTTTCGTGTATCTCCGCTGCCAACCATAAAGCTAAAGGACTTGGGTATGGTGCCGACGATTACTTAACCAAGCCATTTCACAAGAGCGAATTATTAGCTCGAATTAAGGCCATAGTCCGACGTACTAAAGGCCATCCCGAATCAGTGATAAAGATTGGTAATATGAATATCAATTTTGATCACAGGATTGTTGAGGTAAAAGGCAAAACAGTTCACCTTACTAACAAAGAGTATTCCATGATAGAATTGCTGGCATTGCGTAAAGGAGCAGTGTTGACAAAAGAAATGTTTTTAAACCATCTTTACAATGGCTTGGACGAACCTTCAGACAACAAAATAGTTGATGTTTTTATGTGTAAATTACGTAAAAAACTTGAAAGTGCAAATGATGGAATAAGCCACATAGAAACCGTTTGGGGTAGAGGATATGTTCTAAAAGAGTATGTTGACGATGAAGAATACTCTAGTGTTAATATAAGCGAAAGCAGTAGTGACTATCAAGCAGAACAAGTGAAGGACAACGCATGAAATGCTTTATTCACCCATTCATTGAAGCAACAAAATAGGTAGATGAAATAAGATAAAAACCAATCGTAAAAGTGAGGTAACATGGTTAGTCTTTTAGAACTTTACAAAGACTTGCAGCAAAAAATAGAAAAGTTGGAAGCGGAGCTAAAAAGTTATAGGTAAGAAAGTAAGGCTTTAGAGATAGAGAATGACGAGTTAAAGGAAAAGCTCGGTTAAAATTCAAGCTTTGTTAAGTTCAAAAGGAAATAAAAAAAGAGATAAGCCAAGAAGTAAAAGGAATATAGGTAGTCAAATTGAGCGTACAGGATATGTGAAATATTTGATACATTTACATAGTATGGCTGACATTCATGCATTGCCTAGGTGAAATATAAGCCGAGTTCTGTTTATGTAGCTATTTATCTGGAGTAAATGTTACCATTTACTTCATGCGATTTACCCGAGTAGATATGAGAAAAACATAAAATCTACTTCTATTTAATCTTGCTCCTAGTGTTGGTTACTTGACTACCAATGTTGCCATTGTTATGGTGCGCTCTTACCACACCTTTTCACCCTTGCCTAATAATATTTTAGGCGGTAATTTTCTGTAGCCCTATAACTGGAGTTACCTCCGGCGGGCGTTACCCGTCACTAACTTTTCTTGGAGCTCGGACTTTCCTCTGCTGTGTTTATCACACAACAGCAGCTACTTATTTCACCTAGAAATTATACTTTAACATTAAAATCACAAAAGCAAAAGAAAATTTCCTAACAGTCTACATACTAAAAACATTCAGACAAATAGCTAAAGGTGATATTCCGGTACATCATCGCTATCCCAAGATAAGCTTTTTTCACTTTTAGACTCTAGCTCAGTCAGTCAAGATCCTGGTCCACCGCTTGAAGACGATGAGCTACTTCTTGACCGACTACTACTCTCCACCGATATACTGTTTAGCACTGTTTCAGATTGATCCATAGTTCGCATAGATATATGTCTCATTCTGTTATTAGCGATAAAAATTTCTTCATCGCTATTGCCACTTGAAGATGATCGCCTTCTATCATTGAAATTAGTTAGTTCTAACACAGGGGCAGAATTACGACCCTTAACATATTTGTATGCTATGAATCCTATAATTCCAGCAATACTTATTATCGCTCCAACCAAAGACCCACCTATCATTCCTGCCCTATTAGACTCTATAGCAAGCTGAGCGGGCTGTGGTGAAGGAGTAGTTTGAGGAAGTAAAGTTGTAGTGAACAGAGGAGTTGTTACCTTTGTTCCAGTATTTGATATAGTGGATACTGTTTGTATAGTTGCCTCTGAGTTTGTTGTTGTCACATTAGTTGACATTGTAGTAATCATAGTCGCTTGTGAGGTCGCAATAGTTTCAGCTACTGTTGTTGATTCTGATGCCGTACTTACTTTAGTTGTTAATTCTGTTAAAGGCCTACTAATCGTAGTACTGCTTGCTGTAAAAGTTGACTCAACAGTCGCTGCTGTAGATTTTACAGTACTTGTTTCAGTTTCCGAAGGCACACTGGTTGACGTTGTAGCAACCGTGGTCGCTTGTGAAGTAGTAGTTATTTTTGCTACTGTTGTTGGCTCCATTGTTACTGTGCTTGTTTGAGTCGTTGAAGGTTTATTCATCGTAGAAGTTGACGCAACAGTTGCTGCTGTAGGTTTTACAGTACTTGTTTCAGTTTCCGAAGGTACATTAGTTGACGTTGCAGTAATCGTGGTTGCTTGTGAAGTAGTAGTTGTTTTTGCTACTGTTGTTGGCTCCACTGTTACTGTACTTGCTTGAGTTGTTGACTTTGTTGAAGGTTTACTCATTGTGGAAGTTGGTACAATAATAGTTGATGCTTCTGTTGTCAATTTAGTAGTCTTCAAAGCTTCAGTTATTTTTATATCGGTAATTGCAGCAGTTGACCCCTCTTTAGAAGTTATAACTGTTTTCGCAGTAGTTATAGGAGCCACAGTACTGCTGGAAATAATACTAGACGTCAATCGACCGTTAATGATATTAACAAAATCACTGAGAGCTTTGATACTGCTTGTCGGTATTATCGTTGCTTCAGAAGATTTTCCAGAGCTCTCTCTATTAAAAGTTATGATACTTTCTCCACTTACCGCAGTGACGATAAAACCTCCCTGGCCATTGTCTTTAACATACAATTGTTCTATAGGATCCTCACATTCACAAATAGGAAAGTTCAATTTTGATCTACTCTTAACAAGACTTGCTAAATGCAATTCTTGCGTATTAGAAGATTGTTTTTTTGCAAGAAAAGCAATCTGGTCATCTCCTTCAGTTCGTTTCACATACTGTAGAAAATTTATTTTTTCTGGACTAGAGATAATAAATGATGCTCTATCTATTTGACAATTTTTCTTAAGCAAACATTCATCTTTCTTTCCACTTTTTAGATCCTTAACCACTTTAGCCATATCGAACTTAAAAATATTTGTTCTTGCTTCTGGCTTCCCAATAATCTCTTTGCTCATCTGTGCATAAAGCATCGTATTTTCATCTAATGCCAATTGCCCTGGATTATCAAATTTGAATAATTTTCTTTCTATGATGCCGTTTGCTCCAGGTAAAACTCTGAACTTTCCATCTACTTTTAATTCTAAGTACCAAGAAACTAAAGCTTGATCCTTTAAGTTATGAGCAATTACAACAATATTACCATGATCAACTTTTACTGCTTTTGGTAAAAAGTAACTATTGTCTTCATTTGCAAGATTATTTATATCAATGTTCTTGTATAATTTTACTTTTCCTACGTATTCAACTAAGGGAGCATTAGTTGAATGCTTGATTTCGTAAGTGTTGAATGTTAAGCCTTTGATGCACTTTCTTTCTTTGTTAGTTTCTTCTGTAGGAAAGATAACTCCAACTTTATCTATTTCAGCTGGATTTTCTATTAGTGTGGGAGATAATTGGCCCTTGAATTCATTTGCTACGTTGACACATGTATCACACTCGTATGTTTTCGATTGATATAATGGACTAATAAGTAACTTTACTCTACTGCTTCCATTGCCGTTATCTTGATAGCTGAGTCCATAAGTAACTCCATTTCCTTCAATCAACCCTACGTTTACTGGGTTAAAACCTATCGCTTCTTTAACTTTCAGTATAGTTGTATTAACTCTAAATAATCTACTTAATATAGACATAATTATATTTAAAATTTTAATAAAACGCTATTATGATTATTTCTATATGTAACGTCAATAAAATTTTAACTAAAATTAAGAAATTAATTTTTAAGTACTCTAAGATAATACGCTAATAAACCCAGATTTCCCATAGACAATATGTTTCCTTTGAAACCATATAATAAATTTAGCAGCTTGTTGACAACAGAAATTCCTTTACAAATTGTCCCAACTTCCTTATCATGACAGTAAGAGTATTTATCCTTGTTTTTAATCTCTGCAGATTTAACAAGAAAATTCAGTAAAAAAACTCAGATATTTATTGGCAAATTACATAAAATTATAGCGACTTTTTTTATTTTTTCTACATTCAGCCAAATCGCGCTTGTTAGCACATTATTACAACGCCAATTTCCATTATTAAAACTCACTACTAGGGGATTCTTTTGCCTTTTTTCCATCTAGTTAATTTCTTAATGTTTATAATCCCGCTACGTGTTAGTGATATAACTATACAAGAAGTAGTAGAAAGCTAGCTTGCATTAGCTTTATTTGTTATAATTACATTCGGTTTTATAAAGTGAGGAGTAAATATGCCAGAAGTTACTGGGCAAGATTCTAATAAGGAAAGTAGAATAGAAAACGAGCTACAACAGGATTATGAATATGAATTGATTAAAAGTTTATTCATGTTTCCTGATAGGCGTCATTTGGTAGATATTGCTGAAGCTACAAAAGGCTCGTTTGATAATTTAATGTGTGCGTGGCTTGTTACAACTGAGTTGACAGACAGTCAAGAAGAGTTAGATGAGGAATTGCTATCTATTTTTAGTGCAATGAGATCTTTGAGTGCAGGAGATAGTTACCGACAACTTCAAAAGTTTTTATTAAATAATAAAGATAATCAAGATCTAAAAACCGTTCTTAATTGTGAAAGGGGAGAGTCTAGTTTGACGATATTGCACATAATATCAAGTATGGCTTGGGCAAGAAAACAATATGATTGTGCCGTAAGTTTGCTTTTAGAAGCAGGAGCTGACCCTAATATCAAGAATGATAAAGGAAGGACACCATTACACTATGCTACTGGACCTTATAGTATAGCTGCTCTCTTAGAAAAGGGAGCTGACCTTAATGCAGAAGATAATGAAAAAAAAACGCCTTTGCATCATGTTGCTAGTGTTGGTTGTTCTGAAGGCGTAGTTTTACTCTTAGAGAAAGGAGCTATTTCTGATCAAAGTGATAAACAAGGAAAAACTCCTCTGCAAGTTGCACGTGATAATCATCATGAACATATTGAAAAGTACTTTGTGACTTATAAGCGAGAGAAGTTGAGTGATAAGTTACGCTCTATAATGGAAACAAAAGACTGGTTCGAAGATGGTTCAGGTTACGTTTTAACTAAGAGACAGGGGGGCTTGAGAAGAAAGTTGTTGAAGATCTACAAGAATTCTTAGATGATTTTGGGAATGATCAAGATCTAAGAATGGTTTTGAATCTTCGAAGTAATGAAGGAGAGTTGCAGGTGCATCAAAATGCTAAAAATCTTGATTCTTTTGCTCGTTCAGGTACTGATGAAAGAGCAAATAAATTTGAAGTAAAAAGATTACTTTTGAAAGCAGATGCAATCAATTTACAATGGTCAAGTTATGATGAGAAGGAGTATTATTCTAGGGATTTATGGAGTAATTTACCGCCGAATCGACAGATAAAGCTAAAAGAATTTTTAGATAAAGTTTCTAAAGCTCAAAATATGGATGAACTAGAAGGAGTTGTAAATGAGGCTATTCTCTCAGGAGGAAGGATTAATAGACGATTTTCTCAAGATAAGAAGCGTAATTTTACAGATTGTGTTATGGAAAGGATTGGTGAGTTAGGAAAGAATCCTGAAGTTGCAAGCAAGATAGTATGCAAGTTGGTATCAATAGGGGCAGTGTTATATAATAAAGATAATATGAAAGTAATTGATACACTAGAATCTGAATTTAAAGAGCACAAAGAAAATATGATAGAAGCTTATCTAGATTATCTAGAGAGTACCCTAGATTTTATGGAAGTTATAAAAGGAGCAGTTATTAATGGTATGGTAAAGAATGCAAAAATAGATAACACTACTTTATACTCGGAATATTCCGAAGATAGTATAATAAATGTTGCAAGGCTCACAGAAAAAGCTAGTGAGTTAAGGCGAGCTCAGGGCAACATAGACTATGAAAGAGATATAATAAAGATTGGTAAAAGTGAGGTAGCAATTATAACAAAGAATGGTATAAGGAATTACACCAATCTTGCGGACGATAGTGATATAGTGTTGACTTTCCCTACCACTAAGGGAGAGTTAGACGTTAGGTTATATCCTGATAAGCAAAATAAAGACTGGATAAAGGTAGAAGTAAGAGATCAAGAGAGGTTGAAAGAATTAAAAGATTGTGGAGAAGAAATAGGAAAAAATTGCTTATTTGGTGGTTACTCAGTTTACAATGCTATTGAACGTGGGTACTTTGAAAGGCCTGCAGGAATTTTCCAGGTAGAAAGATTACAAAGTGGTGAAAAAGTTTCTCATGTAGATCAATTACAAAGTAAAAAAAATAATAAGGTACGTCAAATTGGATTATACTAAGCTTGGTTTACAGTAGGTCTTAGATTATGCAAGAAGTCTAATTGCAATTGTTAACTCTTCAAGTATAATTTGTTGAGATTTACATGAACCTTATTAGATGAAAGAGAAAGAAGAGCAGTTTAGTTTTACACCAGACAATCTTAGCAAAGCAAAAAAGTCTATAGAGATGTATCCTAAAGGTAGAGAAGGAAGCGCTGTTATGCCTTTACTGTATCTAGTACAAGAACAATGCGGATGGGTTCCTGAATCTGCCATGCGCTACGTTGCTGACATGCTTCATATTCCACATATTCGCGTGTATGAAGTGGCAAATTTTTATACCATGTATAATTTAAAGCCAGTAGGTAAATATCTAATACAAGTTTGTAGAACAACTCCTTGCTGGTTATGCAATAGCGAGGAAGTTTTAAGTACCTTTAAAAAGAAGCTTGGAATCAATATCGGTGAAACCACTAAAGATAATCTATTTACTTTAAAGGAAGTTGAATGTCTTGGTGCATGTGTTAATGCCCCTGTTGTACAGATCAATAACGATTTTTATGAAAACCTCACTCCTGAAAAAGTGGAAAATATCATAGCAGAACTTTCAAGTAAATAGATGGAAAAGTTCTCGTTTAGGATAACCAAGCAATCAGGTTCTGCAAGAGTTGGAACGATCAAAACTCCAAATGGAAGTATAGAAACACCAGCATTTATATTTTGTGCAACCAAAGCTGCTATTAAAGCTGCAGATATCGAGAGAATCAGAGAAGCAGGTACTCAGATAATACTTTCCAACACCTATCACCTAATGCTCCAACCGGGAGAGGATACTGTGGCAAAGCTTGGTGGCTTGCACAAGATGATGGGATGGAGTGGGCCAATGCTCACTGATTCTGGTGGATACCAGATATTTAGTTTAGGACACGGATCAGTTTCAGAAGAGATAAAGGGAGTAAGACAGAAACAAAAAACTCTGATCAAAATTAACGAGGATGGGGCAATTTTTCGTTCTTACATAAATGGTAAAACTTATTGTCTAACTCCTGAAAAGTCGATACAAATTCAACAAAAATTAGGTGCAGATTTAATCTTAGTTTTAGATGAATGTACTCCATTTCACGTCAGCAAGGAGTACACAAGGAAATCGATGCTCATGAGCCATAGATGGGCTGAACGTTCTTTAAATGAATTTGAAAAAAATAATAATGGCAAACAGGTGCTTTATGGAATTAGTCAAGGCGGAGTGTATCAAGATTTGCGTAGAGAAAGTTGTGATTTTATCAACGATTTGCCATTTTTTGGTCAAGCAATAGGTGGATCACTTGGTCAAAGTAAAGAGCAGATGTATGATGTAGTTTCCTTTACTATGGAACATTTAAAAAAAGATAGGCCTACTCATTTGCTTGGTATTGGTGGAATTGTAGACATTTTTCGTGGAGTAGAGCTTGGAGTTGATACATTTGATTGCGTGCATCCAACTCGCCTCGCAAGACATGGTGGCGCGCTTGTTAAAGTAAAAAATAGAGATTCTATTTCTTCAAAGTGCAAAGAGCATATTAATTTGCGAAATCAACGATTCGAACTAGATGATAACCCAATTGAGAGTGATTGTTTGTGCTTTACCTGCAGAAAACATTCAAGAGCTTATATACACCATCTACTGAAAGCTAAAGAGTTGCTGGCTTATACACTCGTTACCATTCACAATGTTTTCTTCATGAATAAGTTGATGGAATCAATAAGACAAGCAATATTGAATGATAGGTTAGATCAGGAAAAAAATAATTGGATTAGTGAAATACCGCTGCATTGTGAATTATATACCTAGTTCATATTTTGCACATGTGCGTTGCATTTTTTAATCTTCTTTAAAAACTTGACAGTACATTATATATACGGATATACTAGAAATATAATTTTTGTGAGGCATTTATGGTTAAAAATAAAGAAAAACATCAAATAGCGTTTTGCGTTTCAGCCTTTACACTCTTAGCTGGTTTATCATTAATCGCAACTGGAATTGCAGTGGGTACCGTACCTGCTATAGCTTCTTGTTTAGTGATAGGAGGAATTTTAACTGCCTTGTCTATTGTGCAATCAGTAGAAAGCTATTTATTTTTACAAAACAGCGAAAAAACTTTCAATAAAATGATTAGTGGTATACGCGATGAACCAGAAAGCAAACTTTTTATAGAAAGGATTTTGCAACCATTCATTGAACTTTTTAGTGAGCATAAGCAACATAACTAAAGTACACTAAGCATAGAAACCACTTTATCGTAACTTGGCAGTGAATTAATTTCTCCAATCGCAGCTAAAGTAATTTTTTCATGCTGAGATAGCAATTCTTCTGCTGCTTTTTTTATATCGTAAATAGTAACAGCACTAATTTTTTCTATTAATTCGTTTTTACTGATGTATTTATTATAGTTGCCGTAGTAGTGTCCTAACGTTTCAGCACGCGAGCTAACACTTTCGCGTGACATTAAAATTTGGGATTTTACTCGCTCTTTTACTCTATTTACTTCTTCTTCCTTCAGATTGTCTGTGGACAATTTCTTTAGCTCTGTCGTTATGGATTTTAAAAGCTTATCTAGATTACTGCTATCTGTACCAGCAAAAATCGAAAGCATTCCTGTATCAGCATAGCTAGAGTTGAATGAGTAAATGGAGTAAGCAAGACCCTGCTTTTCTCTTACTTCCTGAAATAGGCGTGATGACATTCCGCTTCCCAGTATGGCATCAAGAACTTTGAATGTGTGATATTTATTATCATCACGAGAAACACTAGGTAGCCCAATTAACAAGTGCACCTGATCTAATTTACGATGCTCTCGATACTCACCACTGGTATAACTTGCATTCTCGCTTTTTTTCAGCTCTTTTGAATGAATCTTTGAGAGAAAGTCTTTGATTAATTGAACAACTTCCTCATGCTCAACATTTCCTGCAGCAGCAAATATCATATTTCCGCCAAAGTAATGCTCATTTATGTAGTTATTCAGATCTTCTCGAGTAAAAGATTTGACAGTATCTTGCGTGCCCAGGATTGACCTACCAAATGGTTGATCTTTATAAGCTGCTTCAAAATACTTATCAAAAATGATATCGCTCGGTGAATCATTAGTTTGAAAAATCTCTTGTATTACAACACCCTTTTCGCGTCCCAATTCATCCTCTGGAAATGTAGAATTCATTAATATATCTATTAATATATCAATGCCAGTCTTTATATCTTTTTTAAGAACCTTTGCGTAATAACTTGTACTTTCTCTACCGGTGCAAGCATTGAAGGCTCCACCTATATCATCAAAAGCTTTTGCAATTTCAAATGCAGTTCTCGTTTTCGTTCCTTTGAAAGCCATGTGCTCTAGGAAATGAGATATTCCATTTTGACTTGCGCTTTCAGCTCTACTGCCAACACCAACCCGTATATTTAAAGCTACGGAATCAACGTCATGCACTCGCTCAGTTATTATGCGCAGACCATTATCTAGTTTTGTTACTTGTGGTATATTCATCTTATATATTCTTCTTTAAATTCTCTTCTACAAAATCCCAATTGATCAAATGATCAAGAAAAACTTTTATGTAGTCAATTCTGCGATTTTGGCAATCCAAATAGTATGCATGCTCCCATACATCCATAGTAAGTAGTGGCACTTGGCCATAAATTAGCGGTAGATCCGCATTTGGAGTTTTAGTGATTTTGAGTTTTCCTTTTTCAAGCACTAACCACACCCATCCACTACCAAATTGGCTTACTCCATAATTTGAAAATTCTTCACAAAATTTGTCAAAGCCACCAATATCATCTTGAATTTTTTTTGCTAGAAGACCATCATCTTGAGGCTTACCACCACCATTTTTTTTCATTGAATTCCAATAAAAAGTGTGATTCCAAACTTGTGCTGCATTGTTAAAAATAGGAACTGTATTATTATTTCCATGAACTTTCGTTACTAATTCCTCAATTTCCATATGTTGATAATCTGTGTTTTCAACCAGTTCGTTGAGTTTATTTAAATATCCCTTATGGTGCTTATCATAATGAAAATCTAGTGTCTTTACAGATATATAAGGCTCTAAAGCTGTTTTATCATACGGCAACTCAGGTAAAGTAAAACTCATGCTGACCTCTTTATTTTCGATGGTATGGTAATATGTGCTTTTGCGCAACAGATAATTTAGTTAGGTAGTGATTGCATTTATTCTAAAACAAGCGATATTAGTAAGATAATTATGTTTTTATTTTATAGGGGTAATATGTCAAGTTCATATAGTAATTTTAAGAAATATGTTAAATTCGGAGATGTTCCTACCAAAAGCGTTCGAGGTAACGAAGTTCCACAAAATAATTTCTATAAATCCGTTCATTATATTAATAGTGTTATTGGGCCAGTGAAGAATGTAGCTCTTGGTAGTTACCAAAATCCTTCTATGATTCGGACTACTACTTTTGCGTTAGCTAGTGTAATTCTGCAACCTTTATATCTAGCACTGGCGTATCTATCATATTGGCCGGCAAAAGGGTTAGCGAAAGTAGTAGATAGTTTTGATCTTAAGCGTAACACAAAATCGTTAATAGATTATTCATCCATGTTGTCATGTAAGGCATGGGACCATAGTGATGCATTAGCTACATTTGTTAACACAGTTTTGAGTTATGCTGTTAGTGCTGTCATTTGGGCTGCTGCGCTCGTTGTTACACCACTCGTTTGGGCTATTGATAAAGTGGCAAGCAAGTTTAGTGATGCAAACGCTGAAGGTGTTGGTAGTCCTTCTTTGTCAAAATAGATAGCCTACCAAGTGCATGTGAAACCATTGTATCTGTGTGGCAAAATAAAGTAGACGAGATAAAGACACCTATAGAAGCAAGAGGATGTCATGCAAGTAGCTGACACTGGCATCCCGATAGAATGTTGGGGAGTGTTAAATAAACTGTGTCAAACCTCCATTTTATCAATTTATTACTTTACTTCTCGGTTTGACACAGTTTATTTAACACTCCCTTTCGAGCGAGTTCTTTCAACCGAAACACTACATGCACGTTATCATCATCAATTTCAATGCGTTGAACTAACTTTCTTATTATATCAAGTTTAGTTTCATAGTCTGCTTGATTAAGCTCTCTCAGAGGAAAAACTTTCTACACTGTTTGTGATAAAATCTAATTCTTTCTGTAGCCTCTTTTCATCGATAGCTTCTTCCCTTTGATCTCTGATTCCTTTAACTCCTTTTCCATGCTCTCAACTTCTAAGTCATACTTTTCCTTCGTTATATGATCCCTTGCATATACATAAGCTAATTTTTCTATACCTTGTTCTATTTTATCTGCGCGTTTTTCAATCTCATCCTTTGCCTGCTTATTTTCATATTTTAAAAGTCTAACCTTTGTCATTGCCTCTGGTTCTTTGAGTACCATTTTCACTTCTTTCCATACTGCTTCTTCTAGTATATCAACTCGTATTGATTTGCTGTTACACACCCTATTCCCACCAAAACGAATTGATTTTTTCTTTCAGTCCTCGGAAAAATCTTACTTAGCTTAGCTATAGATGTTTACAAAAGAAATTCAAGTGAGTGAAGAAAGAAAAATTATTTTTGCAATACCGTAGGTACGCTCCACAACTATATTGAAGTTTTTATTGCACTCAAAACCTTCATTTTTCCTCATTTCTAGAATTATTAACGCATTATCATTTAACCAGCCTGAGTGAGCTAACTCGTCTAAAGTTGAGTTAACCAGATTGATATTATAAGGTGGGTCCATAAAAACTATATCGCACTTTGAAATAGGTCTTGGTAATCCGTTAGCATTGCAACAAATTAACGTGATATCGTTCGTAATTCCAAAATCTTCTGCTGTTTTTTTAGGCAGTTGCAAATTGTAATAATCTGCATCTACCATGAATGCATGTTTAGCACCTCGAGAAAGTGCTTCAAATGAAAAAGAGCCACTTCCGCAGAATAAATCAAGTACATTTAGGTTATAAATAGGTTTTCTTGAAGAAAGTATACTAAATATTGCTTCTCGGACACTACTCATAGTGGGCCGTGCAGCTAAATTCTTGCCTGTAGTTATTTTTCTTCCACGATATTTACCCGCAATAACACGTAACATATAAAACAAGTTCGAAGTTAACTAATTATTTATAATACACATTTAATGTCAACATAGCTTCAGCAGTCTAATAGAAAGAAGGTTGCTTGTGGAGGAACGCAAGATCAATCGCTTTTCTTTGATTTATTTTCTATACTGATTGCACGACCAATCTCGTCTTGTAAATCATCATGGTTGTTTTTTTCATCATGACCCATCCCTTCAATTCTACTTTCTAACTCTAACTTAATTAAAGTATTGATTTTCTCTATACTATCGAGGAAATTGTGACACTCTTCATCACTATATTCCTCACCAGATGCTTTTTTTTCTATAAATAGACTTTTGAAACCTATTAGATCAGAACTCTGATCGGCATTCAACACAATATTTCTCTCTATAAAACTAAGATCTGATAGTAACAAACTAACCTCTAATAGATCTTCACTTTCAATGTTTGCAAGATTATCAAGATCGTCTAAAATAGAGAACATCTTAAGCTCCTTCTGTGCAATTTCTTTGTCTTCTTTGTCAAATTCTGACGATAGCCCTTTATCATCTATAAGTCTCTCATTCAGAGCTTTATTTAGCTTTGAAAGACTAACATCACCTTGCTTAGTGCTATCTAGTAACAAATCTACCCTCGCTCTGCGCGCATTTAAAACATCATTGTAATCGTTTAACTTGATATTACCATCTTCGTCTTGCTGAAGACCATAATAACTTAGCCCTTTGAAATTACGATTCTTCATCATTCTCTATGTTCTCATTCCTTTCATTATCTTGACGCTCTCTATCTTCTCCGGCACGTATAGCTTCTGTAGTGTTTTTTAGGGTTTCTGGTTCCGTACCTAATTTTCGATTTGATTGATTAGGCTTATTTTCTTTTGATGATTCATCTTCTTCTGGTTCTCTCTTGCGGCCAATAGTGTAGTCATGAAGCTTCTCAAGAAATTCCCGTCTATATGTTTTTGCTCTATAGAGTAGATTATGCTGGTAACCATCCTTTTCTCCTGTAGCAGGGTTAATTCCTATAGAGTCGAGACCATGTTCCCAAGTAAACTTCATAGCATCTTCTATTGTATAGCCCAAATGTGATCCTACATATCCTTTATAATATTCTAAATATTTATCAATTCTTCTATGTGCAATATCTTCTTTATCAATTCCAAACGCCCTGTAGATTTTTTCCTCAAGCTTATCAACATCATTTTTAGGTGATGTTGCAAATTTTGTTGCTTCAATAGTAGCACCTACAAGCTTACGTGGCACATTAATAGAATATTTCAGCACACCCCCAACTCCTGGTATTCTACCTAGCAAATTAGCTGTACCTCCAGCTAATCTGTCCGGTACATGAGTAGCCCAATTACCTAAAGACTCTAGCCCTCCACCAATTTTATCTTGCATCTGTTGTTTTAATCCCTGCATTAAACCAGTCACAGGTGATGCTTGATACATACTAGATATATTGTAAACACCAAACCCACCACCGGCAATGCTTGAGCCCATCTGTTGTACAAACTCCTTCAAAGAAAACATCAAAAACGAAAGCAAGAACAATACAAAGATCTCTCCTGCGTTGATTAAATAACCTCTCTGTATGTCTTGCACCCTTTGGTAATCACTATTTTCTTGATAGTTTTGATTTATATCATAAAAATTCTCTGATTGGCAGCTTACACTTTGCGTAATTACACCTTGCACTAAAGACTTTATTTCACTTTTTGAATTTGGTCGAATGATACCCTTTTTGTAATCGCCTATTATTTTCTCATAATTTCTGCACTCTTCTTCATGCTGTTGAGATTGACAATAACGCTTTTTTATCTTACCATCTATATTATCTATTAACAATAAGATATCAGCCTTTTCTGATGCATGTAATAAACTATTCGTTAGACGCACTAGATCTTTTTCACTACAATTAGCATCAACTACTATATCACTTTCTGCTATATAATGGTCTGCTGGATTTTTCTCAGTACCAGGCACTGGGTTCAAGAAAGGGTAATCTATATAACGAAAACCTTTATTAATGTAATCTGGTGGAAGAGGGATATATCCAGCGCCACCAGTAAACTTTACTGTACCACCTATTCTGCTTAGTTTTTCTATACCTTCTATATTCTTATCTACGTTCAATGGAGAAGCCTCTCCAATAGCATAAGGTACAAAAATTTGCCCTGGAGTCCAGCTAAAGTATTCTTTATCAATTATACAAAAACCACCAAATACCCATTTTGGAGCACATAACTTTATTTCAAGCCATTTATTATAGCACACAGTAAAGCCTAACTGTTTATAAAAGGTATTCATTGTCATCGCAGCAAGTAATGACAGCAGGGTAAATATCATAATTGATTGCAAACAGAAACTAATACAGAATTTTATCCAACCCTCAAATAGACTTTTCAGTGGTGAAAATAAAATAGAGATTAGGAATAGCGGCATTATAGCTACAAGAAAAGCTATACCCATAAAACCAGAAAGGAATATTATGTAAGCATACATACACAGCAGGAAATATAAGACAATCCCTATAAAAATTGCCGGTATCATAAGGAGACTTGCCCACATTTGATAATGTAAAAATGCTGCAAACTTTTTCCAAACAGAGTAAGCAAAAAACTTATTAAACATATCCTCCATGAAGCTAAACAATTTAGCTTCATTTCCTTGAGCAACGTTTGAATTACCTCCGGTGTTCATGTTGGGAGCAAAATTAGTAATTATGCTTATCAATTGTTCAAGACCTTTAACAAATAAAACAAGAAAATGATCATAGAAAAATCTAAAACTTCCAGGAGATATAAGCACTATTACTAGAGTGATTTTCATCATTCTGATGAGCATATCATGCTTAGTTTCTCTTATCATTCCAAAAAGATAAAGAAGCGATGAAATCACTATAAATAGAACAAGCAAGGAAAGAACAAAATTGTGAAAGCTCGTACTTTTTTCAGCTATATTTTGAAACATCGCTTGTGCAGCTGCAGGATCATTGCTATCAAAATGCTTTTTACAATTTTCGTTAATCAATAATACACATTTTAGATAGTTATAAACGTAATCAAAAAATCCAAAGTTACTTGGTTTCTGCACTCCGCTCAAAAATTCAAAAGAGTAGCCACCTGCATTATCTAGATAATATCTATCTAATATCTTTACATATATTTTCCATCCTTTTTCTAACCTCACCGTATTACAATTCCTGTCCTGTAATGTGGTGTTATCTCTGTCTAAAGTAAAAAGCCCACTTCCATCTTCCGCTACGGAATTGTAACCTAGATGTACAGTAGGATATTGAGGATCGCGCATTAACTTTAGATTTTCGTTAGGATCATCTTTCCCCGTTTTAAACAAAAGATAAGCACCATGACCGTTGGTAAACCAACATGGAGCACCACGTGATACTGTATTTGCGCTATCATCTTCATTAATGCACTTGCAATTTACAGTGCAACTTGCTTTAGGCTTACTTGAAAATTTTTGTATGCTAGGTTTATAATTATTACAAACTAAGTGAAAGTCAGGCAGACTATTATCGCCTTGTTTACCTTCAAACTTAGTCGCATATTTTAGCTGTTCCAAGCTTTGCAAATTATAACTACCTTTAGATTCTTTCTTATTATTATTACTCCAAGATGTCCATGCACCATTTACTCGTACTACTAAACTATCTCCATTGGTTTCAAATCCAGTATCTTTCCACTTCACCACTTGATTAGAGTGAAAACCATAATTAATTTCGCCAGTATTAGGATCAATAATTTCTCCATCTTCTGGAACAAAAGCATCATGATCTCTTGAAAAATGAGCACCAATTGCAATGGGTTCAGGACCAAAATAATCAGCAGATATACATCTTGGAAAAGGCATATCATTCTTACTACAACCTGTAACCAGAACACAGATTACCAAAATTAATAACCTAAACCAACATTTGCCTAAGCGTGATTGCATACCTAAACTTTTTCCAATACAGAATAAATTTCTAAAACCTTACTTCAAATATCTTTTTAATTAGTTACTCCATATATCTCATCAATCTTCCTTGACTTGTCCTTTTGTTTTATCAGAATCCTTTTGCTTATCTGGCTGGCTTAGTGTTTCAGATTTGCTCATTTCTCTGCCAGCACTCCCTTTCCCATCTGCTTGCTTTGGTGTATCAGGCAATTTAGCTTCAATTTTGCTACGATCTTTACTCATTCCCTGCTTGATGTTATGTATCATATTTTGGGTTCTATCATCAAGGCCAACAGTTGACAGCATAGCTTGTGATGCGCTCCTAGAAATATGACTAACACTTTGAGCAACTCCATAACCAGAGCTGAACAACGCCTGCGCCATAGTTTCTGATATAGAAACAAAAGCTTCCATTGAACTAGCAATGATGAGATATATAAATGCCTGGATTAGATCTATAGGTAATGCTGCAAAGTGCCCAACAGCCCTTTCTCCAGTACTGAGCGCAACATCAACACTAGTACCAGGACTATACCCAAGAGGTAATATTGATTTCATAAGACACAGATCATACGATAAAAAATTTACACTAATTAAGCATTGATAGCATGCAGAAAAATTTGTGAGGTTGTATAGAACTGAATACATTAACTGGTTTAAAAGAGACAAGGATGAAAATAAAATGACTGGTTGCAATGAAACATGAGCCAGCGTTTTTATCCAATTATCAAATAATGTTTTAGTTTGTTGAAATAGAATAAATACGATAAATAAAGGTGCCAATGACAATAAAAATGCCACTAAAACAGTAGATATTACATACTTAAACGTAGCACTAATAATGCATCTTAAAAACACAAAAGTAGCATAAAGTATTGCCAAAAATGCAATAAAGCCAAAAGGTCCTGATAGCATTAAAGACAAAAATTTCAGCCATGTTTCTCCTGTAAATAATACTCCCGCTGTTAAATCTAAGAATGCAAATTTTTTACCTCCTTCTCCTATATAGCCAGAAAAACTATCAACTAAATAAATGCTACCATCAACAAAAAGCCCAGACAAAGTTGTACCAAAGAATTCCCAACTTCTATCACTAAAAGCAAAAGCTATAAATGCTATTTTGAATATTCTTATAATAAAATCGAATTTACTTAATTGTATTGTTCCAAGCATATAGCCAACAACAGTAAATATAACGTATAGAATAAGCAAAGCTCTTATTCCTTGTAGAAGCCCCTTTCTATATCCTTCATATGGAATTTTAATTCCGTCTTCACTCCCGTCTGTTATGAAATCAAAAATCTTGTTTACAGTTGATGAAATAAAATCGTTTATTTTTCTTTTTAAAAATAAATTTACTGTGTATTTGTTATCTTCATAATATTTGCTATCTTTATCCGTAATATCATCTTTCTCTACGTTTTCTACATTAATACCAAAATATATTTTCTTAGACTCTTCATTTACCAAATGACTTCCATCTATTATGTAATAGTCTACATTATCCTCTGTTATTTTATCTAATTTCTTTACTTTTTTGAAATTATTAGTCTTTCGAACAGATGGATCTCCTGGCGGGCTATCACCCAAGTACATATACAGTTTTTCACCACTATCGAAGTTACATGATCTAGTCACTGCAACATGATATCCACCTCTATGAAGTTGGTAGTTGCCATTACTTGCTATAGCAAGCATCACACTACTACCAGGTATTATATCTTTTTCATCTATTTTATAATCATGATTTAATTTCAAAGAAAAATGTTCAAAATTATCACCAATTTGCGAACACACATTATCCCCTTTTGCACCCTTTCTCTCTGGAAAACATTGAATACCTTTAGCAGTATTCTGATTATTAAGATCGCCAACTTTTGCAACAAGAGCCTCAGCCCAAGAAATATCTTCTCTGTCCTCTTTGAAGTTTAATTTAGAATTTGATATTAAATTAATGTCAATCTGCTTAGAATCCCTCTTATTTTTTTCAATCTCTTTTAGTTCATCCTCAATACGTTTAAGGTGAGAATACATGTCACATGTATTTCTTTTATCATACTTCTCATACCTTATAGAAGAGACGCAATTCTCCCCTATACCTTTTGCGTTGTAACATATATTATGATAGTAACAATTAAGTTCATAAGAACTGTATTTGTTCAGCTCATTAAAATCACACCTTTTCCCATTACATAATTCATTCAGTCCTATTTTAGTTCGTCGTAAATCTAACAATGCGCCATTTATCCATGAATTTTGAATATAATCCTTATTAAAATGTACCTTATTATCATATGGAGTGTAGCCATTACCAACCAAGTATCTATACTGTTGATCCTCTTCTTTCCCATCTTTATCTTTCCTTTTATCTAGTCGATCAAGTTCAAATTCCTTTTTGCTATCTTGCTCATCTTTATAAAAAAACTTACCTCCTTTACATACCTCTCCTGCGCTAGCTTTACTATCCTTATTTTTGTAATAATCGTCATCAAAAATAACCTTTCCTTTAAGGTCTTCTAATTTATCACAATTAATTGTCATTTTTCTAGGAACTAAGCTAAACCTTAATGTATCACCAGGATTTGCTTTAATTCCAGTATCTACATAACGTCTATTGCTATAGAATTCATTATTTCCAAAGCCTATATCCCCACATATTTCTCGTTCATCAAGGCTAGCATTATCAATTAACTTATTACTGTAATTTGGTATTAAATCATTAGCACAAAATACAGCAGGCACAAGTACTCTCTTTGGATTTTTCCCTTCTTTAAGAGGACAAAAATTTACTGACCCACCAAGAGTAAATTTGATTTTCTCATCCTTGCTAATTACTTGACCAGAATCAACCCAATGAATTTTAACTCCTTCGCCAGCTTCACGCACTGGAACATCTATACTGACACTAGTATTTCTACTCTGCAACCCAGGTTCAACACAATCCATTGTGCAGCCAGTAATTACAAGACATAGTATCAATAATAATGATTTTCTGCTCATCATTGATTTCCTGTGTTTGTCGGTATTTTAGGTGCTGATCTTTGAGCTGATTGTGGTATTTGAGGTCTTCGACTTGGTGTACCAGATTGCTGACCTGCTCTTCTTTGGATACTTTGTTCATCTAAACCTACTGTTCCCATTAAGCTTTGCTGATATTGCCTTCCTGGTTCGCTTGCTACATAAACACCAAACAACGAATCAGATATTGTTGAAGATGCTTCAACTAAAGCTTTCATGGCATGTCCCAAAATCACAAAAGCCATCATAGCGGTGATATTAGGTACATGTTTGGAAGCATAACCGTAAAAAATACAAGGATTAAAAATCCTTAAGTTAAGATTAAGTATACATGTAGGGCAGACCTCAAAATTAAAGACCGAATACACAATATAATCCATAACCTGGCTTATTAATGATATAAAAATTAAAAGCACTACCGGATGAATTGCAAATCTTGCTAAATTTTTGACCCAATTGTGAAACATCTGTCTAGTATATCCAAATAGAAGGCAAATAATAAAAAGAGGCGCCAAGGAAAGCAATAATGCAACTATTGCTATAGATGTGATAAAAGAAAATAAGGCGTTAAACATCGATAAGCTCACTGTTATCAAACCCCAAATCACCAAGCAAAACGATACAATACCCAAAGGACCAGAGAATATAAGAGATACTATTAGTAACACTGAGTGTGCTGATAAAAACCTATTGAGCGGTAAATCAAGAAATTCAAAAACATTTGATGTTGTACCTCTGAAATTTGCTATTTCTATTAACTGTTTTGGAGCATTAACAAAAATAGAAAATGCATTGTTATAAAAAAAACTCCAACTGTTATCGTTCAGCAATTGGGTAATAACTCCTATCTTTACACATATAATTAAAAATTCATATATAGAAGCATGAGACAATCCAAAAAAGTAATAAAGGGTGTATAAAACTATATATAATACTAATAACGACACTATTGTAGATCTGATGGTATTTGTTCTATTTGATGCTACAAAACTTTGATAAAGAGACTTCACAGGGCTAGTATCAGAGTGAATCGCGTTAGTGTCTTTGTAGCTAGAACCGAAAAATGCAGTTTTTACTTTTTCATCAAAAAAATTATATATCGCACTAAAAGTTCTTACAGGTGGCTCTTTAGTTGTAAGGTTAATACTAAACTGACCCTCATTTTTCTTATAATCACAGCCATGATCTCTTATTCCGTAATATATAGTGCCACTCTTGTCTTTTAGCTTTTCTTTTAATCTTTCCATATACTCAGTATTATGAACTTCACTGATATCCACAGGTATATCCCCCAGAATTTCACCAGGATTGTGCTCAGGAAACTTATCAGAAACATGTATATATAAGTTGTTTTTTAGACTATGGTTCTTCGTTACTCTTATATTGAAACCACCCTTGCCCTTAGTATTAAAGGTGAAAGTTAATTTCTCACCTTGGGGGTGATTGTTCTTTATTTCATAATCATAATTAGTACGTATATTGCCTCTCTCGTGTTCAAGTTCTTCTTTCTCCATTGACACTACTAACGATGGAATATAAGTTTTGATCTCCTTTTCCACAATCTCTTTAATAATTTTGCTGGCCTCAGCATTACCAATAACTAAAGCATCACCAAGTTTTTTAGCCACACTGCCATCATCTATGGTATTAGACTCAATCAGAACACAATTTTGATTAGCATAGTAACACATATTCTCACAGGCAAGATTTAAAAGGTACGTATCTATCTCACCTTTCTGACTGCTTGAAAGCCTCCTGCAGTCTATATTTTCTCCTTGTTTGATAGAATTAATGATATTTTCAATCTTCTTTTCATCTTGATCAGATTTTACAAAACTTGGATTCCAGTATTCTTTTCCATTCAACCATTTTGCGTCACCTATAATATATTTATTAGGGCATATTTCACCTTGACAATTCTCTTGATTTAAAACATGTGCAAAATACTCCGTCTCTCCTTCACCGCAACTCTCGTCAATTTTTTTATAGGTGACCGTGCCATTATCGTTTTTACACATTTTACTTCCAACAACACTAAAGCTTATCGCATCGCCAGCTTTAAGCGCAAACGGTAATGTAACGTTTCTTACTCCAGGTTCAATTGCAAAATCTTTATATTGCGAACAAAAATTAACCTTATCAGGTATTATATTAATCTCTGTTACTTTTATTTTATCCGAAATATAGACTCCAGAATCAACCCATTTCTGCTCTGTTGATACTATATCCAATTTCTCACGCAAGCCTGATGAATCTTCTGGCTTAATACACCCGCACCCAGATAATAAAAAGAGTATCACAAAACTTATGCATAGCTTAACCAAGTTTTGGTTGCTCAAATGTTCAAACATCTGTTACTCACCTGCGCTCACTCTCCACTGGTTTTATAGATTCACTAGAGGAAGATCCCGATCCCTTATTATCATCTCCACCTCCTCCAATAGCCCCTCTTACCTTATTTACAGCCGCAGCAGCAACTTGACCAGCACCTCCAGCAGCAGCTTTGGCAGCAGATAAAGCTTTATTCACCATTTGTGCAGGAGTGCTACCCGAACCAAGTGCTGCTCTGTGATTACCAGCAAGCTCAGCAGCCATGCCGGGAAGAACGTTTAAAAAGTGGTAAAAGAGGAATAATACTAAACACAATTTTAATAATTCTCCGATTAGAGAGCTGCCAAACTCCATGTATGTAAAGTCGAATAGACCAAGTATGCTGCTCTTTTTAAAGCTATAATTTTGCATCATACATGCGAGAGTAGTTTCATTTTTATCACATTCCCCATCTTTCAATTTAAACCACTGTTTTTTCTTACTATATGAGATTTCTGCTTGTTTCTTTTCATATGACTTGTCTGGTTGTTCATTTTTATATGACTCGTCCAGTTTAAAATTTAAATTTTTAAAATAGATTTTATCACATGCTATGAACATAAAAGATAGAAATGCAAAAAGGATAACTGGGTATAAACTGTAGGTAATTAACTCTTTTAGCCAACCATCAAAATATCCTTTGGTGTGTTGGAATAAAACCATAGGAATAAACAAAGGTGATAGAATAACAATTACACTTAAAGCAACTATAGATAAAATAAATACATAGCACATCCACAAAATAACCATCATCAGCAAAATGGCCATAAATATACAGACAAGAGCTACTAAAATTTGTCCACCAGCGAAAATAATACCAATCACCGAACCTGCAACTAACAAGACAGGAGCAGCGCCAAGCAAAACCGCTAAAGTTGCAACACCTCCAGTACCAATTTTGCCACCAATTCCATCTAAAGGTGCACCTAAATAAAATAAAATTCTGCAATCAAGCCTATCCCAAGGTGCAAGATAACTGTAGGATACCTTCTGCCCTTCACGATTGTATTCATAATCTTTACCTGCCTCATAATTACATATATTTTTACTCTCAGATGAAGCTTTAAGCACTATTTCTGATAAGCCGTTCGAAAGTTTTGTTAATTCCCCGTAATAATGAGACATGGTACTACCTGTTGTGAAGTAAATCACCAAAGCAAACTTAATGATCAATATATACATTTCTTGTGGACTACGCATTCCACCAGACATGGCTTTTATAGAGAACAATATCAAAGCTAAAATTAAGATAGCAGTAACAGTGTTCTTCAGTCTTTTTTGTGCTACAGACAAAAAACTACCCTTAGCATGTCCATTTTTGTCTGTAAGTAAGTTACCACTTGAATCAATACCTGCCACTAAATTATCTAACGACTCCTTAATACATTGCACTATCATAGAAGTTATGGGAATAGGAGATAATGACTTACTTCCCGCTTGATTGTAGCAAGCTTCAGAGACATACGAGCTAAAACAGCTTTTATTGTCATAATCTACAAAAATTTTTCCTTCTTTTTCCTTTTCCCTTATAATAGTTTTGTAATCTTTATCTTTATTTATAGGGTCGCTAAGATCAACATTATATTCACCCGTACCATCTTTATTTTTGAATTTCATCACAGATTTTTCACACATAGGAGCAAGTGGGTCAGGTGGCAATTCCGTGCACCCCATATCAACCCCTTGCGGCCAAGGAGTCATTTCGATACCAAGCATTCTCACACTTGCTAACTCCACACATAATCTGCCCATTTTTTTCACTGCTTTAAATGTTGATCCATGTATGGGTTCGCTCTGTCCTGCTTTGAGAACTTTACATTTCAGCTCACCATCGACCGTCGGGGACCATGACCCATCTACATATCCAGTATCTTTTTCCCTTACATCAAAGTCTATGTATCCAGGTTTTTCTCTGGAATCAAAGTCTTTCTTGTTAAAAAGATTACCAAAAGTTAAAGGATTTCGATGACATATTTCTATATATTCACTGTATTGCACACCGTTTTTTGGCCAGTAATAACTTTCTGTACTCTCCTGAACGTTAGAATTTAAGGCTTCTTTTTCTGCTCTTTTCCCGTCATAGTCTTTTTTGTTCACGTTTTCCCGAGCTTTATCTTGTAAACAAGAAAAATATTCATCTTCTGTTTGGTAATTTTTATTGGTGCAGCCACTATAACCTGTGTCTTCTTTAAAATTTTTGTATGTTCCATCATGACCACGTGCAACTGGGTGTTTAACAAAACTATGTTCACAAACAACAAGCCCCCCTATTGCTTTCCAGACTCCAACAATTGCAGCTATCATTCCAACAATAACAATAGCAGTAAATACACCAGCGGAAGAAACAATCAAAACAATACCAGTAAATATTGCACCAATAGCAATTGCTATCCCAGCAACTGCTGCAGCTGTTTTAAACGCCTTACAGTCAGGATTAGAAGCACGACTAAAGCTGCCAGTAGAATTAAATCTGCTAACAAATTCCGTTTTGTCAGTACCACTTACTGTATCTGCAAACACTGGATATGAGAGCAAAAAATCTATATTTAACAAAAATATCGCAACTAACAGTAATGACAGTTTAGTTTTAAACATTTTTCACCTTTTGATAAAACACAGGCAACCACATCTTTGGATCATCTCCGACTTCTTTCAATATATCATGTAACAATAGGACACTTTCTGCACGTCCAGATAACACGTTGACCACATCATCCAAATCTTTCAGATCTATTCTAGCTACTACAGCATTAACTCCTTGCTTTACTAAAAAGAATCTAGTACTTGGATCTGTGTGTTTGATCAGTATGTACTCACGTTCAGTTAACATAAAAACATCTCGATAGACACTAGTAGCTTTCAGATTTGGCAAAAAAATTTGTGTTGCTGTCTGCTGTACAAGCGTATCACTAATAGCACTTTTACTTGCATCTTCAACACTCTGAGTAGCAAAAACTACAAAAGCATTTAACTTTCTCAGCACTTTCAACCAGTCTTTTATCTTAGGTGCAAAAACTGGATTATCTATTAACGCCCATGCTTCATCAAGAACAATAATAGATGGAGTGCCATCAAGCGATATACTAATCCTATGAAACAAATAAATCAAGACCGGCCCAAGAGCAACAGGATCTTTTAGCAAGCTAGCCATTTCAAAGCCAAACACTCTTGCTTTTGAAAAATCTAGCAAATCTTCTTTATTGTCAAATATTGCAGCATGAGAGCCATCATCATGCCACATAGATATTGCTCCAGCTAGAGTATCAGGGCCCGCAAGTCCTAAAAATGGTACAAGATTTCTCAAAAATCTGTCTTCTTTTTTTAATTTAAAATTTCCCTCAATTGCATCATTAATTCTAGCAATATCTTCTGAAGTGAATTTATCGTTGTACACTAAAATTAAAGATTTTATCCATTCCATCAAAAATGTTTTATTATCAGGAGTATCGTCAAGTTGCAGAGGATTAAAATTTGTCTTAGTTCTTGGTTCTATTATAGTATAGATACCACCAAGTGCTCTTAAAAAAATTTCTGCACCGCGATCTTTATCAAAAAAGAATATTCTTGGAGAAAATTTCATTGCTTGAGCACATAAAAAATTCATTAAAACAGTTTTGCCAGCACCTGTTGGCCCAATTATCATAGTATGTCCAACATCCCTTATATGAAAGTTGAAGAAAAATGGAGTGCCGGATGTTGTATCAAAAACTGTAACAGCATCTCCCCAGTGGTTATTGAATTTTTTACCAGTAGGATAATTATGTTGAGATGCAAAACCGGCCAAATTAAGACTACTTATTGTACCTTTTCTTACTATATAATCAAAATTACCAGGAATTTGCGCCCAAAATGCTGGTTCTAGATTAACCCTCTCACGAACAGGATAAACACCACAATTAGAAAGCTCCGATTCAACCAATGATAAAGCATTGTCCAATGATTTAGGGCTTTTTTCTATACATAAGATAGTTAAATGGTGTTCACCAAACGCAATTTTACCACTCATTGCATCATCAAGCGCATGAGAAATTTCTGCTATTTGAGAAATAGCTTTATCTGCAGATTGTATCATACGATTTTGCTGTATCTGCATTTTCGCAATTGCCATTTGCCTATTTGTAAATTGAAAAGACTGCGTGATAATAAATTCATAAGGAAGTTGTAAAAAAGAATCAAGCATTCCTGCGGAAGTATTATTTCCATATTCTTTGATACTAACTATTCCAGCATATTTACTTTCATTATGAGTCACAACCTGTATCATCTTATGGCCAAAAAATAACCTATGAACCGGTAAGTATCTTGATATTTCAGTTTTTAGTGGAAAAAGCGTATTTGTAACAAAGCCACAATTTACAATTCTAGACAGAAACTCCATTATTTCACAAAACAGTCCGTTTGGAGTTTCTTTTACTCCAAGGACTTTAGGCGAATAATTCCTAAGGCTTGTTACTATACGATTTGTCGTTTCCTCTAAATCTTCATAGGTATCACGCATATCACTTTCCCAAGCATGTTTTGAAGTTACATGCCCAAATTTTTTCAGTAGATGTGATAAAAATTCTACTCCCTTTGTATCTGCCCTACGAATAATCGTAATGTATAAATCATTAATAAAAGATTGCCTAGTTGCGTGTTTTTCTCTCCATTTTAGATTTACATGGTTAGCAAAAAAATTTGGTAAACTCTGGTTTGCAAATTCATCAGAAAAGATATTCTTCTTACGCCTGATGGTATGAAAGTACAAACTAAATGCTGGAGATGAAATGCTTCTTAGCATCTGATTTCTGATATTATTTTGTATCACCAAGTCTTCATCATCGGCCGTTTCAAACGCAAAGCCATTTAATTTTATAAATTTAACTAACCAATTCTGCTTTGTTATCAAGGTTGTACTATTCCAATAGCAAGAATAAGGTATAAATTCGGCAGCGTGAACCTCTCTACTTAGAATAGATTTATTCTTTGATTGAATAGCTCTAAATCTCAACATTGCATAACATCAAGTAATGTCATAAGAATTGGCTCCATGATAAAACCGATTTAAACATTTGGAACATTTTCCCAACTTTACCATAAATAACTCAATAAACAACGGTTCCTTTGCAGAAGCTATATAGCCAAGTCCATGTATACCTGGTAACATCAGGAGAATTACTCTAAGATCATTTGTATTAATGAAAATTAGCATGCAAATTAGAACGTTTAATATTGCAAACATATAACTCACACCAAAGAGCATTGCAGGTCTTGTAAGACCTTTAAATAATTGATTCGTTTGTATGCTGCCAGTAGACATATCTTTAACCTTCTAATAAGAGCTCTAACACTAATACTACATCATTAATTAAAAATCTATTGAAATGAATAGCACTTTAGGTAAGATAATTAATTTAAATTCAATGATTATAAGCTGGCCATTTCAAGAAGCAGAAAAAATACTACAAGAATTCCCTAATAAAAAAGAGATAATATTTGAGACTGGTTATGGTCCATCGGGTTTACCACATATTGGTACTTTTGGGGAAGTTTTTCGTACCACAGTTATTGCAAACGCTCTAAAAAAAATAGCTCCTAGTATAAAAACCAAAATCATTGCAGTTTCCGACGATATGGATGGTTTGCGAAAAATACCAGATAATGTACCAAATCAGGAAATGCTAAGAGAGAATCTGAACAAGCCATTAACCATGATACCTGACCCATTTGGCACTCATGAGAGTTATGGTCATCACATGAATTCGTTGTTGTGTAAATTTCTTGATTTGTTTGGATTTGAATACGAATTTAGGAGTGCAACAGAGTGTTATAAATCTGGCGTTTACGATGAAAAACTTTTACTCCTGCTGAAAAATTATGATAAAGTGATGGACGTAATGCTTCCATCATTTCGGGAAGAAAGGCAGCAGACTTACAGTCCATTCTTGCCGATATGCCCAAAAACTTCCCAAGTTTTACAAGTTCCAGTAATTGAAACAAATACAGATAAAGGAACAATCACGTATGAAGACCCAAACGGGGAAAAAATAGAAGTTCCAGTGACAAAAGGAAAATGTAAACTGCAATGGAAACCTGATTGGGGGATGAGGTGGGCTGCATTCGGAGTTAATTACGAAGCTCATGGAAAGGATTTGACTCCATCTGCTGTGCTTTCAAGTCAAATATGTAAAATACTTGGAGAAAAGCCACCGCTTTTGTTTTGCTATGAGTTATTTCTTGATAAAGAAGGAAAGAAGATATCAAAATCAAAAGGAAATGGTATTTCAATTGAGGAGTGGCTAACTTATGCACCCACAGAGAGTTTAGCGTTATACATCTTTCAGAGCCCTAAAAAGGCTAAACGTTTATATTTTGATGTGATACCAAAATCAACTGATGAGTATTTGGAGTTTGTTAAGCGTTATAATGAAAGTAAAGAAAAGGATGTAAATAGCCCTGTATGGCACATCCACCAGGGTAAAGTTCCAAACGTAGAAACTTCAGGCATAAATTTTTCGTTACTTTTAAACCTGGCAGCAGCTTGTAATGCTGAAAATAAAGAGATTCTTTGGGGTTTTATATCAACTTATGCACCAAACGTTACACCAGAAAGCAACAAAATGCTAGATAGGCTTTCGGATTTTGCAGTTAGGTATTATCACGACTTTATCAAGCCAACAAAAGCGTATAAAGCTTCAAACGAAAAAGAGAAAGAAGCGTTACTAGATTTAAAGAACAACCTACATTCCCTGCCTATTACAGCCACTGCTGAAGAGATTCAATCTCAGGTTTTCTCCATCGGAAAAAAACATAATTACAATAACTTACGCGATTGGTTTCAGTTGCTATATGAAACGCTGCTTGGCCAAAAAACCGGTCCTAGAATGGGATCTTTTATAAAGCTTTATGGGATAGATAATACAATCTCTCTTATAGAAAGTGCTACTGAACGTACACTTTAGAGTTTACCTTCTTTCATTTGAGCCCTCTAGTTTTATTACTTGACAAACCTTCCCACTTTCCTTATTATACTGATAAAGGTATTTATCCTTGTTTTTGGGCTCAACGACAAAATTCAGTAAAAAACTCAGATATTTATTGGCAAATTACATAAAATTATAGCGGCTTTTTTTATTTTTTCTACATTCAGCCAAATCGCGCTTGTTAGCACATTATCAATTTACATTATTAAAACTAGCTATACGGGGATTCTTTTGTCTTTTTTTTATTTAGTAAATTTCTTAATATTTGTAGCTAAAGTAATTTTAGAGAGCCAGCGCGTGACCAACCTGGTCAGTTTTCTGAATCCCAGTACTGGAATAACAAGAAAGAGGGCGCTGGGATGACACCATTTGCTGTCTTCAAAATGAATGTTAATACACCTAGGATGTTTAAACCTTAATTCTGTTTTGGTGTTAAGCAAGGTATCTAGATACCTTGCTAAATAAAAAATTGGAAAAAAAGGAAGAAGAGACTTCTTCCTTAAATAGCGCAAAAACTTTTTACATTATTTATAAAACCTTTTATTGGTGCCAGTAAGCGTGTTCCAGGATTACAATCAGGCTTACTATCGTCCACTGCACTATTCTGACTAAGCTTTGATATTTCTTTTGCAATAGCCTCCTTTAACTCATCACAAGGCTTCAACACTTCATATATAATACCACCAGCAACAAGTCCTGTGAGTACAGCAGCAGCCACAGCTATCCCAGCCATAGCACCTACTGATAATGATACACCAATAAAATATGCAGAAGTAACTACTATAGCAGCTACAACAGATGCAATAACAAATATACCAACACCCGAGATTATTGCTAGCATAATTGCTTCTTCAGTAAGTTCTTTATCTAGAGTTTTGTTATCATGATTATCTAATAAAGGATTAGCACCTGCTTTTAATAGAGCTCTTACTATCTTTTTATGATGTCCCCGAGCAGCAACGCACAAAGGAGTGTGTCCATATTCATTTGGAAGATTAATACTAGGGTTCTTATCTAATATAGCCTTTACTATCTCAATTTTGCCTTTCTCAGCAGCAAGATATAAAGGAGTTCTTTCACTTTTATTTCGCAAATTAACATCAGCCCCCTTATTTAATAGAGCTTTTACTATATTTTCATTACCTTTTTCAATAGCCAAATGTAAAGGAGTGCTTTTACTTTTATCTCGCAAATTAACATCAGCCCCCTTATTTAATAGAGCTTTTACTATATTTTCGTTACCTTTTTCAATAGCCAAATGTAAAGGAGTTTCTTGAGATTGATTTTGCAAATTAACATCTATACCCTGTGCTGCTAATAGAGCTTTTACTATATTTTCGTTAACTTTTTCAATAGCCAAATGTAAAGGAGTTTTTTCATAGTTATCTTGCAAATTAACATTTATACCTTTTACTGCTAATAGAGCTTTTACTATATTTTCGTCACCTTTTTCAATAGCCAAATGTAAAGGAGTTTTTTTATCGTTATCTTGCAAATTAACATCTATACCTTGTGCTGCTAATAGAGCTTTTACTATATTTTCGTTACCTTCTTTAATAGCCAAATGTAAAGGGGTTTCCTTAGATACATCTTGCAAATTAACATTTATGTCTCTTGCATTTAATAGAGCTTTTACTACATCTTTTTCATCATTTAGACATGCTATGTGTAATAATATTAATTCTTTTTTTCTAAAGCCATCATTATCACTAAATTTATAATTTATATCAAAATTTTCGTTGCTCCATTCTTCATAAGTAGATGAGCATCTTTCTTTTATTTGCCCTTTTATTTTTTCAACTATGTTATTACCATTCAAATCATTTTCACGATTTACTATACTTAATATCTGTTTCAACAATGCTAAATACATATCAAACTCTCCTATAAAAATAATAATATACTTTAATTATTATATACTTAAGTAATAAAGTCAAGAATTTAATTAACTATCATAAATATTTAAACAAGAAAAAGGGGCTTTTGTGCGAGCGTTATTAATCTTCAGTTTAATAGGATAAGATTCGTCAACATTTCTGTAAGTATCTTCTATATAGAAGAGTTGCTACCAATAAAGCCTAAGCTGACCAAATACATTTCTGTAGATTCAGATCTACTTGACTTTGGTTTGAAGTATCTTACTGTTTTGAACATTTTTTTTAGCTCATTGCAGAAATCTTTATCAGACTCTCCTTGAAAAATTTTTACTACAAATTTGCCATCATGATTCAAAAAATGCTTTGCAAAATTGAGCGCTGCTTCGCATAAAAGCATAATTCTGATATGATCTAACGATTTTAAACCGCAAGATTCTGGTGCCATATCAGATAAAATTACATCAAATTTGTGATCCTTGAATTTTTCTCTTAAAATTTCAAGTTCGCTGATAATATCACACTGTATACACTCTACTCCACTAATTGCGTTTATTGGTTTTATGTCAACAGCAATCACACTCGCTCCTTTCTTAGATGCAACTTGTGACCACCCACCAGGAAAAGCGCCAAGATCAATAATTTTTTGCCCTTGTTGGAGTAGTTTAAATTTATCGTCTATTTCTATTAACTTATATGCCGAGCGTGATCTATAACCGTCCTTATTGGTTTTTTGCACATACTGATCATTCAAATGGCGATGTAGCCATCTTGTTGAAGATAACTTTCTACCTCTAGCTGTTTTTACTCTGGTCTTTATACTAATAACCTACTTATTATTGATTATATCTTTGAGCTCTTTTTCAACTACTTCTTTTACCAATTCATGTAGATACTTATTCAGCCACTCTGAAAGCTGAGGTTTTAAAAGAGATACAACTAATTCTTCAACAGTAAGATCCGCTCTTTTTTGTTGTTTATGCCGTAGTTCGCTTTGCATCTTTTCAAGCAATGTTTTAATTTCCTCCATATTTTCTTTTAAAACTAAATGCTCGTTACTTTGTTCTCGATAGCTCACTTTGTTATTACTCATTTGGATATTATCATACAAATTTTTCTCTTCTGAGTTGTAACTATGGCTGTTAGATTGATTATTGTTAAAAGCTATTTTCTCACTTTGGCAATCGTTCTCTTCTTCACTATTTTCCTTTTTATCATCAACATCTTTTTCAATTTCTTCTAGGTATTCCTCTTCAAGGCATAATACGTCATCATCTTCATCTATTATTTCTGCTCTATCGCCACTTGGATTTTTACCCGATATAGCTTTTTTTATATCTTCTAGTATATCTTTTACAGATTGATTATCGCTCATACCATTAAATTTAAAGGTTTATACTATTTATCATAAAAAGCAAGTTGTAAACACTAATTACATAATTGCTTTTTGCCTGAATTAGATCGGAACGTGCTTTAAATAATTCATCTTCAGTATCCAAAAGATCAGATGTGCTCTTTAAATTTAAGTTTACTTCTTGCTCAACTCCTTCCAATGCTAAAGCTGCTGCTTTTTCTGCTTCTTGACTTGCTTTAATAATAGCTTTTGCTGTCAGCACGTTATTCCAAGCATTTACAACTGCTTCTTCTATATTTTTTACTGCTTCGTAATAATCGTAAGTGTATTGTTTTGCATCCATTTTAGCTCTACTAACACCAAAAACATTAACTCCTCTTTTAAAGATCGGAATATCAAGAGTAAAGACAACATTCACATTTTCTAGTAACGTGTCCAATTTTATATTGTCCTTTCCAAAATTTTTACTTGCGCTTAGATTCAAAGAAGGAAGCCACTTGGAAGTTTCAGCGATCACTTCCATTCCGGCTGCTCTTTTTTGATAAACTGCTGCTTTTAGGGACAAGTTATTAGTTTTTGCTAATTGTAAACATTCATTTAGCTCTGGAACAGAAGGTAATTTATCATTAGCTTCAGAAAGTTCATCAGCATCTTCGCCAATCAAATGATAATAAGCAATATTTGCCAATTTTAATTTACCTTCAGCATCAACTCTTTCGGATATAGAAGACGAAAATTTTGCTTTTGCTAGCAAAACTTCAGCATTAGTAACTTCTCCAAGGGAAAAGCGTTTTTTCATAGCTGACAAATGCTCTAAAGAAACACGCTCTTTATGTTCTCTCAGTTTTAATATTTCTGCCTTTTGTAAAACATTAACATATGCTTTCACAGCGCTGAGTGCAACTTCTTGCTTTGACTGCTGAAATCTAATTTTTGCTGCTTTAAGAAGATGACTTGATCGGCTAAATGTAGCAAAAGTGCCCCCACCGTCTATTATTCTTTGGCTTAATGTTAGACGCTTTCCAGAGTTTTGTCGATCGTTAATAATATTAAAATTATTATCGAAATTATATTGTAAATTAATGTCAGGTAAAAATCCAGCTAATCCAGAAGATTTCAGCTGTTTTTCAGCACTCTTATATTGGTAAAACTGAGACTTTATTTTTGAGCTGTTTTTGATAGCTTTGCTTATGGCTTCTTCCAAATCGATTGCATAGCAACCTATAGTACCAAAAGCAATTATAAGTATAATAATCAATCGAAACATTTTGCTTTCTAGCATGTTGTTTAAGTTATTAGCATAAATTACTTTAATAATCAATAACTAATGTTGTAACTAATGTTGTTGACACTATCAAGCAACTCAGTGTATCATAATCTACTGTTATGTATTGATATATGAAAACTTTTTTCTTAAAAGAGAAACAAGTCGATAAAAAATGGCTTGTTATAGATGCAGAAGGATTAGTAGTAGGAAGGCTTGCAGCGTTTGTAGCAGCGCTATTGCGTGGAAAGCATAAGCCTGAATACACACCTCATATGGATTGTGGAGATAATGTAATTATTGTTAATGCAGAAAAGGTACATTTTACCGGAAAGAAACTTAAAGATAAAATCTACTATAGGCATACAGGTTATTCTGGTGGTTTAAAGAAAACTACTCCAGATAATATTTTAAATGGCAAATTCCCTGAGCGTGTGATAAAAATGGCAGTAAAAAGAATGCTTGATGATGGTCCTATGGCACGTAGACGGTTTGAAAATTTGTATGTTTATTCTGGTTCAGAACATAAGCATCAAGGACAGCAACCTGAAAAAATAGATTTTGCCTCTTTAAATCGTAAAAATAAGAAATAATGGAGTAAAAAGTGAAAATAAATAATAATGATCAGCCAAAAAAGGCAATGATTGACTCACTTGGTCGTTCATATGCTACAGGTCGAAGGAAAGAATCTGTAGCAAGAGTATGGATAAAGCCAGGAAGTGGAAAATTTAGTGTTAATAAAAAAGATGATTTAATTTCTTATTTTAAAAGAGAATCAGTGTGTCAAATGATTAAAGCGCCATTCATAGTAACTTCTATGTTAGATAGGTATGATGTGTTTGCAACTGTAAAAGGTGGAGGACTATCTGGCCAAGCAGGTGCCTTAGCTCATGGAATAAGCAGAGCTTTAAGTAGTATAAGTCAAGATCTACACTCTATATTACGTAAGAGTGGATTCCTAACTAGAGATTCACGTGTTGTTGAGCGTAAGAAATATGGTCAACATAAAGCTCGGAAAAAATGTCAGTTTTCTAAGAGATAATTGTTTCATAATGGTATTTTTTTGTAAATATTATACAAGTTCTTACAAGGTTTTATGACATTTTCTCTTTTTATGACGAATTTAGTTGACTATTGGCATTAGCATAATATGCTGTTTATGTAATTTTTCAATATTAAGGTAATTTATGAGTAAAGAAGATATAGTAAACCAACTGAGTCAAGAGTGCTCTAGTCAAGGTATAGATATAACAAAAGCTAGTTTGAGTAAGCTTCATGATATTTTTATGGAAACAATCAAGAACGATCTAAATCGTAAAGGTGAAATACGTTTGCATGGAATAGGGACATTCTCTACTGCTATAAGTAAGGAAAGACAATGCCGTAATCCTCAAAATGGTGAGATTATGACCGTTCCTGAAAAGAAAAGAGTAAGGTTTAAAGCAAGTCAAGCTCTTTCAAGTACTTTAAATACCAAAGAGAAAGTATAAGCTACTTAGATATTGTCATTTTCATCTTTTTAGTTACACTATGTAAGCCATGAAATATAGCCTCGCTGATTAAAGAATGGCCTATATTAAGAGCTGAGATGTGAGGTATCTCTTTTATTCTTTTAGCATGTTTATAATTTATGCCATGCCCTCCGTGGCATTCTATTCCTAGCTTATTAATGTATTCTGCAGAGTTAGTAATAAGTTTTAATTTTTCTTCTGATGGATTATCACAGTAATCCCCTGTGTGAATTTCTATTATGTCAGGCTTTCTTTCTAGCTTCTCAAGATATTTTAGTTGATTAATATTTGGATCGATAAATAGTGAGACTTTTATGTCAAAGCTATGCATTTCCTCTATTATACCAGAAAGTTTACTGTGCATATTCACGATATTCAGGCCACCTTCGGTTGTTAATTCTTCTCTTTTTTCTGGTACTATACAAATCGAATAGGGTTTTACTTCTTTTGCTATTTTGAGCATTTCTTCCGTAGCTGCGATTTCAAGATTTAACTCAGTGCTAATGTTTTGTTTTAGATTGAATACATCCTCATCTCTGATATGCCTTCTGTCTTCTCGTAAGTGTACGGTGATAAAATCTGCTCCAGCATCAATAGCTATTTTTGCTGCTTTTAATGGATCTGGATAAGAAGCTCCACGTGCGTTGCGAAGGGTTGCAACGTGATCAATATTAACGCCCAATTTCACAATTTACCTCAAAAATTATTTTAAATTATACATATTATTAGATCTTATGCATGTCATTGTTTAATGCCATAGCTGAAAGACGGAGCTAGCAGTTATACCAATTCTCATTGTTGGCAAGTCAAATAAGAAACATTCAAAATTGTTTGATTGTGGAAGTGGAAAGAGAAGTAATAAATTTGCATACACTTGCCCTTTTTTACAGTTAATCTAGTTTATAGAACTACTCGTGGTAATCCAAATAAGATTTTTTCTCATAATCAAGTTATAGTAAACGGGGAAAATTTTTCGCATCTAAAAAATTTTAGATTTAGGATTGAAATTAATAAGTGGAGTGATTATGTAATGCATGTATTAGTAAAAGGAGGTACAACATGAGTAATATAGTTCATTTAAATAAAAACAATAATCGTGATAATTTTAGTGTAAGAGGGTTACAAAGAGCCGTTGATGACATATTTGATAGCTTTTTTACAGGATGGAACCCAGAGCTTTCCAAAAGAGGCAGTAGTCTACTACCAGTTTGTGATTTTTATGAAACAAAGGAAAGCTATTGCCTATCATTAGAGTTACCAGGTATTCCTAAAGAAAGCATAGACATTAGTATATCTGGCGATAACTTAATAGTGAAGGGTGAAAAAACATGTAATAATGAATCAAAAGATAAGCAGTTTTACCATAAAGAAAGGTACTATGGTTCTTTCTATAGATCTATTCAACTTCCAACAAATGTAGAGCAAGATAAGGTATCTGCCAACTTTTTAGATGGGGTATTGCATGTAACCATACCTAAGTCAGAGAAACACATCAAGAAAATTGATGTAAAGTAACCAGTAAGTAATAGCAGGCTTCTGACCTTGAGGCTTGCTATTTTAATATCTGTTCAGCAGAGTGGCAAAATAAGGTAAACGAGAAAAGACAACTAAATGAATGTCATGAAAGTAGCTGATGCTGGCTCCCTTATGAAGGTGTCATCTTAGCACCCAGACACTGATTTTTTAATTGAAAATGTTGTCTTGTTTGTGATAAATTTTGCTCGATGCCAGTGTCGAGCACTGGCATGACATTATAGAAGCTGGAATTACAGTGTCAGCTACTTGAATGACAATATTTGCTGTGTAATTTACCTTAAAAAATGAAATTCCTACAGCTACGTGTAAGCTACTTTCATGACACTCATTTAGTTGTCTTTTTTGCCACTTTGCTGAACAGATATGCAAAATATTAACTTAGCAATACAAAAAATTATCTATAGATTAGACACACCATTAGATCTTATGCATAGTCATTTTTTAATGCCATAGCTGAGAGACGGAGCCTGCTCCCCTTATCATGAAACTGAAGTCTATATGGTACCACAGTATAATGATATAATAAAATATGAAAAAAATACCAATAAAAAAAGGCAAAAAAAGCCCGTATTAACTTTAACAATTTAAAATGATTTAATGTGAAAACCATAGGCGCCAATTGTTTTTTTAACTTAAAAATAAAAGTCAAGTATCAGGAATTCTAGACATAAACCCTCCTATATGAATAAAGAGCTAGCAAAAATAAACTTATATATTTTTTGCTGAAATTTGATTATTTGGTGAAAAAACCTGCAGGTGAAGATAGATTTTGGATCCTAAAAAATCTTCATTCTCCACTATAATGAAGCCACCAGAGTCTGTCAAGTAATTTTTTATTTAAACTGCTCGCAATCTTTTTATACACTCATCTTTACCAAGAATTACCATGATATCGATGATTCCAGGCGCATCCATTATTCCAGTTATTGGGGCGCGTAATGAGTGGTATATATCGCTCATTTTTATATTATGTAATTTTGAAAATTCCTTAATCTGAGAAGATAAAAAATTCTTATTCCAATCTTCACTACCTACACTCGAAAGAAATGATGCAAGTAACTTAATTACATCGAGGTTAGATTTGACAATTTGCTGAGCTTCTTCACTAAAATCAACTTGAATATAAAATTTTGCTAAATCCAATAATTCGGTCAGATAGTTTGCTCTTTTTTTCAGCTCTGTCAGTCCCTGCAGTAAATAGCCCTTTTTTTTGTCAGTTAGAGTATTTTCTCTAAGCATTAGAGTCAGAATATCTTCATTGCTCATATTACTAATATAGTGGTTATTCAAATGCTCCAGTTTTTTGAAATCGAGCCGTGCAGGTGAACGACCGATGCTTTCTAAATTAAACCACTCTATTGCTTGCTCATCGCTAATAATCTCATCGTTGCCATGACTCCAGCCAAGTCTTAGCAAGTAATTACGCATTGCCTGTGGCAATATTCCCATCTTTTCATAATCGCAAACACTTGTAGCCCCATGCCTTTTAGATAACTTATTCCCGTCTTCTCCATGAATTAGTGGTACATGTGCAAAGCGTGGGACATCAAAATCAAGAGCCTGATATATCAGTAATTGTTTGAAGGTATTAGTGAGATGATCAGAGCCACGTATAATATCGGTTATTCCAGCATCATGGTCATCAACCACTACAGCAAAAATATATGTTGGAGTATTGTCAGAGCGCAAGATTACTATGTCATCAAGCTGGTCGCTACTTATTGTAACTTGGCCGTATATTTTATCGTCAACAACAATATCTTCTGAGTCTGGCACTTTGAAGCGAACAACAGGCTCTGCATTTGATGTCGAATGAGTACACTTATGCTTATATATTTTTCCTTCTTCCCTTGCTCTTATTTTCTTCTCCGCAACTTCATTCTCGGGGCAGTAACAATGATACGCCCTACCCTTTTCAACTAAAAGATTTGCAACTTCAATATGTCTAGCTATTCTTCTCGATTGGTATATTATTTCTCCATCATAGTTTATTCCAAGCCATTTTAACCCATCTATTATTGCATCAATTGCTTCCTGTGTTGAACGTTTTCTGTCGGTATCCTCAATCCTTAGTAAAAACTCCCCACCATGACGCTTTGCATAGAGCCAATTAAACAAAGCTGTGCGAGCTCCTCCAATATGTAAAAATCCTGTTGGTGATGGAGCGAATCTAGTGACTATACCTGGCATATTTGTCTATTGTGATAACGTAACCGATGATAACTAAAATTTGTACTTGCAACAACGTGGAACTATAGTAAATTTGAAAGATCAATTTACATTTATTTTTAACAAACTGCATTGTATAATTTAATATTAGTGAATGCAGTGAGGTGTATATATGGATAATTTATTTGAAATTGCAAGAGGAGTTGTAACAAAAGAGGATGAAAATAAATTTATTGAAGCTTGCAAGAAAAGAGTTGCTTGTGTAGCTAAGCATAGAATTGATGAAAATGGAAACCCATTTCATATAGCAGCAAGTAAAGGGTTTCTATTATCTGCGTTACAGAAGATCATAAAGGATTTAGAAGAAAGTACCAGGAGTGAGGTTGAAAAAGCAAAAGAAGCTAAAGATTAGAAAAGGAATTTAAGAATAACAAGAAATATATTAAGGAAGCACTCCTCGATAAAAGCTATATTAAGGATGAAGGGAAGAAGGCAGTATCACCCCTTTATTTCTTGGACCCTGCAGAGCGGAAAGAAGTTAAGCAAATTGCAGATATAAAATGTGGCTTTATATGTAATAAGAAGTTTCATCTATGCTTATATATAGTAGGAGCTATAGTGTGTGCTACCGCTATGTGTGTATCTTTGTATCTTCTATTTTCGGCTTCTCAATCTCTTGCATTGGCTTCAATAGCGACAATAGCTTCTGGAGGGTCTTCATATCTGTTATTTAAGGCATGTAACGAGGTATATGGCCTCTATAACGAAAGTACTATAGTGACAGATCCTAATGTTATGCAACTTTTAGAGGGTGGTTTAGCCCCAACATGAAGTACTTGCAAGGAATAATATAGAAATTTACTTTCTTAACTTAAGAAAGTATACTGATAAGATGATAAGAAAGAAGTATAGTAAAATTTTAATAGCAAATAGAGGAGAGATTGCTTGCAGGATAATCAAAACTGCGCGCAAGATGGGTATATCTTGTGTATGCGTATATTCAGATGCAGATGTAAATTCTGTGCATGTAAGGCAAGCAGATGAGTCGAAGTACATTGGTCCTTCACCTTCTTGCCTGAGTTATTTAAATATTGAAAAAATATGCGAGGTGGCAGTTGAAACAGGTGCTGAAGCGGTTCATCCTGGCTATGGGTTTTTAGCAGAAAATCCAGATTTTCCCCGTGCTCTGGAAAAACATAACATAGATTTCATTGGTCCAAGTGCAGAAACAATAGAAGTTACAGCCAATAAAATAACAGCAAAAGAAGAGGCAAGAAAAGCTGGAGTAAATGTAGTGCCAGGATATATGGGTAAGATCGAAGATGCTGCCCACGCAGCCATCGTTGCTGAAGAGATTGGTTTTCCCGTTATGCTCAAAGCTGCATCAGGTGGTGGTGGCAAAGGAATGCGAATTGTATATTCCAAAAAAGAAATTGAACTAGCATTTACATCAGCAACAAATGAAGCAGAGAAAAGTTTTAAAGATGGCAGTATTTTTATAGAGAAATATATAGAGCTGCCAAGACACATTGAAATACAAATCATAGCAGATAAATATGGCAATATAGTGTGTCTTGGAGAGAGGGAATGCTCGATACAAAGGAATAACCAGAAAATAATGGAAGAAACTCCAAGTCCATTTATTAGTGAAGAAGTAAGACAAAAAATGTATGCCCAATGTGTTTCTTTGGCAAAGCAAGTTGGTTATTTTTCAGCAGGTACTGTCGAGTTTGTTGTAGATAAAGACCAAAACTTCTATTTTCTTGAGGTAAATACGAGATTACAAGTTGAGCATCCAGTAACAGAATTTATAACTGGAATAGACATAGTAGAAGAAATGATTAGAACTTCCTGTGGAGAAAAATTGAGATTCAATCAGGATGATATTAAACTTACTGGTTCTGCAATAGAAAGCAGAATTTGCGCTGAAGACCCATCAAAGAAATTTTTCCCTTCCAGCGGAAGAATCAAATATTACGACAAACCAGATGAAAATGGTCATGTAAGAATAGATGATGGAGTAGCTAGCGGTTCAGAAATCAGCATGTTCTACGACTCAATGATTGCAAAAATTATAACCTATGGAAAAGATAGAATAGAGGCGATCAGCAGAATGCAAAAAGCTTTGTCTGAATGTTATATAGAAGGAGTAACAAATAATATAGAATTTCTAGAATCCATTTTCCATCATCCAAACTTTATTGCAGCAAAACTCCACACAAGATTCATTCCAGACCATTATCCCAGTGGGTTTCAAGGCGATTTTATCACAGAGGAATATATTAAAATATTTATTTTTGCTGCACTGTATGTTCACTTAGAAAATGAGGGAAAGTATTACAGTAAGTCAATAGATGAAGCATTCATAGTGAAAATAGACGATAATGAGTACTCCGTAAATGCAAAATACCAAGATAATATATTAACAACAGTATATAACCACAATAAATACTCCGTGGTAGGTAGGTGGAAATCAAGTTATAGATTGCTACATATCATAATTAATGGCGATACCAACATAGCACTTAAAATAGAAAGGCAAGGCAGCAAATACTTTATAAGACACGCAGGTATGAAAGCTAAATGTTGTGTATTGAAACCTCATGTAGCTAAACTAAGCAAATTAATGCTAAACAACAAAACAGAAGGGATTTCAGTAGACACTGTGAAATCTCCAATATCTGGTTTATTAGTTAAATTACACGTAAATGCTGGAGATCAGGTAGAAATAGGACAACCTCTCTTTGTTGTGGAAGCAATGAAAATGGAAAATATCATATGTGCTGAATCAGAAATGGTGATAAAAAATATCCCTGTTACAGAGGGGAAAAATGTACAGGCTGGTGATTTGGTATTAGATCTGCTTTCTTAAATAACACAAGAAATATAAACCTGACCCAAATAAGATAAATGAAAACATTTGATGGGCTATGGCAATGGCCATTGGTATATGCAGCAACAAAGTGACTACTCCTAAAATTACCTGAATAATGACGGAGAGTAGCATAATATATACTGGTTTTACACTGGCATTTTTTATTGTGAGTATTGCTGTCAGAACTAATATCAGCAATGCCAATGCCCGGTGTATGAATTGCACTGTTACTCTATTTTCAAAGATATTGAGCCATGTAGGCTGTAAGTAAAATAAATCTTCCGGAACAATTTGTCCATCCATTAGTGGAAAGGTATTGTAAATTAAGCCAGCATTTAATCCCGCAACAAATGCACCGAAGATTATTTGTATTGTAACTAGGATTAAAATTATCCATATGTAACATGTAATGTTGCTATTAATTTTAATTATCTGTTTTGGTTTGATTTGGTAATCAAAAAATTGATACGACAATAATGCAAAAATAACCAATGCAAGCAGTAAGTGAAGTGCAAGCTTATAGTGACTAACATGAGGATTAGATACCAAACCGCTTTTTACCATATACCAACCAGCAAAAGCTTGTAAAATTCCAAATAATAGTGCTGTAGATAACCTTATTACTGCATTTTTAGGTATTCTTTTTTTTAGTGTAAAGTATATAAATGGTAAGATAAAAACTAAACCTGTCAGCCTTGCAATTAACCTGTGCACATATTCTATTAAGTATATGGTGCGAAACTCTTCCATACTCATACCATAATTAAATGCTTTATATTCAGGTGTAGCTTCATATTTTGATTTTTCTTTTAGCCAGTCTTGTTCACTCAGCGGTGGCAATGTTCCGGTAATTGGTTTCCATTCCGTGATTGACAATCCTGCTTTTGAAAGTCTGGTAAATCCACCAATTCCCACCATGCAAATCACCATGAGAGAGCAGAGAAAAAGCCAAATAGCTACAGGTTTTGCTTCCATAATCCATGCTGAGTTTTATTCCATTGCTGAGGGTGAATAACAAATTCCCACAAAGCGAGAAAAGCTGCAACGCTATGTAGTAGACTATAGACGGGAAAAAATATTGATACTATATAAAAATAAAAAGGCATTTTTTGTTGTCTGATAGCTATTATCAAAAAAATCAAGTTAATACCGTATACTATTATAAAATAATATAAGAATAATTCATTCAAAATTTGAGTCAGCACCAATGAAAGTAACAAAAAAGGAGTCGTGAAAAATATAAAAGCTGAGGAACCAACAAAAAGGTTTAATAGCAAAACTCCCTTAAGCCCAGTGTGCTTAAAAAGTAATTTTATATTTTTTAAATGAACGATATAAGTTTGCATATAACCTTTAATCCAGCGTGCTCTTTGTTTGATCCAAGCAAACACAGTAGTTGGTGATTCTTCCAATGTTTCTGAATCAATAATCCTGGTTTTATATCCCATTTGCGCAAGTCTCAAACCAAGGTCAGCGTCTTCAGTGACATTGTAAGCATCCCAAAAAAGCACTTTCTTTAAAATTTCCACTGAAAAATGGTTACTGCTACCACCCAAAGGTATTGGCATGTTCATTTTTTGAAATCCAGGCAAAAAATATTGAAACCAGTTCATATACTCGAGAGAAAAGAATTTTGTAAGAAAATTGCAACCAAAGTTATAGTAATTTAATTTCGCCTGTACACAAGCCAACTTTTCGTCGCCCTTATTAAATTCAATTAGTGCTTTTTTTAACTGCAACGGATCTGGCTTGTCATCTGCATCATATATTACCACATACTTTCCTCTAACAAAGTTCATAGCATAATTGCATGACTTAGCTTTTGTTCTAGGCAGAGAATGAGGCACTTTTATTACTTCAAAATACTGCGGTAAGGTGCATTTTTCTATAGCTGCTAACATTTCTTGGTCATCGCTCTCTATCACAAGCTTTACATCTAATTTTGATTTTGGATAATCCAAACTTTCAATGCTCTTAATCAATTGCTTTATAACCGCATTCTCTTTAAAAGCAGGCAATAAAATAGTATATATAGGTTCATTCATCTTATCATAATCTGCTTTTTGGTTAGAAATTTTACGCAAGCCAAAAATTTTAGTTACAAATTTGAATAAAGAACTAGAACATCCGATTATAAATATCAACACCAAAGCAAAATATGCATATTTTTTTGTCAGTGTTAAAGTCGAAATCATAACAAAGAAAGAGGAAAAAAAGATTGAACTGAGCCTAATGCTTTTAGCTGAAAAATTAGGATTCTTATAATATAAGTAGTTACTTGCGAATTCTGAAATACCAAAGTGTGAGTTAAGAAGATTTAAAATCTGTTTGCTATCTACTTTTATCAATACATATTCAATACCGTAATGAGATTCGACCCAAAGATTGATATCTTGGCTTATGTCTTCAACCATAAAAAAAGTAGTATCATTTAATTTTTGCCAAGGAATTATATTAAACCTATAGTAGAAAAGTTTCTCTTGTTCTTTGCATAAACTAGAATCAAATTTAATTTTTTCTACATTATCAGTTTGAAGTACAGGCATTAAACTTAATGCAACTTTTTGCTCAAGTCACGTGAAAACGAAGATATAACCTCACTACTACGCTTATCATCTTTACGTTCATGCATTATTTTTTTTACAGCATCAGCAGCTATACTCGCTGTGTTAGCTTGTAAATCCCCAAGAGCTTTTTCAACTTGGTCAGTAACTTTCTTCAAATTAGAATGGGCATTTTCATCTAACGTTTGATCGAGTTGCTGTCTATTATGCTTAATAATACTATTAGCCTTATCAAGTGCTTCATTCATCATTTTGTTAACTTCTGCATCTAATTTTTTGTATTTTTCAGAAGATTTTTTGTAATACTCCAACATATCTTTTCTGAATTTTTCAGTTTCTTCACTTGAAAACTTGCTTTTGTTACGTTTATTGTTAAGCGCGTTTTTTATTACCTTCCTTAGCAATTTATATGAGAGGATAAAACCTACTAAAAAAGCAAGGCTTATAACTAGTAATGTAGACATAAAAACCCTAAAATTCTTTGGACACCAAGTCAGCAACAAATTCCTCTTCAATTTCAGAATTAGTTAACTTAGTGTAGTAAATTAAAGCAATACTAGTAGCCATTTGTTTTAACTCACTAATATGCTTAGATTTAAATTTCGCCACTCTTTCTTCAACAAGCTTGACTATTTTTTTGTCTTCCTCTTCTAATATATTCTTAACACTCGCTCTCATTTCTTCCACCTGAGCAAGTGCATCATCTATGATTTTTTTTGCCCGTACTTTAGCTTGGTTTAAAGCTGCATCATACTTGGCAATCTGCTCTTCTGCACGTCTTAAAAGGTGAATAGAACTATTAAATGAATCTAACACTTCTTTACTTCTAGTGCTTATTATTTCATCTAACTTCGGTAAAAACAAACAACTGACTACAAAAAAAAGTGAAGAGAAAAAAATTAAAAACCAAAAAATTTGAGAAGAGAAAGTTGAAACATCAAGCTGTGGCATCTGTTAAGCAGCAAATATTAATAACATTGCAAGTACAAACGCAAGCAACCCCATGATTTCAACCATGGCAGCACCAATATAAACGTAACTTTTCATTTTACCTTCTGACTCAGGATTTCTCGCAATCCCATTTAACATAGCAGAAAAGATATTAGCTATACCTAAACCAGCACCGAGCATTCCAAATACAGCCAAACCAATTGCTATAAATTTTAAAGCCACTAAATCCATATATTACCTTTAACTATTTCTTTATAATATAATTGTAAAATATTCTGCAAGGAAGTCAATTACTTTACTGCATCTGACAAATATACACATGTTAATATAGTAAATATATAAGCTTGCAAAACTGCAACAAATACTTCAAATCCTATTAGTGCAATTATAAACAAAAAAGGTGCAGGTGTAAAAAATATGTTCATATTTATGACGAATCCTGCTATCACTTTGATGATTGTATGACCCGCAATCATATTTGCTGCAAGCCTTATTGATAAACTAATCGGTCTTACTAAATAAGCAAATAATTTAATAATGATGATTATAGGTGCAAGCCACGAAGGAGTTCCTTTTGGTAGCAATATGCGTAAAAATTCTACTCCTCTTTCTTTAAACCCAACAATCGTTATATAAGTAAAAACCACCATTGATAAAGCGAAGGTAACTATCACATGACTTGTAACTGTGAAACTATAAGGAAGAACACCAACTAAATTACACGATAAAATGAAAATAAATACTGTAAATATCAAAGGAATGTGCTCCAAACCTTTGCTTCCAGTGTTACTTTCTATTATTGAAACAACAAAATCATATACATATTCAACTGCAGCTTGCAAATATCCTGGTATTACTGCACCTTTTCTTATTCCAAGGAGCAAAAACAGTACCATTAATATCACCGAGATCATCATAAAAAGAGATGAGTTGGTAAAGTTTATGTCATACCCAAATAATTTTGGTAGTTCTATTATTGTATATACTTTAAATTGTTCTAGCGGATTTAACGCCATTTTGACCCTGTATACTTAAACTGCAGCAGTAAATAAAGTATAAATTTTATAAAATAAAGTCAAGAATTAAGATAAGGAGCTCTGTATTATTATAGCATTAACATATTAACAAAATATACAATTAAAATGCAAATTATAGTCACTACCAATCTTATTCTAAATTCTTGACTTAACATCTTATTTTAACTATAATTTAGTTTTAATATGAGGCAATTATGAACGAAATAGATTTTACTAATCCACCTTTAAATTTAGAACAGGAATGTGGTAACGGGTACATCAAGTTTACAGATTATTCTTCTAACTCAGACACTGGTCTTTTCCACATGGCAGGTGAAATGCTAAATGAAAGCCATGATGTTATAGGAAATTTCACTGGTGATGCTTACATTTATAATTTCCATATAGATGATCACAATATGAACATTCAACTCTGCATGGAAATGGACTGCAAAGGTGATATAAAGAAAATTCTTTCTTTGTAGAAAGAGTAGGCTTCTCTGTTGTTTCTTGCAATATAGAAGCCACTTATTACAACAAACTTTAAAAACATCACATTTTACATTACTATGAATTTTTGTTTCTTGTTAGATAAATGAAGTTCACATTATCTTGGTTATTAGAGTACTTAGAAACCAATGCTAGTTTAGAGGAAATTACTGATAAATTAACTCACATAGGGTTGGAAGTAGAGAATGTGATCGACAATTCCAGATTGGCCGGGTTTCTTGTTGCAGAAGTATTAGAAGTCGCACCTCATCCAAATGCTGATAAATTAAAATTATGTAGAGTAAATGATGGAAGTAAAGTTCTGCAGATAGTCTGCGGAGCAAAAAATGTTAAAGAAGGCATGAAGACTGTACTTGCATCTCTTGGTAGCACATTGCCAGAAAGCAACTTTACAATTAAGCCTACAAAAATAAGAGGAGTGCTAAGTGAAGGGATGCTCTGCTCTGCCTCTGAGCTTTCGCTGACTCAAGATGAAAGTGAAGGAATAATCGAGCTTTCTGATGATTATAAAACAGGAGATAAATTTTTCAATTGCGATCCTCTAATTGACATAAACATCACTCCAAACCGTGGAGATTGCTTAGGTGTTTATGGAATAGCACGTGATCTAGCAGCAACTGGAATTGGAACGTTAAAGACTTTAATCATTCCACAACTTACCGCTTCTATGAACTCACTAATAAACGTCAAAGTTACTGACGGGGAGAGCTTTATTAGTGGAATATACATCACCAATGTAAAAAATAAAGAAAGCCCAAAATGGTTAAAAGATAAATTGGAATCGATAGGAATGCGCTCCATTTCTGTAATAGTTGATATTACTAATTACATCATGATATCTTTTGGCCGCCCAATGCACGCATATGATGCAAAGAAAATAGAAGGTGAGCTCATAGTATGCAAAGCAAATGATGGAGAAAAATTTATTGGTTTAAATGGTAAAGAATATTCATTAAATAAAGAAATAAGAGTTATTTCTGATGATAAAAATGTTCATGGAATTGCTGGAATTATGGGCAGCAAGTATAGCGAATGTACACTTGAAACTACTGATATCTTTTTAGAGTCTGCTTGGTTTGACCCCATCTCCATCACTAAATCTTCAAGGCAGCTAGGCATCTCCACAGACTCAAGTTACAGATTTGCACGTTCAATTGACCCTGAATTTACCATTGATGGACTCAATCTTGCAGCCAAAATGATTTTGGATTTATGTGGCGGAGAAGTGTCAAGCATAGTGTCTGCTGGCAATTTGAATAAGGCTGATACCAAGATAAATTTTGATTATCAAGATGCAAACAAACTTGGAAGTGTATCTGCATCACCTAATGAGGTATTCGATATTTTAACAAAGCTAGGGTTTAGTATCGATAAAAAAACCGAAGGTAATTGGAATATACAAGTACCAAGCTGGAGACCGGACGTAACCATACCTGCTGACTTAGTTGAAGAGGCAGTAAGAATATACGGCTATGATAAAATAAAGGAAGAGCAACTAGCAGAAGACGTTACAGTAGAAGAAGAGACACAAGATGATTTGCGCATTTTAATGACAAGCAGAGGATTTCATGAAGTGATAACTTGGTCTTTTATGAGTGAATCAATAGCTGAAAAGTTTGGTTACTTGAATAAGTTATTCATTATCGATAATCCATTTAATAATAACTTCAATATAATGAGGCCAAGTGTCATACCAAATTTGTTGCAAGTCACTGCAGATAATATTGCTCACGGGATATCTGATCTCGCAATTTTTGAAATTGGACCAATTTATAATGGTGAGGCTCAGTCTAAGTACGTTTTAAGTGGAATTAGATCAGGAAATAATTCGCCGAAAAACCACTATAACACTGATAGAAAAATAGATATTTTTGACGCAAAGGCTGACCTCATAACAGCTTTGGAACTTTTTAATGTCAATTGTGATAATTTAGCAATAGAGAGAGCAGAAAAAGAATATTATCACCCAGGAAAATCAGGCTCCTTATCTTTTAGAAGTAAAATAGTTGGTTATTTTGGAGAATTGCATCCGAGTATATTGGATTTTTTTAACATCAAACAAAAAATTGTAGGCTTTGAGTTGATATTAGAAAATATCGAAAATTTACCTATAAGTAGAAAAAAATTTATCGATTATAAATATCAAAGTGTAAAACGCGACTTTGCATTTATTGTAAATAAAGATGTAGCAGTAGGTAGTATAATCAATATGGTGAAAAAAAGCTCAGAGCTCATCACAGAAGTTTTGATATTTGATGTATATCATGGAAACAATATAGAATCGAATAAGATGTCTATAGCATTTTCAGTTACTTTCTGCTCTCCAACTCACACTTTAACTGAAGAGGAAATCCAAAAAGAATCAAATATGATAGTCAACTTAGTGTGTGAAAATACTGAAGGAACTTTGAGAGCTCATCATTAAGCCGTAATCGCCGTTTCCTGATTTTGATGTGTCACGTTTATTTCATCCAATTTATTCCCTATCTTGAATTCAATATCCTTGAAAAACCTATCCCACATTCCATGCAAATGCTCTTCCACTTTAGGCCAGACATCATTTTTAAATGTTTCTCCATCATCAGAAAATAAATTACCCAAAAAAACTCCTACTTCCTCATAACTTGATTGAAAATGTTGAAGAAATGTCTCTACTTCCTTATGAGTATCATGTGCCACACTCAACGCTTTTCCTTCTGCGCTCTTATCCCCATAGATTGCAACGGCAAGACCTGTTTGAATATATCCCAAGCATGTCCTAGCAACTTTTATAGGCTGCAGCAATGAACTCTTATCGCTTTTTGGCACATTATTTACTATATTTTCCACCAACTTATTTATTAAAGGAGACAATAAATCTTGACAAAAATGCTTGATATTATTCTTTATTTCAACTACAGGACCTTTCATGCATTTTTCTGCTAAAAAGTATTCAAGTTCCGCTTCCTCTAATACCTTCTTAACTGCTTTTTCGTTAAAAGTTCCATGCTCGAACGCCTTCAGTAAATCATCTTCTATTATTGCAAATTTTATTTTTTCACGAGATTCTAGTTCTTCTCTATAATCATTTATTGTTTTTTCATTTATCAATAATCCTTTTTCTTCCAATTTCAACTGTTCTAATGTTTTTAGAATTTCTTTGTTATTTTCTAAGTGCTTCTGTACTAGCTTTGTATTTGGATGCTTCTCCCCCCTTCTATTTTGCTCATCTTCTAAATATTTGTTTAAATCCTCACTTTCTTCTATTACTTCTCTTAACGATATAGGTTGATCTAAGCATTCTGCAATTTTCACTCGGTGCACATTAATCCTCTGTACTAAATCCGGCTCCTTTTCCTCTAACAGCTTACATGAATTCTCTATACCCTTTGCTTGACTTTTAAACAAATCTTGCGTTTTACGTTTCGTTATTTCTAAATACATCTTTGCTATAAAATCATTCACTTTACCTGAAGCTTCTTCTAAACTTTCCCCATTCAAAGGACCTTTTATCTCCTCTTCTAAATCTCGAAACTGGCCCATTAAGCTTAATATTCCTAACAGGCTTAACTCACCCTTTGCTTTTCTCATTACTGATTTTACTAGTCTTCGCTTAACTTCTTGATTACCATATTCGAACTTAAAAAGACCTTCTAATCTTCTTCTTAAATTATCCTCCGCTAAGCTATTCTTTTTTATAATCTCGTATATTCCTTTCAATTTTTCATGTCCCTTATCTTCTCCTGCTTCTTTTAAAAAACCTCTTAATTTGCTTTCTAAAACACCATATGTTGAGTTATTCTCTTTTATATCCTTAAATATTTTTTTCAATTTTTCGTGTATCCCATCTGGTCCCTCCTCTTCTAAAAAATCTTTTAATTTCTTTTCTAAATTACCGTTTGTGAAGTTATTTTTTTCTTCATCATATACTTTTTTCAGTTCTTTATGTATCTTAGTATATCTTTCTTCTCCTTTTTTCTTTAAATCCTCAATTCCTTTTTTAGCATTATTTAGAGCTTCTTCTGTTTTTTCAGGATTTATATCCTCATAAACATCAATAATTGCCCTCTCAGCTATTTTCCCTTCTTCTTTAAGCCGTTCCCATTCTGCTTTAAATACAGGAAGCTCACTATCTTCTAAGATATCTGGTACTTTTGCTCCTGCTTCTCTCAAATCTTTTATTATCATCTCTTTCTCATTTGGTAATTCCTTACCTTGACTTTCTAATTTCTGTTTCACTAAAGTATTTTTTAGCTCATCCTCCAGTGAAAAATCTTTTCCCCGTCTATTTTGCTGAAACTTAATTGCTTGTATAAAAGCAACTTGATAAGCATTTTCTATTAAGTGAATTGTCAACTTAGAATCTATGCTACTCACCACTTTCAGCCTGAATTCACTCAATAATTCCTTCAGTTTATCATGTGTAATATCTTTCTTTTCTAGACTCACCAGCTCTCCCATAGTTCTTGCGCATTCTTGAATCGAAGTTGCAAGCACATTCTTGATTTCACTATGTAAGGGCTTAAGACCATTTTTTAAATTGATGTTAGTTGACAATTTTAGTATGGTATTATGCTCTGAATCTCGTGTCACATTAAACCACTTATTATCTTCATTATCGCATAAATCTTTAAGTAATTGTTTAAATTGTGGTGGAAACTTTATTTCCATATCATATTCAATACTTGGCCCAGGAACTTTCGTTTCATGAAAAGATACCTCAACATTTTGGTGCTTATTAGAATACTGCCCCGTACTTATTTTAAGAACAGTAACTAAAGAATGGACTAACTCTCTATTTAAAAGATAAAAAGTAGCCAAAGCAACTGTTGCAGGAACGATTAAGGCTACAAGCACAGTCACATTAACAAAAATTGCCATTGCAGCAAGAGCGCCATATGCCAATCTTTTTGGCACACCTGTTTCACTCTTTTTTGTCTTATCTTCCACTACACCTTCTTGTGTCTTGCTATTTGCTTTAAATCTACTGTATATGACTAACCCCAGTGCAGTAAAAGCAATATAAGGGAGCATTAAAACTGACAGAGCTAAATTTAATATTTTCTTCTCTGGACAAGCTCTGTTTATTTCCTTAAATATTTCACTTGACATATTATACCAGGAAGTAAAAAACTCAGAATTATAATCTTTATAATGAAATATACTGAGTGAAACATTAAAAGCAGCTATTTGTTTAATTAACCAATCCTGCTTACTTACAGCATCAAAAAACTCTTCTTCCTCTTCTGAATTAGCAAGACCTAAATCACTCCCTTCTTCCACATTAGAAACAGGTTCTTGTTCTTTCACAGCATCAAAAAATTCCTCTTCTTCCGAAGCAACATCGGAAGTAGATTTTACTTCACCTAAACCATCACTATTGTTGTTTAAATCAACAATTTCTTTATGGCTATCTGCAACAACTTGATTCATATTATTACCTTACCCTAAGCAATCTAAGTATAGCATAAACATTACTAACTTTGCAACTTTATTAACTTAATACCAACTGTCAAACCTTGGTATTCCTTAGAATAGAAATCGGCTTCGATCTCTTTATTAATGTCCAAAGATAAGGCAAGAGTCTGCTCTTTTATATATTCAACCCATGTATTTATTGCTTCCTTAATTTTTTCATCTTCTGTTTTGATTATTACTCTGATTCTATCTGATATATGAAAATCAGCTTGTTTTCTAGTTTCTTGAATAAGCCTCACAACATCTCTCGCAAGCCCTTCTAGAATTAGTTCATCATCGAGCTCAGTGCTCAGAATAACAATCCCTTTATTGTTATCAAATACAGAAGAATATTCACTGTTTGCTTTTAACAATAGTTCATATTCACCTTTTTCTATAGTATAGTTCTCTGTTTCATCCCCCAGAAATATTTGCTCATTCTCAATTTGCTTCCACTTTTCTTCTTTGACATATTGAACTAGTTTCTTGATTTTATCTGCAATCTTCTTACCAAGTAGCGGAAAATTTAGTTTTAGCTCTAGTGATGCAATATCTTCAAGTCTGTTTACTAATTCTAATTTTTTTACATTTACCTCATCTCTTATTATCTCTTGATATTCATTTTCAAGGAAATCGCAGGAAGACCTATGATAAATGGTCATACTGCCAAGTGGCTGCCTGATGCGTATATTAAACGTATTTCTGATGGATAATGCAGAGTTACATATCTCTCTTACCAAATCCATCTTGGCAATGAGTTCACTGTCATATCTATCTGATTGTGGAAAATCAGCCAAATGAACAGATGTTTCTTTGTACTTAAGCCCTTGCCATATAGTCTCTGTTATGAGTGGCAACAAAGGAGCTGCAGCTCGAAGCATGTAATAAAAAACTGTGTATAGCACATTATAAGCGTCGGTTTTATCTTGATCTAAGTCACTTTTCCAAAAACGCTCGCGACTGCGACGAATATACCAATTATTTAGCACTTCAAAAAAATCTGTCAAGATTTTGCAAGCTTCCTGAGAGTTATAGTTGTTCATAGAAGCTTGGATGCCTTCCACAGCTTCAAAACATTTTGAAATCATGTAGCGATCAATAGTACTTTGATAATCTTGACAAATCTCAGCTTTAATTCCATCTGCATTTGCATACATAGTAAAAAAGTGATAACTGTTCCAAATAGGTTTTATTACGTTTTTCAGAACATCACGCACTAAATTTCCTTCTTTGTCGAGTAGTAAATTACCACCGCAGACAATGGAACCAGACAGCATAAGAAAACGCAGCGCATCAGAACCATATTTGTCAAACACTTCCATTGGGTCCGCATAATTATTCAGACGTTTGGATAATTTCTGCCCTTTCACATCAAGAACCACACCGTGGCATATGCAGTTCTTAAATGGCTCACTGTCAAATAAAGCAGTGGAAAGCACAAAAAGCGTATAGAACCATCCTCTTGTTTGTGCTATATATTCAGTGATAAAATCCGCAGGGAAATTTTTCTCGAACCATTCTTTATTTTCAAACGGATAGTGAACTTGCGCGAACGGCATCGAGCCAGACTCAAACCAACAATCAAACACATCAGGCACACGACGCATAACTGATTTTCCTGTTGGATCATCAGGATTTGGTCTCGTCAAAGTATCGATAAACGGTCTGTGCAAGTCATCTATCTTAACATTAAAGTCTCGCTCTAGTTCTGCTATTGAGCCATACACATCCACTCTTGGATATTTTGCATCGTCTGATTTCCACACAGGAATTGGAGTACCCCAGAATCGATTGCGTGAAATAGACCAGTCGCGCGCTCCTTCAAGCCATTTTCCAAATTGACCATCTCTAATGTGGTTTGGTATCCAATTAACTCTCTTATTTAGCTCTACCATTCTGCTTTTGAATTTTGTAACGGCAACATACCAAGAAGGCATAGTGCGGTAGATTAAAGGAGTGTCAGTTCTCCAGCAGTGTGGATAATTGTGAATATATTGCTCAGTTTTAAACCAGCTCCCCTGCCTTTTTAATTTCTTGATTACTGTATCATTGGCATCAAAAACATGAACTCCTGTTAAATCCGAAACTTCTGCAGTAAATTTCCCACCGTTATCAATTGGACAAACAGCTCGAATATCATGGCTTTGGCAAAGGTAAAAATCTTCTTCACCAAATCCAGGAGCAGTGTGCACAACACCAGTACCATCTTCTCCTGTAACATAATCAGCAATGAAAACACGGAACGCATTTTTTGTATCTTTAAAGTAATCAAACAGTGGTTTATAGGAAAGACCTGCAAGATCACTCGCTTTAAGTTTTGTATTACAGTTTTCATATTGAATATTGCTTTGTTCACAGTGGCTGACAAATTTCTCTAAATAACTTTCAGCAAAGATGCAGACTTCACCATTTACTAACACCATACAATACTCAATATCCTCCCCTACTGCCAGTGCAAGATTGCTCGGCAACGTCCAAGGCGTTGTAGTCCAAGCAAGTAATCTACATTTTTGTTTAAATTGCTTTGGATTTTCTAAAAGTTCAAAAGCAACAGTTACAGCTTTGCTAATTTTTTCTCTATATGCATTATCAAGCCTTGTTTCAAAATTAGAGAGTGGAGTTTCGCACGCCCAGCTATAGGGAACAACGCGTATTGATTCATACACCAGACCTTTATCATAAAGCTGCTTAAATGCCCACATGACCGACTCCATGAATGACTTATCCATAGTCTTATAGTCATTGTGAAAATCTACCCATCTTGCTTGTCTATTTACATACTTCTCCCATTCTGATGAAAATTTCATCACAGAAGTACGGCAATGATTATTGAATTTTTCAATGCCAAATTTCTCTATCTCAGTTCTACCAGATATTCTAAGTTCCTTTTCCGCGCCCATCTCAGCCGGTAGCCCATGGCAATCCCAACCAAATCTGCGTTCAACCCTTTTTTGCAGCATAGTTTGATATCTTGCAAATGCATCTTTTATAAAACCAGTAAGCAAGTGTCCGTAATGCGGAAGTCCATTTGCAAACGGAGGCCCATCATAAAATACAAAACAATGATCCTTGGAACGTTTCTCGACTGACTGCTCAAAAATTTTATTTTCCTGCCAAAATTTTATGATTTCCTTTTCTAGCAATGAAAAATCAGGACTGCTGCTTGTATCAGGATAATACTTCATATTCATTTTAACTGGATAAAATCAAAGAATATAGAGCTTTCTGGAAAATTACAAATCCAAAAACTCTGTTTCTATAAACATTGATAGGTATTGACATTATTATACAGCATATTAATAAATCAGACTTATTTACTTAAGTTAAAGATGAATAAAGACAATAACAGTTGGCCTTATCAGAAATTTCACGATGCTAACAAAAATAATAGTAAAAGCAGCGTTATTTGGAGATCGCTTTCTTATGAATATAATAATTCTGGAAAGGTTGAAAAAGTACACTATCAGTGGGAAAAGAAAAAAAATCCCGCAAATCTATTATATCAAGTCTCATATGATTGCGTAACAGAGAGTTGTAGTCCCTTAAGGATTAAATCTAGATAGCTTATAAACTTATAAAAACACACAAAGTGCTTCTACATGAGAGCATAGGAGCACTTTTCTCTAATTAGGCAGCGCATCCCAACAAACTATTTTGCCGAGCTTCCAATATCCTTACATTTACTATTTTATCTTTGTATTTATCGTCAGGATCATCAACGCATACTGATTGCATGTATGGGCTTTTACCAATAATTTGATTTTGGTGTTTACCTTTTTTATCACTGAATAGAACAGATACAGTTTTGCCTATCATACTCTGGTTAAATTCAAGTTGTTGTTCACTAATTAATTTCTGTAAACGAAGAAGGCGCTCTGTTTTAACCTCTTCTGGTACTTGATCTTTTCTTTCCGCACCTGGCGTTCCTGGCCTTGGGCTATATTTAAAACTATAAGCCTGAGCATATTTTATTTTTTCTACTAATTTCATAGTTTTTTCAAAATCTTTTTCAGTTTCTCCAGGAAAGCCAACGATAAAATCAGAAGAAAATTCAATTTCAGGTTTCAATTTGCGCAATCTGTCTATTATTCCCAAATATTCCTCTGCCGTGTGTTTTCTATTCATTGCATGCAATATTTTATTCGAACCTGACTGCACAGGTAGGTGAACAAACGGCATGAGTTTTGATTCCTCCGCATGTACCAAGTAGAGAGATTCGTGCATATCTCTTGGATGAGAAGTTGTGTAGCGGATTCTTTCTAGCTTTTCAATTTTAGCAATGTGACTAATTAATTTTCCTAAATCCCACACCTCTCCTTCGCACTCTCCATGATAAGCATTAACATTTTGACCGAGCAAATTGATTTCCCTTGCCCCATTTGCAACTAACTTCAATGTTTCACGGAATATTTCATTTACTGGTCGTGAATACTCAGCCCCGCGTGTATATGGTACCACACAAAACGTACAAAATTTATCACAACCTTCTTGTATGGCAAGAAACGCAGAAGACCCCTGGCTATTGCCATAGCATTCATCTGGCAATTTATCAAACTTCGCAACTTCTGGAAAATCAGTATTTATTACATGACCTTTACTTCTGCTTGCTTTGACTATTAACTCCGGTAAAGCAGAAATACTCTGCGGACCAACAACAATATCAACAAAAGGAGCCCTTCTGAACACTTCTTCTCCCTCTGCTTGCGCTACACATCCAGCCACCACTATGGTCATTTCCTTATTTTTTTGTGATGAATGGATTCTTCCAAGCTCTGAGTAAAGCTTTTCTGCTGCCTTTTCTCTAATATGACAAGTATTCAATATCACCAAATCAGCTTGTTCTGCATCACTAACAACGTTGAACCCTAAAGGCTTAACTATATTCTCCATTAAAATGGAGTCATAAACGTTCATCTGACAGCCGTAAGTTTTAATATATAGGCCTTTCATATTTAAAATTCTTCACACAAATTCTAGCAAATTATACGAAAAACTGAATTCTAGTACAACAGCCAATAAAGATTGCTTGACAAACCTTCTCGCTTTCCTTACTCTAACAGTAGAGGTATTTTAAGAGCTCAAAAATCTATCTTCGTCTGCAGACTTTTCAGTCAATTTTTCAACAAAAAACGTACTCTTCAGCACGTGTTCAAATTCTGTTGTATGTGCGCTGCATTTTCTTTCTAATCTTTCAGGAGGATTTTATGTCCAGAATTCCAGATACTTAACCTTTATTCTTAAGCTAAAAACCGATTGGTACCTATGGTTTTTATAAAGAAAGTGCAAAAAATACTTTAAAGAATATGAAATAAAGGTAGAAAAGGTTTGAGTAACCAAAAACTGTTTCCAGGCATAAATTTGTCATGTATACCAAAAAGTAATTACACTAATATAATATTCACACTTATATGCTAATATAGATATAATACTAATTAAAGAGCATGTTATGCAAGAAGAAGTATCAGATTTTACAGATGCTCTTTGTCAAAATAAATGTGATTCCTTTCGAGTGACACTCTCCTATATCTTTCTTTAGGTTATACAGAAGTCTAACACAATTATAGAACAAGCGTAAAAGTTCTGGTAAAGTAGTTTTATTTACAAAAAATATGCTACTTGATATTGAAAAACGCAGCATAACAAATGCACTGTGGAAGTTACAAGAAGCAGATCAAAGGGAGATTTTTACTCTTATACAGAGATTTGAGTTGCCAGAAATATTAGCAAGAATATTAGTTGCTCGTGGTGTTAACATAGAAAATGCACATGACTTCTTACACCCACTAATCAGATCGCTATTACCAGATCCCTTTCACCTCCTTGATATGGATAAAGCTGTTTCTCACATAATAAAAGCAATAAACAATAATGAGAATATTGCAATATTTGGTGATTACGATGTTGATGGTGCAACGTCATCAGCATTGATTAATAGGTACCTAAGAGCGATTGGGACACACTCTATAATCTATATTCCAGATCGTGTTGATGAGGGCTATGGATTGAACACAGATGCTTTATTACAACTTAAAAAGAATGGTATTGATTTATGTATTTCTGTTGATTGCGGTACGCTTGCATATCAACCAATAGAAGATGCAAAAGTCTTTGGACTTGATATTATAGTTGTCGACCATCACCTTGGAACAGAAAAATTACCAAGTGCTGTAGCAGTTGTTAATCCCAACCGCCTTGATGAGAGCTCTTCTTATACTAATCTTGCAGCAGTTGGAGTGTCATTTCTGCTAATTGTTGCTCTTAATAGAAGCCTACGTGAGCAAGGATTTTTTACCAACAAAAAAGAACCAGATTTATTTGATCTACTGGATTTGGTTGCTCTTGGAACTGTTTGCGATGTTATGCAGATTACAGGCCTAAATAGGGCTTTTGTTTTACAAGGATTAAAAGTTATGTCAGCAAGAAAAAATGTTGGCTTACGTGTTTTGTTTGACGCTTTGGGAATCCTTGAAAAACCAAGTGTTTCACGATTAGGGTTTAGCATTGGACCGTGCATAAATGCCGGAGGAAGAATTGGAGAAGCATCGCTCGGTGCAAGGTTGCTTTCCACCGATGATGATGATGCACATTCAATCGCGCTAAAATTAATAGATTTAAATAATGCAAGAAAAATGCTAGAAAATGAGGCTATTTTGGAAGCTACAACACAAGCAGGAAAATTTGCACAATTAGGTGTAAATTTTATAATGGTAAGTGGCAACTGGCACCAGGGAATAATTGGTATAATTGCATCAAGACTAAAGGAGCAATTTCACTTACCAACGATAGTAATATCTTTAAATAATGGAATAGGAAAAGCAAGCTGCAGATCAATTTCTGGGGTAGATATTGGTGCTGCGGTTCTTTCTGCAAAATTTACCAACCTAATCATTGAAGGTGGTGGTCACAGTATGGCAGCAGGATTTTCGATTAAGGAAGATAAAATAAGTGATCTACATGATTTCTTTACTGAAAGATTTGCAAACTCCACAAACGATAAAACTATAAAAGCTGATGGTATAGTAACAGCTAAAGCAATAAACTTATCCCTGTGGAATCAATTGCAACGCTTAGAGCCATTTGGTGTTGGCAATCCTGAACCGAGATTTATCATCCAAGGAGCAAAGATAAGAAAGCCGGAAGTTATAGGAGTTGATCATATAAAATGTTTTATTGCTGATGATAATGTTATGGTAAAAGCTATTGCGTTTCGCTCTGCAAATACCGAGCTTGGCTCTGCTATCATGCAGGGAAATGTTAAATCAATTTTAGGTAAAATCTCTATGAATTATTGGAATGGAAATGAATTTGTGCAGTTTTTAATAGAGGATGTATTGACCATTAGTTGAGTTACTATTTTACAATAATTACCTGTCAATCTCACCAAAGACTATATCGAGTGAACCGATAATTGCTGCAATATCAGCAAGCATATGTCCTTTTGCCATGAAGTCTAAGGCTTGTAAATGCGCAAAGCCAGGTGCTCTTATTCGACATCTATAAGGTCTATTGGTACCATCTGAAACTATATATACTCCAAACTCGCCTTTTGGTGCCTCAACAGCTGTGTAAGCTTCACCTTCTGGTACACTATATCCTTCTGAATAAAGCTTAAAATGATGGATCATAGCCTCCATCGATGTTTTCATTTCTGCTCTTGGCGGTGGAGAAATTTTTCTATCTTCAGTTTTTATTGGCCCTTCAGGTATCTTCTCTACGCATTGCTTCACCAAGCTGATAGATTGCCTAATCTCCGCCATTCTTACTAAATAACGGTCATAACAGTCACCATTTTGGCCAATTGGTATATCAAAATCTAGCTGATCATATATCTCATATGGCTGGCTTTTTCGCAGATCCCAAGCAAGCCCAGCAGCACGGAGCATTGGTCCACTAAAGCCCCAATCAAGCGCCTGTTTTATTGATATTTCACTAATTCCTACAGTGCGTTGCTTCCATATTCTATTTTCCGTTAAAAGTTCATCAACATCATCTATATACTTTGGAAATTGCTCTATAAATTTTGCAATATCTTCAATCAAACCTTCTGGGATATCTGCTGCAAGTCCACCTGGCCTTATATAAGCTGCGTGAAATCTTGCACCTGAGGCCCTTTCATAGAACTCGAGTATTTTTTCTCTCTCTTCAAAGAGCCATAAAAGAGGAGTCATCGCCCCAACATCAAGTGCTTGAGAAGATATATTTAGTAAATGATTTAGTATTCTTGTCAGCTCACAAAACAAAACACGCAAATATTTTGCTCTAATTGGAATTTCACATTGCAACAATTTCTCTACACACAACGAATATGCATGCTCTTGTGACATTGGTGACACATAATCAAGGCGGTCAAAGTAAGGCAGAGCTTGAAGATATGTTTTATGTTCTATTAACTTCTCAGTGCCGCGATGCAAAAGTCCAATGTGGGGATCTGCCCTCTCGATCACTTCACCATCCATCTCTAAAACAAGACGTAACACCCCGTGTGCAGCTGGGTGCTGAGGGCCAAAGTTTAGCATCATTGTCTTTAGATCAGGCATGCTTGGTAGCTTAAGGTATTGGAATTGTATAGGGTAAAATGTGCTTAAAGTCAATAGGCTTCTTGTACAAGCTATAACTCATCGTTACAATAGAAAAACTCTCAAAAACTTCACCACTTCTTCATGATCTGATAGACAATGTTTATGTGTCACATACAATTATTGCACTTATGTTGATCAAGGCAGCGAAATTATGTATAGATAATTTTGATTGAGAAATAGTTTTTCTACTATATAAATTCTACTTTAGAGTAATCAAAATTAATGAAAGACAATAAATATAGTTTAGGTTTAAGGATCATTCATTGGTTAATGTCTGCTTTTATTATTGGCATGCTTTGTTCTGGGCTGTACATGAAAAGTTTGCCGATTAGCAGTGAAATTAAATTCAGCATATACGCTGTTCATAAGGCTTGTGGTATCACCGTTCTTGGATTAATTATAGTACGTATATTTTTTCGCGTCTTTACTTATGTTCCGCCATTACCAGCCAATTTTTCTCGATTTGTAATCAATGCGAGCAAAACGATACACTTTGGTTTATATGCTTTGATGGTGCTAATGCCACTATCTGGTTATGTCATGTCTTCTGCTTCTAGCAAAGAGATCAAATATTTTTTCCATATCCCTTTATTAATTAACCATAATGAAGATCTAGCTAGTGCAGCTAATCAGTTACACTCGATACTTGCATATTTTATGATACTCTTTATAGCCTTGCATATAATTGGTGCTTTAAAACACACATTTATAGATAAACAAAACATTTTTAAACGTATGATATAGGTTATATGTTAAGTAGCCTCTGGAAAAAAGGAACAAATTTTCTCGGTAGTGAGTTTGCCATAATGGGTGGTGCTATGAGCTGGGTTTCAGAGAGAAATTTGGTTTCAGCAATCTCAAATGCTGGTGGATTTGGCGTGATTGCTTGCGGTGCAATGTTTCCAGACTTACTGAAAAAAGAAATCATAGAGACACAGAAATTAACTAACAAACCATTTGGTGTAAATCTAATTACTATGCACCCAAAGTTGAGTGAGTTGATAGATGTGTGCATTGAAACGAAAGTAAGCCATATAGTGCTTGCCGGTGGACTACCAACGAAGCCTAATATAGAAAAAATCAAGAGTGCGGGCATTGAAGTTATGTGTTTTGCACCAGCATTAAGCCTCGCGAAAAGGTTAGTAAAAATGGGAGTAGATGCGTTAATAATAGAAGGTATGGAAGCAGGAGGACATATCGGTCCTGTTAGCACTTCTGTTCTCGCACAAGAGATATTACCTCATTTTAAAAATGAGAAAACACCGGTATTTGTTGCAGGTGGAATAGGAAGAGGCGAAATGATAGTGAACTACCTAGAAATGGGAGCAAGTGGCTGTCAAATAGGTACATTATTTGTCTGCACGAATGAGTCAATCGCTCACAAAAATTTTAAAGAAGTATTCATCAAATCAGCTGCGCGTAATGCTGTATCTTCTGTGCAGATTAGTGCTGATTTCCCTGTAATTCCAGTAAGGGCTATAGCTAACAAAGCAAGTGACGATTTTATGGAGCATCAAAGAGACATTATTGATAAATATCAAAATGGAGAAATCTCAAAAGAAGATGGGCAGCTTGAAATAGAAAAGTTCTGGGCTGGAGCTTTAAGAAGGGCAGTAATTGATGGAGATGTTGAAACAGGATCTTTAATGGCCGGTCAAAGTGTTGGCATGGTTGATAGAGAAAAGCCTGTAAAAGAAGTGATAGATATGTTAGTTCAACAGGCAAGCAATTATGTTGAAATGTAAAATCAGTAATCAGCAAAGAAAATAGTTAGCAAATTGCTATAATTATCCGCAACAAGGCATAACTGCCCAGTTTTAATGTAAAATTAACGCTAAAGAGGTATTCATACATTTTGTTATGTATGGAGAAATGTTATGCTAAGTCGTTTTGCAAAACATCAGAAGAGTGAAGATATTAATCAACAATTGTACAATTCTATATACAAAAAGGTCACAAAAAAAACACATAATCATGAAAATCTAAAAAAGGGAGATGGAACTATCGCAAAATGCATAGAGTTGTTCAACAAAGCAGCTGATCCGAACATATTAATTAAATTAGAAAAATTACTGAGAGAGCAAGAAAAATATTATAATTATTACACCGAGAAATTTCTTCCAGAATTGGAAAAAGAAGTAATGGGATCAGAAGTCGGACTTCCAGTATTTAAGAATGAAATAGAACAATCACAAGGATCACCAACAAGAAGAGGGAAAACATTAAAAATAATTTCAGAGATTACTAAAAAGAGCAACAATAAAGATCATTCTAGTATCACTATTCAAAATCAGAAAAGTCTTAGAAGTAATCAAGCAAATAGACAAAATAATACTATGGAACTATTTAACAAACAAATTCTTTCTGGTGAAGTTGAAATTCCCAAAAATTCAGGTATTAATCCTCTGGAAAAGGATTCTTTAGCTAAGGGTGTAAGTGGAAAAGGAACCCCTGGAATATATAATTCCTTGAGAAGTTCAGGTCGTTATGATGCTTCAACAATTCTTACATCAAAACAATCGCAAGAAAGAAAGAAGATCACACAATCACAATTGAATAGTCAATCTGATCTTTCGATTGATAGTAAAGATTTAAAAAATGAAAAGCCTAATATAACTGTGAATGCTGTAGAAGTGACAAGTGGTGCAAATACTTCTAAATTCAGTAGTAGTAGTGATTTAGATAGTCGAATAAATTCATCTAGCTTGGCATCAAGTAGCAGAAGGAACAGCTTAACTTCAGTAACAAGCATTTCATCTGAGGAAAGTGTACACTTAAAATTAAACCCTGCTGAGGAAGATAATAGTTTGCAACTAGAAGATGAAGGAAAAACAAAATTAGCACATCCGAACAAAACAAGGCCCAAAGGCCCAAGCGGAAGAAGATCCCCTTCTAAACATCATGAAAAGATTGAAGATCAAGTTAAAAAAGAATCATCTCAGTATGTGATCTTAGTGACAGGTAGTCAGGCAATGCAATCCGAAAAAAAAGAAGCTGCTAATTACGAAAATAAGAGTAAAGTTAAAGAACCTCATAATAAAAATCTTCACGTCGCACTTGTAACAAGTTCTGCTCTCTTAGCAATAGGGTGCATTGTTGCAGGAGTAATGACATCAGGATTAGTAGGAGCAGGACTGTTTGTGGTGGCTGCAGTGTTTGCTACAGCAGCAGCTGCTGAATTTTGTTCAAATATTCTGTCAAGTAAATTGACATCCATTAGTGTGAGTCCTCTTGTTGATAATAAAGGGCTAACACAGTGATAAAAGTTAAATATGAGTTACTTATGGTGAGCAAGTGAATTCGGTTCTTGCCTATTGATGTAAAAATTGTTACAGTTGAGGAGTATCTTAAAGGTATTTAGCTGATGCGTATTCAATTGGGTAGAGTTTTTGCTATTGTAGCCCTGTTAAGTTTTATCTTCATGTCATGTTCTAGCAAAGCAAGTGATGAATTGAAAAATATACCAGGAACGTTGAAAGAACTTATTTCTTCATTTTCAGTTAAAGATACTATGGAAAATATGAATCCTTCGACAATTATAGGGTTATGTATAGCTACAGTGATACTTGCAGTAGTGTTCAGAGGTCTAATTTTCTTCATGATACTGTTTGGTGTACTGATCATGATGTTTGGGAGTACAGAAAAAGCAACAGATTACTTGAAAGAAAAATTCAACTTTGCAAAAGATATAAAATTACAGCCCGACAGCGAAAAAAAAGATAAAAATTAAGATAGTATTTTTATGTTTTTTAATTATCTTTTTATTGAATACACATAATGTTGTATGCAACCAAAAGTACCGGCCACTAGCTCTAATTCTGAAAAAAAGAACAATTTAGCGTTACTAGAAAGTATTAATTTAGATTTTATCCCTTATGCTTGCCACTACGATGAAGAAACTATACTAACAAAACAGGGGGAATTATTAAAAATAATCAAATTAGAAGACTATTCTTCAGTTGATAACTATGGTGATCTTAGAACTGAAATTAGAAAAAGTATATCAAAAAATATCAAGAGTTTATATTTTACCGTTTGGATTCACACTGTCCGTAAGCGCAATAAACTGAGCTTACAGTGGAATAAAACTGCAGACTTTTCCGATCAGCTACACTCAACGTGGTTTAATAAACTAGTTGATAGTAAACTACAGTATATAAATGAATTGTACATTGTGGTGTTACTTAGTGATTTTGGCAAAAATATTAATAATGCATTTTTTTTTGGCGGGATAAAGAATAGGCACAAGTTATTTTTACAAAAAAATCATCAAGAATTACAAAAAATAACTGACCTGATTCAAAAAGATTTAGAACCTTTTGGAGCTAAAAAACTGGGCCTTAGGTCTAGTGAAGGTAAAATATATTCTCAAATGATGGAATTTCTCCATTACATTATTACATTAACGCACAAAGATTATCCAATATGTGAAAGGGACCTATCGCAGCATGTGAAAAACCTAAAAGTAGCTTTCGGTTTCAATAAATTTCAAACATCGTTTGAAGGTCAACAGAAGTTTGGTTCTATTTTTTGCATAAAGGAATATCGAGAAATCCCCTTAGAAAATATAGATAGGTGTTTGCAACTTGACTCTGAGCTTATCATCACAGAAATAATAATATTTACTAGTAATAATAAAGCAGTAAAAGAATTTAAAAAACAAATTAATATACTGCAAATCAGTGAGGACAATACCTTACTTCAAAACTCAGGAATAAATGAAATAATAGAGCTTGAAAAAATTTCTGCTATGGATTTTTGTCAACAGAAAATTATTGTTACAATCTTTGCAGATGATAAGAATAGGTTAGCTAAAAATATCAGCGATTTATCCTCTGTAATGTCGTTAATCGGGTTGATGATGTTTAGAACTGATCTGCACATGGAAAATCATTTTTGGGCACAGCTTCCTGGAAACTTTGCTTTTGTTACACAACCAAAAAATATATTAGAAAAATATGCTTGCAGCTTTGCTATGTTGCATGATTTTACATCAGGTACGTTAAAAGGAGGAAGATGGAAAGAAGCAGTAACAGTTTTTTTTTCAAAAAAAGGCAGTCCTTACTTTTTTAACTTTCATGGAAAGAAAAATAATGGTCATACCACAATACTTGGAGCTCCAAATTCAGGTAGAACCTCACTGATCAATTTCTTACTTTCGGAATCAAGAAAATTTAACCCTAGGATTGTTATACTGGATAATACTGGAAAATCAATAATATTTACTAAAGCAGTAAGCGGCCAATATTACATAATTGATCCAAAATATAAAGATAAAAGTCTAAAATTTAACCCACTGAACATTGAAGATAGTGCTTCTAATCGCAATATGCTTGTTGAATTGATCAAAAGGATGGTTGCAGATGCAAGTTTGGTAGACGTAGAAGAAAAGACAAAAAAAATTGTAGATTCTATATTTGCTATACCAAGAGAATCGCGATCTATTTCTCAAATTTCTGAAGTGCTTTTACTTCTTGGAGGCAAAATAAGTAAATGGTGTGGTGATGGTGAATTTGCTTACTTATTCCAAGATGGTGATGAGTCAGACATTGACTGGGGAACAAAAACTATATCCCTCAATACTGCAAATCTCACTAAGCAAAAAGAATGTATGTCCGTGATACTTTACTATTTCTTATACTCTTTCGAAGCAAAATGTGATGGCTCACCTGCAATACTTGTTTTGGATGAAGCATGGGAGATAAGTAATATTTTTCCTACAGAGGGAGAGTTTGACGACTGGATGCAAAGAATGACAAAGTTAAATGTTGTAGTAATTCTAAGTACTGAAAACTTAAACCTAGCATTTGCTAGCAAGTTTACTCAATATTTAGATAAGCATGTCGATACGAGGATCCTGATGCCGAACATAAATGCAAACAGGTTATACATGAAAGCATTTTCTCTGTCGAAAGAGGAACTGAATGTCATTTTGCAAACACCAACACAGGAAGGTTTATTTTTGATAAAGCAATACAAAGGTTTAGTAACTTTAAATCTAGATTTGAAGAATATGAAAGAAATACATGTACTTTCAGCTAATAAAGAGACTATAAAGTATATGTATGAAGCAATAAAGGAAAAAGGCGAAAAAGTGAGTAAGTGGTTACCGGCGTTCTATGAAAAATGTAAAGCTTAATTTTTTATTGATATTCTCCTTGATATTTTGTCTTTCTTATCAAGGATATGCTGATTGTCCAACATTTGTAAAAAGTAATACTGAAATTGAAGCTACAGGAAGTAAAGCAGGAAAAGGTATTGCGAATTTTTTTAAAGGCAAGTGGAGCGATTTAGATTTTGACGAAAAATTATTGCAATTTATTAAAGTTACAGCATTAAATAATCAGGGACCAGAAGGTTACTTCGATCCAAAGATTAAGGTCTGCGATTACGAAGGGAACGACAACTGTTATATATTATCCAGTGGAACATTCTGCCGCCAGATATATGGAACGCAGAGTACAGGAGCTGGAGTTTCTGCAGCAGCTTTTATAGATTGGGAAGGAGATAAAACAAAAGCTGGAGGAGAAATTGCCCAAGGTCTTGGATGGGAATGGGCAGATGGTGTTACTGATGAAGAAAAAGTAAAATTTGCTAATGCCCCTAAAATATGCGCTTGTAGTCAAAAGGGGGCTTGTATGTCAGGAATTTCTTCATGGGGCTCTAGAGTATTTTCTGGGGAAAATATTTTTCGTCCTGGAGAGATGGAAAAAGCTTGTGATACATGCTATCAAACAAAAGTAAAGTGTGCCCCTGTGCAACTTGCACCTGGCCCACCTGCATTTTGTGAACAACTTGCGATGTCACCACCACAAGTTAGAATTGTTCCTATAACAAATGAAGAAAATGATTATTTCCATCCAAGAGTTGGAGTCATTATTGGTGAGCTGAAAGAAAGAAGAGAGCTACCTTTTCCACGCGTTATTTCAAGTAATAAAAACATTCAAAGTGCTACATACTCTATTCCAGATAAAGATACCCACCATCACTTTAAAACTTATAGAAAAAAAGGTCAGCTCTGCACTGAATATTATGGTACTGAGAGAGAAGAGTCCAAAAGAAAATTACAATTTCCTGCTCGCTGCTTCCCAGCGCCACCTGCTCCAAAGATTGAAGAAGTGAGCATACCAAAGCCTAATGAGGGTAAAGGCGAAAATACGCTAAAAGTAAAAATGAAGATGAGTGAGAACGTTTGTACTTATGACGCACGTGGAACTCACAGTAATGGCATCTGTACTTTTTATGTTAATAAAAATTCTCCTACATATGTTGGCCATCTACCTTTAAAAGTAGTAAAGCCAGCAATAGTGGCAAAAACAACTGATAGCAGTAACAGTAAAAGCGACATCGATAGCGTAATAGAAGGTATATTAAAAAATAATTCGCAATTTGAAGTTCTAGAAAAATATGGATATGTTCCCGATATTGAAACAGAATGTAAAGAGCTTCAGAATGGTAAGTGCAAACTAGATGGCTCAGGATATCCAAAAGTAGAAATAAAATATAAAGAAAATTCTAAAAGTAAAATGCTCTGCCTTTCTGGGTGGCAACCAGAACCAGAGGAGTTTGTTCTTAAAAAAGAAAGTAAGCTAATATCGCTAAAATCAATGGGGGCAAGATACAATAAATACAATACTGTTTATTCAAAGGAGTCTGATCAGCTTTATTATTTTCCCTGTAACGAAACAATTGAGGTTTTAGCAAAGCCACAAGATGCACTGAATGAAATAATATTTAATAAAAAAGGATATATTTCCATTCCTGCTGAAAATAAGTCTAGAGATAACTGCATGGCAAAAGAGGATAAAGAGGTAGATACAAAACAAAATTGTGACAAATGCAAAATAGTATATGAGTTAACAGATGGAAAGTATGAAGAAAAAAACTGTAATCACGGTGATGATGGTTGCCTCTGCTTTGATGGAGTATGTAGTCGCTCAACACAGTATGTAGATAAGAATGATAAACTATTTTACTTAAGATATGAAGAAGTGGATTGCAAGGATAAGGATGGTAAAACAGTAAAAAACGAGAAAGGTGAAATACAAAAGTGCACACAATTAAAAAATCAACCGATTAAAGCAAATAGAACAGAAGTCTTTTATGCTGATAAATTGTGTAGGTTCGATTTAGAGGGTTTAAAAAAGAGATTACGTGAAATAATAATAGCACAATTGAAACATAAGAAGAAGATTATTGAAGACAGGGATCAAAAACTTTATGAGCTTGGAGATGGCTATACAGATGATCTGTCAATGTATGATTACGTTGAAATAGAAGCATGGGGAGGTGGTGAAGCTGGTCATATAGCTGATAAAGCTCAGTCTACTGTAAGTAGACTAGGAATGCCAGGTGATTACATTAAAGCTAAACTGAGAGTCAACCCTAGTTATCCATATATTAAAGTAAAAGTGACAGAAGGAGGTGGTGGACAAGAAGATGATGAATCTAACAAGGATGGGGGACCAACTTTAATAAAAATGTGCAGAGACTCTTCAGAAACAATTTGTAAAGATTTAATTACTGTTGCAGGCGGAGGTACATACAGAACCTATGGGGGAAGGGATTACAAAGATACAATAATTCATGAACAAAGTTTAAAATTAAAAGAAGAAATTAAGAAAGGGGACAAGCTAAACTCTAGTAAAGATAATAAAATAGCATATATAGAAAATGGTGAGATTGGGTATAAAGATGTAACAAAATGTAGTAAAAACTACGTGAATAAAACATATGGTGCTGGTGGTTGTATCAACGAAAGCAGCAAAAGTTATAGCAAGGGCGCTCCTGGTTACGCAAACATTAAACCTATATTTGAGGAAATTAATGAAAAAAGAGTAAAAAAAATAGATGATGCTATTGACAAAATGATACAAAATCCAGATGATATCACAGGTATTGATGATTCCTTAATAAATAAACTTGATCAAAAGATTATTGATACAATTAAAGAAGAAATTAGAAAAGAATTGTTAGGATTATAGTCAAAGGACCCTGATGGTTGCAAATGGGGTAAAGTTGAATTTACATCACTGAGAGTATCTGTTCAGATGCATGTCAAACCAGTGTTTCTTTTCTTGTATCTCAGTTCCCATAATGTCATCCCAGTGCGTGACACCCATTTCTTTCTAGTGCTTCCTTCCTTGTCATCACAGCTTCCATAATGTCATTCCAGTGCTTGACACTGGAATCCATGTAAATTTAACTGGACGCCAATGTCACAAACTAGTTTTCTCATCTATCTTATTTTGCTACTCTGCTGAACAGATACGTCAATTTCATCTACTGATGAGCTAGGTCTGCTGTCCTTTATATGTTGTACCAAAAGCTCCATAATTTTTTTTTGCTCATAAAATTGCTGAAATGAATATATTCCATTCGAGCCAACTAACACGAAGAATCCTCCTTGTACATTTGGAGGATTATCATGCCAGCTAATTTTTCTTACGTATTCAGCAGCTTGTAAGGAAGTATCTCCTGAAAGGTTTTTAATATTAGGATCAGCACCTTTTTCTAGCAGTAATCTTGCCATTTTTTCATTACCTTTCATAGCTGCTATATGTAGAGGTGTATTGCCAAGCTGATTGCCAATATTGACATCCACCCCTTCTACACTAAGTAATAATTGAGCTACCTCGTCATGGCCATTATCAATAGCTACACACAAAGGATTCATACTGGTATCACAGCCATTGACTTTAGCACCATTATCAAGAAGCAACTTAACTACTGCTGCATGCCCATTCTGAGCAGCTAGATACAAGGGTGTGACATTATTTTTTTTATCTACTATGTTAACATCAGCATTTTTTGTGCTAATTAATAGTTCAACTATTTCAGTATGTCCGTTCTGAGAGGCTAAGTACAGAGCTGTTATACCAAATTCATTGTCTTTAGCATCAATCTCAATTTCTTGAGTATTAAGTAACACCTTTACAACTTCTACAAGTCCATTTTGAGCAGCAATATGTAAAGGTGTCTTACCATCAGTACAGTCTTTTATATTGGGATCAGCTCCCGCTTTAATTAACTCCTCTACTATAGCTTTGCTTTTAGCTACAACAGCAAAGTGTAAAACTGTACTGCCTTTAGTAGTTCTTGCATGAATATTAGCTTCTTTACTGATTAGTAACTTTACTACGTCTAAATGTCCTGAATAAACAGCAAAATGCAAGGCTGTAAATCCTTTTTTATCCTTGATATTGATATCAGTTTTTACATTAAGTAATAACCTAACTTCATTTATGTTACCATTATAAGCGGCTTGATGTAATAGAATATTTTCAACCGGGAGCGATTGAGTGCTGAACATATTTACCTCTATATAATAGTATGCCTAGTGGTATTACATCAAAACAAGGAACATTCAAGAAAAATTTTTGCATCTGGCAATCTATTTTCTCTATTCTGATATATACAAACTCTTTAAACCCACCTTGTAATCAGGATAAACTAGAGAGACACCAAGATCTTTTTTAATTTTAGTATTGCTTACTTTTTTTGACCCTAAATAAAAACCCCGTGCGTAATTTGGTACGGAAGAAATCTCAACTGGCTCTGGAGGGCTAATATTGAGAAGCTCGGCTGCATACGTGACCACTTCAGATTGCGTAGCAGGTAAATCATCTGCACAATTGTATATCTCATAAGGCTTTATATTTTGCATGGAAGAAAATAAAATATTCGATATATCTTCAACATGAACACGAGAAAAAATTTTTTTCACATTTCTTGCTTTGCCAAGCTGCAGGTCAATTAGCGCATTTCTACCAGGACCATATATCCCAGCCAAACGAAAAATATGTACAGGCAATTTGCTACTTAGCCACTTCTTTTCAGACTCAAGGCGCTTTTCTCCTCTAATTTCTATAGGCTTTGTTTCAGATTCCTCATTCACCCAATTACCACAGTGGTCACCATAAACATTAGTTGCAGAAAGATAACCAAGCCATTTAATATTCTCCAGACAATGACCGTATCTCTCCATAACATCATCGCCGTCTGGAGGAATAGAAACTAAAACATGTGTTACGCTTTTAAGCAGATCTTGATCAACCTTTTCATAATCAAAAAGTTGTATATCTTTATTTCTTGATGTACCGTTAACTTTCCAGCCTAAATTTAGCAATTTTTTCGATAGAAATTTAGCTACATATCCGTAACCAAAGCAAAACAAGTGCATGGAAATTAATTTCCAAAATTCTTCTTGATAAACTCAACCCCTAACCTTATTCCTTCTTCATTAATAATATGGCCTAATCCATGAATTGGGTATCCTTGAGCGTTTACTCCATTTTCTTTCAGAGCTTTAACCGCTAAATCAAGGGACGAAAAAGGTACCACATCATCAGCGTCACCATGAATAATACATATGTTGGGTTTTGATTTTATCTGCGGTGCAGTTTTTGAAGGCGAAAGAAATCTACCAGAATACGCAACAACTGACGCACAAGACTGAAGCCGGGTAAGAGCCACATGTATTGCAAGCATTGCCCCTTGAGAAAATCCAACTAAAGAAAGCTGAGTATCTTTTAAATTAAGCTCCTTTAATTTTGTATCAATAAAATGATTTACAATTGATGCAGCATTTTTCACCCCATTATATAGTGCTTCTTCACTACGATCCTCTAAACTAAACCACTGATAACCATCACCTATTTCCCTCTCAAACGGAGCATTCGGTACCACAAAACATGAATCAGGCAAAAACTTGCTCATAACTTTAGCAAGATGCACGAAATTATCGCCACTTGAGCCCCAACCATGAAAAAAAATAATCAAATTTTTCTTATTTCCATTTGGACAAATTTCTTGGCTTTTAAGTTCAATCATCTCTTCATCCCTTTATGTTTATATTTAACTTTATGGTAATACTAAATTTGAGGAACAAGACCTCACTACTGCTATAGCTCTTTGATATGAATAAATACTACTTAGCTTCAATTTTCTCTATCAATTTCTTGACCAAGCCTCTCAATCTTCTGCTGGAATCATCAAGCTCTTGAATTTGTGAAGCATCTTTTCCCATGAGCTCTTTGTGATTACTCTTTATGTAATCATACATTTCCTTCATCTGAGCAATCATCTTGTTGATATCCATACCACCCATATCAGGTATCATGCTAGGCATATTTCCTTCTAGCATACCACCAGCCATAAGTTGCTGAGACATTTGCATGAATGGCTTTAAGGTCTGTTGAAGCAAATTAGGGTCGCTTGCCAATTTTTCTATTTGCTCTTTGCAAGTATCCATGTACTGCTTCATAAATTCATCATCTTGCACTTTATCTGTCATAATTACACCTATTTGAAACTAATATTATATATTGTTTTTAATTAAAAACAATACAAGAACAACTATATTAATACTTGATTAAATGACAAATTAACTATTTTAAAGGTTCACATACTCTCTTTAACCATTCCTTATCTTTTATGCCATTTTCTATATTTTTATAAACAAATTGGTGATAGCTATTTATCCATTTAACTTCATCTTCAGTAAGCATTTGTATATCTATTAGCTTTTTATCATAAGGAACAGAGGTCAATTGTTTAAAGCTTAAAAAGACGTTTTCTCGCCTTTCAATATACATCAGATTCTCAATTCTTATTCCATACTTTCCTGGAATATAATAACCAGGCTCGTTAGAAAGTATCATGCCTGGAATGAGTTCCACTTTATTTCCTCTTGATATTGCTTGCGGTCCTTCGTGTACCGAAAGGTAACTTCCTACTCCATGTCCTGTACCGTGCATGTAATCCATTCCAAATTTCCATAAATGTATACGCGCTAATATGTCCAATTCTCCACCAGTAGTGCCAGAAGGAAAGACCGCACTTGCTATCGCAATGTGAGCTTTTAATACTATTGTGTAGTGAGCTCGTTGCTCATTGGTTGGACTACCAATTGCTATAGTTCTTGTAACATCGGTTGTGCCATCAAGGTACTGACCACCAGAGTCAATTAAATACAGCCCATCTTCTTGAATGACTTTATTTGTCTTATTGCTTGCACGGTAATGAATGATTGCTCCATTCTCGTTGAATGCTGAAATTGTTGGAAAACTCGGTTGCTTAAACAAATTCTGCTCTTTTCTGTATTCTAAAACTTTTTCTTCAGCTTCAAGCTCAGTAATTTCACTGTCAATATTGTTTTCAAGCCAATATAGAAAATTTATAACTGCTACTCCATCTTTGATGTGCGCACTTATAGCTCCAGTTATTTCAGTTTGATTTTTTACTGCTTTGTGAATCAAACAAGGATCCTCCTTCTCAATTATCTGCTTATTTTCTATTAGACCTCTTTCATTACTTATTGTCATCCCAGTGCTTGACACTGGGATCCATGCTTTTTTATTTCTGGTCAAGCACTGGAATGACACCGAAGCTGATTTTTCATTTAAATAATGGTTATACAAGGGATCTATTGCATTCATAATGCTCATTGGAGTCGTGCTTGGATCTATCACCACCAAATTTAACTTATGTAGTGAATTTTCTAGCTCACTAATATCAAAAACATTTATATGGTTATCAAAATTTGCTTCTATAGTTGAATGTTCTTTATCTTGAATAAATAAATCAACATTGGCATTTTTATACAATATAGCACGACCCAATATACAAGGAGTATATTCAGCACTTTCATTTCTTAAATTTAATAACCACGAAATTGAATTTGGATCAGTCAGAAGCACTGCTTCAGCCTCTATGTTTTTAGCTACTCTTTCACATTTATCCTTACCACTCTCACCAGATACATGTGAGACTATTGTTTGTGCTTTATGACTACTATCTTTTTTAGTTAAGTATGGTACTAGTTTACAAATGCCTTCATATTTTCTTATGTCCTTCATAGTAAAATATTGCGGATAGTAACCCAGTGAGGTAGTCAATGTTAAGTTTGCTTTTACCCATTTGTGTGGATCCTCTTCTTGTATATTATATACTCGAAAACTGCCCTGATCGAGCTGACTGCGAGCTTGTGTGATATAGCGTCCATCTGTAAAAAATGGGCACTTATTACTCTTTGTAACGATAAGTAGCCCATTTGTTCCCGTGAAGCCACATAACTCTGCTAACTCTTTTGAATATTCATTTAAATACTCGTCTTTAGTATTCAAAATAAATGCATCAACATTTATTTCGTGCATAAAAGAGCGAAATTCTTCGATTTTTGACATGTTACGCAGAATTAGCAGCTATTTTCGTTTTCTTATTCCTAAGGTACACTAATATGCTAACTATCGCTGCTGGAGTGATACCTTGTATTTGCTTCGCAATACCAATTGTTGCTGGCTTTATTGACTGCAACTTTTCTATCACTTCAGTTGACAAGCCTTTAATCTGTGAGTAGTTGAAATTAGTTGGAATTTGAGTATTAACTTCCTCTTGTAGAAACTTCATATCTGCTTCTTGTCTTACTAAATAAGGCTTGTATTTTGCTTCAATTGCAACTGCTTCATATATTTCATTCTTGGCTATGCTATCAGTTATAGTGTTATTCCAGCACATGACGCTGGAATCTACATTTTTTTCAGTGTCAACTGCATCCATTCTATCATCATTCAAGTACTGGATTCCAGTGTCAGCTACTTGGATGACAGGAAGAGGTGCTTTGGTGTTATGCAAGTAGCTGACACTGGAATCCATGTTTAACTCTGGCCATATTTCTCGTAATTTATTCCAGTCAATATTTGGATAACCGAGCAAATTTAATGCTGTTTTTCTTATTCCATCATAAGATATTTTAATGCCATAGGACCTGAGCTGCTCAGGAGTAATTGTTAGGCTCTCTAATTTCTCCTCAAGTTGCTTAATGGATTTAAGTTTACCCTGCAAAACAGAGTATCTCCCATGCGACACAAGAGAGATGTCATAACCTTTTTGTGTCAATCTTCTATCTGCATTATCTGACCTGATTGCCAGTCTATATTCTGCACGCGAGGTGAATAATCTGTAAGGCTCAGCAATTCCCTTAGTGACCAAGTCGTCTATCATTACACCGATATATGAGTCTGTACGATGAAGAACAAAACTTTTTTGAGATAAAGAGAATGCTGCATTGATTCCGGCAATAATTCCCTGCCCGGCTGCTTCTTCATATCCAGTGGTACCATTAATTTGACCAGCAAAATATAGTCCTTTAACTTTCTTAGTTTCGAGAGTATGAAATAGCTCTCGTGGATCGATATAATCGTATTCAACTGCATATCCAGGTCTTAATATTTCTGCATTTTCAAGCCCTTTTATACTCTTTATCATTTCATACTGCACTTCGATGGGCAATGAATTTGAAATTCCATTTGGATATATAGTGTTATCATTAATCCCTTCTGGTTCTAGAAATATTTGGTGATTATTTTTTTCTGCAAATTTTTTAACTTTAGTTTCAATTGATGGGCAGTATCTTGGTGCAATAACGTTATCTAAATATGAAGAAGCTGATCTGTGAAGATTCTCTCGAATTACTTTGTGTGTATGTTCATTAGTATGAGTAATAAAACATGAAACCTGAGGCTGGTTAATTTTCTCTGTAAGATAAGAAAATGGTGTAGGTGGATTGTCACCCACTTGTTCTTGTAATACCGACCAGTTTATAGTGCCACGATCAAGCCTCGGTGGAGTTCCGGTACGTAATCTGCCCAGTTTAAAATCATACTTCTTTAGCGTATTTGCAAGCTCTATTGCAGGTTTATCTCCCATTCTTCCAGAAGGAGTTGTTTGCTCTCCTATATGAATCACACCACGTAAAAAAGTCCCTGTAGTCAAAACAACTCTGCTTGTCAGTATACGTTCACCTGAGTCTGTTATTACAGCTTTTATATAAGATTCTCCATTGCTATCACTTTCGATAAGAAAATCGTCAACTGACTCTTCTTTTACTGTCAAGTTGTTATAATTTAGAATAATTTCCTGTATTGCTTTTTTGTATAATTTTCGGTCTGCCTGTGCACGTGGGCCCCATACCGCTGCGCCTCTGCTGCCATTTAAAACGACCGAGTGTATGCTTGCTCGGTCGATAGCTCTCCCCATTATTCCATCAAGGGCGTCTACTTCTCTAACTACAACACCCTTTGCAACTCCTCCAATTGCTGGATTACAAGACATCTCTCCTATAGTTGAAATTTTGTGAGTTATAAGTAGTGTGTTTGCACCAAGACGAGCTGCAGCTGTAGCTGCTTCACACCCGGCATGACCGCCACCTACTACCACTACATCGTACTTATGCATCTTCTTGAGTAATTCCTACTCTATAATATTCCAACTATCAGTGATTGATGTCAAATTTTACAGATTACAACATTGCACACTAACTTAGCTCAAACTGCCGTCTCTCTCGCAGAAAAAACTTTTTCAACTTTGGGAAAGATGATACTTTTATTAACTTCTTCTTCCGGAAAGGTAATACATTCATCTACTTCTTCTTCCTGAGATATTTTGACATATGTAGAATCTGTAATCGAAATTGCACTTACTGCAGATTTAATTGCTGTTTCATCTACACAATGCACTATAGCTACAGTTGCAAAGAACCCTAAAATCGGTGATATCAGCCCTATCATTCCACTTATTAATGTAAATCCTATTTTTGGATTAGGAAAAATAGCAGCTATGCTTCCAGCAAGTGTAACTCCAATTGCAGCGCTTGTAGATATCATCAAACTCAAAAAATTTGCTACTTTTCCATGATCCTCCCCAACAGGATCTCTTTTGCAAAACTTATATAGCAAACATCCTACGTGAAAAACCGCAATCAATGCTGGAGCTATACAACCAGCAATTCCACCTATGGCTAAAGGTGATGAAGTGTCAAAACTTAACCAACAAGCTAATACTCCTAGTGCTGACACTATACTATAAGCTAACAAACAAATATACATACAATCCCTCTCACTAATTAATATCACTAATTAATAGGCATCATTTTTACTCTAAATCGCAAACTTCCCCTCCGCCATCTAAATACTAGAGCAACAAGGAATGCTAACGGCCGTGAAAAAATATCTAATGTTTATATTTATGTAAAGTGGAAAATTTTAGTGGGGCGAGCGACCAGGATTGAACTGGCGACATTCAGTACCACAAACTGACGCTCTACCAACTGAGCTACGCCCGCCAAGGTATAAAATTTCTAACACACAAGCATAAATAGTCAATTAATTATTTAAGCTACCTACTTTTGCATAGAGTTTTAAGTTTAGCGAATAAACATTTTCATTTATGCTTTTAGCATTATAGTTAATCGTATTGAAATCGTGATATGTTTAAAAGTATTTTCACATTTAGTTTTTTTACAGCTATTTCAAGAATTTTAGGGCTAATAAGAGATGTATTGATTGCTACGGTTATTGGTGCAACTTCTCTTGCAGATATATTCTTTTCCTCGTTTCGCTTTGCTAATTTATTTCGATCGTTTTTTGCAGAGGGAGCATTTACTACCTCATTCATACCATTATACTCTGCAGAGTCATATGATAATAAAAAGGCATTTAATTTCGCAAGTAGTGTAATATCCATTACGTTTATTATTCTAGTAATTTTTTGCCTTATCACACAAACCTTCTTCCCTTACATGATCAAAATCTTCACTCCTGGATTTGACCAAAATAAATTTACCTTTACTGTAACTTTGTCGAAAATTATGATGCCCTACATAATCTTCGTGTCAATCGCATCACTTATTGGTGGAATGTTGCAAGTAAAACAGCATTTTGCTTCAACAGCTATTTCACCAATCATTTTGAACCTCTGTTTAATCATCAGTTTGTTTTTACCTTACATTGAAACACCGGCTCATAACCTTTCTATAGCCGTCCTGATTGGAGGGATTTTGCAGCTACTTTTAATAATATTTAGTGCATACAAATTAAAGGCTTTCTTTTCTTTTAGTTTAGAATTAAGTAACGAAGTAAAATTATTTTTTAAACGTGTGATACCTGCAATTATCAACAATTGTGTAATACAAATAAGTGTATGGATTGACACAATCATGGCGAGTTTTATACCAAATGCAGTTTCTTATATATATTATGCCGATAGACTAAATCAACTACCGCAAGGAGTAATTGGCACTGCAATTGGTACAGTACTTCTTCCTCTGATTTCAAAACGAATAAATGATACTGAGAATATAGTCAAAATACAGAACAAGGCCCTTAATATAGGGTTAATATTAATTATGCCAATAACTGCTGCTTTTATCATTATTCCTGACATAATTTTACTTACGCTTTTTTCTTACGGCCGATTTGATTATTATGCAGTGCAGCAAACTGTTCCTACATTAGTAGCATTTTCTCTTTCTTTACCCGCATTTATTATAAATAAAGTATTGCTACCCACATTCTTTGCTAGGGGAAAGCTAAAAATACCAACTATGTTCTCATTAACGTGCCTTGGAATTAATGTAATACTAAATCTCATATTAATGAACAAATACCAACATATAGGAATTGCTATTGCTACTTCCATTTCCACTTGGATAAATTCTATTTTATTGATTAATTATTTAACAATAAATAAGATGTATAAGATTAGCCAAGCATTATTACTAAATATTGTAAAAATTCTCACTGCAACATTGGTTATGTCAATAGTTCTTTATCTCTCTAATTACTTATCAGCAGGGTTGTTTTTCGATAGAGGGCTAGCTCGTATTGTTTATTTAGTAACTTTAATAGCTTTGAGTGTTATTATTTATTCTAGCACTCTTTACCTAATTTTTAGAGGAAATTTGAATAATTTGAAATATGTATAAATTACACCCTTTGTATTGCTATATGTCATTTCAGCTACTATTCCAATATCCACTCCTTTCATACCATAACCTATTCCTGTCATTCCAGCACCTATTCCTGTCATCCCAGCACCTATTCCTGTCATCCCAGTGCTTGACACTGGGATCCAGAAATTTTGTTGATTATATAATCTGGAAAACCTTATTTAAGTCACACTGGATCACAGTGTCACACACACAACTGTATGAGTGTTGTGGTTTGAGAGCAATTTCCACTGGGAACCCAGTGCTCATCAGACCAGCTTCTCATGTAAAAATGCTGTGTTTTAACATAAGAATAGCTACTTTTTTGCTAATTAACTTAATGTCTAATCAAATTTCCTGGATCCCAGACTGGGATGACAAGAAGAGAAGGGATGCTGGAATGAGAGGTCTATTATGAAACTTTCTTTATACGCCATATCATCAATCTTGTTTCTATTAATTCTCATGCACGTTGCTGCAACTTTTAAGGATTGGAGTGGCTACAGAGAATATATCGTAAAAGAGTTAGAGAAGACGTATGATGCTAAAGTACATGTTGGAGGAAAAATTGAAGTTTCGCTCATTACTCCAAAACTTACTATTCACAATGTATATGTACAATATAACAAAAACAAGGAACAAAAATTATCAGATTTAATTAGTGCAAAAAAAATTGAAATAAGGCCATCGTTGTTTTCATTTTCATTGCAACCAAAGTCAATCTCATTTTTGGGCATGAAAAGCAACAAAGAAAATTTACTTAATATTATAAATACGAAAGCCAATGATAATATAGTTGATATATTAATAAAGGACAGCCAAATAAGTTTTAACGCCGATACTATTAACATCAAGGAAGTTGCTATAAAAAAAAATAAGCAGTTTTTTGGTGAAGTACAGATTGGTGACAACAATTACGATTTTTCTGGAAAGGTTAATGTCACAAAAAATAATGTACACATTAGTGTTGATTCAAATTTTGCAAATTTGCTATTTAAAGGTAATAGAAATCAACAGGGTAATTTAACACTGACAATCAATAACAGTTCCGGTTCTGTGAGCAATTTAGCAAAAATCATTAATCTTAGCTTCCTTTCTTATGTGATTCCCAGCGAAAATATTGAGATATCATCCAATATCAATCTCAATGAAAGCGAGTTTACGGCAACTGATTTAAAAATTGAGTCCAAAAGCATGCAAGGCACTGGTATAATACAAAATGATAGAAAAAGTGATCATACTAATATCAATATTAGTTTTAGTAAAGTCGACCTAAAAAACGGCTCACACAAAACAACAGATATGAAGGGTCTTTTAGAATCTTTTAGAGAGGTTGTACCAAAGAACCTGAGCTTGGATTTTAATATGGAAGCTTCAAATATTCAATATCAAAACAGGATATTGGACAAATTTCATGCTACGCTAAAATTTGCTAATGGCGAAATAAACGTTGATACTCTTCTTCAATTTCCTGGAACCAATAATATATCTCGCTTATCAGGAAGAGTTTCAAACAATGGCAACTTGTCTGAATTTAATGGTGATATATTGATAAAGGGTGAGTCGTTCATTTCACATATTTTACCTTCTATCAAGATGCAAGAAAGAGAGAAAAGTCAATTTACAGCAAGTTCTAAACTATATTTAGCACCTAGAATATTATCTCTTTCAGATATCAGATTGCTAAATAACAAAGAATCTTGGCAAGGATCAATTAAGGTAAATCACACAAAAAAACACAATATGATCGATAGTAAATTTAGCATACATAACATTAATATAGATAAATATGATTATTCATTATTCAGCAAAGTGCAATGGCTGAAAAATCTTAAATATGATGTAAATATAAGAACTAGTGTTAAAGATTCTATATTCAATGGTACAAAAATTGAAGATTTGGATTTTTCATTAAAAATACAAGAGAACAAGCTAGTTGCAGATAAAATAAAGTTATTCGGAGAAAATTTCGACATTACCGGTAGTGTAAAAATATTAGTGGATCAAAAATACACTAAGCCTTTATTAGACGTAAACCTTACAGGTAATAAATTTAATGGAAATATCTTTAAATTACCAAAACTATTAGAGGTAGAAAGAAACTCAAGAAATGAAATAAATCAAATTCAATGGTCAACAAAGCAGCTTAATTTTTTAGATGAGAAAGGAGATTTTGATGCAAACGTGCAAATCAAAACTACAGAATTTAAAATTGGGCAAAACGTCTTAAAAGATTTTAACTTGGATACAGTGATAAGAAACAACACTATCACTATCAAACAGATAAGTTACATACTAGAACATGGACAAATGTTTTTTCAGGGTTATCTAAAAGCAGGCTCAATTCACACAAAATTTTCTATTGCAAATTTAGACACCAAGGAAGTTATAGGAGTTAATAACATAAATGGCAAGATAAGCTTAAGTGGTGAAATCAAAACTCAAGGGACAAGCTTTGATGATTGGGCTAGTAACTTATCAGGAAATGTAAACTTTCAAGCACAGAAAATAGAGTTTACAAATGTGGATTTTAATTCATTCATCACTAAGTTGTTAAGCAGTAAGAATAAACCTGAAATTTCCAAGCTTGCTTACGTTGATATATATAATGGCAGTACGCTTTTTGAAAATATTAATGGAAAAGTAAGTATTAACAGTGGTGTATGTTCAACTAGTTCACAGTTTAGTACCGATCAAGCATCAGGTTCTATCTCTTCTAATTTAATCTTATCTAATTTCTCCTTAACTTCTATATTCAGACTCTTTTTCATACTACCAAATCATAATAGTCCTCTTTATATCGAGGCACACTTAGATGGCCCTATTTGGTGCCCTAAGATGAGTTTTGATGTAGACCAAATTTACAACACCTTAGTTAGCAAGAAAAATAGTTAACTCATTTAGATGTAGGATTTAAGGGACCATCTATCTTTAAGTTAGACCTTAGTAAAAGATGTTCTACTCTCACCAATGATAAAACTGATTGATTGTTTGTACATTCTCAATGCTTGCGTCGCTGCAGCTTGTGCTTGGACTTTCTGTATCTCCAAGCAATAACTGTGTTATCTCCCTGTAGCCTTCACAAACAGACAAATGCAAAGGAGTAAAACCAGAATTGTCCACTGCATTAACATTTGCTCCGTTTTTAAGCAATAATTTCATTTCCTCTAAGCGGTTTCCGCAAGCAGCATAATGTAAGGGAGTAGCGCCATTATGATCTACTGCATTAACACTCGCTCCGTTTTTAAGCAATAATTTCATTTCCTCTAAGCGGTTTCCGCAAGCAGCATAATGTAAGGGAGTAGCACCCTTATGATCTGCTGCATTAACATTCGCTTTGCATGTCGATAACAATTCTATATGAGGAAGAGTAAAATTTTCTTGTTCTTGATACATAAAATACCCTCTATTTATTACAGCTTAGTATAAATATCTACACTATATAAATATCAATTCAACTTATCACCACCGGGTAACGGTAAAAGTTTCTCCTTTTATAATGAGCATAGGCCTGTGTACATTACTCTAATTATGAGCTTGAGCAGCTGCTTGAAGTTGTTCAGCACTTGGATTATCCAAATTCTGACTTGGAAATGCCTCTATAATGTTCTTTAACTCTTTATCTGTTAAGTGATAAGTTACTTCGTCAAAAACTTGATGTAACACCCACAAATTAGAATTCTCTATAGCTGCTTTACTTTTATCTAATAAATCCCTTCTGTCCGATGCCTTATCAAATTGGCTTACTATTGTATCAGCGTGTTCAGGAAATTCTGATATATATTCCAATTCGTCAGAACATCTTATTTCATCATATTCTCTATCAGACAAATAACCTGCTAATTTATTCTCATCAGTCTCTCGCAGGAACTGATATAATGATATAGTGCTGTTACTAAGCTTGACGTTCATCATCTCATTCTGATAATCATCCCAGAATTCGGACAATTCACTATTTTTGACAATACACTCTGGTTTCGTTGTGATACCACTATGTACCACAGCATATGCAATTATAGTTCTTACTACCATCGGTTTATCGCAATACCCTATTTGGTAATCATCACTAGCTACAATAGATAAAGGGGTCCTTCCTTTCTTGTCTACTGCATTAACATTTGCTCCTCTATCAAGCAACAACCTTACTAATTCCTCCCGATTATACTTAAGTGCAAAATGTAAAGGAGTCATATCCAGATTATCTACTGCATTAACATTTGCTCCTCTATCAAGCAGCAATTCTGCTACCTCCATCTTGCCACTTTTAACTGCAGTATGTAAAGGAGTCCACTTTCGCCTTTCTACTGCATTAACATTTGCTCCTCTATCAAGCAGCAATTCTGCTACTTCCTTATGACCATACCTAACTGCAATATGTAAAGGAGTCTCCTTTTGCACAGTTGTTACTGCATTAATATTTGCTCCAGCTTCTATCAACTCCGTAATCTGCTGTATATTCTCTCCTTTAGAAGAATTCATTAATAGTTCATCCAATTCTCTTTGTTCCCTTTCATTCATAATTTACCCCACAATTTCATTGTAGTTAATTTAATATGCAAAAAAAAATAATATCAACCCAATTTATCACCACCGGGTAACGGTTGCAAGCCAAAAGCCTCTCTTTTTTCATTGAGCGTCATGAAGCTTGCATTTTCCACGTATTTCCACATCTTTTGTCTTTTTTCCATTAGAATTTCTATTGCATCTTTGTCGTATGACAAACATAAATCCTTACCAAATTTTGGCACTAGCCAAGAATTCAGGTGACAGATAATATTTTCTAGCGTTGGTAAAATCGTCTGTTCCCAAAGGGAAAGACGTGCTTCAACTAAATTACTGTAAGTGTTATCACCTGGTATGCCAAGCAACTGAGGCGGAACGCCAAAAGCTAGCGCAATATCACGAGCTGAGCTATGTTTTGACTCAATAAAATCCATATCCCTCGGTGATAAGCTCATTTCCTTCCACTCTAGGCCCCCTTCAAGCAATATAGGTCTTCCAGCATTGACAGGACCTGAGTAATGATCATTTATCTGTGCTTTTAAGCGTTGATATTGCTCTTGACTTAAGTTTCCACCACTTCCATCCTTTTCTGATTTTACAACTATTGCACCACTTGGTCTTGCTCCATTTTGCAGCATTGCCTGATTCCAAGCACCAGCCTGATTATGCTGATCTATACTATATGCAGCTGCCTCAATTGGTGAAAGTCCATACCAATCATTCAAAGGGTTAAAGGTTTTAAGATGCAGTACTGTTGAACGCCCAGTCAATTTATCAACTTTAAAGTCATAACTGTTGTTATTTACGGTATAACGATAGGCATAAGGAACGTTACTTCTCCCTGGAATAATTTCAACTCTATCAGGGCGCAGAAGATAAAGCTCTGTTGGTTTGTTCTGCGGCTCAATCATCAATATATAAGAATTGCCGTTAACTAATCGATAAGTCACAATCCCCTCAATAAATTCCGATTTTGATGTCATTGGATTAGGAGAATAAAGTAACTTCAGTAATGGATGCGCTTTTAGTTGTGATTTTCCCTGGTCAGTAATCTGACAGAGAGTAAAAGGTACCGCAGATGCAGCACTTGCGATCATATTAATTGCTCGAAAGGCAATGACATCTTTTATGTAGCCTTCCTCAGCAAAACTTGCATAATCGCGCCTACTCCAACTTGGTTCCATCATTAGTTGCAAAGCAGAGTATTCACTGCTTTTCTTTCTTTGAAAAATGTTAAAATTCATATGTGCCTCCTGAAAATTTTGTTAAAAATTTGAAATTGTAGTTGAATTATATCAATTAGTGTTACAAGAATGATGTCATCTGAGTAGCTGACACTAGTTCGTTTGCGATAGTGCCATTCAAGTAGCCCATATTTGTCATCCAAGTAGCTTGACACTAGGATCCATCTTTTTATACAATTTAGTCAAATACGTTCCTTTTAGCGTAAAACAGCTATGCTTACCAGTTCAGTGTGCTATCTACAATCAAATTTCTGGATTCCAGACTGGAATGACATTGATAGACCTAAAGAAATTGAATATGACGGAATGGCTAATATCTAACCAACTTATTGATTATAACAATGCTGTAGAATTCATGGAAGCAAAAATTCAACAAATTTACAATAATTTATCTGACGAGCTAGTATGGCTGCTCCAGCACCCTCCACTTTATACTGCAGGAATCAGTGCAACAGATGATGACATTATTGAAAAATTATTTCCTATATATAAAACAGGTAGGGGTGGTAAATATACATATCACGGACCAGGGCAGCGCATTATATATTTAATGCTAAATCTTAAAAAAAGAAACAAATGTGACATAAAACTATATATCAGAGACCTAAGTAATTGGATCATAAATGTTTTAAAACACTTTAATATACTTGGGGAATTTAAGGAAGATAGAATAGGCATTTGGGTGAACAACAACGGAGTAGAAGAAAAAATAGCAGCTTTTGGCATTCGCTTGAGAAAATGGGTAACTTATCATGGCATAGCACTTAATGTCTCTCCAAACCTTTCCCACTATAAGGGTATTATTCCTTGTGGACTAAAAGATTACGGCGTTACATCAATGGAAAAACTAGGAGTAAAAGTTTCTCTTTGCGAATTAGATGATATATTAAAGCAAGAGTTTCATAAGATATTTTAATGTATTCCTTTATTCTTTATTTTCTATGCCTTTTACTCACTAATCCTGCACACACAATCAATCAAGTTGATATTATTGCTCCTTCTTCGAAAGGAAAAGAATCAGATCTGCCTACTATAAGAGAATACGTAAAAACTTTGGGTTTTAATCCTCACATTTCGGAGAAAATATACAGTAATGACAACCCATTTTATTCTAACTCTGATGAGTTTAGAGCGAATGATTTGGTTAATGCGCTCACTGATGATAGCAAAATAATTTGGTGTATCAGAGGAGGAGAAGGGGCTTCTCGGCTAATTCCCTATCTAGAAAAGTTACCCAATGATAAAAAAGAAAGAATTGCTCAAAATAAAAAAATTCTTATAGGCTATAGTGATATCACTGCTTTACATATTTATCTGCAAGTTAAATACGACTGGCAAACCCTCCACGGCACCATGTTGGAAATGATAGTAAATAACTCTGTTGCTGAAAGCTCTGTTGAAAAATTAAAAGAATTAATTCTTAACCAACGCAACTCTATCAGATTTGACAACTTAAAGATGATAAATAATGGAGTTAGACTAAAAAATGGCAGATTAGAGTCTAAAATCATCGGTGGTAATATGACTTTGGTTGAAAACAGTATAGGAACTGCTTGGCAAATAAACGCAAAAAACAAAATTCTATTTTTAGAAGACATAAGAGTTTATCCATATTCAATTGAGCGAAGTTTAGATCACCTAAAACAAGCTCATATTTTTGATGGAGTAGATGCAGTAATATTCGGTGACTTTGTTAACTGTTATAATGATAATCTTGTTGAAATTGTAAAAGAAAGGTTTGCAAAAAGTGTTAACTTTCCAGTATTTACAATAAAAGGGGTAGGACATGGACATAGAAATGACCCTTTACCTCTCAACACTCACACTATCATCAGCATTCAAAACGAAAAGGAGTTTATGGATGTGCAACAGTTATACAAGTAGCTTTATCTAACACTCCTTTCATTCCAGCACCTTCGTTGTCATCCTAGTATCCCCCCTTGTCATCCCAGTGCCTAGACACTGGAATCCAGATCAAGTACGGCTATTATCCAAATAACCCTTCGTTGTTATTCAAGCAGCCCCTTCGTTGTCATCCCAATGCCCAGACACTGGGATCCAGGAACCTGCGTCACGCGCTCTACTATGAAGGAATGCTAGTAACTCCCTGCTGTCCATTTATTAAGGCGGCAGATGATTTCTCTGCTCCATCAACTTTAGTACTAGGCTTTAGTAATTCATATGTAGCACAACCAACTACCAGTGCTGCTGCTGTAACTGCAACCACTGCTATAACGATAGGTATCAACTCAGCTGTAATTATTCCAGTTGTAAAAAGTGCCACTGCTATAGCAGTGCCTAATAATGTATTCACTCCACCAGCAATCATTGCCTTATTACGTGCTTTCACAAAAGAACGTCCTCCTGCATCTAATAGAGCTTTTACTATGCTTTCACTCTTAGCATAACCTTCAGCATAAATTTCACCATACCCTTTAGCACGCTCTTTAGCATGCCATTTAATACGCATTTTAGCATAATCTAAAGGAGTCTTTCCATATCGATCTACTGCGTTAACATTTGCTCCTCTTTCGAGTAAAACCTCTACTATCTCTTTCATCTCTTTGCAAGTAGCAGAGTGCAAAGCAGTGCACTCATTTCTATCTTTCGTATTAACATCTGCTTCTGCTCTGATTAAAACATCTACTATCTCTTTGCGACCATAATCAGCAGCAGAGTGCAAAGCAGTGCACTCATCTCTATCTTTCGCATTAACATCTGCTTTTGCTCCGATTAAAAACCCTACTGTCTTTATGTAACCATTCTGAGCAGCTATTATTAGTAACGGAAGCTTTGAGTACTCTATCCCTGAAATATTTAAGCTAAATGCATGATTTACATCAAATTCATCTTCCTCCCACTCTTGATATAGACCTTGATCCTGTTCCTTTAGTTCTTCTTGTATTTTCTTAATTATATTATCTTTCTTTAAATCTTTCTTAGCCTCAATCGTCCTCAGTACTTTTTTCAGTGATTCATATTCTCCTGTCATGATTTTACCTTCAATATTAAAAGAGTTATTTAATTATTACATAATTATGATAAAAAGTCAATTAAAACAAGCTAATAACCGGGATTGTGAATAGTAAATTAGATTCAAATAGCCTCTTTGTGTTATTTCAGTGTTAGACCTTTTCATATCCCTACGAGCAAATTAATGTTATCCTTTTATTGCTAATCTAAAGTTTTTTATGTTCATACACTTGCGTGTTCATAGCGTTTATTCTCTGCTTGAGAGTTCGGTTAAAATTGAGGAGCTGATTGGTCTTTGTTTGCAGAACAAAATGCCGGCAGTTGCAGTTACTGACTCAGGTAACTTATTTGGCTCACTTGAATTTGCAGAATATGCAGCAAGTAGGGGAATACAGCTAATAATAGGATGCAATATTATCGTTCGACACTTAGAACAAAATTTATCAATACTCCTACTTGCAAAAAATGAACAAGGGTACACTAATTTAGTCACCTTGGTGAGTGAGTCTTTTAAAAAGCGCAAGAATAACAGCGATATTCCTTACGTTGATTTTGATGAGCTATTAAATTTAAGTTCAGGCCTAATCGCCTTAACTGGTGGATATGACGGCATATTGGCTCAACTGTTATTGAAGCAAGATAAAGAAACGATAAAAAGACTGCTCTCAGCATTCGATGGTCATTTATATGTTGAATTGCAGCGTCATGGGCTGAATAAAGAGCTAGAGCTTGAAGAAGCTTTAATAGATTTTGCTTATCAGCGCAATATACCACTAGTGGCAACGAATGATGTGTTTTTTTCAAATAGATCTGATTATGAAGCTTATGATATATTAACGTGCATATCGGAGGGCAGTTATGCCCTGGAGAATAACAGAAAGAAGTTAACTACCGAGCATTACTTCAAATCTGTGGAAGAAATGGAGGAACTGTTCAGCGACATTCCCGAAGCAATTTATAACACTTTAGTGATAGCTAAGCGGTGCTCTTACATGCCAAGAAGCAGGCAGCCTATCTTGCCTAAATTTCCTTGTCGAGAAAATAAAACTGAGAATGAAGAACTGAGGGAGCAGGCAGTTGCAGGATTAGAATTCCACATTGCAAATGAAACGGACATAGACCTTAAACAATACTACGATCGGCTGAATTACGAACTAAGCGTAATAACTTCGATGAACTACGCTGGCTACTTTTTGATAGTTTCTGATTTCATTCGTTGGAGCAAAGCAAATGGCATTCCAGTTGGACCGGGAAGAGGTTCTGGTGCTGGATCGATTGTTGCTTGGAGCTTACAAATTACAGATCTTGATCCAATAAAGTTTGGTCTGATCTTTGAAAGATTTTTAAATCCTGATCGTGTATCGATGCCTGACTTTGATATCGATTTCTGCCAAGAGAAAAGGGACCTGGTTATTGATTATGTTCAGAAAAAGTACGGTTATGTTGCTCAAATAATCACTTTTGGAAAATTGCAAGCAAGGGCAGTATTGCGTGATGTTGGTAGAGTATTGCAAATGCCTTACTCTCAAGTGGATAAAATATCTAAAATGGTTCCATTTAATCCAGTAAATCCTGTAACTTTATCGCAAGCGATAGAGCTTGATCAAAACCTACAGAAAGAACGAGATAGTGATGAGGTAATTGCAAAGCTTCTTGATATATCACTAAAGCTCGAAGGAATATATCGTCACGTTTCAACTCATGCTGCTGGAATTGTAATATGCGATCAAAAATTAGAAAATTTTGTTCCCGTCTATTATGATCCAAATTCGGCTCTGCCAATCACTCAATACAGCATGAAATATGTAGAGAAAGCTGGGTTAATAAAATTTGATTTTCTTGGACTTGGTACGCTAACACTAATAGATCATGTATGTCGTTTAATTAATCGTGATGAAAAAAAATTTGATATTTCCTCGGTTTCTTTGATTGATCAAAGAACCTATGAAATGCTCTCAAGAGGTGATTCAATCGGAGTGTTTCAGCTTGAAAGTTCGGGAATGAGAGAAGCTTTAATCAAACTAAAGCCAGACTGCATTGAAGATATCATCGCTTTAATTTCTCTTTATCGCCCAGGGCCTATGGATAACATTCCAACTTATGTTGCAAGAAAGCATGGACTTGAAAAGCCAGATTACATTCATCCATTGCTTGAGGAGGTGTTAAAAGAAACATTCGGAGTAATAATCTACCAAGAACAGGTAATGGAAATAGCGCGTATTCTCTCTGGATATAGCTTAGCAGAGGCGGATTTACTCAGACGTGCCATGGGTAAGAAAATTAAGGCAGAGATGGATAAACAACGTGAACTTTTTGTTCAAGGAGCAACAAAAAACGGTGTTGATTACGACAGGGCAAGTTATATTTTTGATCTTGTTGCAAAATTTGCTGGTTATGGATTTAATAAATCCCACGCTGCAGCATATGCGATTATATCTTACCAAACAGCTTACCTTAAGGCTAACTACCCGCTAGAATTTTTTACGGCCTTGATGAATCTCAACATTGATGATAGAGACAAACTGAATTTGTTTTATCATGCTGCAAAATTCAGTGGAGTTGCTGTTCTTTCGCCTGATATCAGCAAATCTAAGGCTGAATTTTCAATAGAGGGTGAGCACATACGCTACGGAATTGCTGCTTTGCGTAATGTTGGTTTTGCTATAGCAGAAGGAATAGTAAATGCACCTTATAAGGACATATGGGAATTTATTCAAAATTCTGGTCATATGATAAATAAGAGGGCGCTAGAAAGCTTAATTAAATCTGGAACATTCGATAGTGTGCACCAAAATAGAAAGCAGTTATACGAGTCAATAGACACATTGATTTACTTTGCAAATAAAAATAGGCAGTCAAATCAAGCTGTTTTATTTGGCAATCTTGATGTCCTCAAGCCAAAACTTGAGAACGTGGAAGATTTTAATGAAGAGGAAAAATTAGAGCATGAGTTATTTTCACTAGGGTTTTATTTAACTAATCACCCGCTTAAAAAATTTAAAACTCTTTTGAAAAAATTAAATATTGGGTTTATCGGAGAGAGTAAGACGATAAAAACTGCTGGTGTAATATTAAATGTGCGTATGAGAACCTCAGAACGTGGAAGATTTGTTATCCTAACACTTTCTGATCCCCACAATGTTTCTGAAATAGCATTCTACAATAATGAAATAATAGAAGAAAAAAGGAATCTATTTTCACCTGGAGCATTTGTGATAATTGATCTTGAAATTTCAGAAAACACAACGAGACTATCAGGAAAGGACATATCTGAATTTACAGAAAAGGTTACTTCTCTAATGAAAGGATTAGTTTTAACTGCTGTATGTGCAGACTCGCAAAAAGTTGCTGAGGAGTTGAATTCAGTGTTGAAAAATGGAGGCAAAACCAAAATAATGCTAAAGTTTCTTCTCGAAAAACATAAAGTCAGCATCTTGTTGCCAGGTGCATATTCAATCACCCCCCAAGCTATTTATGAAATATCTCACTTAAGTTGGATTGAAGGCGTAGAAATTAATACAAATAACTTGCTTATATAAAAAAGTTTTATATAATAAAGTGTTTAATTGATATTAAAGGAAGATATAGTGAATCTCTATGAATTTACTTTTATAGCACAACCGAACTTATTGCAGCAAGAAGTAGAAGAAATGGTCCAAGAATTGGCTATTTTGTTGAAAAATATTAAAGCAGATGTTATTTCTCAGGAGGTTAAAGGTCTCATAGAAAGAGAACATAGCACAGTTACAAAACAAGAGCTAGAGGCAAGTACTGAAAGCATTAAAAAAAGTCTGATTGTTTACTCTGATTTTTTGGAAACTCTGACAAAAATTTTATGGGTTGAATTGGAAGAAGATTTTTCAAATTTAAAAGAAATAAAGTCAAGAATCGATAAAGAATTGAAAAATGAACTAAGTGATACGGGAATAAAACAAAATTTTATGGACCTTCCAGGAGCTAACACTAAAAGTGCATTTATCTATAATGTAGTAAATGCTTTTAAGGAAAATATTTCACAACATCTAATAAAGCCCCTTCAAGAGGTTTTAAAAAGTTTTAAAATAGTAGACTCAAATCAATTGAGTAAAACGCTGGAAGTGCTTTTGAAAAATATTGAAGCTTCAGGATTGATAAAATATGAATATTGGGGTCTATTGGATTTTGCATACCCAATAAATAAGATGAAAAGTGGTCATTACTGTATGATGTGTATAAGTTTTACTTCAAGCATTATGGATGAATTTGAGCGTAGAGTAAAACTGAATGAGAATATTATTCGCCACTTGTCTGTACGGGTTAATGAGTTTTTTAAAGGTAAATCTTACATGCTGGATAAACAAATTGAGGAGAAAAGTGCATAATGATAAAAAGACGAAATAGTTTTAATAATTCTTACGTGTCTGTAAATAACAGAACTGGCTTTAGGCGTCCTAAGGTCTGTCCTCTTACTGCATCTAAAGATGAGGACATAGACTATAAGAATATAGATTTATTGTCCAAATTCACCTCTGACTATGGTAGAATATTACCTAGAAGGTTAACAGGTGTGTGCGCAAGAAAACAAAGAAAGTTGCGCTTAGCAATTATAAGAGCACGCTTTTTAGCTCTTGCTCCTTACTGTACTAAAAAAGTTAGGTAATTTATGTTAATAATTTTAAAGGAAAATATAACAACTTTAGGTAAGCTTGGTGAAGTTGTCAAAGTTAAGCCAGGTTATGCACGTAATTTTCTTTTTCCACAAAAAAAGGCGATGAAAGCCACTAAGGAAAATTTAATAAAGTTAGAGGAACAGCGTTTATTATTGGAAGAAGAAAATATCAAAAAATTAAATGCAGCAAAAGTGCTTGCATCATCACTGCATGATAAATTTATTATATTAATAAAGCAAGCTTCAGAGGATGGAAAGATTTTTGGCTCTGTAACCACACGTGAAATTGCAAAAACTTTATTACAAGAAGGATATGATATAAGTCATCATAGTTTATCTTTTGGTGGAATAAGTATCAAAAATTTGGGCGAGTATCAAGTAAATATAGAATTACATAGTAAAGTGATAGTTCCAATTACTATATACGTTGTAAGATCTGAAAAAGATGCACATGAATTGAGGCAAGTAAAGTTGCAAAATCAGAAATCTGAGCAACAAGAAGATACAAATAACGAATAGCAGTGAATAAAATATTTCAACTACTCTTGTCATTCCAGTGCCTTTTTTTTCTGTCGTCCCAGTGTTACACACTGGGGTCTAGCATGTTCAAAGATAAGACAGGGATCATCTAATGATCCCACGCTATAGCCGCAAAGAAATGTCTTCCATTTGGGAAGAAAAAAATAAGTTTAATATATGGCTCAAAATAGAAAAATTAGCGTGTGAAGCTCAAGCAGAGTTAGGAGTGATTCCAAATAGTGTTGCTCAGAAGCTCTCTGATGTTATTGAATTTGATATTGAACGTATTAACGAAATTGAATCCATTGTAAAACATGATGTTATAGCTTTTTTAACATATGTTGCTGAAGAAGCGGGAGTTGATGTTCGTTATCTTCATTATGGAATGACAAGTTCTGACGTTTTAGATACATGCCTTGCGGTTCAGTTAAAGGAATCATGTGATATTTTGCTCGAAAATTTAAAAAATATACTTTCAGCACTGAAAAAAAAGGCTGAGGACTATAAAAATATTGTTTGTGTTGGGCGCAGTCATGGAATGCATGCAGAATCAACAACTCTTGGATTAAAATTTGCTAGATTTTATGCTGAATTTAAACGCAATTATCAGAGATTAATTAGCGCGAAAACAGAGATCTCGATTTGTAAAATATCAGGTGCAGTAGGTAATTTTTCAAATGTTGATCCGTTTGTTGAAGAGTATGTAGCGAAAGAAATGGGACTTATACCTGAAACCATATCGTCTCAAGTCATTCCTCGTGATAGACACGCAATATTCTTTTCAGTTTTAGGAGTGATTGCAAGTTCAATAGAGAATATTGCCGTTGAAATACGTCACTTGCAAAGAACTGAAGTTGGAGAAATTTCTGAGTATTTTTCCACTGGTCAGAAGGGAAGTTCTGCTATGCCGCATAAGTGTAATCCTATTTTAAGTGAGAATTTGACTGGGCTCTCACGCTTAATACGCAGCTATGTTTTTCCTGCATTAGAAAATGTTGCATTATGGCACGAACGAGATATATCGCACTCGTCTGTGGAAAGATGCATTGCTCCTGATGCTTGTATAGCAATGGATTTTGCTTTAGTACGATTAACAGATTTGATAGATAAATTGGTGATCAATAAGGAAAACATTGAAAAGAACTTAAATTCTTCAAAAGGCTTGGTTTTTTCACAACGAGTATTACTCGAGTTGGTAAATAGTGGTTTGGCGAGGGAAGAGGCGTATAAAATTGTTCAGAGCAATGCAATGAAAGTGAAACAAAACAATAGTGATTTTCTGGCCGAACTGAAACAAGATAAATCCTTACTTGAAGTTATTAACTCTAAAAAACTTGAATCTTTGTTTGATTTGAAGTATTATACGAAACATGTAGATCATATATATAGCAAGGTTTTTAATGAGGCTGAGTAGCTCAGTGGTAGAGCAGGAGGATCATAATCTCTTGGTCGGGGGTTCAAATCCCTCCTCAGCCACTCAAGCTAAGCTATGGTTTGGCGATAGCAGCGCATTTGACAAAATAACGTGATTCATTGTCAATTAACTGAAGTTTTTTTTCAGTTGTTCATATAGTATATGGAATAATGTATGTGAAGTGATAAAGATACAACATTTGTTGTATCTATTCAGGGGAATGGCTAATGGTATCCGTTCAAGAAAGTGGTAAGGTAGATGAGAAAAGACAACTAAATGAATTTCATCCGAGTAGCTGACACTGGCATCTATATAAAGACAATCTAATGCACTCATTTAAAGTGAAGTTTTCTGGATCCCAGTGTCTAGGCACTGGGATGACAAGAAAAGAGTTGACTTGAATGACACCGAATAGGTACTGGGACAGAGGCTACTTGAATAATATTTCACCATGTCATTCCAGCACTTGATTCTGGAATCCAGAAGTTTTTTGAGCACAAAAGTCATGCTAAGTTTTTGTTGTTAAGAAAGGCTGGATAGCTACTTGCATGACACCATTTGTTACTGTGTTTTTGTCTATCTTATTTTGCTACCCTACTGAACGAATACACAAAATCTAACTTTTTTCTATACAACCAGCCAGGTCAAGAAAGGTGAATCTATCTCTTGTTGCAAATGTAAGATTGACTACCTTGCAATATTGCTCTTTGTTCCAATTAAGATGCTCCGGTAAGTACGGAATTGATAGATCTTCAAATACTTTCTGCAGGTGTTTTGCAGATAGTAAATTTTGCTTAATTAAACTAGAAATGTTACTCCATTCTTTGCAAATAATCTCTTGAATTTTTTGCTGCATCATTTGCTTCTGCTTTAGAATTTTTATAAATTCGGTATTACCAAAGCACTGAGTTATATGTTTTACATCTAAAGTGATCGGTTTGGTAATCGGGTTTCGTATTGACAATATCTCCTCTTGCAAGTTAGCCATGGTAATCGTTGTCACAGCAATTTTTTCCCCATGTAACGAGGAGGAATAATCCTGTGTTACCATCTCAATTGCATGAGCTATCATATGTTCTCCTTGACTTGCAGAGTAACTGCCTTTTGACATCACCATTCCGAGTCCTGAAATCAATAAGGCTTCCATAAGTAATAAAACTACTCTTTTATCTTTTTTAGCAAGTGCCAAGTGTTCTCTGAGCAAAATTTCCTCCAGATTGCGAACAAGTTTAAAGGGAAGTTCATTATATTCTGTGCCAAGTAATAGATGAGATAATAGCCAATCGGCTTGTACTGTTGAACGGCAGATGAAATCTGCAAATCCACTTAATGTGAGTCGTGGTGGTGCGTTGGCAATTATATCGGTATCAATGTATATTGCCTTTGGAAGATGTGCTCCGAACGATTTTTTATATCCATCAACTAATATTGAAGCGTTTGCAGAGCTATATCCATTCATGGAAGCAGCTGTTGGAAAGGATATGTAATCTTTGCCTTCTAAATAGCTTGCGTACTTACAGATATCATTAACAGTGCCACTGCCAAATGCAACCATTAAGTCACTATCTTTTGCTTTATTTCTAACTAGGTTTACAGCTTGGAGAGAAGCAGCTCTGTTCAGTCTATTTGGTGTCATCCAAGTAGCGTGACACTGCGATCCATCATAGTCACGCGCTGGAATGACAGGTTTGGCTGGAATAATTAAATGAGAAACTTTATTAAGTATGTTTTTGTTTAAAAGTTTTGCTGTATTTTCATCTGCAATCAGAAAAATGTCATTTCCGTATTGTCTACATATTTCATAGATATTATCAGCAAGTACTGTTACTTCCCTAATAAGAACTTGTTCTGTGTGCTGTAATATTTGTTTTAAATATCGCATAGAATGTTTACAATACGGTAATGTTAGTATTTCAAGATTGATATGAAGATTGACCCTGTAGAACTAACTAAGAAATTAATTTCTTTTAAAAGTATAACACCAAAAGACGATGGGGCAATAGAGCATATAGCAGCCATTCTCAAGAAAAGTGGTTTTGAATGTGAGATTTTAGAGTTTGGTGATAAAGTTAAAAATCTTTATGCGAAATATATAAATGGAGTACCAAACTTGTGTTTTGCTGGACATGTTGATGTTGTACCACCAGGTGAGTTAAAAGATTGGATATCTGATCCATTTAAGCCAGAAATTAGAGATGGAATGCTATATGGAAGAGGAGCAGCTGATATGAAAAGTGGAATAGCCGCATTTATTGCTGCTATGGTAGATTCAGTTGCAGGTAAGTTTCGATTCAGTGGTTCAATCAGTGCATTGATTACCAGTGCTGAAGAAAGCGCGGAAGAACATGGAACAAAGGAAGTTTTGGAATGGATGAAAAGTAAGCAAAAAAAGATAGATTTTTGTGTAGTTGGCGAACCAACTAGTAGTGAGAAATTAGGTGATACAGTAAAAATAGGTAGAAGAGGTTCTGCAACATTTAAATTGATTTGCCATGGTAAACAAGGGCACGTTGCCTACCCAGATCTAGCAGATAATCCAATATATAAAATGATATCGGTATTAAGTAAGATAAAAGATACTACTTTTGATAGTGGTAACAAATATTTTCAGCCTTCACATTGCGAAATTACTACTATCGACGTTGGAAATAATACTAATAATCTAATACCTAGCTCAATAGCAGCAGGTTTCAATATTCGATATAACAACATACAGACGCTTGACGGCTTATATAAGCTGATTGATGAAATATGCTCTAGTGTAACTAACGATTATAAACTTTCTATGCAAAGCAGCAGAAACGTTTTTCTCTCTACTCCTGATAGAAATACTGATATTATGCTTGATGCGATAAATAAAATGACCGGCATTGATGCTGTGCTGAGTACAAATGGTGGCACATCTGATGCTGCGTTTATTAAGGATATTTGTCCAGTAATTGAATTTGGTATGATCAACAAAACCGCACATCAGGTAAATGAATGCGTATCAATAGACGATATACATAAATTAACAGCTATATATAAGGAGTTTATAAAAAATTATTTTTACCCCACTAATAAAATATTAAACCAGATCAATGTAATTGGTAATACGCCTGATGGTCCATTATTAGCTTGAGGTGCAGTTGCATAGAGAAGAAAACTTACTAGACACATTTTACCAGCCCCTTATTATAATATTAAGGGTATTTTTGACTCAAAACTTGTCTTTGATCTGTGCAAGCTCAATAACAAAAACTCAGTAAAAAGCTTATTAGCGAGAATTATCTGTTCAGCAGAGTGATAAAATAAGATAGACAAAAAAAGTATAAGAGAGAAATCGGTGTCATGCAAGTAGCTGACATAGGTTTCTTTATAATGCCAGTGCTCAGACACTGGTTTTTGATCGAAAATGTTGTCTTATTTGTAATCAATTTTCCAGTGTTGCGCATTGATCATTTTTTTCTATAGTTGTCTTTTCTCGTCTACCTTATTTTGCTACCCGGCTCTACCGATCCAGATGCTTCTAGAGAATTTCTTAAACATTTATAGCTCATACAAAACCCGGTCTGACTGTCATAAAGGCTACTCGCTTCAGCAAGACAACTTTCGCACTACTTCAAATTCTAATTTTCAACTTAAAGAGGTACATAATGTCAAATAACTTCAATTTCAAAGAATTTTTTTACCATCACGAAGCAAATAGCACTTTAGATGATATACAAAGGTACTGCATACTGTGGCAATCAGTGATATCACAGGCAATGATTGATGCAGCAAGTAACTGTAAAAAAACAGAAAGCTTGATAGAGAAACGTAAAGCAATTTCCTGGCTATCAGACTTCAGTCAAGATTTTGTTGAAACATGTATACTGGCTGACTATGATCCGTTATACATAAAAAATAAAATACAGCCAATTCTAAAAAAGATAAAGCCCTTTTAATGAGGTTTACCCCTCTCACCAAGAAAAATATCATTTAATCTTTTTTCTATAGCTTCATCTATATCTTGGATTAATAGCTGCTTTATCATATTCACTTTCCGTTCTGCCTCTTGAAGATTATTGTTACCGTAACTGTTCTTATTACTATAACCATAACTACTGCCATTTGGTTTATTACTCATTTTTCTTCTTGTGCTGAGTATCTGAACTATCTTCTCCTTGAAAAAAGACTTCCAGCCTGTGCCAGAAAATAATTTGTAGAGAAAATGCGGAGTAAGAAACGCTACTAATATTCTAATAGAAACTCCATAACCCAAATCATCTCTATTTTCATAATACCATTTTAAATATTGATACAAATGGTAAAATGCATTTTTGAAAGAGCTAAACTCTACAGTATACCAAAAGCCATTGGTGAGAAACATGAGCATAATGCTCGATGTATAAAGATACAGAGTGAAAAGAAATAGCTTGACAACTATATCTTTCAAACTGCCCAGTATGTAATTAAATAACCTTAATTTATAAAAAAGTGATATCATTTCACGCACACTTCAATAAAGCTGGGGTGGAAGGATTCGAACCTTCGCGTGGCGGTATCAAAAACCGCTGCCTTACCACTTGGCTACACCCCAATATTGTTTATATCAATAACATTATTAACCCAATTAGTAAAAGATTTATTCGCTTTTCCTATGGGTATTATCACAACGGCTGGTTGATCATAAGAATGCATTGCCTCGATTTTTTCTACAATCTTATCAGTCTGATCATTCCTGCTCTTCATAATTGCCACTATTTCACAATTACTATTAATTTTACCTTCCCATAAATACAGAGAATTTACTTCGGGAAATATATTTACACATACAATTAACTTCTCGTTTAACAATTCTTCAGAAATAGTCTTAGCCTCTTTCAGGTTTGAAAAAGTTATATAGACTAAAACTAAGTTGCTCATTAATCGCTACATAAATGCATTTTTACTATACTCTACTTAGATTTATTCATCAAGAGAAAATAGGAGAGACCTCTTCAGTGCTTGACACACAGAAATTGAAGATGTCATTTAGTAGCTCTCCCCTTGTCATCCCAGTAGTTCTCCTCTTGTCATCCCAGTGCGTGACACTGGGATGACAGGAAAAAAAGGCATTCTGATGACACTATTTTTTGTACTTTTGCATTCAATATTCGTACAATTATGTGTCAAGCAGTGGAATGACATTATCTACTATGCAAGATGTGAATTATAATAAGAAATGGAAAATATGAACATAACTATACATTCACAAGAAGACTTTGACTTTATGCGTAAAACTGGCAGGCTTGCAGCTGAAACCCTTGACTTCATTGCACCATACGTCAAAGTAGGCGTAACAACTAATGAATTAAATGATCTATGTCATGATTTTATAATCAATGCAGGTGCAATTCCAGCACCACTGAATTATAAGGGATATCCGAAATCAATTTGTACTTCGAAAAATGCTGTTGTATGTCATGGTATTCCTGATGATAAACCTCTTAAAGATGGAGATATTTTAAATATTGACGTTACAGTGATTTTAAATGGCTGGTATGGTGATACAAGTCGCATGTTTTGGACTGGTAAACCCTCAATAAAAGCAAAGCGTTTGTGTAATGCTGCCTACAATGCGCTAATGGAAGCGATAAAACAAGTTAAGCCCGGCAATAAGTTAAATGAAATAGGATTTGCTATAGAAAAATATATTGAAGATTTTGGATATTCTATCGTACGCAATTATTGTGGACATGGCATAGGAAAGGTTTTTCATGCTCCACCAAATGTTGTACATTTTTATGATGAAGGTGAGGATCTTATCTTAAAAGAAGGCATGTTTTTTACGGTAGAACCAATGATCAATGCTGGAAAACATGAAACTCTTCTCAGCAAGCTAGATGGCTGGACAGTGACAACACGTGATCTTTCACTTTCCGCACAGTTTGAGCATACGCTTGGAGTCACAAAAGATGGAGTTGAAATATTTACACTATCACCTAAAAATTGGCATTTTCCACCTTACGATTAGATTTTTTAAACACTTGGTTTTTGAAAAAATCTAACTCTTAACTTGTGATATAGCAACTAACCCAATTAGTGCACAGAAAATCATGTAAAAACTTGCTAAAGTTCCTTGTCCTGTAACTTTGATAATAGTTGTGCATATAAATGGTGCAAGACCACCAAAAAATCCCGAAGCTATATTTCTTGATAAACCAAATCCACTGTATCGTACCTTTATTGGGAATAATTCGCACATAAACGCGCTAACAGGACCAAGAGAAGCAGCTATTGGGATTATAAAAAGAACGTGCGCCATTATGGTGAGCAAATTATTACCACTTAGTATCATTGAAAAAACTGGATAACTTACTACTATAAAAGTCACAAATGCAAATTTCATGACTTTCTCTCTTCCTATCTTATCAGACAGTATTGCAAATAGTATAGTCAATCCTCCAAGTGCAACCTGATTCAATATTTCTACTGCGTGATTAAAGTGAGTGTTTATTGTTGATGCAAGTAGATTAAAAAACACTAAATATATGTAAAGAGATGCATTCTCAACTATGTCAACTCCAATTGATATTAGAAAAGGTTTTTTATAGCCATTTAACAGTTCTTTTAACGGTAATTCATGTGGCTTTTCCTGCTTTTTATATTCTGGGCTTTCATCGAGTATATATCTCATATATATACTGATTAATCCTATTACAAAACTGAAAATAAAAGGCAATCTCCATCCCCAAGATTCAAAATCGGATACTTTTTTGCATATAAGCACCACTATAAGACTTAATATTGAGCCAAGAATTGCGCTCAATACTTCAATACTGCCAAAGAATCCTCTTTTATTTTTAGGAGCATGCTCTATTAAAAATGGGGCATTTCCTGCCTCTCCTCCAAGAGATATACCCTGCAATAATCTTAAACATACCACCAGTACTGATGCGAGTACCCCAATGTTCTGATACCCTGGAACAAATGCAATAAGTACGGTTGATAGAGTCATCAATATGATAGAGAGAAATAGAGCAATCCTTCTTCCATATTTATCTCCAATGTGGCCAAATATAGCAGCACCAATTGGTCTTATTAAGAAACCCACTGCAAACACTCCAAAAGCTTTAAGTATGCTGACTAATTTGTCGTCTGATGGAAAAAACACATCTCCGATTATGCTTATTAGATGGCTGAAAAGCATGTGATCATACCACAACAAAGTGTTACAAATTAAACTTGATAGTATTACTTTTGTTATTTGTTGCACGAAATCTTCCGTAATTTGTTTGATATTATAGTAATATTACTTACTTTTTCAAACGTGAATTATGTAAATGTTATATTAATAATATTATCTTATTAAATTTTTATATCGTTGATTATATTTAAATATTCTTATACTATACCTATATATTTCCATATATTTTTTGGCGAGAAAGTTATTTTAATTTAAGTGCACAAAGTCTCTTGATATGACACATATTCCAGTTTTGTTAAAAGAGATGCTACTGCAATTGTCACCACACAGTGGTGGTATATATGTGGATGCCACGTTTGGAGCTGGAGGATATAGCAAAGCAATATTGGAATCCGCTGATTGCAAAGTGTATGCAATTGATAGGGATGAAACAGTTACCAAATTTTATGATGATCTGAACGTTAAATACCCTGATAGAATAAATCTATTTATTGAGAAATTTAGTAATATTAAAAATTTATTAGATAGTAATAATATTAAAGGTATCAATGGAATAGTTTTCGACGTTGGAGTTTCATCTATGCAGCTTGATAATGGAGATAGAGGATTCTCATTTCTACGTGATGGCCCACTTAACATGAGCATGGATAACTATTCTCATATGAATGCTTCGACGTTTGTTAACGCTTTACGTGAAGAAGAGATTGCGAACACTATATATAATTATGGGGGTGAGCGTCATTCTCGTAAAATCGCAAGAGCGATAGTAAATGCGCGGAAGAAGAAAATTATCAAAACTACATTTGAACTTGCGGATATTGTACGTTCTGTAGTGTTTCGTGGAAAAAGCAAGATTGACCCTGCAACTAGAACATTTCAGGCAATCAGAATATGGGTAAATGATGAGCTAGGAGAGCTTGAAAAGGGTATTAAAGCTGCATCTGAGATTTTAAGTGAAAACGGCAAATTAATTGTAGTTACCTTTCATTCTCTAGAAGATCGTATAGTTAAAACCCTTTTTAAAGATTTGTGTGAACCAGGACCTACCAAGACATTCTCCCTTTTAAACAAAAAAGTGATTAAAGCAAGTGCGGAAGAAATAAATGCAAATCCGCGTGCGCGTTCAGCAAAATTAAGAGCTATACAGAGGTTGTCATGAGAACCTTCTGTATTATCTCAATAACTATGTTTTTATTATAGGGTTATTTAAGGTAAAATTACATGTCCACTCACTAAATAAATAGCTAACACAAATAAAACGTGAAATTAATTTAGTGCAAAGCAACATAAAAGTTCTTCAAGCAGAATGAAGTTATTTGAGTAATCCAAAAAAACTTGCAGTCTTACGGAGAAATACCTAAAAAATAACTCTTTGATACTAGCTAGCCAGGTTCGACTATCTAAATGACCTTAGTGTGTTAGCAAAATCATAGTAACGATTAGGTTTAGGTTTTTAGATAAACACACTACGATAAAACTTACTTTGATACGAAATTATTTGCATAAGATTTTGGCAGTCTTTTAACATCTTTTGGCATTTCAATTGTGTACTTTGTGTTGTGTTTCTTTGCGTAAGATATTGCTTTTTCAAGAGAATCAAACTTTAATACAATCTGTTTTTGGGGATCTTTTGAGCCAACCCAACCCATCAAAGGTTCAATATAGTAAGAACAAGGCTCAATTTTTAGGTACCAGAATTTTGTATTACCTAAGCCAGATTGTGTTGCAGTTTTTGTTGGCTTATAAATCTTAAAAACTACTTGATCGTTAATACCCATAGCTCTTACTACGTAATCTTAAGTATATATCTAAATAAATTTTTCCACAAAGAATTAGTGTGAAAGAATGAAGTTTGAAATAAATATTTTTATGTTATATTATTAAATTATATAAAAAGGATTAGCTGAATAGGAGTAATCGATGGCACAGCAAGAAATGGTAACAATTAATGCAGAGTTACGTGATGTAAAAAAAAAGAAAGCGATTCAGGCTCTGAGGGAGAAGGGAAGTATACCTGCAGTTATATATGGTAAAGGGCATGATAACGTAAATTTGACATTGTCTGCAAAGGAATTTACTAAACAATATAAATCAGGTGCTCTTTCTGCACATTTAATAGAACTAGATATTTCGGGGAAAAAAGAATATGCTCTTGTTCGTGATATTCAATGGCATGTAGTAAAGGATACTGTGCAACATGTTGATTTTCAGTTTGTTGATAAAGGTAGTGAAATTAAAATAGATATACCTTTATCATTCATCAATGAAAGTAAATCACCAGGAATCAAATTAGGTGGAGTGCTTAATGTTCTGTGTCGTTCTATTACTGTCAAATGCTCTCCTGAGAAAATACCTCAAGTCATAGAAATTGATTTGTCTGGCAAAATGATTGGTCAGTCTATACATATCAATGATGTAAAATTGCCAGAAGGTGTTAAATTTGTAGCTCATGAGGAAGAAAATTTCACCATTGTAACAATCTCTGCTGCCGATAGTGATGTTGAAGAGACTCAAACAAAAACAGAGGAGTAGTGCATTTAATAGCTGGGCTTGGTAATCCTGGTAGTCAATATGAGTTAACTCATCATAATATTGGTTTTATCGTTATTGACGCAATCTACAAATATTGGAATTTTCAGTCATTTTCTAAGAAAGCCGATTACTTGATAACCTCTGGCATAATTAACAATAATAAAGTTATGCTAATAAAGCCTTCTTCATTTATGAATAATTCAGGTATTCCTGTTGCAAAAATAAAAAATTTTTACAAATTATCGCTAGACAATATTGTTGTCATACATGATGATGCTGACTTGAAATTTGGAAGAATAAAAGTAAAAAAAGGTGGTAGTTCTGCTGGACACAATGGACTTAAGTCTATAGATAGCTTTATTGGTAACGATTATTGGCGTTTGAGATTTGGAGTAGGTAGGCCTGAAAATCGGAAAAGCTTAGCAGATTATGTATTATCAAAATTTGAAAATTTTGATAACGCTATCCTCTTAGTGGAAAAAATAGCAAAGAATATACACCTAATGCTGCAAGGAGATAACGCAGCTTTCATCAACTCGGTTGAGAGTGAAACTTTAGTGTAGCAATTGAATACTGCCCAATACAAGCATCTAGATTAGAATACTGATTCTTCTAGAAGTTGTTCACGCTCCTCTTCTATTGCAATAGAGTTATCGTGATTTTTAAATAAATCTCTGATTTTTGTTTCTATTTCATTTGCAATTTCTTTATTCGCCTTGAGGTAGCTTTTTACATTTTCTCTTCCTTGCCCAAGACGCGTATTGTTATATGAATAATAAGCGCCTGCCTTTTCAAGGACACCAAGTTTTGCTCCTATATCTATTATTTCCCCAAGTTTTGATATGCCTTCATTATACATTATATCAAATTTTGCCTCTCTAAATGGAGGAGCAACTTTATTTTTTACAACTTTAACTCTCGTTTCATTACCCGTAATATTCTCTTTATCCTTTATCGCACCAACTTTTCTTATATCAAGTCTTATAGAAGTATAGAATTTTAACGCATTTCCACCAGTGGTAGTTTCAGGATTTCCATATACTACTCCTATTTTCATACGAATTTGGTTGATAAATATCAATATACAGTTTGCTTTTGAAACTACAGAAGTTAGTTTCCTGAGTCCATGGCTTAGAAGCCTTGCTTGTAGTCCCATGTGCTGGTCGCCCATATCTCCTTCAATTTCAGCTCTTGGAGTTAGTGCTGCAACAGAATCAATAACTATTACATCAACTGCACTAGAACACACTAAATACTCAACAATATGCAACGCCTGCTCTCCAGTGTCTGGTTGTGAAATTACCAAATCATCAGTTTTCACTCCAAGTTTACGAGCATATATAACATCCAGTGCGTGTTCCGCATCGATAAATGCACATAAACCTCCTTTTTTCTGTGCTTCAGCAATTACATGCAAAGCAAGGGTAGTTTTACCAGAACTCTCAGGGCCAAATATCTCAATTATACGTCCTTTTGGCAATCCCCCAACACCCAGAGCTGAATCAAGTGCAATCGACCCTGTAGATATCGTGTCTATTTTTTCTATAGGGTTTTGCTTTAGCTTCATTATTGCACCTTTACCGAATGCTTTTTCAATTTGACTTATTGCATTATCTAGTGCTTTTTGCTTATCATTATTTCTTTCTTCTGGATTATGTGCCATGGATCATTTATTAACTTGTATAGTCTCCATGGTAATTGAACGCAACCAATCTGCCAAGGGTTTTTTAATAACGAAGAACGTTAGTTACCTAAAATTAGATAGATAGACTTTGTAGTGCGATACAAAATAACGATAGAATACAATGGTAGTGGTTTCTCTGGCTGGCAAAAGCAACAACACTCTGCTAACTCAATTCAGGAAACCATAGAAAACGCTATATTTAATTTCAGTGGCGAGAGAGTCTCTTTGCATTGTGGTGGCAGAACTGACAAAGGGGTTCATGCTTTAGGGCAAGTTGCTCATTTCAATATGGAAAGGCAATTTGAGCTTTACAGAATAAGAAATGGAATAAACTATCACTTAAAAGCGATTCCTATAGTTGTGCTTAGTGCAGAAGCCGTAGATGATGCATTTCATGCGCGATTTTCAGCAAAAAAAAGATATTATGAATATAGAATAATTAATCGCTACGCTCCTGCAGCTCTAGAAATCGGTTATGTGTGGCAAGTATTTAACCCACTTGACGTAAACATCATGCGTGAAGCTGCTAGACACCTGCTTGGAAAACATAATCTTTCAAGCTTCCGCTCAAAAGATTGTCAAGCTACAAATCCGGTCAGAACAATCGATGATATTGATATAGTACAAAATGGAAGTCACATATACATCAAAATATCTGCGATTTCCTTTTTGCATAACCAAGTGAGGATTATTGTTGGCACTTTAGTTGAATTTGGAAAAAATAGAACTAATCCACAAGAAATGTTAAATATATTAAGTCAATGCAAAAGAAACGCCGCTGGGGTCACTGCGCCGCCTCACGGCTTATACTTAGTAAAGATAGATTACTAGCTTAAGTCCTCATTGGCATTACTATATATAGTGCACTTGGATCATCTTCATCAGTGATAATTGTAGCGCTATTACCATCTGATAGGCTGACCTTACATTTGTTTTTTATACAAGATAAAGCATCAAGCAAATAACGAGAATTAAATCCTACTTCCATAAGAGCTCCATCGTAATCCACTTCTATAGACTCAGTTGCATCACTACACTCTTGAGAGTTTGAATGCAGAGTTAATAAATTCTTTTGCAATGAAAATTTAATGGATTTTATTTTATCGGACACAACAACAGAAACCCGATCTATAACGCTAGCAAGCTTACTACTCTCAACAATCATTTGTTTATCTTGAGACGTTGGAATGACAGCTTTGTAATCTGGAAAAGTCCCATCTATCAATTTTGATATTAGAATATACTCACCACATGTAAATTTGATTTTTCTATCTGAAAGTTTTATATTAATCTCATTACAATCACACAATACTTTCAATAATTCCATGATAGTTTTACGTGGAATGATCACCCCAAATTCGCCGTTGATATCTTCAGGTTTAGGCCTTTTTATACATGATAAACGGTGGCCATCAGTTGCAACGCAGTACAGAAATTGCTCATCTGTATGCAGATATATCCCGTTTAAATTATACCTTGTATCATCCAGCGACACAGCAAACTTCGTTTTAGTCAATAAGTCTACCAAATCTGCACTTAGTAGAGTGAAATCGTATTGATGATCACCTTCTTCCAGAACAGGGAAGTTATTTGAAACTACGTTCGGTAAAGAAAAATTTGCATTTCCACAGGATATCAATAATTTTCCTTGATTATTCATTTCGAAATAGACATCCAAATTAGTTGGCAATTTCTTCACTATGTCATGTAAAGTATGTGCTGAGATTTTCACTTCTCCTTCTGCTGATACATTTGCAGTAAGTGAGGCAAATATTGAAATGTCAAGATCGGTAGCCTTTAGTTTTATGCTGCCATGTTGTGCTTTGATATTTATACACGCTAAAACGTCTATCGCGTTGCGCCTTTCAACCACCCCGCTCACTCTGGATAGCGTATTTAAAAGACTTGCTCGGCCAACGCTAAAACGCATTTGCTCACATACAACTTGCTCTTTACCTGCAACCTCTAACATACTAATTCTCAAAAGTATATTTTAAATGATATCCACATTCTATGTAAAGTGCTATTTATCTTTTTATCTGAGAGATAAAAACAGCCTATCTTATACTTTAGTAATCAATAATTTACTTTGTATGGCATAAGTCGTGCATTTTTTGGTAAGCTTTTTGAAACCCAAGCAAGGAATAAGTATCATCAACATTTGCTGTTTTTACTTTTCCATTAACTACCATTGATAATCCCTGCTTCATTTTTAGAATCAAATCTTGGTCCATTTTTGTATCATCTGTCCACGCAAGACTTCCCTGTATTATTGGCAATTGATATTTAATTTTTTTATCGATATTGAGAACTACAGGCTCATTATTATACTGAAAGCCAGAAGTGACGCTCACCTCATCTGCTTTTTTATCAACGTAACTGACCATTACATACGGCTTGCGATCGGCTGTATAATGTTCACTTTTTTTCTTAGGATGAGATACAATATAACACACTTTTTCACCATCTTCCAATGCAGTATAAACAAACCAGTCTTTATATTTTTCGCTCAGTTGTACATTACTAACCGATGCAAGAGTGTCTATTGAAAGAAATATTAGAAATACGAAAAGACTACGCATGTAAACCGAATTTCAAACTCTCTGATTTTATATGTTGTTTTACCTTACTCATCGCTTGCTCAGCCAGCTGTCTTATTCTTTCTCTTGAAACACAATATTTTTTGCTAAGCTCATCCAAAGTCTGAGTATTCTCAGACAAGTATCTGCTAATGAAAATGTCTCTTGATCTTTCATTAAGACTTGCTAATGCATTGCTTAAGATTGTTTCTTTTAATGCCTTTTCTTCATGATTCTGGTAAGCTACTTCTTGACTAACTAAATTACACGGAATCATATCTTGTAACTCCTTTTTAGAGTCATCACCTATTTTTATACAATTATTTAACGACTGATCCTTACAAGCCAGACGATAGCTCATCTGTACAACATCTTCTTCAGATACAGAAAGCTCATTTGATATTGCTTTTATTTCTTCTTTACTCAAAGTTTCTCTGTTTGTGTATTGTAAAATTCTTTTTTTTATTTTACGTAAACTAAAAAACAATCTCCTTTGTGCTTGCGTTGTACCTATCTTTACAAGTGACCAAGATTTTAATATAAAGTCTTTCATTGAAGCTTCAATCCACCATACTGCATAAGTTGAAAAACGAAATCCCAAGTCAGGATTGAACTTTTTCACTGCATGCATTAAACCCATATTTCCTTCCATGACCAGGTCCATCAACAATAGACCGTAATTCTTAAATTTCATTGCAATTTTTACTACCAAATTCAAATGGCTAGTAATCAACCTGTGAGCAGAAGAAATATCCTGGTATTCTTGCCAATTTTTTGCTAATCGCACTTCCTCTTCTTGGGAAAGCATAGGAAATTTTCGCACTTCAGCAATATATTGCATGAGATTAGTGCTACTATTAACACATAAATTTGCTACTGGGGTCAACATAATAACTTAAATTAAAACTCTATACATATAATATATTGATTTTCAGTGAAAAATTCAAGCTTTAATTAAAAAAGCACAATTTTACATCTAATTGAGATCTTAGTAGCAATACACTTCAGTATCAGCTACCTGATTAACATTGCTAGCGTGTAACGATAAAAACTACATTAAATAAATAATGTGTTATTCCAGTGCTCAAACACTGGAATTCACATTTCTTTTTTCTAGATCCCAGTGTCATGCTACTTGAATGACAAGAAAAACCCACTGGGATAATAAGACAAAGATAGACTAGAAATTAAACGCTACTCCAGCTTCTGCACCAACAGCGCTGTAAAGGACGTTGATCTCTTTAGTAGCTGATACTGTTTCTTTATTAAAACTAGCACCATAAGAACCAAAATAACGAGCTCCAGCATAAAGCTTGATTTCTGGGGTTACATCATAACTAACACCAGCTTTTGCTTGATAAGCAAAACCAAATCCTTTTTGATCTTTAACTGTATCAGCTTTTGAAGGATTGCTGATATATGCTGCACCAACACCAACACCAACGTATGGAGTGATAGGCATATCTTCAATCGCTATATCGTAATAAACGTTAACCAATCCTGAAAATGCTGTTAAACTGTCTGCAACATTTGTTTCAGAAGCATTTACTACAGCTGTATCTTTAGCCAATTGTGAGTAAAGCCCTTCAACATCAACTCTAATGTCATCCATTTTATAACCAAATGCACCACCACCAGCTATAAAAGATCTTGTTAAGGGACTATCCTTTTCTTTACCTGCTGCATTTTTAATACCATCAACTTTTGTATAAAAAGGTAAAATTTCACCGTTGTATTGCAAACGAACGTAGTAGCTAGTTTCTTCATCACTTATTGGACCAATAGGGTCTGATGAAAAAGCAGAGTTTGATAGGCTTAGCAACGTCACTAAAGCAGCTGCCGAAAAAAACTTTTTATAATGCATAATTGCCCTCGTTAAAAAAATTAAAATTCCACTTTAGCAGTCTAAATAATCACTAAAGTTAAGTCAAGTGCTAACTTAATAACACAAAACCTTCTGTATCTTAACTAACTTTTAGGAAAATACAAAGATTTTATTAATTAATAAATAGAGTTACTCTACTTTTTTTACTCTTGATCTTCTGACACCTATTTCACTAATGTCTTTTTATCTTCTGATCTGCATTCATCATTGTGAATTGCTGCATATTCATGCAGTAATATGAATGTACTTCATGGAAGTACTAGTATAAAAGGAAAACACTTAGTTACTGCATTAAGTCAAACTTCAGTAGTAAATTTAAAAAGGAAGTTTAAATCCAGGTGGTAACCCCATCATACCTGCAAGATCAGAGGTTGCATTTGCCATATCTTCTTCTGCTTTTTTAATGGCATCATTAAACGCTGCTGTCACTAAATCTTCTACTATGTCTTTTTCTTCATTTCTCATAAGCTCTAAGTCTATGTTTACCTTTTTAGCTTTATAGCCACCTATTTTTATAACTTCCACTAATACAGAAACTTTGCCACCACCAGAAATACCTTGAAACTCTTTTCCAATATATTTTTCTTGGGCTTCCGCAAGCTTTTTTTGCATTTCTTGCGCTTGCTTCATTATTTGACTGAAATCCACAACCTACTCCTTATTTTCTATATTAACTACCTTTGCACCTTTAAACGTATTTAATATATCCTTAACTACAGGTGCATAATTTAAATTACTCACTTCCCTATTCATATAACTCGTATCAACTATAATAACCCACTCCTGATTAGTAGCTTGATTTAAGTAACTTTTCAAGTCATTACAAAAATTACTGTTCAAGTTAGATACAGCTTTTAATTTTAAATACCCAAATTTACAATCTATTAATTTTAGATTACTACACAGTTGTTTGTAAAGATAAATTTGGTTACTCCGCCTTAATAGTTGCAAAATCTTATCAAAATCGTAATTTTGTTGTTTATTTTTCACATGGATCCCAGTGTCACGCACTGGGATGACAGAGTGGGGTTTTTCCACATATTTTTTTGGATCCGAGTAGTCAGTTACTTGGATGACAGAGGGGGAAGGTGCAACAGGTCTGCCCTGTCTATTTCCTTGCTCTACATTCTGTGAAAGAATTTTTTTGATCACCTGTTCCGGAGAAGGCAAATCAGAAAGATAACAAAGGCTAATTAACATCATTTCAGCAGCAACCTCATTGCATGTTGAAATTTTTATATCTTGAATACCCTTAAGCAGCACCTTCCACAATCTCGAAAAAAATATTAAAGACTTTTTTGCACTCAAATCTTTTACTCTGCTCTTCTCATATTCTGTATCAATCTCTTTTGTAATTAAAAAACGGCATATTAACTGGATTGTTTGCAGCAGATCTTCAAAAATATTGAGCGGATTTGCTGTTTTTACCACATTGTCGAATACTAACAAAGCCTTCTGTAAATCACTATCTAATACTGCTTCCAGTAGATCAAATATAACGTTTCTATCTACTAGACCAAGTATGTCTGTAACACTTTGAGTGGATATTGTACCATCTTTGCTATATAGCACTGCTTGATTCATCAAAAATAAAGCGTTACGCATTGAATTGCTACAGTGGTGAGCAATTAATTCCGATGCTTCTTTTTCAATAAAATAATTTTCTTTTTGTGCAATATCATTTAAACGCTCCATTATCTTAGCTGAAGGAATGTTATGTAAGTCAAACCTTTGACAACGTGCAATAACAGTTATTGGTATCTTTTTTATTTCTGTAGTTGCTAGAATAAACTTTACGCTAGATGGTGGTTCTTCTAGAGTTTTAAGTAATGCATTAAATGCATTACTGGATAACATGTGTACTTCATCTATAATGTAAACTTTAAATTTAGAACTTATTGGTAAATAGCAAATATCTCCCAAGATCGCTCTAACATCCTCAACACTAGTGTGACTTGCCGCATCGATTTCAACTACATCTGGATGGCTTGAATTTTTTATTGCCAGACAACTTGTACATGATCCACAAGGTTCAAAAGTTGGCCCCAATGAGCAGTTCAAACATAAAGCTATTATTCTTGCAGTGGTGGTTTTACCAATTCCACTGCTACCAGAAAGCAGTATAGATTGTGGAATTTTGTTGAGAGTAAAAGCATTTTCTAGTATACGCACCAATATATCTTGACCTACTAAATCTTTAAAGCTACTAGGACGATATTTTAATGCTATGTTCATAGCCTAGAATAAAACAAATAGTACAAATAGGTATGCAACCCAAAAAGATTCTGATATGGTTGCTTCATTTCTGACCTGACCAAGTTACAGAATTTTTGCCTGCATACCTTATAAAAGGTTATACTTTTTTTTTTTTTTAGCAAGGTATATTCTATATTAGTCTTATAATTTATATGTTAGACCTTTTGCAACATTACTTTGGAGTAAACAGCTGTCACCTAAAATACTCTTCTTCTGTCATCCCAGTCTAGGATGGCTTTGTTGGATAGCACCTTAAGCAGTGATAGTTTACGACAAATTTATGTAATGATTTCAAATTTAGCCATACCAATATCAGTGAATTTGTTGAGCAAATAGCATTTAGTTCTTTTTCTCGATTTATCTCAGATTTATTCCTAAACAAATACTTGCTTCAACCTTGAGAAAAATCCTTCTATGTAAGATCTTTTTCCATAAATTGCTTCCTTTTTCCACTCTTTTACACCATCTTGTCCATATAATTTTATTAACCTAATAGCAGCATTTCTGTCAGACATATAATCTATTTTTGAATGTTCTGCTGCATCCTTTTTTGGTAGAACTTTTGTCTTTATATCGTATTTCTTACACAATTTATAAAGTTTTTGCCTATCGTATGCCCTATCTGCATATAATGCTTTTATTTTGTGCTGAAAATTAACTTCTTCAAGCAAATCGCAAGTGGTCAGAGTAGACGCCATTACTGTATCTTGCAGCTATAGCTTTTTTACTATTCACACTTAACATAACATGTAACTTTCTTACTTGCTCGTAGCTTCGGTACTTTCTATCTGCACTGTTTTCCTTACTGTGGCCAGGAGTGTTACTGTAAATTTGTGCTATCTATGATAATTTCAATATTTTCCATGTTGCTTTTATCAATCCTGCAATCATTTATCTTAATATTAAGTTTTTTTTGATGCTTGTGAATAGCTGCAAATCTCTTCCTATTTGTTGCAAATACCCTTTTATAAACCCGACTGTTTTTCTTAAACCAATTCTAAAGAAACTGACGATTATATGCACTAAAATCACAACTTTATCACTATAAATATAGTTGCCGCCCTGCATTTTTGGACTATTTTCATACCAATTTTCGATAGCTTCATCGATGTAACGAAAAATATTCCCCCTTTTTTCAAGGAATTTGTTATATTCGTTTTGGTTACTGACTTTCATTTTCTGTGGCATATTTTTTCTTCAACAGTTAAATGGCTGCTTTATAATGAATTTTGTCAGTAACTGCCAGTTCTTTTCACTTGAGCGATGCAACAAAGCCTACTGGGATCCAACTAAGTTGGTAAACACTTTACAACGTTTTTTGCACAAAAGGACTTTATTCTAGCGTCACGCGCTAGAATGACATCAACTTTTGAATTCCAGTTATGCAAGAAATCTATTCATTTGAAACTTGTTTGAGAAACGTAGCTATAAAAACCGCAGGTACCAGTTGGTTTTTATTAGCTAAAGTAAAGGTCAAATATCTGGAATTCTGGACATAAAATCCCCCTGTAAAAAAGATTAGAAAAAAATGCAGCGCACATATGACAGAAATTAAGTATACACTGAAGAATACATTTTTTATGAGTTTAATAAAAAGGTCTGCAGACGGAGATAGATTTTTGAGCTCAATAAATATCTCTAATTGTAATTATAATTGGATTCAAAATACGCGGAAGTAATTTTTTTAGCTATAAAATAATTCTGTCTTGTAAAAGTTTAACAAGAGAACCAAAAAGTTAGTGTCATAAATATTTTTATCAAAAACTATTTTAAAAAAATTTAAATAGAGTTGAAAAATTTTAAAGATGAGATACCCTACCTGAAATGCAACCCCTGTAAAATAAAGAAATATGAAAGGTGAAATAAACACTGCAGCAAATTTTCAAGCAGAAGACCTTGAGTCTAAAAATGCTACAGATCTTGATTGTTTAGCTCACTCTCTAAATTCTTTGAATGCAAAGAGTGCTGAGATTAAAGATAAAAAGAACGATGTGCCTTTTTCCAGTAGAAGAAGCAGCTCGCATGTTTTAGAACTTTTTTCTAGTGAAAATGTTGAGATTAACATTCCAGATGAAACACCTTGTGCCACTCGGAGTGAATCAGGTATAGCTGAACTGTTTAGAGGTATAGCTGGGTTGTTTAAAGGCAGGGGTAGTATGAACATAAACCTTTATCAATCTAAAGTGAAACGTAGCTCTGCAATTGATTACAGTACTACAGAAAGTATAGGGTCACGGCTATTAAATATCTGTGAAGGAGAAGAAGAAGATATCTATTTTGACCAAGAGATTGATTCTCTATATAAAGAGGGCTGTTTGTATGATGCCTTATTGTTGCAAGATAAGAAAAATCAGGACACACCTTTACATTTGGCCATAAAAAAAAATCGTGCTGATTTTGTAAAAAAGCTTTTGTCTATTCTTAAGGAACCATACTGTTCGAATGAGTTTTACAAGCACAAATATTTTGAACGTAAGCAAGAGAATGAAAAGCCGCTTTCTAAAGTTATTAATACTAAGAACAAAGACGAAAGAGATGTAATTACTCTGGCTATTGAAGGTAATAATTCAAAATGCGTTTCAGTTCTTTTCGACTACTTAACTCGTGAACATATTAACAGAAGGAAAGATGTTGAAAGTGAGTACACACCTCTACACGAAGCTGTGCTTCTTGGCAAGAATGAAGTAATCAAAGAGCTTCTAAAATCAAGAGATATAGATACTGAATTTATGGATAAGGAATCTTACAAAGCATATAATTATGCTAATAACAAAGAGGCAATAGAATTGTTTATTAAGCACTATAGTAGTAAAATTAGTGAGTTGCGTATAAAATTAGAAGATAATAATAAAAAACTAGCGCGAATTAAGTGCGTCCTAAACAAAACAAAACTTACTTGCGTATGCTTAGCAGCCTTCGGCTCTTGTTTTAGAATGTATAAAAATTCTCATGACATAATAAATGAAGAAGTGAGTGAAGATATGTTATATTATTCTCTTGAATTGCTCTCCAACACTACAGGTCTAATATTATTTTTTAATTATTTGATCGATACAATACTTTCCAAGTATGAAGAAAAAAATTCTAGTTTGAATAAAGAATCGGACAGTTATGTGGAAGAAAGAAATATGTTGAAAAATAAATTACGTCATTTTCAAAAAGGAAGTACCGTAGTAACTACGCAAATGTGTGAGATAATTTCAGTTATACCTGAATCAGAGTTAGGTTACAGTAGATTGTGATTACATTAATTTTTTCAAGACAGTTCTAAAAAAAAGTGGGAAATCTTTTTCATAGCCAATCAAACTAAGCTTTCTTTACGAAAGGTTTGATGTTATCATTTTATAAACTATATCCTGAATTTGTTAAATGAACATTAATATAAAGAATTTAGTTCATGCTTTTTCTAAATTGCCAAGTTTAGGTCCATCATCATCACGAAGGTTAGTTATACATTTGCTCCAGAACAAAGAGAGAGTCATGCTACCACTTGCATCTTTGATTAGAGAGCTAGCGGATCTTATAATAGAGTGCAAAATTTGTGGAAACCTAGATACTAAATCGCCGTGTTCTATTTGTACTAACCCAAAGCGTGACACCAAGTTAATGTGTGTAGTAGAAGAATTGGGTGATCTATGGGCATTTGAAAAAGGGAATATATATTCAGGTATGTATCATGTTTTGGGTGGAAGGCTATCAGCAATAAATGGCATAGGTCCAAAAGAACTGAATCTTGATAACATTCCCAAAAGAGTTACAGAATTTAAAATTGAAGAGGTCATTATTGCAATCAATCCGACATTAGAAGGCCAAGTTACTGCGCAATATATAATTGAATTGCTAAAGAATTTGAATGTAAAAATATCGCGCCTTGCTTGCGGTATACCGATAGGTGGAGAAATTGACTACCTAGATGAAGGGACGCTGAAGATAGCGCTGACGTCAAGACAAGAGTATGAGTTAAATATAAAGTAAGGTATGTGCTTAAAAAAACTTACATCCCTAATAACCTTCAGAAAAAAAGAAACGGAACATCTACCCAAGGTAACAACTTGGGAAGGTGATTGCTTAGGCTATAAGCAAGTTGCAAGTAGATTTAGTAATATAATTAAGACAATTGATCAGTCTTTTTCAATCGTATCCTTAGAAGGATATGATAAGTGGGGTAAGACATTTTTTTTGAAAGAATGGGTAAAGGATCTAGAGCAGCAAAATGAAATTGCAGCTTATTACAGCGCATGGGATATTAGTGCGCTAGATCAACCATTGCCTTCTTTTTTGCATTTCTTGTTTGAGGATCTATTCGCATCATACAAAGTAAAAAGGAGTGTTATACAGCAGTTCAAAAACATAAACCAAGAACTATTTTCTCTCAATACATTAGGAAAGCTGATCAGTAAATCTCCACTTGCTATGCTTTCAGTATTTCTCGATGCTGCAAAAGAGGCTGATAAGAAAGACATTGGTTTTGTCTTGGGTGAATTAAATCTTCTCCAAAGGAGAAAAGAGAACATTAGAGACTTTAAGATACAACTAGCAGATGTGGTTAACAAAATCAGAAAAGGTAAAAACATTTATATAATGGTCGATAATCTTGATATATGCCGTCCTAAATTCATTGTCGATTTTTTAGAATCCATAAAGTACATGCTTGATGTCGAGGGACTGGTTTTCATTATCTCTGTTAGTCAAGATAAAAGTAACGTGCAAAGAGCAATCAGCACAATACTTGGACCAAATTTCAGCCTAAAATCTTTTACTGATCTCTCTTTGCATTTGCCAAAACAGCCAATAGAGAAATTTACAAGAAAGCTGTTTCAAAATATTGAATTGCCGAAAAAATCAAAGAGCTTAATTATAGATAGCTTTATATTTTATGCAGAAAGCTTCTCATTATCATTGCAGGCAATAGAATACTGCGTAAAGAAAATAAAGCTATGTTATACGAAAATTGATCCGAATTTATTTACATTTTTAGTAATACTACAGTCAGTAAACACTAATTTGTATGAGGAATTATATTCATCACCTCAAAAAGCACTGGAGAAGATTGAGAGCGCTTTGATTCTAAACGGTCAGGAAGAATGGGAAAAGCTTAAAACTTCTCTTGAGACTACTTTTAAAGAAAAAGAATCAAAGACTCACAAATCTTTGAAGCAAATAAGAGATATCTTATTCTAAGAATAAAGAGAATTGTGGAACAGAACCCTCTTCTTATCATTTCAGCTTGCATGACAAATTGGCTCACATAAATTTTAGCATATATGACCTTGAAAGATCGCTGTGCAATACTTAAATTATTAGAATAGCAGGCTAATAATGGAGCTCAAAATGCACAACATACAAGAAACTGAAAGTTTAAAATTTGACGCTGAAGTAGGCAAAGTAATAAATATAGTAATTCATTCACTTTATACTAATAAGGATATTTTCTTGCGTGAGTTAATATCAAATGCATCAGATGCATGTGATAAATTGCGCTATGAATCACAATTAAATGCTGATTTATTAGATTCAAGTGATGAGTTGAAGATTACTATTAGCTCCAATAAAGATAAGAATGAGCTGTATATAACCGACAATGGAATTGGCATGAACAGGCAAGATTTAATAGATAATCTTGGCACGATTGCAAGTTCTGGTACGCAAAAATTCTTGGATGCAATTAAGAATAATAAAGATTCGAGCCAAGCTGTAGAGCTGATTGGAAAGTTTGGTGTTGGTTTTTATTCAAGCTTCATGGTTGCTTCAGAAGTTATAGTAGAATCAAGGAAAGCCGGAGAAGAAGAGTCTTGGGTGTGGAAATCTAAAGGAGATGGAGAGTATTCAATCAGCAAATTAGATGGTCAAATCTCTCGTGGCACAAAAATTACGCTCATCATGCGTCCTGAAGAAAGCGAATTTTTAGACAAATTCCGTATTGAAAACATTGTTACTACTTACTCTGACCACATAAATTTTCCCGTTGAGTTTGTAAATGAAGAGGGAAAAAGTGAAAAATTAAACAGCAAAGCTGCAATTTGGACTAAGCCAAAAAATGACGTTACTCAAGAAGAGCACAACGACTTCTTCCGCGGTGTTGCGCATGTAGGTGGTGAGCCTTGGATGATACTGCATAATAAAAATGAAGGTGCAATAGAATATACGAATTTGCTTTATATTCCTTCTATCAAGCCTTATGATTTGTTTCATCCAGATAGACGCTGCTCTGTAAAGTTATATGTCAATAAAGTATTTATTACTGAAGATAATGTACAAATTATACCACAATACCTGCGTTTCTTGAAAGGTGTGGTTGATTCACCAGATTTGCCTCTTAACATCAGCAGAGAAACACTGCAGAATAATCGCGTTGTTGAGCAGATTAGGAAATCCCTAACTAAACGCGCGGTATCAGAGCTCGGCAAAAAAGCAAAAGATAATTTAGAGGAATACACAAAATTCTGGGGCAATTTTGGTGCGGTGTTAAAAGAAGGTCTTTGCGAAGCTATGCCAACTGATGAAAGAGAAGCATTGCTTTCCATTTGCAGATTTCATAGCACCAGTGATGATAAGCTAGTTAGTATTGATGATTATATAAGCAGAATGAAGCCTGAACAGGAACATATCTACTATCTCACAGGAAATAGTCTCGATTCAGTAAAAAACAGTCCACAACTTGAAGGATTCGTCAGCAAAGGATTGGAGGTGCTTCTATTTGTTGATCCAGTTGATGATTTCTGGACTAGCGTAATTCATGAATATAAAGATCAAAAATTTAAATCTGTAACTCGTGCTGATGTTGATTTAGAAAAATTCTCTTCAGAAGAAGGTAAGAAAGATGAAGAAAATAAATCAGATGAAAACAAAAGCGAAGAAAACGCGGATTCTATACTCGAATACTTCACCAAGGTTCTTGGAAGCTTAGTAAAAAGTGTAAAGATCTCTAAGAAATTAACCGATAGTCCTGTGTGTCTAGCAGTTGATGAAGGAACTATGGATCTCCGTATGGAGCGTTTTTTACGTGAACAGAAGCAGCTAAATTACCGCACGCCAAAAGTACTTGAAATTAACATTAAGCATCCTTTGATAAGAAACATAATGGAATCTCACGCTGAAAATGGTGAAAATCCAACACTTGGAGATATGATTTACTTATTGTTCTATCAAGCTTGTATAGTGGAAGGTGAAGAGATGGAAGACGTAAGTCTGTTTGCTAAAAGACTCAATAATTTGCTTGGCAAAATTTCTGTTTAATGCTATAGTTAACTTAGCTAATGGTCAGGGGGTAAAACATGGGGTGGAATTTACTTGGTGGGCTCATGCCGCCAGCAGTAAATACTGCAGAAGAAAGGGAGCGTCGCCATTCCAGAGATTCAGGTGCTGAAGAAGAATTTGAAGTTTTAGAACAAGAAGAAATTAAGGAGCATCGTCATTCTGGAGATTCAGGCAATTGTTCAGAGGTTGAGGAAGGACAAAATACTAACAGAGCAATTGAATTGGAATTTCAGCTAACACAATCTTTGCTAAGTCAAGTAAAGGCAGGTGAGAATAATAGGAATGCAAATTCTGGCAAGCAAGCACAACTTGATTTGGAAAGAATGGATTTTGTAATTAATGGGCAAACAATAAGCAAAGCGTATGTTCACGAGTCATATTGCCAGCACAATCACTTAATTTCGAGTGAAAATGCAAATTACCGCCTGTTTGCTAAGCAAGTTTTCACAGAAATGTTTAAATATGCTAAGGCAGAAACTCCAAATGACAATATATTAGAAGAGTTAATTACTAATTGCAATCAGGCTGGGTATGATGGCTCTTTGTTAATGCAGCTCTCTCCTATATTCTCTAAGCATAAACTAAGCTTGCCTCATGCCAACGATAGAAAGATAAGTATTGTATATAATAGCCAAGGTTCTCTCAATATTCAGTATTGTCCAAGTATGCCTGTTAGAGAACTTGATACAAATAAGTAAATATGCAGGGTTGATGCTATTTTAGAGTTCACCCTTAAGTTTCGAGATAGTAAGGTAGAGTATGAAAACGGCAAAGTAACACTTGCTATTCCTGAACAATTAGAGAATTACAAAGTTGATGGCAAAAGTTTGTTAGATGAAATAAATAGGCATTTCGAAGATGAGGATAATAGAATTACAGAGACTCTTGAGAAAAATATGAATGAAGGACCTAAGTCATTTGCTGCTGAAGACTTGTCTATTACTGAGAGTTCATCTGATAGTAGTGAAGTAGCAAACAAAGTAGTTACTGATCCAGGCATTTTAGGTAATGTTGCGAATGTATTGGTAGGTGTTGCAGAAGTTACAGCAGTTGTAGCAACAGAGTTATTTTGGCCTCAAGATCAGGTTAATATAGAACCAAGGCATAATGAAGAAGAATTTACCATTATCCCTAAAAATTTAACCTTTGATGGATTAATAGACGTTATAAATAAAGCAAAAAATTATGGTGATTACGCAGGTTTAGATAAAACTATAAATAATATAGAGGAAAGCGATAGATTTATTACTGATTTGAATTGTGGTAATTTGAAGGATTTTTGCTCTCAACAGCTTAATTTGACTGATCATATGCACAATGTGCTGTTGAATAATAGCTATGATGAAACAAATGGTTATTATAATTATTCAGTAAAAGAGCTTTCACTACTAGCCATTGCAGCTAATGATACGCTTGTGGAAAGATATGCAGAAACGCATAAAAGTATATTATTTACGCAAGATGAAGAGCTCGATAGGCTACTTATTGGTGTTGGTGGACAATGCTATATTAAGTTTTTATTAGAGCATTTGGATAAGCCGAATCATACTATGTTTTTGGATGATATATGTAAAAAACTTGAAAGGGCATCTTTTGTTGGTAATCAGAAATGCGTGGAAGTGATACTAAATAGGTTTAAGAATACTGAGGCTGAAGGTAGAATTATTTTTTCATCTAAACTTTTGCACTATGCTATACACTTAGCTCCTGAAAGTAAAGCGGCAGAGGTAATTGTTAATCGTAAAGTTGTTGATATTAATAGTATAGATAATTCTGGAATTGCACCTTTGCATTATGCTGTAGCACGTGATAATTTAGAATTAATGGGCTTGCTTATTGGAAATGGCGCTGAGATTGATATTCAAGATGAGAGGCATGGCAGAACAGCTTTACATAGGGCTGCTTACCATGATAAATTTGAAATAGTAAAATTACTTGTAAACAAGGGAGCTGATTGGAACATTCAAGATAGAGATGGCAAAACAGCTTTAGATCTGGTAGGAACGAAAAGTTTATATTTGGTAAAGGAAGAAAACAGGGAAAAATCTTCTAGTGAATCAAAAATCACAAAATTTCTTGAAGGTTTAGATGATAAAACACCTTTGCATTTAAATATTAAAAAAGATCCAGAATCCAAAAATATTGATAATCAACAGCCGCAAAGAAACGTTGTTGATAAAGTAGAGAATATTATGAATAATGAAGAGGCTTCAATAGAAGAAGCTATAGGTAATAATTGTGAGGAGGGTAAAATGCCTAAAAATATAGAAGAAAAATTATCTAGTGCTGTCAGTAGCATTGATCTTGCTGATGTGATGGATTTATTAAGAAAAGTAGATGATAGTGTATATAAATCCACTTTACAGAAGCTCTTAGGTCAAGCAAATGACAAGATGACAAGTTTGGGAGAGGGTAATCAGAAAGAGGATCTTGCACAAATAATAGCATTTCTTAAAAACGAGTTCGAGCAATTATCAGTAGGCAATGATGTAGAAGCTACTGCAAGTAGCCAAGAAGCTCCTTTGGTAGAGTCTAAAGAAAGCTCACCATCACTGAGTTCTGAGGAGGATGATTTTTCTAACCTTGAAGGTAATAAAAGTGATTGCTCTGCCGGAACTTCCTCAGACTCTAATAGTAATTCTCCATTTGAAAAAATTAGTGAAGAAGGTCATGAAACAAGAATATCTGTAATTGACACAGTGGAAGCTGAAGCAACAGCTAATGGTACTGTTTCTAGTAATTCTGTTCCTTGTACTTTAAGAGAAGAATTAACAAGTGATGATGAAGATGAATTCCTTTCGATTGAAATTGAAGATGTTAATAATGATATTAACGTTAATCAACCTACTGAGCATGTAGAACAAGTTGCTAACGGAAATGGACAGCCAAAAACAGAATTGCCAAGAATTAATGAGCAAAGCAGCAAAAGTGGCCTCAAAAAAAATCCACAAAATACAAAGAAGTATGTTGTAGCTGCTTCTACGCTTGCGATAGCCGGTATTGTTTCAGGGGTGGCTGTTGCATTTTACTTGGAAATGTTAGCGGTAGGAATAGCAGTTGCAGCTTGTTGTCTTATTGCAGCTACAGTTACATACTGCTGTAGACCTAAAAGCTTAATTGAGAATGGTGAGCCTGCAGAGATTGTGTTCAAGGAAAGGTCTGTATACTAAATATAGTAGTCTATTATTTAATAATTTATTATAATTATATTGATTATTAATAGATAAAAACTTGGTAGACTACGAAGAGATGCTTGCTAAGTTGACAAAATTGCCATTTAATGCTACACTTAGCTTAGCTACTAATTAGGAGGAAAAACATGTTAGGTTCAGATTTTGTATCACAGGAATCAAACAAAATTTTAAAGAAATCAGATTCTAGGGATTCGGGAACTGAAGAAGGGTTTGAAATTTTAGAACGAGAGGAAAAAGAGCGCCGTCGTTCTGAGGATTCAGGTAATGAAAGTCAAGAGGAATCTGGCGTTAATAATTCTGATACTAAATCTAGTGCAGTAACTACGTTAGAATTTCAGCTAACACAATCTCTGCTGGGTCAAGTAAAGGCAAATGAGAATAATGAAGATGTAAAGTCTGGTAACACAGCTTATCAAGACCTACCCAGGATGGATTTTGTAATTAATGGTCAAGTTATAGACAAGAATTTCGTTAGCCAGCTTCGTGATAAATGTAATCAAAATGACCAACGCCAAATCGCAAAACATGTTTTTACAAAAATGTTTGAACATGCTAAAGCAGAGGTTCCGAATGATTCCCTCATAGAGGAATTAACAACAAGTTGTAATCAAGCGGGGTATATGGCTTTCCTTGCTATCCGAATATATAGTATATTAATAAAATATCAGGTACTTTCTAGCGATTCTGACAAGAAGATTATGTGCATCGATTGTTCTGATGAGAATTATGTACGCATTAACTATAAGTCATCAATGGTGGCACGCAATCCTGATGAGCCAGAGAAGGAGATATGTGAATTAGACAGTTTACTTAGATTCACACTTAAATTTCATAACGGTGAAGTAGAGTATGAAAATGGTAAAGTAACACTTATCATTCCTGAGGAATTAAAAGCTGGTAGGGAAAGTTTACTAGACGATATTAATGAACGTTTCACAGATTATGATAATGATGGATTTATTCATTTACACGTTGCAGCACAAGAAGGTAATGTTGAGCTTGGTAGGCGTTTACTAGAATGTGGTGCAAATATTGAGATTAAATCAAAAACAAAAGTAGGTGGTGACACTGCACTTCATTTAGCTGCTAGAAATGGTCATAAAGATTTTGTGAAGCTTTTACTCGATAGCGGTGCAAATGTTAACTCAGTGAGCAGTACAGGCAGCAGAGTAACTCCTTTACATGAAGCAGCGTACGATGGACATTTAGATGTTGCGGAATTGCTAATAGATCGTGGCGCAACAGTTGATGCTAAAGATCGGCATAACTTTACTCCTTTGATGTACGCTTCTGCAGAAGGTAATTCGGCAATGGTGGAATTACTTTTACAAAAAAAGGCAGATCTTTATTTACAGGATAATAATGGTGAAACTGCATTGCATATCGCTGCTGATAATGGCCGTCCTGATATAGTTGCTATTTTAATAAGTGCAGCAGAAGATAAAAAAAGGTATGTTAATATGCAAAGTGACAGTATTGGTACTGCGCTACATGTTATAGCTTATAATCGAGAAATAAATGAAGAGCATAAAAAATCTGCAAAATTGCTACTAGACAATGGTGCAAGCCCGTATTTAGAAAATAATCCAATTATTAATACACCATTAGATACTCCTTTGAAAGAAAGCTCTTTAGATATGGCAAAAAGACGAGGAAATAAGGGATTTTTGGAATTTATGTCATCTTTAGGCTATTCAGCAACCGTACCAAGCAATTCAAAGAATAATCCACAAAACACAAAAAAGTATGTCGTAGCTGCTTCTGCGCTTGCAATAACTGGTATTGCCTTAGGAGCAGCTGTTGCAGTTTACTTGGAAATGTTAGCAATAGGAATAGCAGTTGCAGTTTGTTGTCTTATTGCAGCTACAATTACGTACTGCTATAGGCCTAAAAGCTTAGTTGAGGATAATCAGGTCAAAAAGGTTATGCAGACAGAAGAATGTCAGTCTAAGTAATAAATATAGTAGTCTATCATTTAATAATTTATTATAATTGTATTGATTATTAATAGATAAGAACTTGGTAGACTACGAAAAAATATTCTTAAATAAAATCAAAGATATAAAAGAAGAAGGGCGCTATCGTGAATTTACGCATTTTGCGTCATTACCTGGCAAACTTCCCTATATTATGGATTATGAAAGAAATAGAGAGGTTATTGTCTGGTGCAGTAATAATTATCTGGGAATGTCACAAAACGATAGTGTCATTGCTGCTATTCAAAATTCATCTGTTGGTGCTGGAGGAACAAGAAATATATCAGGTACAACAAAGGAAGTTGTTGAGCTCGAGAAGTCTTTGGCTGACTTGCATCAAAAAGAAGCTGCTTTAACTTTTGCTTGTGGCTACCTTGCCAACCAAACTACGCTTAGCACTTTGTCGTCTGTTATTCCGGGTGTGGTAATTTTTTCAGATGAGAAAAATCACTCTTCAATGATAGAAGGTATAAAGTCAGGAAAAAGACCAAAACATATATTTAGGCATAATGACATTGATCACTTAGAGCAGTTGCTAAGGACTATAGATATAAAAACACCGAAAATAATAGCACTTGAATCTGTATACTCAATGGATGGTGATGTAGCACCGCTTGAAGCGATATGTGATCTAGCAGATCAGTATAATGCAATTACCTATTTAGATGAGGTACACGCAGTTGGCATGTATGGAACGCGCGGTGGCGGAATTGCAGAAAGAGAAGGCTTAATGGATAGAATAACTGTTATTCAGGGCACATTATCAAAGGCTTTTGGAGTGATGGGTGGGTATATAGCATCTTCAAAGAACTTGGTAGATGTAATAAGAAGTTCCGCTCCAGGATTTATTTTTACTACTGCTATGTCGCCCGTTTTAGCAGCAGCAGCAAAGGCGAGCGTTGAGCATTTAAAATCAAGCAGTATTGAAAGAGAGAAGCAAAAACAAGCTGTTGAAAAGGTAAAAGACTCACTGAGAAATGCAGGAGTGAATTTTATGCAAACAGAAACTCATATAATTCCAATCATAATTGGCGATCCTGAGTTGTCCAAAAAAGCATCAAAATTGTTATTTGATGAGTATGGAATATATGTACAACATATAAATTACCCAACAGTTTCAAAGGGGACTGAGCGCTTCCGTATTACTCCTACGCCTTACCATACAAATGAAATGATAGAGCATTTAACAAAATCTCTTGTAAAAGTTTTTGAGAAATTGTCTGTTTGTGTCTGTTGTTGAGTTTAAAGTTGCCAAGAATAAGGTATCTATTTAAAAGCATGGTTAATGTACAAAATCAGTGCTTTATTTCTTGTCATGAAAGTAGCTAACACTGGGATCTATAGCTCACACAGGTAAAGTTTACTCTTTTGTCATCCTATGGCTTGACCATAGGATCCAGTCTAAACAATCTGGATTCTAGTGTCACGTGCTGGAATGACACCTATTTGTTCCTATAGTTGTCTTTTCTCGTCTATCTTATTTTGCCACCCTGCTGCAATGAGGGGTAGGTAAGACCATTTATTATTTTCACTACGTGACTTTTGCTCTTTTGAATGAACTTTAGTTTATATCTCCAGCAATGACAAGCGCGTTATCTTCCCTTAATCTCCCACCGCTTTCTTGCAGAAAAAGCCTACCGAGTGAAGTTTTATATTTATTAATTCCAGAGTAAATTATTCCATTGTATCTTCCGGCAGCAAGATATGCAAAACCTAGTACCGTTGAGCCAAGGGAGCGTAGATTATTATTGTCAAGTGGTAATTTATTTAACAAATTACCACTTATGTCTATTATTCCCCCTTCACGAGCTTTCATCCGCATTTTTACATGGCGAGATTTGAAATCTTCAAGAAAAGCTCCTTTCTTTTCCTCTGCCCAGAAAGTTTCTCTAAGGGCTGGAGCATCAATCACAGCTGCTACAACTCTGTTTTTATGAATGAGACAAACTGATACTGCAAAATAAACCATACAACTAAAAAGGTTTTCCTTGCCTTCTATAGGCATAATAAACCAAGTATAACCGCCGTCTTTTAGATCTTGGCCCACATCGTCTTCAAAAATAAAGTCATAGTTCTGGTTGTAGTTCTTCAAGCAATCGTATATAAGTTGCTTGGATTTTGAATAAGTTTTATTGATAAAGTCTGCTGACTTAACGCTTGAAATTTGCAATTCATTAAAATCACGTATAAGCTGCTTGGAGGCACTGCGTACAGAATCAAGCATCACATTGATTCGTGGTGATGAAATGGCCATTTACTCTTTTACTCTTTCGTAATAGCTGTTATCAGGAGTATGTACTACAATTTTATCCCCTTCTTTTATAAATTGAGGCACGTTAACACGTATTCCGTTTTCCAAAATTGCAGGCTTATAAGAAGCAGTAACAGTCTGCCCTTTGATAACAGACTCTGTTCCTTTTACAGTTAGTGTAACGTGATCAGGCACATGTGCAGAAATTATTTTATCTTGATAAGTTACTACTTTAATTTTCATATTATCTTGCAAATAAGCCTTCTTTTCCCCTAATAAGTCTAAATTTATAACAATCTGCTCGTAACTACTTGGATGCATAAGATTTACGATATTCCCTTCAGTAAAGAGATAAACATATTCCTCTTCATCTAAAATTGCCCTTCTGATTGTTGCATCAGAGCGAAACCTCTCATAGTACTTTGCTCCTGTTTGGATATTTTTCATTTCAGCTTGTATATATGCACCACCCTTACCAGGTTGAGTATGCATAATACTTATAACCGAAAATAAACCACCGTTATGTTCTAGTACCTGACCTGGCCTGATATCATTAGCCCTTTCTGCCATAATTACACTTTTAATTTGGTCTGATTATTATAAATAACTTTATACAAATATCAAAATTTTTATTGGCCAATGAATTCTGGCATGTTGATTACTATATACCTTTCCTTTATATTTATATGTGGAAATGTTTCTTTAGTGAAAGATAGCATAATGTTTTTTTTTGTGCTGATAACCAAAATTTCTAATATATCCCCCGAGCCGAAATTATTCACAGACTTCACATAGCCATATAATTCATTACTCTCTAGTCTTACTTCCATATTCACAAGATCATCTTGGTAAAATTCATCCTCATCATTTAACTGTGGTAGCTTATCTCTTTCTATATATAACTTTTTATTTCTTAAAAGCTCTGCTTCATTACGGGAATTCACACCGCTAATTGTTGCTATTACTAAATTATTACTGACAACAGACACCAAGCTTATTTTATAATTTTCACTTCCGATTATTAGTTCACCATATAGGAAAATATTTTCGGGCTTTTCAGTAAAGGTTTTTATTTTGACAGCTCCTTTGATTCCATGGGGAGAAGTAATTATTCCGAGGCATATATTCATATTAATATGATAGTTGAAATCAGCTTTTTGTCCATAGAATTGACAATTTACTGAATTAACATACAATTAATATTGTGATAATTATAGTGGGTAATGTGTGAGTTCTATCAGTAATCAAGAAAAGCAAAGTATTATAAGTAGCTTAGAAAAAATCAACTGCAAGCTAAAAGGTGAATCTATAAAACTTGATGATACAAAGGAATCTATAATAGTAGCACGTCGTAAACCTGTTGTTGAAGGGGTATTAGAACATTTAAGCAACTCTTCCACTACTAACTGTAATGTTATGATCGATGCAGAAACTGGGTTTGGCAAGACTTACGATATTGGAATGTGGAGTCATGTACTAGCCCAAGCAGAGTTTCATCATCTGGTTGCAGTACCAAGCAGTGATCTAGTAAACCAAGCTAAAAAAATGATGAGTAGTGCATTTACTGTAAACATTAGGACACCTAAAACTGCTGAGGAAATTAAAAATGCACTGAAGGCAACTAAACCTACAACAATTATAGTGACACATGACCTGTTATTACAGCAAGAAAATGATCGTAAATTTAAAGACCAAAATACCAAGTTGTGGATTAGTGTTGATGAAGTAGACAGTATTAACAAGCAGCAGGATTTTGAGAACATGTGCAAGCTTGATGAGAAATATCCTACGACTTACCTCACTGCAACACCAAAGAGAAGGATTTTAAATAGATGCGGAAAAGTTATCAGCCCGACAAGATTGAGTAGACGTTGTATTGCAAACGCTATCGAAACAGCAAGTGTTATTGCAAAAACCAATAGAAGAGCAAATTTCAATCAAGCGTTTGCAGTTAATGTTACTACCTCCATAATATCTTTAGCTATATTGTTTCCTATTATAAATAGTAATGTTGCTGACGTAATTGGTCTCACTTCAGATTATTAGCTGTATTCTGCTTTGATTGGGCAGCTATACTATACAATTTCTATGTTTATATTTGGTATGGTAATGTTGCCAGTTTGGTGGGTGCTAACTAAAGCAACTGGAGTGGAATCAAGAGAACTGCTCTCTAGATTTCTTGCTAACGTGCGTAGCTTATTTACTAGAGAAAAATCCAGTCCAGCTCATGAGTATGTTGAAGAAAGCGAAGAAGTTTTTAATTACAGTAAACTTGTCGATAACAATGATTTATTAACTTCTATAAGATGGAATGTGCAAAGCCCAATTGGAGAAAGTGCTCTGCTTTTAGCTGATGATGTAAATAGTATAGTTAATCTTAACTTTGCGTTGCAGGGTAGAGATAATTTAGTATATGAAGGTAGTACACGTTATGAAGTGTATAATAAATTTCAGCCTGAAGGGATGTCTTATCAAGACTATAGGCTCCAATTACGTCAATTAAACTTTATAAACTGCGTTAAAAAGCAACATCCTAGTTTGACAGAAGAGCAGATATCTGAATTAAAAGAAAAGGTGGATTTCAGTAGTACTGCTGAATATCTAAAATATAGAGTAATGCATTCAATGATCGATCTTACTCTCTTATATTTAATGAAGTGTGATAATATTACCTTAGATAAAAAAAGAAGAGAAGGTTTGATTGGATTGATAGAAGATGTTAAAAAGAATGTTAGCACCACTAATGATAATAATATTATAAGCTACCTAGAGGAAAAAGGCTTTAGTGAGCAATTTGCTAGAGATGAGCTCTTACTGCAAATAAAGACAGTAATTGAAGCACTGAGTAAAAGTGATAATGAGCAATGCAGCTTAATAGTTGATAATTGGCGCTTAAGCAAAGAGCTCCATGACCTCATGGAAAGAGAGGAAGGTATACTACATAGTCTCATTGATTTCTGCAAACAAAATAAATGTATCTTTGCAGGAATTGGGAAAAATGATCTTGGTATTGGAGAAAACAGACTCTTTTCAGCGATAATACGTAATCAGATAGGTGGATATCGAACTCTTTATTGTGATTATGAAAAAAGAGATTTTGATTCATTGGCTAAATATGCGTTGACAACGGTTATAGATGGATCGAAAGGTCGTGGATTTGATAGTGAATATAATCATGTTGCATCAATATTTGCAGATTCGGTTAGTCAGTTCAATAATCCATCTGAAGCCCTACAGAATCTTGGAAGAAATAGAGAGCGTAATGAGAGCAGACAATCATGGTTTTTTGCTGCTGCAGGTGAAGAAGTTGAGCTATTTGTGAATAAGATCTTAGCAAATTTTAAAAACGAACCACAGAAATTTTGTCAGAAAGTTTTGTTTCCAGCTACTAATAAATACAATAAGTTGCTAAAAAATAGAATGGGAGAAGAACTTGGAAGAAAAATAGAAATCTATATTAGTAAAAATATTGATGCATTAGGAAATATTGATGATTCAGCTCTGAAGAAGTTTTCTAGTGATTTGATAAAAGAAACGTATGAAAAAGTTCATGATATAAATGATTTTGATGTCAAAAAGACAGAACAAGATTTACATAGGATTTTAAAAAGTACAGAGGCATACCTTCGTTCATATGAGAACAGAATTAAAAACAACGGTAAATTATCTTGCACACGCTCAGCTTTATTTTCTGTGGGGAGTGCTATAACAAAGGTAATGTATTATCTTTGGGCAGGGTTTGACTATTTAGTCTTTTTGGCTAAAGCGTACAATATAGATAAATCTGGAGATACCAGTGCAAGAGCGTATGTACACATAATCAGAAACTGTCACTGTGAAAGTAGTGTGAAGGCGCAAAATGTATTGGTTCATGCATTAGAAATTGCCAAAGAACATGACAGCAGTTTCAAAAGAAATAGTTTGTACGAAGGCAATGAGGATAGATGTAAAGAAAAAATCATCTCATATTTTCAATCCAAGCAATATATACGTGCATTAGATAGAACAATTGCTCAAATTGAAAATAAACACTTGGTAACAATTTTGAAAGCTGTAGGCTACGAAGATGATGCTAATAAAATGGCACAAGAAATCAAAGATTTTTTATGTGATTTAAAGAATTTAAATTGTGTAGACTTGAGAGAAAAATATTATCAAGGTAACTTATATCAAGAAAGCAAATTATACAAAATCAATAATCAAGTTAGTACGATAATTGATGAAATTGTAAGGTGTCATAAGTGGCATCATGGAATAGAGGACTGGGAGCTCAAATTGAAAACCAATCATAATATTTTTGAAGTCAGAGTTAACAATGATTTTTCTAAGTTACGTGAGAAAAACTTTAACAAACGCTCTAAAGAAAGGACATATCTAGGTAGAGCTATGTTACTTATTGGGTTTATAATTTCAATGGAGCTTATAGGTAGAATATCATCAGGTCAGACCATGCCATTGCCTTTACTTTGCGGTTTTATAGTATTTGGACCACTGGCACTCTTGTGTGGTGCATTGTTATATGAAATAACGACCTATTTAGTGAGAGGAGCATTTTTTATTTTTGGAGTGCCAATTCTTTTAGGAGAACTGTCTAAATGTGTTTTGAGAAACGGCTCAATGAAAAGTTTGTTAGATATGACATTATCGCTTGGTAACTCGGCTTTTTTCAATATTCCGAAAGAAATCGTGCAATCGTTTATATTTGAGGATATAACAAAATTTGACTCACTAAGTGATATAAATGAGCTTACACTGATAAGAGAACAGGAAAAGGCAAAGTGTACAAATGAAGTAGCTGTATTAAACAAGACTTGATCTGACACTTTAAAAAAGTAAGTTATAAAATAATAAAAGAAAGGAGTGTTAGATATGAGTACGATACAAACAAAAATACTAAAACCAAAGTTAGGGTTATTAGAACTAGCAAAGCAATTAGGTAACGTATCACAAGCGTGTAAGGTGATGGGTTATTCGCGTGATACATTTTATCGATTTAAGGAGTTATATGAAAGTGGGGGAGAAGGAGCATTACATGAAATAAGTAAGAAAAAACCCCTATTAGCAAACAGAGTTTCCGAAGATATAGAAAGGGCAATAATTGGCATAGCTACAGAATTTCCAGCATATGGACAACAAAGAGCTGCAAATGAGCTGAGAAAAAGGGGTGTAATAATTTCCGAAGGTGGCGTAAGATCTGTATGGCTAAGAAATGACATTGAAACGTTCAAAAAAAGACTTAAAGCCCTTGAAGCAAAGGTTGCACAAGACGGCATAATTTTAACTGAAGAGCAACTTGCAGCATTGGAAAAAGTTAAAGAGCAAAGAGAAGCTCACGGTGAAATTGAAACAGAACACTCAGGTTATTTAGGGTCTCAAGATACTTATTACGTAGGCAATATCAAGGGCGTTGGGCGCATTTACCAGCAGACTTTTATTGATACATATTCGAGAGTGGCTTTTGCTAAGCTTTATACAGATAAAACTGCTATTACCGCTGCCGACTTGCTGAATGATAGAGTAATACCATTTTTCGATGTACAAAACGTGCCATTATTGCGCATTTTGACTGATAGAGGTACAGAATATTGTGGTAAACCAGAAAATCACGCTTATCAGCTTTATTTGGGAATTGAAAATATTGATCATTCAAGAACTAAAGCCAATTCACCACAAACTAATGGCATATGCGAAAGGTTTCATAAAACTATGCAAGATGAGTGTTACAATATTATCTTTAGAAAGAAAATCTACAGTTCTTTAGAAGATTTGCAGATAGATGTTGATCATTGGTTACGCTCTTACAATGAGACCAGGCCTCACTCAGGTAAATATTGCTATGGTAAAACGCCTATGCAGACTTTTCTTGATAGCAAACACATTGCTTTTCAGAAAAATATTAGTAACGTTAAACAAGAGACTGATATTAGTTTTAACTACCTCAATTCTTCTGTCAGTTAATTCGTTGCTGTCAGATTAAGTTGTGTCTAGTACAAAGTAGCTGATAAAGTTGTAGCTACTGATTTGTCTGCAATTTTTATACAATCAACAACTAACGAGCAGGAAGGTTTAGTTTTTAACTAGAACTTTTCAGATAAATACTGAGTGAGGATTTCAATGCCTTCATCAATCTCTTTTTCAGTGATAATGAGTGGAGGCAAGATTCTTAGAACGTTATCTGATGTTACTCCAACAGTAAGTAAACCACGGTGACTTAGCTCTTCTGCAAATTTTTGGTTATTCATTTTTACTTTTATTCCTAGCATCAACCCTTTTCCTCTCACTTCTTCTATCATTGGAAACTTGCTTGCTAAGTCCTCTAGTTTGTTTTTTAAAGACTTACCTCTAACTTCAACATTTTCTAAGAAGCCAGGGCCGAGCAATTCATCCAATACAGCATTACCTACTGAAGTTGCAAGTGGATTACCACCAAAAGTAGAACCATGCATACCGACCGCCATGTACTTAGCAACCTTTTCAGTTGCAAGACAAGCCCCCAGAGGGAAACCTCCTCCTATTCCTTTTGCAAGAGCACATATGTCAGGCTTAATTCCTATGTGTTCATATGCAAATAACTTTCCTGTCCTGCCAGCACCGCACTGAACGCAATCAAAAAATAGCAGTATGTCGTTTTCGTTACATAGTTCTCTTAGCTCTTTCATGAAGACTTCACTCATTACTTTAATACCACCTTGTCCCTGTATTGGTTCTATTAATATAACACCTATGCCATTAGAAATTGCTTTCTTTACACTCTCAATATTGGGCTCTATGTTATCACACCAGTCAATATAAGGATTCAGTAATTCAGAAAATTTCTGTCTATCGTTTGTTGCACAAGTTAAAAATGTCCTTCCATGAAATGCACCATGAAATGTTAGAATTCTATAGCGATTTTTATTACCTTTTCCATTTTGATAGGCCCTAGCGATTTTAAGTCCACATTCCACTGCTTCTGATCCAGAATTTGCAAAAAATACAGTATTAGCAAAGCTGTTGTTTATTAAATTTTCTGCAAATTTGTTGGCAGTAGATATATTATAGGTATTTGATATATGCCATAGTTTTTCTCCTTGTAATTTTAGGACATCAGTTAATCGTGGGTTGGCATGACCTAAACTGCTAACAGCTATTCCAGAGTGAAAATCTATATAGCGCTTATTATCGATATCATACAAGTAAATACCTTTGCCATAAGAAAAATTTATGTTAATAGGAGAATAAACTGGCAAGATAGGAGAAATTGTCATAAAAGTATGATATGCTAATTTTTTATTAATACCATAAAAGACGTTATTTCACAATGAGAAGAATATGTATAAATTAAGTAAATTAATTTTTACTACACTAAAAACAAATAGATATACAAAAATTATCTCGCTATTCTTATTAATTTTTGTGGTTTTATTGGGCACAATATACCGCAGTTATTCATTAAAGAATAATTTTCTTTCTTTTTACCGTAATTCAAATGCAAACTTAAAAGATCTATTGGAAAATAGTATAATAAAAAAATATCATTATTTACTAATAGAAAAACATCATATTAAATATAACAGTTTTGATTACATAAACCAGTTGGTAAAATTGCGTGCTGAATTGTTACAATCAGTAAGCAAAGTAAGAAATTTTAGCTTAATACTGTATGATCAAAATGCCAGAGTAATTTTCAGTAATTTTAATACTCAAGGTCATGACTATGAGCAGTTGCTTACAAATGATGAAATTGATAAATTGCTAAGCAATCAAGAAATATTTTACGCTACAGGAAATACATTAACTTCTACTTTCCCTATATTTCATGAAGATGACATTAAGCCTTCATTTTTTTTGAAGATCATTCAAAGCTATAATGACTCTTATATTATGGTATATAGTCTATTTTCAATATTAATGGGCTTATTACTGGTTATCTTAATACTAATAATGCTTTATTTGCACTTTTCCAATACCCAAATGCTAGCCAAGCAGCATAAAACTAATATTGAATTACAAAGGGTTAAAGAGGCATTAGAGCAAGAAAATGCAAATAAGATAAAATTTTTTGCAAGTGTTACACATGAGTTGCGTACACCTCTTAATGCTATTATTGGATTTGCAAAGTTGATCAAAAATGAAACTTTAGGTTCGGTAGATCACTCTAAATACAAGGAATACGTAGACGATATATATAATGCTGGTACACATTTACTTGCTTTGATTAATGATGTGCTCGATTTTTCTAAAGTTGAATCAAGTAGTTTAACAGTAGAGAAAGTGAAGTTTAATCTGAATAAGATAATAGATTCGTGCTTAAAAATGTTATCACCTAAACTAAAAGAAACAGGTATTAGTTTAAAGAAAAAGATATCTGATAAACAATTATTAGTTATCGCCGATCCCAAAAGAATGAAGCAAGTTATAATAAATTTGTTATCAAATGCAATCAAGTTCACTCCTCAAGGTGGTTTAATAAGAATGATTATTAAAGAGAATATAGAAAAAAATTTATTAACTATTGAGTTTCATGATAATGGAATAGGGATAATGCAGCAGGACATATATAAAGTTATGTCCGTTTTTGGCCAAGCAGATTCGGGATATAGAAACGAAGGCACAGGTATCGGATTACCTCTAAGCAAGAAATTAGTAGAGTTAATGGGTGGGACTTTCAACATTCAAAGTGAAGCAAAACTTGGTACTACGATAACATTGAGCTTCTTTTATGAAGAGCAAACATGTGAAAAGTTGATTGATTTTTAGTAAAATATATTTGATATTGCACTTTTATATCTAGTACATTCCTAAGTCATACTGACGTGATACCTCTTGGCTAATAATAAGTAGCGGAATGTAAGTAAATTAAACTTTTTTAGCTATACTTCCTGAAAACACTTTATAATTCTTGAGCATAAAGAAAATTCCTTTAAGAATGAAGCATGCTAATCAGGAACTTAATAAAACAAGCAACTCAAGTAGGAAATAGTGAAAACGTAATACAATATGTCAAATATCTCTATCAATTTGAGAAGTTTAGAAATACATTAAACCTCACTTTGTCACTAATAAAGCAAACTAGACTCTCGTTTGAAATATATCAAGAAGGATTAGTGGATATGGAAGAGGGAGTGTGTAAGACAATTCGTTCTTCTGGTTTAAATAAGTATGTTATTGTGCTAAGAAGGTCAAATCCTTACATCATAGTACATGAACTTTCACATATGGTTGAAAATGAACTGAACTTAAGCTTAGAGCAAGAATTTCTCTATAAAGTTTATCAGGATATTGAGCAGAACTTAAAGCAGTCAAATATTCTGGTACAAAAAATTATTGGTCAAATTATATTTAAGGAGATACAAGTTTACCAAACTCCAAAATCACGTGCGTCTGAGTTATTCGCACGCTATTTTGAGCTGTTTGCTTGGGCTCAGGAAGTTTATCCTAAAGATAAAGAATATCTAATTCGCACTCAAGATTTAAATAAAGTATTTCTTGCTACTAACCAATGGAAAAAGAGATGCCTGGATCCACAAATAATGAAGATAATAGATAAAGAAGTAAAGGAGTATAGCAATAAAACTGCCTTTAAAGATATAAACAAAGTACAAAGCAGTTGGACTAATAAATTTTCCTCTGGGAGTAAAAAAATTGGTTCTATATTTGGAGATGATAATTAGCTTAACAGAACAAAGTTCACTTCTTCAACATTTCAAGTTATAGTTCTCACAATTAAAGAGTTCAAATATATATGAAAACTATATTAGCTGTTGAAACAAGCTGTGATGAAACTGCAGCAGCAATTGTAAATAGTAATAAGCAAGTCCTTGCTCACGAAATTCTTTCTCAGGAAGAGCACAAAAAACGCGGTGGGGTAATACCTGAAATAGCGTCACGTGCTCATATGAAGCATTTAAGTGGTCTAGTAAAAAGCGCTATAGAAAAATCTAACCTTAACTTTTGTGATCTAGATGCAATTGCAGCAACATCAGGACCAGGACTCATAGGTGGACTAATAGTTGGTACAATGATGGCTAAAGCAATTGCGCATGTAGCACAAAAACCGTTTATTGCAGTTAATCACTTAGAGGCACACACATTAGTTATTAGGCTGCTATATGAGGTTAAATTTCCATTTCTAGTCCTACTTATATCGGGTGGCCATTGTCAATTTTTAATTGCACAGGATGTAGGTAAGTATATTAAACTTGGAAAAACACTTGATGACTCGCTGGGTGAAGCGTTTGATAAAATTGCTAAGATGCTGGATCTAAGCTATCCTGGAGGTCCATTGATTGAAGAGTTAGCTAAAAAAGGTGATGGTATGAGATTTAAGCTGCCAAGAGCAATGATAAAACGTTCTGGATGTGACTTCTCATTTTCTGGAATTAAAACAGCAGTAAAAAACTTAGTTAAAGAGCTTGCAATGAGCAAGCAAGATGTTTGCGATATGTGTGCTTCGTTTCAAGAGTGTATTAGCGACATATTACTCGATAGAGTCAGAAATGCTATTGATATCACTGCATCTTTAAATATTAAAATCAATGATTTTGTAATTACCGGTGGAGTTGCAGCAAATAATTTTCTGAAGGAGAGATTGAAAAAATACATAGATTTGAACGTGCTTTCTCCTCCAAGCAACCTATGTACAGACAATGCGGTAATGGTTGGATGGACAGGAATTGAAAGGTTACAGAAAAATTATATAGACTCTCTTGACTTTGCACCAAGGCCAAAGTGGGAATTAGAAAAATATTACTAGCACAAAAAATTATCTACTATATAATGCGGCCGCTGGTGAATTTTTGTAGGCTTAAAAATTACAGTGGTATCTACTAAAGCCTTATTCACTACCGGCATTATTATTTATGAGGTACAGTATGTTCAAAAATAAATTTGACACAGTTACTAATGTTTTCAAAGCTAAATCTAGTACAAGCGCAAAGACACTCAGGTCGGGTTTATTTGTTGCGGGAACCATTGGTATGGCCAGAGCAATTAGTGAGATAGACCTCTCTTTATTACAAGGCAATTCAGAAGATAAAGTCAATAAGCAAGACCTAATAATCATATATGATTATATTAATAAAGTAACTCAAGAAGAAAACTATAATATATGTACTAATAATCTTGATTATATAAAAAGCAGGATTTTAGAAGAAAATATAAGTGATTCATTAGCTGAAAAATTTTGTCAAGATGGATGGAATATAATAAGTAATGATGGTTCTTCGCTATTAACAGTGGCTATTGAAAGAATTAGGGAAAGACAACAAAAGAAAAATAGGGATTGTGATATTAAAATGGCTGTATCTCTAATTCTTGGTATGAAGAAAGAATTGATTACAAAACTGGAGAATTTTGCAGATAGTAATGATAAAACACTTCTACATTATTTAGCTGAGTTGGGTAAAGAAGATATTTTACGTTTTGTGATAGAAAATTCTAATTTTGACATTGAAGAAGCATTAAGGAATAAAGATAGAGATGGCAAAACACTACTACACTATGCGGCTAAATCTGGCAATAAAGAATGCTTGAAAATTCTCATAGAAAATGAAGCAGATTTTAGTTGCACTACCAATAATAAAACTGAGTTACACTATGCTGCCAGAAGCGGAAGTCCTAACCTCCTAGAATATTTAAAAGAAATATTGACAGCAAAAGGAATTTTTGATAGGGAGAAAATTAAAACAGATAAATATGGAAATAACGCATTACACTATGCTGTGCAATCTGGAAATGCTGAGTGCATAAAATTCTTCATTGATAATCAAGTACAATTTTTAAAAAATAAATATAATGAGAATCCTTTTCATAAGATTGCAGGTAACTCAGAAACTCAAGAAAATGCCATAAATTTTCTTATAGAGCATCTAAAATTTTTAGGTAGACTAAAAAGTAAAATTAATCAAGAAAATGTAGATGGTAACACCCCATTGCATATAGCTGCAAAACATGGAAATAAACAGCTAATAGAATTGTTTATTAAATCAGGTGCAAAAATTGTTCAGAATAAACAAGGTAACACCCCCTTACATATTGCTATTATACATGGTAATACATATTGTATAGAGCTATTTTATGAAAATATAGGAAATAGCATACTTCAATCCAAAGGTGAGTATGGAAGAGATCTTGTACATTTAGCTGCAATGTACGGGAAGTATGATTGTCTAACATTTTTACTCAATAAATTTCCTGATTACGATTTAAGCACAGAAACACGCAAAGGAAATGTGGCCCTACACTTAGCTCTATCGAGTAATACAGAAACAGAACTAAGAAAAAAATGTGTGAGTCTATTAATAGACAGAAGCATGCAAGTAAATAAGAGTAATAATGAAGGAAACACCCCTTTACATTTTGCTGCCCAACTTGATTTATCGTTTTTAAGCATGATAGAAAAAAAGTTGGAAGAGAAGAAATTTGACGTTTATCAAGAGGTTTTGCGTGAGAATAGCAACGGTGACACCGTCTTTCATATGGCAGCACGTGTTGGTAATAAATCATGCCTTGAGCACCTTTTTAAAAAAGAGAGAGTGGGAGAAATATTAAGTAAGAAAAATAAGGATGGACAAACTTTACTACACTTATCTATCCTCAGTGGAAGAGTAGAATGCGTTAAGTATTTGGTAAAAAAAAGCCCAAAGGGTATTTTTTTAGAACAAAATACACAAAAAAAGTTGTTATTTGCAGCTATTTTGAGCGGCAATAAGGAATGTCTTGAATTTGTGTCAAAAGAACTTGTAGGTAAAAAGGTGGCTGCTAGCATCAAAGTGTTATATGATGAAAATGACAATACACCGTTACACATGGCTGCTCTTGCCGACGACATAGGACTCTCTCAGTATGTTATTGAAAGTATTGCTAAGTCAATTATTAGGAACACAGTACCACTTTTTAACACAAACAGTCAAGGGCTTATACCTCTACATTTAGCTGCCATGAGCCTTAATGCTGAGTTAATAGAATATTTTATGACAGATAATCATTACCCCTATAATAAGAAAATGTTAAATGTTGTATCTAAATCTGGAAGAACAGCATTACACTATCTTGTAATGAGTGATAATGATTTTGAAAAAACTATAAATGAGGATTTTAAGCAAGGTCAATTTTTGAAAAAGTTGGTTTTAGAAAAGCGTAAACAAAATGAGCGCTTAAGGGAAAAAGCTATTAAAGCCTTATTCTACCTAACAATCAGCACCGGAGAGAAAACTGTAAATAAGAAGATAAATTTTGATATAAAGGATAATGCAAAAAAAACAGCTTTAGATTATGCTTTTAAACATGGCGACACAAATATCTTGAGGTTATTTTTAGATTTCTTTTATGAAATAAGGGAAAACAAAAAAAAGAAATATGATAGACTTAATATGGAAGATCAAGAAAGAAGCAAAAAGCTTCTAGATTACTATAATCTGGCCATGTCAATATCAAGTGTGATTATTTCTGTTTGCGTTAAGTATAATAATGCAAAACCTGAAAAGGAAGAAATTCTTACCTGGATTTCCATTGCATTTTCTTCGATATCATTTTTACTTATCTTATACAACTTAGTGATTGGCCTTCAAAAAGAACCTGTTAAACGTAAGATAGAAAACTATACTGAAAAAATGAACAGAATTGAAGAGGCTACAGGAAAGTTAGCTAAGACAAAAGTAGGGGATCATGATTTGGAGGAATACAACTCAATATTGGAACTATTAATAAAGAATGCAGAAGATATTTCACGATTGGAAAATGAACTTTACAAGTTTACGCATGAAACTAGATTAGAGAGTAAAGACAAACTCAATATTTCTCCTCAGAAAATGAGTAGGGGTGGTAGTGCAGTACCATGTTCGAATAAGTCTTTAGAAGGTAGAAAAAGTTCACCTGTTTTGAATGATTTAACAGCAAAACTTAGTCTGTATTCAAGACGCAACAGTAGAGTACAAAATACAATGGACAAGTTAGATAATCCATCATGTGTAATTACTATAAATGAGCATCCAGAAATTAAACCAAAAGCTCCGAAAAACAAATTCAAGAATGTTGCAACCAAGCTAAAAATAGGCAATATCTTTAGTAAGAAAAAAGAAGATCTTATTGCTTCATCAAGCTTATCAGAAGGTGCTAATCAAGAGAATATTACAAAAATGAATGAAGAAAACTGTGGGTTGATAAAACTATTTGGTGATACCAATGGGTATTCAACATTTTCGACTCCTTTTAATCCAAGCGATTCAACCTCAAGAGAAGAGTGTGGTAACAATCATAGTGCAGCGCGTCATGTGAGTTATGGTAGTGCAAATAATCCTGTAAGTGATAAGGAAGTTAGTAAATCTCCATCTCTAATACTTTCTAACTTTGAGGAGGGGATTACTGTTGACTGTTTTAAATTCGAAAGATATAGACCAAGGGTATATTCAAGTCCATCTTGTGTGAGAAAAAGAGCAATTACAGCTAGATCATTGGAATATGTAATACTTCCTGATCATATAGAAAGAGGAAAATAGATGCAGATTGTAATCACTGACTCTGATAGCATCAACTTTCAGAGGAGTGATAGTAAGCATTCTAGTAAACTGTCATTGAGTAGTAGATAAGGAAAACATAGAACAATTGGCAAGGCTATCGTATAAGATTATAGTAGAGAAGGAATTAGATAGTCTTGCTATAAAAAAGTTTATGTTTTCCTATTCGCATATGTTAACATTTTATTATATTAACGATAGGGTAAGGCAATAGCTGTTAATACTTTTGAAATAAAAGTTATATATGGTGCATATAGTTAAGTTAAAAGGAAGATTGTGGAAATTACTCCATCAATAAAAAAAGAATTAAAGCAAAGTATACTATACACTTGTCTAGAGAAATGCAAGAGTGCGTTTTGGTTCATTTTCTGGTTTAGTTCAGGGATTAATGCGTTGATGTTATTTTTGCCACTCTATACTTCTCAGGTACTTGATCGAGTGATATCGAGCGAGAGTGTATCAACATTAGTTATGCTGACGATTATTACTTTATCTGCGTTTGCATGTTCTGCAATGCTTGAAACTTGTCGATATTTAGCCATGGCAAAAATTGGCGACTGGATTGATAAAACTGCAACACCAGACCTAATAGTAAGGTCAATTAGGCTAACATCAGTGCAGAGCTCAACTTCCAGCGGTGAAGCAATACGAGATCTTGGGGTAATAAAAAATTTCATTACAGGAAATGGTATATTTTCACTATTTGATACTCCATGGTCGTTAATTTACCTTGTTTTCATCTTTATGATACATACCTCTACAGGGTTTATAGCTATTGCCGGAATTATTATATTAGTTTCAATGGCAGTATGGAATGAACTTGCTACTAAGCGTATATTGAGAGAAACCAATGAAGAAACTATACGTAATATTAATGCTATAGATGTTGCAACACGAAATGCAGAGGTGGTTGAAGCTATGGGTATGTCAGAATTTATAGTTTCTGATTGGTGTAAACGGAATGATCAAAATCGTGCAATGCAAGTTACAGCGCAGAATCGTTCTAATGTGATTACTGGGATTACTAAGTTTTTACGCTCGACTCTCCAAATTTCAGTAATTGGAACAGGTGCATTACTCGCAATCACAGCTCACAAAACTGCTGGTAGTATCATTGCTGCCTCAATTTTGATGGGTAGAGTATTGGCTCCATTTGATGCAGCAGTTCATACTTGGAAATTTTTAAATCAAGCCAAAATGTCATATGGCAGGCTGCAAAGACTTATCCTAACATCACCAAAAAGAGAGCAAACTATGGCTCTACCAGAGCCTGAAGGGAAGTTGGAATTTGATAGAGTATTCTTTACTCCTTATGGGAGTAATAAGCCAACAGTAAAAGGAATATCATTTTTAATAGAACCAGGGGATGTAGTTGGTGTTATTGGCGCAAGCGCTTCTGGTAAGTCCACCATTGCCAAGCTAATTGTTGGTGTATGGAAACCCATATCTGGTGTAGTCAGACTAGATGGTGCTGATGTATACACTTGGAATCGAGAAAATTTTGGTAATTATGTTGGCTACTTACCTCAAGATATTGAGTTGTTCAACACTAGTGTTAAAGCTAATATTGCTCGCATGAGACCAGACCCAAATCCTGAAGAAATAATCAAAGCAGCAAAAATTGCAGGAATACATGAATTAATACTGAGCTTACCAAATGGGTATGATACAACAATAGGAGGACCTGGAGGAGTAATACTCTCTGGTGGCCAAAAACAGCTTCTTGGACTTGCAAGGGCTTTTTATGGTAATACTAAGCTTTTAGTGCTTGATGAACCGAATGCTAACTTAGACAGTAATGGAGAGGCGCGCTTGATTAATGCAATCAATGTTGCAAGAGAGCAAAATACTACCACTGTTATCATCACTCATAAGCTACCATTACTATCCGTAGTTGATAAAGTGATTATCATGTCAGATGGTGTTATTTATGCTATGGGACCAAAAGATGAGATTTTGAGCAGATTAGTTGCTCCATCACCAGATGCCACAGAAGATAAACGTTCTTCAGCAAGTGGTTAAGAAAGAGAGAAGTTGTCACACTTCTCTTTCTCTTATAGAGTACTATATGCACAGTTTATAAAATCTTAAGCAATTGTTATTCGAAAAATCCAATAATGATTAGCCGCGGAACCTATTTGCTAATTCTCTCACATTAACCTTAGACATTTCTGATGTAGGCTCTTGTGTATATGAGACATCAGATTTAACGCCTTTTTTGTCATGACCTTTAGTAATAGAACATACTACAGTATCAGCCTTTACATGCTTAACACTTGGATCTGATTGAAACCCATGCTTTCTTTCCATTTGTGCTTCAAGCTTACTGCTATCATGTGTAACCCTACACCTTTCTAGATTACGGTCACGTTTGTCAGGAGCTACATATCCATCTATATCACTACATAAGAACGGGCGCACTTTGAACCTGTCTGAACTAACACCATTTTCAACACTTGCAGAATTATGAGCTTTTCTATTATTGCGCATTTTATCTACAGCTTCCTTTATTTTTTCTTTTGATGGTTTTGGCAGCAGTGCTGGCTTATATGCACATGCTGGTAGTTCTGGAAATGAGTCCTCCTGAAACAGCAAATGACTTTGGTTTCTCTTACTATCTGATTCTTCAATATTCTTTATTGGTGTCTTGAAAGAGTTTTCATTTTTCTTTCTTAGATCTAACTCATTTAATCCGCTTCCAACATTATTTTTTCTTGTTGTAGTGTGAATAACACCTGGAAGTTTCACTTCATACTTAAATTTTTTACCAATGGTATCTATTGACTCATTAGATGAGGAATCTATTTGAAACCTATCGTTTGAAAATTTTGATTTTGTAGCATCAAAAGATATACTACGTTTTTCTATCTTTTTATAAGTCATATTTTACCTCTAAACCTATTAACTAATAAAAGTATAAACTAAGAGGTATTAATTTTATTATAATAATAAAGGCTCAAGAAGCATCACCGTAGGGTTTTCTATATAGTACTTAAAGGCATTTAAAAATTTTGCTCCGAGTGCTCCATCAACTGCTCTGTGGTCAACAGAGAGAGTAACTGTCATTACCTCTGCTATCTCTATTTTTTCACTTATGACAACTGGTTGTTTTTTAGATGCGCCGACAGCCATAATGCAAGACTGTGGTGGATTGATTATAGCACTGAAAGTTTTTATACCAAACATGCCTAAATTAGAAATGGTAAACCCTCCTCCTTGAAATTCTTCAGGCCTTAATTTTCCAGATCGTGCTCTATTTACTAAATCTTTCACTTCTTTTGATATAGATAAAACACTTTTTTCATCAGCATTTTTTACTATAGGAGTAATAAGTCCATCCTCAAGCGCTACAGCAATTGAGATATCTATATTTGAGTATCTTACTATTTTAGTATCTATCCACGATGAGTTTATATCAGGAAATTTTTTCATGCTGAAAGCCACAGCTTTTATAATTAAGTCATTAATTGTTACTTTATTGTTCTCATTTGCTGAATTAACCTCATTTTTGAGCGATATTAGCTTATCAACGTGGCAGTCTACAGTTAAATAAAAGTGTGGAATATTTTGCTTAGATTCAACTAGGCGCTTCGCTATCACTTGGCGCATATTACTTACTTCAACTGTTGTATTTTCCTCAAATCTCTCATAGCTTTTAGTTTGATCTAAAAATTCTAATACATCAGCTTTGATGATACGACCATATGGACCTGTACCTTTTAATCGCTTTATATCAACACCTTCATTTTGAGCTATTTTTTTAGCTAAGGGGCTTACTTTTATTCTATTTTCTGTTGCTCTATCCTCTTTTTTAGATCCCAGTGTCACGCACTGGGATGACATTAAAGAGCTAGATGAAATCGAAGGGTTGGATGATACTGAAAAATCGGCTTCAACCTCCTTCTCAACCTTGGTATTGATGGCAGAAGCTAAATCAAGTGCGCTTTTATCTTCCCCTTCCTCTAACATTAGAGCTATCAGTTGATTTACAGGCACGCCACTTGTTCCTTCCGACACTAAAATTTTTGCCAAAACTCCTTCATCGACAGATTCAAACTCCATTATGGCTTTATCAGTCTCAATTTCAGCGATTACATCACCTATTTCAACTTTATCTTGTTCTTTTTTACACCACTTTACAATTTTTCCTCCAGTTTTACTCATTGTTGGGGAAAGAGCAGGCATCAATATTTCTATAGGCATTTATTCTGTATTAAAAGATCTATTTAATTTTTAATTTACTCTTTACCCTATGTCAATCTAATCGTAAATTATGATACTTATATCATCCTAGTACGTGATGCTGGAATCTTGGTTGACTACTGTTATCCTACTATTTCTATTGCTTAGTCCTAGACAGAGTACAAATAGTAAGATCATCATGAAAATAGACGAATCTGTTATAATGGAAATAGAAAAATGTAGTGCTTACTATCCTCTCACAAACATATAGCTTGGGTACAGAAAAAATTTATATGAGGAGCTGGTTAAATTGATAAAAGATCAGAATTAATAGTAGTTTCCGAATCTTCTGTAGCAGGCTCTTCATGTGAAGCAGAGGACAGACTAACTTCTTTATCCTCTGTTCTCTGTATAGAACTACCACAAAAACTCCTTAACATCTCTTCAGCAGATGAATTTAAAATCTGTATAATAGACTTTTCACTTTGTTCTTTCAGCGATTGATCCATTCTAGAAATCAACTCGGAAAATTCACTACCTTCTTTTCTAGCTTCACTTTCTATCTTATTTTTTATGCTTTCTATATTACTTTGGTTAATTTCTTCTTTCGTTATGTTAAATGAATTAGCAATACCTTGATACTTAATCTCACAATCGCCACAGCCAACTATGCAAAGAGCAATAGAATCGGATATTTCACCTGCAGCCGAATTATGGATAGTGTAAGCTAAGCAATTGTCATGATATTTAATGCCAAGCTGTTGCTCTATCAATTCAGAAATTTCATTTTTTAAAGACATAAAGTACCTCCTTCTTACATTACTGTACCTTCTGATTAAAGTACAACAGCTGCTCCTAAATAGCAATCCATATATGGTTTACTTTAATAAATTATTAAAGTAAGAAGCTTTTACATCCTAAAACATAACTGAGATAAGCCAATGTAAAAAAATTTTTAAACGAGAATTATTGTATATATATTACTTATTTGGTAAAATTATTTTGGCAAAATAGCATATAAAAGTTGAGGCTAATTATGAATATTAAAGAAGGAAAGGATTTACAACAGGAGTTATTAGGAATTGTTTTCAATATACTCATAGAAAGTGAAGATAGCGCCATAGAAGCTATGGAAACAAGAGCAGTAGAGATAATTAAAAAACTAAAGGAACACATTAATGATTATATAGAGTATGGTGGTCAAAAAAAGCCAATTTTAGATTGGGTTATTGTTTGTGATTCTCAGAATAATGTCAGACTAAATAACAAGTCGCTATTAAAATTTGAGAAGGCAATTAAGGATATTGGAGGAAGAGCACCGCTAAATGAAATAAAATTAGTAGAACAAGCACAGCTAAATCATGTTAGAATTAGACGTGAGAGAGAAGTACCACTAAACCTCTTTGAGGAAAACATAATAATGAGAGAGCGAAGAAGGGCAAGAGAACAACAAATGCGGCCAAATTTTATTAGAGAAAGAGAAGCGTCATTGAATCTCTTTGGAAACAGGGATGAAAATGTAATAATGAGAGGACAAATGAGGTCACGCTATATTAGGCGTATTAGACGTGAAAGAGAAGTACCACTTAGTTCAAAAATAGGAGAATTAATTGGTGTAGTTTCATCCATAATTGTAGGTGCTTTCATTGGTATAATGGTTGGTATGGTCATTGCTGGTTTATGTATTGAGCTTTGTGTAATCACCACTGCAGAACCGATTCTTCTCATCATGGGTGCTACTGCTGTTATAGGAGCTATTGTAGCAGGAACTGCTCCTGTATTAAAGCTAATAGAGATGTTTAAAGGTCAAGAACCTAATCTTTCTCCTAGTAGCGGTCTGGAAAGCTCTAATACTGAACATACTTATTTAAATAGGCAAAGAGTTATTTAGAAAAAAATTGGAAGAATGTTCAAAAAAGTCCATTTATAAAATACATCGGCTTAACTATGATCTTATAACTTAAGCTAATTAATTAAAAATTTTTGTTTTAGCGGTTAAATAAAGCCAGATCTTATTAGAGAGAGGATCTTCTTATCTCTTCTTTACCTTCATTTTCATTTCTAACAATTTTTTTTCCACTTAATATGTCTCTTATTTCATCTCCTGTTAAAGTTTCAAACTCCAGTAGATTTTCAGCAATGAGCTCCAAGTCTTTCCTACGCTTGGTTAAAATGTCTTTTGCTTTTTCATAGCAAGAAAATACGACTTTCTTTACTTCCTCATCTATAAGTCTTAACGTATCTTCAGAAATTGTCTCAGAATCATGTGTGATTTGTTCGCGATTATGATAGATCGGACCTATTTTGTCGCTCATTCCCCATTTTGTCACCATAGAACGTGATAAATCTGATGCTAGTTTTATATCTGAAGATGCACCGCTTGTGACTTTATCATAGCCAAAAATTAGCTCTTCTGCCACACGTCCACCCATTGCAACAGTTATATCTGCTAGCATCTTTTCTCTTGTGAGGGACACTCTATCTGTTTCTGGTAGTCTCATAACTAAACCGAGTGCTCTACCACGTGGAATAATTGTTGCTTTGTGTATAGGATCAGAAGCAGGCATATTAACTGAAACTACTGCATGACCAGCTTCATGGTAAGCAGTAAGCTTTTTTTCTTCTTCTGTAATGACTAAGGACCTTCTTTCCATGCCCATCATCACTTTATCACGTGCATACTCAAAATCATCCATGGTAACAATTTTCTTATTTCTTCTTGCAGCAATAAGCGCAGACTCATTCACTAAATTTGCTAGATCAGCCCCTGAAAAACCTGGCGTTCCCCTCGCAACTGTTTTTACGTTTACATCTGGTGCTATCGATATTTTCTTTATATGCGTATTTAATATTCTCTCACGCCCATTTATATCAGGTAAAGAAATAGTAATCTGTCGGTCAAAACGACCAGGTCTAAGTAGTGCTGGATCTAGGACGTCTGGACGGTTAGTTGCAGCAACTATTATCACACCTTCATTAGACTCGAAACCATCCATTTCAACCAGTAATTGATTTAATGTTTGTTCCCTTTCATCATTACCGCCACCAAGACCAATGCCGCGATGCCTACCCACTGCATCTATTTCGTCTATGAAAATTATACAAGGAGCATTTTTCTTACCTTGATCAAACATATCACGAACACGGCTTGCACCAACACCGACAAACATTTCAACGAAATCAGATCCAGAAATACTAAAAAACGGTACATTAGCTTCACCTGCAATTGCACGAGCAAGTAGAGTTTTACCAGTTCCAGGGGAACCAATTAAAAGACATCCTTTTGGTATCTTCCCACCTAACACTTGAAATTTTTGCCTTTGTTTAAGAAAATCAACAATTTCAACCAACTCTTCTTTTGCTTCATCAATCCCAGCAACATCATCAAATGTCACTTTTTTTCCAGTAGTCATAAGTCTAGCTTTTGATTTGCCAAAGCTTATAGTTCTATTACCTCCTGCTTGCGTTTGTTTAAAAAGGAAAAGTAATAAACCGATAAAGATAAGCGTCGGAACCCATTGAATAAGTAATCCACCAATGATACCTATTGCAGAGTCTCCAATTGAAAAGGAGAACTTCACTTTCCTATCATGCAAACTTTTTATTAAGTCACTATATATAACACCACTTGAGTTAAAGGCTGACCCATCCCTAAACTTCCCTTCGATGCTTTGGTTTCTTATTGTAATATTTTCTATATCATTCTCTTCTAGTCTAGTTAAAAATTCTGAAAAAGGTATGGTTGTTTTACTCTTACCTATACTTCCGCTAAATTGAATATAAGCAACTGAAATAAGAACAATAATCACTAACCAGATCAATAAGCCTTCTAAAAATTTTTTCATTTACATTTCTAATTAAATACTAATCAAGCTTACCAAATTTTGTTTTATCGTGCTATTAATAATGAATCGAACCTTATCATCATCGGTATTTTTTCCGTTATAATTTACATCAGGATAAGCAAGCATCTTTCCATCTTTTTGTACTGTAGGCAAAGAATAGTAAACTTCAGAGCAATAATCATAATTTTTTAGAAATTCAGGGATTTTTTGTGTTTTCTTTAGTGGAGCAATAGTTACTGAACACTCCTGATCTCCAAATATTGTGCAGCTAAACCTGTTATCCCATTCAATAGAACCATTTAATGGTAAGTGTACAGTAATTTCCTGTATCTTTGACGATTCTCTCATTATCAGAATACTTTCTCCATATTTTCTTATTTTGCATCCATAGAGTGTGCAATTAACATCACTATTTTGTTGCAATATTCTATTAAATATTGCGATAAGGCTACGGTACCTTGGTTTATAGTGCTTGTTGACAATTGCCATTATAGAATAAAGAAGAAGTCTTAAAGCTATTTCCTCTGGCAGTTTATAAAATTCACTTAGTTTAATTTCAATATAACCAAGATCATGAACATTAATACAGTCATTAAATGCAAGGCGTGTGTAGTGCATCAACGCTTTTGCAGCTCTTTTCATATGAAGGGCTGTAAGGCATATTCGCTCTGTTAGAACATCTTGATTATCACTTGCTTTAAGCAAGTTACGGTATAAAGTTCGCCTGTATTTCAAGTCATAATTGCTTCTATCTTCGATCCATCTTAACTGGTGAAGCTGAGCATACCTTTCTATTTTACTACGACTGAAATTTAACAATGGCCTAAATATATAAATACCATTTAAGAAAGATTTGTAATCCATTGATGATAATCCATCTACTCCACTACCTCGCTCCAATCTTAATAAGAACGTTTCTGCTTGATCATCTTTGTGATGAGCAACGAGCAAACATTTAACATTATTGTTTTTACACCACTCTGCTAGTAACTTATATCGTGCTTTTCGTGCCTGTAACTGAATATTACCTTTAATATTTTGCTTCTCCCAATTTAATATGAACGATTCCTTTGCTCCAAGTTCTTTTGCATAACTTATAACAAAATCAGCTTCTTTTTGAGACTCTGAACGTAACCCATGATTTACTGTTAATGCTATAGGAAGTGAAAGCTTGTTTTTTTTTGCCCAGTTAGTCATTAAATGCAGTAAGACTATACTATCTACACCACCTGATATTGCAACTGCGATTTGGTTATGGAAAGCAAAACTATTAGCTATATTTTGAAATAATAACTCTAATTTCATTATGTTTCTTGATGGCCAGATAGTCTCTACGTCATACAGCGACTTATTTGTGGTATATATAGATCCCGCTAACAAGCAGCGGAATTGCTCTCTTTTGTCATCCCAGTGCTTGACACTGGGATCCAGGTTTTAATGCAAGAAACTATTTCTTTATTCCAGAAAATGAAAATTCCACTCTACGATTTTTAGCATGCTCTTTTTCATATTTAGAATTTCTAGAATCATCTTTTACATTAACCAAAGGCTCAGTTTCACCTTTAGAAGCAGTTTTTATTCTATTTTCTAGATAAGGTGTACAGCTGACCATAAATTTTTTAGCTTCATCTGCTCTTCTAGCTCCTAGTGCAAGATTATACTCGTGAGAACCACGATTGTCAGTATGACCAGTTAAAGTGACCTTTGCGTCAGGATTATTTTGTAACACTTCCATCACGTCAAGTAATGCATCTGCACTCACTTCACTGATACTAGATTCATCATAACCAAAGAAAACTCTTTTATCACCTATCTGCTTAACAACAGCATTCATTTTATTTGTCGTATTTACTCCTTTTTTAGGGCAAGAACTTACACCAGTAAGCAGTAAACAAAAACAACACATTATAATCAGTCTACTCCACATCACTAAACCTCCATAAATTTAAAATATAGTGCGTAATTTTAATTTTAGTACTAATAATCCCTCTATACTAGAATAGAGTCAAGGGAAATAAAATACTAAATGTTTTCTTTACAATCTTATAATTAATTTTCTGATAAGATGCTCAATTCTTAGCAATGAAGTACAATAAAAGAATAAAAATACAATTTTTTATTGTACTTTAAGCAAATATACTTTTAACTTTATTATTAATCTATTACGATATTAAGCAGATGTTTCAAAGCAATGAATAAAAATGAGATCTTATAAGTTTTTAGAGGAAGTATTACATAAGGTAAGGAATATCGAAAACACACTAAAACTACTAAGCAAAAGCCAATTGAATGTAGAGGACAAAGTTGAACAAATGTGTCTTCTAGAGGAAATCAGACATGAAATTATCTCTCATGATGCAATAAAGGAATCATTAGCGAATGCTCTTAGGAATAAAAAGAGTGCTAATATTCAGCAGCTAAAGTTAATAGAGGGGATACACAAAAGCAGCAGTGCTATTCCTATTGATTTAGTAAAATCTTTGTCCAAAGCTAAGATTGAATGCCAAAACTTATGGAGGCTAACTAATTCTGAAATTAGTAACTTAGAAAAGCTGAAAGAATGCTTTACTAACCTAATTAAGCTTACTCGTGAAGCAGCTTCTATAAAATCGCAGCAATTAAAGCGCTCAAACTATGAGTCATTGCTTGCTGACTATGACTCTAATATCACAGAAAAGAACATAAAGGAAATATTTCCTAAGCTAGGTAAATTTTTTAGTGAAAATGTAGAGAAAGTAACTCAAAAGCAGAAGAAGGATAAGGTTACTAATATACAAAAAGTTACGGTTCAGAGACAGATTGAACTTGGTTCCTTATTCTTACAGCAAATGAGTGTTACACCAAATGAGATTTCCATTTCTTATTACGATTCTATCGATTATGATGAATCTGACCTTTGTTATGGTTTATTTTTACTTTTACGGCATACTGGTTATGCAATTCATCAAAAATGTTTAGCGCAAAATTCTATAAAGAGCTCAATTACAAAACATATTATGTATGAAACTCAAGGGTTATTCATGGAAAGGATCATTGGAACATCCAGAGAATTTATTGAGTTCATTCAACCACACATAAAGGAGAAACTTTCTACAAAAGGCAAAATTAATAGTAGTGTTGAAAATTTGTATTTGATTTTCAATAAAGTAAATCTTTCATCTTTTTTGAAGAATGAGGATGAATTTAGTTTATTGGCTCACATTATGCTAAGAACTAAATTAGAACAAGATCTAATAAATGGTACGTTAGAAGTTAAAGATCTACACGATAAATGGTTGGAAGGTATGAAGCATTACAAGATTTCAGTAAAAGCTAAAAATGAGCTAGACACTTATTTTCAAGATGAGTATTGGATAAGTGGTGTTATAGGCTACTTTCCTATTAAAGTCATAGCGTTAATCGCTGCTGTGCAGTTTTTTTCTTTCATTAAGAAAAATCATTACGAATTTTTAGATTCTATAGTAAAAGGAGATTTCAGTTTACTTATCGATTGGTTCTCTAAAAATGTATATAGTGCAAATTATGGCTTTTTGGAACAGCTAAAAAAGGTAACAGGTAGGGATTTAGATATTGAGTGCTACACTAGTTACTTATCTGAAAAGTATAATTTGTCTCAATAAATGGTTTTCTTGAGTTGTGTATGAGTTTTGTTCAGAATTTAATCAGAAATTTTTTTACTTTCAAAGGTTTATTTGCTAGCGATATTGCTATAGATCTTGGTACTGCAAATACTTTAGTTTATCAGAAAAATCAGGGGATAGTGCTTGATGAACCCTCAGTTGTAGCAAGAGTAAAAGAAAAAGGAAGTTACGTTCCTTATGCTTTTGGCAAAAAAGCTAAGATGATGCTCGGAAAAACACCTGGAGAAATAGAAGCGATAAGGCCCTTGAAAGACGGAGTTATTGCTGATTTTAAAAGCGCGGAAGAAATGTTAAAATATTTCATACGCAGCGCAAACACAAGATTCACTGTTAATAAGCCTAGTATTATCATATGTGTTCCATCTGGATCTACCCCAGTTGAAAGGCGTGCTATACAAGATGCAGCAGAAAGTGCTGGTGCAAATGAAGTATTCTTAATTGAAGAACCAATGGCTGCAGCAATTGGGGCTGGACTTCCAGTTACCGAACCTGAAGGTTCTATGATTGTTGACATAGGAGGTGGTACAACTGAAGTTGCAATTATTTCTTTAGGTGGAATTGTTTATTCACGTTCTGCCAGAGTAGGTGGCGATATTATGGATGAGGCAATAAAGTCATACATTCGTGAAAATCATAAGTTATTGATTGGCGAAACAACTGCTGAAAAAATTAAGAAAAACGTCGGTTCAGCCAGTCTGCCAGTTGAAAACAACAAAGAGGGAATGATAATTAAAGGCAGGGATTTAGTGAGTGGTATGCCAAAAGAAATGCTTTTATCAGAATATCAAGTTGCAGAGAGCCTAATAGAGCCTGTACATCAGATAATTTCTGCTATTAGAACTGCACTGGAGAGTACTCCACCTGAACTTTCTTCTGATATAGTTGATAGAGGAATAATTTTATCTGGTGGAGGTGGGTTATTGCGCAACTTGAGTAAAGTTATTAGTGAAACAACAAAATTACCAGTTCGTGTTGCAGATGATCCACTTTGTTGTGTTGCCCTGGGTAGCGGAAAAGTACTTGAAAACATGGACTATTTTGGCCATGTTTTATTCAAGCAAGATTAAATTGTTTTTGAAGGCAGTTTATCGAATTGTTTTGATGGAATTATGTAATATAAATGAGATCCCAGTGTCACGCACCAAGTAATTTAAAGGCAACTTCCAGCAGGAAGGGGTGTCATCCCAGCGCTTGACACTGGAACTTGACTACAAATAAGTACGCTGTTTCGATGAAATTGTGTAATAGAAACTGGATTCCAGTGCTTGACACCAGGTTTGTGTTTATAAATTATATGCTAAAAGAATTTGAAATTGAACCTTTATTAAAAGATAAAGCTCCGCATCAAACTAAGGCTATTGTTGCAATGTCCGGGGGAGTTGATAGCTCCGTTGCTGCAGCACTGCTGTATAACCTTGGGTACGAAGTGATAGGTGTGACTCTTCAGCTCTATGGCAGTGATGGTAATGCGAGAAAGGGTGCATGCTGCGCTGGACAGGATATTTATGATGCCAAATACGTGGCTGAAAGTGTTGGCTTTCCCCACTATATTTTAAACTACGAGGAAATATTCAAAAAGGAAGTAATAGAGGATTTTGCAAATACCTATATGCGTGGGGAAACCCCCATACCATGTGTAAGATGTAACCAAACAGTAAAATTCCGTGATCTATTGCAAGTCACAAAAAATCTTGGTGCGGATGTGCTCGTAACAGGACATTACGTAAGAAGATTAGAAGAAAATGGTGAGGTAAAGTTGTGCAGAAGTATTGATAAAAGTAAAGATCAAAGTTATTTTTTGTTTGCTACAACTGAGGAGCAGTTAAAGCTTTTGCGATTTCCACTAGGTGAGTTCTATAAAAGTGATATAAGAAAATTAGCAAAATATTTTAGCTTACAAATCTCTGAAAAGCCGGATAGTCAAGATATATGCTTTGTTTCCGAAAGCTATAGTAAAACAATAGCTAAATTAGCTCCACAATCTGTACAGAAAGGTAAAATAGTAGATATTCATGGAAAAGTGCTAGGTGAGCACAGCGGCATAGTAAATTTTACAGTGGGCCAGAGAAGAGGCCTCTGCATTGCACACAGTGAGCCTCTTTATGTAGTAAGAATTAATACAGAAAATAATGAAGTTGTAGTAGGCCCGATCAATGCTCTAATGCAAAAAAAGATATTGGTCAAAGAGTTAAATTGGTTAGAACAACCAAAAGAAGGCATGGAAGTAACTGTGAAGCTTAGGTCATCACATGCAGGAAGCTTAGCGACAATACATTCGACTGACGAAAAAAATAAAGCCTGTGTAATTTTAAACGACGATTACTTTGGCATCAGTCCAGGTCAAGCCTGTGTAGCATATAAGGGCGAACAAGTTATAGGTGGAGGTTGGATATGCTCCTAACTTGGTGGTTTAATTTTTTAATGCAGAATGTAAACATACAATAAAATTTATTGCTGTTTTATCCTATATTCTTTATACTATAAAGGTAATTATTATATTGTGGACTAGAGGGATGGTTAAAGAAGTTGAAGAGTTAATAAAAATTGTTGGTAAGGGCAATTTACTAGAGGCCGCATTTATTCGTTTGGGCAGTTTTCAACATGCTGACTTACATCATTGCATGGATTGCAGAAATCATATAGGTCTATCCGAATTCATTAATAAAAAAGAACAAGAGCCATTAGATAAATATTTTAACTTAAAATTTAGTCTACAAGGATTGTTTTTAATTTATGTTCAAGCTTATAGAGTTCTTGCAAAAAATGCTCAGTTCAATACTCAAGAAGTAATTGATAAAATATATGCTGCAGTTGAAAGTAAAAAAATACCTACTCTTTGTGACACTTCGAAGAAACTGCTAAGGGAAATTGTAGATCAAGTAGGATTGACAGAAGATCAAAAAAAACTAAAGCTTTTTAATATTCTAGCAAATCCGAAAGGTGAAGCTCTATTTAACAATAATGATGACTTTGAGAAACAAGTACTCAATAATGTTAAAAAGTTACTCAAAATAAGCTATGCAAATGAATTTGATAAAGAGTTTAGCTTATGTAAAGAGGTAATAAATCATTATTATTCCATACATAATATAAAAGTGGATAAAGACATAGCATTACTATTTTCTAGTTATGGTATATTTTCTACATGTACTGAAAATCGAGATATTTTACCACTTAATCAATATATTAATGAGAAAGCTAAAGCAATCAATACACCACTGTATTACGATTACATTCAGAAGTTACTACAAGTATTACAAGAAATTGAGTTAACGCATAGAAATGGATTCACCAAGTATACACTTAATTATAGAGATATAAGTGCATTGGAGGAGACATTTACAGCTCAAAGAGAGCAACACAGTCAAGATTTCCTATATCCTAAAAATATCAAACGTACTCTAGAGCAACTGTTAAAAAACCAAAACAGCGATGAATTTGAACAGTTAGTAACAAGCCCTGAGAATATATACTACTCAGTGCAACAAGAAGAGAATGAATGTAGGCCAAATTTCATCCTCAGCAAGCAAAATCACAAAAATACATTCTGTAAACTTATTTTAGGTATGTTTGTATTGTCTGTTGGGTTATATGTTGCTGATTATTTCTTTATGGAGCAAAAGTTATTCAACTCAATAACAAATATTTTGCCACAAAATAATCTCATCAATTTCATAGTTGCTGCAGTACTTACTATCGTAATAGTATATGCCTTATCTCAATTATTGAAACCACCACAGGAACCACCACTTTCAACAGTCGATGATGTGCGGAAGAAAAAATTAGAACCGCTCCATGCAAAATAAGCTCAGAACTACATAAATGTGGCAACTTAAAAGCACATATTGTATAATGCTTATTCTTAAGTTAAGAGGTAATTTATGGATTTAAGTAAAATAACAGCGGGACCAAATGCGGTGAATGTGGTAATTGAAATAGGCGCAAATGCTGAGCCTGTAAAGTATGAATTTAATAAAGAGCTCGGATTATTACAAGTTGACAGATTTTTGTCTACTTCAATGACTTATCCTTGCAATTATGGATTTGTACCAAACACCTGTTCAGGTGATGGTGATCCTGTGGATATTTTGGTACTAACTCAATTTCCTTTAGCGCCTGGAGTTTTGATATCGGTGCGTCCAGTAGGTGCATTACTCACTAAAGATGAAAAAGGAGAGGATGAAAAGATATTAGCGGTGCCCATTTCCAGTGTTGACAGCTATTATGACAATATAAAGAACTATTCTGACTTACCTAAAAATCTATTAGATAAAATTGTTCATTTCTTTTCTCATTATAAAGATCTAGAAAAGGGAAAAACAGTGACAGTTGGAGAATGGGCTGATGTAGAAGAAGCAAAAAAAATCATTGAAAAAAGTATAATTTAGTTTGCATTAGAGCTATTCAGAAAAACATTGTTGTTTTTAATGTTGCGGTTAAAAGCATTAGACAGGCAGTAAAGGTCTTGATATTATATAATCTTAAGTTCTAAACTTGGAAGGGTGGCCGAGCGGCTGAAGGCGGCGGTTTGCTAAACCGTTATACGATTGAAAAGTCGTATCGAGGGTTCGAATCCCTCTCCTTCCGTATATTATTGTTTAGGTATTCATTACAGTAATTTCATCCTCTTTTTTAATTATTAAAAAGTTAGCTAGCGTTTATTCAGTATTTATTATAGAATTAGTTATTAGCTAAATAATTTTATATGCATAAAATACTAATTTTGATATTAATAATGCTGCCGCTTAGGTTACTTGCAACTGAGATTGAAATTGTTGCAGATGTAAATGGTGAGCCAATTTCAAATTTAGATATTGAAAAACGCGTCAATTTTATAAATTCATTGCTTGGCAATCAGAAGATTAATCAAAAAGAGGTAAAATCTCAAATTCTAAGACAGTTAATAGACGAAATTATCATTGTCAGCGAAGCACAGAAGATGAATATAGAATTGAGTAACGAGGAGTTAAATAATGCTGTCACGTTATTCTTAACTCAAAGTTTAAAACTTGAGGCTGATGAAGTTGATCAATACGTAAAAAAGCATAATATAGATCTCAATACCCTAAAAAAACAAGTAAAGTGTCAGCTACTGTGGAACAAGATTATTGAAGTAGGAATTGTGCCACTTGTCAATATCAGCGATAAAGAAGTGGACGATGTAAGAAAACAAAAAGAGAAACCTGACTACCTTATTACATTTCAGGAGTTTGTAATTCCTGATCAGAAGATGGCTGAAGATTTAATAAAACAATTACGTAGCAGTAATAATCCAGAATCTTCAATAAAGATGAGCAAAGCAACCGTTAATTTAAGTCAGCTAAAAGGTAAACTCAAGGACGTTTTGGAAGGATTAGAAATCAGTGATGTAGCAGGTCCGGTTAGTTTAAGCGAAGGTTACTCTGTTATAAAAGTCATAGATAAAGTACAGCTTAATCATACAATGCTGAAAAGTACTTTAAAACTGAAACAGGTTGTAGTTGAAGGTTCAGAAAGTTTACTCTCTAGTTTTAAGGAGCAAAAGGTCAGTTGTTTAAATTTTGACAAGTTAGCAGATGATTTCAAGTTGCCAAGCGTAAAAGAGTTTGAAATAAAAATGCGAAATTTAAATCCTGATTTACAGATTTTATTTAGTAAAACAAATATGAATGAAATAGTAGAATTAAGAGAAAATAGCACTGCAAAGTTGATGATGTTATGTGATATCAAAAATAATGCAATGGATATAGAAGCAATCAAACAGGAAATGTATCAACAAAAGATTATGATACAAAGCAACCTGTTATTGGATAATATGCGAAAAAATGCAGCTGTTAGTTATCAGTTTAATTGAAGTTAGAGAGGTTTTCTACTCCATAAAAAGTTTATGAAGAATATAATGCTCATTGGCGGTGGAGTTGGAAATGCAGTGTTATTTTCGATAGGGAAGGCATGTCTTGAAAACAATCATAAGATTTTATATTTCGCTGGCTATAAAAAATTAAGTGATGTATTTAAACGAGCACTGATAGAACGTGCATCAAGTGCAGTAATTTGGGCATGTGAAGAAGGATTGATAGAAACAAGTAGAGATCAGGATAAATCCTTTCATGGTAATATAGTTAATGCAATAAGCTCATATCAGCAAGGAAAGTTAGGTAAAATTACTATTAGTTTAAACACTATAGATAAAATCATCACTATTGGTTCTGATAAAATGATGAAAGCTGTAAATGAAGCTAGAAAAACAATTTTAAAGCCATATCTGAAACCAAAACACATAGCAATATCATCAGTTAACTCTCCTATGCAGTGCATGATGAAAGAAATCTGCGCTCAATGTATTCAGCAACACATAAATAAGGAAACAGGAGAAATAAGTTTTGTTTATAGTTGCAGTAATCAAGACCAGGATATGGAGCTTGTTGACTTTGATTTTTTAAGTGAGCGCTTGAAGCAAAATAGTTTACAAGAAAAGCTCACTGCAAAATGGATAGAACATGTTCAAAGACACTAAACAGCACAAAGAAGAACTAAGGAAGCAATATAGAACCATAAGAAAAGATGTTGATGAAAGTTATTCTAGTTATGCAGCAAATTCTCTTATTAATCTCTTTAACAAAAACTTAAGTTGCGTTAAAGGTAAAACAATAGCAGCGTACATTCCAACAGACGGAGAAATTAATGTTGTGCCTTTGATGCATCATTTACTCGATTTAGGATATAAAGTAGCAATTCCTAATAAAAATAAGTTATTAAAATTTGAGGAATGGAATAAAGCAGATGAAGATATAATTCCCGACACAATCATTACCCCTATTGTTGCTTTTGATGATCATTTTAATAGGTTAGGTTTTGGCGGTGGTTGGTATGATGAAATGATAAAAAAATTACGGCCACTTGGAAAAATATTTATAGGTGTAGCCTATGAGAAGCAATATTGTAAAAATTTACCTGTAGAAAAACATGATCAAAAATTGGATATTATAATCACTGAGATGTGTGTTAGATGTAGAAGTGGATTGCTCAAAAAAGTGGATAGAAAGGAGTAGCATAGTCTCCCTCTTTCTGATAGTAATTGCTTATCTGTTCAGATGCATGCAAATATTGAAACCTGTACTCCCTTTCTTGTCATCAGAGTAGCTGACACTGGGATGGCTTTGTTGCATCACACTTTATGAGATGGTGATTTATGGTAAATTCATGTATAGCACTTCTCATAATAGTCAGAATAAAAAAGCAGAATCAACAGCTTGACGGAAAGACTTAAAAATAGGGATATTTTTTCTAGCTCTGTTCTTTATAGCAAACCACTGATGCTCAATTTTGTTAAAGTCTGGAGAATATGGAGGAAGATAAAGAATTTCAGCACCAACTCCTTTAGCAAGATTATCTATTTTTTTAGATTTATGGAATGTAGCGTTATCAAGAATTACAGTTTGGCCAGACCTTAAAATTGGAGTTAAAAACTGCTCAAACCAAGCCTCGAAAACATCCTTATTGCAGTATCCTTCAAAGGTCAATGGAGCAATGATCTTCCTTTTATTTAGAGCTGCAATCATACTGACACACTGAGTTTTTTTACCTGATTTTAATGAATTCTCCTTTTCTGCAATATCCGTAGGTTCTGTATTATCTATTCCAGATTCATCAATATATACAAGATTTTCATGACGTTTTGTTGCTATAACCTTTAAAAATTGAGCTCGCTTTCCTTCATTTCTTTCTTTATATCCGTAGGTCTTTTTTTCTTGTAAATCCAATATTTTTAAGTGCGCGGTGAATCGTTTGTCGACTGATATTACCCCAGCATCTCTGACTGAGTTTTGCCACCATGGTTTTTTGCAAATTTGGTAAAAACATTCCAGTCAGTAATTTTATGGTTATATCCTACGCTTCCAGGCTTTTTTGACTGAAAATCTCCCGTTTCCTTACGCCTTTTCTGCCACTCATATAGAGTCGTTTTTCCAATTTTAAATCTCTCGGCAACAGTTGCTCTACTTTCTCCTTCATCCAATGCCTCCATTGCTTTTTTCCTTAAATCGTAACTATACGCTGCTGGCATACAAACCCCACTACCATAAATCCATATCTTAACTTGTTTGGATTATTATGAGAAGAGCTATAACTGCCAGTTCTTTTCACTTGAGCGATGCAACAAAGCCCACTGGGATCCAGCCTGTTTTATCTTTTATCATAGAATGAGACGTTCAGCATATTCATCTTTTTCCATTACCATATCATAAACAATCATTCCATGGGAGCGCATAATTTCAGGTGTATGATCACGAATCAATTTATCAATCTTGAAATAATTTTCTTTATACTTCCTTTGACGGATATCAAAACTTTATTTGGTAAAATCAAACCGTGACTTTCGATTTAACCCAATTATACAATTTACTCATTTTACCATCTTGACCGAGCATTCCAGAGTTATTTTTATAAAAAGTGTCAACTATTAGCTTGATAGAGCCTATGGCAGCAGAAAATACGGGATTTTTATCATACTCGCCATCAAGGCCACTGAGAGACTCAGGGCATCCAATGCGGACTTGTTTGTTGAATATATAGCTTGCAATCTCTTTCATGCTTGTGAGTTGACTGGTTCCACCTGTGAGCACTACTTTATTGATTGGATCTTTTTGTTCTTGAAATTGTTCTCTTACCAGTTCAAATATCTCCTCAACTCTAGGTCTTATGATGTCAATAAGTTCGGACTTGGGTACTTGAGTCGGTTCATCATTTTCACTGTTTTGCAGTGTAATATATTCGTTCTCATCTATTGAAGTTACGACAGTGCTACCGTATAGTATTTTTATGCGTTCAGCATGCTCTATACTTGTGCATAGTCCATAAGCTATATCTCGAGTGATGTGAATGCCGCCAATTGGAATGCTGCTTGTGTATATAAGCTTCCCTCTCTTAAAAATTCCAATTGCAGTACACCCACCCCCTATGTCAACAATGGCAGTTCCTAGCTCTTTTTCATCTTCACTTAGACAGGCAAGGCCTGCAGAATATGCGGAAGCAATACAACCAGCCATACTTATCCCGCTATTATTAGTTATACAATTTTCAATGTTGGTAAGCGCTGGACGCGAAGCAGTGACGACATTAACATCAGCAGATAGTCTTTTTCCGTACAATCCACCAACCTCTTTTATATCAGTCATGTCATCCAAGTGATATTTCAGTGGTATATTGTGAATGATAACATTTTCTTCGATATATTTCTCAAACGTCTGAAAGACTACACGTTTTATATCTCGGTCTGAAATTTCGTGATTAGCTGCAATAATTTCGTTATATACGTTAAAAGATGAGACTCCACATCCGGCTACATTCACATATATCTGGTCTATAGTCTCTTCTGATACTTGCTCAGCTAAACCTATAGTTGATGAAATAGAGTAACTTGCATGCTTTGCATCAGTTATTGATCCACCGCTTATACCTTCTGCACTTTTATAACCCGTTCCTATTATTTTATAGCTGAAGTTGCTATTGATCTTAACAATGAGACAGATAATTTTTGTTGTACCTACGTCTAAAACGGCAAAAACATTTCGCTTTGGTTTTATTATTACTGCAGAGTACATTAGTTGACCTTATGACACAATTCCATTCAAATTGTAGCTTCCTTTAATAATTTATATTTCTATTAAAAATACAGCAACATTTTAATATACCCAAAATACTGTACAAAGGAAAAAATAAAACATAAAATTTTAATTTTATGTCTAAATTGCCAATTGTAATTGCCCCTGATGAAAGGTTAACTACACGTGCCAGTGAAGTAATAGATATAACCGATAAAATTAAAGAATTAGTAAACGACATGTTCGAAACTATGTACTATGCAGAAGGTCTTGGTCTTGCTGCAGTACAAGTTGGAGTGCTGAAGAGAATTTTTATCATGGACGTTCAGCCAGAAAAGGTTGGAGATGAGCTAGCAGGGTATGACTCAGTTGGCAAGTTTTGTATGATTAACCCTGAAATTACAGAATTATCGGGTGAACAAGTAATTCTCAAAGAAGGGTGCCTTTCAATTCCAGAGCAAAGCCATGAAATTAAGCGTCCAAAATATTTAACTGTGAAATATAAAAATTTAAATAACGAAGAACAGACGCTAAAAGCTAGTGGTTGGCTTGCAAGGTGTATTCAGCATGAGTTAGATCATTTAAATGGTATATTATACGTTAGACATTTGTCTAAATTGAAGTACGATATGGCTATGAAAAAAGCTCAAAAGGTTAAGAGGCACTATGAACAATGAAGATCTAGAATTGTTGAAGTTCTATCATGAAGTGGGTGTTGACTGCACGCTAACTGAAGGTGAAGAGGAAAAAAAAGTGGAAAATGAGAGAGCTGCACAGTCTTCTGTCATCGAGCAGAAAAAAGCCATGTTCCCAAGTGACTGGATCATTGAAGCAAGGAAGCTTGCAAGTGAATGTGGTAGTGTAGATGAACTAAGAAGTGCAGTTAAGTCATTTGAGGGTTGTGAAATAAAAAAAACTGCAACTAATACTGTTTTTTCCGATGGTAATCCAAATGCAAAAATCATGCTTGTTGGTGAAGCACCAGGAGCAAATGAAGACCTGAAAGGCATACCATTTTGTGGTGCAAGCGGAATGCTGCTCGATAAGATGCTCGGTGCAATTAATCTGGACCGCACTAAGGTATATATAAGCAACACCGTGTTTTGGCGTCCACCAGGTAATAGAAAACCAACTGATCTAGAGCTTGATATGTGCAGACCATTTGTTGAGAAGCATATTGCTCTTGTTTTACCGCAGATTCTGATTTTTGTTGGAGGAATCGCATGTTATAGCCTTCTTGATAACACAAAGACTATATCGAACTTGCGTGGCAAATTTCATACTTATACTAACCAATATTTATCTCATGCAATTACCACAGCCGCTATATTTCATCCAGCCTATCTACTTCGTCAACCAGCACAAAAACGCTTAGCTTGGGAAGATTTAAAGAAGATTAGAGAATATCTTGATAATACCAATAACCACACGGACGTTTAGCTCACTACTCGTTGTCATCCCAGTGCCGGCTAATTGCATTAAATATTGAAAAATTTACTAAACAGAGAAAAAGGCAAAAGAAAATCTATCAGCTACTACCTATTTTTTTAATTGGCGTTTTTCATTGTATTAAATGCTTTGATAAGCGCATTTTAGCTTATGTGGGTAAAAGTTTTATAAAGACATAGAGTGCACATAGTGCAAAAAATTAAACATCAAGTATATTGAGCTTTTTGTCGTTTTATCTGCACAGACTGAAGATAAATAATATATCTTCACCCTTATTTTAAGGAGAATGGCGGAGTCCGTCAAGTAACTCTTGCCGTTGCTATAGCTGCTTGAGTTCCTGTAATCACAATGTTGGTGCAATGCACGCATGGAATTTTATTTACTCTATAATATGTTGGTTTATAGTAGTACTAATGCAGAAATAAAGGGAGGAGACATTGGAAAGCAATATAAAAAAATTGAAAGGAAATTTTTTAGAACAAGCAATTAGAGTAAATCATGCTGGCGAATATGGAGCCATTTGCATTTATTCCGGTCAAAAATTTATTCTTAAAAAATCTTCCATAATTGACAAAATAATTGAAATGGAGGAGCAGGAAAAAAAACATTTCCACTATTTTAATGAGAAAATCAAGGAGCAAAGAGTTCGTCCTACTGTTTTGTTGCCAGTTTGGGGTGCTTTAGGGGTATCACTTGGTGTTGTAACTGCCATGATGGGTAAAAAAGCCGCTATGGCTTGCACTGCTGCAGTTGAAGAAGTGATCGGAGAGCACTACAAGGAGCAAGTCTTACATTTAGAAGATGGGGAATTAAGAGAAACTATAAGTAAATTTCGCGATGAGGAATTAGAGCACAGAGATATTGCAATTCAGCACAATGCCGAAAGCGCACTTGGCTACAACGTTTTATCTTTGTTCATAAAAACAAGCTGCAAAGCTGCTATTTACCTCTCTAAATTGATTTAATCAATCACTATTTGACAACCAACCACATTTGCCTTTAGTTCTTGTGCTAATTGCTGCCCCATATCCTCTACTACAATCGAATGCGTATGAATGTTTATAATTAATTTCTTAATTATTATCCTAAAAATACATTAATTTAATTCCCTATTAGAGTTTTCTTGTTGTTGTAAACATGTTTGCATAAGACTAGTAGATGGAACGTTTTTAATAGTCTGAGTTAACTCCTCAGGAATATTTTCAAAACTCTTGCCCATAACTTCTAAAACACTTTTCCCCTGTATAAGACAATTCCCTCCAAAGCTTGATTTGTTTTCTAACTTGCTAAACCTTATTTTGCTTTTCTCATCAATTTCTACTACCATTTTGTTACCATCTTTCCGTAGATAAATACTAATCTCTCCTATTTTAGTAGTAAAAAATATTTCAATACCACCTTTTAAGATATCTGTGTAATTTCTTTTTCCATCTTCTGTAATTTCAACTTTTACTATACTTTCCTCAATCTGAAATATGCCAACTTCTAAATCCTTATTTAAAGTTCTCGCAGTTTCAACAATACTACCTTGTGGATACTTAATATAAAAATATTTATTATCTACTTCTACTTCAAGATCATATTTATCAATTTGCTTGTTATTTTCTTTCACAATACCTTCATATGCTAGACCCTCTAGCATTTTTTTCTTACTCTTACATTGTTCGTTAAGATCATTTAAATAATTAGAGCCGTAATATCCGCCTTCAATATCGCTATAAAAAGATAATCCTTTTTCTACCCCACCTTTTAACACTAAATTACGAGTGATCTTTTGTATGATATTTTTTGTAGTTGAATTGTGTGGATTTGCATGAAAGCGATTAATTAATTCTTCCATTTTTTCAAATATAAAATTTGTTACAGTCTTATTATCCTTACCGTAATATGAGTTTAATCTTATTCCTTGATTTAAATAACCCTCTATTATGCGTTCCATGTACTTTAAAACGCTTTCTTGCTCATCGTGTTCTGTTATACCTTTTATCATCTCATCACAAAATTTTTTAACTAGAATTTGTTCATCTGTAGTCAATGGTATTTGCAATTTCGTAGAAGATGAGTCTCGCTCAAAAAGATAAATTATTGACAATTCTTCTGCTCTTTTAATAAAGTCATAACTTCTTAGATATTCTGCAACATCTTTGTTTTTTGCGTACCTTTTCTTGATTAAATCCATATGCCTATCTTTACGACTTATAGTCGGTAATTTTGGATTTGATGAACTACTCTGTTGACTATTGAAGAAGCTGTTAGAGAACTGTTCAGGCTCTAAAATAAGATTACTTTCACCTTGTTTACCTACTTGCTTAGACATATTATATACCATAACCACTAAAACTTTTTAGTGATTACTTCAATACATAGATAAGTCAATAAAAATATCTTTTTCTCTTCAGTGCTAAAAAATTGTCAAAAATCTCAAAATTGGTTAATTGCATATAACCTACTTTCTGGTATACATCAAAACTACCGTAGAAAGCTTCAACTTTGAAAGGGATTAACAAATAAAATTCTTGTACTTTGCCTCTACTAAAGTACAATCAGGCTTTATTTAATATTTTTCATGCTTGATGAAGTACATGAGGAGTGCGGGGTATTTGGCATAAGTTATAACCAAAGTGCTGCTTTTAACTCTATACTTGCTCTCCACGCTTTGCAGCATAGAGGTCAAGAGTCTTTTGGCGTAGTAACCAGTAACAACGATAAGCTGAACTCTTATCACTTTCAAGGCCAAGTGAGCAGTGTATTTGATGATATAGATGAAATAAAGAAATCCTTACCTGGGGATTGTGCAATAGGTCATGTTCGATACTCAACAAGTGGTAGTAAATTTGGAGTGCAGCCCATGTTTGGCAAAAGTGGCAAATTTGGGGATTTTGCCATAGCACATAATGGTAATTTAATTAATATTTCTCCGATACGCGAACAATTAATTAAACAAGAGTGCGTTTTTCAGTCAGATATTGATACAGAAGTAGTAGTGCATCTGACAGCAAGCAGTGAACAAGATAGCTTTTTAGAGAGTTTTATATATGCATTAAAGCAAATACAAGGTGCTTATTCTTTTGTGGCAATCAATCAAGAAGTAGTTATTGGAGTACGTGATCCATCTGGAATCAGGCCTCTTGTTTTAGGAAAGTTAAACGGTTCTTACGTTCTTGCATCTGAAACTTGTGCTCTTGATATAATAAATGCAGAGTTTATTAGAGAAATAGAACCAGGCGAATTAGTTACCATCAGTTCGGATAGTAAGCTAGCCTCAATGTTTCCTTTCCCACAGCAAAAATCAAGTTTTTGTATTTTTGAATACGTTTACTTCTCGAGACCAGACAGCATAATGGAGAAGAGGTCCATATATGATATAAGAAAAGAAATAGGAAGAATACTTGCAGAAGAGAGCCCACCAAAAAACAATGTAGATATGGTTGTACCAATACCTGATTCTGGAATACCTGCAGCTATTGGATATGCAAAGCATTCAGGATTACCTATGGAACTGGGGATAATTCGTAATCATTACATAGGAAGAACTTTTATACAACCCACCGCTGAAGTACGTAAAGTTAGAATAAAATTAAAATTCAATGCTAATAAGCACACTTTGAAAGGCAAAAACATAATTTTAATAGATGATAGTATAGTGCGTGGTAGTACGCTCAGAAATATAATAGTTATGCTAAAGGATGCAGAAGTAAAAGAGATTCACCTCAAAATTTCAAGTCCACCAATTAAGCACTCTTGTTTTTATGGAATAGATACACCAGATTGCAAAGATTTAATTGCTGCGACTCAATCTATAGAAGAGATAAAGGAAAGTATAGGAGTAGATAGCTTAGCCTTTTTGAGTATTGATGGGCTATACAGAGCTGTTAAAGCAGAAAAACGTAACAATGCTACACCGCAATATTGTGATGCTTGTTTCACTGGTGACTACCCAATTGGTAAGTAATCTATTATTAATGAAGGTGAGGTTTTTTCTATGTTATATTAACAGTTTTAAAAATAGATTTTTTGCATAACCATATAGTTTTTGCCTGGGCGTCATTTGAGTGAAAACTACTTTACAAATTTCGTCATTCCCTTTACTATGATACTAAGAGTATTTATCCTTATTTTTGACCTGCAGGCTCAATCACAAAATCAGTAAAAAACTCAAATATTTATTGGCAAATTACACAAAAATTATAGCGGCTTTTTTTATTTTTTCTACATTCAGCCAAAATGCGCTTGTTAGCACATTATTATAGCGCCAATTTACATTATAAAACTCGTCACACGGGGATTCTTCTGCCTTTTTTCTTCGTTTGGTAAATTTCTTAATATTTATAGCTAAAGCTTCAGGCTAGCACTTGATGCTGGAATCCAGCTTTCATTAGAAACGTTGATTACTTTTATGCTAATAATTTTACTACTCTGCTGAACGGATACAATTGAATATAGTATAGTCTTCTGTTCTGACGAGAATAGTTTTATTCCATCCATCAAAAAATGCTAAATTGAGGTATGTATCACCCTTATAGGGCTTGTGAATTTCAGTTATAATAAATTCTGAGATTAGGTTATGCTCTAAAAAAAGGTGTGCTATTTGTGCCCCACCAATCACAAAGACTTGAGAACTACTTTGAATTGACAGAAATTCTTGCATGGAAGAGACAACAGTACATTTTGGACCTCTATTAAAACACTTGTTACGGGAGAAAACAATAGGTGTACGATTCTTTAGTATGCTTTGAGGCACGGTTTCAAATGTCTTTCTTCCCATCACAATAATTTGTTTGTCGGTCACTTGACAAAAATGTTTAAACTCACTTGGATAACGCCAGGGCAAATCATTATTTATTCCAATTACCCCATTAGGGTCAACAGCCATAATTCCAATAATCTTCATCCTTTTAAGACAGCTTGGGCTACAAAAAATCTCATGTGGTCGCGTACATTATGCACTCTAAGGAAATCAACCTTATTTTGCAGTATAGCAGATGTAGCAATTGTTTCTAAATCTCTATTAGAGGGAGATTCTATGGAAAAAGAGGAAATAAATGACTTTCTGGAATGGCCAACTAAAACCTTGCAGCCAAAATTTTGTAAAGTTTCTATACTGCGTAAAATCTGAATATTCTGATACATAGATTTGCCAAAACCAATACCAGGGTCAATAATTATTGAATTTTCATCAAAACCCAGGCCTAGTAGTTTGTTAATGCTCTTCTCTGCCCAATTATTTATGATATCAATTGGGTCAGTGTCATGTGGAATAATATTGTCCTTATGTGGTGGTATCGAAAGTGAATGCATAATAACGACACTACACCCACTGCTAGCAACTTCTTTTAAGGTATTACTACTCAGATCTCCCTTCTGATCATTTACCCAGGCAATATTGTAGTGCTTCAAAACGTTTAAAATAACGTCTGGCCAAAAACTATCAATGCTGACTTCAATATCACCATTTTTCATATAGTCGCTAAGATTATCAAGTACTGGTTTTAGACGTTCATACTCTTCCTCTGGCGTCTTTATTGAAGCTCCAGGCCTTGTTGATTGAGCTCCAAGATCAACTATGCTTGCACCATCTGATACCAGCTGCAATGCCTGCTTGGTTGCTCGATTCGCATCATAATAAAGACCACCATCTGAAAATGAATCAGGGGTAATATTGACGATACCCATAAGCTTTGGTGAAAGCGTAAAACTCTTTGAAAAACAGTCTTGAACATTGAAAGCAAAGGTTTTGTTAACCATTGCCATCAAGTGGAGCAAAAATGGTCTATTTACTAATTCTGGGTGAGGAATTTTAAGGTCAGGTATATCAAGCGTTAGATCATCCCATAACAAAATATCTAAATCAATAACACGAGGTGCCCATTTTTCGTAGACTTGTGGACGACCAATATCACATTCGATTTGTTTTAAGCCTTTTAGTAGCTCCTCAGGAGAAGAAGAACAACTTCCATAGACAATCATGTTGAGAAATGGCTTGTTCCAATCAGGTGGAGCACCATTTGGTAAAATAGCCTTAGTTTCTAGAATGATCGAAGACTTTAAGTCTTTTAAATAGCGCTTCTTTAGTAACTCAGTAGCTCTTTGTAAATGGGAAAGGCGATTCCCTATATTTGATCCAATAGAAATATAGATCATTCTTGCAATTCATTACAGTAAGTAAAAAAAACGCCCCCATGCACACCAGGAACTGGTGGTGCGATTTTGTGAGTAGTCACCCTGACAGAAGAAATAATATGCTTCTTTCGCAGCAAAAGGTTATTAATGGCTCTGTATATCTCATGAGTTAAATGCTCGATTAAATTGCTTGCCCTGAACAAGAGATTGAATATTTTGCACTACTTCCAAATAGCAGATAGTATCTTTAAGTTGATCAGTTGTAAGCCCTGAAGGAGGAGATTTAAAAGTGAAATCAACGTCAATACTCACCAATTGGGGAGAAAACTTCTCTTCTGCACTACATCCCAAATGAACCCAAAGCCGTAAATCAGATATAAGAAGATTACATGCTACCACTGAATTTAGTATCTACTTATAATTAATGACAAACATCAACATTCATCATGCCATCAAGAAAACCCCATAAGAGTTTTGCTCCTTTTTCAGCGCCTTGCATAACTTTCTCTTGTTCTTCTTCGTTTAAATCTGCAATAAGGTTTGCACATTCTTCAGAATGCCACTCATCAGCTTCCATATGAACGGTAAAAAATTTGAGAGAACGCTCATCATTTATTGAATAGTGTTTTTTCAGACCTTCAATTTTAGACTTAGAAACCTCTGGAGTTTGACGTTCATAAGCGTACAGAGCTCCAAGACCTGCTGCAAAATCTGATTTTACAATGTCAAAATAACCATCAACTAATTCTCGTGTCTCCTTAATTTGTGCATTTTCACAAAGTTCTGAACGTGCTACTCCCAGTCCTTCAGCAAAACGCTGCCATAATTCTGGGTGATTCTCGTCGCCTTGTTCTTCCTCTATTAAATTACCAAGTAAAACTTGCCGCATTTTCAAATTCGGACACAAGGAATGTATACCGCTGATATAACGAGGAAAAGCAGCAACATGGTGATAATATTCCTTAGCGTAGGTTTGCAGAGCCTGAAGGCTTAAGCTACCTTCATTCCATGACTCGTAAAACGGGTGTTTTAATAAGTGTAAACTATCTAATTGATTATTAAGTGATTGAACAAATGTCATAAATAAACAGTAAATTGTTTTAGGCTACGTTTAGGTTTATCAAATGTCAAGAGGCATTTCTCACTACTACTTTAATTCCGATAAATATAAAGATAGATACGCTATGAGTTAATTTTTTAGTAAAATTGATTTTTTCTAAAATTTCATGTATTATTAAATCAATATAGTGAAAAACGCAAAATGAAAGTAACAGAAGAAAATACAATAAAAATTAGGGAAGAGTTCGTAGAAGTTCAAAATGGAATGCGAATTCAAAAGATAGTGATGTCAAACTCGAAGAGCAGTGCAGATAGCAGAAAGAAAAAGCATATAGTTTACTTTCCAGGGCTTACATATACTTTTGAAAAAGAGCCAAATGAAGACAAAAGTGAATGGAATTGGGCAGCTGAAGCAGGTATGGATGTTCACCTTATTAATTTTCCTGGTTCTGGAAAAAGCAAAGGCCATTCTTTAAACGGTCGAAATCGAGTAAATGCAGGAATTGGAGTCATTTCAGATCTTCTAAAGCAAGGCATTCACCCAGACAATATAGTACTGTATGGAAGCTGTGCTGGAGGACCAATAGCTGCGGAGGTTTATAAAAAATTTAAAAAAGATGACAATATTCATTTAAGATGCATTATCAATAAATCCTTTAGCTCATTCAAAAAACTTGTAGTGAAATTACTACACATATCAAAACCTAAATGGCTATTTCCTCCTATAATAAAATTCATACTCAAATGCTTTGGTTGGCACTTTAAGCCACACACAATAGTAAACGACATTACTCCATACACAATTTGTTTTAACTTAGAGAACGATGGCTTTATTAGTAAGCAGGCAAATATAGGTACTAAAATTGCTGACATAGAAAAAAGTCATAGGAAAAAAAACTACCAAAAAAAAGAAACTTTTGAAGGTTTTGAGCAATATAAAGAGTTTTTTATGGAGCATGCCAACTTAGCTAAAATAAAAAACCTTGAACCTGAAGTTGGAATAATGAAAAAATGCTGGAATAAGTTTCTATCGTTACTACCTATTAAGGCAGATGATATTCACTTTTCTTCGATTACAGAATTGTGCTCATCAAGTGAACACAAATACAATCTTCCTGAGCTGATTTCACTCTTTTTAGAATTCACAGATAATTATTTTGAAAAGAAGGGCTCTCTCAATCAAGAGAAACAACCAGAGATAAAAACAGAAGCGATATGTGGAAAGAATAGTGAAAAAGAAATAGAGGAAAAGAAACAGTATTTTACCAATTTAAAGAATTATTCAATAAGTCAGAATATATCTAAAAAGCTAACATCTCTGCAAATATTGAAATAAGTGTTTCTTTTGTGATTAAAAAAACATTGCATCTAGAGTATCTGCCATAAGTGATAATTCTGTGCTTTCATCATAGAGATTGTTTTCACTAGCTAATAATTTCTCACTAATTTGTGGATAAAGTTTAGAAACGTACTTCTCATAGCATTTATCTAGGCATTCTTGGTCTGTCAGTTTTGTTTTGTAGGAATGGCATTTCTGCTGACATTGATTATATCTAAATTCAATCCCTTTCTCTTTGTTTGATGCTTGTTGTTCCATAATATTCTTCAATTTAAATAATATTAATATTAGCATACAAATATGAACATTATGTTAATATCATTACTTTTTAGGTATACATGGCAAATTTATGCCTGGAAACAGTTTTTGGTTATTTCCTAGATTTTCTTTATAAAAACCAAAGGCGCCAGTTGGTTTTTATTAGCTAAGGTAAAGGTCAAATATCTGGAATTCTGGACATAAAATCCTCCTGTATAAATTAGAAAAAAATGCAGCGCACATATAACAGACGTGTGTATACGCTGAAAAAGATACGCTACGTTTTTTATTGAAAAGTTAATTGAAAGTCTGCAGACAAAGATAAATTTTTGAGCTCTTAAAATATCTCTAATTGTCATTATAATCAGATTCAAAATACGCGGAAGTAATTTTTTTTGACAATAGATTTCTTTCATAACCAGGCGTCATCCCAGCTGAGATCCAATAAGAAAACCGCGCTGGAACTTTTGAATTCCAGTTATGCAAGGAATCTAATATCATGGAGTTTTCAAACACTAACAGCCAAGTACTTTAATAAGGCAAAAAGCTTATCTAAGAGAGTAGGCCTTGCAATTGTATCAATAGTGGTGGGATTGGTAGGACTCGAACCTACGACCAATTCGTTATGAGCGAACTGCTCTAACCGACTGAGCTACAATCCCTTTTATCAACACCTATAATACACGCAAAAGGAAATTTGTCTACTCGCTTATTTCACTATCAACCCAACTGTGTAAATCATTTATTGCGCCAATTTTGCGTGCAATTTCCTTACCATCTTGAAATATGATTAAAGTAGGTATAGATTGAACTCCATACTTACTTGGCACCTCAGTTTCTCCATCTATGTCGAACTTGCAGATCTTGATCTTGCCTTTTCTATCCTCAGCCAATTGCTCGATACGTGGCATCAGACTTTTGCATGGTCCACACCATTCTGCCCAAAAATCTACCAGCACAAATCCTTTGTGGTTAGCAACTTCAGATTCGAAATTTTGATCATTTACCGCTTTAATATCATCACTCATAAAATACCTAAATTTTTATAAATATAGCGTATCAATTAACAGCTGATCAACTAAATTTTTCTGGATTCAAGTGAAGTGATTACATATGATGATTAAAGATATCTACACTCCCCCAACCCATTGAATCTAGCTCAATACGAGTAGGAAGAAATTCAAAGCACTTTTCGGCTAATTCTTTTCTATTTTCACGTTCTAGCATTAAATCTAGCTTTTCCTTTATTTTATGGAGATATAAAACATCAGATGCAGCATAACTTTTTTGCTTGTCTGTTAAAATTTCATTTCCCCAATCAGAAGATTGTTGTTGCTTATTTAATTTTATATCAAGTAGTTCTAAGCACAACTCTTTTAAGCTATGATTATCTGTGTAGGTGCGAACTAAACGTGAGGCTATTTTCGTGCAATAGCAAGGCAGTGCCCAAGTTTGCAGGTAGTAATGTATTATACTCACATCAAATCGCGCAAAGTGAAATATTTTGGTTATATTTTTATCCTCTAATATTTTTCTCAAATTTGGAGCTGTATAATCGTTTTTGAATTGAACTAAGTGAGCGTTGCCATCATTGAAAGAGAGCTGAACAAGGCATAATCTATCTCTGCTATGCAGTAGCCCCATTGCCTCTGTATCAACAGCTATAGATTTTATATCATTCGGTATTGCACTGGCTGGCAGGTCGTCCTTATATATAAATATTCTCATAAATTTAATATGTTTTATGACACATACAATAATCAAAAATGAGTTTTAAGTACACGAAAAGATCATAGAAAATTGGCTCTCATGATTTTCATGCATGTAGGGTTTACAAATTGTAATATGTACCTATAATTAGAAGTAGAACCTAAGCAGAATTTAACTGCGGGAGTAGCTCAGTTGGTAGAGCGCAACCTTGCCAAGGTTGAGGTCGAGGGTTCGAACCCCTTCTCCCGCTCTTTAATTTTAACATAAAAAATTTCCTTCCCCTGTTCAACTAGTTCAGCTATACTCAAAGTAGCTAAAAGTTTTTTAGAAATTTATTATTTAGGGGGGGATATGAAAAAAGATGATGTTATAGCCTATTTAATAGCTTTAGGCATAGGAGCAACAATAGGAGCACTTACAGGTTTGGGACTCAGTTTTACAGCTCTGTCACCTTTGGTGATGGGTGGAATTGTTGCTGCAATTCCTGCACTCTTACACTTTGCCCTTTGTACAGGTGAGAGACTCTCACAATCCCAATTCTCTTATGCTCATGCTTGTTTATTTGTTGCAAGTGCTGCAATTGGAGTTGGTCTTGCTGCAGCTGCAACTGCTATTTCTCCAAGTATAATGCTTGGAATGGGATCGGCAGCTTTAGCAGGTGCAATAATAGCACCCATAGCAGTAATTGCAGGGTTCCTTGTAGCATTTGGTATTATTGAACCAATAGCTCAGAAAGTGAATGAGTATATTATATCACCTATAGTTGAGCGTTTTTCTTCAAAAGGGGAAGAGAAAGCTATATAATAATCAATTGACGTTAGCATTTAGTTTTCTTTATAATTTCCTTTGTGAAAGAACAAAAATGCTTATTTGTAACGATAGCTGGTTTGCCAAATGCTGGAAAGTCAACGCTAATTAACAGCATCGTAGGCAAGAAAATTGCAATTGTCACCCCTAAAGTGCAGACAACAAGGACGCAGGTAAGGGGTGTTGCTATATGCAACAATGCGCAAATTGTTTTTACTGACTCTCCGGGAGTGTTTTCAGCAGAAACAAATCTTGAAAAAGCTTTAGTCAAATCTGCATGGGGAGCAGTTAAGGATAGTGACATTACTTTATTGCTTGTTGATGTAAACAATTACCTAAAAAATATAGAAAGAATAAAAACGATATTTGCACGACTGGAGCGCACAAAAGGCAGATGCATTTTGGTTATCAATAAAACTGATTTAGTAAAGAAATCAGGGCTCAAGATGGCACATGAGCACCTAAATTTGCTTTATAAGTTTGAAAAATTTTTTACGATCTCGGCACTGAAGAATGATGGACTTTCTGATCTGACTAGTTACTTGTCTGAAATTGCACCGATAGGCCCTTGGTTTTATGAAAAAGATCAAATAACTGATTCCTCAGCTGATTTTTTATCAGCGGAAATTACGAGAGAAAAGTTATTCTTGAACCTACGTGAAGAATTGCCATACTCTACAGCTGTTATAACTGAACAATTTGAGGAAAAAAAAGATAAGAGTTTAGTCATAAAACAGATCATATTTGTATTGAAAGATAATCATAAGAAAATAGTGCTAGGAAAAGACGGCAGTAGCATAAAAAAAATTAATATCGAGGCGCGTACAGAATTGGAAAAGTTATTTGAGTGTAAAGTTCATCTCTTTTTGTTCGTAAAAGTGCGACCTTGGACTGATCGCCCTGAGGAATATATAAGTAATGCTTAATTCTTTGTTAGTATTTGATATTGAAACTATACCAGATGTAAATTCCTGCAAGAATTTACTAAATATTAGTGATGATAGCAGTGTAGAAGAAAAGAGGAACGCATTAACAAAATATCATCTTGAAATAACAAACGGGCAAAACTCTTTTCTGCGTCAGCCCTTCCACCTTGTTGTAGTCATTAGTTTTTTACTTTGTAATATAACACGCCAGAGCGGTTATGAAATGTTCACACTACAAGAAATAAGATCTGGAGGCACAGTAAACTCCAATGAAAAAGAGCTAGTAAAGGGATTTTTTAACTACATATCAGAGAAAAAGCCAAGACTAGTTTCGTTCAATGGACGCACTTTTGATATACCGGTACTGAAGTACCGTTCTATGGTTCATGGCATTCAAGCAGAATATTTTCACAAAGCTGGCGATAAGTGGAATAGTTACAATCAGAGGTACAGTAGTGATTGGCATTGTGATTTGCTTGAATCTCTCTCTGATTTTGGAGCTTCTGCAAGAATGAAGATGAACGAAGTTTGCGCAGCATTTAATCTTCCTGGTAAGATTGGAGTCGATGGGTCACAAGTTATGGGCTTATACGATAGTGGCAAAATACAAGAAATTCGCGATTATTGCGAAACAGATGTAATTAATACTTATTTGATTTACTTGAGATTCATGCATCATCAAGGAAGAATTACTACAGAAAGCTATAATAAGAGCATAGAAGAACTGCTTTTAGAATGCGAAAAAAAAGAACACCTAAAGAAATTTAAAGAAGAATGGAAAATAACTTCTGGTGAAAATTTTTATATTGAATGTAAATGAACAGATGCTATGGAGCAATCTAATGATTGCTCTGTATAGTAGTTATAAACTCCTTGTAGTAGAAAAGACATTTTGATGTGCCCTTTGCTTAACTTCTGCTTGTTCAAGCTTAGAAAAATTTTCTAAGTTTTTATCTTGGTATTCCTTTTTTACTTTCTCGAAAAAATTTTGTCCACCAAGAATATAATTACCTAAATTAGCAGCATAATATTGAGCATTACCTAAAACTGCACAGTTAATTCGACTTAATATTCTCGAAGGGTAATAAAAGAGAGAAACGTTATTGTTCGATCGGAAATCCTCTTCATCCATTATTTTAATGGCTTCATGATAACCATCTATTTGATGAACAAAATATCCTTCAGGTACTGATATTCTCAATTGTGCACCTACATGAGCATAACCACAAATACCAGGTGATACCGCTGGTACTGGGTCTTGTCTATGTTGAGTTACTCTAATGGTTTTTTCTTGAAGAACATCATTATAAAATTCACTAGCAGTAAGATCAAAAACTCGTGGATCACCAAAAGTTGCAACATGAACATCTTCAGCTCCTTCTGTTTTATTGAGGCATAAAGCAGCTATCTTAGCAATAGCTCCTCCCATACTGTGACCTGTGAGATTAATTTTAAAATCCTTGATTTCTGATCCTGTTTTTCAGCATGAGATTTCAAAATGCCATACAGATTAGGCCATGAATCCATAAATGAATTATAGAAACCACAATGAATTCTTCCACCTTCAGGTAAAAATTCCGAAGTAGCAAAAAGTACATTTATATCAGTAATTCCATCATTAAAACTCTGGCTCAGACGAGTACCATGGTAAGCTATTGTTATTTCTTTACCTTTTATAAAAACGTGACCAGCATCTTTTTCAAAGCTATTACCAAATGGAATAATTTCATAACCTTCGCTGATGAGTTCAGCTCTAGTTTTATACATTTTTTCAGTAGATGGAACAATTTCAAATTCAGTTTTGTATACTCTTTGAGCTAGGTTGTTACATCTTTTTTTACTTAATTTACCATCATCATCGCCATAGCTTATCTTGCAGAAATTACCCATTTCTAATAATTTCTCTCTATCAAATCCTGCAATTTTTACAATACTTTCATCTATTTTATAGTCAGAAGGTAAAGAACATGGCTCATTTGGATCAGCACGATTTATAAATTCATAATCTTCAATGATCTCAAATTCATCGTCATATTCTTTCATCTCGTATTTGCCATCATCTACTGAAATAGAGTCTGGCTGTTCAGTATTACCTGGCTCTGAGCCTGTAGCAGCACCTGTAGTGCTAAACCAATTTCGTAAAAAACTAAAATCCATAAATACCTTGATTATTAAAAATAAAACAATAATTCACTAATTATAATATAAACTAATATTATTGTCAATAGTTATATTAATATTTTAATCTTTATGTACTTTCACTTGAGTAAATTTTACTTCCATAGAATAAGTATAGAGTTATAATACACTAACAAGCAAACCTCTGTACTAAATTTTGGTTAATATACACGTTGAGCGTATTAAGAAAGTTGCTTTTAAAGTATTGCATTTTACTTTTATTTTCGCTATAAGGTTGCTTTAAGTTGGATTTTCAACACCTTTATACTATTTATGTTATGATTTTAAAATTTTTTGGGGGCACTTCATGAAAAAATCTATTTATACTAGAACTGCTCTAGCTTCTCTATTGACTTTATGTTCTTTCAGTGGCTTTGCTGCTGACTTTTCTGACGAGAGTATGAAGGAAGTAAAAAAGCAAGAGAGTAACGAGTCAATCAAAACTTCTGGAAAGATGGAAGTGATGAAGACGTCAAATAAGAAACTAAAAGAAAAAATGGACAGGATATGTAATGCTGATCCAAGAAAAAAAGCTGAGGAGCTTAAGAAAAAAGAAGAATTAAGATTAGCAGCTGAGCAGAAGAAAAAAGAGGAGTTAAAATTAGCAGCTGAACAAAAGAAGAAAAAAGAAGAGTTAAAATTAGTAGCAAAACAAAAGAAAAAAGATGAAATTAGGCTAGCAAATGAGAAAAAAGCAAAACTTATAGGAGATTCAAAAGCGAAAGCCCTGAAAGTTAAAAATTCTAATGTAGAAAAGTCAAAAATTAAGGGTTCTAAAACTAAGAATGCTAAAATTGAAGCTAAAGATATAAAAAAGGATGTAAAAGTTGTTAACAGCAATACAGAGGAAAAAGGTAAGGCAAGTCCTGTTGTTTCAGTTGGTGGGGTTGATATTATCAATACCAATCAAGGGGATGGTTTAAGAATAACTTTCGGTGGCGTTGTTGATTCTCAAGGTTATGGTAACCATGGGCTAAGTGGCTATAACCATTATAATGTTATGCCAGGTAAATCTACAGATTATTTTAACAATACTCCAGATAGTATAAAAGGAGCAAATCCAATATTTCCTAAAGGGATAGGGAATATTGGTGATTACAGTGAAAACATGGGCATGATTTCAGATGCAATATTGCACTTAAGAGCTGAAAATAAAAATGAGGATATTGGTCTTCGTTATGGTGCCGATGTACAATTCCATGTTCCAGTTACTGAAGGTAAAGGAGCTTCACAAGGCGTGAATGCTGCAAGAGGTAGAAGTGCACATGTGTTTTTGAATTCAAAATATGGTGATCTGAAACTTGGCTATCAGTTTGGTCCTGAGTCTCTGATGAGACTTGATGCAACAAGAATTGCAACTGTTGATGGAGCTGCAGATAGTGACTGGTTCAGAAAAGTAAACTTAGAAGGAAGTGCTGCAAACTTCCCATTTTACGTAACACCACGTCTTTACACTGAAAGCTTCTCGAGCGAGAGCGAAAAACTCTCCTTCCGTATGGCAGGAAAATACAACAAAGAGGTTATGACCACATTGCCATTTAGAGCTGCTTACTACTCGCCGAATTATATGGGTGCAAGATTTGGTCTTAGCTACTCACCTCGCTACGATAGTGGTTTATCCGTTGTAAAAGAAATAGCTCCAGATTTCCTCAAAGATTCAAGTAATAAGGTAACAGGGGTAAAGAATGAGGAAACGTTAAGACATGTTGGACCAGATTACCAGCATATAATAAGTGCTGGTGCGTCATATGAATATGACTTTAGTAAACATAATGTAAAAGTTAAAACTTCCGTAGTTGGTGAATATGGGGTTTCAAAGCAACCGAGTAAAGATAAGCATCTTTATAAGGAATTTGTAGAGTACAATGACCTGATGGGTGTTAATTTGGGTGTAAGCGCTGATTATAAGATTGATGAAGGTCAAAATATAAAATTCGCTGCTTCTTTTGCATATTTAGGCAAATCTGGTCAACCGAAGATTATCAAGGAACTCGACCCTGCTTCAAAAGAATATAAAGAGACTACTGATATTGCTAGAAAAAATGGCTTAAAGCAATTTAATGACAAGGACACCATGTATTGGACTGCAGGTGCTGGTTATCAATATGAGAATGTTTATACAAGCTTGACATACTTTGGCAGTACAATGAATGATAAAGATATGCTTCATGATGTTGCACTTGGTGTTCAGTATGATCTATCTTCTTGCAATAAGAGCAAGTTTGTTCCTTATGCAGCCTTACATTATTTTATGACTGATGAAAAAGGTGTGCTGAAAGATCAAAAGGGTACTGATGTACCTTCTAACCAAGGAATTCTTCTACTAACTGGTGTGAAGTTTTCTTTCTAATTTGTTCTAGTAATACACACCACAACTTGAATGTGGTGTGTGTTTTCACTATGCACTTTCAAAATGTTGAAAAAATTTCCAATATATGATATAATAGCTAAAACTAGGAAGTAATAATCTAATGAGTATAACAGTAAATCTTGATGGGGAATTTGAGAAGATAGTGCAGTCTCATTCCGTATTGCAAAATCGTTCTGTACCGCAACAAATCGAGCATTGGGCTAAGATTGGTCAGATTGTTGAAGATAACCCTGAGCTAAGCTATAATATTATCAAAGAAATCCTTTCAGGCATTGAGGATATCAAGTCAGGTAATGTTGAGGAGTATAAGTCCACAAAATTTTGAAGATTCTTCTCACCAACACTTTTAAGCGGTCAATGAAGAAGCTGCACAATAATCAACTACCCAAACTTGAAGAAGCCATCAAACAAATTCAAGGTAACCCATATATTGGAGAGCTAAAGTCAGGCGATCTTGCAGGTGTTCGCGTGTATAAATTCTCTATTTTTAATCAACTGACATTATTAGCCTATATTCACAACGAACAAAATAACATATTAACACTTCTTGCATTTGCTCCACACGAAAATTTTTATAGAGATTTGAAAAAACAAGTGTAGCTAAATGCAGGTATGCCATTATTTATAAGAGGCAACTATGCAAACCAAACTAAAAAACCATTTAACTGGAGAATTACTTACCATCGCTACTTGCTGGAAATTAACACTTGTAGGTGGGAAAGTAATGGGATTTACCGACTATGACGAAGATTTAAATCTCAATAATATACTCTATAAATCTTCAAGCGGTTTTATAGCCAGCAGTATAATATTAAATAGCGATTTGAGAACTGATAATCTAGAAATTGAAGGAATATTAAATAGTGCTGATATTAAAGAAAAAGATGTTTTATCAGGAAGGCATGACTTTGCAAATATTGAAATATTTCTTGTGAATTATAAAGATTTGAGTCAGGGAATTATGAATTTGCATGCAGGAACTTTTGGTAAAGTAACATTAAATAGTGGGAGGTTTATCGCTGAAATTAGAGGTCTTGCGACAAAGCTTGAGAGAAGCATAACAGAGCTATATTCTCCTGTATGCAGGGCACAATTTTGCGATGATAGATGTAAAGCTGATGCTAAAAAGTTTAGTAGAATGAGCACAATTACTAAAGTGATAGATGAAAGAAGATTTGAAGACACTAATTTAATCGAAAGCGATGGATATTATAAGCACGGAGTGTTTAGTTCAGCAACATTTGAAGTTGTAGTTAAAGAATACAAAAATAAAGTAGTTACATTATTTGCTTCTCCTCCATATCAAATTTCTACCGGAGATAAATATTCGATACTTGCAGGTTGTGATAAAGCGTTTTTAACGTGCAAAAACAAGTTTAACAATACTGTGAATTTCCGTGGCGAACCATATATACCAGTTGTTTAGCAGCATAATTTTTAATATTATGAATAAGTATGGAAAGGTGGCTGAGCGGTCTAAAGCACACGCTTGGAAAGCGTGCACATATGAAAATATGTCGGGGGTTCGAATCCCCCCTTTTCCGCACATTATTTCTAGTATAACATAGGATTTTCCGTTTTGTTCTTGAACGTAATAACCATATAGCATTAGCACTTCAGCTCCGCAATTTTTCAGAGTCATCTACGTCAATAAAAGAATAGAGTTATCAAGTTGCAGAGCTTTCTTGATTTTTGATGACGAAGAGTAGTTGTTATCATAGAAATACATCCAATACCAGCATACCTTCCCTATTCCTAATAATGTCTTGCAATACTATACTTAGTCTGTGTAATTTCTCACGAGCATCAGCAAACTCGTGTATACTTAACCTACCATAATATGTCAATACAATTCTTTATTGAAAATTCCGGAAAACAAGAGAAGCCTCACGCTTTTTACTGTATCTGCTACAGAACAGAAAATGAATCTGCGAGAGCATGGAAATTGTCTCCAATACCTCTTAATGTATCACTTACATTAACCTGGTATTCTTCACAAACTGTTCTGCCCTCTGAGCTCTTCCAGAGCCGAGAAGGATCCATGTCCGGATCCAAATCATTCAAATTTGATTCATTTCGGTGTACACGTGTTTTTCCATACTGTGTTGATTGATTATCCAACTTTTGTTGTAAATCTGCTCCTGTTTTCTCACTCTGTAAGTTTCCGAACATAATATTCTCCTTAATTAATATTGTATTAATTTTAATATAAAAGCATTAATATTATATTAATAATAGTATAATTACTTTTATTGAAAATTTTAGGAAAATATTGTATAATTATACAGTAGTAGAACTTGGTAAAACTTATGGCAAACGCTAATTTAGCTTTCAGTAAAGAAACCTTACAGCATCTTGCTAAATTATCTGAACTTACTAAGCAACCTGCTCAAGCATTAGCAGAAAAACTACTTAAAGAAGCAATAGATAGTGAAATGGAAGATTTTTTACTATCTGTAGTTGCTGATCAATATGATATTGAAAATGAAAAAAAAACTAAAAGTGAGGACGTGGATTGGAATACACTATTATCTTCCTAGACAGTGTTCTTGAAAAAGATCTTCCAAATCTTCCAAAAAAAGTACGGTCAAGAGCTATAGATGCAATAAATGAGCGACTTACAGTCGATCCATTGGTGAGCCTTTATATCATAGCTTTAAAGGGTTTAGAAGACTAAGAGTCAGCGATTACCGTATTATGTATTGTGCAGACACCAAAAAACATGAAGTAACTATTATTACAATAGGACATAGGGATACCATTTACGAGAAAGCTTTGAAGGTACTTAAGAACTATGTTTTTCAATAATCGTTAAGTTACGTAAGTAAATTATAAATATTATATTATACACCTCTCCTTCCTCTTCACCTTAGGTGGCTTTGCTCAGCTCAAAAATAACTCATTTTTTGACTATAACCCTATAATTTTACTATTCTACAGACTATAAAATCGATGCTAATAACGGATTAGAGATAAACGTTGCAAAGAATCGCAGTGGCTCAACCGGAAAGGTTACAGTAAGTTAATACTGGAAGGATATTAGTATGGAGCCTCAGACTCGTAAATGTCTTTTCTGTGTTTTATTGAAACACTTCATACTTTGCAGCATTTACATGATACGATAATCGCCAGTTCTCAGTCTTCTGTATCCTTTGAGTTTGTAACAAAACGATTCACCAAAATCAATTGGATTAACTGTAAGTCGCTCTTTCACTATCTCTTCAACTCTTAACTTTATTTTTTTTGGAAAAGCTCTTCTTACCAAAATTTTTCAGGAATTTAATCTTACAGCGCTTTAGTCCCACCTATAGTGGTAAGATTATCTACTTATTCTTGTATGGGAATTTACCAATCATTAAGATGCTCAGTGTAATAAGAACATATTCTAATAGTATGGAAAAATAAAATGACATTTGAAAAATATGTAAACAATGGCGTTATATCTTTAGATAATTTGCGTGACAAAACAATAGGTAAGCTTATCGATTTTGTGGACAAAAACCCAAATGTCGAAATCTTTGATTGGATAAGTAACAATACTAGTCATAACCTAAAGCATAGAAGAGGTTACAATATTAGTAATAATATGAAACTTAGGTGTATAGGTGTAGGAATTGGTTTAGTTGCTGGTCTAGTTGCAGCATGTTATTTAGGGCAAGAAACTTTAGCTCTTATTGGCGGTTCTGGTGTAGTGTTGATTGCATTTGCTATAGTTGGTGCGTTACTTGGAGCTGGAGCGGGCTATGTTGTAGGTAAATGCCTTGATAAAATTAAGGTTACAAATATGCAAAGAGAAAGGAGTTATTAAAGGTTCGTGTTGTATTCTGAATTTCTTTCAATACTTAAAGATTTACAATCAGAGCAAACTACCTGGCCACGTGGAACTGATTTCAGCTCATCAGTTGAAACTTTACTTGAGCAGAATATGCATTTTATTTTATCACTTGGGGCGAGTGAGTGATCAACAGCAATTCTATCATCAAAAACAAAACACTCGCCTTCCCAATTACCACTTTTATTACCAGTTTTTTCAAGATAGGAAAGAATACCGCCTTTAAGATGGTAAACATCTTTAAATCCAAGGCTTTTCATATATGCTGTAGATTTCTCACATCTGATTCCACCAGTGCAGTACATAGCCACTTTCAGATCTTTACTCTCAGAGAAAGACTCTGCCCACTGAGGAAAATCGCGAAAACGCTGAGTATGTGGATTGATTGCATTTTTAAACTTGCCTAGTTTTACTTCGTAATCATTTCGTGTGTCTATCACTAAAACATCAGGTTGAGAGATAAAATCATCCCAATAATCTGGATCAACGTACTGGCCTCTAACGGAAGTATCGAGATTACTTACACCAAGATTTACAATTCCTTTTTTTAATCTTACTTTCATCTTACTAAATGGTTGATATTCTGCCGAGCTCTCTTTCCACGTAAGACCTTTCAGCCTGTCATCAGAACGTAAAAAATCAAATATTTTATTAATCGCGGTTCTTTTACCAGACACAGTTGCATTAATACCCTCTTCTGCAAGGAGTATAGTACCCTTTAATTCGACATTATCGCATGCAACTTTTATTTCATCTTTCATGTCATAATAATTAGAGAGTTTTACAAAATGATAGAAAGTTGCAATGACAAAACTCATAATTAATTAGTTTATCGATTTAAAACATAATATATAAAATTATGAAGATATTCAATAGGACGGCTGTTAATTACTGGATATCTTTAGTTTTTGCATATAACATTTTAATATCAAATATAGATTCAAGTTAATGTTTCTGAGAGTATTTAAAAATATATTCTTGTTTTTAGTAAGTGTATTATTTGTCTGCCCTATACTATCGTTAATATCGATTCTATTTACAGAATCAGCAAACTCTGGATGGGTAATTAGTAGACTTTTTCCTGAATATATACTCAATACGTTGATTTTGATGATAGGAGTAGGGTTAATATCCTTTATATTTGGAGTAATTCCAGCTTGGCTTACTACATTTTTTTCGTTTCCCGGAAGTAGAATTTTTGAGATTGCCTTATTCTTTCCGATATCAATTCCTGGATATATAGTATCGTTTGTTTATGTAAACACGTTAGAGTTTTCAGGTCCGATTCAGAGCTTGTTAAGAGATACTTTTCAATTGGGCAAAGGTGACTATTGGTTTCCCGAGATCAAATCCCTAGGTGGTGGAATATTAGTAATGGGATTTAGTCTATATCCATACGTTTATATGTTGGTCCGCTCAAGTCTAAAGAGCGTTAGTAACTCAGTCACTATTGCATCAACACTTGGGTTCTCCTCATTACAGAGTCTGTTTTCTGTCATCATACCCTCCATACGTCCATCAATTATAGCTGGGTTATCCTTGGTACTAATGGAAGTAATTACAGATTTCGGCACACCACAGTTTCTTGCTATCGATACTTTCACGACAGGAATATACCGTACTTGGTTTTTATTGCATGACAAATATTCAACTACTGTTTTGGCAGTTGCAGAACTGATTTTCGTTGCAACACTAATAGTTATCGAGAAAAAACTACAAAAAAGAGAAATATCTTACTCTTCAATCAATACTAATGCAGATTATCACAATAAACGTATTATAAACGGTTCTATATCGTTGATCTTTTCTTATCTTATGTGTTTATTGCCGATATTAATAGGCTTTATTTTACCAATGATTCCACTTATATATTGGAGCATAGAGAAAGGCTTTTTCATATACGAAGCAAGATTTTACAATATAATAGCAAATAGTGTTGGTTTATCATTTATTACCGCATTAATCTCAATTAGCATTGCGATAATTATTGGATATACAGCACGTAAAAATAAGGTAATAAGCAATATAGCACGTCTCATTTCTCTTGGATATGCAATTCCAAATGCAATTATTGCAATTAGCATAATAATGTTTTTAAGCAGAATATCTTCTTTCATTACTCAATATATTGTAGAAATTAGCTTGGTAGGAACTATTGGTGCATTAGTTTACTCATATTTATTTCGTTTTTTTGCTATATCTTTCAAGGCGATAGAGTCGGGACTCAAAAAAACACCAAATGAAATTGAATGGACTGCATATACTATGGGTCATGGGCCTATTTCCACGTGCCTGAATATTCATATTCCCCTTATCAAGAAAAGCATACTATCGGGATTTCTGCTCGTGTTTATGGATACGGTAAAAGAACTCACGGCAACACTAATTATCAGACCATTTAATTTTGAAACTATATCAACTAGAGTATATGAACTTGTCAGCGATGAGCGTTACAGAGAAGCTGCCCCATTTTCGTTAATGATAGTTATTATAGGTTTAACCTCTACAATAATCTTATTCACACTTGATGATAAGAATCAAAAATAAACTATTTTGCATCTGTTCAGCAGAGTAACAAAATAAGATAGACGAAAAAAGACAACTATAGAAGCAAATGGTCAGTGCTTTCGTGTTTATCAACTTAGTTGAATCTCAGTATCAGCTACTCGGATGACATTATGGAAGCTCAAATGACAAAACAAGAAGCACTGGTTTCAGATGCACTTAAACAAATACACTATCTTGATGATCAATGAGGTCTAGTGTTAACGTATGGACTATCTAAGGAAAAGGGTGGTACCATAACATCAAAGGTTTTTATGCTCTCTTCGTTCAGAAATTCATATTTACCCTGCATTATTCCTGATGGTGTATTTAAGTATGTTCCACTTGTATATTTGAATACCTCTCCAGATTTTATTACAGGTTGTTCTCCAATAACACCAACTCCAGCAATTTCATTTATTTTGCCCTTATGATCTATTATTCGCCAATAGCGACTTAATAATTGAATGGTTGATGAGCTTTTATTTTTTATCTTAACATTATACATCCATACGTAACAATTTTCATAAGGAATGGATTGCTCTTCAATGTAAATTGGCAAAACTGTAACTTCAACAGAATTAGTAATAAGTGTGTATTTCATGGTCATCGTAAAGTGTTCATGATAAAAATTTAACACACTTCAATTATACACTTTTTTCATAGATTTTCCAAGCATATTATCGTACTCTAACTAGGAAATATTAATCTACATGATGAACAAAACAGATCCACTGGATAAAAAAGTGATAGGAATAATAGGAAGTGGGCAATTAGGTAAAATGACTGCTATCGCTGCAATAAAACTTGGGCACAAAACGCATATTTTTGCCAGTGCTAAAAACGATCCAGCTTGTTCTGTTGCTGATGATTTAACAATAGCAGACTTCTGTGATAAGAGGGCACTTGAATCTTTTGCACAGAGTGTGGATTTAGTCACTATTGAGTCTGAAAATATTCCATGTAGTGCAATTGATATTGTGTCGCTGCACGCAGATTTTTATCCAGGCAAAAAGGCGTTACACATTTCGCAAAATAGGCTGAGAGAGAAAGATTTTATTAGAGATTTAAGCATAAAAACTGCTGATTACAAAAGTATACAAAATTATAATCAGCTACTAGAAAGTAGTGAAACTTTTAGCTATCCAGTGAGGCTAAAAACAACAGAAATGGGTTATGATGGAAAAGGACAATATGTGATTGAAAATGATTCTGAACTGAAGCAATTTGCTTCCTTCGATTGGAATAAAGAGTACATTCTTGAAGCAAGTGTTGATTTACTGAAAGAGGTTTCAATAGTCGTTGCAAGAAATAAAAACGGTAAAGTAGCTTTTTTTCCTATAGCAGAGAATCACCACGTTGACGGAATACTTAATACTTCAATAGCACCAGCTAAAATAGATAATAAATTAGCCCAAGAGGTACAAAAAACTGCAAAGAAAATAGCAACTGCGCTTGATGTAGTAGGAATTCTAGCTATTGAATTTTTCATCACTCAAAATCATGAATTACTAGTTAATGAACTGGCCCCAAGACCCCACAATTCTTGCCACTGGAGCTTGGATGCATGCAACGTTAGTCAATTCGAGCAGCTGGTGAGGGTAATATGCGGATTACCTATGCAGGAAGTAGTATTACGCTTTCCTTGCATGACAAAAAATATAATAGGTAATGATATATATAATTCTCACAAATATTTGAGCAACGAAAGAGCTAGTTTAACCATATATGGGAAAAAAGAGGTTAGGGACAAGCGTAAAATGGGACATGTCAATATAGATTTAAGTTATTGAGCTATAAATGCTCTTTGATCAAGATCTCCAAGATCTGCACTATATTTAGTGCTGCACCTTTGCGTAGATTATCAGCTACTATCCACATATTTAATCCGTGTTTAACGGTATCGTCTTGTCTAATACGCGATATGTATACGGCATCCTCTTGCACAACATCAATCTGAGTCATATATCCACCATCTTCGCGCTTATCTTTCACTAAAACTCCATCGTCTTCACTGAGCATTTCACGAGCTTCTTCTTCAGTTATATGCTGATCAAATTCTACATTTACTGCTATAGCATGACCAACAAGAACAGGTACTCGGACACAAGTTGCAGTTACTTTTATATCCTCTTCTAAAATTTTTTTTGTCTCCTCTTGCATTTTCCACTCCTCTTTTGTAGAACCATCTTCCATGAACTCTCCTATATGAGGAATGCAATTAAATGCTATTTGCTTAGGAAATATTTCAGGTTTTTTAGCTTCATTCATAAAGATTTTTTTTGTCTGATTGTAAAGCTCATCCATTGCTGCTTTACCTACACCAGAAGTTGATTGATAAGTTGAAGCAACGATTCTCTTTATTTTTGCTTTTTTGTGTAATAAATGTAATGCCAGCAACATTTGTATTGTAGTACAGTTTGGATTAGATATTATGTTATGGTTTTTATATTCCGTAATTTTATCTTTGTTGATCTCTGGAATAACTAGTGGCACGCCTTCTTTCATCCTAAAATAGGAAGTGTTATCTATCACAACGCACCCAGCCTCAGTTGCAATTGGTACGTATCTCTCAGAAACATGAGATTCTGCACAGAAAATGGCTATATTAGTTCCAACGAAGTCATAATCCTCAAGGCATAAAACTGTTAACTCTTTGTCACCAAAACTCACCTTTTTTCCCTTTGATTTTTTCGATGCAAAAGCAACAACAGAATCTATCGAAAATTTTCCCTCTTTTTGAAACTCAGCAAGCATGTTCAATACCTCATATCCTACTCTTCCTGTTGCTCCAATAACTGCAATCTTACATCCCATATAAATAAACCTCTGATTTTAAAGCTATATTATATTTTTACTGATAAAATTTACAATTACTTTAATATTTTTACCTTGCAATTAACCATAATTTAGTTATAATTATAAGACACTAGTAATATTGCATGGTAGAATGAAATGAGTAAAAAACATGATGACACTAAGGTCAAACCTGCAGTATCTGCATTTCAAAAGCCTGAAAAAATCAATAGATTAGAGATTCAAAATGTTCTTTCGAAAAAAAGCAAGCCAGCGATAAATTTTGATGATAAAAAGTATGGTGTGAAAATTTCTAAGATAGACCAGCATCTTTCAAACAAGAAGCAAGAATCTTTTGGATTAAGAGATTTTCTAAGTTCAATACCAATAATAGGAAGATCTTTAGTGAAAATTTTCACGCCTGAAAAAGAAGAGTATAAAAAACTGCAATCGCAAATAGGTCTTTCTAATAAAGCAAAAAATGAGATCTACATAGATAATAAACGCACAGAAGAAGTAGGTAGCAAACTTGAGAATGGTAATATTGAACAAGTAGATAAAGAGAAAAAAAATCTTGGCCCATAAATATTAACCATTTAAAGTGTATCTCTCACTACTGAATTTGTTGCACAGAAGTTTTGCAGTACCAAAATAAATAAATGGGTATGCCACTTGCAGTGAACAGGCTCGAAGTCAGCAGAGTACCTACAGGGGTTTCTAATATCACCCAACAACAAAAGGTTGTTGCTATGCTACCAATTAAAAGCTTATAACAACTCCTCTCCTGTATAACAACCTTTAGAAAGGCAAAACAGCACGCAAGATAAACGAACAAAAATGAAATTACAGAAAAGTCAATAATCGACGTAATCTGCTGGGCAAAATTGTTGTTTGAAGTGAGAATTAGTAAAATTGCAGTTCCAATTGAACTAACTGTTATTCCCCAAAAAGGAGAGCCATGCTTGTTCCTTTTAGCAAAGAATTTTGGCATTAGTCTATCTTCTGCAAGACCAAAAGCAACTTGTCCACTAGATAAAACCCAAGCGTTTAGACTGCCAACACAAAAAATGAATGCAACTATAGAAACAATTAAATGCCAATTACCAGAAAACATAATTTTTATCGCATCAACATATGGTGCTCTTGAACTTGCTAAATTGTTGCCATTGATCAATCCCATAATTGCAAAATTGTTGATAAAATATATAACAGCAACACAAACTGTGCCAAGCACCACAGCTTTTGGTATAGTTTTAGCTGGATTATCAACTGACCCTGCAGGTGCTGTTGCCAATTCAAGTCCAATAAAACACCATAAAGTAAGGAGTGTAGAGCGGGCAAGAATTTGCGATGTTGTAAGACTTAATATTTCTTCACTTATGATAAAATTATTTCTATCGAAAAAAAACAACGCTGCTACAGGTATTGCAAGCAATACAGCAACCTTCACAACCGTGAGCAGAAATTCAACGTGCCCTGCAGTAGCTATTCCCCTTAAATTTATTAATGTAATGATTGTAAATAACAACAGCTCTAAAAATAAACGCATACTTTTGATATCTTCATGGAAAAATGGTGTAAGATAGCCAACACCCACAACTATTAAAGCTGTTGTACTAACCCATGAGATTATCCAATATGTCCAACCGACAAAGAACGCTGCAGCAGGACCAAAAGTATGTTTCACATAAACGTGAGGACCTCCTGTTTCTGGAAACTTTGCACATAGCGTAGCAAAAACTAGCGCAAGAGACACAGCACCAGCTCCTGATATCATCCAGCTTATAAGGCTATAAGCGCCATATGGAGCAAGGCTAATTGGAAGCATAAAAACCCCAGAGCCGATCTGACTACTAATGACTAAAGCAAAAACAGCCCAAAAACCTATTTTATTTGACACAATACCTCTTAATTCTATTAATGTAAGCCAGTAGTATAGCTTAAGAATTTTAGCAAATAAAAAATTTAAGTTAAGTTTTTAGTTTATGATACCAAAGTAGATAAATAAGTGTTCCGCTTAAAGGGAATAGACTTGATATTAATAATGTTTTTATAGAAGTCTCATATATTATCCAACAGCAAAAAGATACAGCCACACCTCCAATTAAAAATTTGCAGTAGCTTTTGTCTTGTATATTAACTTTGAGAAAAGCAAGGCTACATGCTAAGTAGATAAACAAAAATGACACCACAGAGATATCAATTATTGAAGTTACTTGCTCAGCAAAACTTTTATTTGACGTTAGGATAAGTAAAACTAACACCCCCAAAGTACTGAGTATTATTCCCCATAATGGAGCATCATGCTTATTTTTTTTGCCAAAAAATTGCGGCATTAACTTGTCTTTTGCAAGGCCTAAGGTGACCTGTCCATCAGCTAAAAACCAAGCATTTAAATTACTTACAGAAACGATAAAGGCAACAACAGAAATAATTAAATGCCAATTACCTGGAAACATAATTTCTATCGCATCAACATATGGTGCTTTTGAACTAGCTAGGTCATTACCACTTATCAATCCCATAATTGAAAGACTATTGATGAAATATATCACAGCAACACAGACTGTTCCAAGCACTATAGCCCTTGGTATTGTTTTAGAGGGATTATTGACAGATCCTGCAGGTGCTGTTGCTGATTCAAGCCCAATAAAACACCATAAAGTAAGGAGTGTAGAACGAGCAAGAGTTTGCGATATTGTAAAGTTTGATACTTCCTCACTTACAATAAAATTATTTCTATCAAAGAAAAATAGCCCTGCTATGGGTATTGCAAGAAGTGCGATAATTTTAACAATGGTTAGCAGAAGCTCAACACGGCCAGCAGTAGTTACTCCTCTTAAGTTTATTAGCATAATAGCTAAAATTAATATTATTTCTAAAAGCAAACGTATATCTTGTATATCATTATGAAAAAGTGGAGCTAAATAACCGATACTTGCAATCGTTACAGCAGTTGAGCTAACCCACGAACTTACCCAATATGTCCAACCAACAAAAAAAGCTGCTGTAGAACCAAAAGCATGTTTCACATAAATGTGTGGTCCCCCCGTTTCTGGAAACTTTGCGCAGAGTGAAGCAAAAACCAAAGCTAGAGATATAGCACCAAATCCTGATATAACCCAGCTTATGAGGCTATAAGCGCCGTATGGTGCAAGGCTAATTGGGAGCATAAAAATTCCAGAGCCGATTTGGCTACTGATCACCAAGGCGAAAATAGCCAAAAAGCCTATTTTATTTGACACGACAATGTTTAATTTTTATCTGAATATATTAACAATATAGCTGAAGCTCGAAAATTTCAATTGATCTTTTTTGTATAAAAATTTGCATTTTTTTAATTTAAGCATATAATGAGAAGTATATTAATAGGTTATTAAGAAGTGGTTTATGAATCCAAGGTTAAAAAAACTCCTGATTACTTGTGCTTTTATTTTATTATCACTTGCCATTTATTATTATTTAAGTCTTCTTATTAACTATATCCTTGATCCAATTCTAGTTCGCCCTTGTAATGATTTAATTAGTAATCTTTACACCTACTTATCTACAAGTACCTCTAGCCCTGTACTAGCATTTTTTGCTACAGGTTTTATTGTTATCGCTGCATTTATTTGTTTGAATAAAATGCTCCTTCCTTTACAAGACAAAATCATAAACAACTATAACTCATTTAAAAACGACAACATTGATAGTAATAGCATGTTGTTTGAGGTTTACAAAGATCCAACAATAAAATTAAAGGACAAAATCTTATTCTTTAATATACATCTAATATATTACCTACAGCTTCCATTTTTGTACATTGCATCAAAGGTATCAGCTCTACGTAGATTTTTTATATTCAATTTCGGTTTATTATTGTTAAATTATGTATTACTAGCTCCAGTAGCGCTTCTCGAATTAATAAAGTATCCATTGATAAAGCTTTTCTCACCTTTGGGTTTGAATGTACAGCAACTTAGCTTCTTGTTTAATGTAAGTGATGTAGGCACTGGTAATCAGAATGTTCATACTAGAAGTTTTGAGCAAAGTGTTATTGAGTGTGCCAAAAAATTAAAGGAAGAACATGGGACTCCGTCAAATGAGCTGGATGAAGAGTTTAAAAACTATATAGGCGGTTTGACAAATCAGCAGAAAGAACTGATAGCGCCTTATTTGAAGGTAGATAATTATAGAGAAGGAGAATGGGTAAGGTGGGTAGATTCCAAAACCGGACTGACATTAACACAGGCTACAAATTTAGTTTTAATTGCAGCAAGAAAGCAAAATGCAGATGTAGAGCTGTTGAAATCCATATTGCTGGTTCGTTTTGAGGAAAGTAATCGCCAGTGTGGCCCTGGAATGCTTAATCGTATCGTTTATGCATTAAGTGGCCTTGAAGCAGAAAATAATTTTGCAGCTCAACTAGAGCCTCAGATAATAGGAGAATTGGCCGGTAATGCTACTAAAAGATTTCTTGAGAGATCTGTAGATAAGCACTACTTTAAAATAAAGATTTTAAAAGAAAAGTTTGACGACTTATATTCGCCAAATTCTGGAGTGAATTTGAGCAATGCAAATGATGAAGTAAAGGAAGGAATTTCTTATATGAGAGATGCTATAAAAGAATTTGTGTTTAAAGAATTATATGTGAAGTTTTATAATGACTATGGAGAACATATTCGAAGAGGGCAAATAAAACAAAGGCTGAGAGAATTAATAACAGATGAAGTCATAGATGTAGCAATATCTTATAAGATAGACGAGATAGAAGTTCCTGCAGAACCATCTACTTATCTTGAAAAGATGAAAGCATTTTTTGCAGGGCATACAAGATTCTCTGCTGCTTAGAGCTCTGAGACTTGCCTAAGCTTTGATTGTGAGTTAGGCGTGAAGCTAAAATTGGTATTTACAGTTAACTCACAGCAAACTAAACGATGGCAATCTGGCCGTCTTCTAATTTTTCCTTATTGATTTATAGCAGGTTCTTTGTTATGGTTATGAAAAGAAACTTCAAACCTCATTAGTATACTTTGATAGGTGAGTATTACATATGATAATATTGATAACAAATGATGATGGTTTTGAAAGTGAAGGAATAAGACTACTTAAAGAAATTGCACACAATTTTGCATCGGAAGTATGGATAGTGGCGCCAGATGCTGATAGGAGTGGATCTGCAAGATCTCTTGATTACCCAGTGAAACAATCTATTAGAATAAACCAACATAGTGAAAGGGAGTTTAGTGTGTCTGGTACTCCCGCAGATTGTGTTATTATCGCGTTAAATAAAATTATGAATAAGAAACCAGACTTAATATTATCTGGAGTAAATATTGGATCAAATGTCGGAGATGATATTTGTTATTCAGGCACAATCGGTGCTGCAATGGAAGGTGCTGCAAGATCGATACCTTCTATTGCGCTGAGCCAAGTTTATCATGATAAAATAGACTGGAACAATACAAAAGTTTTTGCACCAAAGGTTATCAGCAAGCTAATGAAAGTTGGTTGGCCTAAAGATATAGTGATGAGTATAAATTTTCCTGCTACAGAAAAAGTGAAAGGGGTCGAATTTGCTGAACAAGGTGAATATAACATTGATGGTGATTTAACTTTTACTGAAAACTTAAATGGTTCTTTGAGCTTAAATTGGTCTCGGGAACACTCAGGCAGTGGTAGTGTAGATAAAATAAAAGGAGGTTTTATTACTATTACACCGATAAAATTAGATTTTACAGATTATGATATATTAAATGCTATGAAAAATTCTTGTGCAGAGGAATTTTCTTCTATAGCTAACACTCCTATTGCTTCTGATTAGATATTTTCTACGGTTTTATCGCGAGCAATCATTTTTTCTTCACCCGTGTCCATATTTTTAATTTTTAAAGTTTTACTGCTTAGCTCTTCATCACCAAAGATTAATACAACTTTTGCATTTGCTTGATTTGCTTTTTTCATTCGGGTTTTTAGAGTTCCACTATATTCGTAAATCACATATAAACCATTTCTGCGTAATTCACTTGCAAGTGTTATAGCATGTTCTTCAGCTTCTCCACCGATTGGAATTATATAAATAGGCCTCTCTTTTTTTTCAGCATAGTTGATTAATTCCATTATACGCTCAATCCCCCCTGCAAATCCTATTGCTGGAGTGTGTTTTCCACCTACTGAAGATACTAGATTATCGTATCTTCCACCGGCAAAAACTGCTCCTTGTGCACCTAAATCTTCTGTGACAAATTCAAATACTGTGTGACAATAATAGTCTAGACCTCGAACTAATTTGCTATTTACAGTGTAAGGTATGCCAAGAGCTTGGAGTCCATTTAACACCTGGTCAAAGAAATATGAAGATTCTTTTGTATAATAATCACTGATTTTTGGTGCGTCAGAGATTATTTCTTTATCTGTCTTATCCTTAGAGTCTAATACTCTGAGTGGGTTTTTAATCAATCTATTTTGACTATCTTCTGATAGGTCATTTTGAAACTTTTTTAAATACGATATCAAAGCTTCTCTATACTTACTTGTTGTTTCACTATCACCCAGAGAGTTGATTTCCAGCTTTACATTTTTATTGATGCCAAATTCAGTTAGTAAGTGCTGAGCGAGTGATATCAATTCAATATCAGCTTTTGGATCTTCTATGCCAAAAACCTCAAAATTTATCTGATGAAATTGCCTTTGTCTTCCCTTTTGCGGTCTTTCATAGCGAAATGCAGGCCCTATTGAAAATAATTTTATCGGCGTTTGCAGTTTTTTTTCAATGAGTAACCTAACAATAGCTGCAGTGAACTCAGGACGCAGAGTTATGCTCTTTCCCCCTTTATCATTAAAGGTGTACATCTCTTTAGTGATGATGTCTGAGCTATCACCTAAAGTCTTTGTGAAAACTTCCGTATATTCAAATATCGGAGTTTGAGCAGGCAAAAAGCCGTATAAACTTGAGATTCTATTTGCTGTTTGCTCTATGTATTTAGATTTATACCATTCATCAAACAGGAGATCTTTCGTTCCTCTAACTGTTTGATTAGTCATAGCATAGTCTCTATACCTGAAACTTCTGGTATGTGATAGCTTAGCATATTCTGCACTCCTTGCTTTAAAGTAATTGCAGCACTTGGGCATCCGGAGCAAGCTCCTTGTAACTCAACATAAACTATCCCGTCTTTATAGCCACGAAATTTGATATCACCACCATCTTGAGCAACTGCAGGTTTAATATAACTTTCCATCAATTCTTTTATTCTATTTACAATTTCTATATCATTTTCATTAAAGAATTCTTCCTCTAGCATTTTATTATCACTTACTCCTTCTTTATCAAATGCTTTTCCACCAGAAGTAAAGTGATCCATAATTGTAGTTAAAATTTCCACCTTTACTATATCCCAATTCATTCTATCTGATTTTGTTACCGAAATAAAATCATGACCAAAAAATACTCTTACAACATGTTCTATTTGAAAAAGATTTACTGCTAGTTTGGAGTTCTTTATTTCATCTGCATTTGAAAAATCAGCTGTTTCTCCTTCGCTCAGAATTTCAAAACCAGGAAGAAATTTCAGCGTGTTTGGGTTTGGTGTTTCTTCAATCTGGATAAACATGTTATTTACCATGACAATTATAATTGTTACTATTTAATCATAAAATGATAAAAAAATATACATGTCATTCATCTTCTTCCTTTTTTTGATATTCACAATAATCACGTTTGTTTTACCTAGCGTTGTTGTATTTTTTCTCTTTTTGGCAAAGAGAAATAACATAAGTTTTATGATGAACTCTATATTAAGTAAGTTTTTGAACGAATTTAACAGCAGTAAAAGTTACACCAAAAATTACACTGGTGATAATATGTCCAAAGATGAAGCATTAAAAATACTGGGGCTGAATTCCGAGGCAAGCCAAAATGAAATCAATAAGGCATACCAAAATTTAATGAAACTGGTCCATCCAGACAAGGGAGGCTCGGAATATTTTGCACAAAAGTTAAACGCAGCACGTGATAGATTGCTAAAGACCTAATTTTTAACTATTGTTTTCTCTGTAAATTTTACTTGTAAATACTAAATCATGTGATACAAAGCCAAGGGCGTTGTCTTATAGGAGGTATTTGATGCGAAAATACAGAATAGAAGAGTTAAGGAATAAATTGTTTATTGCTATAAACAAACTTGATTTTGAGAAAGTTAAAAGATGTGTTAGAAAGGCAAAGATTAAAGGTGTACAAAACGATATTATTAATGGTAAGCAATATGGCATGGCACCTATACATTTTGCTACTTACAGAGCTAACTCAAAGATATTGCAGTTTTTGATTAACAATGGTGCTCGTGTTAATGCTGTGAGTGATGCGTGCATTGTTCCTTCCGTATCCATTGTTGTAACATATGATATGGAGAAAGTTGTATTTGATTGTATTCACGGCAACACTAGCTTTCAAGGAATGCAAAATTTTACAGCTTTACACTTAGCACTTTATCAGTGTCGATTAGATATAGCAAAAGTTCTGCTTGATAATAATATTGATATTAATATTAGAAGTACAAATGGCAAAATAGCATTTGAGGTTATTCCAGGTTATGAAAGTCTTTGCAGTGATGGCTGTGACATAAAAAAAATATTCTTAGCTGTGTTAAGATTTCATAAAAATAATTGTACAGAACTATTACTTTCTGCTAGAATAAATACTAAGTTAGAATTAGAAGCTGGTGATACTCCAGATCCTGAACCAAGTAGTGCAGTAAAACCTTTTTCTTTTATTAATAGTATATTTAGTTGGGTAACCACTGCCACACTCAGCAGCTTATTCAGCAGTGCTCATGCTTTACCTTCTGCACAGCAATCTGTTGATCACTTCGCTGGTAGCCCAATTGGTTCTTCACAAGTTGATTTTAATTCAACAGCTCTACTAACTGATGTAATGATCAGAAAGTTCACAGAGAAAAAATACTCAAGGCCACTAGAAGATTCACTTCTCACAATACAAGAAATTAGAGAAAGAAGGCTTAACACTATAGAAAAAAACTTCGAGACAGCACTTAGTAAGTGTGAAAAACTTTATCAACATCCTGAAAGTTCATTAAGCAATTTAACGATACCTAAAGGTATGCATCAAAAGTCCCTCTAAATCAGTTAAAATAAGCACTCGAATTCGAGTGCTTATTTACAAAACTTATCCCTTATTTCCTTTTCTAAAGCATATTGCTTCTTATTAAGAGCAAAAAAATTTGAATAAGGAAGCTCAGCATGTCTTGTACGAAAGTTAAAGTGATAGATTGCTGAAGACCTAATTTTTAACTATTGAAATTTTTTCTCTGTAAATTTCACTTGCACATACTAAATTGTGTGATATAAAGCCGGGAACGTTGTCTTTTAGGAGGTATTTGATGGAAAGACAAGAAATAATTGAGAGCCTGAGAAAAAAATTATTTTCTGCTATAAACAGAGATGATTTTGAGAAAGTTAAAGAATATATTGAAGAGGCAGAACATAGACACATAAAAAATGAGATTTTGAATAATGAAAAATATAGTATGAAGCCTATGCATTCTGCTACTTACATAGGTAACTTAAAGGTATTGCAGTTTTTGTGTGACAGTGGTGCTGATGTTAATACTACTATTAGCAGTCGATATTTGAGTACTCCCTTACACATTGCTGCTATTAATGGCAAACTAGAAATAGCACAGTTTTTACTTGATCGTGATGCTAACATCAATGCTACAAATTATAAAGGCTTTACACCTTTGTACTTAGCATTTAACCATTGTCATTTAGATATGGTAAAACTCCTACTCTGTAGAGGTGCTGATGCTAGTATTCAAAGTCAGTACGGCAAAACAGCATTAGATGTTGTTGGAGGTTATAGAAAAGATAGATGTAATAGCAATAGTAAAATTCAAGAGATAGAATATGTATTGAGCAGTGCTACTGAAGATGATTGTGAAGCAAAATTAACTTCTATAAAAGCAGGTGTTAAGGTAGGGTTAGACGCTAATGACGCCACAGATTCTGTAAGTAGTGCAGCGAATCTTTCATTATTCCCTACCAAAGCAATCAAGATAGAATTGGAAGTTATTAATACCACAGACTTGGCAAGTAGAACAGTGAATTCTTCCTTCACTCTTATCAGAGAAAATTTTGAAGAAGTTAGCAGCACTGCAAGCAATGCAGTAAAACCTTCTTCTAATAGTATATTTAGTTGGATAACTACCACCATCAGTGGCTTATTCAGCAGCGCTCCTGCTTTACCTACTGTACAGCAATCTGTTGCACATTTAACTGGAAGTCCTATTGGTTCTTCACAAATTGATTGTAATGGAACAGTTCTGCTAACTTCTTTAGCAATAAGTAAGTTCACAAGAAAACAACATTTTAGGCCAATAGACGATTCACCTTTGACAGCAGAAAAAAATAAGGAAAGAGAACTTGACATTATAGAAAAAAAATTCGAGACGGCACTTAGTAATTGTGAAAAACTTTATCAATGTCCTCGGAGTTCATTAAGCAATTCAACAATATCTAAAGGTGTATGTCATCAAAAGTGCCTTTAAAACAAGCACTCAAATTTGAGTGCTTGTTTTTGTGAAATCTACTCTTTAAACTTAAACTTCTTATTGTTTATTAGCGTTAAATTGTTACAATACAATGAGTTAAGATGACAAAGCTTTAAGTTATGGAAGATGATAGCAAAAAAGAAATAATAGAAGAAAAAGGTATATTAGGTTGGATAGAGTATAGACTGCCTATATTTTCTTTTCTAAAACATACTGCTTCTTATCAAGTACCAAAAAATTTAAATTATGCTTGGAATTTTGGTTCTTTAGCTGGTATAGCGCTGATTTTACAAATAATAACAGGTATATTTCTTGCCATGCACTACACTCCGCATGTTGATCATGCATTTAATAGTGTGGAGCGTATAATGCGTGACGTAAGTTATGGATGGCTGATACGTTATACTCATGCTGTTGGGGCGTCGCTCTTCTTTATGGTGGTCTATGTTCATATCATGCGTGGATTATATTACGGATCTTATAAGAGACCGCGAGAAATGGTATGGTTTATTGGCATATTTATATTTTTTGCAATGATGGCAACTGCCTTTATGGGATATGTTCTTCCATGGGGACAAATGAGTTTTTGGGGTGCAACAGTTATAACTAATTTATTCTCGGCTATACCTTTAATTGGTGATAAAATAGTTATATGGCTATGGGGAAGTTTCTCTGTTGATAATCCAACGCTCAATCGTTTTTTTGCGCTGCATTATCTTATGCCTTTCATTATTATCGCTTTAGCTATGTTGCATGTTGTTGCTCTGCATAGGTTTGGCTCTAATAATCCAAGTGGAATAGAAGTCAGGTCAGATAAGGATACCATTCCTTTTTATCCTTACTATATAGCAAAGGACTCCATAACTTTTGGTTTATTTTTTATAATTTTATTTGCATTTGTTTTTTATGCCCCTAATTATCTTGGGCATCCTGATAATTATATAGAGGCTGATCCTATGGTAACTCCAGTACATATAGTGCCAGAGTGGTATTTCTTACCTTTTTATGCGATGCTGCGTTCAATTCCAAATAAACTTATTGGTGTACTTACCATGTTTGGATCTATTTTAGTGTGGTTTCTTTTGCCTTGGCTCGATAAATCAAAGGTTAAAAGTGGTTCCTACCGTCCATTATTTAAGAAATTTTTTTGGGTTTTTGCAATAAATTTTGCATTTCTTGCCTGGCTTGGGGGACAAGAAGTTAAGGAGCCTTACATTACTTTAAGTAGGCTTTCAACTCTTTATTATTTTTCATATTTTGTGATAATTTTACCTTTACTTAGTAAGTATGAGAAACCAAAAAAATTACCAAAAACAATAAGCGATTCCGTGCCGGAGATGAAGTGATGCTATTGGTTAAAGTTGCTGTGTTTTGTGTATTATTTTTCGCTAATTCTCTATCTGCAGAGGAGTTTAAACCTTTACCAAATAAGAAAATCGACTGGAGTTTTGATGGAATTACTGGATCTTTCGATAGAGAGTCAATTCAGCGTGGCTATAAAGTATACAAGGAAGTCTGTGCTGCTTGCCATTCAATGAATAGAATAGCGTTTCGTAATTTGCAAGATGTTGGTTTTTCTGAAGAGGATGTAAAACAAATTGCAGCCTCTTACCAAGTTAAAGATGGTCCGAATGATTTGGGTGAAATGTTTGATAGGCCGGGAGTGTCTTCGGATTATTTTATTGCACCTTTTGATACAAAAGAAGCAGCTGCAGCAAGCAACAATGGAGCAATTCCACCGGACTTATCATTAATTGTCAAAGCAAGACATGATGGTGCAAATTATGTCTATTCACTACTAATTGGTTATCAAAACGGTGAACATGATGAGAACGGTTTATATTTTAATCCATATTTTTCAACAGGCAGGTTAGCTATGGCACCACCATTATCTGAAGGAATGGTAGAATATGATGGTGCAAGGCAAGCTACAGTTGAAAGTATGTCATATGATGTGGTAAATTTCTTACAATGGGCAGCAGAGCCAGAAATGGAACGCCGACATAAACTTGGGTTAAAAATAGTGACATACTTTATAATTTTGACGGTGTTTTTTGTATTAACCAACAACAGGATTTGGAGCAGGCTCTATAAAAAGAAAAAATAGAGTTTTTTATGTTCATTCTTTCATACCTTATTTACACTAGCAAATGTATTGTATAGTAATAAATACATTATGAAAATATAAAGGTATGGAATTTCAAATAATTACACATTTTCAGCCAGCTGGAGATCAACCACAGGCAATAGACAACTTAGTTGCAGGGTTAAATAGTAATAAAAGAGATCAGGTTTTGCTTGGAGTTACTGGCTCTGGAAAAACCTTCACTATGGCAAATGTTATTGCAAGAACAAACAGGCCTGCATTAATTATGGCACATAATAAAACTTTAGCGGCGCAGCTTTACGAGGAGATGAGAGGATTTTTCCCTCACAATGCTGTTGGATACTTCATTTCTTATTATGATTATTATCAGCCTGAGGCTTATTCGCCACAAACAGACACTTATATTGAAAAAGACTCTTTAATAAATGAAAGAATTGATATGCTACGCTATTCTGCTATATGCTCTCTTTTGGAGCGTAGGGACACGATTGTAGTTGCGAGTGTTTCTTGTATATATGGTCTTGGTTCGCCTGAGAGCTATCTCAGCATGACCTTGACTTTAAGTGCTGGAGATAAGATTCATGTTAATGACTTTCTGAATAATTTAGTTAATCTCCAATATAAACGTTCTGATGTCAGATTTGAGCGAGGATATTTCAGAGTGCGCGGCGATATTATTGATATATTTCCTGCCTATTATGAAAATAAAGCTTGGCGTTTATCATTGTTTGGTGATGAAATAGAGGAAATTTCTGAGATTGATGCCATGAACGGCAATATTATCAGACGCATAGATACAGTCACCATTTTTCCAAATAGCTATTACACTACATCACGTGAGACTCTTTTGCAAGCAGTTCAACTGATTAAAAAAGAACTACATGAACGCCTGGATTATTACTATTCACAGAACAAAATTGTTGAAGCAAAACGCCTTGAGCAGCGTACTAATTTTGATATTGAAATGATGATGGCAACGGGAGTGTGTAAAGGTATTGAAAATTATTCGCGTTATCTTTACGGAATGAAAGCCGGAGATCCACCGCCTACATTGTTTGAGTATTTACCTAAAGATGTAATTTTATTTGTTGATGAAAGCCATGTAACCGTTCCCCAGATAGGTGCAATGTATAGCGGTAATGAAGCACGTAAAAAGAAATTGATAGATTATGGTTTTAGGCTACCTTCTGCTTTTGATAACCGTCCATTAAAATTGGAAGAGTGGGAGGCAATACGGCCCCAGACTATTTACGTTTCGGCTACTCCAGGAAAATATGAGTTAGAAAAGACTAACCACGCATTCATAGAGCAAGTTATCCGCCCAACAGGACTGACAGATCCCATCTGCACCATAAAACCAACAGAGAGTCAGGTTGATGATGTGATTCACGAGGCGCAAGTAACAATAAAAAAAGGATTTTGTATTCTAATTACCACATTGACAAAAAAAATGGCTGAAAAGCTAGCTGAGCATATGAGTGAGCTCAGTATGAAAGTAACTTACCTACATTCAGATATTGGTGCACTGGAAAGAATTGAAATTATATGCAAATTAAGATCTAAAGAAATAGATGTTCTTGTTGGCGTTAACTTGTTGCGGGAAGGTCTTGATATTCCCGAGTGTGGGCTGGTTGCAATTTTAGATGCTGACAAAGAAGGGTTTTTACGATCAGAGACTTCGCTCATTCAAACGATAGGTCGTGCTGCACGCAATGTTGAAGGCAGAGTAATTTTATATGCAGACAAAATTACTAATTCTATGGATCGTGCACTGAAAGAAACTGAAAGGAGAAGAAAGAAACAGACAGAGCATAATACACTGAATAATATTGTACCAAAAACTATAATAAAGCCTATATCAAATACTTTACAGGAAAAAGTGGTAGTTGAGAATTTTAGTAAGAATGATCTAAATAGTTTGAAAAAGCAAATGTTGAAGCATGCTGAAAATTTAGAGTTTGAAGAGGCGGCAAAAATAAAAGGTATTATTGAAAAATTTAATAACAGACCCGTTACATAACTAGAAAAAAGATAAATAATTAATAGTTAAGCTGACTTTGATTTACCAAAGATTTGAAAAACTATTATCTAAGAACATATCTTGAAAGGACTTAAGTGGTTAAATATTAAAGAGTTCTTGAAGTAAGGAGAGCACACTCATACGTCAAGCAAACAACGTTTACCTAAAATTCTGTGACATTAGCAGCTTTCTTGGCCCGTTTTCAGTAAACAGTGATTTTGTAATTCTTCTATATATTAGAAAAATTTTTATTTTAATTAGCCATAGGCGCCTATTGTTTTTTAGCTAAAGTAAAGATCAAGTATCTGGAATTCTGGACATAAAATCCCCCTATGTAAAAAAGATTAGAAAAAAGTGCAGCGCACATACAACAGATACGCACTAAAGAAGATACGCTACGCTTTTTGATTAAAAATTTGACTGAACAGTCTGCAGACAAAGATAGATTTTGAGCTCTTAAAATATCTCTAACTGTGATTATAATCAGATTTAAAATATATGGAAGCAATTTTTTACGTTAGCTATTTAATATTTTAAATTAGGCCTCTTGCATAACTATATTAAAGGTTAGCACCAGCAACTACTCCTCATTACATATTTTATCGCATTAATAATTGTTATGTTTTTGCTCTCCCTATTCTATTGCTCCTTGTGCAACATTTGGCCTTGTCACTTATATCACTTGTTACCCTCCTATTTCTTGCTTTATTCTTTTTTTTCCCTTTCAAGACAGGTTCTGAGTGGCAAAACATAGGTCCACTTTAATGTGTATTAAACAAGATTTTATAACTCTAATTGTCTTTGCTTGTGCTGTTCAACTGTGACATCAACCATTACATTCAATGGAAGATGATCTGAAGGGTATCTCTCTTGTTGGAATTATATCATCTTTACCCAGGCCTTTCACCGTACGCTGTATACTCCTTTATAACAGGGGATAAAAAGCAAAAATCTATTCTTTTTTTGAGATCATATACAGATTCTAACAATTAAAATCTCACAACAAATTTGTTGTTTCATAGCTTTTATATAATCTATAATTGCAACTGTTTTAACATTAATCAGAACCTAAAAGAGGCTTGTTATTAATGGATTACTTATAAAATCTTATGGAAAGTAGAGCTTGGTTCATTTGGCTAATTAGCAACTTAATTGTTATATTCAGCAATATGCAAATAATCTACACCTTTATAAGTGTGGATCTTGAAAAAGAACTTGGGATCACGATTGCGCAAGTTGCACTGGCTAATTCAGCATATACTTGGACTTTTGCTATCTCACAATTTTTTAGTGGGGCAATGTTTAATGTTTTTTCCAGCAAAAAAATTTATTTTCTCTCATTATCGATTATGATCTTTGGGTTTTTTATCCTTATTAGTAGTGACAGTTTTGTCCATCTAATTTTATCTCAATTCTTGATTGCAATTGGAGCATCATTTGGTTTTGTTGGAGCTGCTCATATAAGTAGCACATATTTTCCCATTACCCAATTTGGACTGATGTTCTCACTAGTGCAGACAATTTCAAGTCTTTCCGCTTTGATGATTCAAATGTTGTTCTCTAGCTTCCTTGCTGAAGGTATGGATTGGAAGAATTTGATTGTATACGTAATATTATTTGGCGTATCGATATTTGTACTTATGTTTTTTTATCCGAAAGGACTTTCAAAAAAAAGTTTGGAAAAATGCACAATAAAAAGCTCTATAAAAACAGTAATATGTTCTGTACTAACAGTGCTAAAATTAAGAGATATCTGGATAACCTCAATAGTGGGTGCTATTACTTTTGGAACATTTTTAGCGCTTAATATGCTGTGGGCACCAAGGTTACTAAGCAACTTAGAACTCAATACAATGGAGTTAGGTGTGGCAACTGCAATATTGTGGCTTGGTCTTGCAGTTGGTGCTCCAATTGCAGATCTAATCTCAAATCTATTTAAAAATAGAAGGCACGTAATCTCTGCTTTTGCCACATTGCAAAGTATTTCAGCTATTATTTTACTATGCGGTAATTTAACAGTTCATATTATATACTTTTGTATGTTAATGTTTGGTTTTTTTGCAGGAGGACATATGCTTAATTTTACTGTTGGCAGTGAGATTGTTGAGCAGAAGTATATTAGCACATCATCATCCATTATCAATGGATTTATGTTTGTTATGAGTGGAATTTTAGTGTCAATTTTAGCACTTTTTTCAGATCATCAAATGGCGCTTTTCACAATATTTGCAATGTTAACATTTGCTAGTATTTTTAATTATGCTACAAAAGAAACATACTATAAAAATATAGTAGCTGAATCTTGAGTCGATTGTTATATTATATTAACATACTGTAATAAATTATGACAACAAAAGATACAACTGTAACTAAGGCAACAATAGCTGAATGTATAAACCAGGAAATTGGATTATCGAAAGAAGACTCTATTGCAATAATAGATGATATATTGGATGAGATAAAAACGAGCTTAGCAAAGGATGGAATAGTAAAAATATCTTCATTTGGAACATTTTTGGTTAAAAACAAGAAAGAAAGACCAGGAAATATACCAAAGACATCGGAAAGGGTAGTAATTAAAGCGAGAAAATCAATTTCTTTTAGACCTTCAAAAATGATGAAAAAATTAATAAACAACCGATGAATAAGAAAAAATTATTTTACACAATTGGAGAAGTAGCTGAAGAACTACATTTGGAGCAGCATGTTTTAAGATTCTGGGAAAGTCAATTCCATCAAATTAAACCCATAAAACGGAAGGGAAGAAGACTATATGATCATAAGTGTATAGAGGCAATAAAGAAAATAAAATATATGCTATATGACAAAGGATATACAATAAAAGGAGTACAAAAGGAATTTGGTAACGATGTAAGAATTGATCATTATTCAAGAAATTTGTTGCAAGAACTTACCGATTTAAGAGACTATTTGACTGATAAAATAAATGAAGAAAGTAATAAATAGACGAAAAACACTATAAAGTTTTGTGAAAGTTGATATATCTAGAGATAAGTGTATGTGTCGTATAGCCTTGTTCTTTATATTATCAGCAATACTGATAAGCTGTGGCCTGCAAAAACCTGCACCTGTACTACTTAAAGGCGAAGAATTTTATGGGAAAAGAGACCTAGAGTACACAAGGGAGTATCATTTGATTAAAGAAAATGTTGATTCTTCGCTGCGAAAAGAAAGTAGAAAAGCCTTTGTAGATAAGGTATATAACAATAATGCACAAAACATGTGTAAATTTGTAATACCGGTTAAAGGTGCAGTTACCTCTTCTGATAAAATATGTCAAGATGGCATAAAAATTACTGCTCAAAGTGGAACAAAGGTTATTGCTTCTGCACCTGGCAAAGTAATATACGTAGGCAAAGGCCTGAGGTGGTACGGAAATTTAATTATAGTGGAACATAAAGATAATTACATGACTATGTACTCCTATTTAAAAAATATACAAGTTGAAATTGGTGATAAAGTAAAACAAGGTCAAGTAATTGGATCTGCAGGTAAATCAAGCACACAAGATAAAGATCCGCAGATGTGTTTCACAATAAGGCATAATGGTCAAGCAGTCGATCCTTTAGTACATATAAACTGTGATTGAATTTATGAAATATAATTTTAAAAACGTTGAAAAATTCTACCAAAATAAGTGGGATTTTTCTGTAAGCAAAGATAGTAAAAAGAAGAAATGTTACGTGTTGGAAATGTTTCCATATCCATCTGGTAAGATTCATATGGGGCACCTGCGTAACTATGCAATAGGAGATGTTATAGCACGTTACAAGAGAGCTCATGGATTTGAGGTTTTGCACCCAATTGGCTGGGATGCGTTTGGATTACCAGCTGAAAATGCAGCAAGGGACAATAATATTAACCCTGCGGCGTGGACAAAAGAGAATATAGACAATATGCGTGCACAGCTAAAATCTATAGGTCTTTCCTACAATTGGAATCACGAGCTTTCCACATGTGAGCCTGATTATTACAAACACGAACAGAAATTTTTTCTGGATTTTTTAAAGCATGGTCTTGCCTATCGAAAAGAGTCGTGGGTTAATTGGGATCCAGTGGACCAAACAGTGCTTGCAAATGAGCAAGTGGTTGATGGAAAAGGATGGCGATCAGGTGCAGTTGTTGAAAAACGTAAGTTATTCCAATGGTTTTTAAAGATTACTGATTTTGCTGAAGATTTGCTTCATTGTCTGCAAAGTTTAAAAAATTGGCCAGAAAAAGTCAAAACTATGCAAGAGCGCTGGATAGGAAAATCTGAAGGGGCAACTATAGATTTTGAAATAGTTGGCTTGAATAAGAAGTTAAAGATTTTTACAACTTCTCCTCATACTTTATTTGGAGCTTCTTTTCTCGCAGTAGGAGCAGAGCACCCTATTGTACAAGACCTTAAAGACAAAGAAATAAGAGACTTTATTGGTAATATGAAGGCAAAGGGGGAGAATGATGAAAAAATTGGAATTTACACTGGACTGAACGTCAGGCACCCATTTCTCGACAAGGAATTACCAATTTATATAGCGAATTTTGTGTTGATGGAGTATGGAGAAGGTGCGATTTTTGGTTGCCCTGCACATGATCAGCGTGATTTTGAATTTGCACAGAAGTATGGTTTACCGATTATTCCTGTAGTTTGTGAAGAGACCACAGAGATCTTAAAAGAACCGTACTTCGGTGATGGAGTGATGTTCAATTCTGAATTCTTAAACGGACTAATGATTAATGAGGCAAAAAAAGTAATCATAAAAAAACTTGAAGAAAAAGGAATAGGTAAGAAAACAATAAACTATCGTCTACACGATTGGGGAATTTCAAGGCAACGTTATTGGGGATGTCCTATACCTATTATACATTGTAAAGATTGTGGAATTGTTCCAGTTCCAGAAAAAGACCTCCCTGTTGTTCTACCAACGGATGTAGAATTTACAAGTGGTGGTAATCCCCTGGATAAGCACCCAACCTGGAAATTTGTTGATTGTCCAAAGTGCGGAAAGCAAGCAGAACGTGAAACTGATACATTTGACACTTTTTTTGAATCTTCTTGGTATTTTGCTGCATTTTGCAGTGAAAATAAATCGATTAATAAAGATACTTGTAATCGTTTTATGCCTGTTGATTATTACATAGGTGGAATAGAACATGCAATTCTACATTTGCTTTACTCAAGGTTTTTCTGCCGTGCTTTAACTAAATGTGGCTATTTTGACGTTAAAGAGCCTTTCTCTACTTTAATCACTCAAGGAATGGTCTGCCATATAACTTATAAAGATGAGAATGGCAAATGGCTCTTTCCCGAAGAAGCAAAAGAGTTGATTGCGAAGGGTGCTAAGATCCAAGTTGGAAAAGTCGAAAAGATGAGTAAGTCAAAGAAGAATACAGTTGACCCAAACTTTATCATAGAAAAATACGGTGCTGATACTGCTCGTTTGTTTGTATTATCCGATACCCCCCCAGAAAAAGATATGGAATGGTCTGATGATGGCGTGGAAGGTTGTTTTCGCTACATAAATAAATTGTGGCGTATGGTAGTGCAACTTAGGCCCGTAAACATACACTATGATAATGAAAACATTGTAGGTAAACTCCTAGAGTACAGAAAAAAAATCCATAAACTATTGCAAGTGCTTACAGATGACTTGGAAAACTGCAGATTAAACTGTGTGGTAGCAAAGTTTCGTGAAATGACAAATTTAATAGCTGAAATAGACGTAAAAACTGGAAAATCTCTTATTGATGAAGGTGTATGTATACTAATTAGAGTAATCGAACCATTCATGCCACACCTGGCTGAAAATTTATGGCAAAAAATAGGAGGCGAAGGCATGCTATATATGCAACCTTGGCCAAAAGCTGATGAATCACTACTAATTGATAATATGGTAACTGTGGCAGTACAGATCAATGGAAAGTTACGTGCGACCATTGAAGTGGCAACTGATTTACCTCAAGAAAAATTGAAGAAAATAGCAACAGATTCTGTATCTAACAAAATCGATCAAAGCAAAATTCGCACTATATATGCTGTACCAAATAAGGTAGTAAACATAGTTATATAAAAATTTTGAGTAGCATGTCCCTAATTTCGTAGGTATACTTTTTTTGATATGCGGTTATATCTTTTTTAATATAAAGGATATATACTTGTGCATTATATATTTTTTTGTATGGGTAGTTATATGAAAATAAAAGGATTGTGTGTTTTAGCTGTGTTGCTCACTTCATCTCTAGCAGGTGCAGCTAGTAATAAAGCAGCTAGTAATAGTGCAAAAGAGCAGTACTACGCAGGTTTAAACTTTGGTGGTGGATGGGGCACTGGATTAAAAATAAAACCTGGCTTAGTTTTTGGTTATAATTATGATAAAAGCTCTAAGTTTGAACTTGAGATTCTCACTGACGTAAGTGATATGTTTGGAGGTAAGGATGCAGAAGGAAAGGACAACAAGAAAATGGGAACTAGCTTATTAGCTAATTATCGTTATTATCCTGACGTTGACATTGATCCTGTGAAACTATATGTCAGTGGAGGTTTAGGAGGACATCTACAAGTATATCCTTTTGAGATTGTTGGCACTGAAACACTAGATAAAATACTGGGTGCTATTTCGTACAAACTGAAGGTTGGTGTTGATTATGAAGTTGCTTCACAGATAGTTGGTACAGCTGCTTTAACCGTAGGCGGGCAACTGAGTGGTTTAAAAGCAAAACAAATACCAGATGCGATGCTGGAAGTAGGAGTACGTTATAGTTTTTAATGCTGGATGGCATTGTGTACATGTTTAGGTGTAACCATAAGCAATGCTCAAAACTTGCTGCTAGCATGTTTGAACACTTATTCCAGTCTGTTTTAAGGAAGTAATGTGTATGAATTATATGAGAACGATGAAAGTGTTCGCTGTGTTGATTGCTTTAGCAAGTACAGCTAGTAATGGTACAAGTGAGTTAGAAGACCAATATGAAGATCAACATAAAGATCAGTATGAAAATCAATACAAAGACCAGTATGAAGATCAATACGAAGATCGATATGAAGACCGGTACGAAGATCATTACTATGTAGGTTTAAACTTTGGGACTCGATGGGGTGAAAGCTTTCAATTGAAACCTAGCGTTGTTTTTGGTTATCATCATAACAAAAGTTCTAAGTTTGAACTTGAGGTTCTTGCTAACATAAGTGATATAACTAATGCACAAAATAGGAAAGTAGGAGCTGGTTTATTGGCAAATTACCTTTACTATCCTGATCTTGAAATTGATCCCATTAAATTATATGCTAGTATAGGTCTGGGTGGATATATTCGAATATTGCCATCTTTTGGTCTTGGTGAGGATACAAATGCAGTAAATTCAGCTGCAACTGTAGCCGCAGCCGCAGGTCAAAATGAAACACTAGATAAAATACTGGGTGCTATTTCCTATAAAGTAAAGTTAGGTGTTGATTGTGAAATTATTCCGCAGATAGTTGGCACAGTTGCTATTGCTGCAAGCGGTCAATTAAGTGGCTTTAAACCACCGATGAAAAAACCAGATGCAATCATAGAAGTAGGTATACGTTATAATTTTTAAGCTATGAACACTTTGAATCCCTATACACAGTTGTATGCTTGGTGCTATATATGTGCTATTTGCAAAGGTATTCTGTTTATGCTAACATTAAGCTAAACCTTAAGCAATAAAATCAGAAGGATCAACTCCCTTCTGTAAGCAAGCAGCAACTAAAGTGTTGATCATAAGAAATGCTATTGTCATCGGGCCAACTCCACCAGGTACTGGAGTAATTGCTTTGACTTTTTCTTTTACTCTTTCGAAGTCAACATCGCCTACAAGCTTTGTTTGCTCTCCTACATTCACACTATTTATGCCAACATCGATTACTATTGCACCTTCTTTTATCCAATCTGGTTGAACAAAATTTGGCTTTCCAACTGCTGCAACTACTATATCCGCCTTAGAGCAATAATCAGCTAAATCCCTACTTTGTGAATGCAAGATGGTAACAGTGCAATTTTCTTGCAACAATAGGTGAAACATTGGCTTACCCACAATATTTGATCTGCCAATGATTACCGCATTTTTACCGGACAGATTATTTTCAACTGACTTAATTAAATGCAAAGAACCTTTGGGAGTACAAGGTATCAGACAATTTTTTTCACCTTTAACTAACCTGCCAACATTCTCATCATGAAAGCCATCTACATCTTTTTCAACACTTACTGTATTAATTATCCTGCTTGCACTGATGTGCTTTGGCAAAGGCAACTGAACTAAAATTCCATGCACAGATGAATCTTCATTTAATGTATTAACTTTTTCAATCAATTCATCTTCTGAGATACTATCAGGCAAAACAATAGTTTCAGAACTTATGCCTATTGATTCTGCTTTTCTTTGTTTATTACGAACGTAGACCTGACTTGCTGGATTGCTACCCACAAGAATTACTTTAAGACAAGGAAAAACATTATACTCTTTCTTTAAAATATCAATTTTTTTTGATAGCTCCTCACAGAGATCATTTGCTATTTTTTTACCGTTAATAATAATTGACATTTCCTTGCCACTCCTTGAAGTCAGGTAATGAGATATCAAATAAATTCAATACTTTACCAACAGCATGATTTACAATATCATCCAAAGATTTTGGTTTAATATAAAAAGCAGGCATCGGCGGAGCAATAATTGCTCCCATCTCCGTTAGTTTTAACATATTTCGGAGATGTCCAAGATGTAGTGGAGATTCTCGCACCATAAGAACTAATTTTCTTCTTTCTTTTAGAGTTACATCTGCAGCCCTTGTTAATAGATTGGAAGTCACCCCCGATGCTATTTCAGACATTGTTTTCATAGAACATGGAGCAATAACCATACCTGAGGTTTTAAATGAGCCGCTTGCTATTTTTTCTCCTATTTTTTCTTCAGAATAGTAAAAATCTGCAAGCGATATAATATCTTCAAGTTTTTCTTTAATCTCATGAGCTATAGTTATTTTTCCAGCACTGCTGATCACTAAATGAGTTTCATGATTGGTATTTTTTAGTGCCTCTAGAATCCGTACACCGTAAATAGAACCAGATGCTCCACTTATTCCAATTACAATCCTACTATTCACCTTCGTAATTCATTCCCAATGCACGTTTGTAGGTATCAAGTAATATTTCCTGTTCCTCCCTGTCATCATCATCCATCTTTCTTAGCCTAATAATCTGTTTCATCACTTTTATATCCCAACCTTCATCTGCAGCTTTTGCATATACATCACGAATGTGATCTTGCACATCCCTCTTTTCTTGTTCAAGTTTTTCGATTCTCTCTATATAGCTCTTCAAATCTTCAGCCGTTATTTTTACTGTATCTTCCATAGAACCCAACTAATTAATTGCTACTACAGTATTATCAGTTTTTACTTGTACTTCAATCATAGTAATAATATTTTTATCTTTTTTTAAAATCTTAAAGTAAAAACCGTACATGGAAAACTCTTCATTTTCTTCAGGAATGCGCTCTATCTCGTTTACAATCATACCTGCTAGAGTTGTAGCTTCTTCATCAGGAAGATCCCAATGTAACTGTCTATTAATATCCCTAATAGTAGATTTTCCTTCTATGTGATACATATTATCGGATATCTTTTTTATAAAATTCTCTGTGATCAAATCATGTTCATCTGAAATTTCTCCAACTATTTCTTCCAGTATATCCTCAAGAGTTACGATTCCCTGTAGTGCTCCATACTCATCAATAACAAATGCAAGGTGTTTCCTGTTTTTACGGAAGTTGTGAAGTTGTACACTGAGTGGCGTACTTTCTGGTATAAACCAAGGCTTTGACATAACTTTGGCAATCTCTATTTTATTATCCTTTTCACGCAAGGCATTTATTAGATTTTTCACGTGAACCACTCCAACAATATTATCTGGTTCTTTTTGCCATAAAGGTACTCTGCTATGGCTACTGGTTAAAATCTCTCTTATTAACTCTTCTTTGTTTCGATCTATATCAAGAGAAAATAAGTTTCTCCTGTGGGTCATAATTTGTGATATTTCTGTCTCAGCCAAATCAAGTATACTATTTAGCATATCTAAATCCTGTTGTAACATAGTGCCCTCACTGCGGTGAAGAGTAATCATATTACGCATTGCATCTGCTGCAGATATTACCTCCCTATTCTTATGAAGCCCACATAACTTCAGAATGATATTGACAATAAACTGAATGCCTAATGTCAATGGAGAAAGAACCTTGACAAAAAACAGCATAAAATAAGCAGAAAGTAATGTAAATTTTTCAGGATTTTGCATGGCGTAAGTTTTTGGTAAAACTTCACAAAATAGCAAAATACAAAACGTCATCATGAATGTTGAAAGAAATATGCCCTCACTCCCAAAAGAATTTATAAATATTACTGTAAATAAAGCAGAGCAAGTAATGTTAATAATTGTATTACACAGTAATATTGTTCCTATTGTTAATTCTTTTTTACCTAACAAAAGCTCTATTATCTTAGCTTTTTTGTTACCTTCTAGCTTTAGTTTATTCACTCGGGATCGGCTAATTGAGGTTAACCCTATTTCTGCTCCTGAGAACAAAAACGATAAAATCAATAAGAAAAAAATTGCTGACAATACTGAAATCAATAACCAATCCATTAAAGTATGATGTTATTGCGATATAGAAACAGAGTTGATTTTATATGTTGTAAGAAGCATTTGCAAGTCTATATATCTTTAATATAAAAAAATAAATCATGAAATATATCACACACTGCATTCACATGCATATTCTCAACAACAAGTGGAGGAGTTATTCTTATTACCCTATTATTTAAAATTTTAGTCATTATTAAGCCTTTGTCAAGAGATTGTTTAACAATTTTATCAGCCAACGGTACTCTAAGCTCTATCCCTATCAATAAACCCTCCCCACGAACTTCTGAAACGATCTTCGGAAATTCTTCAGTCAAAGGCAACAACTTTTCTTTTAGATATTTACTGACCTTCTTAACATGGTCAAAAAAGCCTTCCTTTAGCATTACATCGAGTACTGCATTACCAACAGTCATAGCAAGTGGATTACCTCCATAAGTTGACCCATGAGTTCCTGGAGTGATTGCTTCTGCTATATAATCTTTTACTAAACATGCAGCCAGAGGAAACCCATTACCCATAGCCTTCGCACAAGTGAGCATATCAGGTTCAACTCCTATATTTTGATAGTAAAATAGAGAGCCAATCCGTCCATATCCGCATTGCACTTCATCAAAGCATAAAATTATTCCTTGAGCTTTTGTTATCTCTCTTACTTTTTTAAGATACTCTACGTCCAATGGATGTACTCCGCCTTCACTTTGTATGGGCTCTAAAAATATGGCAGCTGTTTCGCTATTGATTTTCTTTTCTAATGCTTCAATGTTATTTCTTGGAACTTTATCAAAACCAGAAAGGAGTGGAGCAAAACCTTCGCGTGATTTTTCATTTCCCCCAGCTGAAATTGCAGCAATACTGCGGCCATGAAAACCTCCTTCAATTGTAATGATGTGACTGCGCTTTTCTTGTCCATTTAAGTAGAAATAGCGGCGAATAAATTTAATTGCAGCTTCTGTTGCTTCAAGTCCACTTGAGCAGAAAAAAACTTTATCGGCAAAGGTAAGTTCTGTTAAACGCTGAGCAAGCCTTTCCTGCTGAGGAATAGTAAAAATATTAGAGCAGTGCCATAATGAATCCAGTTGCTCCTTCAGTTTATCTGTAATGTATGGATGACAATGCCCTAGAGAGGTTGTAGAAATTCCTGCAGCAAAGTCTAAATATTTTTTACCATCCTTATCGAAGAGATATACTCCTTCTCCTCTAACTATAGAAGCTTCAGATCTATTATAAGCGTTAACAACATGATCCATTTTAAATATTATCTATAGTGCATGAAAAAGCTTTCCCTTAATATTGCTTAAACTAAAAATTGGGCTAATATTATACAGTTCAACATAAAACTCAGAAATTTAATATGTAAAAAAGTAAAACTACACCAATTCACATTCAGCAAAAAAGAAAGCTATTTCTCTATGAGCGTTCTCTAGACTATCAGAACCATGCACTCTATTTTCACTAATATCATTAGCAAAATCACCCCTAATTGTACCTTTATCTGCCTGTTTTGGATCTGTAGCACCCATGATTTGTCTGTATTTACTGACTGCATTTTCACCAATTAAAACTTGAACTATCACAGACCCAGAAGTCATAAATTCCACCAACTCTTCAAAAAAAGGCCTATCCTTATGAATTTCATAAAACAGCTCTGCTTGTTTTTTTGTCAGCAGCATCATTCTTTGTGCTATAATTTTTAGTCCAGATTTTTCAATGTAAGAATTTATACTGCCTGTAATATTATTTTTTACTGCATCAGGTTTTAATATCGAAAGTGTTCTCTCAATTGCCATATCATTTCCTTATATTAAGATCGTATATTTACTTTATTGTGAATTTTTGTTCCATCAAAGAGATTTTTTATTTATAGTCAAGAATAAAACATCAAGGGGTAGTTTATGGTTTACTGTCGTAAGAAACTAGTGAATAATCTTAAATCATCAATTTTCTGCGGAACAAAAGGTTTTTTAACCTTTAATTTGGCATTTTTAAGTTATTTAGAGTATAGCTTACACAATAATACAAAATTAAAAGGAGGTGCCGCTTTTGCGATGAAAAGGAACGTTGTTCCATTTGGTGAAATGATTGCCATACCGCTGTTTTTTTGCTTTGTATTACCAGCTATGGTAGGCAACATAAGCCTTATCGAGTGCGCACTTATATGTGCTGCACTGATGGTTGCAACATGTTTTGTTGTAAGAACCTTTCACTTGCGTGAAAAGTTATTGAAAAAAATGACTAATAATGAAAATCATACCAAGAAAGAAATAGAGCAGGAATTTAAGAAAGACATTATAAAATTTCCTATCTTTGATAAAAACAGACAGCATATTGAGTATAATTCTCCTAATCCAGGACAACTAATGAGTGAAATTCCTCCCTCTCTCTTTGTTAGGGTTTTACTTTTTCCCCTTACGATTTTTCTGAAGGCTCTACAAAGCTGCATAATGATATCTTTGGCTGCTGTTGAACTTTTTGAAGCAGTGCCAAGTTTTTGTGTTGATGTGGTTTTTGATAGAAACTTTGTATCTACACAGAGTAACGTGAAGAGATCTGGCCATCTATTGTATGCTAGTGTGAGAAATTTAGTGCCTGTAACTAAACTTGATGAGTGTGTAGCTGATTTTATAGGCAAACCTGAAGAAAGGTGCTGTCAGTGAAGAAGGCAGTAATCTTATTTAACCTAGGCGGACCTGATTCACTAAGTGCGGTCCGTCCTTTCTTATTTAATCTTTTTTACGATAAAAGAATAATAAATCTACCAAATCCTTTTCGCTTCCTTTTAGCAAAGTTTATCTCCAAAAGGCGAGAAAGTACTGCACAAGAAATATACGAGCACATTGGAGGTAAATCGCCAATCTTGGAGAATACGAAAGCACAAGCTGATGCTTTAGAACTAAAATTAAATGAAAATGGAAACCATGTATATAAGATATTCATCTGCATGCGTTATTGGCATCCATTTGCTGATGAAGTTGTTAAAAGCGTAAAGCAATTCGACCCTGACGAAATCATTCTGTTACCACTATATCCGCAATATTCAACCACCACAACTCTATCATCCATCGAGAATTGGCAAAAAAATGCCAAACTGGAATGTAACACAAAAACAATTCACCATTATTATGACAATGAAGACTTTATTGAAGCTCATGTTAATCTGACGTCTAAATATTATAAATTAGCTAGCAAAATCGGTAAGCCAAGAGTCCTATTCTCGGCTCATAGCTTACCTCTTAGTATCATTAAAAAAGGCGACCCTTACGCTTCACAGATAGAAAAAACAGTAAAATTAATAGTAAAAAAATTGAATATTGAAGATCTTGATTGGGGAATATGTTATCAGAGTAAGGTTGGCCCTGTAAAATGGTTGGAGCCTAGCACTGAAAGTGAGCTATCACGCGCAAAAGACGATAATATACCTGTAGTTTTATCACCTATATCTTTTGTTTCTGAGCATTCTGAAACACTGGTTGAACTTGATATAGAGTATAAAGCAATTATCAAAGACGGATATTACTTTCGCGTACCAACTCTCAGTACTGATCTCTTATTTATCAAGTGCTTGGCCGATTTATGTTTAGATCACTCTCAAAGTACTGATTTATAGCACTTTTCTTTTTAGATTTTTATAGTATAATATTAAAAAGTTATTATTTTATTATCTACTTATGCCAAAAGGTAAGCCAAATACATTTATAGAAAGTATACATGATGCTCACAATCATGATATTAGAAAGATGTATTGTATTGCAGTAGGTTTAACAGGCATATTGTGTAAAATTTCATTGCAATTCTGTTGCGAGTTTATTGATAACAACAGATCCAATATTTGTACTATATTAGATATTTCTAAGTTCATAAAACTACCAACATCAATAATATTTGCTCTTCACTTTGGTCTCAATTTAGCTGGATATAAATCTAAAAAACTTCAGAATGGTAAAGGGGGAAATGAACCTGAAAAACCAATACAGGTTGTGGGTAGCTTAGCCTTCTTGGCAAACTGTGTCATAGGAATATTGATGCAGACAAAAATCATTCATTTCTTAGCTAGAAACAACAAGGATGTAATAAGTTATATTAGCTTAACATCAGCAGTTCTATTTCTCTTTTCAGAATGCATAAACTGTTATTATACATGGAAGAAGTATCTAGATAATAAGGATTCTGAAAAGTCTGCTAAATATGGCAAAGAAGTTATTTTTAGCACATTCGCTTTGTCATTGGGCTTGTTAAGCTTCATATTAAAAAGAATGGAACTTCCAACCATACCAATAGACTTGGGTGGTGGCATAATCTATAATTTCAACTTAACTGTTATGGTCAGTTTGATACTAAGCATAGCATATCTAGTATCAAACATCGATAAGTTTGTCAATCAACCTAATAATGGTACTGATCCTTCTACTGGACTTGATGACGCTCACCATACTCAACATAATGGCAGCATTGTAGAAATTTAATAATTAGAGATGAAAAGATTTTATTTCTACTGCCAATGCTAATACTGCTAATTTGCTAACAATGTTCCAAAGTGGCAGAGTTTTATTTTCTTGGCTGATGTCATAAAATTCACAGTCAGTGGAATTCAAGCTAGAATATACATCTTTCCTGCTATTACATCGGTATAAGTAACATGTTGGAGTATCTCCTATATAGTATATTAGCGGTTCTGCAGAACTACTTTTAAATATGTCAATAGTTGGTACACCTTCTTGTATAATAACACTATTGATTGCTATTCCTTCTTTTATCTTTTTCATTTTATGACGCTTTTTTTTATTGAGATTTAATATTTCCTTTCCACTTGTTGCTGTTATAATGCCCATTCCATATGTGCCATTGCTTGCTTTGATAAAAACGTAAGGTTGTGTTTTTATTTCATATTCCTCATATTTTTTTTGCACTAGAGATAATATTTGGTCAACTTTAGTCGCTACTGCTCCTAGTGATGAATCATCATTAAAGTCAACTCCATTACAGCTTTCTGTAAGCACAGAAATAAGCCATGGGTCCATTTTAAATTCGCCACAAAATTCGGACACTAATTTTTGATAGATTTCAAAATATTGAAATTTCTGCCTACTGTGCCAGCCATATAATGGACTTGGCACTATCTCTTGTTTTACGTTTTCTAGCGTGTCTGGAATGTGGCTCGTCATATCACGGTTCAGTATAATCACATCAGGCACAAATCCTGAAGTTGTCTTCAGCAAAGAGTTTTCTTTCACAACAGTTTCATACTGTTCTATTAAATTGTACGTTTCATTATGAAAGAGGCCAATTCTAGTTTCAAAACCTGCGAGTTGCAGTACTTTCTCTATAACAAATACGTTTTCTATATACATTTTATTTCGTGTGTAATTCTCCGGTATTATAAGAGTCTTTTTATATTGTTTTGTTTCAAAATAACTTTTTATTAGTTTTGCTGCTGTTGCTCTTGATGTCTCACTTAGATTGTTGAACCCTGCAGGAAATAAATTAGCGTCCACTGGGGCAATTTTGTAGCCTGAATTCCTAAGATCTATGGAGCTATAAAATGGTAATGTAAAACCATTAAATTTTGTTTCGAACCAATTATTTATATCTTTTTCCAGATTTGGATGAATTATGTTTTGCATCTACACTTTAAATGTTATAAGAAAAGTACTATATTATAAGTTATAATCTTAATATAATATAACGAATTAAAATAACAAAAAAATGATTCATCATGACAGCAGTAAAATGTATGGTACTACTATACTGTCAATTAGAAGAGACAAAAATGTAGTAGTAATAGGTGATGGGCAAGTCTCGCTAGGCCATACCGTTATAAAATCTGGAGCAAAAAAAGTTAGGCGTCTTTCTGGTGATTCCGTAATTGCCGGTTTTGCTGGAGCAACAGCTGATGCATTTACTCTCTTCGAAAGGCTAGAATCTAAACTTGATAAGCACCCAGGACAGTTAATGAGGGCATGTGTTGAACTTGCAAAAGACTGGAGAATGGATAAATATCTAAGAAAATTAGAAGCTATGATGATCGTGGCAGACAAGTCCATTTCATTGGTCATTACAGGAACGGGTGATGTTCTTGAACCTGAAGATGGCATTGCAGCCATTGGCTCTGGAGGAAATTTTGCTTTATCTGCAGCAAAAGCTTTGATTGACGTTGAAGGAATATCAATAGAGGAGATTGCAAAAAAGGCTATGAAGATAGCTGCCGATATATGTGTTTATACAAACCATAATCTAATTATTGAAAAAATAAAGGAGTAATATGTCAAGAACTTTGTGTACCAATTCTTCTGGTCAACCTGTAGTAGGTCAATCTGATAATAATGATGACTGCAATAAAAAAAACGGCCTCTATGAAAATGAAGGTACAGAAAGTAGCAGCATCCAAAGCTCACAAGCTTTATTAGATGATCTACCACCACAGAAGATAGTTAAAGAGTTGGATAGATTTATAATCGGACAGAATGACGCAAAGCGCGCTGTTGCTATTGCACTCAGAAATCGTTGGCGTCGAAATAAAGTCCCACTTCCACTACGTGAAGAGATTATACCTAAGAATATACTCATGATAGGCCATACGGGAGTTGGTAAAACTGAAATAGCTCGCCGTTTAGCAAAGCTTGCTGGTGCACCTTTTATAAAAGTTGAAGCAACGAAATTTACTGAAATAGGATATGTTGGACGTGATGTTGACTCGATAATACGTGATTTAGTTGATGCAGCAATAGTTTTAGTTAAGGAAAAAGCACGTAAAGCCTTAACTAAAAAAGCTTTAGGTTTGGCTGAAAAGATAATAGTCAACTCCATGGTTGGTGAAGATGCAACCGAGGAAAGCAAAAAAGTTTTCAGAGAAAGACTGAGAAATAAGGAATTTGAAGATGGAGAAGTTTCTATTAACGTCAGGGAGAGCAAGGGTATGCTACCCACTTTTGATATACATGGTATGCCAGGTGGGCAAATTGGCGTGATGAACGTAACAGAAATAGTGGGTAAGATGTTTAATGGGAACAAAAAAACAAAAACTATTACAGTTAAAGTGAAAGAAGCGCGTGAAATATTGATTAATGAAGAAAGCGAAAGGTTAATGGATGAAGACAAGATAATCAAAGAAGCGATTGATCTTGTTAGCAATGAAGGTATAGTGTTTTTGGATGAAATAGATAAAATTGCAGCACGTACAGAAATAAAAGGTGAAGTCAACAGAGAAGGAGTGCAACGTGATCTGTTACCACTACTTGAAGGAACAACTGTTTCAACTAAGTATGGCACCGTAAAAACAGACTATATATTATTTATTGCATCTGGTGCTTTTCATTTGTCTAAACCATCCGATCTTTTACCAGAATTACAGGGTAGATTGCCAATTAGAGTGGAACTTAAGGCACTTACTCAAGAGGATTTAATAAAAATATTAAAGGAACCAGAATCTAGTTTGTTAAAACAGTACATAGCTTTAATGAAAACGGAAAATGTAACACTTGAGTTTACTGATGATGGTATAGAAACTATAGCTGAAATAGCTTTTACAGTTAATAGAGAAGTAGAAAATATAGGTGCAAGAAGACTTCATACTGTCATGGAGAAGCTTTTAGATGAAATAAGTTTTATCGCTTCTGAAAAAAATAATGAGAAATTTGTTATAGATAGCAAGCACGTAAGAGATAAGCTTGAATCAATTTCAAAGCAGCTTGATTTATCTAAGTTTATACTTTAGAAGAAACTTTTTCTTTAAGTAATATATAGCACTCAAGAAGTTTTATTTTTTCTTACTTCGTAATTCTTTAAGCTATTTTTCAATAGTAGAATTCAAGCTTAAATCAATTATTGCAATATCACAATCTATGCCTTTTGTTAACACATCAGTTAAAAGATCAGGTGGAGAAAGAACTGTTCTTTTATTACCAGCTCTCATTCCCACAACTCCAAGTTCTATAGCAAGCGGCATTTTTCTGTCACCAACTTTAAACTGCACTGTTTGATCTTTGACTATATACTCACCATTATATCTCTTTATGCTATATTGAGCCGATATCTCATCACCACACTTTACTTGTTTTCTAGTTTTGTTAATTAAGTCATTAAAAATCATTAGGTTATTTACTGAATCAGGATATTTATCTTTTACTTCAATCAGTTTGATGTAATAAGAGTTAAAACTCATTTTGTTGTCATCAGCGGCAATAGTAACTACACGCTCTCCACCTTCTTTCATACCTATTACCCCTAAACTCACTTCTTTTTCACCTATTCTCAGAGTAATATCAGAGACTTGACTTGGTAATGCTGCCAGATTGTTGGATATTTTGTACATTTGTAGCAGGACTTCTTGGCCACAGAAAGCCTTACTGCCGCTGCCTTCAGTAATTTCATAAAATTTTATCGTCTCTTCTTCCTTTTGCTGTGTTATTTCTTCTAAATATTCTGCTAGCCCATGCTTTTCAATATAGCGATCAAGTGCTGATTCAAGTATGGGCTTTACTAGATAACGTGCTATCGTCTGTGTTAAACCATCATGTGTGGCATTTATCTCGTAAAGCTTGTCCTCTTTTTCCGGTTTATCTTTATTTATATAAACAATAGTGATTATAAAAACAGAAGCTAAAGTGAGAACCATTACTAGAAAGATAAATATTTGTAATATAATTTTTTTAACCATCTTTTTTTACTTGATTCAATAAATCATATAAGTCATTAGTATTCCCTGAAAGCGTACTTAAATTATCTGAGGCCTGTTTAAAGAGACTATCTATATAGTTTTCCATTTCATTTTTGCCAAGCACGGACATTAAATTGTTTGTTTTATCTTGCTCATAATCTTCAATATCATCCTTAGCTTGAAAAATAAGCCCCAGATTTATTCCATAGTTATATAACGCTCTCCGCTCCTTGGTTGTAGCATTGCCTATTATAGCCCCTATTTCGCATGAAGCTGCAAATAGTTTTGCAGTTTTCATCAAATGAATTTCCTTTATTTTATTCAAATCTGCATCTATATCCAAAATCTGTCCTCCCACCATTCCCCTAACTCCTATCGCTTGAGAGAGCACTTTGATGATCTCACAATTTAACGAAGATAGTACCTCAAAAGCCAAAGTAAGTAGTGCATCTCCGGCCAGTACTGCTATTGCTTCACCAAATTTTTTGTGGCAGCTCAGCTGGCCTCTTCGAGTGTCACTATTATCCATGCATGGTAGATCATCGTGAATTAGAGAGTAAGCATGAATAAATTCAATTGCTGCTGCTGCTGTTATTGCTTTTTCAACCTTTATGTTGAATATCGACGAAGATGCTATAACTAAAAAAGAACGTATATGTTTTGCAGGAGCAAGAAGCACATAACGCATAGCTGATATAAATTTATTCTCGCTATTTTCAGGTAAGAGCTTATTCACTTCTACAACAAGCAAATTTTTTGTTGTTTCGTCTAGCATTTTTAAATTTATTAACTATCGAGTGCTAAGAGATAGGAAGTTTTTAATAGTTTATATAATCATAAAAGCTATTGCAAACATCAAAATTTCTTATAACATCAGAGAATAGGTTATTTTTTAGTAAGAAATGAGCGAATTGGCAAAAAGCACTAGGGAAGATATAGAAGAAAAAGTAAAGAAGATTATACTAGAGCACATCAGTAAGGATGTAGAGAGATTTGGTAGTTCTTCAAAGCTTTCAGACCATGGCACAGATAGTTTAGATGCAGTTGAAATAATCATGGCAGCTGAAGAAGAATTTGGTATAGAGATTCCTGATGAAGATGCACAAAAAATGGAAACTATGGAACAGATAGTTGAATATGTAGTAAACAAAGCAAACAATTGATGTTGAATGAGCAGAAGAGTAGTAGTTACCGGTGTTGGCTTAATTACTCCACTAGCAGCAGATGTTAATAACACCTGGTCAAAGCTGAAAGAAGGTAAATCTGGCATCAAAGCAATCAATACAAATAGGTTTGATTCTTCTGATCTTGCTTGCAGAGTTGCAGGGCAAGTTCCAATGCAATCTGATGATATTGAGAACTATTTCAATCCATTAGATTATATTTCTGAGAAAGATCTAAAAAGAACAGATCGCTTTATTCACTACGGCGTTGCAGCAGCTATTCAGGCAGTAGATGATTCACTAATTTTGGAAAATAAAAATATTAATAAAGAGCGAATAGGTGTAGCTATTGGTTCTGGTATAGGTGGTCTTCCATCAATTCAGGAAAATGTAATTACCATGCAGGAGAAGGGGCCTAGACGTGTTAGCCCATTTTTTGTTCCTGCAAGTCTAATAAATTTGATATCTGGTCATATTTCTATTAAATACGAATTTATAGGTCCAAATGACTCAGCGGTAACTGCATGTGCAACAGGTGCGCATGCGATTGTAAACTCAGCAAGAGCTATAAAACTCGGTGAAGCTGACATTATGATTGCAGGCGGAGCAGAAAGTGCGTTATGCAGAGTTGGAATTGCAGGTTTTGCATCGATGAAGGCGTTATCAACTAAATTCAATGATAATCCTGAAGAATCCTCAAGGCCATGGGATGAAGAACGTGATGGATTTGTCATGGGCGAAGGAGCAGGTATATTAGTGCTGGAAGAGTATGAACATGCAAAAAAAAGAAAAACAAAAATATATGCGGAACTCACTGGATATGGACTAACAGGAGATGCACATCATATCACAGCACCTCATCCAGAAGGAAGAGGCGCATTTAAGGCAATGGAGCTTGCTTTAAAGAATGCACAAATCAGCCCAAGTCAAATTGGATATATCAATGCACATGGTACATCGACACCGCTTGGAGATAAAATAGAAGTAATAGCAATGAAGCAGTTATTCGGTGACTATGCCTATAAAATACCTGTTTCCTCGACTAAATCTTCTATAGGACATTTACTTGGTGCCGCAGGAAGTGTTGAAGCAATATTTAGTATCCTTGCATTAAACAATGGAATTGTTCCACCAACTTTAAACCTACACAAACCTTCAGAAGGGTGTGATTTAAATTTTGTACCATTTAAAGCTCAAGAGCATAAAATTCAATATGCGCTTTCTAATTCATTTGGTTTTGGTGGTACCAACGCGTCTCTCATCTTTGGAAAGGTGTAGTTAATTATGCTATTTTGAATCGACTACGAAAATGTTATTCGAGTAGCTGAAACTAGAATCCAGTTAAATTGGTCAGCATAAAAGTAATGTTGAAATATAACATTTTGATGATGATGAAGAAATGGATCCTAGTGTCAGCTACTCGAATGACAGAAGAAGAAAAAGCAAAATTTTGCCTTTTACCGCTAACCTATTATACTTACTTGATAAGTTCTATCGCTTGATTAAATGCATAAAATATTAGTAAGAAGTAACCATAAGCCCTTGATTGGAAAAATCAAGATTAATGGTTCAAAGAATGCCGTCTTGCCAATAATGGCGGCAAGCTTGTTTAGTAATTCTTCAATAACTTTGCATAACGTACCTGATTTAATTGACGTGCATTTGATGTCTGAGCTGCTTAAGAGTCTTGGTGCAGAAGTAAATTTTATATGCAATAAAGACTATAAAGCAAATCACACTTTGGAAATTGACTGTAGCAATATCAATAACTATTTAATATCACATGAAATTGCAAGCAGACTGCGAGCATCTTTTTTAATGCTAGGTCCAATGCTCAGCAGATTTGGTAGAGTTTCAACAGTATTTCCTGGTGGATGTAATATTGGAAAACGTCCTGTTGACATTCATATTAAGGCACTTGAAGCAATGGGAGCTAAAATTGAAATTGATAGCTGTAATATAACTGCAACAACAAAGGGGAAATTGCAAGGCAAAGAAATAACATTTGAAAAAGTAAGTGTTGGTGCAACAGAAAATATAATAATGGCAGCAACACTTGCAGAGGGAGTAACAATAATAAACAATGCTGCAATCGAGCCGGAAGTTCTTGATTTAATAGAGTTTCTGAAGATTATGGGTGCCAATATTGAAGTTAATAATACAAAAATCACAATAGAAGGTGTTGAAGCATTAAATGGGTGTGAGCATAAAATAATACCAGATCGCATAGAGGCCGGTACTTATGCTTTGGCTGCTATCATTACCGACGGCGAGCTAAAGTTAGAAGGAGTAAGTTTGTCTGATATAGAATGTATTGCAAATGAATTGAAGACTATAGGAGCCAGAGTTGAGTTACATGATGATGGTATTATTATTTCTAGAAAAAATAGCTCTATTAAATCTGCTCACGTTGCAACAAATCCATATCCCAACTTTCCCAGTGATATGCAACCACAACTAATGTCTGCAATGTGCATTGCAGATGGAATATCAATCATTGAAGAGAACATTTTTGAAAGTAGATTTGCACATGCAAATGAGCTAAGAAAATTAGGCGCTAATATCAGCATCGAAAAAAGTAAAGCTACTATAAGTGGAACAAAGAGCCTATCTGGAGCTAATCTGCATGCTAATGACTTAAGGTCAACAGCAGCTTTAATTCTCGCTTCTTTGGTAGCTAAAGGAGAAACTACAATAAATAACTCACATCATTTATGGAGAGGCTATGAAGCAATGCACGAAAAACTCAATTCATGCGGGGCTGATATTTTCGTTTCATCTTGAGGATATATTATGAATGAGACAACTAAGCGAGCTACAGTAAAAGAAATAGATGACATTCTATACGAAGAACATAAGGTGTTAGATCATGGATTTGTTCGAGTGATTGATTATATGGGCTCTGATAGCGCCATAGTTCAAGCTGCTCGTGTTTCTTATGGAAAAGGAACAAAACAGATAAATCAAGATGAAGCGCTTATAAAATATTTGATGAGACATCATCATACAACTCCATTTGAAATGTGTGAAATTAAGTTTCACGTGAAACTTCCAATTTTTATTGCAAGACAGTGGATAAGACACAGAACTGCAAATGTGAATGAATATTCCGGAAGGTATTCGATACTTGATAATGAATTTTATATACCAGAACAGGTTGCAAAACAATCTGATAATAATAAACAAGGCAGCGGTGAAGCTTTTGACTCAAGTACTTCAAAAGAAATAATAGATTCTCTAATAAATGATTCTAATTTAGTATATTCTCATTATGAGAAATTTATTGAACAGGGCCTTGCAAGGGAAATTGCCCGAACTAATCTAACACTTAATTACTATACTCAGTTTTATTGGAAAATAGATTTACACAACCTTCTTCACTTTTTAAGGCTTAGAGCTGATCAGCACGCCCAATATGAAATTAGAGTCTATGCAGAAGTTATGTTGGACATAGTAAAGAAATGGGTCCCGCTGGCCTATAATGCTTTCATTGAATACTCCTTAAAATCAGCCTGTATTTCAAAAACTGGTCTTGAAATAATTCGCAAGCTAATAAAAGGAAAAAATGTTACGAGAGAAGAAAGTGGTATTGGTAAAAGAGAATGGGATGAGTTGATGTCTATACTTGGTAAATAACCAAAAAGATCAAGATATGTACGTTCACAGACTTGCAGGTGTGAACAACAATTGATTCATGCCTTTATCAACTGATATATCAATTATTTTTGAATTTGTTCTTTCTGTTATTTCATAAAGCTTTTCAGCTTTCTTTAACATCAGTGTTGCATTTCTAAGCGTAATAAAAATTTCGCAATAATCTGGAGAATTTTCAACATACATATTATATGAATAATGGTTTACAGCAAGTTCTATTGCCCTACAAACTTCCTCTAATGTAAAATTAGCAACTCCTGTATCAGGACAAAAGCCAATCGCTCCTTTACTAGGATCAAAAAATATGTATTTATCATTCTCTGCTTTATATACCAACATAGAATGAGCAATATTCTCGTCATCTTCATCATCTGCTCCATTACAAGCATAACAAGAAAAACTAAATTCTAAGTAGCATCCTATCTCTACATCATTTAAAGCACGTTTGATTTGTTCTTGATTAGTATAGACCCATACCTCTGTTGAAGATAAATCGTTACATGCTTGTTCATATATCGTCTCATCATAAAATGGATCTCCTTCTCGCCTTTCAATGCTCTGAACATCGAGAACAGGTAAGAATTGCAATAAAAACTGCATCATTAATAACTCAATCGTTTGTTCTTTTCTTCCATCAATATAGTCCATAAAATCTTGTTCAGATATAATATTACCAGACTCGAGGAATTGAACAAAATCTTTCCTATTCTCTAATCTTATAAAGGTAATAAAGTAATTTAATGGGTGACATAACCCTTCTTCAGGGTCAAAATCTAAAATTTCTTCAAATCTACTTTTTAATTGTCCAATTCCAGATATGCTATCTGACATGAAATCATTCAAATGAAATTGAATGGCTTGCTCACTTTCAAATAATTTATTATATTGTTCTTCAGCTGATAAATCTGGCGCTTTATATACATATCTACCATTTTCTCTACGTATACCTTCTATATCTTCAACGATACCACGTTCTATATTTTTACTGATAGCAATTTCTTTATTTCCTTGATTCCTTATATTAGTAAATAAATTTAAAAATTCTACAATTTGCTGCTTTGAAAGTGTTTTCTCAACCTCTCCATCTTTAATTTTAGAAAACACTCTAATTTTAGCATTCTCCTTGTCAGTATAGACTTTCAATACAGTAGATTCAGCAATATGATTAACATATTTTGGCATATTGGTTATTAAGATATTAACTATATATCTTAATAATAGAATAATTTATACCATTAGTCAATTAATATATTAATAATAATATTTATTATACAAACTCATCACTTTTATAGAACATCTCATTAAAATCATTCAAAATCTTGATCTTCAATAAGATGTCATGACAGCAGAAGGAAATTCTGGAACGTTTATTTTTGAAAGTAAATTGCATAGCAGATGATGTCATTCCAGTGCTTGACACTGGAATCTAGTTTCACTTTATGATGGTGTTATTCAAGTAGCCTCTATCCAAGTGCCCCTTTGGTGTCATCAGAGTAGCTGACACTGGGATGGCTTTGTTGCATAGCACCTTAAGCAGTGATGGTTTACGACAAATTCATGTAATGATTTCAAATTTAGCCATACCTATATCAGTGAATTTATTAAGCAAATAGCATTTAGTTCTTTTTCTCGATTTATCTCAGATTTATTCCTAAACAAATACTTGCTTCAACCTTGAGAAAAATCCTTCTATATAAGATCTTTTCCCATAATGTACTTCCTTTTTCCACTCTTTTACACCATCTTGTCCATATAATTTTATTAACCTAATAGCAGCATTTCTGTCAGACATATAATCTATTTTTGAATGTTCTGCTGCATCCTTTTTTGGTAGAACTTTTGTCTTTATATCGTATTTCTTACACAATTTATAAAGTTTTTGCCTATCGTATGCCCTATCTGCATATAATGCTTTTATTTTGTGCTGAAAATTAACTTCTTCAAGCAAATCGCAAGTGGTCAGAGTAGACGCCATTACTGTATCTTGCAGCTATAGCTTTTTTACTATTCACACTTAACATAACATGTAACTTTCTTACTTGCTCGTAGCTTCGGTACTTTCTATCTGCACTGTTTTCCTTACTGTGGCCAGGAGTGTTACTGTAAATTTGTGCTATCTATGATAATTTCAATATTTTCCATGTTGCTTTTATCAATCCTGCAATCATTTATCTTAATATTAAGTTTTTTTTGATGCTTGTGAATAGCTGCAAATCTCTTCCTATTTGTTGCAAATACCCTTTTATAAACCCGACTGTTTTTCTTAAACCAATTCTAAAGAAACTGACGATTATATGCACTAAAATCACAACTTTATCACTATAAATATAGTTGCCGCCCTGCATTTTTGGACTATTTTCATACCAATTTTCGATAGCTTCATCGATGTAACGAAAAATATTCCCCCTTTTTTCAAGGAATTTGTTATATTCGTTTTGGTTACTGACTTTCATTTTCTGTGGCATATTTTTTCTTCAACAATTAAAAAGCCCACTGGGATCCAACTAAGTTACTTTACAACGTTTTTTGCACAAAAGGACTGGATTCTAGCGTCACGCGCTAGAATGACATCAACTTTTGAATTCCAGTTATGCAAGAAATCTATTCATTTGAAACTTGTTTGAGAAACGTAGCTATAAAAACCGCAGGTACCAGTTGGTTTTTATTAGCTAAAGTAAAGGTCAAATATCTGGAATTCTGGACATAAAATCCCCCTGTAAAAAAGATTAGAAAAAAATGCAGTGCACATACGACAGATATACACTGAAGAATACATTTTTAATAAGTTTGATTAAAAAGTCTGCAGACTAAAGATAGATTTTGAGCTCTTAAAATATCTCTATTTGTAATTATAATGAGATTTAAAATATGCGGAAGTAATTTTTTGTGTCCGCTTAGCAGGGTGGCAAAATAAGATAGACAGATACATTTTTGCGTCAAAACGGGGAACGTTCAAAAAAGTGTGTCAAACCGAAAAAAAAGTAATAAATTGATATAAAAAATGGAGGTTTGATATGGGTCAAGCAAATAGAACTACTGGTTTGGTAGATTATAAAGAATTAGAAACAAATATCCTGTCATCTATACGAGAAGGAAGACCATTGACAGGAAGAGATGGAGCATTAACACCGTTTATAAAAAGGTTGCTAGAGGCAAGTCTGGAAGGTGAAATAGAAAGCCACATGTCAGCTAAAAGTGAAGAAAATAACCGAAGAAATGGAAGGAATGCAAAAACTTTACGTACAAGTTCAGGCTCATTTGAACTATTAACACCAAGAGACAGAGAAGGAAGCTTTGAACCGCAAATAGTCAAAAAAAGGCAAACAAGCCTACATCCAGAACTTGAAGCAAAGGTCTTAAGCACATATGCCAGTGGCATGGGATACAGAGATATAGCTTCACATGTTGAGGAAATATATGACCACAAAATATCAGCAGCAGAGATATCCAGTATTACTGATAAACTGCTACCAGTAATCAATGAATGGCGCAGCCGCCCACTGCAATCAGTGTATCCAATAGTGTTTATGGATGGCATGTTCTTTAAGGTCAAGGAGGACGGACATTGTATAAGTAAATGCATGTATAATATATTGGGCATAAATCAAAATGGCAGAAAAGAAGTATTAGGTTTTTATTTGGCTGAAAGTGAAGGAGCTAACTTCTGGTTGGGAGTTCTAAATGACCTAAAAGAGCGAGGAGTAGAAGATATTCTAATTGCCTGCATTGATGGGCTAAAAAGCTTTCCTGCGGCTATAAATAGTGTGTTTCCTAAGGCAGAAGTACAGCTATGTATAGTGCATCAGATAAGGAATTCACTGAAATATGTATCTAGCAAAGATGTAAAAGTTTTCATGAATGATTTGAAAAAAATATATCGTGCTTCAAGTAAAGAGATCGCTGAGAATTATCTGCTTGAGCTGGAAGAAAAATGGGGAGAGAAGTATCCTTTAGTTATAAAATCCTGGCAGAACAATTGGGAAAACTTATCCAGTTATTTTAAGTATTCTGGGCAAGTTAGGAAGCTGATTTACACCACCAATCCAATTGAGGGGTTGCATAGACAAATCAGGAAATTTACTAAAACTAAGGGTTCATTTACTAGTACAAATGCCTTGTACAAACAGGTATATTGTGCTATAAAAAAGGTAGAGCAAAAGTGGATTATGGCTCTCCCTAATTGGGCTTTAACTATTTCTCAACTTGATATTTTCTTTCCAGATAGATTGAAAATTGAGTTGAACTAAAAATGCGGCTTGACACACTTTTTTGAACGTTCCCTCAAAACGCTCCTCAAATGTATCAATTCACTCCTTGCTCTTCTCCACTAACTCGTTCAGAACTTGGATTCTTCACTTCAGGACTTGGCTTTACTGTTTTAACTTTGTCATTAACTTTTTGTTCTACCTCTTCTATGTCAATACCAATTGCCATAATTGCAGGTTGAAATTTCTCCATAAGCTCCTCAAGTTCTTTCTTATCTTCTATATGAGTACTCTCACCTTTTGCTATAAGCCTTGCCATTTTCTCTTCTGAAAAATTTTGAATAATTCCATTCTTTACTAACTCTTGTATAGCAGATTTCTGCTCTTGATTCTGAAGCATTTTTATTATTTTTATTTCATTACTAAGCATTGTTCTTTTTCCTTCATCAGCTTCAAGATTCTTTTCCATTAAATTGCTTATTAACTTTTCAAAATTATTCTCTCTTGCTTGAATTGTAGGCAATTTATCGATCACATCTTTCACAAAACTTTTCACTTCTTTTCCTGCTTTCATCGCTCCTTCTTTTATCTCACCTCTATGCTGATATATAGCATAACCAATAGCAACTATAGCAACTAGTGCTACAAACCCTACGAATGCTGCTCCGCCAACAATTAATGCACCAGTCACTCCCCCTATTGCTAATGTACCTGCTAGTGCACCTGTTAGTGTTGTAACTGCTGCTCCACTTATTACCCCCTGAGCTAACAGTTGGTTACCTAAAGCTTCAAGCTTTTCCTCCATGCCTTTTACTTTACTTACTTGCGCAAGAAGCATTTTTAATTGATTATCGTCTTTCTCAAGATACTCCTTTACAATATCTATTGCGTTCTTCAAAAGATCTTTATCTTTTATCAGCAATTCAGATACATCCTTGATAGATGATTCGTCAAAAATTTCACCGCTTTTTACAAATTCATTTGCTTGTAATAGAGACTTCAATGCTTCCAACAAATCTTTTCTTTCACTAATGTATTTTACTACATTTTCAATGAACTCGTCCGAATTGGTTGGATTTGTTGTACCACCTTGTACCATATTCAATTCCCATCAATTATAAATATGCCTAATTATATATGCTAATTATTAATTATATTATAATTGACATAAAATAATTACTCCTTTCCAAATATGGAATTTGTATTACAATACCTAGATTATATGAAATCAAGGTATTTTATGGGTGAGAAAAAATTAAGAGCCGCTGTGGTTTTATCAGGATGCGGCCACCTCGACGGCACAGAGGTGAGAGAAGCGGTTTTAAGTTTGCTTGTGCTTGATCAGCAGGAAGTCGAAGTCACATGTTTTGCTCCTGACGTTGACATTACACAAGTTATGGATCACAAAACAAAAGAGGCAGTAAAAGAAAAAAGAAATGTACTTGTAGAAGCAGCAAGAATTGCAAGAGGTGAGATAGATGATTTAAGAGAAGCTAAAGCTGAAAATTTTGATATGCTAATTGTACCTGGTGGATATGGAGTTGCGAAAAATTTATCTGACTTAGCTGAAAATAAAACAGTAATGCCTGAGTTTGAAAGATTAGTCTCAGAGTTCTTTGTTGCAAAAAAGCCAATAGGAACTATATGTATATCTCCAGCCGTTATTGCTTCAATTTTAAGTAGCAAGATAAGTAAAGAAGAAAGTAAGATTAAGGTAACTATAGGAGACGATAAAGAACAGTTAATAGAGAAACTCGGCGGCGAACATATAAAATGCGATACAGAGTTATCAATAGAAGATGAAAAACATAATGTATTTTCCTGCTCTGCTTATATGCGTAATGACGAAAGTATATACTCTGTATATCAAGGAATAAAACACATGATTGACAGTATGGTGAAAAAAATTAATAAAAAAACTAAACAACCATTTCTCTAAAATGTAGTTTCTTATACAATTAATTATGTTATACTTCCATTTACATTATTGCTGTAGCCAAAGTAATCTATAGTTGCTTATTAATGATGAATTGTATTTAGTATATAAATTTAGTTCTTTTTTTTTATAGATTTAAATATGTTAGATCTTTTTTATATTAAAAGTGAGTGTTGTGTAGATGGTCAGTGTGATACTTATGCAGGAGAAGTGAGTATTAATGATGTCATGTTGGGCAAGTTTAGTCTAAATTCATACAGTGGGAAAAAAGCTATAATAAATCTAGACATCGTTACATTCGATATCCATATTGCTATGGATGGCCAAGATGGAAGGACAATAACAAGAGACCTCAAGGGTCCTGAATTTGTAATTAAAGATGACGGTTCCTGGTATATTAACAAAAATCTTGGTAATGATAAATTTGAAATTATAGTAAAGCAGTCATGATATGAAACATAGTGAGCGGAGCTTACTTTTTAGCAATGTTTACATACTTACTTAAAAAATGGAGATTATCTTAGCTGAACCACGCGGTTTCTGTGCAGGGGTTAAAAGAGCTGTAGACATATTAGCAATCACTTTAGAGAAATACAAAAATGAACGCCAAGTTTATGTACTACACGAAATCGTTCATAATAAGTATATAGTAGAGGACTTCAAGAAACAAGGAGTGATTTTTGTAAGCAGCATAGAAGACATTAAAGACAATAGAGGAATATTGATCTTTAGCGCACATGGAGTGTCGAAAAGTATAGAGGATGAGGCAAAAAGAAAGGGTGTTCAAGTGATTGATGCAACATGTCCATTAGTTAGCAAAGTACATAAAGAGGCAAAAAGGTATGAGGATAGTGGTAAAGAATTAATTCTAATTGGACATGAAAATCATCCAGAAGTTAAAGGAATTATAGGAAGAGTAAGTAATCCTATATCTCTAGTGCAAACTATGCAAGACGTATACAATTTACAAATCAAAGATCCAGATAATTTATCTTATGTAACACAAACCACGTTAAGTATTGACGATACCAAAGAAATTATTGCTACACTGAAGCTCAGATTTCCAAGCATTACAGGCCCCGACTTAAAAGATATATGCTATGCAACACAAAATAGGCAGAACGCTGTTAAAAAATTGGCTAAAATTACAGACGTAGTGTTAATTGTAGGAAGCAAAAATAGTTCAAATTCAAACCGTTTATTAGACCTGTGTATTTCCAGAGGAAAAAGAGCCTATTTGATTGATAATTATAAATGTATGAACAAAAATTGGTTGCAGGGCGCAGAAAAAATAGGAATTACTGCAGGTGCTTCTGCTCCTGATATATTAGTTGATGAGCTAGTAAATTACTTAAAAATAAATATGAATACAAAAGTTTCAGTCATGCCAGATGGATTCACTGAAAATGTTCAGTTCAAGTATACTAAATGGTAATGTGCAACAACGTGCGTCAAATCAAGTCTTTAGCTCAATTCAATTTTCAGTCTGTTGGAGAATAAAATATCAAGCTGAGATATAATTAATCCTCGTTTGTCAGGTTAAGTTGTGTCTAGCACAAATATAAAAAACCTTCATCATACAAAAGGGTTAATATTACTACTAATTTTATCAAAAACTTATAATATAAGTAATATTGTCATCTAATGTTTAATGAATTTCAATAAATTACCTTTTTAATTCTAGATGAGTATACACTTTGTTAATATGTTTGGGTCAAAACCCAAAAGTAAGTTTATGCTTTCTATAGGAAAAGAAGGCACAATGTTACTATATTTTAAAAATGATACTTTAAATAAAAGATATTTTGCTAAGGACAAAAATAATAAAGTTGTTTCTGACTTAATTTCATGTCTCTCATCAGATAAAAAAGCACCCTTATATCTGGTTCTCAATCACACTGATCAGAACTATTTGCTACAGTCTATCCCAAGAGTAAATAGGATTAGTGCTTATCTATCAGCAAAAACAAAAGTAGAGCATTTTGCTCATAATAACGATATAAATTCTATTCTCTTGGTCGAAAAGCCGAATAAATTTAATCAAAACTGGTGGTATCTATTTGTTTCATCAAAAGCAAATCATTTAATAGAATATTGGTTGGACGTGTTTGTTGAAATAGGCTCTAACTTTAAAGGAATATTAATGTTTCCTATAGAACTAGTCAGTATAGCAAAAAAGATTCTACACAAAGATCCTAGTAACTGGAAAATTATAGTTGCTGCAACTAAAACAGGTGGCTATAGACAAGTGGTTCTTAAAGAGAACAAAATGATATTTACACGTTTAATACCATTTACTAATGATAATTTACCAGGAATCATTGCTGGTGAAATATATCAGGAAGTGAAAAATACAATTCAATCTTTAACTAAGTTTGGATTTGAAAAAAATGACCCTATCGACCTTTGCATCATAGTATCAGAAGCTATTAAATCTAGTTTATCAGTTATAAATTTTTCAGAGAATAGTGTGAACATATTGACTCCATATGAGCTAGGTAAACTATTGGGAGCAGAATTAGCTATATGCGAAAAAGATAGCTTTTGTGATACTACAATTTTGTTCCATAGCTTTAAGAATAAGCCAACAGATGTTTTTAATACAAAAGAAACTAAAGAATTTTATCTATTCAATTACCTTTATTTAAACTCTCCTCGGATTTTTCTATACCTCCTTTTGACTTTAATTGTAATTAACACCTTTTGTTTGCGGAATTTGTATTCGAATTTTAATATTGCTGATAATTTATCTGCAAAGCGGAGTGCTTTAAATAACAAACTAATAAAACTTAGCCAAAGCTATAATGTAAAAAAGATAGATGAAGTTTACGATTTTATTAATATCAATAATATTTTATCAAAAATAGAGTACTCTCCTCTCACACAAGTTAAGTATGTAGAAAAGCTAAAAGTACCAGATGTAGAGCTTCAATTATTTGAGTGGAATTATAATGAGGCAAAAAGTTATATTACCACAACTTTAAGGTTTAATTTTCAATCTGGTAAAGACATTTCTTATCAATACGAGAAACTACAGAAAAATTTAAACGATAATTTCCGTACTCATGATATTAGTATTTCTAGCTTACCTACTACTAAAGAGAAAAATCTATCTATTGATGTTGAAATAGGAGAGGCAATGTAGATTGATGACTATCTCTCAACTAAAAAGAAAAGCTACAATTCAGTGCATATATTACTTATTGTTATCTATTGTATTAATAGGGTTATCAACGTGTTTTATTATCTATAACAAAAAGGTTTATAATAAAAATCAAACTGCAGCTGAAGAAATACGCTCTATTAATTTACAGATCATTGAAATTCAAAAGAAAGAAGTCGTTCTAAATAAAAACCTAGATTTATGGAAAAGAATTTCTTCTTCAAATTTACATAGTAGCAGATACATTACAAATTTAAATTTTGAGCTTAACAAGCTATATAAAAAACACTACATGTTAGAACCTGAAATATCAATTTCTATACCTGAAGAAGCTGAACTCCACAATAAAAGTGAACATACAAAAGTAATAAGAAGTGAAGTGGTTCTAAGTTTAAGCTCAATTAGCGATAAGCATATTTTTTTATTTCTACAGTCTATTCCAAATCTTCCTGGTTATGTTATGATCAGATCTCTTACCTTGAATAAGCAGAGAAATATAGATGCTAAAGTTATAAACCAGATTTTAAGTGGTAATATGATAGAGATAGTGAGAGCTAGTATAGTTTTTGATTGGTATACCATATTAAGTAGATGAATATAAAGTTGTTTTTTATTTTTACGCTGCTATTTTTTAATTTTAGTGCATATTGCAATTGCGAAGATCTTGTAGAAAATATAGGGATTTGTAAAAAATATTCTTGCCAACAGCATATTAGTAATGAAGATTTTATTGAGCATAAAATATTAGGGTTAAATAGTGAAAATTTATGTGTATATATAGAAAGACAAGGCAATGATGAAATGGTCTGTCATCATTCTAATGATGGAATGATTATAGAAAAGAAGTACTTAAAAAGTATTTTAAAAGTTGGAAATCAAGAAATAAATGACTTCATTGATATAGCAAATTTGCGTGCGAAGGAGTGTTTTTTTATCAACAATTATTATATAGATCGAGACGATATAATAAAAGAGGCAGCAGAGAGTACTTTATCGCAATATGGTAGCATAAAAAGCATTTTTTTTGATGAAGAGCAGGTTAATAGAATAGTTAGTGAGATGGAAAAGTTTAACTTACAGTCTTCAGGAGTTACAGAGGAAGAAAATTTCAATTGTAAAGTAGTCAGTTTAGATTCAATTTTATACTTTTCCCCCGATACATGGAAAATATGGGTAAATGGAAAGTTGTTTATAAATACTAAGGATTTAAAAGTGCACTCAGTAACTGAAAATTATGTAACTTTTTCATGGGCTGTAAACCAAAAGATAACAAAAGAACGGATAAGCAATTCTAAAAATGTACATTTTGGACATGGAGGTATTATGTTTACGCTTTATCCAGAACAAAAATTTGATTTAGATAGTTTATCTATTAAATAATCTAATACATCTGCGCTTGTAGCTCAGTTGGATAGAGCGTTGCCCTCCGGAGGCAAAGGTCGTGGGTTCGAATCCCTCCAAGCGCGTTTTTAATTAAATTTGACAATAATACTCTCACATAAGATAATAAAGAGATTTATTTTAAAGCATAATTATGTCTAGTGGTACTATAAATAAAGTCATATTAGTTGGTAATTTAGGAAAAGATCCTGAAATTAGGACTACACAAAATGGAAAAGAGATGGCAAGTTTTTCAATAGCCACGTCTGAAAGTTGGACTGACAAATTTTCTGGTACGCGCTCTGAAAAGACAGAATGGCATAATATTGTAATTTTTAGCGAAGGATTAGTAAAAATTGTTAAGGATTTTGCGCGCAAAGGTAGTAAAGTTTACGTTGAAGGTTCTCTGAGAACTAGAAAATGGACTGACCAAAATGGTAGCGAAAGGTATACGACAGAGGTGGTGCTATATAACTTTAATAGTGCCCTTACCCTTTTAGATTCACGAAACAGTATGTCAAACTCTGATTACAAGCCAAGTGAATACAAACAAAATGAAACAGAACAAAAAGATAAACACGGAAGTTTTGACAACGATATAAAAGACGAACTAATCGATGATGAAATACCATTTTAATAACTTCAATTGAAATCTACATTTTTATGGACTGCTTGTGTTACTCCTTTTAATTGCAGTGGAGATAGTATAGATTACCAAAGCTTGCAGCGTTTACTAACAATGCAAGCTGAAGCTGAAAATGGTGTAGTGTTGCTAGGTAGCACAGGTGAAAGCTTATCACTTACTGATTCTGAAAAGCGCACATTAGTTGAATTTGTATGTGAGCTAAAATTAAATACGAAAATTATAATTGGTGTACCAGGAGTGAATCTATATCAGACTCTTGAATGGCTTGATTTTTGCAAGGGTATGCCTATTCATGGCTATCTAATGACAACTCCCATTTATGCAAAACCTGGAATCATGGGGCAAACTTTATGGTTTGAAAAGCTGCTTGAAAAAGCACATGTGCCAGCCATGCTTTACAATATTCCATCAAGAGCAGGAGTGAGTCTTCACGCTGAAACTGTACGCAACTTATCCAGCCACGAAAAATTTTGGGCTATCAAAGATTCAAGTGGCACCGTTGATACTTTAACTCAGTATAAGAAAGTTGAACCAAATATTGAGGTCTTTTGCGGAGATGATAATATGATACCCGATATGGCTGCTAAGGGTGCGGCTGGTCTGGTTTCTGTTGCTGCCAATGTTTGGCCACGTGTAGTACATGAATATGTTAAGCAATGCATGAGTGGCGAGAACCCTCAGGCAGACAGTTGGCAACAAGCTTGCAAAACTCTATTTACTGCCAGCAATCCAATACCTACTAAAGCACTCTTGCATGACATTGGGCTTATAGAACACAAAACTGTTCGTCTACCACTAAGCACAGAAGACTTGCCTTCTATTGAAACATTGAGGCAAGCTAATAAAATGATTCTTGGATGGAAAGAATTGACTAATAGCTAAAGCTAGGAACACACATCATCAACTTCTACACCTGCATCAAATAAACTAACTTGTTATAAGAAAACTAACCATGTGAAATTCTTGTTGATATGACTTAATGAATAATTATTTTAGGTTACTAAGTTATTTAAGAAACTTTGATAATATTCAGCCCACTTACTTTTCTATTTTCTATGTCACGATGAGCCTCTATTATTTCATCAAATTTATATTTTTTATTAATTCGTACAATTAAAAGTTTTTTTCTTATCATTTCAAAAATTTCCATTGCAGTAAGCACTAATGTGAATCTATCATACTTATAGTGATATATCGAAGTTCCAGTTGCAAATAACGAACGTGAACTAAGTAAAGAAAAACTAAGAGGAGCATTACCTGATATCTGCCCATAGGAAACATATATGCCAAACTTACCTAAAGATTCAAAAGAGAGCTTGCTTGTAGCGTAACCTATAGGGTCATACACTGCACCTACTCCTCTATTTTTTGTAATCTCCATAATTTTAGAAACGAAGTCTTTATCGTTATAGTTGATTGCGTATGTGCAGCCACTTTGTAAAGCTATCTTCATTTTTTCATCAGAGCTCACAGAACCTATCACTACACCTTTTTTATCCTTTGCCCATTGGCATATTATTTGCCCTAAACCACCATTAGCTCCATGAACCAGGACAAAAGCACCAGGCCTGATTTTATAAGATTGATTAACTAAATAGTGAGCTGCCATACCTTTAAACAGCACTGCAGCAGCAACTTCATCAGGTATATCATTCGGAATTTTTATCAAATATTTCTGGTGTACAATGCGCTTTTCACAATATGCCCCTGGAGGAGCTGTGCAATATCCAACTCTGTCTCCAACTTTGAATCCATCACTGATTTTTTTACCAAGTTTTTCAATAACCCCAACTGCTTCCACTCCAAGCACTGATGGCAGATCTTTAATTTTGCGTGTACCTTTTCTGTGTTCTAAATCATAACGATTTAAGCCGATAGTTGTATGACTTATTAAGACTTCCTCGCCTTTTGGCTCACCTATATTCTTATCTACAAATTCTAATACTTCTGGCCCCCCAGTTTTTTTAATTTGTATAGCTCTAACCATGATAAATGTAAGACAAAAACTTTAATTATGTTATCTAGCAATTAATATTTTGCAAAATGTTATTTAGAGTTTATACACTACATAAGCGTATTGTTAATAGTTTTGAGGCACAAATTATCATGAACAGAGAAATTTGGCTTTATGGTGTTTTATTCAATGTGTTGTGCAAAGTGGATGAAGATAATGATTTGGATGTTAAAAATGTAATAAAAAAAATAAAAGAAAGGTTAGAATATAGAATACAAAAATCAGATAAAAAAAGAGATTATTGTAAATATTTATATACTTCTTGGGAAAAAAAAGGATTTGATATTAATCACCAATTTGACTTGAAAGATTATGATGGCTTTCCAATAGATAGTCTTTTTTCTATTGCCATTAATTATAAATTATACACTTTAACAAATTTAGCGCAAGTTTTAATAAAAGCAGGAGCTAATGTGCAAAATGAAAAAGGATATTTACATGCCTGCGTTTTGGCTCGTTCTCCAGATATATTAAAAGCTCTCATAAAAGCGGGAGTAAATGATAACCCAAATGAAAACTATGGTGGAAATACCGCTTTAGACTATGTTGCTAAATTATATGGTAGAGATAAGTCAACGAAATCCAAGGATTGCTGTAAAATTCTAATTGAGCATACATTAGAAAAAAATCCCAACATAGAAATGCCAGTCTCTGTAAAAAGTAATAAAGAGTTAACTGAGTACTGGAATGCCTGTAAAGCAAATAGTGAAGAATGGGAATTCGCAATACCAAAAACCGCAATACAAGTACTTAGTGTGCAAAAAACAAATAAGTGCTTCTGCCCAATTAAATAGATCTGTTGCATAACTATTATTTAAATCAACAATAGTCAAAGGTTTGTTATTTAAGCTTAAAAAACGTATATGATAGTGTTATTTCACTTAAATCTTTTGTACTATTGTCACGCATTATTTCAGGGTCTACGTAAAAGGATACAGGCATAGCTGCTTTTTGTTTTGGTAGCAACATTTGCTCTTCAAAACAAAAGCATGCAACTTTATTGAAATATTTACCTGCTTTAAAAGGTGTGACATTATACACTGCCATTCCAAAAGAAGGCTGATCAGATAAATTTTTTGCATAATAAAATACTAAACTTTGTTGCCCTATATTTGTATCGATGTAGTTAGTTTCTGATTTAAATTCCCAAGGCAGACCTGATATTATATCAGCATTAAGGTGAACCCTGATTTTTTGGTCAGTTGCATTTATTGTTGCATTAGTTACTTTTCTCGTTGTGCCACCATATCCAGTAGCTTTACAAAAGATGCTATACAACGGTACTGAAGCATATGCAAGACACAGCATCAATACCACTAAAGATATTAGGAGGAAAACTATAGAACTTTTATTGTTTCCCCTTAAAAAGGAAATCATCTAATCCTTATTGTTGAACAAGTTAAGTAACCTGAGTAAATTGAGGAATATATTGATGAAGTCAAAGTAAAGATTAGTTGCACCAAGTATTGCCAGCTTAGTAGTTGCAACTTCTGAGCCATCATTATATCTATAATAAACATCTTTGATTCTCTGAGCATCGTATGCGGTCATTAAAGTAAACACTATCACTGATACAAACGATATTGCAAAATAGAGAGGACTGCTTCCAAGAAACAGATTAACTATAGATGCAATGATTAACCCCCAGATTCCCATAATCAAAAAAGAACCCATGCTGGTAAGATCTTTTTTTGTAGTATTACCATATAAAGCCATAGAACCAAACATGATCGATGTAATGAAAAATGCTCTCGCTATATTTTCTGCAGTATAAATTATAAAAATATGAGATAAAGAAATTCCCATTAAAACTGAGAATAGAAAAAATACAGTAAGTGTTGACTGAGCACTTAGGTGTTGAAGCCTAAAAGACATATAAAACACCAATGCAACTGGAGATAGCATTACCACAAGCGATAGAACAGGATTGGAATAAATCACCTGGAAAAGACCAGAAAACACTGTTAAAAACGCAACAAGCCCTGTAACACCTAAAGCTAAAGCCATATAATTGTATACTTTAGTTAGGTAACTCCTGAGTCCAGCACTATAATAAACGCCCTGAGAGCGAATATCCTGTTCGTTTTTCATATAAGACATATGTAACTCCTTATTATCTCTTGATGATATATTATAATACAATACAGCGTTTTTATCAAGTATAAAATGACATACTACAATTGAATGGTGTGGTATGCAATTAGAGAATTTCTTCCATAACTATAAGCAAATCGGTTTTCAGCAGCATTTAACTATTATAACAACCTCTGGCAATAGAAATTACTTTCACCATTCCCTCTATCATGATTTAAGGGGAATGGTGAAAGTAGTTTTTGCATTTACTAAAGCATTCTTCTTATAGATACTATACCAACAATCCACTATTTTTTCTATGTCTCGCGGTTTAACCTCCGGACCTATACTGATTCTAATTGAACATTCTGCTTGCTCTTTTGTTGCTCCCATTGCAAGCAAAACATGAGAAGGCCCAACTTTTCCAGAAGAACATGCAGAACCATTGCTGACTGCAATATTATTTAAGTCAAAGCACATGAGCTGCAGATCATTCTTCACTCTCGGCATATAAATGAAACTTGTATTTGGCAATCTTTTAGAATTTCTGCCAAAGATCTTGATATCACTGACAAGACTTAATAACCCATACTCCAATTGATCACGCAGCTTCTCTACTTCATCCATCTTTGATAGAAGATCTGGAATGTTTTGCAATGCAGCAGAAAGACCTACTATTGCAATAATGTTTTCTGTACCACCACGCAATCCTTTTTCTTGCCCACCACCTATTATAGTAGGTTCTATTACAAGCTTTTTGTCAAATATTAAAACTCCACTACCTGCTATACCACCAAATTTGTGAGCAGATAAAGTAAGTAAATCCACTCCTAAATCTTCCATATTTACTTTGATTTTCCCAACACTTTGAGCAGCGTCAGTGTGACAGATTGCCCCGAATTTATGTGCCATTTTAGCTATTTCCTTAACAGGCTGGATAACTCCAGTTTCGTTATTAGCCATCATCACTGAAATTATTACTTTATTCCCTTCAAGTTCGCTTAGAATTTTCTCTAGCTCTAAAAAGTCAATAATACCCTCTTGATTAACGGGTATTATATGTGGATTACATGCAGAATTAAGAATTGAAGGATGCTCTATAGCTGAAATTACATGCAGATAGCCTTTCATTCCTCTCATGACGAGGTTGTTTGCTTCAGTTGCACCAGACGTAAAAACTATTTCTTTATCATCTGGAATGCTAAGAGCATCACGTACGTTGTCTCTTACCTCTTTAAGAATCTTCCTCGCTTCTTGTCCTCTTTTATGCAGCGATGATGGATTTAGTGTTTGTTTCGACAAAATCTCAAGTATACTTTTTTTTACATTTTTACTCACTGGAGCAGTTGCATTATAATCAGCATACACGCAACTACTGTCTTCCAGAGAGAATAAACTCACAGGCTTATTTGTCACTTACCATCAACCAATTATGTATGTTAACTTTAACACGATAAAAATTTATTGCAAAAACAGGGAAATTAATACATAATTAATAAACAATTTACATTATCAACACCTGTCAAAACAGGTTTTTATTAGGAGTTATCATGGTAGAAGTCTTTTTAAATAATTCAACAAAAAAGATAGAAGGTAGATACCATCAAAGCAAAGATACCAATGCACCAGTTGTGCTAATTTTACATCATCACCCTCAATATGGTGGTAGTATGGATAGTAAGATTATACATACTATATATGAATCTTTTATCGATAATAACTTTTCTGCATTGACAATTAATTTTCGTGGTGTCGGAAAATCTACCGGAACTTTTGATAAGGGTATAGGAGAATTAACTGATGCTGCAGTAGCTATTGATTGGCTTCAGGAGCATAACTCTAACAATGTTCCAATTTGGATAGTTGGTTTTTCTTTTGGAGCATGGGTAGCTATGCAATTGACAATGCGCCGTCCAGAGATAGTAAGTTTTGTTGCCCTTTCTCTTCCAGCAACTAAGTACGATTTCTCTTTTCTCTCTCCTTGCCCAGTTCCTGGACTTATAATACAAAGTAATAATGATACAATTTCAGAAGAAAGCGATGTAACAGAATTAGCACAAAGGTTAATAAATTCGGTAAAAAATAACCATATGGAATACCATATAGTAGACGATACTAACCACTTTTTAAGGGATAAAGAAGAGGAAGTAGCTCAAATTATAGATAATTATATAAAACTACGCTTAAACAGTGCAGTCACTTCCTCCAAAAAAGTTAAAAAAGAGATAAGGGTAAAAGAATATGCCTAACTTTACAAATGAGAGAAATGAACGTATTAATATAAATAAAAAAAGTCTTGTTATGTTTAGGCAATTATTATTTCTCGTTTTAGCAATGTTTATGCTGTCAGGATGCTTTCTAAGTAAACAGCGTAAGTTAAAGAGTCCGTGTATAAAAAATAATGAAAGCATTTCATGCGAATTACACTCTGTTAATGACCATTGGTTAAATAAGTACAAGTTATAGGTAGCTTTGTATTGTACTGTTTCTTCCATTTACAGCTTTACTAATGATCGGTTTTTTAACTGAAAAATGTGATCTGCTTTTTCTGCAAGGATATAGTTGTGTGTTACTATAAGCATAGAGCTGTTATTTTCCTTTACATATGAATGTAACAGCAAAAATACATTCAAAGAATTTGTTGGGTCTAAATTTCCCGTTGGCTCATCTGCAAGTAAAAGCTTTGGAGAGTTTACAATGCTTCTTGCAATTGCAACCCTCTGCCTTTCTCCACCAGAAATTTCAGATACCATACTACTTGCTTTATTTTCCAGACCAAATTTTTCTAATATTGCTTGCGATTTTTTTTTTGCTTCAGCTTTGCTTCTTCTTGCAATAAGCTGAGGAAGCATAACGTTTTCCAACACTGATAACTCTTGTAATAAATAGTGAAATTGATAAACAAAGCTAAGAAAATTTCTTCTTACATGAGTTTTATATTTATTGCTGGCTTGCGTACAATTTACTCCATCTATTGTCACTACACCTAAAGTTGGCTTATCCAATAGGCCTGCAATTTGCAATATAGTTGTTTTTCCTGATCCTGAACTGCCGATCAATGCAACTACTTGCCCTCTTATAAGACTCAGATTGATATCTTCTACAATAGCAGGACTTTTTTTGAAGCTCTTACTTACAGAAGCTAGCTCTAGTGTTACACCACCACCCATATTATAAAAAGATCCAGGAGGGAGAATTAGACCGAGAAACTGTTACCACACCCACATCGAGACTTAGCGAGAGCATTCTTGATTTGAAAACCAGAACCACTTAGATCTTCAGTATAATCTATAGTTGAGTTATTTAAAAATTTCGCTGAACAATTATCAACCATTAATACAGGGTTTCCATTCTCATCATTAATTACTATATCTTTACCTTTTTCACTAAAACTGGAGTGGCTTCTATAATCCTCGCTATCTTCGTCATCGTCAAAATCGTCGTCTTCATCATCGTCAAAATCGTCATCCAAAGACATCTTCTTATTTATTTGATCCATAAGAAAATTATACTTGAAGCCAGAGCATCCACCACCTGAAACTGCAACCCGCAAAATAGAACTCTCATCTCCTTCCTGTTCTACAAGGGAGTGGATTTTCCTTAATGCATTGTCAGTTAAGCTAATATTGTAATCTGTTGACATAACAACCACCGTTCATTATTGATAACCTATTATAGTAGAAATTTTACATGTCAAACAATAATTTTCTATTAAGTTACGCGTGCTTTCCAAATAAAACAAAAGGAAGAAAGTTCAAAGAGCCAGAAGACAAAAATCGCAGCTGTTTTCAGCGTGATAGGGACCGCATTATTCACTCTAATGCGTTTAGGAAACTAGGATACAAAACACAAGTTTTTATCAATTATGAGCATGATTACTATCGTACTCGGCTAACTCATAGCCTTGAAGTTGCACAAATTGCAAGATCCATCGCACGCAGGCTCAGATTAGATGAGGACATCACCGAATGCATAGCGCTTGCACATGACCTTGGTCATCCTCCATTTGGTCACACAGGTGAGAATGCTCTAGTTCAAGTTGATAAGGAGAAGTATGAGTTTGATCATAATGTTCAAGCTATAAGGATTTTAACTTATCTTGAACAAAAACATGCTGATTTTGATGGTATGAATCTAAGTTGGGAGGTGATTGAAGGGGTTGCAAAACATAACGGTCCTTTACTCGGTCAAAATGCGGTATCTCAAACAAATAATCAGCTGTTATTAGAATGCAATGAAAAATATGATCTAAAGCTTGAAGAATTTTCAAGCATTGAAGCACAAGTTGCTTCGATTGCTGATGACATCGCTTACAGTGTGCATGATCTTGATGATGCACTCAGGGCAAATTTAGTAACCATCGCAGATTTGCTTGATGTTCCTTTAATTGGCAAAATGTTCAAAGAAGTAAAAAGCGAATATTCAGAATTGGCTCAAAGCAAACTCATACATGAATCACTGAGTAGAACTATAGGAATTATGATAAATGATGTCGTTTTTCAGACCGAAAGAAATATTGAAGATCACAAAATAAAAAGTGTAGAAGATGTAAGGAGCTTGAATAATATGCTAGTCACATTTTCACCAGAAGTTGCAAATGCCACAAAAGAGATGAAAAAATTCAACATGGAAAAAATATACAGAAGTTATAAACTGGCCAGAACAATGAACAAAGCAAAACGTATAGTACAGGAGCTTTTTCAATGTTTTTATGAAAACCCAAGGTTATTACCCACAGAGTGGAACAAACTTGCTTGTGAATCTCAGCGTTCAGTAATAATATGTGATTATATCTCAGGTATGACAGATAGATTTGCCATACACGAGCACAGAAGAATTTTTGATACCTCATACGAAATGACTTCTTTCTAATGACCGATGATTATTTCATGTCGATCGCATTAAAACTTGCAGAAAAAAGTCTTGGAAGTGTTGCACCAAATCCCGCTGTTGGATGTATCATTGTAAAAGATGGTATGATAATTGGTGAAGGCTGCACAGGAATCGGTGGACGTCCACATGCAGAAGTAATTGCTCTACAAAATGCTAAAGATTTAACTCATGGTGCAACTATGTACGTCACTCTTGAACCATGCTGCCACTTTGGAGTTACAGAACCTTGCACTGCAGAAATCATAAGATCTGGAATAAAAATGGTGGTGATTGCAACAATTGATCCAGATAGTAGGGTTTCAGGTAGAGGGATAAAAGCTTTAGCAGATGCAGGAATTGAAGTAAAACAAGGGATTATGCAGAAAGAAGCAGAGAAACTAAATGTTGGCTTTTTTACCACTAAGAAACTCCATAGACCATTTATAGCTTGCAAAATCGCGACAACTCTTGACGGAAAAATCGCAACATTTACAGGAGATAGCAAATGGATAACAAGTGAAGATACGAGAAATTGGGTACATGAGCTCAGAGCAAAATATGATGCAATTATGATTGGCAGTAGTACCCTTATCAATGACGATCCACTCTTAACTTGCAGATTACCAGGACTCGAAGAAAGGTCGCCAATAAGGCTAATTATCGATAGCCAAGCAAAATTGCAGGAAGAGCATAATATTGCAAAGACTGCAGACAAAATAACAACTTGGGTGATTACAAATAAAGAAGTAGAGGAAAAAATAAAAAATATTAATTATTTGATAGTTAATACACCTCCTGTCATCCCAGTGCCCAGCCACTGGGATCCAGAAAACTTCAAGCAATTGCATAATGAAAACTGGTCACGCGCTGGAATGACATCGGAACATGATGTTATCGGCAAAGTCTGCTTAAAAGACATGGTATCAAAACTTGTTTCAAAAATTGGTATAACAAGATTATTAGTTGAAGGTGGAGGAGTGTTAATTACAGAACTATTAAAGTGTAGTTTAATTGACAGGTTGATAATCTGCCGCAGTGGTAAAATTTTAGGCAATGATGCCACTCCTTTTATAGGAGATCTAGGGATTCAATTCATTAACAACTGTTATCAGTTTAAAAAAACAAAGATAATAGAGTTTGATGAGGATGTAGTTGAGGTGTGGGATAGATTACCGTAACTCTTCTCAAATGAAAAAAAAGAGGCAGAACCACCTCTACCTCTTCTTTCATTAACTTTAAACTTTTTTAGCGTTTGATATAGCATTTTCTAATGCAACATCTGCTAAGTTAGTTGCTACTTTACCTTTTAAAGCTTCCAAAGCTTCATTACTCACCGCAACTTTTAATGACTTACCATCACCCATACCTAACTCTTCTTTCATGCCATTAGTCTGATCTTTATCACCTACGCTAGTTAATTGTACTTTATATTCGGTAGCACTATCATCAGGAGCTTTGTGATCAAGTTTAACAGCTTTCCCATCTGCTAATAATATTTGAACTGATTCATTATTTTCTGTTAGTTCTTTGTAATCAGCAATTGGAAGTGTCAGGAATAATTGCTGAACATTGCTCTTTCCGTCTTGTTTAACTGTTTCTTCAACAATCGTACCACTCTTTACCAAACCTTTGACAAGAGTAGCAAAGTTTGCATCTTTACCATCCTTACCATGTGTACCGTTCACTCCTATTTCTTCATTCTTCTGCATTTGCTGATATGAAGCATAAGCTGCTGCGGCAAAATATACAGCGGCAATAAATAGAACTGCAATTCCAGCAGGGCTAGCAATAAGTGCTAAAGATGCAGGTCCAGCAATTACTTTAGTAGCAATCAATAATGTTGTTATTGCTGCTGCTAAAGATGCAGTTGCAACTGTACTTTCAATACTCATTTTTGTTATATGTGCTGTGTTTTTTAGTTTCCGTATACTTGCAGTCATAATCACTTCCTCCTAATTAAGGTTTATAAAAAGTTAATTATATATTGAGAATGTAAACTAATCAAGCATTTTTATTAATAACTTGATGTTTTATCTACTTTTTAAATTGTTACTAATTATGTAAGATTGATACATGGTAAATGGCTGGCTGAATCTTGATAAACCAACAGGAATGAGTTCTGCACAAGCTGTAACTCAAATTAAAAGGATTTTTGGAATAAAAAAAGCCGGACATTTGGGAACACTTGATCCTTTGGCTTCAGGTGTATTACCAATCGCTCTTGGTGAAGCAACAAAAACTATACCGTATTTATCTTGTGACTTAAAGGCATACAATTTCACAATAAAATGGGGAAAACAAACAACTACGGATGATTTGGGTGGTGATATCATTAGAACTAGCGATATAAAACCCGAATATAACCAAATAAACTGTGCGATTAAGGATTTTATTGGTGAGATAACACAAACTCCTCCTCAATTTTCAGCAGTGAAAATCAAGGGAGCAAGAGCATATAAATTAGCAAGAAGTGGGCAAAAGGTAAATATAAAGCCCCGGCAAGTCAAAATACATGAACTGAAGCTGATATTCTTGGACACTATAAATAATAGTGCTGATTTTTCTATGATCTGCGGTAGCGGTGTATATGTAAGATCAATTGCAAGAGATCTTGGAGTCACATTAAATTGCTTTGGACACATTACAAAATTAAGAAGAACGATGGTAGGTGATTTTAAGGAAGATGAATCAGTGACAATTGAACAGCTCGCTGAAAGAAACACAACAACCTACTCTCCCCAGTGCTTGACACTGGATACAAATACTTACAAATCATGTAATGGACAAAAGATTCTAGGAGCATATGTCAAAAACAATGTTCGTGATGCAATAAGCTTGATCCCAGTGCTTGACACTGGGATGACAGAGGGAGGTGGGATGGCAGAAGATGATGGAGGTAATACAAAAAGTTTCATCATCCCCATTGAATCTGCTTTAAAATCGATGTTCAAAGTTGAAATTTCCTTAGAGGAGGCGGAGAAAATCAGAAAAGGTCAAGAAATTATATTAAATAACTTGCGTGGTTTAAAGAATTATGATATTTTTTGTACGATAGTGGGTGATGTGCCCATTGCAATTTGCAGTTTTACTCATGGTTATGTGAAGCCTATTCGTGTTTTTAATATTTTGAAATGAGGTTTAGATGTCAATAACATCCCAAAAGAAAAAAAGTTTGATTAGTACATATGCAATTAAAGAAGATGATACAGGTTCATCTTTTGTACAGTGTGCAATTTTAACCGAGAGGATCAGTAATTTAACTGAGCATTTTAAAGCGCATAAGCATGACCATAATTCTAAGCGCGGTTTACTTATATTGATAGGTAGAAGGCGCAAGCACTTAAATTATATAAAACGTAAATTTGGTAATGAAGCCTATCAAGAGTTAATAGAGAAGTTAGGCATTAGAAAATAATCGAGGAATTTTGTATGTTTGAAATTATAAAAAAATCTATAGATTGGGGGGGGCGTACCTTATCTTTAGAAACTGGGAAAATAGCACGTCAAGCTGATGGTTCAGTAGTTGTAAATTATGGAGATACTTCTATCTTAGTCACTGTTGTACGAAAAAAGAAGGAAGAAAGTGTTGATTTTCTCCCTTTAAATGTGCAGTTTATTGCAAAAAGTTATGCCATGGGTAAGATTCCTGGTGGTTTTTTTAAAAGAGAAGGAAAACCATCTGATAGAGAAACTTTAATTTCAAGAGTAATAGATAGAAGTATAAGGCCGTTATTTCCTGAAGGTTTTCATGATGAAATTAGTGTAGTATGTAATCTGTTAACTTACGATACGGTCAATTCTCCTGAAGTACCAGCATTGATAGGTACCGTCGCAGCTCTTGCAATTTCTGGTGTTCCTTTCCACTTTACTATAGCTGGAGTCATGGTCGGTTGTGATGAAAATAACAATTATATACTCAATCCTTCCGTTCAAGAGATGAAAGCAAGCAACTTGGATCTGTTTTTGTCTGGTGATGAAAATTCGATCTTAATGGTCGAATCGGAAGTCAAAGAGCTCTCTGAAGAAAATGTTTTGAGTGCAATAAAATTCGGCCATGAACATCTTCAACCTGTTATTAAGCTTATAAAAGAATTTGCTGATACAGTAGGCAATAAACCTGAAAGCTTTGCTACTGTTGATATATCAGATATAACTCAAGAACTTGAAAAATATCGAAAAGACTTTGAAGAAGCATATTCAAAAACAGTAAAACAAGAGCGAGTTCAAGCTCTAGAAGTAGTCAGGAATAATATATTGAATACTCTTAAAGAGGCTGGAAAAGACGAAAAGTTAATTACTTATGCAGTAAAAAGCTTTGAAAGATCTTTAGTGCGTGAAATGATTAGAAGGAAAAGTGTGAGGATAGACAGCCGTAAGTATGATGAAATACGCCAGATAGAAATTGAGGCTGACATTCTACCCAAGACTCACGGTTCTGCGCTATTTACAAGGGGTAGCACTCAGGCACTAGTTGTTACTGCTCTTGGTACTACACAAGATGAGCAAATTGTGGATGACATTGAAGGGGATAGACGTGAACATTTTATGTTGCATTATAATTTTCCTCCATTTGCTGTTGGAGAGGCTTCTGCTGTACGCGCACCAGGAAGGAGAGAAATTGGTCATGGTAAACTTGCTTGGAAAGCAATTCATCCTGTTTTACCTGATAAATCTGAATTTCCTTATACAATAAGGGTAGTATCTGAGATTATGGAATCTGATGGTTCTTCTTCTATGGCAACAGTTTGTGGAACTTCCATTGCATTAATGGATACAGGTGTGCCAATAAAGGCTCCCGTTGCAGGAATTGCTATGGGTCTCATCAAAGACAAAAATGAGCATATAATACTTTCTGATATACTGGGCGATGAAGACTATCTTGGTGATATGGACTTCAAAGTAGCAGGAACTAGCGAAGGGATTACAGCACTGCAGATGGATATGAAAATTCCTGGTATAAGCTTTGAAATTGTTGAAAAATCTTTAGAACAAGCAAAAGTCGGAAGATTACATATCTTAGAAAAAATGAATGCAGTAATTTCAGAACATCGTAAGGATATAAAAGATCATGTACCAAGAGTGTTATCGTTTTATATAGATAAAGATAAAATTTCTGCAGCTATTGGTGCTAAAGGAAAAAATATACGCAGTGTATGTGAAAGAAGTAATGCAAAAATTGAAATAGGGGATGACGGTAAAGTTTCTGTTTTTGCCATTAGTAGTACTGAAGCTGAAGCTGCAAAGGATATGATGATTGATTCAATAACAGAACTAGAACAAGGTTCTATAATTGATGCTAAAGTTGTAAAGATAGAGAAGTCTATTGTAGAGCTAGAACTTCTTAATGGAAGAAAAGGAAAAATGCATATAAGCGAGGTAGCTAATCAACATGTAGAGTCCATTGAGGATATACTTAAACAGGGTGATACCTTCAAAGCTTTGATAATTGACTTTGAAAAAGGTGGATGTCCAAAATTATCAAGACGTCGTGTTGATCAAGAAACAGGTGAATTTTTTGAAGGTAAGCTTTACAATGAAGAAAGGAGAGATGGTTTAAATAATAGGGATAATTATTATAACAACTCGTTTAATAAAAAACCTGGAGATAATTATCATAGTAATAGACCTACTCGTCCTCGTTCTGGTTTTAGTAATAGAAACAGACCAAAATTTGGTAATAATGACTCATCATCAGGTTTCTATTGAGGTTGAACTTACTTTCTATTATCTCAGTGTCGAAGCACTGGGATAATAGGAATTTTTAAAACTGACAAGATAACAAAAATGGTTTGTGTTATCTGTAGGGTTATAACGAAAGATTTTTAAGATCGTTTATAGCCTTTTTCATGTCTTCAGCTTTAAATATTGCTGATCCAGCAACTAATATATTTGCACCTGCTTTTATTATATCAGCTGCGTTAGAAAAGTTAACTCCACCATCTACTGAAACTTGTGTTTTAAGATTACGGTCCTGTATCATTTTCCTCACGGTAGATATCTTACTCAACTGCGAATGAATAAACTCCTGTCCTCCAAATCCAGGATTGACTGTCATAATTAGTACAATATCTAGCTCATGTATTATATATTCAAGCACGCTTGGAGAAGTTGAAGGAACAATTGAAACTCCAACTTGTATTATTTTTTTTGTATGATTTATGTCTTTGTATGATTTTATCTTTCTTACTAGCCTCTCAAGATGTATCTCTGCTTCTGCATGTATAGTGATAATATCAGCACCAGCATTTATAAAACTTTCAATATGGTTACCAGGAGATTTAATCATTAAGTGTACATCAAAAGGAAGATTGCTATATTTACGTATCGCAGAGATAACATTCGGACCTATTGTAATATTTGGAACAAAATTTCCATCCATAACGTCTATGTGTATATAATCTACATTCAAGTCGCTAATTCTTTTTACTTCCTCTCCTAATTTTGCAAAGTCTGCTGAAAGTATAGAAGGTGCAATTTTAATACCCATAGACTACTTTTTACCAAAAATAAAAAAAGTAACTTATTTTTTAAACTCTGTCATCCCAATACTATATTAATCCTCATTTAGAAATTTTTGTATCCTTCCAGATACATGTGCCTTTATTTTTCTCTGCCCATTCATCTGGCCATCTTAATACTTGTTAGACTTCTTTCTTTGCCTCTTCTAAATATTCCAACACAGTTTCATGCAGCGCAGTCCAAGACATTTGCTTTTCCATATTCGGTATAAACTTTTGTTTCCAAGTGTCCTTAAATTCTTGGAACCATTGTTTTTCAAAATTTTGGAAATCAGGTAAAATTTTCGACCTAAACCAATTAATTAAATTCGAGACTTCTATAGCCTTTTCAGGGCTTATAGACTTAAAAGACAATATTTCATTCTTTAAAACATCTAGCTTCTCAAATGAATTAAGCTTAAATGGAATATAAAGCGAGGATCTTATATTATACCTTAGATAAGAGTCGTAATATAGCTTAATCTTGTACATGAGCGTAGCAAATGCACTAGAAGAAATATTATTTTCATATTCTGCAAGAGAAGATAATAAACGCTTGTAATCCTCTTCATTCAAAAATGGTGGTTGTAAACTTGATTCAATTTTATTATTAAAAGATGTGAATCTGTTGAAAATACAATTGCCATATTCGCTTAAAAATTCAGGCAAAATATCTTCCTGTTCTAATTTTAGAGGCAAGTCTTTTCTAATCTCTTTCGGCAAATGATGCATTGAAAACTGATTAATAACCCACGCAAAATTCTCATCAAACTCATTTGAGTAATCAGCATTATTGTCAGCGTTACCTTCTTTATCATTCCAAGGCAGTATTTTATAAAAAAAATTGTTCAACCTTTTTTTTAATTTCAAAATACTTTCACTCTTATCGCCTACCTTATATAAAACCTCTTCTACTTTTTGTCTTGCGTCTTGAGAACTGATTCTATCACCTATATGCAGTCCAATGCCATTTCTCTCCAATAACTCCCAATCAAACAACTTATGTGGGTCAGGTTTACGCATTGCGTAGCCTTCAATTGCTGAGTTATATACTATAGTACCTATTTCAGCGTGACTAAATATCATATCTTTTCTAATCTTAAAGCGCTTCATGAGGTACAAAATCAGATCTTTGACAGATTTCATTTGCTCTTCTGGAAAAGGCTCAAGCCCTGTGTTTACAATCTCTATACCTATAGAATAATCATTCAGTTTTCGTAGCTCTTCAATCACATTATCTACTTGAACTTTCGCATAACTTATACCAGCATGCCACGCTCGTTTTTCGAGTGGAACCATCAGAGTAATGCTACCATCCCTATCAACAATAAGCTGTACTGATATACCTGAAGAATTTAATGCGCATTTTGTGCTTTTTAATGTTGGTGATTCGGTATGATGCACCACCACCATCAACACTTTTTTGCCTTCCCTATCATCATAATTTGAATTTGACGCAGGATCTAAAAATATTGGATTTTTTAATGATGTTTTCAAATCTTGAAAATCGTTCTCGATATCAATTAAGCAAGATTGCTGTCCATATACAAGAGGCGCTACAAGCAGCAACAGAAATAAAACAGACAAACATTTTTTTACTATAAGTCTCATGCAGCTTTACAAATTGCCCACAATATAACTAAATTAACATAATACGCATAAAATGTTTACTTTTTTTCAGCTAATCAAGGCTTGCTACAGCTACAATTAGTACTTTTATCATTACATTTTGGTGTTAAGTCAGGATAGAACGTAAGTATAGCGTCATTCTTTCTCACAAACACTGATTGATAATTGGCATCTTCCATTTTATACAGACACATTCCATCTTCTCCCAATTCCTTAAACGCCTTAGTTGCAGAAACTAAAATATCATCAGCATGAAGGTTATGTGCATACCCATTTGGGCACTTAACTTTTACTTCTCCACCCTTACCTAAGTATTTCATTCCAAACGTGTAAACAGGTGGCTTAATATCTAATTTATTGCACAGAGATTTATTACCCCAAATTGCACCCGCCCACTTATTTTCTTGAGCTTCAACATATCTACCTACAAAATGCATACCACCAAGTCCCAATCTATCTGGTTCACCACAAAAAATATGTCCAAATCCTATAGTTTCTTTCTCAACTCCGCTATTTGTAAACCAAATCTTAGTCAATTCATCTTTAAATAACCCCAAGCCTGCATTTGGTGTAGCCACTTGATGATCAAGCTTATCGTATATCCTTTTCACCACTTCTTGATGCTGCGGACAATCGAGCAAAATTCTAAAATCTTCTTCATCAGGGTGTGTTCCCCAATCTCCACAAACCCTTAATACTCCTCTATCAAAATCAGTCAGCTCTGGAAGTGGTGGAATATAGTCTGGATCTGAAGAATCTGTTTTGAAAAACGGCTCAAAGCCAATTTGTGAATTTGCATCATTGAGATAATGCTCCTTAATGTAAAAAACAAATCCTATTACTGGTATTATTAAGCACAAGATTAACTTAGCTATTTTCGACATAATAATATTCATAAAGAAGCTAGGGTATAAGCAACAACTTAAAAAAGTTTTAATCTAATGTTGATCGCAGTCCTGGCATCTCATCACCACTTAGCCAACTTAAAAACGCTCCCCCACCAGTTGAAATATATGTAAAATCTTTATCGGCAAGACCTGCAGTATTTATTGCAGATAGACTATCTCCTCCTCCTATTACACTGGTTAATTTTCCTTCGTGTGTCAAATCACTTACTACTCTCATCACCTCTACTGTACCATTTGCAAAAGCTGAATGTTCAAAAACACCAATAGGTCCGTTCCACAGCAGAGTTTTACTGCTTGCTATTATACCGCTTATTGTGCTTAAAGTTTGAGGTCCGATATCTAAAATTATATCATCATCCAAAACGGATTCGGTTTTTCTTAAAATACTAGTGCTATAATCAGAATTTACTGCAACCAAAACGTCTTCTGGCACAACTATTTTGCAGTTGTTTTTATTTGCTGTCTCAACAATATCGTGCAGAAGATCATCAACAGCATTTTGAAAAAAAGACTTACCTATATTAACTTTATTAAATAACAAAAAATTATTAGCAATTGCGCCACCCAGAATAAGGTAATCAACCTTTTCTGCTAGTTTTATAAGCATTTTTATTTTAGTGGATATTTTAGCTCCACCAACTATCGCAGTAATAGGTTTAGCGTTAAACGATATGGCTTGCTCAAGATACTTTAGCTCATCTTGCAAGCAGAATCCCGCGTAGGAAGGTAAAAATTCTGTGATGCGTGAAATAGAAGCATGAGCTCTGTGAGAGCAAGAAAACGCATCATTGACATATATATCTGCTAGAGATGCTAATTGTTTAGCAAAACTTGAGTCATTCTGTTCTTCTTCTTTATAGAATCTAAGATTCTCTAGTAATATTATATCTCCTCTATCTATCGCATTTATTGCTCTTTGTACTCTCTCACCAATACAATCATCAATAAATTTCACTTCTTTACTCAGCAGCTGCGATAAAGTTTCGACTACGTTTTTTAGCGATAGGTTACTGTCTTTTGCTTTTGGACGCCCAAAATGTGAGATAATAATAACTTTTGCACCTGCATTTACTAAATATTGAATGGTAGGTAGAGCTCTCAAAATACGAGTGGTATCACAAATTCTTTCATTTTTTATAGGAACATTGAAGTCGACCCTGAGTAGAACATTTTTATTGTGAAAATCACAACTCTCTATGCTAGGTACATTTATCATAAAATTAAAGAGCTATAAAGTTACTATATAATAGTTTAACCCAAAGCAAAGTATACAAATGAAGGGATCTTAAATGCCAAATAAATTAATAAATAGGAAAATTACTACAAATACTTTCAACTTTATTTTTTACTGCTCTTTCAATATCAGGGCTATTTCCATCAATTAACCCCTGAATTACTTCATTTATTAGATTAGCTACTTCTCTAAAATCTTCTTTCTCAAGTCCTCGAGTTGTCTCAGCAGCAGTACCAAAACGGAGCCCTGAGGTAATGGTCGGTTTTTCTGTGTCAAATGGCACAGAATTTTTATTACAGGTAATGCCAGCTCTTTCAAGGCTATTCACAACGTCTTTTCCAGTCAATTTCCGTGATCTTAAATCAACTAGCACTATATGAGAGTCAGTGCCGCCAGTTATAATGTCAAGTCCATGTTCTTGCAGCGCTTGAGCTAACACTTTTGCATTTTCTACAACTTTTTTACTATAAGTTTTAAACTCTGGCGTTAATGCTTCCTTAAATGCAACAGCTTTTGCAGCTATCACATGCATAAGTGGCCCACCTTGCAATCCTGGAAAAACTGCAGACTGAATTTTTTTATGTAATGCTTCATCATTTGTCATTACCACTCCACCACGAGGACCACGTAGAGTCTTGTGAGTTGTAGAAGTTATAATATGCGCATATTTGGCAGGTGATGGGTAACAACCTGCAGCAATAAGCCCTGAATAGTGAGCAATATCTGCAAGCAGATATGCACCAACTTTATTCGCAATTTCACGAAAGCGCTCGAAATCTATTTTTCTTGGATAAGCAGAAGCACCAGCAATAATTAATTTTGGTTTATGCTCCAGCGCTAGCCTTTCCACCTCATCCATATCAAGCAGGTAAGTATCTCTATTAACTGTATACTGAATCGACTTAAACCACTTACCAGAAAGGTTTGGTGCTGCACCATGAGTTAAATGTCCACCGCAGTTCAGTGACAATCCAAGTATTGTATCACCCGGAGCAAGCAGTGAAGCAAACACTGCTTGATTTGCCTGAGAACCAGAATGAGGTTGAACATTTGCAAATTTAACACCAAATAGCTTACAAAGCCTTTCTATAGCCAGATTTTCAACTTCATCTACATACTCACAGCCACAGTAATATCTTTTACCAGGATAACCTTCTGCATATTTATTAGTCAGAAAAGAACCCTGTACTTCCATCACTGCTTTACTTGCAAAATTCTCCGATGCAATCAATTGCAACTGCGATCTTTGACGCTGCAGTTCCTTCTCTATAGAGAGATAAACTTCATTATCAAAAGACTTTAAATTATTTTCAGAGTTACAAATCCTTTCTGAAGCAATTGTCATAAGACCTTTTCCTTAACCACATAAATCCAAAAACAGCCAAAAGCAGACATACAGGAATAATTGATATTGCTTTTACCAGCAAATCAGTACCATACAAAGGATTTCCTTGTATTACCGTTCCATTCCAACATAAGTCTATTATTTTTGCAATTCCAGTATGAAAAAAATAGCCAAAAACCATAACTATCATGTTTGATACAGCTGTGGCCAAGCCTACCAAGTTATTGTTTACATAACTTATTGCCTTGTAAATAGTAATTACCTGATACCCAGATGCAAAGCCGATAACAAGAAGTGTAGGTAATGCAATATATAAACCGCCAACTTGTGTAAAAAGCAAAAGAAAGCTAGGGATCATTGCAAAAGAACACGCAATAATCACCTCGTAATGTTTGTCTGGATACTTCTCCAGTAAATAAGCGAGAAAGAATGATCCAGCCCCCATGCCTATGAACATGAGAGAGGAAAGTGAAGATGCCAAATCTCCGGTCATTTGATATGCTTCACATAAGAACGCTTTTGCCCAACCATCAGCAAAACCTTCTAGTGGCCCAACCATCAAGCCCCCAAAAAAGCTGATTAGAATGATATGTTTATTGAAAAGTACAGTTTTTAAATCTTGAAGTATGTTGTCATTTCTACTCTCCTCTATGTTACTGTTTGGCATTATTAAAAGCAATAGCAGAGCAAGTAAACAACCAAATGCTGAGAAAGTGTATATAACATAATTCCAACCAAATTTATTGAGCAAAAAGTCTAGAGGTAATCCACCATAAATAGCTCCCAGTAACCCTATTATTATAGATAAACTAGCCATCCTTGCTGATTTTTCTTGTGAGAAATACATACTTGCAACTTTAAAGAGCCCAATTGCCGAAGCAGATGACCCAACTCCAACAATCATTCTACCAAGTATTGAGTAATACCACTCATCAAAGCATATTAGTGGTAATGTCCCAGCAAACGTTAAGACAATACATGCAGGCAAAACAAACTTTGGCCCAAATCTATCAAGGGCAAGACCAACAGGTATGTGAGCAAGCGTATAGCCTATATAATATAGCCCACCAAATTGACCAACATCTGTAATACTTATGTTAAATTTCGTTATTAATTCAGGCGCGATTATATTTGGAATTACACGTAATATATACTGGTATGCATAAAATAGTGATGCTAGCAACCATATGAAAAAGTTTCTCTGCAATCCTAATATTACCTAAAAAATAGAATTATAGGTATTTTATCAGCAAGGAGCAACACTTTTGTAAATAGCTACTCTAATCCGAGTATCTTTCTTAAAAGAGACCTTTTAGCATATCTATAACTGGTTCATGGATAAGGTATATGAAAAAAATTATACCACAGATGATAAGGATTTTTATAATTTTACCTTTATTCGCCTTTACCATAAGTTTTATTTTTTTTATAAAGTTCATTTTATTTACGCTTTTATTTCATGACAGTGACTATATCTTAAATAATATAATTTTCAATGAAATTCAGTATCAGAAACGCTGCAGTTAACTAAATATTAACCTTTTCGTGTGTAAAATATAACATAAAAGCAAGGTGAGTGAATGAACATAAACACAGCAGACAACACACTACAAAACTACACAACAAAATACATTGAACAAACATTTACCGCACACACAGGCAATAGATACGACAAGTTGTATAGGGAACTCTTAAGCAGCGTAGAAGAAATAATAAAGCTTACTATAAACGAAGCAAAACAATATGATAAAAGCCTAGAAGAATTACATAACGATTCAAGATTTAATAAGAAATTTGTTCAAGCCTTCGCCAAATATCAGCTGATGGAATTCTTAAACACTCATCCAAAGAAGAAAGAGATCGTTGCAGAATTTAACGATGAACATCACATCAACGAAAGCGATTTAAAAATTTTAAAGGAAGGAAAAGATTTAGTGAATAAAATAAACGACATTAACTTAACTCAACAAAATGAGAAAAATGAAATATTAAACATTAGAAAGGTACTTGCCAAATCAATAGGAATGCCCTCTTCGAGAACTGAAAAATCCAAAGCAACTTTAGTAGAAAGTCCTGAGGTGGTAAAATAGACGTACTTAACTTTTCCTAATTGGAAAATACTTTTAATCCTATGATACCCAGCACTACCAAAGCAAGGGAAAATAAACGCCCAAAATTTACTGGGTCATTAAAAAACATTATTCCTATTATCGCTGCACCTATAGAGCCTATACCAGTCCAAACTGCATAAGATGTTCCAAGAGGAATAGACTTCATTGCTAACGATAGCCAGTAAAGACTCACAGAACCGCTAACTAAAATAATTACTACAGGTATAACACGAGTAAAGCCATTGCTATATTTCAGTGCTGTGGTCCATATTATTTCAACCAAACCAGCTAATAGCAAATACACCCAAGCCATAAATCAACTCTATCTTACTGAAATATTATATATAGGAATATTAAAAAGTTAACTTAGCATTTCGCATGCTTTAGTAATACTATCACATCCAATTTCTAATTGTTCCTGAGAGGTTGCATAAGAAATTCTGATAAAATTTTTCAGACCAAATGCAATTCCTGGAACAACAGCAACTAAATGATCTTCTAATAAATATTCGGCAAAATCAAGATCACTATTTATTACTTTACCACTTTTCGTACTCTTACCCAATAAACCTTCACATGAGACAAACAAATAGAATGCACCCTGCGGAATAGATACTGACAATCCTGAAGCAGAATTTAGCTTTTTTACTACAAAATCTCTACGATCCTTAAAGATTTTTGTTCTTTCTTTCAAAAAACTATGATCACCGTTTAACGCTTCAACTGCTGCTGCTTGTGCTATTGAATTTGGGTTAGAAGTACTTTGAGACTGCAGTGTAGAAATAGCTTTTACTATATCACTCCTACCTGCAATATAACCTATTCTCCAGCCAGTCATTGCATAGGCTTTTGATACTCCATTGACCACAAAAACCCTATCGTAAAGCTTTGGCTCAACCTGAGCAATGGTAAAAAACTTTTCGTCGTACACTATGTGCTCATAAATATCATCTGTAACAACATTCACATGTGGATATTCAAGCAATACTTGCGCTATGCTTTTCAATTCGTCACGTGTATAGACAATTCCTGCTGGATTGTTTGGTGAATTAAGAATTAACCACTTAGTTTTCTTAGTTATATTGCTTTCCAGTAACTCCGGTGTAAGCTTAAAGTTTTGTTTGCACTCTACAATAACTGGCAGTCCGTCAAAAAGATTTACCATATCAACATACGAAACCCAATAAGGAGCTGGTATTATAGCCTCATCTCCAGGGTCAATTGTTGCCATAAATAAGTTGAATAACACCTGCTTAGCGCCTGCGCCGACACAAATTTGGTTCAGTATATATTCTAGATTGTTATCCCTTTTTAACTTATTGATTATCGCCTCTTTAAGCTCATGCGTTCCATCAACAGCAGTATATTTAGTTTTGCCTTCATTTATCGATTGAATAGCTGCCTTTTTTATATGATCTGGAGTGTCAAAATCCGGCTCTCCGGCAGCTAAAACGCAAATTTTCTTTCCTTCGCTTTTTAATCTGTTTGCCTTATCGGTCACAGCAATTGTAGGCGACGGTTTTATCAGAGACATCCTCTTTGCAAGGTCTGACATAATCTCACTAAAGTTAAATAAAAATGATAAACTCTACACAACAAAAAAGCTAGAAGTTTTATTATTTTACATAAAGGTTGGTATTTTTGTATTCTTAAATATAGATATTAAAAAGCTTAATAAATTGAAAAAGGCAAATAAATCCCTGTATAGCGAGTTTTAATAATGTAAATTGGCACTGTAATAATGTGCTAACGCTTAAAGTAAGAGCGATTTGGCTGAATGTAGAAAAAATAAAAAAGACATGCGGCCGCTATAATTTTTTGTAATTTGCCAATAAATATTTGAGTTTTTTTACTGAATTTTGTCGTTGAGCCCAAAAACAAGGATGAATACTCTTATTGTTATATTAAGGAAGAGAATGAGGTTTGTCAAGTAAGGTTTTCATTCCACCCTCATAAAGGCTTTTCATACAAGAGTTTTAGTAGTTTCTTACTAGGTCCACTAATGCAGCAATATTTTCAACCGGAGTATCAGGAAGCACTCCATGTCCAAGATTAAATATAAAAGGTAACCCTCTAAAACAATCTATTATACGCTTTGCTTCTTCAATTGCTTCTGACTTATTGTAGGCCAAAAGACTAGGATTAAGGTTCCCTTGCAGAGGAATTTTTAGATTTTCTTTCGCCCATTCTATTGGAACATTATAATCTATACTTACTGCAGATACGCCTGTTTGTTCGCAGTAATCTGTATAAAGATTTTCAGCAGAGCGCGGAAAACCTATTATTGGAAAATTGGGAAATCTACTCTTTATTGCCGAAACAATTTCCTTTGTTGGCTTGATGATGTATCTTTCAAACAGTTTTTCCTTCAATACACCAGCATTGCTGTCAAATAACTGAATAACATCAGCTCCAAACTCTATCTGTTTGATCAGATAAATAATTGTCGCTTTCGTTATTTTGTTTATTATTTCCTCTAGTGCCAATGGACAGAAATTTAGCACCTTGGAAAAAGTTTTACTACCACCGCCCTCTATGATGTATGAACCTACCGTCCACGGCCCTCCAGCAAAGCCTATAAGCGATTTTTCTTCTGGCAACTGGCTTCTTACTTCTTTTATAGCATTTAGGATTGGTAATGTGTTAGATTCAATTCCTTGTAGACTCTTCAAGTCTTTAGCACTTTCTATAGGTCTTATTATTGGACCCACACCTCGAATAAAATTTACATTACAGCCTAAAATGTCAGCTATTATCAAAATATCAGAAAAAATTATCGCTGCATCCATGTTGAACCTTCTTATTGGTTGTAACGTTAACTCTGTTACCAAATCTGTGCTATAACATATCTCCATGAAATTATTCATGTTTTCCACTGCCTTCCGATACTCAGGAAGAGACCTACCAGCCTGACGCATTAACCAAATAGGAACTTTTTCATCTGACTCGTTCTGGCTGATGATTCTTGCTATTTTTGCTTTACTTCTTTTCA